>CAYRIO010000001.1:0-438298 GCA_964424355.1 uncultured Peptostreptococcaceae bacterium
ACTTCATGCAGAAAAACTAAGTTTAGGTTGTCCGATTTCTTGACAGAGGACCAGTTTAGAGAATTGAACACGAAAAGAAATGGTAGGGCGATTAAAGAATTGGAAAAGCAGAAGTGACATTTTCAAAGAAGGTTAGGAGCAATTGGGCTCAGTACTGGCAGCCCTTATGCAGTGGCTCAGCGCAATCTGCTCAATTTCTAAAGGTTGCGGTGAAAAGCGAAATAATATTAGGGGCGAAAAAGAAGTTTAAAAGAAGTCGCTTCCGCACATCGTGCGCGAAAGCTCGCCCCCCTATACTTTACATAACACAGGCTCTGCCGCAAGGATTTCGGGCAGTTCGGGGCCGATTCCGGACGGTCGCCCGAAATCACACCCTCTCACCGGGGGGCAAGCCCCACTTCCGGGTCAAGCTCCTCCTGTCCGGTTCGGAGGGCGTCGGCAAGCCAAACGTTAGCCAACACCAGGGGGGATAAACCCCGCCGTCCTGGCGGGGAAAGAGAAATGAGACAGGGAGACTGAAATGAAGAAAAATACAAAGAAAATACTGGCACTCGCAGTTGTTGCCGTTATAATATTGCTTGCGTATTTATCATGGGATAGTATGCGAGAACCCAAAACCCTGAACGAAATACTTGGGGTTCAATTTTCAGAAAAAGATCAAAAGAAGGCAGAAGAGTTATTAGATCAGATGGGAAAAATGGACGTCTATATAGAACGTATGGATAGTAACACCGTATGGGGAAGAACTCCAGAAGAAAAAGTTAAAGAAATTCCGGGGGACTTAATTGGAAGAGCAAGATATGTACAAGATTTCACATTATGGAAAGGGGCCTATCCGTCAGAAATCACTTTAACCAATGGAAGAACAGTCACTGCACGTGTAAGCTGTTATGGTAATTTTTTTGCCATCAACGGAATCAGTGGTTACTTTCAGATTCAAGAGAGTGACTGGAAAGAATGGGAAGATGCAATGGGTATTGAAGAAGTGACATTACCGACAATTGAAACCCAATAACCCCCCTACGCCCCTCCATGGGCTCCGGCCCCCCTGCCATCGGCTAACAGCGCATCTGCCGCAAGGGCTTCGGGCATCTCTGGGGCCGATTCGGACGGTCGCCCGAATCCACACCCCTTCGCCGGGGAGCAAGTCCCTCTTTGGGGTCATTCTCTTCTTGTCCGGCGCAAGGGCGTCGGCAATGCAAAACGTTAAGTGACAGCTCATGCTATTGCCGCAGCATCGTGCTGCGGGATTTAAAAAGACTCAAAAGAAGAGGAGATAAACTTTGAAAGTAAAAATATACCTTTTATACGTGGTTGCCGTATTTGCATATTCGATTTATAGAAATATTAACTTGTTCAAAACAGGGAGATATGATCCGAATCCTTTTAAAAAAAGCAAAGATGGAGTATATGAAAAATACTCATTTGTAATAACTCTTCCAATTGCCATAGGACCAATTTTTCTTCTCAAAGAGCATTCAGACTTGTTTGCTCTACTGATAATTTTCGTAGTGTATACAGTCGTTCTGGTTTGTTCTACAAGTGTTCTGAACTACTTAATGTACAGGAAATCGAGAGAAAAGAAAATTTTGAAAGACACCATTATATTTGATGCAGTAATTACAATATCAACATTGTTAATTTGGAAATACGTAACGAGAATCTAAGAAAATTAATGGAGCCGGCGTCCATGCCGGCCTTAATTGAACGCATAAGCCATCACTTAACACCGGCTCTGCCGCAAGGGTTTCGGGCATGTTCGGGCCGATTTCGGACGGTCGCCCGAAACCACACCCTCTCACCGGGGGGCAAGCCCCACTTCTGGGTCAAGCTCCTCCTGTCCGGTTCGTGGGCGTCGGCAAGCCAAACGTTATACAAAATTTATGGGGGTAAAGAAGTATTCCCGCCTCCATGCGGTCACAAAGATCAAGGTCAAAAGATGGGGTGTTCTGAAGAGCAGGTTTTCAGATCACATCCATGTTTCGATAGGCTAAAGAATTGGAAAGACGAAAAGACATCGCAGTGACATTAAAGATATTGAAGAGCTGAAGGGACATCGAAAGAAGTTTAAGAGCCATCAAAGAATTGGAAAGGCATAAGGAGCATTGAAAGAAATAAAAGACAATTGGGTTCAGCACTGGCAGGGCCTATGCAGCTGTCCGATGTAATCGCTGCAACTTCTACAGTTTAGAACATGAGTGAAATTGAAAACCCAGGTCCACTGACATTCAAGACAAAAAAGAAGTTTAAAAGAAGTCGCTTCCGCACATCGTGCGCGAAAGCTCACCCCCATAAACTTCGTATAACACCGGCTCTGCCGCAAGGGATTCGGGCATGATTGGGGCTGATTCGGACGGTCGCCCGAATCCACACCCTCTCACCGGGCGTCAAGCGCCTCTCTG
This sequence comes from uncultured Peptostreptococcaceae bacterium, assembly GCA_964424355.1. Classification (GTDB taxonomy): domain Bacteria; phylum Bacillota; class Clostridia; order Peptostreptococcales; family Acidaminobacteraceae; genus CAZEHS01. The sequence goes on from CAYRIO010000001.1 coordinate 2,403, forward strand.
GGGCTGGCCTCTGTGGTCCGGTTCGTGGGCGTCGGCAAGCCAAACGTTAAGTGACAGTTCATGCTATTGACGCAGCATCGTGCTGCGGGATAAAAAAGGATAAAAAAAGAGGCGATAAATTTGGCAGTGAAGTTATACCTTATCTACACGATTGCAGTATTTGCATATTCGATTTATAGAAATATTAACCTTTTCAAAACGGGTAAATACGATCCTAATCCTTTTGCAAAGAGCAAAGATGGAATATATGAAAAATATTCATTTGTAATAACTCTTCCAATTGCTATCGGACCTCTTTTTCTTTTAAAAGAGCGTTCAGAATTGTTCGCTTTGCTGCTGGTTTTCGTAATATATAGCGTGATTTTGGTTTGTTGTACAAGTGTTCTGAACTACTTAATGTACAAGAAATCGAGAGAAAAGAAAATTTTAAAAGATACGCTGCTATTTAATGCAGTAATTGCAATCGTAACAACGTTAATTTGGAAATATATAACGAAAATCTGAGAACATTAATGAAGCCGGCGTCCATGCCGGCCATAATTGAACGCATGAACCATCACTTAACACAGGCTCTGCCGCAAGGATTTCGGGCAGTTCGGGGCCGATTTCGGACGGTCGCCCGAAATCACACCCTCTCACCGGGGGGCAAGCCCCTCTCCCGGGTAGGCTCATCCTGTCCGGTTCGAAGGGCGTCGGCAAGCCAAACGTTATACAAAATTTGTGGGGGTAAAGACGAATTCCCGCCTCCATGCGGTCACAAAGATCAAGTTCAAAAGATGGGGTGTCCTGAAGTGCAGGTTTCAGATCACATCCATGTTTCGATAGGCTGAAGAAATTAAAGACGAAAAGAAGTGGTAGGGACATTAAAGAATTGGAAAGACGTAAAGGACATTGAAAGAAGTTTTAAAGCCATTGGGTTTGGCGCTGGCAGGGCCTATGCAGTGGTTCGGCGTGATCTGTGCGATTCCGAAGGGTTACAATTCCAAGTGAATTGAAAAGCTGAATGCTATTGAGGGCGGAAAAGAAGTTTAAAAGAAGTCGCTTCCGCACATCGTGCGCGAAAGCTCACCCCCACAAACTTCGTATAACACAGGCTTACCGCAAGGGATTCGGGCATGATTGGGGCCGATTCGGACGGTCGCCCGAATCCACACCCACTCACCGGGGAGCAAGTCCCGCCTACGAGGTCAGGCTTCTCCTGTCCGGTTCGGTGGGCGTCGGCAAGCCAAACGTTACATAACAGTAATGGGCTAGAATGCCCGCTGTCCTAGCGGGCACTAAAGAAATCAACATAACGTAAATCAAAGAAGACGAAAGATATAAATTGTTTACTGGTGACCTGTAAATTGCAAATTGGCTCGGCGCAGGCAGAGCCACTGCAGTGGTTAGCATACTTTGAGATTAGAAATATAATTTAGTGACATAAGAAAAATGCGAAAAGAAAATGGGGGACGTTGAGTTTCCCATTTTGCACATCTGGGTTCAGGTGCGCAGATCTACAAGGGCGTTCTGGGAACATGTAAGAAACCCATAATAAAAGCACATGAATTGGAAAAAGAATGATAGAATGAAATGGAAAAAAAGTAAAAGAAAAAGGGTTTTTCACTGGGTTTTGTTTGGACAAATCTACTGTAGTGGTTCCGCGAACAATGTGGTATTGCATTGATAAAATTGAACACGGAAAGAAAAATGGAAAAGACGATTTAAAGATACTAACCCTGAAAAGAAAGAGCTTCCGCGCGTCCTGCGCTCCAGCTCGCCCATTACCATCATGTAAACCAGCTAACTGCTGTCAACAAAATTCTTCATTCCACACCTTTTCCCATGCCAAATAGACCTTTCCTGAAGGTCTTGAAATCAAACGGGGTATCTAATCACTACCTCACTTCAAAGGGTTTACCCGACTTCATTATCCCGAACACCATACATAAAAGCTTACTGGCTGCAGCAATTAGAGCCACTTTCCCAAGCTTGCCTTGGCTCTTCTTCAAATTATAGAATCGGCGGATCACCGGATTCACTGGCTGACCTTTCCTCTCTGCAATCCCTACAAAAGCAGCCTGATACAAGGCCTTCCTCAGATAGGGAGAACCCCGTTTGGAGATCCGGTTATTCCTCGCCGTGAACTTTCCCGACTGGAACACCGCTGGATCCAAACCCGCATAGGCCACCAGCTGTTTCTTGGTGGCGAATCGATTGATGTCACCAACCTCTGAAAGAATCACACAGGCTGTCACTTCCCCGATTCCTGGTACGGTGCGGAGAAGTTCACATTGGGGAGAGAGTGCTGCGATGCTGTTCATCTGAGCACGAATATCAGTCAGGATGTCCTGAAAATGGACCAGAAGCTCCACCGTATGACGGATGGAGATGGCTGCTGACTGCTGTGCCGAACGGCATCCGACACTCTCCCCGGCAGCATCCAGTGCCTTTTTAGCCCTGGCTCTGCGCCATACAAGCGGGCGCATGGATGGCTTCATGACCTCCGCAATCTCATCCACCGATGCTTTCAACAGAAGGTCCGGCGTCGGCCAGGCGTGAAGCAGCGCCAGGGACGCCTTGTTCCGAGTGCTGGAGAACAAGGAGCCGTAATTGGGAAACACGCTGTCCAGCAGGCTGATAAGTCGCATTTCAACTTCTGTCGTCGTGTTATTAAGGCCTTCATACTGCCGTGCCAGCTCCCGAAGCGATGTGATTGCCTCACTTTGCGGCTCGAATGGGACTAGCTCTGAGGTATAGAATACCTGGGCGATTCGGGACACGTCCACCGGATCGGTCTTGATCTTCCGGATGGTTTTCTTCTTCACTTGGTGAGTAGTCAGAGGATTGAGGATAAACACCTCGAAACCCTCCGAATGAAAGAACTCCGCCAAAGGCTTGGAATAGTTGCCGGTCGCCTCCATTACCACCTGGGGCTTCACTAGGTAGGTTTGCTCCAGCTCTTTCAGGGAGGCAGACAGCTTCAACAGTTCCTTTCGAGTATGCTGGAATACCTTTGGTTTTCCTACCGGATTGTTTTGATATAAGAATACCCCCGCCACGCTTTTCTCTTTAGACACATCAATTGACAAAATGGGTTTCATAAAACCTCCTTTTGAGTGCCAGACCCGGTATCCATGCCCTCCCCAGGTTCGCGCGGTGATACGGGCTCATGGCCCAACCAGCTTAATCGAGGTATGAGAGTGGAGCAACCGGCAGGAACAGTTTAGACGACGGGCTCGTGGCCCAACAATGGGTTGGTCCTCTGCCTGGCTGATTAATTGCATTAAAAAACTCATACCCCAATATGACTGGTATGAGTTGATTATACGAACAAGGGCTCTGCCGCAAGGGTTTCGGGCATGATTCGGGCCGGTTCCGGACGGTCGACCGAATCCACACCCACTCACCAGGCGTCAAGCGCCTCTTCAGGGTCATTCTCCTTCTGTCCGGTTCGTGGGCGTAGGCAAGCCGGAACGTTATCTGCCACCACCTAAGATGGAAACCCATTTAAAAACAAATAAAAGAAAAAAAGCCGAAAATCGGCTCTCATCAAGTGATAGAGATATGAAGTTCCTTGCCAACTGCATGAGCAATCTTGTTGAGAAACCCAACGCTTGGATTATAAGAACCATTTTCAAGCCTTGAGATTGCAGACTGCTTCGTTCCAATCAAATCGGCAAGATCTTTTTGAGTTAGCCCATTTTCAATTCGGAGCCGGATAAGCTCTCGTGTAATTTCATAAATGGGAGCAAGAGCATCATATTCACGTTTAAGCTCATCATCTTCAAACAACATCTTTTTAACATCTTCATGTCTCATGGTGTAAGCCCCTTTCTATATAGTCATGTTTTCTGCTGAGTGCCAGTTGGATTTCGCGGGGAGGTGTCTTGTCAGTTTTCTTTTGAAAACCATGAAGGAGAATGAAATTTCCATCAACATAGGAAAAGAAGAACACACGGTATCTGTTGGAACTGAATTTGGTTCTTACCTCCCATAGGTCTTCCGCATTCTGCATCTTCTTCAAATAGGGAAGACCAAGCTCAAACCCATATTCCTGAAGCAAATCGAGATCACGGAGAGTCTTGACCTGATCTTTTCTGGGAAGAGACCGGAGAAAATCAATCACAGGACATTTTTCATTTTTGGTGTAGTAAATCAATTCTCTCAGGTGTGCACTTTCCTAAAACGATTATAACATATATGTGATAATAGAGGTAGGGACAGTGGCAGCAGATAACACAAGGTCTTGCGCAAGGGCTTCGGGCATCTCCGGGGAGCAAGTCCCACTTTGAGGTCATTCTCCTCCTGTCCGGCTCAAGGGCCGTCGGCAAGGCGGAGCGCTATATGAAATACGCGGCTCCAAATGTGAAGGCAAGTTTATGGGGTCAAGAAATGGAGAAGACATGAAAATCATACATGAACTGATTAAGACCATTGAAAAGACTGATAAGGACAGTTTTGAAAAATTGAAGCCCACAATGCTGAAATTGGCTCGAATGTCAGCTCTTTCATTTGGGAATGAAGAAAAGAAATTGACGGGCAAGAGAATCGAAGAAATATACAATATGTGGCTAATTCCCTTTGGGCAAGACCAAGAATTTTTAGATGAAATAGAAAGCCTGATTTCAAAGCTGAATAGTGAATTTATAAGAACTTATGAATCCCTCACTGATGGGATGTCAGAAAGAGGATACCGAAAAGATGCCATTGAATTAAGTGCTTTTGTTTTGAGAAGCATTGGAGGAAAAGCACGCGGACTGAATTTACATTTAGGAAGAAAAAAGAAATTGTTGGTGTATTGCGATTCAGAAGAACAATTAAGAGACTTGAAAACCGAAATATCCAAGCAACTGCGTGAACAATCTTGTGAAAGCCCATACGTTTCAGCACTGCTAATCAATGGGCTCGTGTGCTCCATAAAAGAAAACCTTGATGAAATGAGCAGACAATTAGCAGGAACGATTAGGGCAATGGTATCAATGGATAACCGTACAATTGAGGAATTAGAAAGTAATGAAATACTGGGAACGTATTTTGATCCTCAATATCCCAAAGAGCTAAAACGACGGATTTATCTTTGGGACAAACTGACTGTAGAATTAAGAAATGAATATAGCATTGACGAAATTATTGGAAATTGAATTGGATTAATGAAATAAAGTCAAAGGCCCGCCGCGTACTTCATACGAACAATGCATCTGCCGCAAGGATTTCGGGTATGATCCGGGCTGGTTCCGGACGTCGCCCGAATACAACCAAATCTCCCTGACCATTTTTCGTGATAAAAACAGGTTCGGCATTGTTGTGACAGACATCAGAAATGTTACCCTGCAAAGTAGACACAGAGAAAGAGGCTGTGGCTACCATGGCAGGGTATTTTTTATAATTAATCAAACGGAAGTGAAGACAATGACAGAAATTGATGATTTACTGCAAATCGGTAATGTTGAATCGGTTTTACCCAAACAGATCAATTATACAGATGATTTTGAAGTCCGATTTTATATGAACACACCAATGCCGTTTCAGGTGCCATTTTATCAGTGTATACATTTAGATTGTGAATAGTGAATCATTCGGGTATTAAATAAGCGAATGATTTGATTGGCTAAAATTTGTTATCATTAATCCAGCAATTGTAGTCAAAATTAATTTTGAAGGGACGGTTCACATGGAAAAAGAAACCTTATTTAAAAAAATGAGTGTTGCTTTGGTTGAAATGGAAGAAAAACAGGTGGTGGTCCTTTGCCACGAAACCCTCACAATGGGGATTCCGGCAAATGAGATCATAACGGAGGGACTAATCGCAGGCATGAATGAGGTCAGTCGTCTGTATGAGGAAGAGGAATATTTCCTGCCGGAGGTTCTTATCTGTTCAGATGCCATGAACGCGGGCCTGGATGTAGTGAAACCCCATTTGGACCAATCTTCCATGGCGGACCCCATCAAAGTGGTAATCGGTGTTGTACAGGGCGATACCCATGATATCGGCAAGAATCTGGTGCGGATCATGATGGAAGCGGGTGGCTGCGAAGTACATGATTTGGGCAGAGATGTTCAATTGAGCCGGTTTGTTGATAAGGCTGAAGAAATAGGCGCCCATATCATCTGCATGTCGACCCTGATGACAACGACAATGGACGGTATGAAGACAGTCATCGATCAATTGGAAGAGAAGAGCGTCCGAAACAAATATAAGGTTCTGATCGGCGGCGGCCCCATTTCCCAGCAGTTTGCTGATCGAATCGGTGCGGACCTCTATACGAAAGATGCTGGTGAAGCAGTCAGACGCGTTAAAGACATGTTCGGGGGGAACTAAGCATGAAAATCAGAGAAGATATACTGACATCAAAAGAGCGGCTGCTGGCTCTTCTTTCGGGCAAACCCCTGGACCGGATTCTCTGCATGCCGATTATGACGAGTAACGTGGCACAGCTCATCGACCGGAATATCCGGGATTTCCAGTTGGATGGGAAAGTTATGGCAGAGTCCCATATTGCAGGCTTCAGAAAATATGGCTATGACCTGATTTATCTGTTCAGCAATTGCTCAGGCATTGCCGAGGCGATGGGCCAAGAGCTGGTTTATTCCGATGAAGAGCCTGCCAACTGTGAAGTGCCTGCTGTAACGTGTGAAGCAGATCTGGCAAAAATCAAAGTAGCGGAAGCCAATGACGGGCAGTTCCCGGTATTCTATGAGGCCATTGATATTCTGAACAAGGAAATCGGAGACGAGGTTTTCATCTCCGCCTGCTTCTCCGGACCGGTATCTACGGCTGCTACGCTGCGGGGGACTGAAGACTTTGCACGTGATACATACGCCAATCCTGAGCTCTGCCACACTCTGCTGAGAATGGCCACAGACAGCTGCAAGAATTTTATCCGGGCAGTCACGGCTAAAGGAGCGGTGCCTATTATTCTTGAACCCATCGCATCCGGAAGCATTTTCAGCCCCAAGATGTACGAAACATTTGCAGTACCTTACATCAAGGAACTGGTTGACTGCGCTCACGAATGCGGTGCTCTGGTTCCACTCCATATCTGCGGCAAAACCCATAAAATCGTAAATAAGATGACAGAAAGCGGTGCCGATGTCATCAGCCTTGATATCTGTGATTTGGCCCATGCACGGGACAAAGTGGCTGGAAGAGCTGTGATTCTGGGTAACATCACCCCCGCCAGCGACCTGCTTTTCGGGCCTGCAGACCATGTTGTTGAAGTCTGCAAGCAGGCCATGGACACCATGGCAGGCTATACACCCGGGTTTGTTTTGGCCACCGGCTGCGAAGTGCCTGTAGCGGTTCCCCATGAGCATATCCAGGCGATGATGGATGCGGTCAGGAGCCATGGCGCTTACGAATACCCACCTGTAGAAGCTTAAAGAAATGAAGGTGCTCAAATTTGAATGAAAAAACAAGACTGCTCCATGTATTAAAGGGGGAGGCGGTGGACCGTCCCCCCGTTATTTGCCCAGGCGGCATGATGAATGCCAGTGTCACAGAACTGTTGCAGGATGTCCGAGCCAATCACAATTCAGATGTGGATGCCATGGTTGAGGTGGCCATAAAGGTTCATGCCCTGACGGGTTTTGAGAACCTGGGTGTTCCCTTTGATATGACGGTGGAATCGGAACCACTGGGTGCCTGTGTGGACTGGGGTGACAAGGAGTTGGAACCCCGGGTTACCCAGTACAGCGAGGTGTCCATTGAAGAGATCATCAGTGTCCGTCACGTGGAACCCTTTGCTGAAAAGCGGATGGCCACCACGCTGGAAGCAATCGGAAAACTGAAGAACCGCGACATCCCTGTTATCGGCAATGTGACGGGTCACTTCAGCACGGCCACATCGGTCATAGACCCCCTGGTCATTTTCAAGATGCTGAGAAACGATCCTGAGAAGGCCGCCGGCTTTTTCAAGTTCATCAATGATTATTCGATTATCTATGCCCGTGAAATGGTGAAAGCCGGTGCCGATGTCATTGCAGTTTCGGACCCAACGGCCACAGGGGATATTCTGGGGACCAAGTACTTTGAAAAATTCGCGGCACCTTATTACAAGCTGTTCATCGAGAACCTGCATGCCCTTAATGTCCCTGTGATTGTTCACATTTGCGGCAACGCCAACACAATTGTGGAAAGCCTGAACCGCATCGGAGCGGATGCCCTGAGCTTTGACTCGATTGTGAATATGCGGGCTGCCAGAAAACTTGTCCAGACAGCCCTGATGGGGAATGTGAATACCCAACTGCTGCATACCGGGGAAATGGATAAGATTCGTTCCATCACAGCCAATTGCATCGACTCCGGCGTAGATATCGTAGCGCCTGCCTGCGGGCTCAGCATGGCCACGCCGGTCCATAATTTGAAGGCGATGACGGACTTTGTCCGGAAAGGCAGTGAGAATTAGATGGGCAGACTCCTTTTCAAAGACACCGGAATCACATTGGATTTCGAAAGCGGTTTAACGCTGGCGGAATGCATCAGGCAAGCAGGGCTTGCCATTGAAACCCCCTGCAACTGCATCGGAAAATGCGGCAAGTGCAGGGTTATTGCCAGTGGCGATTTGTTCCCCATGGAACCGGCGGAGGCGCTTTTGCTGGATGGTGAAGACTCCATCAGACTGGCTTGCATGGCACGGATCAGTGGCGATGCGGAAGTGCAGCTGCTGCAGGAGCCCGATTTCCTGAAAACCGTCAATCTGGGTTATTCGAAGGATTTCGAAGTGAACACTGACACGGTGAAAAGAATCCTGCTTTCTGATAAGGGAATTCCAGCCCAGGAAGAAGTGGTGTTTGGAAGCAGGATTTTGGAATCAGGGCATCAGTTAGGCGCTCTGCTGGGGGTGGCGATCGACATCGGCACCACCGGCATTTCCGCCTATCTCGTCGATTTGGAGCGGGGCGATGTCCTCAGCAGGGATTCCTGTTTGAATCCGCAGACGCAGTTCGGCAGCGATGTCCTTTCCAGAATCAGCTACTGCATGGATCATCAGGATGGCTGTGAAGCTTTGAAAAATTCGGTGGTTGATAGGATTAACGTCATCGTGGATACCTTGCTCCGGAACAGCAATCATCAAGGGTGCCGCAGCTCAGTCTATCGGATGACCATCGCAGGCAATACCACCATGCTCCACTTTTTAACCGGGACCGATACCGCATCCATTGCCAGAGCCCCCTATAAACCGGTTTTCCTTGACCGGTTGGATATGCCGGCACAGGAGCTGGGCGTAGCCATGCATCAGAACGGGATCATCACCCTGCTGCCTTCAGCATCCGGGTACGTGGGAGCCGATATCCTTGCAGGGGTCGTCGCAACGGGATTTGATGAAAAACATCGCCCCTCCCTGTTCATTGATATCGGAACGAATGGGGAAATCGTCGTCTTCAGCGACGGGAAATTGGCTGCTACATCCACGGCGGCGGGCCCTGCTCTGGAAGGGATGAATATCGCCTGCGGCTGCCGCGCGGAAGCGGGTGCGATGGATTCGTTCCAGATGGATGCCGATTATGGCGTGAACTGGACCACCATCGGAGAAAAGAAACCCAAGGGGATTTGCGGCAGCGGGCTCATCGATCTGATGGCCTGCCTTGTCAGAATGGGTCTTGTGCTTCCCGGCGGCAAACTGTCCACCGATGTAGACCCACGGGCAGCCCACCGGATTCGTGATAAAAAATTCTATATTACGGAAGATATCTACCTGTCCCAAAAGGATATCCGCCAGATTCAGCTGGCAAAAGGGGCGATTGCAGCGGGAGTCGTCATGCTGCTGAATCAAATCGATGTTCCTCTTGAAACGGTTGCCGAAGCGGTCATCGCCGGGTCTTTTGGGTACCATATCAAGCCGGAGAGTTTATTGGAAATCGGCTTGATTCCCAAAGGCTTTCAGGGGCGGATCACCTTCGTGGGGAATTCATCGGTGGAAGGGGCCAGGCTGGCGCTGCTGAACAAGGATGCTCTTGACAGGATGACGGAGCTGCAGGATACGATTCAGGTGTTGGAGCTGTCCACCAGCGATCGGTTCCAGGAAGTTTTCGTCAAAGAACTGGGATTTTAGGCAAAGGCGGTTAGGATGATCAAAATTGATGTGGTTTCGGGTTTTTTGGGGGCGGGCAAGACAACCTTGGTAAAACGATTGCTGTCAGCCTGCCGGCATGAAAAAGTGGTGCTTATAGAAAATGAATTCGGAGAAATCGGAATCGATGGAGATCTGGTGGAACGGGATGGCTTCGATGTGTTCGAAATCTCCAGTGGCTGCATCTGCTGCATCATGAAAAAGGATTTTGTAGAGGTGCTCCAGCGGATCATTGATGAATACAAACCGGACCGCATCATGATAGAGCCCACGGGAATCAGTATCTTGAGTGATATTGTTGAAATATTGAAAAGCCCGGCCTTTGTGAATCTCTGTGAAATCAATTCCCTGATTACAGTGGTGGACAGTGTTCATTTTCTGGACCAGCGGGAGATCTTCGGAGAATTCTTTGAGGATCAGATTGCCAATGCTTCACAGTTGGTTTTGAGTAAGGCTCAGCTGGTGGAAGAACCCCAAATCGTAAAAGTCACTGAAGCCCTGCGCGGTATGAATGAAGCGGCTGAAATCGTTGCTTTCAGTTGGGGCGATATGGGGGATGGGCAGATGGAAAGGCTGATTGAAGGCGATGTGATAGCCGATTTCAACGAGATGTCCCACGCGGAGCACCGTCCCTGCAGGGAAAATGAATTCAGCACCTTTGCATCGAAAAGTTTGGGGAAGTTCACCGAGACAGCTCTGGAACTCGTTTTGGAAGAATTGAAGCAGCCGCGGTTCGGCCAGGTTCTTCGGGGCAAGGGGTTTATCCGTGGTGTTGGCACAAACCTGGAATTCAGTTATACCAATGGCAGCTACATGGTCAGTGAGAGTAAGTTCAAGTCCAGCGGGAAGTTCTGCCTGATTGGAAAGAACTTGGTGGACCACGAGATTAAAAAAATATTCGGAATAAAAGATGAGGGTGTAGCCAAGTGGTTGAAATTCTGATAGATAGTGTAAAAGACACGCTGAAAGTGGTTCCGCTGATTTTTATCATTTTTCTGGCAGTAGATCTGCTGATGCGAAAAATAAATCACGAAGATAAGCTGTTGGAGCGGTTCTCTAGGCATGATTACCTTGGTGGCGCGCTTCTGGGTGTCATTCCCCAGTGCGGGATATCCGTTGCCTTTGCTAAGCTGTATGCCAATGGCTATCTGAGTATCGGCATGCTGGTGGCCGTGTTCATTGCGGGGTCAGACGAAGCCCTGATTATTCTGGGTGCCCACCCGGACCGGTTGGCGACCGTGGGCGCGGTGCTTCTGCTGAAGATCTTTTTTGCGGTAGGGGCCGGATTCACCGTCAACCTCTTCATCAAGGAGAAGAGAAACCGAATCAAGGGCTGCGGTGTGGGCTGCCAATGCCCCAAGTGTGCAAAAACCCCTAGCCTGATGGTCAATAACATCCTGCATACGCTGCGGATCACTCTGTTCCTGGTGCTGACAGTGTTTGTCATCAATATGGCCGTGGAGCAGATCGGAGAAGAGGCGTTTCACAGCCTTCTGGGAAGCAATACATTCCTACAGCCCATCTACGCTGCATTCATCGGGATGATTCCCAGCTGCATGTCCTCCGTGGTATTGGCGGAAGCCTACATGCAGGGAGCCATTGGATTCGGTGCCATGATGGGGGGGCTGTGCGCCAATACCGGTTACGGCATCCTCATTGTGTTCAAGGAGCTTTCATTGAAGAAGGCGCTAAAAATCGTTGTCATTGTTCAAGTGGTAAGTATTCTTATCGGAGAAGTCATTTCAGTATTGTGGGGGTGAAGCATGGAAAGCACCGTGAATTTCAAATGCGAAGGCGAGAATCTTGAACAGATTCCGGAATCAATCACCGAGCGGACGGGGATTTCGTTCCCCAAAGCCCATACGGACAGGGATATGATGGCTCTGCTGGCTCGGGAGATCAGGGCGTATAAAAGCGATACCCTGTGCCGGATTCCCTTCTGTGTGACAACTGAGGCGGAGGCATTCGGCGCCGTGATCAATCTGGGCGATGATTACAGCGGACCCAGGGTACAGGCTTATGCCTACGACAGTTTGGATGCCATGGGAAGCATCACAGCTCTGAACCTGAAAAGCGGCAGGATCCGAACCGTGCTTGATTGTATAGAAAAATTGAGTCAGGCTGGAGAAACCGTTGCCCTGACGGTGGAAGGCCCCTTCACCATCATCTCGTCGCTGATTGAACCCCTGCACTTCTACAAAGGGATCCGGAACAATCGGGAAGAGGTTGATGCCATTCTCGCAGTGGTTGAGAACGGCATCGTGGATTATGCCCTGGAAGGGATCCGACGGGGTGCCAGAATCATTTCCTATGGCGATCCGGTAGGCGCCATGGATATCGTTGGTCCCAAGATCTATGCAGATATCAGTGGAATGAGCTCTTACCGGATACTAAAACGATTAGAGGGAAAGCTGGGCACTAATCTCATCCACATTTGCGGTAAAACAACCACTGCTTTCACCAAGCTCAACTTCGCAGAAGCCGTTCCTCACCATGTTGAAGAAGAACAGACCTATGGGGAAGCTCTGGCAAAAGTCATGGAGACTCAGGACGGCAGCCGGATGATTGGTCATCAGTGCATCAAAAAAACACCATTTCCGCTGAAAAGCGGTATCGTATGGGAGATCAAACTGACATGATGTCGATAAGACCGGATGAAATGACGCCCTTGGAACGGATGACCGCTTTCTCAAAAGGGGAGCCCCTGGATCGCATTCCCTGTTGTCCCTTCACGGGGGAGAGCTTTGCGCCGTATTTCGGTCATTCCATTGCCAAGTTCAATCACTCTACAGAGGTGATCGTGGATACCATCACCCGAACCTTTGAGCTTTTCAGACCTGATAACTGCAGTATTGGCCCGGGTCTTCACGGCATACCGGAGGCCATGGGGTGTGGGTTGACCTTTCCTGAAAACGGAACCCCTTTACTGGCTGCTGCCGCACTGGATGACCTTGCGGCTATCGGGAGCTTGAGAGTGCTTGATCCCTACAAGGACGGACGGCTGAAATACTATCTGGAAGCCATGAAAATCGTTCAGGCCAAGCTCGGTGGTCAAGTGGCAGTCGGCAATACGGTTGGAGGGCCCTTCACGACGGCAGCTTTCCTGATGGGAACCGAGAAATTCCTGAGAGAACTGACACGGAATCCCGAAGGCCTCCATCAACTGATGGGAATCACCACGGAAAGCACCCTGCGGTTCATTGATGCGGTCTTGGACTTGGGGATTTCCCCGGGCATTGCCGATCCCATCGCCTCCTGCACCTTGATCAGCCCTAAAATGTATCGGGAATTCGTAAAACCCTACACCACCCGGTGCCAGGATCAAATCATCAAACGAGCTGGCAGTGGGAGCGTCATGCATATCTGCGGCAAAACGAAGGGAATCTGGCAGGATATGATCGAAACCGGCATCACTGCCTTAAGCCTGGATAACTGCGAGGATATGGGTGAGCTTCGGGAGGGTTTTGGGGATCAGGTCGCTGTCGTGGGGAATGTAGATCCGGTACAGGTCATCATGCAGGGGACTCGGGAAGACATTCATGAAGCGGTGAGAATCTGTGTGAACAAGGGTGCCGGCAGCCCCAAAGGATTCATTCTGGCCTCCGGTTGTGATATTCCCATTGGGACGGATCCTCAGCGAATCCACGACTTCATTGACGGCGCGCGGATCCATGGCAGAATGGATGCTCGGTTCAATCAATAGGATGATCAGAAATAGCGTAGGAGGTCACCCGTGAGTCGAGTGACCTCCTACGCTATTTCATCGCACGCTAAAATATTCCAGTCGGTATCCGATCGACCTGGAAATCTGCTATCGGAATAGGTTCATGAAAAAAATGTGCGTATGGATCGTGATGGGTAATTTAAGGAACCTGTAATATGAATATCCAAATTCCATACAGTGCAGGGGCTGTGTTTATGTTAGTATGGCTATGTGTGGATGATACATAAATTTACATTTCATGATCGCTCGGGAGAAAGGGGAATCTATGAGAGGTGACAAAGTCAAGGCAGGTCTGTCAATACTGCTGCTGGCAGCTGTCTTTTTTATGATGGTTGAAACGCCATTCACCCGCGCGCTGGGGGACTATATTCTGGAGTTCATCGGTCTGCGGGCATGGTCCGGGGAACAAAGCGGAGCGCATTTAACGGTGTTTTATTTTGGCATGCTGTTTTTTCTGGCACTGCACCTGGTAAAAGTACATGCGGTAAAAGGCATGACTCTTCGGATCAGAACGGTCTTCATCATTTTCGCTGTTCTGGTATCCTCGTTTTCAGCGGTGACAGTTGCGACGGCCAAACAGATAAAAAGGAATTTGCCCGGGCTGATGACCATCGGCTACAACTCCAACGGCAGCAGCATAGCCTACCGCTCCGAGAACGGCCAGTATGATGAATTTGCCGCACGCTTCACACTTACAAATTATAGTCCGGAAGCGAAGACATTCCATATAAGCATCGACGGGTTTTCTTCTCCGGAGGAAGGGTGTCAGGCTATTGAATTGTTAACCCATGATGGGAAACCGGCAGTGTTTGATCTCCAAGGGAACGAATCGAAACCATTTGTAGTAAACCTGGAAAACTATCAGGTGAGCGGGGGGCTGGAAACCAGTGAGACATTGGCACATGGGATCGTTCAGGGAATGATGCTATCCGATGATCAAGGCGATACCGTCAGGCTCGACAGCAAGAACTTTTTCGGGATTGAGCTGGGGAAATAGAGGCGGGTTCCAATGGCGTATAATTGAGAGGCGGTGAAATCGTGTGAAGCTTTTAAAGAACCATAAATTCATAACCGCATGGGTTTTGGGTGATCTCTTTCTGTTTTGGATCCTGTTTTATTCAGGAATCGTTCTCCCCTATATCAACCCAAGTGTGGAAGATTACAATGCCCATATTACAAGTTTTCCCCGTAACGCTGCCCAGATGTATCTTTGGATTGTGCTGCATATGCCCACTTCCTGGATAGGGATTGTTTTAAGACTGCCGGATCAACTTCTTGCCTTTTCGGTGATTCAAACCGGTGTGATTGCCTATTTTATTGAAAAAGCCAGAGGTGGACCGGATACGGTTGACGAAGATTTGTAAAACACGATTGGATTACCACTTATTTATCAAAGAAGCCCTGTTTGCCTTAGACCAACCTCAGTTGGAGTCTAAAGCAACAGGGCTTCTTTTTCGGTGATGCGAAGCTAGGCTGTAAAAACAGGCTTACCGTTGATGATAGTTAGGCAAACCTTCACTTCACGCATCCTTTCGATGGGCAGGGCAAAGATATCGGCATCGAGAATGGCAAGGTCTGCTTTCTTGCCTGGTTCTAAAGTGCCCATGATATCCTCCAGGCCGAGGTTATAAGCGCCGCCGGAAGTCCAAGCCGTCAGCAGTTCCAGCGGTGACAGCGTATTTTGCTGATTGAAAGGCTCGCCCCCCTCTGGAAACCATCCGCCGCAGGCGTGATAGATCGATTCGGGAATATTGTCTATCAGAAGGGGCAAATCGGTACCACAGGAAATCATGACATCGCTGTCGGCCATTTTTCGGCGATTCCAATAGTGGCGGCCTCTTTCAATGCCGATTTTTTCGTGAATCATGGCGACTTTTCCTTCCCTGTCCGCAATGGATTGGATCTGCGGGTAGATTTCAGCAATGACGCCGAGTTTTCCCATCCGCTCAAGATCCTGGGGGTCGCTGAATTCAATGTCTGTCAGGCTGTGGCGGTTGACCAGCCGCCCGTGCGCGTCCCGCTGGCAGCGCTCGAATATTTTCAAAGATTTGTGGATGGCCGCATCCCCTTGGGCGTGCAGAGAAAAGCGGAAACCGGCTTCGTCGGCGGATAGTACCTCCGCCGCGATCGTCTCATAGTCGATGGGTTGAGCACAATGACAATCCGGATGACATAGATAGGGAAGCTTCAGGTCGCCGCAGAGCTGGCTGATAGACCCATCCGTCATGCGGTTGTATCCCGAAAACCGAAGGAAGTCGCTGCTGAACCGCGACTTCAGGTGTCTCCCCAGAGCGATGTCAGCTTTTTCTGCCACCGGCTGGCTCATGAAGCTGACTCTCAGATTAAGGCGCTTCTGTTTTTCAAGAGCTGCCAAGACGTCGGTGAACCCATAAAAATCATCAAAGCCCATTTCTTTGACAGCTGTGACACCGCGGCTGTTCAGGAGTGCCATATAGCGCTCAAATACGGGCTCGATGAACGACTGATCGCGGAGCATTTCTTTCAGAAGCCGCCACATCGCTTCTGGGTAGCAGGATTCAGGAGTGAAACCGTAACGTGCGATGGCTGCAGTGTTCATGCTGCAACTTTCGGCCCCGATACTGAAAAGAACCGCCGGGCGCCCTTCGAAGGTCTGGTCAAGAAGCTCTGGCGTGATCCGGTCAATGACATCAGGGGATGCCGCGTGGCCCCAGACGACGTCCTTTTGTCCTTGGGGAGATGCCTGCAGAGCTTGGAGGAGTGGGTGAACGGCGGTGTATGGGCTCAGGTCCATTCCTATAAAGCCCAGTGCATAGCCGGTGAAGAAACAATGGACATCGACAAATCCAGGACACACGGTACGATGGCCCAGCTCCAGGATCCAGGTTTTGTCCGTTAGATGCTCCTCTCCTGGGCCTTCTCCAATAGCGATAATGCTGTCACCCCGAATGGCAAGGTATCCGTCAAGAATCAGTGCTTTGGATGGCGAATTTCTAGAATGTCGATTTGGTGTTGGGCGGCTGGGTGAAACACCGGTGAAGATTCTTCGTGATCGAATCAGGATATCGGTTTCTGACATGATGTGACTCCTTTCTGGATTTTGGCTCTGAAATAGAACCATCAAATCGACAACAGTATACAAGTTTCGATAAAAATATACCAATTATCAGAAATGTATCATAGCTGAGCAACGGGTGCAATACATCCTGGGATCAAATCGATGATTTATATTTTTGGATGGAATATTGACATGGAAATTCAGAGGTGATAGGATTTAATTCGAAAGTGGTATGACAAATACGCGGACATATATATAGCTATAATATATACCGCAATAAGACGGAGCGGTTGGTGTGGAAGCTATCGATCAACTGCACGATTGAAAGGAGTTAAAGGGAAATGATGCTGAAATTCGAGGAACAAAAACAGATTGATGAAGTGAATGGCGTGCTGGCTTTGAGAAAACCAATCAATGACCTGGTGGATGAGATTTGCCGCAAGGGCTACAAGAATATCTGCTGGTTGGGGATAGGAGGGACGTACGCTTCCTGCATGCAGGCGTATGTCCATATGAACGGAAGGACGCAGATCGATATGTTCGTCGAGAATGCCGCAGAGTACTGCACAACGGGGAACAAGCGCGTAGGCCCCGGAACCGTGGTGGTTATTTCATCTGTAACGGGCAGTACGGAGGAGATGGTTCTTGGAGTCGAAAAGGCCCAACTTGCAGGCGCCGTGGTGATTGGGTTCATCGATGTCGCATCGGCCGCCCTCGCCGAATTGGTGGATCATGAAATTGCCTATCCAGGTCATGAACAGTTGAAATTCTTCATGCTGGCAGACCGGTTCATGTACAACAAAGGGGAATTTCCTGAGTATGAACAGCTCTACGCAGAAATGGATGCACATCTGGCGGAAGCATTGGTGGAAGTGGAACGGGAAGCGGAGTCTTTTGGAATAGCCTTCGCAGAAAAACACAAGGACGATGCCATCCATTACTTTGTGGGCGCAGGGAATATGTGGGGAGCTACGTACTCCTATGCCATGTGCTACTGGGAGGAACAGCATTGGATTAAGACAAAATCCATACATTCTGCGGAATTCTTCCATGGGATGCTTGAGATTGTAGAACGGGATACGGCCGTCACCGTCTTTGTCGGGGAAGATTCTCAGCGCAGCCTATCCCAGCGGGTTGCGAATTTCTTGCCTCGAATTTGCGGCAACTATACCATCATCGATACCGCAGACTATGCCCTGAAGGGAATCAGCCCAGAATTCAGAGGATATATTTCCCACTTGGTGATGCGGGCGATTACAAAGCGCATTGACACCCACTTGGAAATCATCAATCGCCACCCCATGGAGATCAGACGCTATTACCGAAAGTTGGATTATTAAGAGAGTTGGATGCAAAAGCGGTATATTATATGCATCGAGTTGTGCGAAAGTGCTTCAAGGCGAGCCAGTCGGCTCGTAGGGATCAAGATTTTAATAATCAGACGGAGGTATTCAGATGTCAAGTACATCAAAGGCGGAACTGACGAGGAAACTGGGGCTTGGAGCGGCGGTAGCCCTCAGTGTAGGCACAACGGTTGGATCTGGGATATTCTCATCCATAGGCGGAGTGGCTTTGGCGGCGGGAAGTGGATTGTTCGTTGTCCTGTCTTTCCTGATTGGCGGCATTATCAACCTGCCGGCTAACCTTTGCTATGCAGAGCTGGCCACAGCCTATCCGGAGGATGGCGGCAGCTATATTTATTTCAGAGAAGCGGGTTCACGGCCTCTGGCATTCCTGACTGGCTGGATCAGCTTCTGGGCCACCGACACGCCGTCCATATCCATCATGGCCCTCGCAATTGCTAACTACCTGGCATATTTCACAGCTTTCGGACCCATTACGCTAAAGCTGATCGCAGTATCGCTGGTCCTCATCTTCATGATGGTGCATCTGCGATCGGTAGAAGGCGGCGGTAAGTTCCAGACCGTCATCACGGCATTCAAGATCATTCCCTTCGCAATCCTTATCGGAATTGGCATCTTCTATGTCCGGGGTGACCTCATCTCCATACCGGCGGTTGTCGGAGCTCCAGTAGGTCTGGCCGCTCTGCTGGCGGGTATTTCGGCAACAACCTGGTCCTTCGATGGGATGGGCTCCGTATGTTATATGTCCGGAGAAATCAAGGATCCCCAAAAGACCCTTCCCAGGGCGCTGATTACTTCTGTCATCGCAGTCACGGTGCTCTATGTGGCCTTGAGTTTTGTCGTGACAGGATTGCTTCCTTTGGAAACCCTTGCGAATTCCAGTGCGCCCATCGCCGAAGCGGCCGCAAAGATCCCGCTCATCGGTTCCAGCGCTGGCACGCTCACTGCCATCATGGCCATCGTTGTCATTATCGGTTCCCTCTCCAGCTGCATCATGTTCCAGCCACGGATCGAATACGCCATGGCAAAGGACGGGCTTTTCTTTAAATCTTTTGCGAAGATTCATCCCAAATGGGAAACTCCCTATTTCTCAATCATGATCCAATGTGCCATGGCCATTGTCCTGATATTTGCCGCATCCCTAACAGATCTGCTGGGATACTTCACCCTGGTGGCGCTGCTGAAGAACTTCATGACCTTTGGAACCGTGTTTGTCCTGAGGCGGAAAAAGGACTATAACCCATTGTGGAGAATGCCCGGAGGCTATCTCATGGCAGGGGTGGCGATGTTCATGACCGGCACTCTGATCGTATCAACATTCTTCTGGGCACCGATCCCCGGAATTGTCTGTGCATTCATCGCTGTTCTGACCGGTCTTCCCGTCTATTACTACTGGGAGAAAAAAAACAAGCAGTCCAACGGCCAAGCTGCATAATACCTGGGCCTCAACCGGCACCGCCTTGCCAGCCTGCATTCAGGCGACGAGGCGGTGCCGTCTACAAATCCATCGTATCGAGCAGGCTGCCTGATCTGGGAATGTGGTATAATATTCACTGTACTTCATATACCATTTAACGATGAGGAGTCCTGGAATGATTGAAGAATTCAAGAACAGACCCAGGGAAGAAGCCCGCGAACAGATTGAGGATTATATCGCTGTTCACGGCTTGAAAGGCTACGACAGACTCCCCAGTGAACGCGATCTATGCACCATGTGGGGCTACAACCGTATGACGTTACGGAGCGCAATCCAGAATCTGATCATGGAAGGCGTCCTTTACAATAAGAAAGGCTCGGGAACCTATGTAGCCCCTCAGAAGCTGAACCGGAACCTGCAGGATTTGAAATCCTTTTCGGCTACGGTTCAGGAGACCGGTCGCACCCTGACAACCAAGGTTGTATCAAAGCGGATCATAGAATGTAATAAGCAGGTATCCCAAAAACTCTGCCTGACACTGGGGCATCAGGTTTTTGAACTGATCAGGATTCGGAATATTGATGATGAACCGATCCTGATTGAAACAACCTATCTGGATTACGAAAAGCATGCAGGCATCGATACCCACGATTTTGGGAGCGAATCCCTCTATGCGGTACTCGAGACGAACTATGGAACCATCGTTTCAAGCGGCAGTGAAAAAGTTGGAATCACCTATGCCACAACGGAAGAGGCAAAGTTGCTGGCGGTTGGCGAAGGCACACCGGTCTTTTTTCTGACAGGTGTGGTCAGCGATTGCGAGAATCGCCCTGTGGAGTATTTTAAAACCATAGCCAGAAGTGACAAGATGCGGTTTTCAAGTACTCTGAAACGCTGATCCAGGAATCTTCGGCCTGAAGCCATCACCGATATTTCTCCGGCGGGGATTGGGATTTGGAGGAGAGAGACATGATAAGAGTCGCTGCAGTGGGAGATAACTGCATGGATGTATATGAAGCACTGAACCAGGCTTTTCCCGGAGGCAACCCGGTCAATGTTGCGGTCTATACAGTGCGTTCCGGTGAAGCGGCCTCCTATACGGGGGTGGTGGGAAACGATGCCTATGGTCAGCGGATGATTACCGCGTTAAAGGAAAAAGGCGTAGATACATCCCATGTCAGGGTTCTGCCCGGGAAAACAGCGGTGACCCAGGTTGAACTGATTGATGGGGAGCGGCGTTTTGGAGATTATGATGAGGGTGTTCTGACCCAGTTTCAGCTGACCGATATGGACATCGACTTTCTGTGTTCCCATGATATCGTCGTATCCGGGCTTTGGGGAATGATTGAGAATGATCTCCATCGGATCCGGGCGAAGGGAACGCCTGTTGCTTTTGATTTTGCAACGAAATTCGATGGCCCCGTCGTCGAAAAAGCCATCAGGCAGACTGACTATGCATTTTTTGCGTCGGATGACGGAGATACGGAAGCACTCAGGGGATTTATGAAAGCGATGCATGGCAGAGGGCCCCGATTGGTCGTTGTGACCTTGGGAGAGCAGGGGAGCTTGGTCTATAATGGCGAGTCCTATTGCCAATACGGCATTGTTCCCTGCAATGTTGTTGATACCATGGGAGCCGGAGACAGTTATATTGCGGGGTTCCTGAAAGGGATCCTTCAAAACAAATCAATCCAGGATTGCATGGAGCTGGGCGCTTCCAGCAGCAGTGTGACCCTTCAGTACATTGGAGCCTGGTAAGCCTCTCTTTTGGAGGCGTACCAGCAGAAGTGCGGCATTCAAAACTAGAAATCAGGAACAGGTACAAGCCCATGGAAAAAGAGATCAACTATCAGTCCCCCATCTACCTCCAACTCAGGGAGGTTGTTCGGACAAAAATTGAAGATGGGGAGTATCTTCCGGGAACCGCAATCCCATCTGAAAATGCCCTGGCGGACACCTATGGCATCAACCGCTTGACCGTTCGAACCGCTGTCGACGCCTTGGTGAATGAGGGGGTGTTGAAGCGGGTTCAGGGAAAGGGTGTTTTTGTGGTCGGAAACAAAGTGGAACGGGATCTGGATACCCTCAGCGGTTTTACCCAAACTATGCGAGGGAAGTCGAAAACACCCAAGGTGAAGGTCCTGGTCAAAAGGCTTAGAAAAGCTGGTGAAGCCCTGGGCAAGATTTTCCGCGTAGCCCCAGACACCGAGCTTTACTACATCAAACGACTGTGTCTTGTAGACGATGAGCCGTTTTCCCTGGAAGAAGTGTTTATTCCCCACGATGTGGTTCCCAAATTGTCTGGAATCGATCTCTCCGTATTTGGGATCTATGAGATCTATGATTTCTATGGCATTAAGCTGAAAGAAGCAGCTCAGACCCTGGATATCGTCAAGCTGCCTCAGAATGACGCACGGATGCTGGGGATTGATGCCTCCTTGCCTGTTTTCTTTTTTCAGTGCACGAGCCGGGATGACAACGGCCGGGTCATCGAATTTGCGCGGACGTATACCCGGGGGGACAAGTGTGAGTTTACGGTGAAATTCCAGCAATGATTGAATCGTTGCCAAGGAGAGTTTTAGCGGAAATCTGAAACCCAAATACAATATGAAGCACAATAACCGCCTGCTGGGATGTTCATCCAGCAGGCGGTTTGGTATGATGTGGATGAAGAGAGATTCTGCAGGAACACGGACAAAGTATACAAGCCCGTTATTCCTTATGCCTCACTTTAATTATGATACAGTATTAAGTAGCGTACATGCATGCAAAACTGTTTTTCGGAGGTGATCACCATGGGTCGGCATACGGACACAACAATTTCCAAGCATCGCTGCACAAGGGTAGAGCTAAGTCCTGAAGCCATGTTGCATCTGATTTTCGATTATGCGGCAAAAATAGGGCATGAACGGAAAATTGACCGCCTGCTGATGCTGATGGCGGATATGGGCCGGGAAATGATCTGTGCGGATCGTTGTTCGCTTTGGCTGGTGGATCGGGAAAACGATACATTATGGACCAAAGTGGCTCACGGTGTGGACGAAATCCGGATTCCCATGGGGAAAGGCCTGGTGGGATATGCGGTGAATTCCGGTGAACGGGTATTCATCGATGATGCGTCAAAGGATCCTCGATTCAACGGTGCTGTGGACCAAAAAACCGGGTATGTCACGAAGCAGATCATCGTCATGCCGATCCGAAACAACGATGGTGAGGTGATCGGAGCGTTCCAGGCCCTTAATAAGCTGACGAAGGCTGCCCAGTTCACAAATTCGGATTTCGAAAAACTGGAGCTGGTCTCCTCTTATTCCGGTAAAGCACTGGAAACGGCTCTTTTAAATGAAGAGATTGAAGAGACCCAAAGGGAGATTGTATTTCTGATGGGTGAAGTGGGAGAAAGCCGATCCAAGGAAACTGGAAACCATGTCAAAAGAGTTGCTGAATATTCACGGCTTTTGGCCAGGATTTTGAATCTCGGCGATGAAGCGGATCTCATCGGGATCGCATCTCCCATGCACGACATCGGAAAGGTGGCTATACCGGATGAAATCCTGAAAAAACCTGGAAAACTGACCGCCGAAGAGTTTGAGCTGATGAAGACGCACACTACAATTGGATACAGCATCATGAAAAATTCCGGCCGGAACATCATCCAATCCGCCGCGGTGATCGCCCATGAGCATCATGAGAAGTGGAACGGTCACGGCTACCCCCGGGGGATCGGTGGCGAAAGCATCCACATTTACGGCAGAATAACCGCTGTAGCGGATGTGTTCGATGCCCTGGGCAGCGACCGGTGTTACAAGAAGGCCTGGGATTTGGAAAAGATCCTGAATCTATTTAAAGAAGAGCGAGGTCAGCAATTCTGCCCGACTGTCATGGATGCGTTCACGAATCATTTGGATGGCTTCATGGCGATTAAGAACCGGTATAAGGATGAACTCGATGAAAAACACTGAGATGCTTCAATCTGAATTGATGCGCATGCCCAAGGTGGAGCTTCATGTCCATTTGGAAGGGGCCATTCGGGAGGAAACCTATATAGAACTGGCGACTCGGCACGGCGGTTCCCCTGATCCTTCCCATCTGCTGCGCATCAACAGCCTTGACCGGTATAGCGGTCTTCCGACCTTCGTGGAGACCATGCGAACCATTTGCGATACATGTCTGCAGTCTGCTGAGGATTATGAACGGGTCACCTATGAATTTCTCAGTGATCAGGCCCGGATGAACACCATCTACACGGAATTCAGCTATGATCCCACCCGAGGTCTGCGGCTGGATATTCCTATCGAAGCAATCATGGCATCTGTAGATCGGGCCCGGCGCAAGGCTGAACAGGATTTTGGAATCCGATCGGGCATCATTATCGGCCTGGGGCGTGAACACGGGGTCTCGGTGGTGACGGAATTCACGCAGATGGCCATCGCCATGCGGCAGTATGGCATTGTGGGACTGGATCTCCATGGCAACGAAGAGGCGGCTCCGTGTCATGACTTTCTTGAAGCCTATGAGTTAGCCAGGAATGCGGGGTTTGGTCTTCGAGCCCATGTGGGCGAGAGTACAGGACCTGAAAGCATCCGGCAGGCGGTCGAAATACTGGGGGTGTCACGGATTGCCCATGGCGTTTCAGCGATTCGGGACGATGCGGTGATCGAGCAGCTGCGAAGCAAAAGTATTACGGTGGATATGTGTCCGATCAGCAATTATATGCTGCGTGTCGTGGAGGATTTATCACAGCACCCCATCCGAAAACTCTATGATGCCGGCGTAAGGGTCACAGTCAGTACGGATGACCCCCTTTTCTTCTATACGGATCTGGTCAAAGAATATCGGGTGCTGATGAAGACCCTGAACTTCACAGTAGAGGACCTTGCTCAGATGAACCTGAACGGGATCCGTGGATCCTTTGCAGATGAAACAATCAAACGGTCCATTGAGGCACAGATCTTGTCCTACAAGGGGATATGAACGGATGGCGATCCACACATGGGGCTTGGAAAATCAACGAGTGAGAATTGCAGGAGGTGTCGGAATGCGTTACGAATGGATGGATGGTTATCTGCTTTCAAAAAAAGGAGCGGAGAAGGATTTTAAAGTGGAGTGGGATGCGACCCGGTACAAGGTAGGGGATAAGATGTTTGCCATGCAGGGGGGCGACAAGGAAGGGAAGGCCATCATCACCCTCAAATGCGAGCCTCCCTTCGGGCAACTCCTGCGCAAACAGTACAGCGATATTGTTGCGGGCTATTACATGAATAAGGAGCATTGGAACTCGGTCTATTTAGAGGGCGATGTGCCGGATGATGTGGTGAAGCAGATGATTGACGAGTCATACAGTCTGATTCTGGGCGGGTTGAGCAAAAAACTGCAAAAGGAAATTCAGGAAAAATGAAGACGACGGCGCCCCAGTATTCCGTACATCCTTTAACCCGCCTGTATGACAGCTGCAACGATTGCGGCCTTCCAACAAACACCTGTATTTGCGATAGGATCCCCCGCTTGAAGACCCACGTTCAGCTGTGGATCCTATCAACTGAGAAGGAATTTTCACGGCCCTCCAATACCGCACGGCTGCTAAAACGCATGAACCCGGAATCTACAGACATCTATCTGTGGGAAAGGACAAGGGAGCCGGTAGCCCTGCTGGAGAAGATTCGAAGCGGTTTATTTGAACCCTACCTGCTATTTCCGGCGGAAACGGAGGAAGACCGTGCCAGGTGTGTAACCTCGGTGACCGCGCAAAAGTGCCCGGCATTCCTCATCATTGACGGTACCTGGCAGGAGGCCCGGAAAATTGTTCGGAAAAGCCCCTATTTGAAAGAACTGCCGCTGATTTCATTAAACCCGGTTACGCATTCGGCATTCAACTTGCGCAGAGGCGTGAAGCCTGGCAATCTGTGCACCCTGGAGGCTGCCATGGAAGTGATCCGCATGAGTGGAGAGCAGGAGACCGCGGAAATGATGAACGGAACGTATCACCTGTTTCTAAAGAGCTACAAAGCCGGTGTGTGCGGCCATGAACTAAAAGGCTGAAAGGGGAAATGACAGCATGAATAGAAAAGATGAGGCGATACGGATTCACAAATGTGGTTTCAACTGCAGCCAGTCGGTATTCGGTGTTTTTTCTGAAGAGTTGGGTTTGGATTTGGGATTGGCCTATCGGATTTCGTCCGGTTTCGGAGGGGGTATGCGGTGTGGAGAGGTCTGCGGCGCAGTTACCGGGGCAGTGATGACCCTGGGACTTCGGTATGGACATTTCATCGAAGGGGATGAGGAGGGCAAGGCCAGCATCGCCGCCCGTACGAAGGAATTCAACGCGCGCTTCGAGGCGCTGAATGGCTCCTTGATCTGTAAAGAGCTGCTCGGCTACAACAGTTCGATCGAAGAAGAGCGGGCCATGATTGTGGAGAAGGGTCTCTTTGATGCGGTCTGTCCCAAAGCGATTACGGATGCAGTGGCTATTTTGGAAGAGATGCTCAGTGAATGATGGCCGGGTCATTCGCTTCAGACAAAATTACGGGTTTATCAGAGGTCGCAAATAAAGTATGATGATATCTGGAGTCAAAGAATGCCTGGTTTCAGGTAATGTGACAAGGAGAAATCATCATGAACAGAACGATATGCAGGTGGAGCGGCCTGGTAATAACGTTGATAGCGCTTTCGTTGGCTTTGGCCGGTTGCACGACGGACCCCGCCGTTGCAGAGGTTGGCGGCGAAAAAATTTTGAAATCTGAGTTTGACACGACCTTCAATTCCTACAAGCTTCAGTACGAAAAGCAGTATGGAGCGGATGTGTGGGAGCAGGAGGAAGATGGAAAGAAAAAAATCGACACGGTTCGGGAACAAATCCTCGATATGCTGATTGAAAGCCGTCTCGTGGCAAAGAAGTCTAAGGAACTGGGTGTAACCGTTACGGATACGGAACTGAGTAAAGAAATAGAAAATACCAAGGGCTATTTTGCAACGGATGCTAAATTCAATGAATTTCTCACCGAACAGAAAATGACTCTGGAATACCTCACGGAAACCATTCGCAAGGATTTGCTCTTCAATAACCTTTACAAGAAGATCAATGAAGGGACTGCAGTCTCTGACAAAGAGATTGAAGCTTACTATATGGCAAACAGGGATCAGTACCAAAGCAGCTTGGCGGAGTCCACGATTTCAATCAAAGATACGCTGCTGATGACAAAACAGGATGCAGTATATGAAGAAATGCTGAACCAAATGAAAGCCTCGGCCAATATCAAAAAACATCTGGATCAGTTGAATTAGCAGATTCATATGGAGGCGACCGTGAAGCAGGAAACAAGGCCCTACAGATGTGACCAGCCCGTGAAACTCTGGGAAGGGAAACCCTGGAACGGTCTGAGCGGTGAATTGAAGCGGATTTTGGGCAAGAAGGTCATCAAGCTGAGTCTGGACGGTGGATTCACCTGTCCGAACCGGGATGGTACCTTGGGAACAGCGGGGTGCTCCTTTTGTGGGGAAGACGGTGCCGGCATTCATGCAGGTCAGGCGGACCAGCCGCTGGCACAACAGATTGTTCAGCAGAAGGCACTCCTGGCTAAAAAATGGCCGACGGCTGGCTGCATCGCATATTTCCAGAATTTCACTGGGACGTATGGTGATCCGAAGAGATTGAAGGCCCTTTATGCGGAGGCGTTAGCAGAGCCAGGGGT
This sequence comes from uncultured Peptostreptococcaceae bacterium, assembly GCA_964424355.1. Taxonomy (GTDB): domain Bacteria; phylum Bacillota; class Clostridia; order Peptostreptococcales; family Acidaminobacteraceae; genus CAZEHS01. The sequence continues at coordinate 29,682 of CAYRIO010000001.1, forward strand.
TTTAGGGATTGCCATCGCCACACGGCCGGACTGTTTGAGCCCGGATGTGCTTGCGATTCTTGAAGACCTTCAGCAGCGCACATTCCTATGGGTGGAGCTGGGGCTCCAGACCATCCATGACAAGACGGCGGATCAGTTCGGCCGCGGTTACCATACCCGCTGTTTCTTTGAGGCCTATGCGGAATTGAAACGGCGGAGGATTCCCACTGTTGTCCATCTGATCAATGGGCTGCCTGGAGAAAGCATGGAGATGATGAGGGAATCGGCGCGGGTGGTCGGCAATTTAGTCCCCTGGGGAATCAAACTCCATCTGCTCCATGTCATCCAAGGTACCCGGCTTGCCGCTGCATGGTCAGCAGGGACTTACATCCCCTTGGAAATGAATGCGTATGTGAGTCTCATAGCAGATCAGCTGGAAATCCTGTCCCCGGACACCGTTATCCACCGGCTGACAGGTGATGGGGATTCTGCCCGCCTATTGGCGCCTGATTGGAGCCGGAACAAGAAAGGGGTGCTGGGTGCCATTGAAAAAGAAATGCGGCACAGAGGATCCTGGCAGGGGCAATTTTGGCATCCGGTGAAATAGAGCAAGGGGCTATCTCAAAAGTCTTTTGAATAAAGTGGTGAGGCTTGTCTTTGCTCGCGAAGACAAACTTAAAAAAATCACAAAGGGCGGTCTCTAATAGGAATCATATTCCTGTTTTGAGACCGCCCCTTGCTCTTTTTTGTCAGCATGCATTTTCGCGGATTACAGCCACTTGGCCAGCAAGCGTTCTTTCAGCGCTGTTCCTACAAAGGCCCCATTTGCAGCGTTCACATAAAGCTGTTTCAAATCGGCTTCCGTCAGGGACAGTGCAGCGGTGACCCTTTCGAACTCTTCACTGGAGGTTATGTTGGAAACTGTCCGGTTATCGGTATTCAACGTAACCGCCAAGCCCTGATCCAGGTATTTTTTCGCGGGATGAAGATTGAGGGCTGTAATGGCCTTGGTATGCAGATTGCTGGTGGGGCACATCTCCAGGGTGATCTGTTTTTCCTTCAGACTGGCCATCAGCTCCGGATTTTTCCAAGAGGCCGTACCATGGCCGATCCGCTGGGCGTACAGCAGGGTGATGGCATCCTGCACGTTTTCGGCACTGCCGGTTTCGCCGGCATGAATGGTGATGTTGAGGTCGTGGCTTCTGGCCAGCTCAAAAGATGTCTGATGGAGGCCTGGGGGGAAATGGGCTTCGTCTCCGGCCAGATCCGCAGCCACAACACCCTGGCCGATATACGGAAGGGTGCGCCGCACATGTTCCAAAGACTGGTCCGGGGATAAATGCCGCATGCAGCACATGATCAGGCCGAAGGGGATTCCCGTTCGGGCGCTGCCATCGGATAATCCCTGCAGCACCGCATCCATCACTGCCTCGAAGCCAAGGTTTTCCTGGGTGTGCAGTACCGGTGCGAATCGTACCTCCACATAGGTCAAGCCGTCTTTCTGACAATCCTCCACGAATTCGCCGGAAATTCGGATCAGGGATTCGCGGTCCTGCATGACGGCCAGGGGCAGATCGAAACGCTGGAGGTATTCAATCAGGGAGCTGCAGTTTTCTGGAACCCTGGCTTCTGACTGAAGGGTTTCCAGAGAAGTTGCCGGCGGGCGGATACCCCGTTTGATCCCCAGTTCCAAAAGTGTTTCCGGTCTGACACTGCCATCCAGATGACAATGCAGATCAATTTTAGGTATTTTATGATAATCCATTGATTTCACCTCTTTCAACTCATTATAATCAAAGTAGCTCCTCAATTTCAACGGCGAAGCTGCACAAATCATATGAACGTAAAAGAAGAGGAGGATACAGGTTGAATCCAGATCAAAGCATGCAAAAGCAATTGAACACCCTTCGTGAATCCGGCATTCGGCCCAAACTCCTTTTAAACAGCTGCTGCGGTCCCTGCAGCACCTCTGTTTTAGAGCAACTGACGGCAGTTTTTGACGTGACCGTTCATTTTTATAATCCCAATATCCATTCTCAAGAGGAATACAGCAAACGGCTGGAAACACAGAAATGCGTGTTCCAGGAGCTGCTGATTCCCTTGGAACAGCTCCTGGACAGGGGCTGGGCTCCTGAGGATTGGCGGCAGTCCTTATCCGGTGTGCCCTTCGATCGGGAGGGCGGCAGCCGGTGCCGGGCCTGCATCGGTTATCGGATGGATCAAACTGCGGCGCTGGCTGCTGAGCTTTCCTTTGAGTGGTTTACGACCACCCTCAGTGTCAGCCCCCACAAGGATGCCGCAGCGATCAATGAAATGGGGATGGCGCTTGAAAAGAAACATGGTGTCAGATATCTTTCAGCGGATTTCAAGAAAAGAGGCGGCTATCAGAGGTCTGTATCCCTGGCGAAAAGCTTTGGTTTGTACAGACAGGATCACTGCGGCTGTGCGGAATCCCTTCAAAGCTCTGAAAAGAGCGGCAGCGAAGAGCGAAACGATGAGGTGAACCGATGATTGATTTGTACTTGATCACAGGATTTTTAGGCGCCGGAAAAACCACGTTCCTTAAAGAAGTGATCCGACAGAATCCAGAAAGAAAATTCGGCATCATCATGAATGAATTCGGAAAGACCGGTATTGATGGCAAATTGGTTCGGAATGATGCCCATGAACTGATTGAAATCAATCGGGGATCCATTTTCTGTGACTGTCTGAAGCTTTCCTTCATTGAAAGCCTGAAGGATATGTCGGAGAAACCGGTGGAGGTTGTTTTTGTTGAAGGCTCCGGGCTGGCAGATCCCTCAAACATTGGAGAGATTCTGGATGCGGCTTCTCTTTTGGTAGGGGACACCTACCGCTACAGAGGAGCGGTTTGCCTGGTGGACAGCGCCCATTATTCAGAGCAGCGGGTGGATATGGCCTCCATTGCCCGGCAGATCGAATTCAGCCATTTAGCGGTTATGAATAAGACGGATCTTGTCGGGGAAGAAACCCTGGCTGCAATCGAGATGCACCTGCGATCCATCAGTCCGACCATCCAGGTGGACCAGGCTCGATTTGGAAAATTACCCTTCAACCTTTTGTCAGTTGATTTTCTGGGAAATCAGGCCATCAAAAGCGAATCCAGTTCAAACAAAATTGATAATAAACCCTTCACAGTGACGCTCACGTATCAGGGCGTGGCCGAGGAGGAACAGCTGCGTGAATTTCTCTTTGCCATATCCGATGAAGCATGGCGCGCAAAAGGGTTTGCCCGTTTGAAGGACGGCATGGCGAAAGTGGATTTGGTCACTGGGCGGATTGACATTCAGCCGGTGTCTGAAGAGCATCCGACAGAGCTGGTTTTTTTGTCCAAAACAGGCAATCGCATCGTTCGTTCCTTAGTTGAAAAGTGGGAGAAAACTATGGGGAAACTGGAAATGAAGTTGCGGAATTGACCCTCGTATCCCCGTAGGGTTGCACAAAAACGGTTTTTATGATAAAATGCAGAAGAGTAAAAAAGTACAGGGTTCAAACCTGTACTTTTTTCTTTCCTGAGTAACACATGAAAACGGACTATACACAGCAAGTATACTTATGCAAATTAATGACTCAGGACACTTTTTTGTACTTGCATCACCGAAAAAAAGAGGAGGGCTACCGTGCGAAAATGGCTTTGTTGCCTGATGTTTCTGCTGGCATTCACCAGCTGGAGCTTTGCAGAGGAGCAGATACTGGATGTTTCGGTCTACAAGCAGGGATTGGTGTTGAATGGTGTAACGTTGAGCAGTACAGCGATGCAATATCCACTACTGCTCTTCAAGGACGTCGTCTACATGCCTTTGTCAACTGAAATGGGTGCCCAAGCCGGGTTCAAGACTTCTTGGAGTGAGGCTGATCAGGCACTGGATATCGTCAAGACTTCGGCACATACGACGGCGTTGGCTAAGGGGGGCTATCCCCACCCCGACCGAGTGAAAGCGACAGTCAGCGGCAGACAGATCAAGCTTCATGGAGACGTTCTGTCGTTGGGTACATTCCCGGCGTTGGTTTATCAGGATGTCACTTATATACCGCTTTCATGGGAATTCACCAACACGAAGATGGGTTGGGAATCTGCGCATCACCCCTATGTGGGACTGGTTGTCCAAACCGATGGCAAAAGATCGGTGGAAGACGTTCTGAAGGATTTCAACGTCAAATACTATGAGGCCTTGGCAGCATTCATGCGCACGCGAAACGGGGGTTATTCACCTGAAAGTGCACTGAACATGGTCAGCATGGTCAAAGAGAATGCCACAACCCATGCCATGGATGAAAAATGGATTCTGGCGCTTTGGTGGCAGGAAAGCAATTTTAACACCGGATCAATCTCGGGGCACGGTGCGATCGGTGCGATGCAAATCATGCCGGAGACCGGGAAGCGGTTAGGGTATACCAAGGAACAGTTGTTGGATCCCCGGTACAATGTAGAGGGAGGCGCCCGGTATCTTTCCGGTCTTGCAAAAACCTTCAACGGTGATATGTTCCTTGCGGTCAGTGCTTATAACCAAGGCTCTGGAACCGTTAGCCGCGGAAACTTCAGCAGAGGGTTCGGGCTGGAAGTTCAGAGAAAATTCGATACCATCAACACCTTCGTCCAGAATTATATCGCTCAATAGAATCTCAATACAAAACATAAACTCCAGGTCATCTGAATAAGATGCCTGGAGTTTATGTTTTGCTTGGATTCAGAATAATGCCGGATAGGTCATCTCCCAAAGGAAATCCTCCTTGCCGAGGCCAGCCCCGAATTGGTTTAAATATCTGTGAAGCTGAATGAAGCACCAAAATAGTTCATGTTAGCGGGGTTCATCATTTCAGACAAAACTTTGGCATCGGTTTTCTGAGATTTAAAGTGTGTGTTTTGTCCGCCTGCCTGCTCAAATGGGGATTCTTTTTTCATGTTGTTCTTTTTCATAAGTAAGCTCCTCTCATGTCATCTCTCTCTGTAGGGGTGGTTATTACAATTGATTTTAACAGGGTACCATGTGACTGTCAACAGAATAATTGAAATATTCCGATAATTTAGTCAGGTTAAAATTTTGTAAGCCTTATAAGGATTTTCATCCTGAATTCCGATGAGTTTACAGGAATTATATGATTTTTTAACAGGGGGGTCTTGAAGGGAACCCAGAAGATGCATACAATAGGATTAGCGTGGGGACAGATGTCCATCATGCGTCTATACTTGATAACAGGGGGGTCGACATTGGAAAAAAACATCATTCGACTTGAAAACATCACAAAGCGCTTCGGGGATACAGTGGTCGTGGACGCACTGAATCTCTACGTTCTGAAAAATGAGTTCCTCACCATACTGGGGCCAAGCGGCTGTGGAAAAACCACAACCCTGCGCATGATAGGCGGATTTGAAAATCCCACAGCGGGAAAGATCTATTTCAATGAATCCGATATCACCGCATTACCGCCCTATCAACGTAAGATCAATACGGTTTTTCAGAAGTATGCGCTTTTTCCACATATGGATACATACAACAATATCGCCTTTGGACTTCGCATTAAAAAACTATCAGATGCGGAGATCAAACCCCGTGTTGAGCGAATGCTGGACATGGTTGGATTAAAGGGTTTTGAGAAGCGGCCGATTCAATCCCTCAGCGGTGGACAGCAGCAGCGGATCGCCATCGCCAGGGCGCTGGTCAACGAACCGGATGTGCTGCTGTTGGATGAACCTCTGGGCGCACTGGACCTTAAGCTTCGGAAGGACATGCAGCTGGAGCTGAAGGACATGCAGCGGGAACTGGGCATCACCTTTGTTTACGTAACCCATGATCAGGAAGAAGCCCTGACCATGTCCGATACGATCATTGTCATGGAGCATGGGCTCATTCAGCAGATTGGAGCACCGGAAGACATTTATAATGAACCGAAAAACCGATTCGTTGCAGATTTCATCGGAGAAAGCAATGTGCTCGAGGCCACAATGATCTGTGACCACAAGGTTCATTTTGCAGGCCATGAGTTCGGATGCATTGATATCGGCTTCGGGGAGAATGCCCCGGTGGATGTCGTCGTTCGTCCGGAAGACATCACGGTGGTGCCTTTGGACAAAGGCCAGGTCACGGGAACCGTGGAATCCGTCGTGTTCAAAGGGGTTCACTACGAAATGCTGGTAGCCCAGGACGATATTGAATGGCTGATCCATTCCACGCGGATGAATGAAATCGGAACCCATGTTGGCCTATATATCCATCCGGAGGACATTCACATCATGAAACGGGGTGCCCGATCATGAAGCGGTGGAGTGCTGCGCCGTATATGGTCTGGAGCGCTATTTTTGTGGTGATCCCGTTATTTTTGGTCCTGTTTTTCAGTCTTGTTTCTAATGAAGGTGGAAGCTATCGCGTAACACTGGCGTATTTCAGCAGATTCATGGAGCCCATCTATCTCAGCGTCTTTTTCAGGTCACTGAAGCTGGCGGTCTTCTCAACGCTGCTGTGTATTCTGATCGGCTATCCGGCAGCCATGCTGTTGGCAAAAGCGGAACCGAAGGTACGGAATACACTGGTCCTGCTCTTTATCCTCCCGATGTGGATGAATTTTCTCTTGAGAACATATGCCTGGATGGCTATCCTGGGTAAGAACGGCTTCATCAACAACCTGTTGGGGATGCTGCATCTGCCTGCCATGAGTATGCTGTATAATGAAAGCGCCGTCCTGTTGGGAATGGTTTATAATTTTCTGCCCTTCATGGTGCTCCCCATTTACACGGTCCTGATCAGAATGGATTCCGCAGTACTGGAAGCAGCGGAGGATCTGGGCGCCAACAGCTGGATCAAGTTTTTCAGGGTGATATTCCCGCTGAGCATGCCTGGGGTTCTTTCCGGAATCACCATGGTCTTCATGCCCGCAGTCAGCACCTTTGTCATTTCCAGCCTCTTAGGGGGCGGTCAGTACATGCTGATCGGAAACCTGGTTGAGCAGCAGTTCCTTGTGGTTGGGGACTGGCAATTCGGATCTGCCATCTCCATGGTGATGATGGTCATGATCCTGCTATCCATGTGGGTGCTCTCCCGTTATGAAGCCCACGAGGAAGGGGGAACCAGTCTATGGTAGGGAAAAGCATGCGCCGGTTTTATCTGGCCCTCCTGTACCTGTTCCTTTACGCCCCCATCGTTGTCCTCATTGCGTTCTCTTTTAATGAGACAAAATCCATGGGTAATTGGACCGGATTCAGTTTGAAATGGTACATTGCCCTGTTCAACGACCGGACCATCATGAAGGCACTCTATTACACCCTGATGATTGCCATCTCTTCCTCAGTCATTTCAACGGTTATAGGAACGGCTGCAGCCTACGGGATTTATCGGATGGCGCCGATTCGGCAGAAAATCATGCTGCAGGTCAACAATATCCCCATTCTGAATCCGGATATCGTCACCGGGATTGCTTTGATGAGCCTGTTCATCTTTGTGAAGATGCAGCTGGGCTTTACAACCCTGCTGTTGGCCCATATCACCTTCAATACGCCCTTCGTGATCCTGTCGGTGCTGCCGAAGCTGAAGCAGCTGCCCAAGGATATTGTGGAGGCGGCCATGGATCTGGGAGCTACCGGTTCAGTGGCATTCTTCAAGGTGATTTTGCCGGAAATCATGCCGGGAATCATCACCGGTGCATTGATCGCCTTCACCATGTCGGTGGATGATTTCGTCATCAGTTTTTTCACAACCGGCTCCGGTGTTTCAAACCTGTCCATTACCATTTATGCCATGGCAAAGCGCGGAATCAATCCCAAAATCAACGCCCTGTCCGCGCTCATGTTCGTCGCCGTACTGGTATTGCTTCTGATTGTCAATAAACGCCAATCCATTATCCATGAAAGGAGTGCTGTTTCGAATGAATAAATGGCTGATTGTATTAATGATGCTAGTGATGAGCCTCACAGTCGGATGCGGGGCCAAGACGGATCAAGTGACCCTCAATGTCTACAACTGGGGGGATTACATTGATGAGGAAGTCTTGAAGCAGTTCGAGCAGGAGTATAAGATCAAGGTCATCTACGATACCTATGACCGAAATGAAGATATGTATATCAAGCTCAAAAAAGGCGGTACCCAGTATGATGTCTGTGTCCCTTCGGACTACATGATTGAAAAGATGCTTAAGGAGGGGATGCTGGAAGAAATCGATTACAGCAATATCCCTAATTATAAATACATCAAGGAACGGTTCAAGAGCCTGCCCTTCGATCCAGACAACCGATACTCCGTGCCTTATCTCTGGGGCACCATCGGCATTGTTTATAACAAGAATGAAGTGAAGCAGCCGGTAGATAGCTGGAATATCCTCTGGGATCCGCAGTACAAGGGGAAAATCCTGATGATGGATTCACCACGGGATGCCTTCATGGTGGCGGAAAAGAAATTAGGTTTTTCAATGAACACCGCTGAAGAACAAAGCCTGGAAGCTGCTAAGAATGAGCTGATCACCCAAAAACCCCTGGTTTTGGCCTATGTGAACGACAGTGTCAAGGATATGATGATCAACGAAGAAGCCGCCATGGCTGTAGCGTGGTCAGGGGAAGCAATTTTCATGATGGAAAACAATGAGAATCTGTCCTATGCAGTACCAAAGGAAGGCACCAACATGTGGTTTGACAACCTGGTCATTCCGAAGGGTGCTCCCCATAAAAAAGAAGCAGAGCTGTTCATCGATTTCCTCTGCCGACCAGATATCGCCCTGAAGAATGCGATTTACATCGGATATTCCTCACCGAATCAGGGTGCCTACGATATGATGGATGAAGAGATGCAGCAAAGCAAAGTGATTTATCCGGATGCCGCTATTGTTGACCAGAGCGAAGTGTACAAAGACCTGGGAACACAGTATGTTGAGCGGTTAGACCGTGCCTGGACTGAAGTGAAAGCAAAATAGCATTGCAGTGAAAAGCGCACCCAGGCGGTGCGTTTTTCTTGCGAATGCAGTAAGAACCATTGTCGTTTGCTGCCGAAGGGGTATAAGTGGGGGGAAGTCTGTTGGATTTATCCATCTGATTTCTCTTTTTTTATGCTGACTTGGCCGAGATATGGTAGAATCATTTTAGGCAATAAATCCATTTTATGCCGACGTAGCTCAGTTGGTAGAGCGATTCACTCGTAATGAATAGGTCAGGGGTTCGATTCCCCTCGTTGGCTCCAATGATTGCAACGGTTATGCAAGTTCACCTAAGAATTGTGCATATCCTGCGGCCTTAACGCCAAGAAAACCTCCACTAGCTGGGGGTTTTCTTGGCGTTAAGGGAAAGTCACCTGTTCGTGCGGTGGTCCTGATGAGGGGACAAATGATTTACTTCATTCGATTACTCTTCATCAGATATTTGAGAGGTTTTAAAATGGATTATGTTGCAATCCCTGTTTTATAACTCTCTCCAAATAGGCGACTTTTCTAATTATAGATTTTCACATCTTCTGGCTCATCAAGGGAATTTATATACTCAAACAGGTGATCAAGCAATTCTTCGACTTCACTCTCAGACGCTGTATTTTCAACCATTTCTATCGTTCGGAGAATCCGTCTGTACTTATCTTCCGCTTCTTTTATCCGTGTGAGTTCCTTCTCGATTTTGGATTTCATGCCCTGCAATCGTGGATCTTTCATGGTTCACCTTCCTATCTTAAAGATAGACAAATTATATCAGGTGTGGCTTCATAGTTGGAAGGAAGTTGTTTTTTTTTATGTTATCTGCCCGGCTGTTGAGGCAAAACCTGGGCGGGGGTTGGAACTTGTATAGTGCGTTCCATGGTGATAGAATGTTACATAATTAAATAGTTTGCTTCTTCCGAACTGCCATTCCTAAGGGGAAACCTAGGGTTTGACAGTCTATAGGTTCAGGTAGAAATGCCTTTGCCTCCCACGTTTGGAAAGGAAAAGCTGTGGCAACTGTCTGGTGAACCTGTTGATGGGTATTCGCGACAGTTGCTATCTGAGCATTCCGCCCGGGAGTGCTCTTTCTATTTGGGGCAGATTACGATTTTCAATGTTTGCATGGATCTATTTACCGAATTTGGTTATTGCGGATGGGTACCTGATATGACTGGAGAGATGACCATGACCTGCAGATCAACAGAGCAGACCGATAAGGTTTATGCGGAATGGAAATACTATATTGCTTCAGAGATCATAGAGAATACAGATGTGAGACCGGAGGTCATCGACTCCTGGGTTCGGTGTTCGAATCACAGGGTTGATCCCTTTTCTCTGCAGATTCACAGGACTCTCAGTGCGAAGGATCTGCAGAAGACGCTATCGGATAACCGGAAACTCATCGCCCTGGCGCATCCGTTCATGGAGAACCTGTATCATTTTGTGAAGGGATCCGGTTTTGTGGTAGTACTGACCGATCCCATGGGTTATATTCTGGAGGCCTTTGGAGATGAGGATGCCATGAAAGCCCCTCTGACCCAAAATTTTTACCAGGGGGCCAGCTGGCGGGAAGAGGATGCCGGGACCAATGCCATCGGGACCGCTGTGGAATTGAAGGCTCCGGTACAGGTATCCGGTTCGGAGCATTTCTGCTCACGGCATCATTGCCTCACCTGTTCGGCTGCGCCGATATTCGATACTGAAGGGACACTTCTCGGAATCTTGGATATCTCTGGTGCTTTCGAGTCTTCTCATCTCCACACCCTTGGGATGGTTGTCGCCGCTGCAGAAGCAATCATGGCCCAGCTTCGGATTCGGAACCAGAACTATCAGCTGGTTGCGGCCAATAAAAAACTGATCAGCTTTTTTAATATGGTTTCCGATGGGGTCCTTATCGTAGACCTTGAGGGGGCTGTCCTTGAAATGAATCCGGCAGCGGAGAAAATTTTGGGGCGTTCAAAAAACGATGTGATGGGAGTGTCAGTAACCCAGTTTATCAGCGCTCAATTTGCAGACAGTCAGGACGACCTCCGGGTGTGTAAATCCTGTTCAGACATTGAAGTGATTGTGGAGGCCGCGGGCGGATCTTGCCAGTGCCTGGCCTCTGCGGAACCGATCATCAACGAAAATGAAGTTGAAACAGGGGGATTCATCACCCTGAGACCTATAAAAGAAGTGCGGAATCTGGTGAACCGCTTCAGCGGCAACTATGCATCCCTGCGGTTTGAAGATATCGTGGGAGCCAGCGCCCCGATCAAGGAAGCGACGCGGATTGCGCGGCTTTCGGCCCAGAACCGTTCCAGTGTGCTGCTCCAAGGGGAGAGCGGAACCGGAAAGGAGATATTCGCCCAGGCCATCCACAATCAGTGCTGCAAATCGGTTGCCCCATTCATTGCCCTGAACTGCGGTGCGATTCCACGGGAACTGATCGGCAGCGAGCTGTTCGGTTATGAAGAAGGGGCGTTTACAGGAGCCAGACAAGGGGGAAGACCTGGCAAGTTCGAACTGGCATCGGGCGGAACCCTGTTTCTGGATGAAATCGGGGATATGCCTTTGGAACACCAGACTGTGCTGCTTCGTGTCATCCAGGAAAAGCGCATGTCCAGGATCGGCAGCGACAAGATGATCCCGGTCAATGTCCGGCTGATCTGCGCAACCAACAAGGATTTGCTGGAAGAAGTCCGGAAGGGGACTTTCAGGCTGGATCTGTATTATCGTCTCAACGTCATGTCGGTTCTGGTTCCGCCGCTGAGAGATCGAATTGAAGACATCCCGCTGCTGTTCAAATATTTTCTCGAAAGACTGAGCCGGGATATGGGGCGCAAGATCATTGTGGACCTGGATGTGATGGACTGCCTGATGGGATACAGCTGGCCGGGGAATGTGCGGGAGCTTCAGAACACGGTGGAGCGCGCCCTTAATCTTGCGGAAAACGGCGTTATTTCCATAGAACAGCTGCCGCCGGATATCGTGGGGGCCAAGTCTGTCAGACCCGTTCTGACCATTCAGGAATCCTCGGGGGAGAGGGTAAACCGCCAACAGCGGCAGCAGGTTCGAAAGGATACGGATAAGAATACTTTGCTGAATCTCTTGAACGTCTATGCGGGAAATATCAGCCAGGTTGCAAAGGAAATGGGCGTATCCCGGAAAACGGTCTACAATAAAATGAAAGACCTCTCGATTGAAAACTAAGCACGGATAGGTGTGTAAAACGTGTGGAAGTGCGCACGATTGAGGGTTACAGTAATTACACACTTTGTCACACTTGTTTCATGCCATCTGTAAAAACCGCCACAATCGAATTTAGCAAAAGCCTTGCTATGACTCAGCACATCGTGATTATGCGATGTGCTTTTTTATTGTCCGAATTTCGGCATGAACTTTGCTCTATCACTAAGCAGGTAATCGTTTTCACAAATATCAGCATGATGTCGTGTGGTTCCTGATGGAATCTGCATGGGAAAAATGGAATACAGTGCACTGATCGGGCAAAGCGCTGTTTTTCTATTCATGCGCTCTGCTTTTTTTAATGGGCAAAAACTGAAACTCGGCAAGGGGGAGAGAATTGCGATGAAATCCGTACCGGTACAACAGGCGGTGGGCATGGTTCTATGCCACGACATCACGGAGATTATTCCGGGAGAGCGGAAGGGAAGGGCATTCAGAAAAGGACATGTTGTTTGTCAGGATGATGTGCCAAGACTTCTGAATCTGGGGAAAGAGCACCTTTATATCTGGGAAATCAATGAATTCAACTGTCACGAGGATACCGCAGCCATACGGATTGCGGAGGCGATTTCCGGCCAGGGCATTCATCTGACGGAGCCTTCTGAAGGGAAAGTAGAGCTGAAGGCAGCCTATCCGGGTCTGCTGAAGATAAATCTCGAGGCACTTCTGGAAATCAACAGCATAGAGGAAATTGTCGTTGCCACCGTTCACACCAATCAAATTGTTGATACGAATAAGACCCTTTCAGGTTGCCGTGTTGTTCCACTGGTGGTTGATGCAGAGAAAGTCAAACTGGTTGAAAAACTGAGCCGCAAGTATTATCCGATTGTGGAGGTGAAACCCCTGCAATCATTGAAGGTTGGAATCGTCACAACCGGAAGCGAGGTGTATCATGGCCGGATTCAGGACAAATTCGGACCGGTGGTCAGAGCTAAAATTGAGGGTTTGGGGAGCTCGGTCCTTCGTCAGGTCATTGTCGACGATCAGACGGACATGATTGCGTCCGCCATCCGGGAGCTGATTCTGGAAGGGGCGGATATGATTGTCACCACCGGCGGCATGTCGGTGGATCCGGACGATGTGACACCGGCAGGCATTCGGCAGGCCGGGGGATCCGTTATTACTTACGGCGCACCGGTGCTTCCGGGTTCCATGTTCATGCTGGCGGATATTGACGGCATTCCGGTATTGGGGCTCCCTGGCTGTGTGATGTACAGCCGCACGACGATTTTTGATCTGGTCCTGCCCCGGATTCTCGCCGGTGAAAACGTGACACGGCAGGATATCGTACGACTGGCACACGGTGGGCTCTGCACGGTCTGTGACCCCTGCAGGTACCCCAACTGTTCATTTGGAAAAGGATTCTAAGAGAAGAATCATGGCACTGCGGGAAAGGGGGATTGCGGGGCGCAGTGTTCCAAAATAGCAATACATGACAGAAAAACACACAAGGAGAGGTCAAAATGGAAAAGAAAGTCCTGATTATCAACGGATTGCCCAGAACATTGATCGTCAATACGGAAGCCAGTCTGGCGACAGTACTTCGTGAACAGATGATGCTGACAGGGTGTAAGGTCGGCTGCGATCAGGGTCAGTGCGGCACCTGCTCCGTCATTATGGATGGGAAAGTGGTTCGAGCCTGCATCGTGAAAATGAAGAAAGTGGCCGATGATGCAAAGATCACAACGATAGAAGGGCTGGCTACGCCGGATAATCTTCATCCCCTTCAGGTGGCCTGGATGGCTTACGGCTGTGCGCAGTGCGGTTACTGCAGCCCTGGCTTCATTCTTTCTGCCAAGGTTTTGCTGGACACGAACGCTAACCCCACCCGTGATGAGATCCGGGACTGGTTCCAGAAGCATCGCAATGCCTGCCGCTGCACCGGATACAAACCTCTGGTGGATGCGGTCATGGCTGCTGCCAAGGTGCTCCGTGGTGAGACTCGCAAGGAAGACCTGCTTTTCAATCCCACGGGGAACAAGATCTATGGGACTACCTACCACCGGCCTTCGGCATTGAGTAAAGTGACAGGAACCTGGGATTTCGGCGCAGACGTGGCCCTTCAGATGCCTACAGGAACCCTGCGGATGGCTCTGGTTCAGGCTGAAGTCTCCCATGCGAACATTCTTGGGATTGACACCTCCGAGGCTGAAAAAATGCCAGGCGTCTACAAGGTTGTCACCCATAAGGACGTGAAGGGTAAAAACCGGATTACCGGCCTGATTACGTTCCCAACCAACAAAGGGGACGGATGGGACCGTCCGATTCTCTGCGATACGAAAATTTTCCAATTCGGCGATGCCATCGCCATCGTGTGTGCGGATACGGAAGCCCACGCAAAGGCTGCAGCCAAGGCTGTCAAAGTGGATCTTGAAGTGCTTCCCGCTTACATGAGCGCTCCGGCGGCCATGGCGGATGACGCCATTGAAATCCATCCGGGCACTCCGAACATTTACTTTGAACAGGGCGTTGTGAAAGGCGAGGATACCCGATCCATCATGGAAGGCGCTGCCGCCACCGTTGAAGTGGATACGTACTGCAGCCGTCAGCCTCATCTGCCCCTGGAGACAGACTGCGGATCCGCTTACTACGACGAGGAAGGCCGTCTGACCATCCATTCCAAGAGTATCGCCCTGCATCTGCACCATGCCATGATCTGTGCAGGCCTGGGTGTTGAGCCGGACAAGCTGCGGATCGTCGCAAACCCAACAGGGGCCACTTTCGGCTACAAGTTCAGCCCCACCAACGAAGCACTGCTGGGTGTTGCCTGCATGGCTACAGGCAAACCGGTCTCCCTGGTTTTCGACATGTTCCAGAATATCACCTACACTGGGAAACGGTCACCGGGCTTTGTTAACTGCAAACTGGCCGCCGATAAGGACGGCAAACTGCTGGCCATGGAGACAGACTGGTTCATCGACCACGGTCCATACTCCGAATTCGGCGACCTGCTGACACTCCGGCAGGCACAGTTTACCGGCGCAGGCTATGATATTCCAAGCATCCGTGGCCGCGGCCGCACGGTCTGCACCAACCATGCCTGGGGTTCGGCATTCCGGGCCTATGGTTCCCCCCAAGCGTTCCTGGCCTCTGAAATCGCCATGGATGAGCTGGCTGAAAAGCTGGGTATGGACCCCTTGGAACTGCGCTTCAAGAACATCTACCGACCGGGTGCGACGACTCCAACCCAACAGGTTCCGGAAGTGTTCTGTTTTGAAGATATGTTCAATACCCTGCGTCCACTCTGGGAGGATGCGAAGAAACGCAGCGCTGAATACAATGTGGCCGGAAAGAAACGGGGTGTCGGCATTTCCCTGGGAATCTACGGCTGCGGACTTGACGGTCCGGACAGCTCCGAAGCATGGGTTGAACTGACTCCGGCAGGCGTTACAGTGGGGAATTCCTGGCAGGATCATGGCCAGGGAGCCGATCTGGGAAGCCTGACCCATGCCCATGAAACCCTGCGTCATGCAGGATTCCGCCCTGAACAGATCAAGCTGATCATGAATGACACCGCTTTCACGCCTTGCAGCGGCCCTTCCGGCGGGAGCCGTCAGAATGTTGTCACCGGGAACGCCATCCGAGTGGCTTGTGAAATGTTGCTGAACGCCATGCGAAAATCAGGAACGATCGAATCCGGTGCGTACCGAACCTATGATGAGATGGTGGCTGAGAACATGCCACTCCGCTATAACGGCAAATGGGCCGCCTCCATGTGTACGGACTGCGATCCTGAAACCGCCAAGGGTGATCCTTTCTCAGCCTACATGTATGAGATCTTCATGCCGGAGGTTGAAGTGGATCTGACCACTGGCAAGGCAAAAGTCGTTAAGTTCACAACCGTTGCCGACATTGGAACCATCACGAACAAAGCCACCTGTGATGGGCAGATCTACGGCGGTCTGGCTCAGGGAATCGGTCTGGCCCTGATGGAAGATTTCGATGATCTTAAAAAGCACACCAGCCTGGTTGGCTGTGGTCTTCCGTACATCTATGACGTTCCGGACGATATGGAGATCATCTATAACGTAACGCCACGGCCTCATGGCCCTTACGGCGCATCCGGCGTTGGCGAAGGTCCGCTGACCGCGCCACACCCTGCAATCCTCAATGCCATTTACAATGCCTGCGGCGTGCGGATCTACTCCGTACCGGCACTGCCTGAAAAGATCAAAGCAGGGCTTGATGCGTTGGCAGCCAGATAGTCTTTGAATCCTGTAGTATCAATTTCATTTTATGACAAACCGGAACGGACAGAAGCCTTAGGGCCGAAGGCCGTTCCGGCCCCCCTTTTTTGAAATGAAATCTGAAGGGTATTCACAGGAATAGTGGGAAGGGAAAACAATATGGATCAAAAATTATTGCGTGAGCGTGAAAACAAATGCACACAGGAAAATCCTCCCCGATGCACTGCGGAGTGCCCGGTCCATGTGGATGTCCGCGGGATGATCGCAGCACTTCGTAAGGGGGATCACGCCGCAGCCTTCAAACTGTATAGCAAATCGGTGCCCTTTCCGGGAATCATCAGCCGGGTTTGTGAGCAGCCCTGCGGTCAGACCTGCCTGCGGGGGGAAATTGATCAATCGGTTTCCATCCGGGAGCTGGAGCGGTTTGTCACGGATCAGGCGGGGCCTTCATCAGCCCGTGTGATTGTTCCCCCCCGTAAGGATCAACGGGTTGCCATTATCGGTGCAGGGCTTGGCGGTCTGATGGCCGCCCGGGCGCTAACGCTGAAGGGTTATCGGGTGACTGTCTTTGAAAAGAGCACGAAGCTTGGCGGGCGTATCCACAGCATTTCGAAAGCCATCCTGCCGGAAGCAATCATCGAAGCGGAGTTTGCGGTGTTTTGTGCCCTGCCGGTGGAAATCCGGTTTGAAAATGAAGTGACCGTGGACGGGGACATATCCCTTAATCGCATTCAGCAGGAATTCGACGGCATCTATCTGGATATCGGACCGGACAGCCTTTCGCAAATTGCGCCGGAAATGGAAACGGATGAGACCGGAACACCGCGGATCAATCCGGTGAGCCTTGAAACCAGTTTTTCAAAGGTCTTCGCCGGGGGAAGGCTGCGGGAGGGGCGGATACCCTACAGTCCTATCGCCTCTCTGTCTGACGGCAGGATTGCGGCAAATTCAATTGACCGTCTGCTGCAGAATGTCTCCCTGACGGCAGACCGATCAAATGAAGGCCGAGTTGAAACCCAGCTTTATACCAATATTACGGGAGAAAAAATCCTTCCCCCGGTCACTGCAGAAAATCCTGAAAGGGGTTACACCCTTGAAGAGGCCCGGATGGAATCGGCGCGGTGCCTTCAGTGTGAGTGCCTGGAGTGTGTGAAATCCTGTGTGTATCTGGCTCATTACAAAGGCTATCCCAAAAAGTACTTCAGGGAGATCTACAACAACCTTTCCATCGTCATGGGGATTCATCACGCCAACAAGCTGATCAATACCTGCAGTCAGTGCGGACTGTGCGCCCACATCTGCCCCAATGGCGCCGATATGGGGGAAATCACTCATGAAGCCCGCGGTATGATGGTCGACAAGGGAAAAATGCCCCCGTCCGCTCACGACTTTGCCCTTCGGGACATGGCCTTCAGCACAGGCGATGCATTTGCCCTGTGCCGCCACCAGCCCGGTTTTGAAACCAGCAAAGCCCTGTTCTTTCCGGGCTGTCAGCTGGCTGGGTCCTCACCCGGCAATATCGAGAAAATATATCCCTGGCTCTGCCAAAGCCTGGCGGGCGGGGTAGGACTGATGCTCAACTGCTGCGGTGCTCCGGCTCAGTGGGCCGGTCAGGACGCACTCTATGCGGCGGTTCTGGAGGTCATTCGTACGGAGTGGAACCGGATGGGGAAACCCACGGTAATCACCGCCTGTCCCAGCTGTTTTGCCATGTTCAAACAGCACCTGCCTGAAATGCCGGTTGAGATGCTCTACACGGTTCTGGATCGGGTAGGCCTCCCGGAGCGGGCAGGGGCACAGATAGCACCTAAAACCCTGGCTATTCACGACAGCTGCACCACGCGGTTTGAAACCGGCCTTCATGACAGCGTGCGGAATCTGGTTGCCAAGCTGGGCCATACTGTTGAAGAGCTGCCCGGAAATCGTGACCATACCTCCTGCTGCGGTTTCGGCGGGCTGATGATGTTCGCGAACAAGACCGTCGCTCAGGCCGTTATTGCTCGGCGGGTTGGGGAAAGCCCTTCGGATTATGCCGTGTACTGTGCCATGTGCCGGGATAATTTCGTGGGTCAGTCGAAGCCGGTGTATCATTTGCTGGACCTGCTGTTCGGCCGTGATGAAGCGGCGGTTCAAAACCGGAAGGGACCGGATTTTTCCCAGCGTCACGAGAACCGGGCACGGTTGAAACAGACGCTGATGCGCACACTGTGGGGGGATTCCGTGGAGGAACGTGACGTGACGGTTATATTGGAGCTGACAGCG
The DNA here is from genome assembly GCA_964424355.1 of uncultured Peptostreptococcaceae bacterium. Classification (GTDB taxonomy): domain Bacteria; phylum Bacillota; class Clostridia; order Peptostreptococcales; family Acidaminobacteraceae; genus CAZEHS01. The sequence goes on from CAYRIO010000001.1 coordinate 48,239, forward strand.
GAAATCCGGGGGTTGATGGAGGAGCGGATGATTCTGGAGGAGGATATTCGACAGGTTCTGGCCCATGCCCAAAAGACAGGGAAACGGATATGGAATGCAGGTACGGAGAAATATACAGCTTATTATAAGCCCGGAAGCGTCACCTACTGGGTCGAGTACTCCCAGTCAGGGGATTGTTACCGAATTCACAATACCTACAGCCACCGGCTGGAAATCGGGGAATAGAGGAGGCGTCCTATGGGCACGGATAACCGGTCAGAGCTTACCGGAATGGTATGCGACCCTTGCAACTGTGAAATGAAACCGGGAAAAGCCACTCTGTCCTATCTGGGCAGTACGTTTCCGGTGGAACTCCTGAAATGTCCGGAATGCGGCTTAGTCTACATTCCGGAAGCACTGGCCACCGGCAAGATGGATCAGGTGGAGAAAACCCTGGAGGATAAGTAGGGCAAAGGAGGCGGAAGGATGAATTCCTGGATGAATGTGTTTGAAGATCCTGATTTCAATGAGAGTCCGGATGCCGTCATCCGCCCCGGTGGGTTTGAAATGACACGGTGTATGATCGAGGCCTGCGCACTGCCTCGGGGAGCTCGGATCATCGACGTCGGGTGCGGAACCGGAATGACGGTAGACTATCTGAGGCGCGAATTCCAACTGGATGCTGTGGGAACGGATATTTCGGAGGCTCTGCTCAAGACCGGTCGGATCCGATCTCCGGGTATTCCACTGGTTCTTGGCACTGGGGAGAGTCTGCCGTTTGGAAACGGTTCAGCCCAGGCGATTATATCCGAATGCAGTCTGTCCGTCATGGAAAACACCGACCGTGTGCTGGATGAAATGCATCGGGTTCTGGTTCCCGGAGGGAAACTGGCGGTTTCTGATGTATACATACGGAGTCCCGAGGGGGCTGAAATAATGCGAAAAATGGTCGGCGGCGGGTGTTTTTTCAATGCGATGACCCGGGATGAAATGCAGCGAAAACTTCATGACAGCGGATATGAGCTGTGCAGATGGGAGGATCGGACCGATCTGTGGAAGGCCTACGTTGCGGGGATGATTTTGGGGACGGGGTCTCTTCAAAAGCTGTGGGGAGCGGTTTCTGAATCGCCCTATACCGGTGGCTGTATGACTGAGGGGGTGTTGAAAGCGCGACCAGGTTATTTCTGGATGGTGGCAGAAAAACGATAAAACGATTGGGAGGTCGAGACATGAATGACGCGATGTTTCGGATGATGGAACTTTATCAGCAGGGCTTCTGCTGCAGTCAGATCTTGATCATGCTGGGCCTGGAAGCCCAAGGGAAGACCGACCCGGACCTGGTTCGGGCCATGGGAGGCCTTTGCGGAGGAATCGGCTACAGCGGAAAAAACTGCGGCGCACTGACCGGTGCGGTGTGTCTTCTGTCGATGTATGTAGGGCGGGGAGCTCCGGAAGAGCGGGAGCTGCTCTTTGCCCGCAGTATGATCGATGAGCTGGTTCAGTGGTTTGACGATGCGTATGGTACCCGTTATGGCAGCGTGGATTGCACCAGCATTCTTGAAAACGAACCGACCAACCGCATTTCCCGCTGTCCGCAGATCATCTTTGAGGCCTATGAAAAAGTGGTTGAAATTCTGGAGCAGAACAGGCTGAGCTTGGCAGGGAGGACGGAGGAAGAATGAAAAATGACATTTGGCATGAAATGTTCAACCTGTTGACCCATGGTGAAAGCTTTGTTACGGTGGCCATCGTGGCTGAATTGATCTGCATCCGTGGGGAGAAGAGCCATGGGCCCGCATAATATTGCAGCCCTTATTCTGGCCGGCGGGCGCTCATCCCGGATGGGAGCATTGAAACCCTTGCATCAACTGGATGGCAAGCCGGTTATCCAGTGGGCGGTTGAGGTGTTCAGGCAGGCAGCCGTGAAGGATATCTGTGTGGTACTGGGCTTTCATTCCGAAAAACTCTTGTCGGTTCTGGAAGCATTGAATGTCCGAACCGTCATCAACCCGGAACCGGAGCGGGGGATGTTCTCCTCCGTACAGGCAGGGCTTCAGACATTCGGTGCCGATGTGGACGGGTTCTTTCTGCTTCCGGCGGATATGCCGATGATTCGGAGCCGGACAGTGGACAGACTTCTTGAGGTTTGCGACAGTTCCCTGCACAGCGTGTTTTATCCGGCGTATCTCGGTGAGCGGGGGCACCCGCCGCTGATTAAGCGGAGCTGCTTCCCTGAGATTCTATCTGCCGCATCGGAGGGGAATCTCAGGGCTGTCCTGGAAGGCTTTGAACTGGATTCTATGGAGGTGGGGTGTGCCGATTCAGGCATCCTCATGGACATGGATACACCGGAGGACTACCACATGATGAAAAACCATTGTGAGCATAAATCCACGCCCACTGAAGGGGAGTGCGCCATGCTTTTCAGACAGTACCGGACCCCTGAACCGGTAATCCGCCATGGAAAAGCGGTTGCAGCAGTTGCATCGGAGATAGCCGGGCGACTGAACCGGGAGGCCCATCTGGGTCTGGATATTCCCCTCATCTATGCGGCGAGTCTTTTGCACGACATTGCCAGGTGCGAACCAAACCACGGCCAGGTGGGGGCGGATATCGTCTCACTGGAAGGCTTTTCAGCTCTTTCAGAGAGCATTGCCGTGCATATGGATCTCCAGCTTCCCATCGGTGAATTCGAAATCGGCTGCAAGGAAATCCTGTATCTGTCCGACAAAATGGTGGAGGAAGACCGGTTCATGCCTCTGGAGCAGCGATTTTCCAATGCGGTCCAGCGGAAAACATCGGTCGCAGCGGTCTCTGAAAAGGTGGCATCCAGACTGCTGACAGCGCAGCGGATTAAACGAAAGATAGAGAATCATCTGGGCATTGAGGATCTGTACACCGCCCTGTATCCTCAAGCGCAGTAAGAAAAACCGGAGGGGCATAACGATGACCAACGAACGCGTCTACGCAGAAACAGAAAGTGTATGCCCGGAGTGCCTGAAACGGATTCCGGCTCAGAAGCGGATTGTCGGAGACCAGGTTTATCTGGTGAAGTCATGTCCGGACCATGGGGAATTCCGCGTGCTCATTTGGAAGGGGGAGCCGGGTATCGCCACATGGGTCAATAACAAGACGCCATCCACACCGGAACACTGCGCCACAGCGGTGGACAAGGGATGCCCCTACGACTGCGGACTCTGTGCGGATCACCGTCAGCAGACCTGCTGCGTTCTTTTGGAAATCACCCAGCGGTGCAATCTGAAGTGCCCTGTCTGCTTTGCTTCATCCGGTGATAACTGTGAGGAAGATCCTACTCTTCAGGAGATTGAAGGGTGGTACCGCATGCTGATGGCAAGCGGAGGCCCATACAATATACAGCTTTCTGGAGGGGAGCCCACCCTGCGGGCAGATTTGCCGGAAATCATTGCCATGGGGCGGCGGATGGGATTCGAGTTCATTCAGTTGAACACCAACGGACTTTTGCTGGCCCGGGATTTGGATTATGTGAAACGCTTGGCTGAAGCGGGCCTCAGCTGTGTTTTCCTTCAGTTTGACGGCACAAACGATATGATTTTCAAACAGATTCGAGGTCAGGCTCTGCTGGAGGAGAAGATACGGGCCATTGCACACTGCGAAGCGTGCGGAATCGGTGTGGTGCTGGTACCCACCGTCGTCCCCGATGTGAATACGGAGGATTTGGGGGAGATCATCCGGTTTGCGGCGGACCACATGCCCGGGGTACGGGGGGTGCATTTCCAGCCCATCAGCTACTTCGGCAGGTATCCTGACAATCCCCCGGTCGACCGGATCACCATCCCCCACCTGCTCAGAGCCATTGAACACCAGACCCATGGAGAAATGACCGCAGCCAGCTTCCTGCCACCCGGCGGAGAGCATGCCAGCTGTTCTTTTCATGGGAATTTCATTCTGATGCCGGATGGACATTTCAAACCAACCACGACCTTTAAGAGCGGAAAATCCTGCTGCGGTCCTTCCACAGCGGCGGAAGGTTCCCGGAATGCCAGGCGCTTTGTTGCCAAGCAGTGGTCTGCGCCCAAATGCTGCAGTCCCCAGGCGAAGGGTCTGGCCGTGGAGGCCCGGAAGGACCCCATGCCCCTTGTGCCGGACACCTCCAGTCTGGATCATTACCTGGCCCGGGCAGGAACGTACACCCTTGCGGTCTCCGGAATGCTCTTCCAGGACGCCTGGACTTTGGATTTGGAACGGCTGAAGGCGTGTCTGATCCATGTGGTGAGCCGTGAGGGGAAACTGATTCCCTTCTGTGCCTACAATCTGACAGACCGGTGGGGCCGCAGCCTCTACCGATAAGGGGGAAGACCAAGCCATGAGAGATGTGACGAGAGACTATTTACCCCTGGATACCTGGGTGGGCCAGCGGATCGGTGCAGAAGAAGGAAAGCTGACGCCGGAAATGATCCGGGCGTATCAGCAGAAAAAACTTCAGGAGACCATCACGTACGCATCCCAAAACAGCCCCTTTCATCGACGCCTGACGGAGAAGCATCCTGGGGAATGGCAGGAGGTTCCCTTTACGACCCAAGAGGATATCCGGTTTCAGGGCCTTCAGATGCTGTGCATCTCTCAGGGGGAAATCGGCAGGGTCGTCACCCTGGAAACCTCTGGAACCTCCGGACCCCCCAAGCGGCTTTACTTCACCGGAGAGGACCAGGACAACACCATTGAATTTTTCCGGGCCGGAATGGCGACGTTCACCGCCCCTGGCCAGCGGGTTCTCATCCTCCTTCCGGGGGAGCGTCCCGGGAGCATCGGCTCTCTCCTGCATTCAGCGATTGAAGGTCTTGGGGCACATCCGATACCTCACGGGATGGCCCGGAATCTTCTAGAAACCCACCAGAAGCTGATGGACTCGAAAGCGGATATCCTCGTGGGGGTGCCATCCCAGATTTTGGCCCTGGCCCGGTACAGCGAGGGGACTGATTCGGCGCACAAAGCGACTGTCAGTCGAATCCTGCTCAGCACGGATTACGTCTCCGAAACGGTTGTCCGCGAGCTTAAGCGGATCTGGGGCTGTGAGGTGTACCGGTATTACGGCATGACCGAAGCGGGCTTGGGCTGGGGTATCGAATGCGCCTGCCATAACGGCTATCACCTGTATGAGGCGGATTTTTTCACGGAAATGGTGTGCCCGGATACTGGACAGCCGGTGCCGGACGGTCAGGCGGGGGAAGTGGTTTTCACCACACTGACCCGAAAAGGCATGCCCATGATCCGGTACCGCACCGGGGATTTGTCCCGCTTCATTCCGGAACCCTGCCCCTGCGGTTCTAAGCTGCGGAGGCTGGATACCATCCGGGTTCGGACTGACGGCGTAAAGAAGCTTAAGAATGGCGGCACCTTCACCATGGGGGAGCTGGACGATGTGCTGCTGGATCTTCCGGGAATACTGGATTTCAAAGCCGCATTGATGGAGGCAGAGGGGTGTGACACGCTGAGCATCCAAGCGGAATTCCTATACGCATCCTTAAAGGACTCTGCAGTGATTGAACGGCTGGGCCGGATCACGAGCCTTGCCAAAGCCCAGGAAAATGACTTGCTGAAGGTGGAGGTGCATCCCATCGACTATGATTCCCGATTTGTTCCGGCAATCGGGAAAAGAAAAATAACGTGAAGAGGATCGGAGTGGCCATGGGAAAGAAAGTGATTTATCTGATTAGGCACGGAAAGCCGGAGCAGGGGGATGAACAGCGGCGGTTTATCGGGCAGGTTGACCTGCCCCTCAGTGCGGAGGGGCAGCGGCAGGCACAGATCCTCGGAGAAAAACTTCAATCAAGAAAAATCGATGCCGTCTATTGCAGCGATCTCATCCGATCCGTGGAAACCTCACGGCCGATTGCCGCGCTCCAGCACCTGGAGTCCATATCCTTGCCGCAGCTGCGGGAAATCAATCTGGGGAAGTGGGATGGGGTCACCTTCTCGGAAATTGCCCGTATCTACCCCAAGGAGTTCCGCCAGCGGGGGAATGATATCGTCTATTTCCGTCCGCCTGAGGGTGAAAGCTTTGCAGACTGCAATACTCGGGCCCTGGCTGCCTTTCAGGAAATCTGCCGGACAGGCCATGAAAACATCGTGATTGTAGGGCATGCCGGCGTCAACCGGCTGCTCCTGTGCCACATCCTGGGAATGCCCCTCAACAATCTGTTCCGGATTGCGCAAAGCTATGCCTGCATGAACGTAATCATTGCAAATGAAACATCATATCAGGTCAACGCCCTCAACATGATTATCTGAATGCCATGGGGAGATTCTTTTAAAACGGAACAAGGAGGTAAGACAATGGAACAGAATATGTGTCCCACCTGCGGGAAATCCATAGAGAACAATGTGATCTATAAATGTGTGCGGTGCTTCACTGAATATTGCATCACCTGTGAAAATAGCCGCAGCGGCCGTGTGTGCCCGAAATGCGGCATGGGTCCGCGGATGATTATCGGATTGGATAAAAAATAGGCTGAGGGGCAGGTGAGTACAGTGAATATCACGATACCAGAAGAGGATTTGCTGGAATGCATTGAGGCGGATCGGGTTACAATCGAGGTTGCCGATAAAGTCACGGGGCGGATTTTCCGCAGAGAGGTGCCGCTGCATTACCTGGAAAATCACAATGGACTGATGCTGTCCGGTGAAAATCCCTCCGGTGAATCTGTTCAGATTGCATTCCTTTCGGATGCGGCACTGGATAAGATGAAGGACTTGCTGGGTCAGGGGCCTGATCAGCCCCGATGCGGCCATGAGCACGATAAAAAGGAGTCCATTGTATAGCCCCATCTCCCCCACGATAACCGGCTAAAGATTTTCCTCAGAGGAGAGCAGGAACTGCTGCTTTGATGAAATTCTGGCTCGTGATATACTCAAAACAGTGAAAACCCAGTCATCAAATGGGCTGGAACACGGACCGGAGGTCGGAAAAATGTTATCAATGAAAGGAATCCTGATTACGGCAGCGGCGCTTTTCTTTGCCGTGGGGTGTACCCCTCAGGCAACGGTGTCATCGGTGCCTCAAAAGGAAGTGACCGTAGCGGCTGCATCCAGTATGCAGGCTGTTTTAACAGAGGCAGGGACCCTCTATGAAAAAGAACATCCGGAAATCAAGCTCACCTTCATCTTCGCCGGTTCAGGGACCCTGCAGAACCAGATAGAAGAAGGCGCTGGGGTAGACCTCTTCATTTCCGCCGGCGAAAAGCAGATGCAGGCCCTTCAGGATAAGGGACTCCTCCGTGAAGGTTCGTTGAAATTGCTGGTGAGCAACAAGATGATGGTGATCGTTCCCAAGGGGGAGAAGGCGCCTGGGAATCTACAGGAGCTGTCGGATCCGATTTTCAAGGCCATTGCCGCGGGGAACCCGGAATCTGTTCCTGCGGGAGCTTACGCAAAGGAGGCCCTTGTATCGGCGGGGCTGTTTGATACGATTCAGGGGCGTCTGGTTCAGGGGAAGGATGTCCGCGAAGTTTTAACGTGGGTTGAAACAGGAAATGCCGATGTGGGTTTTGTATACAGCAGTGATATAAACGGGTCAGATAAAGTAGACGTAGCCTTTGAAGTGGATCCCAGCCTCCATAAGCCCATTGTCTATCCGGCAGCAGTGATTAAAGACGGGGCTCGGGCAGATGAAGCTGACGGATTTTTAGCGTATCTCGCAGGTGACAGTGCGCAGCAGCTATTCAAAAGCCATGGTTTCTCTGGGACAACACAGGAGTGAACAGGGGAGAGAACGGTATGAAAACGGATGTCTATAAGAGACTGATCAATACGCTCGATCAAGGATCCAGAGCCCTGATGCTGACGATCCTGCACAAAGAATCCCTGCAGTCAGAGCGATACTGCTTAACAGAAAAAGATGTGGAGGATGCCCCCTTCCTGAAGGGGATCTCGGCAGAGGCACTCCTGACTGCCCGTGAGGCACTGAGGGGCGGGCGTCTGGGATGGCAAGAGGGGGCTGATGGCAGCTATATCCTGGCAGAGCCCAGTTCTCCGGAACCGAAGCTCCTTGTGCTGGGGGGCGGCCATATCGCCAAGCCATTGGTTGGATTCGGAGCGAAGCTGGGATTTCAGGTGACGGTGTGTGATGACCGCCCTGCTTTTGCCAATGAAGACCGGTTTCCTGATGCCCAGCGTGTGATCTGTGAATCCTTTGAGAACTGTTTTCAGCAGGTTTCTGTGAATGCCTCAACCTTTGTCGTGATCATCACCCGGGGGCATCGCCATGATATGGACTGTTTCCGAAAAGTGGCCAAGTGTGAAATGGCCTATGTCGGGATGATCGGCTCCCGACGGCGGATTGTCGGCCTCAAAGCCCAGCTGCTGGAGGAAGGGTATTCCACAGAGCAGCTGGACCGGCTCCATGCGCCGATTGGTCTTGCCATTGGCGCAGTAACGCCGGAGGAGATTGCCCTGTCAATCATCGCCCAGGTCGTCAGCGTCCGTCGGACAGGGATTGATGGGGCCGGGACCGTGAACAGTCCGGAACTGAATGTTGAGGTATTGGAAGAGTTAAGCGTGGATAAAGAAGAGCCGCGGGCTATCGTCACGGTCATTGGGACAAAGGGCTCCGTGCCCCGGAAGGAAGGGGCAAAGATGGTGGTTTGGCCCTATGGCAGGACCCTGGGCAGCATCGGTGGCGGTTGCAGTGAGAGTGAAGTGATCGGCATCGCCCGAGACATGATTCAGAAAGGTGGCTTTTACATCCACCGGGTGGATATGACAGGCCAAGTCGCGGAGGATGAAGGGATGGTCTGTGGCGGCATCATGGATGTTCTGATAGAGGCTTATTGAAAGGATATCCAGAGATGAGCACCATTCCATTTTAATATTCCCGAAGACGGGCTTTTATTGTGTGTGAAGAAGAAAGGCCAGTAAGGAGAAACCGTCAAAAAGCCCCTGACACTTATGGAATCTTGCGTCAGGGGCTTCGTGATCATAGGAAAAGTTTAAAGGAAGCAATGGCTGTCATTCCGATGATCACCCATCGGAAGTGTTTGTCATTGATGATGCGAAGAACTTTAACCCCCAATAAAGCACCAACGGTTATTGCCGGAATCATGCAGATGGCCAGGATGAGCGTCTGGGTAGAGATGTTATGCCAAACGAATATCTGCAAGGGGACCTTCATCAAATTGTTGATGAGAAAAAACCAGGCAGTGGTTCCCATGAAATCATATTTTTTAAAGCCCTTTGCCAGCAGGTACACACTGAAAATGGGCCCCGCCGCATTGCCGATCATGGATGTGAAGCCGCACAGGACACCGAGAAAGACATAGAGAGTGGTGCTTCGAGGAACCTTCAGATCCGCGCCACGGATTTCAGTGTAAATAAGAATCCCCAGGCAGATCAGCACGGAGACTGCAATGAGTGCCTTGAACTGACTGTCATTGATCCGGTTCCCTACGACTACCCCCAAAATTAATCCAGCAAGGTTCCACGGCATCAAATTTTTAATTTCATGCCATTCAGCATGTCTGCTGTAATACGCAATAGCAAAGATGTCTCCAACGATCAGCATCGGAAGAATGATTCCGGTAGAATCCTTTCCTCCGAAAACAGCGGCAAGGACAGGGACAGCAAGAATCATGGCGCTGCTCAGCCCCGTTTTTGAAAATCCCAAGAGGGCAGAGGAGGCAATGATACTGAGCCACTGCCACGTTGTCAAATCAAACGAATGTAAGATGCCCATTGTAGTCCTCTGTTTTTGAGTCTTTTTCATTGCGGTGTGGTATTTAGAGAAGGAGATTGGCTTTCGACAGCGAATATCGTATACATGACGTTAAGGATTCTGAAAAATCAGACGAACCAAGGAGGCCTTCGATGATAGAAGTGACAGCTGCCATCGTGATGGATCAGGGGCAGGTATTGATTGCGCAAAAGGAGAGCACCCATAAGCTTGCAGGGCTCTGGGAGTTTCCCGGTGGGAAAATGGAGCCGGGTGAAACGCCGGAAGAATGTCTGGTGCGGGAGCTGGACGAAGAACTGGGAATCACGATAGAAATCACAGATTTTTTTGCTGAGTACACCTTTGCTTTGGAAACGGCGGTATTGCATCTGAAAGGCTACAAGGCCCGTGTTACCGGCGGCGCTTTGACGCTGCACGAGCATGATGACGCACGCTGGGTCGCTGTTTCAGAGCTTTCACAGTATGCCTTCGTGCCATCGGATATGGGCTTTGTGGAACAGCTGCTGAACAATCTATAATTCCAAAAGGTCATTCACGCTCTGCGCGGTTCTTCAACTGCTGCAGGCGTTTTCTTTTTTGGATGCGTTTCCAGGTGGCCACGCTGCGCCAGACCAAAAACAGAAGGATGCCAATGCCAAGCCCCATGAAAAGGTAGCCAATGACAACCCGCGACGATTTTAAAGCTTTTGAAAGGGTGCTGGTCAAGGCGGGTGCATCCATGGCGGAGGCGGCCTTTACCGGAACAGAATAAGACTGTTGGTTGGGCAGGGTATAAACCGCTGTCCCGACAATCTGCCCCGCCTGGATTGGCAGTGCCAACTGGGCGTTCGGGGTCAATTTCGGCGTGATTTTACCAACCGCGGAACCGGCAGGCAGGGTGATTACGAGATCTCGGCTTGAAAGAACAGGCAGGTGCAGCGCTTTTTCAGAAAAAACAACGTCCCCCAGGGGGGCTTCTTTTTTTGTCAGGGTGAAGTTCCTGAAAGCATCCAGACCATATTGGAGCATGACCCGCGCGTCCTTATACACATCTTTTCCTTCGGATTTTAGAGTTACCGCAACGAGACGGCGGCCGTCCCGCGAGGCCGAGGCCACCAGGCATTGGCGGGCAACGTTGGTATAGCCGGTTTTAATGCCATCAATCAGATCCCACTTGATATCCACTGTTTGATTATTGATGACAATTCGATTTCGCCAGCCGGTGCCGAAAAGGAGGCGGTTGCCATTATGCAAATGCCGGATTTCTGGCTGTTTATTGGTAGGCGGCAGGTCATAGGCCACCGTGCTGACGATTTTGCGGAAGGTGGGGTTTTCCATGGCCTTGCAGGCAATCAGGGCCAAGTCTCTGGCAGAGGTTACGTGGTTCGGGTCTGGGAGGCCGTTGGGATTGACAAAATTGCTGTTGGTGGCTCCCAGTGCCTTGGCCCGTTGATTCATGACCTGGCTGAAAGCCTCAACCGTACCGGAATGATGCTTTGCCAGTGCCACTGCGGCATCGTTGGCGGAAGGGAGCAGCATGGCATACAGCAGCTGTTCCACAGTGACCTGTTCCCCTTCCAGAAGATAGATACGGCTTCCGTCGGTAAAGGGAGTCTTGGCATCAATGGTAACGACATCCGTCAGAGGGGTGTCTTCGAGGATGATCAGGGCAGTAAGGACCTTGGTGGTGCTTGCGGGGAAAAGCGGCTGGCTGCCGTTCTTTTCAAAGAGGACTTGGCCAGAGCTTTGATCCATCAGAACGGCACCGGTTCCGATGATAGCGTCTGGAGACAAACTGAATACGGTGTATGCCGGACCAAGGGTTACCAGCAGGATGAGAATCAGGGTCGTACGGAAGGTTATGCGCATAGGTGTCTCCAGGAATCAGATTCAGGCAGAGGTTTACCGGCCCATCAGTTATTATAACAGCAGAACTTACCAGATTAAACAGAAATGACAGCGTTAAAAGATATATAAAATACCATTATATTGCATATATAGAATTTGATATATATAATAGTCTCAGATGGAATCGCAGGCGATTTTACAGGAGGCTGACATGGCGTTCTTTGAGCGGAAATGGGTTCTGGGGTTGATTGTTTTGGTATTGATTGTGGGATTCAACGGTGTTTCGGCATGGATGGATTCGCGGGATGAAAAAGCTTTGACGCCAGCTCTGCCGGCGGCTGCCAAAAGTGAGCAGCCAGAGACGGCCAGCCTTTCTGCACCCGAAGAAAAGCCGGCGGCTGCCGTTACGGTCCATGTCTGCGGTGCGGTGGTGAAGCCGGGGGTGTTCATTCTCCCTACGGGGAGTCGAATCACCGATGCCTTGGAAAAAGCGGGCGGGTTCACCCCGAAAGCCGATACCATCAGTGTGAATCTCGCAGAAATCATCACCGATGGTCAGCAGATTGTTATCTATGAGAAAGAGGCCGAAATCCAAGGTGCAGGTTCCACCGGAAGTTCTTCAGGCGCGTCAAAGGGGAAAACAACCGAAAAAGCCAGCACCGGTCTGCCTGTCAGCATCAACCACGGCTCCCTGGAGGGATTGATGCTGTTGGACGGCATCGGTGAAAAAACGGCACAGAAAATCATGGATTATCGAAAGGCCCAGGGCGGATTTAAAAGCCTGGAGGAGCTCAAGAACGTTCCCGGCATCGGGGATAAAAAATTCGAACAGATTAAAAACGATGTGAAACTCTGATGCACCAAGTCCATCCGGTATGTTAAACTGGGGGTTGGAGGTGATAACATGTCGCAATCAACTATAAAACTCACACATATGACACAGAGCGCGGGGTGAGCTGCTAAAATCGGGCCCGAGACCCTGGCGCTGGTTCTGCGCAATCTCCCTAAATTTTATGATCCCAATGTACTGGTGGGCTTGGAAACCTCCGATGATGCGGCGGTTTATCAGCTCACCGAGGATCTGGCGGTAATCCAGACCCTGGATTTTTTCACGCCGGTGGTGGATGATCCCTACCGCTTCGGACAGGTGGCCGCCGCCAATTCACTCAGTGATGTCTATGCCATGGGCGGAAAACCCGTACTGGCCCTGAATATCGTCTGCTTTCCCAACTGCCTGGACCCGGAAATCCTGGGAGAAATCCTGCGGGGCGGGGCGGACAAGATCAAGGAAGCCGGAGCCGTGCTGCTGGGCGGTCACTCCGTTGAAGACAACGAGCCCAAGTATGGTCTTTCGGTCATGGGAACGGTCCATCCTGCGGAGGTTCTGGCCAACTGCGGCGCCAAGCCGGGGGATGTGCTGGTCCTGACGAAGCCACTGGGAACCGGCATCCTCAATACCGCCATGAAGGCGGAGCTGCTCAGCGATGAAGAAAGTGAAGCGGTGTACCTGTCCATGGCCACCCTGAACGCTTATGCCGCAGAGGTGATGATTCCTCTGAGACCCCACGCCTGCACCGACATCACCGGGTTCGGCCTTCTGGGTCATGCTCTGGAAATGGCCCGGGGCAGCGAGGTGACCATTGTCCTGGATTCCAGCACCCTGCCCATCCTGCCCGGCGCCCTGGCTTATGCGGATATGGGAATCATACCGGCAGGAGCCTATCGGAATGCGAAATTTGCGGAGGCCGATGTGATGTGGCACCCCGATGTTCCCGTGAATCTACGGGATGTCATCGCCGATCCTCAAACCTCTGGGGGCCTGTTGATCGCTCTGCCGGAAGCCCGGCTGGAAGAATTGATGCAGGGGCTGGCCAAAGGGATGCAAACGGCCTATGCCGTGGTGGGGCGGGTTCATGAAAAACGGGAGGTCCTTCTGGAAATCCTGTAAACAAAAAGCTGTCTCCCAGGAGGCAGCTTTTGCTATAGGCAGGTGCTGAGAATCCCTGTGCTATGCTATAATAGGTGTGAATCTGAGAACTGGGGGGAGCCCTTTTGAATAAGAATAAACTGTACAGCAGCATCCCGAAGGTGGATGAATTTCTGCTGAGAGACGATATTGCCGAGCTGCAGGACCGATATCCCCGATCTGCCGTGGTAGATGCCGTCCGTGAGGAACTGGATGCGCTCCGGGGCCGGATCAAAGTCCTGCTGCCGGAAAAAGTGAGCGACTTCACCATGGATTCCGTCCAACTGGCCGAATCCATAGGCCGAAGGCTTGAAAACATGTTCGGAAGCCATCTGAAGCGGGTCATCAATGCCTCCGGAGTGGTGATCCACACCAACCTGGGCCGGTCCCTGGCGGCACCGTCCCTCCTCAGCCATCTGGCTGAAATTTCCGGCCGCTATTCCAATTTAGAGTACGATCTGGAAACCGGCAAACGGGGAACCCGATACAGCCATGTGGAGGAGATCCTCTGCCGGCTCACCGGTTCCGAGGCGGCCCTGGTCGTCAACAACAATGCTGCCGCCGTGATGCTGGCCCTTTCAACCCTGGCAATGGGGAAGGAAGCGGTGATTTCCCGGGGGCAGCTGGTGGAAATCGGCGGCAGCTTCCGTATTCCCGCCGTCATGGAGGCCAGCGGTGCCTGCATGGTGGAGGTGGGGACCACCAATAAGACACACCTGCGGGACTATCGGGAGGCCGTCACTGAAAAGACCGGGGTCCTCTTAAAAGTACATACCAGCAATTTCAGGGTCCTGGGTTTTGTCCAGGAAATCAGCATTGAAGAGCTGGTTCAGCTGGGCAATGAGCTGGAGATTCCGGTGATGGAAGATTTGGGCTCCGGCAGCCTGATCGACTATTCAAAGTACGGTCTCACCAAGGAACCCACCGTCGGTGAAAGCCTGCGGGCCGGGGCGGATGTGGTGACCTTCAGCGGTGACAAGATGCTGGGCGGGCCTCAGGCCGGCATCATTCTGGGCAAGAAACGGTTCATCGATGCCATGAAGAAGAACCAGCTGACCCGGGCCCTCCGGGTGGATAAGATGACCCTGGCCCTGCTGGAATCCACGTTGAGGCTGTATCTGGATGAAGAGCGGGCCCTGGCGGAAATTCCGACCCTGAGAATGCTGACAGCCGGGAAGGCCGCCCTGGCTGAAAAGGCAGAAAAACTTCAGCACCTTTTAAACGAAAAACCTTTCTCAGGCTCCTCACAGCTGCTGGATGGGGACTCCGAGGTCGGGGGAGGCTCCATGCCCCTGGAAAAGTTGCCAACCAAGCTGCTGGCAGTAACACCCGCCGGAGTCTCGGCCAACGACTGTGTGAATCGCCTGCGCAGTCTGGATATTCCAATCATATGCAGGGTTCAGGAGGATCGGCTTCTGTTCGATCCCCGCACGCTATTTGACGATGAACTGGAACGGGTTGCGGAGAGTATCCGCGCCGTTCTGGGTTAAGGAGGCACCGTGGGACATGTTGTCATAGGAACCGCCGGGCATATCGATCATGGGAAAACCACCCTGATCAAAGCCCTCACCGGTATTGAAACCGATAGATTAAAAGAAGAAATCAAACGGGGCATCACCATTGATCTGGGCTTTGCCTGGTTCGACCTGCCTGGAGGCAGGCGGGCAGGGATCGTGGACGTACCCGGTCATGAACGGTTCATTAAAAATATGCTGGCCGGTGTCAGCGGCATCGATATTGTCCTCCTGATTGTAGCTGCGGACGAGGGGGTCATGCCTCAGACTCGGGAGCATCTGGATATCCTGTCCCTCCTGCATATCCAGAAGGGGATCGTGGTGGTGACCAAATCGGATCTGGTGGAGCCCGAATGGCTGGAACTGGTTCAAGAAGAACTCCGGGAGGCCCTGAAGGATACATTCCTGGCCGAGGCCCCCATCGTCCCGGTTTCCTCCGTTACCCGGGCTGGGCTGGATCAGCTGACCGAATTGATTGACCATATGACTCAGGAAACCACAGAGCGCAATACGGCGGCACCTTTCCGGTTCCCCGTGGACCGGGTGTTCAGCGTCACCGGTTTTGGCACCGTGGTCACCGGCACCCTTACTGAAGGGGTGATCCGGGAGGGGCAGGACGCCATCCTCTATCCCCGGGGACAGGAAACCCGGATCCGAAAGATCCAGGTCCATGGGGAGAACATGGATACGGCCTACGCAGGTCAACGGGTAGCCCTGAATCTGGCCAATCTGAAGAAGACCGATATCAACCGGGGGGATGTTCTGGCGGCTCCCGGTTCCTTGCGGGAAACCTGGATGATCGATGCCCAAATCGAATTGCTGGACCACGAACACCGGACCTTGGACAACTGGACCCGGCTTCGGCTTTACCACGGCACCCGGGAAATCCTGTGCCGGATGGTGCTGCTGGACAGGGAAACCATCGAACCGGGGGATTCCGCCGTGGTGCAGCTGCGCCTGGAGGAGCCCATGGCCTGTCGGTATATGGACCGGTTCGTCCTGCGGTTCTATTCGCCCCTGGAAACCATCGGGGGCGGTGTGATTCTGGATCCTCACCCCGCCAAGCACAAGCGGTTCAAGGAGGATATCCTGAAGGACCTGGAGCAGAAGCTTTCCGGGGATGAAGGGCAGATTTTGGAGTCCACCTTGCTGAAGCTCAGCGCCACCCTGCCGGATGCCAAAGAACTCCAAGTACGCAGCGGTCTGGAAACCCTGAATTTCAACACAGAACTGGGAAAACTCCTGGAGCAGGGCATTGCCCTGCGCATTGACGATACCGTGATTCACCGGGATTTCATGGATAATCTGGCCATGGAGATGGCGGTGATTCTGGAGAATTGGCATAAGAAATACCCCCTGCGGCCCGGGATGCCCAAGGAAGAAGTACGGAGCCGACTCCTGAAGCAGGCAAAATCCCGGCTATTCGATAGTTTCCTCAAGCAGTTGGAAGGGGAAGGCATCCTCAAGGTCTTGGAGAAAGACCTGGCCCTGGCGGCCTATTCCGTGAACCTGCCGGAGGAAACCCGCCAGACCCTTAAGCGGATTGAAGAGATCTTTAAGGCAGCGGGCTATAATACCCCCACCCTGGAGGAAGCTTTTGAGAGTGCAGGAATTACGGTGGTGGATACGGAAATCGTTAATTATCTGGTCTCCATGGGCACCCTGGTTGCATTCGGAGAGGCTCTCTATTATCACCGAGAGGTCTATGAAGCCTTGAAAACCCTGATCATGGATCATCTGAAAAAGACCGGAGCCATTACGGTGGCGGATTTGCGGGATCTGGCCGGAACCAGCCGGAAGTATGCGATCCCGATGCTGGAGCATATGGATGCCCTGCGGATCACTCAACGGGACGGGGATAAGCGAATTCTCCGGTAAGATGATTTGTGTTAGAATAGACACAGGAACGAAAAGTGGGGGGACTATGGCAGATCGCATTCTGATTGTGGATGATGAACCGGCGCTTCTTAAGGGCCTCAGATTCAGCCTGGAGCAAGATGGATACAGTGTTGAAACGGCTGAAGATGGGGATACTGCATACCATATGGCTTTAAACGGAAATTTCGAGCTGATCGTACTGGATCTGATGCTTCCCAAAATGGATGGGTTGGAGGTCTGCCGTAAGCTGCGGGAAACCTCCATGGTGCCGATCCTCATCCTTACCGCCAATGGCGAAGATTCCAGCAAGCTTCAGGGGCTGGAGAACGGCGCGGACGATTACCTGACTAAGCCCTTCAATGTCCTGGAGCTGAAAGCCCGGATCAAGGCGATTCTTCGGCGGGTCAGCATCGGAGATCGTTCAGCCAGCACAAACACCCTGAAGATTGATGATTTTTCAATCAACACCCTGGGGCGCAAGGTGATGCTGAACACCCAAGATCTGAGCCTTACCGCCAAGGAGTTCGATCTGCTGCTGCTGCTGGCTGCCAATAAAGGCAAGGTCTACACCCGCGAGGAGCTGCTGGAGGTCATCTGGGGCTATGAGTATTTCGGGGACGTGCGGACTGTGGATGTCCATATCCGGCGGCTGCGGGAAAAAATCGAAAAGAATTCATCCCAGCCAGAATATATCCTGACTAAATGGGGCGTTGGTTACTATTTCAGGAACTAACATACATTTTGAACACAAATGTGCCCCTCTTTCAAAAAACGAAGAGGGGCTTCTTGATTTGAAACGGGGCCGCAGCATCAGTTGATAAAAGTGATGCTGCGGCCCCGTTTATATTTTCAAAGAGGTGAATGGGGATAGAATTTGATAAGAGATGTTCATATGGCTTTATTAGGGGTATAGGTTGGATGAAATATCATAGTGCACATATAGAGTCGGAGGACAGTTATGAACTTCAATCAGATCGTGGAAGGGATTTACCATGTCGGTGATGCGTCATCGAATAATGGGTTGGATTGCAACCCCTATTTGCTCATCGAGGGGAATGAGGCGGTGCTTTTTGATCCTGGCTCAGGGCTTGATTTTGAACAGGTCCTTGCCAATGTGAAGTCATTGGTATCCCTCGAGTCAATTACCCATATTGTCCTGCATCATGAGGATCCTGATTTTTGTGCAGCGGTTCCCCTGTTTGAAGCGCTGGGCATCCGACCGAAGATTGTAACCTCCTGGCGGACCATGACACTTATCCAGTATTATGGCATTCAGTCCCCCTATTACCTCCTGGAAGAAAACGAAAGCATGCTGACCCTCTCCAGTGGAAGGGTCCTTCAGTTCATTCCAACCCCTTATCTCCACTTTGCTGGTGCGTTTGCTACCTACGACCCAAAGAGCAAAACACTTTTTTCAAGCGATCTCTTTGGGGCATTCAGCTATAATCATACGCTTTATGCAGATGAGACCTATCTCGAAAAGATGCTGACCTTTCATGAACACTATATGCCATCCAATTCGGTACTGCGACCGGTCATGGATGTCCTGCTGGGGTATGATATAATCAGGATTCTGCCGCAGCACGGCTCGATTATTGATGGGGGCGTTGAAAAATACATTCATGCGCTCAGAACATTGCAATGTGGGGTACTGCTTGATCCAATCAAAAAGAACCTGTTATCCTCCGGCGGGTATCTTAGGATTTTCAATGATGTGCTGGTGCGTTACGAAGCCCTTTATGCAAGGGCTGAGGTTCAGGAGGTCTTTCACACTGTTCCGGAACTGATCATGGATCAATCGGGCAAGATAGCGGACTATTACGGTGAACCTGAAACCATTTGGAACAGTATCTTCGATGTGATCAAGCAGCGGAAAGGGGTGCTGTGGATCACAGTGGTGGAGCCATTCATCCGGGGACTTGTAGCGACCTACGACATCCCTTCCCCCAGAGTGATGACATCGGCCCTTGAAAGCGCAGAATCTGAAAACAGGCGCCTGCTGGAGATGAATCTGTCTCTGGAACAAACGATTCAATCCGTCAACGAAAGGCTGATCAGATGCAGCATCACCGGTCTTTACAATGAAGTGTTTTTCAAGTCCTTGCTGCTGCAGGAGCTGGAAAAAGAGGATTGGAGAGATATTGGCGCCTTGGCATGCATTGGGATTGATAATTTTTCAAACTACCGCCTGAAATATGGTGTAGAGGAATCGGATACCGCATTGAACAATATGGCTTATCTTCTGAGGGAGACCTTTGGGAACCATGCGGTCTACAAATTGGATTCAACAGATTTCGGCATCTATCTGAAAGGTTTGGCGAAACAGGATGTCATCAGTGCATTGGATCGGATAAGGGTAGCGATTTCAAAGAGTGAGGTTTTTCTGGGCCGCGTGATGGTTTCCATCGGCATTGCTTTTCCCAGTGAGCTTCAATTGGATGCGGCATCCTTCGACCAGGCGGTTTTCCGGTATTTGGATTTAGGGTTGACACGGCTGCGCAAGGCTAAAATGCTGGGTAAAAACTGTGTTTGTTTTGAGGGGGAAGGGCAGCTTGAAAAGATCGCTCTCAGCAATGTCTTGGTTGTAGATAGCGATCCCACAAACATTGAAATCATAAAAGCCTTTGTGTCCGAATTGGGAGTAGAGGTTTACTCAGCCCATGACGGCTACGAAGCATTGCTGTTGGCCGAAAAACACATACCAGCCGTGGTTGTGTCTGAAATCAACTTGCCCAAAATGGATGGGTTCCTGCTGAGAGAGGCACTCTTGGAACGCACAGCGACAAAAGAAGTTGAAACGATTTTTCTCTCTTACCAGAAGGATGAGGATTCTGTAAGCAGAGCGGTAGGGCTTGGGGTATCCCACTACATGAAAAAGCCCTATATGCTGTCTGAGTTGATTGGAATCATCAAACGCAGCCTAAAGGGGACCACGCTATGAATCTCAACGTGAATGGCCTAATCCTTATGGCGCTGGTCCTGCTATACATTGCCAGCTATTTGTCCATCATCACCATTCTCAATAAATTCACATCCCTTGAAGAACTGTATCTCAGGAACAACAAAAGGCTCTCCCTGGTATTGTCTTTGATACGTCGCCGGTTCGATGTGACCGTGGAAACCTTGAGGGAAGTTAAGAATCTCAGACAAAACCTTATTTTAGAGGGGATGGAGGATCATCTCCAGTCAAAAGAAATCAAGAAGGTAGAATCTCAGGAAATCAAACGACTGAATTCCCAGCGTATCATCGTCCGCAAAGAGGCCAGCAGTAATTTAGGGCTTGTCGGCAGTGACAGAGCAAGGTTGGCCCTGGAGAGCGCTTTTGTAATAGAAAAGAATTCTGCCGTCAAGCTCTATATTTCCAATGCCCTGACCGATATCCGGAACCCGGAATCCCTGCATTGTATGATTCCTGCACTGATCAATATGCACAAGTGGTATTCTGAAAAAGCGATTTCAAACATCCTTGAGTTTGGTGAAGCGGTCCATCCGCATTTTGAAGCCCTGAAGGAATCAAAGAACATTGAGATCATCGAGCTTCTGGTTCGCTATGCCGGTGAGAACTTCACCCCCTCTACCAAGGCCTTCCTGTTTGGCTGGGTAGACGAATTTTCCCAGAGGGAGAGCGAATTTTTAAAGTATTACGAGGATGCTGCCAGGGAAGGGCGTATGGCGTATAAGCTTTCTTATCTCGCCACCGATCTGAACCATCTGCTGAGCGCAGCCTGCCGCACCCTGTCGAATTACTATTATAATGATTTTGGTCAGGAGCGTTACTATACCCACGCCAATCCCATTGTGCAAACCAACGCCTTTTGGGCGCTGTCAAAGAACAATACCATGGAAAACTTTGCGATAGCGATGAAATTTCTTGGTGAGGCGCGCCACGAAAAGGCCATTATCGGTGTGCTGACGAAGATGGTTGAGGCAAATCCCAGATTACTGTACATGCTGGAAGCCCATTTTGAAAAGGAAGCGGATGCTTTAATCAGAAGGCGCATCGCCCAGGTTCTGTCGAACAAAATAGAATATTATATCCTGAAACTGGCGTCAGGAAAGGATTCCCGTGCAGAAAACATCCTTGTTGAAATCATTCACAATGGAAAAATCAATGAGTTGATAGGTTTTCTCAATATCAACCGGGATACCGATATCGAGAACCATGTGATAAGAATCCTGAAAGAGCAGGTGGCCTCAGAGAGTGAAATGGCCCGTGAATTCAGCACCTATCTGGATGAACGGATCATCAGAAAATGGGGTTTAGAACCGGATTTGACAGAAAAGAGCGCCCAGACGCACCGGAAGGACCCTAAACTGGTCAGGAGTGTGTTGTGGTTAACCGTATTATCGGTCCTCTTCGCACCGATGCTGTTTCTTCTTACAAAACAGGCATGGGTGTGGACCGCGCCGCCATTCACGGTGCTGAGGCAGTTCGTCATCGATTTCAACTATGGCCTGGTCTTTTACTCCATTGCAGTCAATTTCATTTACATAGCCTTGCTGGTCTTGTCCTATCAAAACGTGAGAGCCCAGGCCCGGCTATGGAATCTGAAGAACATTTCCATGCTTTTCCGAAGCAAGATGCTGCCATCGATATCCATCATCGCTCCTGCTTACAATGAGGAAAAGAACATTATTGAAAGCACTAAATCTCTCCTTAACCTGAATTATCCGGATTACGAACTCCTCATCGTTAACGACGGCAGCAAGGACGACACGCTCCTCCGGTTGATTCAGGGGTTTGGTCTTGTGCGGGTAGACTATGCTTACACAGTAAGCTTAATAACAGAGCCAATCCGGGGAATCTACCGCAATCCTTCACTGCCGAAGCTTGTCGTCATCGACAAGAGCAATGGTGGGAAGGCGGACTCCTTGAACGCCGGAATAAACGTTGCCAACAAAACCTATTTCTGTGGAATTGATGCGGATTCACTGCTTGAGCCGGAAGCACTTTTGAGGCTGGCATCGTTAACCTTGGATGAAAGCGTTGAAACGCCTGCCCTGGGTGGCAATATTTTCCCCATTAACGGCTGTACGGTGGATAAGGGGTTGATTACCGATGTCCGGATCCCGAAAAACCCGTGGGCGCGCTTCCAAACCATCGAATATCTGCGGGCGTTCATGGCAGGACGGCTGGGCTGGCAGAGGCTCAATACGCTGATGATCATTTCAGGCGCCTTCGGTTTGTTTCGCAAAGACCGGATCATCGGCATCGGTGGGTATATGACACAAAACAGTATCTATCAGAAGGATACCGTTGGGGAAGATATGGAGCTGGTCGTGAGGATTTCACGGCTGATGCATGAGATGAGGCATCCCTACAAGATTCTCTACGCATTCAATGCCAATTGCTGGACCGAGGTGCCTGAGGATCTGAAAAGCCTCAAATCTCAGCGTTTCAGATGGCATCGCGGCTTGATTGACATTCTGTTTTTTCACCGGAAAATGCTGTTCAACAAGTCCTATGGACGTGTAGGGATGCTGGCTATGCCCTATTTCTATATCTTCGAAGCATTTGGACCCATGCTGGAGTTTCAGGGATATATCATGGTGATACTGGCTGCCTTTTTGGGCATCCTGGATACCCAGATTGCACTGCTCCTCTTCATGTCCACGATTCTGCTGGGGATAATCGTGTCGTTGACATCCCTTCTGATCGCCGAGCGTGAAACCCATTACTTCAAAATCGGGGATGTGCTGAGGCTCATCGGCTATGCGTTTATCGAAAACTTTGGGCCCCGGCAGCTGTTCGGCATATGGCGGGTCTTGGGGCAGATCAATATCATCTTCGGCCAAGGGGGCTGGGGACAAATCAAGCGCAAGGGGGTAGCCTCATGAACCCATATCGGTACATCGTGCAGGGGCTCAGACTGTTGATGGCCGCCTTCCTGGTCATCACCCTGCTGGCGGTGGCGGGGCCATTTTTCAGCTATCATATGAATGCGCCAACACAAACCCAAGTCGCGCTCTTTCGTGGAGCAAATCAAAATAATGACGGCGTGAACTGGGTCATCCGCAATCAAAAGGCCGCCCTTTCCGGGGGTGCTTCTGCGGATCTGATCTTCGTCAGCTCCGCCAAGAATTTCGAGGAGACCGTGCGGAAAAATATCAGCCACAACACCGTGGTCTTTGAAATGCTCTGCAGTGAGATGGAAAAGGGTTCAGAGAGCCAAAAGCTTCTCAATCAGCTGACTGGGGTCGATTTTTCCGGATTTGTCGGAAAGACGTTTCTGGATTTGGGAGACAGGGAGGAAGTGCCTGAGAATCTGATTCGTTCCTACGAGGCACTGTATCAGGCAGAATGGTCCTTTTCGGGAGAAGGGCTGGTGCTTTTCAGTGCGGAAAATGTCATTGTGTTCTTGAAGGGAAAGGACTATTCCGGCAGGCTGACGCTGAAGGAGGATGCCCTGCAGGTTCCATACACCGGCTATTTCGAAGTCATTACGGCTCAGGGAAAGCCTTTGGCGGAGCTGAGACTGGACACCACTGAAACGGGGGCCAAACGGCTCTCAGATTATGGCATGACCGGAAGCTTTCCAGCGCTTGTGAAGATTCACAGTCCCTTGTACGATGGGTATTACTATTCTGTGAACCTTGGGAATCAGCTGGTGGATGTGCCTGCCAGCTACGAAAGCATGGCTTTTCTGATGCGGCACAAGGGGATTTATAATCGAATCACGGATGAAAAAGCCTATTGGCAGTGGTACGTCCCACGACTGGCCTCACTGATGCATACGAAGCACAGCTATGAATGGGCATCAGCGAAGGGTGCAGGAACACACACGTTTGTGGCAGATAACGCCAATATTTTTCGTGTAGACAGCTTGGGCAACCGATCCCCCTTTTTCATCAAGGGCATCAACCTAGGGGCTGCACTGCCTGGAAAGACTTTTACAGAGTTTCCTCAGGATAAGGCGGTATACCGGCACTGGATGGAGCAGATGCACAGCCTCAATGTGAATACCATCAGAGTCTATACACTGCTTCCACCTGCATTCTATGAAGCGCTGCATGATTATAATGCGGGGAGGGATGAGCCGCTTTACCTGCTTCAGGAGATATGGCCGGAGGAGCATCCCGCCAACGCCGACTATTTAGGAAAAGCCTACAACCAGGGCTACCGGAATGAAATTGCATGGACCATCAGTGCCATGCACGGAGATGTGAACATACCCAAAAGAGACTACCGTGCATATGGGTTCTACCACACCGATGTGTCAGAGTACATATTGGGCTATCTGGTGGGGCGAGAGATGGAACCCCAGGAGGTCATGACCACAGATCGCCTGAATCAGGGGTATGCTTTCAAAGGGGCCTATTTCTATTCGGACCCCGATGCCAGCCCGACAGAGGCCTGGTTAGCCGGTTCCTGTGACACCGTTCTTCAAATCGACAGCGAGAAGTATGGTGACAAGCACCTGGCGGCAATTGTCAGCTGGCCCACCCTGGATCCGCTGTCCCATGACAGTGAATGGAATTCCAGTGGCGACAAGTCTTTGCAATACAATGACAGCGCTGTTGTTGATATCGGACATATCGGGGTAGAAAAAAGCAAGGTAGCGGGTTTTTTTGGTGCCTATCATATCTATCCCAATTATCCTGACTTCATGAATCTGGATTCCGAGTATGAAGGGTATAACGATGGTGCGGGCCAGTTGCGTTATGGCGGCTATCTGAAGGCATTTATGGCACAGCATACCCGGTATCCCGCTGTTGTGGCGGAATACGGGATTTCAACCAGCATGGAAAGCGCCCATTACAGTCCGGATGGCTTACACCACGGCGGGCTGTCCGAACAGGAGCAGGCTCAGGGCATCGTGCGGATGACGGACGCAATCTTCCGGGAAGGGTACTCCGGGGCCGTGGTTTTCGAATGGATGGATGAATGGGCCAAGAAAACATGGACCACTGAGCCGTTCATGATCCCCTACAACCGGCACATGCTTTGGCACAACGCCCTGGATCCGGAGCAGAACTATGGTCTGATGGCTTACCGTGAATCGGATCCTGTTTACGGTGCCGACAAGAACACCGCAGGGATGGTGAAAAACTTCAAGGGCATACGGATTGGTCAAAATGAGGCGTATCTGTTTATTGACATGACATTCAACGATGCCGGAGAGATTGGAAAGCCCTTTGAGTTGGCCCTCAGCACCGATTCTGAGCGGGGAACTCCGGATAAATGGGAATTCTTGCTGAAATTCAGGGATTCGTCGGAGCTGCTGGTAAACCCGGGTTATAACTGGACGAAGGGCAACTATCAGGCCATTGCTGCAGATTTCACAGCCTTTGAGAGACTCGAACAGGTAACGAATACAGAGAATACGACAAAGTCCGGCGTCAAGACACCAGCCGTGTCTCAAAATCTGAGCGCTCTTAGGAAGGGCTCATTCCTGATTCCTCAGAACAGCATTCAGGTCAGCGGGAATCATGTTGTGATAAGAATTCCCTATGGACTTTTAGGGATTTCAGATCCCTCATCGCAAAGGATCCTATCAGATGGGCGTCAACACATCACAACCGCGCTGGATTCCATTGAGACCGTAAAAAATGACGTTATTCGTTTTGAAATTCAGATAAACGGAGAAACGCTCTCTTTTACGGAGAAAATGACCGCCTGGGAAATGCCACTCTATCGGGAGGAATTGAAATCCGGTGCGGGGATTATTGGGAACCATTTTAAATCCCTTCCATGATGGTAGACTGAGAATAAGGACAGACCGAAAACGAAGTTGGCAACGACTTCGTTTTTTTTAGTGTTATAATGTAAACCATAGCGAGAAATCTGCCAGCGTGGTGTAAGGTGGTAAACAGAGCATGGAGATAAATGAAACACAAACGAAGAAACGCAGCTACCGTGCTGTTTTTTTAGGAATCAATAAGCAGTTTATCAGCATTAGGTGGAAACTCGTTTCCACCTATTTGCTATTGATCATGATCACGCTATTCCTGATCAATTCATTCATCCAGGTATCCCTGACCAATTCGGCCCTCCAGCAACGGAAGGTCCATTTGCTGACCCAGGGGAACATCATCGCCAACCGGGTGGGGCCGAACCTGTATGCCATCGATAAGGAGCATACGCGGCTCTACCTTGAGAAGGTCGTGGTGAATCTGAGCCTGGATCTGAAATCTCGGGTCATGGTGACCAATGTGGAGGGCAAGGTCCTGATGGATTCCTATGAGGAATACCTGGGTCGGAACCTGATGGATGTCCGGGAAGTGTCCAAGGCCATCCAGGGAATCAGCGAAGTGAACCAATACCGTTTTCTGGATGTGGGGCGCGTGGTTTATGTGGGGGTGCCATTGCTGGACAAAGGGAACATCATCGGATCCATCCTGGTGGTATCTTCCCTGGAGGAACTTTTTGGTGACGTGAAGACGACCATGCGGCAATTCATCATGCTGTCCATGCTCTCCATCATCTTTACGGGGGTTGTCAGCTTCTTCTTCGCGGATATCATTTCCACCCCGGTGGAAAGGCTCACAGACGTGGTAAAGGGCGTTACCCAGGGCCGTACAAACCTGCGGGCGGCAGAAGACGGCAATGACGAGCTCGCCAAGCTTTCCAGCTCCTTCAATCAGATGATCAGCCGCCTGTCTCAGATAGACGACCAGCGGAAAACCTTCGTATCCAACGTGTCCCACGAGCTGCGGACCCCCCTCAGTTCCATAAAGATCCTCAGTGAATCCCTGCTGCATAATCCTACCGTGAAGCCAGAGGTCTACCAGGAATTCCTGATAGACATCAATACGGAAGTGGACCGGTTGAACAATATCATCAATAATCTGCTCTACCTGGTGGACCTTGAAAAAGAGGGAATGAAGCTGGATTACAGCCTCACATACCTGAACTGGCTGATCCGGAATGTGGTGGCTTTCCTGCGGCCCCTGGCACAGCAGAAGAACCTGACCCTCACGTTTGAAGAGCGGGAGGAATGCCAGATTTATGTGGACAAGGAACGGATTCAGCAGTGTCTGATCAACCTCATCGCCAACGGGATCAAGTTCACCCCTGAGGGTGGATCGATCGTCGTGCGGCTGAATCAGGAGAAAGAGCATGGCATCATAGAGGTATCAGATACCGGCATTGGAATCCCATCGGATAAACTGCCCCTGATCTTCGATCGATTTTATCGGGTGGATGAAGCCCGCGCCCGTAACACGGGGGGGTCCGGACTGGGGCTGTCCATTTGCCAGCAGATCATCAACCTCCATGAGGGCCGTATTGAAGTAACCAGCGAGAGCCAAAAGGGAACACGGTTCATCATCTATCTGCCTATTCCTGAGCAATCTCCGGGAGGTGTCCTGTCATGAAGCTCTCCCATCCCAAAACCCTGCTGACCATCGCCATCGGCATCCTACTTTTCATCAGCTTCACGAACCTGCAGAGCACCAGCTTCCCAACTCTTGAAAATGGCATTTCACCCATTCCCAAGGTCATGAAGCTGCCAATCAAGATCTACTTCATCGATCCCATGACCGAGCTGATGGTTCCTGAAAACCGAACGGTTTCCATTCAGAACAACCAGCTGATTGAAAGCGTCATCAAAGCGATCCAGGCAGGGCCAAAGAACAAGAAGCTGATTTCCCCCCTGGATGAACTGGTGCGGGTCGAATCGGTTACCTTTGAAGGAAAAGTCTGTTATATCAATCTGAACCGGATCTTCATCGATAATCCTGTTTGGAACCAACAGAACAAAACCCTGATCCTTTCCACCCTGGTGAACACCCTGACGGAGTTGGAACAGGTTCAAAGCGTTCAGTTTTTGATTGAAGGCAAGCCCTTGGGAGAAGTTACCGAGGATGTACAGCCCAGCGCCCCGCTGAAGCGTAACGAGGCCCTGATCTATTCGGTTAAATCGCAGCCTATCGAAGTGGTGATCCAGTTTCTGAACAGCATTCAGACTGAACGCTATGATGTGGCCTATGATCTCATTGATTTTAAAAGCAAGGCCAGCCTGACCTATGATGAGTTTGCCCGAAAAATGACGGTGGCCAGTACCCGGTATGAAGGGTTTGAGCGGAAAGTGCTTTTCTCCCAAAAGTTCAGCAACAGCCTGATGGTCTATATAAAATATGAAGCCATCCATAAGAACCTATCCGGAGAATATGCAAGTTTCACAGAGTACTGGGAAATAGTGGAGGAAGATAAGCTTTATAAGGTGCTTTTGAAGTAAATAAAGTCCATATTATGACGTGGCACTAGGTCTTCATGCCTATAAGGAAGAGGCCGGCTAAAAAAAATCATTTTTTTTAGCCGGCCTTTACTGCGCTTATGCCAAGGGATGCACGGGGAGACACAGAATAAATGTAAATCAATGGGTTTGCATAATCGGAATAGGTTTACTATAATCAAGTAATCCGCTAGACCTTTGTCGAAATTTGTCGTATCTTGCATATGCAGTGGGCACTTGAGAGAATCAGACACCGGGATAGACAGGAAAAAAATTGAAAGACAGCTGAGTCCGCAAGGAGCGGGGGATTATTTTCTCCGGGGTGAATTGCATGAGGGCCGAAAACATCGGTGACATGCATAGGGTCTGCTCTCGACCCGAATCCGTCAACTAACCTCGTAAGCTGCAGAGAGGGTACCATGAAAAGAAAGCATTTTTTAATGCTGACGATCGTTATGATCATCGGCCTGTTCTCCATTGCCTATGCGGAGACTGTTGCAAGCATCTCATCAGACAAAACGAAAGCAGTGGAAGTAAAAATCGCAGAGGCGGTAGTGCCGGCACCTGCTCTGGTGACAGTTCCAGCGCCGCCAGTCGTTCCAAAGGCGTTACCCCGTCAAGGTGAACTGATCAATTGGTTTAATGGCGGAAATCAGGCGCTCCCAGCAGGCCAGGAAGTCACCATTGTGGATGTGAAAACAGGAAAGTCCTTCAAAGCAATGCGGACATATGGACATAACCATGCCGATATGGAAACGCTCACCAATGCGGATACCCTGAAGATGAAAGCAATTTGGGGTGGAAGCTGGAGCTGGGACCGCAGACCTGTGGTTGTGATCTGTAATGGAAAAACCATCGCTGCATCCTGTGCAGGCATGCCCCATGCGGGACTTGACGCTGCAGCGACCGAAAGCTATGTGAAGAATCGCAGCGGCGGCTTCGGGTATGGTATGAATTTGGATAAGCTTAAGAAAAATGGCATGGATGGCCACTTTGATATACATCTTCTGGGCAGCAAGACCCACAGCAGCAACCGGGTAGATTCTCTGCACCAGGCTGCGGTTCACGTAGCTGCCGGACAATAATAACCGATCGCTCCAGCCGACTTTTAGAGGTCGGCTTTTTTTATTGGGAAAAATAAGCATTCCATGGGTGGGTGATTAAGTTGCGTGCAAATATGGCACAATATGTAAATTCAGGCACTTTACATAACGATGGCTTGGGTGATTTTACTTCAGGTGGTTTTGTTTTCAGCGCGTTAAAAAACGAATTAAAAATATTTCATACATCCTAAAAAAACCTCACAAGTGTTGAAATATAATAATTTTGCGGGGATAACATTGTATACAATATAGCGATGTGATATATTGAGCATGCTTTTAAAGGGGCTTTTGTATCAGGCACTCATTCGTAAGTAAAAAAATTCAAGGAAAGAAGGGATCAACATGGAAACAGGGTTACAAAAAAAATACGGTCTCTTGACTGCCATGGCGATGGTTGTTGGGATCGTAGTGGGCAGTGGCGTATTTTTTAAAGCAGAGAAGGTTTTGAGCTGTACAGGCGGAGATCTGAAGCTGGGGATCTTAGCATGGGTCATCGGTGGAATCATCATGATTGCCTGTGCCTATTCATTCGCAGTCATGGCAACAAAGTATGAAAAAGTAAACGGCATTGTGGACTACGCAGAGGCAACGATGGGTTCTACCTACGGTTACATCGTCGGCTGGTTCATGACGATCATCTACTATCCGACACTCACCTCTGTACTGGCATGGGTATCAGCACGATATACCTGTGTTCTGTTTGGCGTAGAGGACATCACCGGCGGTATCTGTATGACAATTGCCTGTTTCTTTCTGGTTTGCAGCTATGCGCTGAATGCCCTGTCACCGGTTCTCGCCGGGAAGTTTCAGGTGGCATCAACCATTATCAAGCTGATTCCGTTGGTGCTTATGGCGGTGGTTGGAACGATCTTCGGTCTGGCCAATGGCATGACGGTGTATAACTTTACACACGTCGTCGATGCACAAGTGGCCTCAACCGGAAATGCACTCTTCACCGCACTGGTAGCTACAGCGTTCGCCTATGAAGGATGGATCATCGCAACATCCATCAATGCGGAGCTGAAAGACTCTAAAAAGAATCTTCCCAGAGCCCTCGTAGGTGGAACATTTTTGATCATGATCGTTTATATCCTGTACTATCTGGGTCTTGCCGGTGCAGTGAAAAACGAAGTCATGATGGCGGGCGGGCAGGCTGGTGCCAAGCTTGCGTTTGAAACCGTCTTCTCATCGATTGGCGGCACATTGATTTTCGTATTCGTCATCATCTCATGCCTGGGCACGTTGAATGGCTTGATGCTCGGTTGTACAAGAGGTTTGTACTCACTTGCGGCAAGGAATGAAGGGCCCAACCCTAAAATGTTCAGTGAAATATCCGGCACAACAAATATGCCGACAAACTCAGCGGTTTTCGGATTATTGCTTTGCGGTTTCTGGCTTCTTTACTTCTATGGTGCCAATCTGACAGCGCCCTGGTTCGGATTCTTCAGCTTCGACTCATCCGAACTGCCTATTGTTGCGATCTATGCCATGTATATTCCAATTTTCCTGAACATGATGAAGGACAAGGAGCTTCCCGTATTCAAGCGGATCATTGCACCTCTGACAGCCATCCTCGGCTGCGTATTCATGGTTGTAGCAGCTTGTTTCTCACACAAGATGGCGGTCGTAGCGTTCCTGATCATCTTCGCCATCGTAACGATCGTCGGCCTGTTCTTTGCCAAAAGGAAGACGGCATAGCTGTGTACTAAAGCAAGTGAAAAATAGGCTCTGGAGGCTGAATGATCCCAATTCAGCTTCCGGAGCCTTTTGTATGCGAATGCGGTATGAATGTCCGCTATAAAAACGGCGGTACCAAAGGCAGAGGGGATAACAATGAACTTGATTTGACTTTAAAGAATGGTGTGCCCCCTGGTTTTAAGAATTTGGAGCAGGAGCATGGGGCTATCCTCTGGACAGCAGTTTTTTCATGTCTTCATTCTCCAGAATGTCCTCCACGCGGGTCATTCCCAGAGCCTGAAGGATCTGTACGATGTTTTGGTTGTCGAAGGGGGTAAGGATGTGGGACTCTTCGGCAAAATCGTTGACCAGCTTCGTGGCTCTGTTCACATCGATGTTCGTCCTGGGGCCCCCAACGCAGCCTCCGGCACAGCCCATGCCTTCAATGAAGTTCGCCTCGGTCTTGATGCCGTTTCGCAGTTCATCCAGCACGGTTTTACAGGGCTGTATCCCATTCACTTTCTGCGCTTTCAACTTGATGACCCGGCTGGGCTCCAGCCGGTTTACGATGGTTTTGACTGAAAAGCTTACGCCGCCGCTCCTGGCGTAGATCCGTCCTCCCAGCGATGCCTGATCCTTCTCGTCGGAGGGGAGCGTATCCAATTCGATGTCCAGTGCCTTGAAAATTTCGTCAAGCTCTCTGAAATTCAACACATAGTCGATGGCGCCCACGAGGTCAGGTTCCTTGATCTCCGCTTTTTTGGCGACACAGGGGGCAATGAAAACAACCCTGGCTTCCGGGTAAAGCTTTTTAAGAATACGGCCGGAGGCAATCATCGGAGAAACCGTGGGCGAAAGCTTGCTGTGAATTTCAGGATAACTCTTCTTCACCATATTGAACCAGATGGGGCAGCAGCAGCTCGTCAGGAAGTAGTCTTCTTCGTTTTTGACGAGGTGGTTGAATTCAAAGGCTTCTCGGATGGTGAGGATGTCTGCGAACAACGCTACCTCGACTGCGTCCTGAAAGCCGATCATTTTCAGCGCGCTTCGCAGTTGTCCCATACTGACAGCGTCCCCGAACTGACCGACAATCGCTGGCGCTAAGGCGGCGTACACCGGTATATTGGGATCCTTCAGCATATCGACAACTGGCATGAATTCCATTTTTTCAGCCAGCGCTCCAAATTCACATTCTGAATCAAGGCCATCCCAATCAATGCATTGAAGGGTTGGAATGCTGCCTCTCCGATACATATCACTTTCATATTTTTCAGATGCCGTGCATCCGGCCTGCTTTTTTTTACATTGAATGCAGGGGCCTTTAATGTGTGCGACAACAGGCCCTGTAATCGTCTTCGAATCCTTCAGATATTTCAGAACATCGCTGAAGTCCAGATCGCCGGTGGGGTCCAGCCCAACAGCAACACGGATCTGATCCTTGATGAAGGGCATGTCGGCTTCGCCAAAGCCGAAGTTCCGGCGTGTCCTTTCCGCTAAAGCGTTCAAATCTGAAAGATTCTGCAGTTCCCCGTTCCAATAGCGCTTTACAAGTTCGCCGAACAGGTGCATGCGTTTTTCATTAAAGTGACGATAGTTTTCATTCATGATGGGTTCCCCTTTTGGATTGTTCCCGAAGTTTTGACGGTACGCCGAAACGTACTTGTAGATACCCCGCATTGGAGCATATAACCGCTGAATTTCAGTATACGCGTTCTAGGTCCCCTTGTCATGGAACCAGAAAAAATCGCCCTTGTGGAATAACGGTTGTAGCAGGTGTCTTGACAGTGGGGGCATTATAATATGCCGGTGGAATCAGAGGACTACCTGAGTATGATTATGATACGAGTAGAAAGGAAAATACAGCATTAGAAATTCAAATGGTTGATTTGCTGTCATTTGCTAGCGTAATATATTTATCAACTCGGATTATCCCTAACTTTGCTCTGTTTTCAACTATTACGGCATAAAATCCTCGTAAAAGGCACGGTTTGACGCTTGATTTAATCATGATTGCATGCTAGAATCGTCTAGTGGCAAGGAGTAAAACCATTTGGGGGTAGATGGGCGCTGGTGTGTCCTCTGGTCTTCAAAACCAGTTTGAGGGGTTAATAGCTTCTTAGGTGGGTTCGATTCCCACGTACTCCCGCCAAAAGCAAAAGAAATCAACTGTTTTAGCCATTGCGGTTAGAACAGTTGATTTCTTTTTGATGCACTCCTTGAATCAGAAGTGGTGAATACTAATCAATCACCTCAGGAATCACACAGTTCCGGCCTGCGTTTTTAGCCTGATACAACGCCACATCAGCCCGGGATATGATCAACTCCAGTTGATCGTCGGTTTCATGCCGTGTTGCCACGCCAATGCTGCATGTGATTTTTACGGTTTCTGTATCGGAAAGTGGAATCTCTAAAGTGCTGATAGCCTGGATGATCCGCTGGGCAACGATCATCGCACCAGCCAAATCCACTTCCGGCAGCAATACAGAGAACTCTTCGCCCCCGATTCGGCCCAAGATGTCCTGCTGGCGGATCTGAGCGGCACATTGGGAAGCGAATTGTTTAAGGACTAAGTCACCGGCCCCGTGTCCGTAATGGTCGTTGATTTGCTTGAAATGGTCAATGTCGATGGCCAGCAGGGCCATATTCTTTTGGTATCGAGTTGCCCGTTGCAGCTCTTTATTTGCTTCATCCATGAAAAAACGTCGGTTTGCCACGGCGGTCAGAGGGTCGGTAGTGGCTAAATGGTTCAGCGCCTCCATGAGGTTTCTGAGTTCGGTGACATCTTCCATGACGGCAACGTAATGGCCATCGTCCTTATTGCCGGTGACCTGGGAAATTCGGATGTGCTCCCAAAAGAGGGTGCCGTCCTTTTTTTTGTTAAGGAGCTGACCCGTCCAGTTCTTGTTGG
Organism: uncultured Peptostreptococcaceae bacterium; assembly: GCA_964424355.1. Taxonomy (GTDB): domain Bacteria; phylum Bacillota; class Clostridia; order Peptostreptococcales; family Acidaminobacteraceae; genus CAZEHS01. The sequence goes on from CAYRIO010000001.1 coordinate 81,974, forward strand.
AGAGAAGCGTGTCCCAGAGTTCTTTGTAGACTTCCGATGAGGTAACCCCTGATTTTAGCAGGTTGGTTTTGTGGCCAAGCGCTTCGGCCTCAGAATAGCCGGTGATATCCACGAAGCTCTGATTGACATATTGAATGACACCTTGCCGGTCGGAGATGACAATGGCGGCTAAACTGCTATCGACAGCAGCCTTATACATCCGCAGGCTTCGCGCCATGCGTTGACGCTGGTACACGAAGAAGAGCATCAGGATCATCAGGACGAGTCCGGCGATTTCGGCTCCCATTTCACGAAGGGTATTCCAAATGAGTTGGTGCTTATCAATCAGAAAGATGAGACGCCAGGGGGCCTCCGGAATATCCAGAATGTGAATTTTCCAGCCGGGAATGGTGTCGTATTCCCCTGTTTTCATGTTCAGCAGCTGTGCCGACATGGACTTAAGCTCTTTGGGAAGAACATCGGCGAGGAATGGCAGCGTTTTGTTCTGGGAGAATGCGGCTTCAGGATGGGCAAAAACCTGCCCTCTTTTATCAACCAGCATCGAGATCCCCTTGTCCAGTCCCATGCCATTGAGGAATGATTTCATGGTCGCCAGGGTGAAATCCATGCCGACCATGCCCCTGAATCGGTTTTTTTGATCGTATACGGGAGCGACAATACTGGTCACAAGCCCTTTGCCGCCTTCATCGATGTAAGGGGGCAACCACCGAACTTCCCGGAGTGGGTTTTCATGGGGGAGTGCGGAATGAAACAGCTGGCTGTCGAGATACGCATCAGTCCAACGGATATGATCCATTTGTCCTTCAAAGGGATATAGATTGATGAATCGGTTTTCAGAATAATAATAGACCCAGGTAGATTGAGGGACATTGTGCTTTGTGTCTGCCAAAATCGGGTTCAGACGAATTATAGCTTCCAGTTCTTGAGCCCTATCCGTACCAGGAGTGGGGATCTTACCACCGCCGGTTATAAAGCTTGAAATGTCCTTTGTGTTGCTGGTAGGCTGGATAGGAAGCTCATACCGATCTTTGGCAGGATCTTCTCTCAAGCTGAGGAAGAGGAGACTGGAACGTTGGGCTGACATTTGGCTCAGACTGAGCTGTGCTGCATCCCGGAGAAGCCTTACATGGTCTGCGGCGGCTTTGGCGGTTCCGCCGATTCTCAAGCCGTTCGTCTGAAGGCTGGACCTGGCGATGCTGGTGGTGCTCTCCAGATGGAGGGCTAAGAGTGATGTGAAACCCATGAATATTAAGTAGAAGGCTATGATGTAGCCAATATAATTGATCCGGAAATGGGGTGTGGCCGATTCTTTTAGATACCTTTTTTTCATAAGTCGCGACACCTCCGGAAAGGGTTTTCTTCCTGGGTATATACCCCGTTGGATAATCTCCAAACCGTGGGGGGAAGATGCTTAGGTTTTCATATACCTCAGGTTTTTCACTGGATGCCGTCCTTACTTTGTAAAAAAGGTGGTAAAATGGTAAGGGTCAAAAAACCTGAAAAAGCGGAATTGGGTCAGGTTTAGTAAACGTGGACGCTTTCAAAGAAAAGAGATAAAAGGAGGTGAGGTTATGGCAAATTCCACTGATTTAAGGATTGCTGGACATACGCGGAGAATGAAAGAAACGGATGTTGCTCTTAATCCGGCAGGCTGTTTTTCCTCCTGGCTTCGTCGTACCCGGTATTCTTTTATAAAAGAAAAAGGGGCGGTGGTGGACTGCGGCACCTGTAAAGCCTGCTGCACGTCATCGTATTTTGTCCATATTCGACCGGAAGAGAAGCAGACCCTTGCCCATATCAATAAGAAACTTTTGTTCCCGGCTCCGGGGTTGCCGAAAGGGAATATGCTGTTGGGTTATTTTGAGAACGGTTATTGTCCCATGATGGTAGAGGACAGATGCTCAATCTATGAGTACCGGGCCATCACTTGCCGTACCTATGACTGTCGGATATTCACCGCTGCGGGGATTGCAGCGGGCGATGAGGATAAAGCAGAGATCAACCGGCGTGCAGAGGCGTGGCGGTTCAGCTATCCCACTCAGCGGGACCGGGATCAGCACCGAGCGGTAAAAGCGGCGGCGGTATTTTTGCGGGAGCGGGCGGCACTATTTCCTGCAGGGACGATTCCGAGTAATCCCTCCCAGTTAGCCATTCTGGCAATCAAGGTCTATTCGGTATTTCTTGAAGGGGATGGCAAGCCGCCGAAAGCTGTATCGGATTCTGAAAGAGTCCAGGGGATCCTGGCGGCAGCTGATACATTCAAACGCCTTTCAGCCGATCGATCTTTATAAAACGCAAAAAGAACAGGCCTTTGTCTTACTGGCCTGTTCTTTGTATATATAGAGGAGCCTGTTCATATGAGAGAAGGGGGCGTGCACAATAGTCTTAGAACCGGAAGTCCCGCTTGCCATCGGTCAATTCGGTCAGATGGTCCACCGCAATGGCACGAACCTTGTCATTGGGGATTTTGAGCACCTCGTTATCGATGACTTTCAGGCCTTTTGCCTTGGTCTCCGGTGAGGCATAGTCTTCCAGGTACTCTTTCAACGTCATCAGTGCGTTAGGCTGACAGCAGTTGGCAATCTGGCCCGATTTCACCAGCTGCATGAAACGGTCTCCTGTGCGGCCTTCCCGGTAGCATGCGGTGCAGAAGCTGGGGATGTAGCCAAGGTCTAGAAGCCAGCTGACGATTTCCTCAAGGGTTCGGGTATCATTTACTTCGAACTGTGCGGAGTTGTCATCCTCGGCCTCGCGCTCCACATACCCGCCAACACTGGTGCTGGAGCCGCCGCTGATTTGGGAAACCCCCAGCTTCAGAACCCGCTCCCGTGTATCCTGGGATTCGCGGGTGGAAACGATCATGCCGGTATAGGGGACCGCAATCCGGATAATGGTGACGATTTTCTCGAAAATATCGTCGGGAACCCCGTTGGTGAACGATGCGGGATCGATATCATCCGCCGGACGGATCCGCGGCACGCTGATGGTATGGGGGCCTACGCCCATGGCTGCTTCCAAGTGTTCCGCATGCATCATCAGACCCACGAAGTCGTAGCGGTACATGTTCAGGCCGAACAGAACGCCGATGCCCACGTCGTCGATCCCGCCCTGCATGGCTCGGTCCATCGCTTCGGTATGGTAGGCGTAGTCATGCTTGGGGCCTGTGGGATGCAGTTCCTCATAGCTCTTCTGATGATACGTTTCCTGAAAGAGGATATAGGTGCCGATGCCTGCTTCCTGGAGTTTACGGTAGTTTTCCACCGTGGTTGCGGCGATGTTCACATTAACACGGCGGATGTCTCCGTTCTTATGCTTGATGCTGTAAATGGTCTTGATGCTTTCCAGAATATAGTCAAGGGGGTTGTTGACGGGGTCTTCTCCAGCTTCCAGCGCCAGCCGTTTGTGGCCCATATCCTGAAGGGCGATGACCTCCCGGCGGATTTCTTCCTGGGTGAGCTTCTTGCGGGAGATGGTTTTGTTCTTATAGTGGTAAGGGCAGTATACACAGCCGTTGACGCAGTAGTTGGAAAGGTAAAGCGGAGCAAACATGACAATCCGGTTTCCGTAGAGCTTTTGTTTCAAATCCTGAGCAACCTGGTGCATTTTCTCAATTTCATCTTCCAGGTCACATTCCAAAAGAACGGCGGCTTCCCGGTGTGTTAACCCTTTGCCGTCTTTTGCCCGTTCAATGAGGCTGTCGATCAGGGGGCGGTTGTGTTTGTTTGCTTGTGCATAGGCGATCGTGTCCAGAATTTCACCATCATGGATGAATTCTGAGGCTTTCATTGATTTCACATTATACATAGTTCGTGTTCTCCCTTAGGTTTGTGGATGGCGCCTCTTAACGGCTGTTTCCTGCAATCGTCCTACTCTTCGGTTGTTGCCGTTACCTTGGAGTAGACTGTTTTGATGCTGACGTTCTTTAGCATTCCCAGTTTGCCGGAGAGCGCACTGATTGAATCATTCGGGGCATCCAGAACAATGCTGATGACTGAAATGTTTCGTTTGGGATAGGGAATTCCCATCCGGCCAACGATGAATTCCCGGTAATCATGAAGAATGGCATTGAGCTTTTCAACAGAGCATGCATCTTCAACGACAATACCGATTTGAGCAATCCGCGTTTCCATAGCTAAACCTCCGGTTTTGGTCAATTAAAAAACCCCTGTACCGTGAGGCGCAGGGATAGTTTGTTAAAATAGAAACGATCTTTGGCAGAACGCTCCTGATTCAGCAGAACTATACTCTCGCCTTCTCACTTGGGACGAACCCTCATGCATTCAGTACGATCACTTTGTTTGGAGCAAGAGGTTTGCCGCAAGAAAGGGGGACAGAGTACGCCTTCTCAATCGACTTACCTATATTGGTTACAGTATAGCACTGATTTTTCCTGAAAATCAAGGGATTGTTCCTGAATCCAGCGTATATTTTGGGTTGCATAACTGGATTTTTAGGATTTTGTGGAGGCTTGCAGTTACTTGCAAGCACCATAGCCACCCGGGTAAAGTCGTCCATAGCTTGATTGGATGCATTTGCAAAAGGTATCCAAGCTGTCGGCCTGCTTTTCCTGAATGGCAGCCACCAGCACCCGGGCACAGGCTTCGGCATCCTCAAGGGCGTTGTGATGACAGAAGTTGAAGCCAACATGGGCGGAGACGGTGTTAAGCTTGTGATTGAATAAATCCGGAAAAGCCCGCTTCGCCGCAATGACGGTGCAAAAATAGGGAACCTCAGGATAGGGCAGGCCATACTGATCCAAGGTATGGCGCAGAACGCTCATATCAAAGGAAGCGTTGTGGGCCACAACGGTGCTGCTCCCTATAAACCGCTGGATATCCGGCCACGCCGCATCAAATGTGGGGGCATCGGCAACGGCCTTAGGGGTGATGCCATGGATTTTGATATTCCAAGGGCTGAACCGGAGTGGTTCCGGTTTGATGAGGGTGTAGTAGCGGTCTGTCACGATGCCGTTTTCTACCCGAACAAGACCGATAGAACAGGCGCTGTTCCGTGTTTCGTTTGCGGTTTCAAAATCCAGTGCGACAAAGTTCATAGGTGAATCCTTTCTTAGCGGGACAAATGCCCTTCGATAATGGCCTTCACCTGATCACTCAAGACAACCGTATCTTGGGTTTCGTAGGTTTCTGGCGCAATGGCGGGGGAAATGGTCAACTGGACGGTGGCGGGGTGGATGATCAAGGAGCCCTTACGCATCATTTGAATGGAGCCGCTGATGGTCACGGGGACCATGGGGACTCCGGCCTTCGTTGCCAGCTTGAGAGCACCGGGTTTGAATTCTTGGAGGGCGCCGTCCGTACTTCGGGTTCCCTCCGGGAAAATAACCAGGGAATAACCGCTTTTAAGGAGCTTGATACCTTGGTTAATGGCGGCTGCAGCATCCCGAGGACTGCCCCGTTTGATGAAGACACAGTGGATATGACGCATCCATTGGCTTACCAAAGGGAGCTTTTCAAGGCTCTCCTTGGCGATGAACCCCTTGGGGCGGTCGATATGGGCCATCAGAATGGGGATGTCGAAGTTGCTCTGATGGTTTGAAACGAAAAGAACGGGGGTGTCTTGGGGAATGTTTTCAGCGCCTGTTACGTGAACCTGGCAGCCGGCCAGCTTTAAAAGCGACCGTGCCCATGGGATTGCCGTTGCAGCAGCAAGCGTATCCAATTCCTCGGTCCGGTTCTCTGAAGCCAGGCGATTCGCTTTCAGCAAGGAAGGGAAGATGACAACCTGATAAAGCACAAAATAAATGAACCAGATAAGCGTTCTGAACATGAAATCTCCTGTATTCGAATTTATCATACCCCGCAATCATATCAGATTTGACGCCGTGCCCCAAGGGTTGTTGGTGTGTTTTTCTCTAGCGGATGGTTGTCTATCTAAGGGATACACATATGAAAACAGAAAACACGAACATTAAAATCGTTTGTCGGCAAAATACGTTTAATTTATGAAAACATTTTCTTGCGAAATATTCTGAATAATAGGTTGACACCACTACAATAGCAGTTTATGATAGGTTTAACTTCTAAGCCCCCCTTGGAAGGTTAAGCAAAAAAACCGAACATTCAAATGTGATGATCGGGGAAAGTAAGCGAAAGGGCCCTTCAGAGAGTCGGTGGCTGGTGAGAACCGATGGGACCCGACCGCCGAATCCTCCCGTGAACTGCGCAGCTGAAACCTGCGCCGGTCCGAAAGGGTCGTTATCTGATAAAGGCCTTCGGGCAAATTAAGGTGGTACCGCGTGGTTAATCCCTCGTCCTTATTGGATGGGGGATTTTGTGTTTTTTGATAACAGCGAAAGGAGCTAGACACATGAAGAAAAAGGTACTGGTGGCAGAACGGATCGCAGATGAAGCTATGGAACGGCTCCAGCAGCATTTCGATGTGGATTTCATCAATAATATCCCGAGAGAGCAGCTCCTGGCATGTATTCACGAGTACGACGGACTGATTGTCCGCAGTGTGACAAAGGCGGATGAAGAACTGATGGCCAAGGGGACCCGGCTGAAGATGATCGGGCGGGCGGGGAACGGAACCGATAACATCGATGTGAACGCCGCTACCCGTCATGGGATCATTGCTGCCAACACGCCGGACAGCAACACGATGTCTGCAGCGGAGCACACCATCGCCATGATGCTGGCTCAAAGCCGGAACATTCCCCAGGCCAATGCGTATCTCAAAACCGGCAAATGGGGACGGAACCAGTTCAATGGTTCAGAGCTGTATCAGAAAACACTGGGCATCGTGGGTCTGGGCCGGATTGGTTCCCTCGTAGCTGGTCGGATGAAGGCCTTTGATATGAAGGTCATCGCCTACGACCCCTACATTTCGGCGGAACGGTTTGAAAAGCTGGGAGTCCAGTGCTGTGACACCTTGGAGGGCCTGATCGGGCAATCGGATTACATCACAGTGCATACCCCCAAAAATAAAGAGACCTTCCATATGATTCACGAAGGTCATCTGCCGCTGATGAAAGACGGCGTGCGGCTGACCAATGTGGCCCGGGGGGGCATCATCAAAGAGAAGGCCATTGTGGAGGGAATCCAGAGTGGTAAGATTGCCAGTGCTGCCATTGATGTTCACGAAGTGGAGCCTTGCCATGACAGCCCGCTGTATGGGTTTGACAATATCATTGTAACGCCGCATCTAGGTGCCAATACCACGGAGGCCCAGCTGAACGTAGGGTTGATGGTGGCGCAGCAGATGATTGCGGGACTCAACGGGGAAATCGTCCCCAATGCCCTGAATCTGCCAACCCTGCACCGGGAGGAACTGGTTGCCCTGAAGCCCTTTATTGAGCTGACCGAAAAACTGGGGCGCATCTATTATCCCCTGTACCGGGAACCCGCCAGCCGGGTGGTGGTGGAATACTACGGGGACCTTGCCGCCCAGGATACGCGGATGCTCTCCATCGCTTTGCTGAAAGGCTTGCTGGATACCGTTGTTTCCGAGCGGGTCAATTATATCAACGCCGAGCTGATTGCTCAGCAACGGGGCATCACCTTCGAAGAAAAGAAGATCCCGGATTTCTTCCGGAACCATACCCAGTACATCCGTGTGCTGATTCAAAACCCACACAGTCAAGTGATTCTCGGGGGCTGTCTGGCCTCCAACGGTGAAGGCCGTTTGGCTGAGATCGACAGCTACGAAATTGACATCGCCCCCGGCAACACCATGCTGGTGGTCCGCAACCTGGATGTTCCAGGCGTGGTGGGTAGTGTGGGCACCATTCTGGGCAAGCATGCGGTCAATGTGGCCACCATGCAGCTGGGACGCCATCATGCAGGGGAAAATGCCCTGATGGTGCTGAATCTGGACGGCGCCCCCGCCGAGGAATGCTTGTTCGAGCTTACCAGCCATCCGAATATCCTGGAAGCACGAACCGTGGCCCTCTGATCCCCGCTTTCTCACAATTTCAATAATCGCTCTGTTTTTCTTTTGCCGGCTCCGATGAGCCGGTTCTTTCTTTTTTGTAACAGGAAGGAACCGGTGGATGGGATATAATGAAGGCAAAGCACACAAAATCGGTTGATGATCCAAGGAGGCGCCATGGGAACCCTTTACGATGATAAATATGTGAAAATTACGGACGAGGCTGTGGAAATCAAGGAATACACGTTCATGAAGAAATCGCGGATCGTGCCGTTTGACGAAATCGGGAAAATCGTTGTGAAACGGGCAACTGCTTGGAATGGACGTTACCGCACCTTAGGGACCGGGGAGTTTTTCATTTGGTTTGCCTATGACGACCGCCGGTTTGAAAAGGACTGCCTGTTCTTCATGACCGTGAAGGGCAAGTACTGGCGGATTGGTTTTTCGGTAGAGGATCCGGAGGTGTTCACCCGGATCATGACCTATAAATGCAGGGTAGTGGACCAGTATTTTTCGCGGATGTAAGACGGATCTGTATTATTTCAGCTGTGTCATGACCACGCCGCCAATCAGGAAAGCGACGCCCAGCAGGTTCACCGGGGTTGGGATCGACAGCTGTTCCTCAAACAGGCCGAACCGGCTGATGACGATGGAGCCGATGATCTGTGCCGTCAGCATGATGGGAATGGCATATCCCACCCCCAGCTGCATGACCCCCTGCATGACTGAAAAGACGATCAATACACCGATGATCAGACCAACCCAGTAGATTTTCCGAACATCGAAGAGCGATTCGGTTCCGGAGCGCCCGACAGTGAACAGGATGGTGAGGGCTAGCAGGAAGCCGAAGCCATGGATCATGGTATTGGCCTCCCAAAAGCCCACTTTTTCACCGGTGCGGGTAACAAAGACGTTCTGCAGGCAGATCATCAGTCCTGCGGCGATGGCATACAAAATACCTGAATTCATAAATTTCCTCCTTATTCAAAAATTCCGACAGACAACGATTTAAGCTTTTCAAAATCAAGAATACGGATCTTGCTTCGGTTCCGGCTGATGATCTGCTCTTTTTCAAAGGCTTCAAGGATCCGGTGCAGATGGCGGTAGCTGGAGCAAAGCAGATCCGCCATTTCCTCAAGACTGGTCACCCGGATTTCATCCAGCCTGTCCTGGTCGGAGAGCTCCGAAATGGATACCAGGTAGCTGGCCACCCGGTTTTCCAGGGGATACACCAGATTGAGCCCTGCCATGTTGGACCAGGTGAACAGCTTCTGGCTGAGGTTGGCAATCACGAACCGCAGGAATTTGGGGCATTCCCGGGTGTGCGCCCGCAGCGTATCCATGGGGATCGCAATCAGGGTGGAGGTTTCCAGGGCTTCCACCACGGCCTTCACGGGATAATCTGACACATATTCCAGGTCCCCGATGACACTCATGGGCCGATAGAATCGGATCAGCACCTTCTTGCCGTTTTCCTGAAGGGAATAGATCTTCAGTTTACCTGTTACCAGCAGGAAGAAATTGGCCAGGGGTTCGTTCAAATTCGCAATGGACTCGCCCCGTTCGAAGGTGGTGAGAACCATCTGGTCGATCAGCTCCTCCGAGAAGATATCCGTCATCCGGTACTGCTCCAGGAATGCACGCACCTTGGCGTGATTGATAGTGGTTTTCATAGATTACCTCTCATTTCACTTCAGCATACCTTAAAGATCATCCACCAAATATGACACATGTCATGTTCTGTATCAGTATATGCGATAAATCATAAATAAGACAGGCCACTCAACGGAAAATTCCAATGAGTGGCCTGTCGGTGTTTAAAGCGGATTCAATTGAGTCGTGTCAGCATCCACGTGGTACATGCCAGCAACAGATAGTAGCGCATGCGGGGGACTGCCTTCAACCGGGTACGAATCCGGTCCGGGAGAAGGGCAAGCGTGCTGTATCCCAGAAGCATCAGCGCAGTCAGGGCCAGCAGACCACTGAGGAACGTTAACAGGCCGCCGTAGATCAATCCATAAAACAGGACATTGGCTTTGAGCAGGTATACCGGTTTAAGAAACGGGACCAGGAATGCCAGCAGACCGATTCCCAAAGAAATCAGGGGGCCTTGCGGGCCAGCACTATGGAAAAACATCATGAGTCCCTGGGTATTACCGGTGGCGAGCATTTCGCAGACCTGATTGACTTCCAGGCTGAATTTGGGGATCAGGAGATACATCACTCCCAATGCCAAGGCCAGGAGCGGGGCCAACCAAGGCGTGAGCCGCTTCATTATTTTACGAAGGGTTGGCCTGTGCCAGCCCACTCACTGAAGGAGCCGTTGTAGTTCTTGGCATGGGTGTAACCGCACATACGGAGCATTTCAGCGGTGAAGCCGGAACGGATACCAACGGTGCAGTACGTTACGATTTCATCTTCAGGCTTAAGGCCAAGTCCTTCAAAGATCGCTTTCATATCCGCAATGCTTTTGGGGGTGCCATCCACATTGTATAGATCGGAGTAGGGCAGGGAAACAGCGCCTTCGATATGGCCCAGGGCTTTTTCTCCTTTGAAGTTCTCACCATGGTTGCTGGCGCCGGTGTATTCCTCAGTGGAACGGGTATCAAGCAGCTTCAGTGTCTTTTGGTTGGCTTTCACATACTCGGTGGTAGCGATGCGGGCATCGTCATAAGTGGTGATGGTGAAGGGGACAGCGGTAACGGCAGTCGCCTCAGAAGTCACTTCATTGCCGGCTGCCTGCCAGGCAGGAATTCCGCCGTAAAGCATTTTAGAGTTGTTCAGCCCGGCGATGCGGAGCATCCAGAGCACGCGGCCTTCTTCGCCAAGACCCTTTGGATCATTGTAAACGACAATATCCTTGGATCCGTCGATACCGAACTCGCCCAATTTCTTAGCAAGTTCCTCTTTGCCCAGAACAACGCCCCAGCCGGGTTCCCCCTGTTTTACAGCCATATTGGAAAGGGCTTGCCAGGTGATATTGACCGCACCGGCGATATGGCCTGCTTTGTAGGCTTTATCCGCATTGGCGTCGATGATGACAACCTTATCCTTGTTTTCTTTCAGCCAGTCAACGGTCACGTAGTAGGATTCCATCTCGGGATCCAGTTTCAGGGCTTCTTTAACCGGTTCAGCGGACTGTTCGGCTGTTGGCTGGGCTGCCGGTGCCTCTGGCGCTTTTGGTGCGCAGGCTGCAAGGCTGAGTGCCAGGGTGCAGGACAGCAAAAGTGCTGCCAGTTTTCTGAAATTCATTGGTGTTTCCCCCTTGTTGAAGTATGTATCATAACCGCATTGCGGTAGTGATCAGGCTGCTTTTCGGTGCTGCTTCTGCCACTGCTTCACCATGGCGAATAGCACCGTGAGCGAGAAGAGGATCAGAAGGCCGGTTACAAAGAGCTTAACGCCCCCGGTGAGCATGCCGCCCACATAGGAGTAAACCAGGGTAGCGGGCAGTTGTCCCAGGCCGGTAGCCCAGAAAAAAGACCAGAAGTTCATGGAGGTCAGTCCCGCGGCATAGCTGACAATATCAAAGGAAATAAAGGGAAGCAGACGGGCGATCAGCACTGCGTAATTTCCGTACTGATCAAAAAAAGCGTCTACATGTTCCAGTGCCTGACGGCTGGTAAGTTTTTCAACCGTGGTTCGGCCATACCACCGAGCGATGTAGAAGCACAGCACTGCTCCGGCCATGGCGCTGCTCCAAGAAAGCATGGCCCCTTTGACCCATCCGAAGAGCCCTGCGTTGGCAAAGGTGATCAGGAACGCCGGCAGGGGGGCTGCAACGGACTGGAAGATCATCAACAGGAAGGAGGCGATGGGTGCCCAAATGCCGAAGGAGAGGATGTAAGCTTTCACCGAGGGCACATCCAGGGTTTTAAGGGTCCCGGCCGCCGTGTTGACAGCATCTTTAAACGGTTCGGATACAAAGTAAAGCAGAATGAGGAGTACCGGCACGGATGCTTTCGTCCAAAAGGAGATTTTTTTCACGGATTCACCGCACTTTCTGTGGATTTGAGGAGAAAGCATTATTTTCTATCTCAGCATAGCAGAAGGGGTTTCGGAAATCTAATTAGAAAACTTAATACTGAAAAAGTCAGCATTAAGAATCAAAATGGATATACGGGGAATAGTCCCATTCCGGATGGCGGATATATGATAAAATCAACTTGATTGAATGGCATGTGATATCTGCTATGGTTGGTGCATTCGTGCTTATTTGTTTAAGGTGTTTTCACATATATAAATATTTCTGAAGATATAGCTGCTTGCCCTGAAGATACATCCGGTAGAAATAAATAGAAGAGGGTGCTTTAATGGAAAAGAAACGAAAGGGATGGGTTCATCTGATATTCCTGGTGCTGCTGGGTGCCATTGTCACAGGGGTCTTTGTTTCCGGTATCTTCGAGAACGCTTCTCCTGATGCAATCCGGGATCAGGTTCTCAGCTGGGGATCCTGGGGGCCCTTGATTTATGTGCTCCTGTTCACATTTGTCCCGTTGACCCTGTTCCCTGATGCGGTGCTGGCGATTGCATCTGGAATGGCTTTCGGGATGGGGAAGGGATTCATCCTTACCTGGCTGGGCGCCCTTATGGGCGGCTCTCTTGCGTTTTGGTTGGCGCGGTTAATCGGCCAGGAGGCCCTGGAAAAACTTCAAACCAAGCTGGGGCATAAACCGCATGCGGTTCCGATGATGAAGGGGTTTCTCAGCATCCTGATCCTGCGATTGGTGCCCCTGGTCCCCTTTGATGTCATCAGCTATGGCGCGGGGCTCAGCCATGTCCGGTACCGTGATTTTCTGGGGGCGACTGCCATCGGTATCATTCCAGGGGTCTGCGTCTATGTCAATGTCGGGGACAAGCTTTTCGACTGCAATTCGTCCCAATTCTACTGTGCCATCGCTTTGGTGATCAGTTTGGCGGTGGTGTCATCTCTGGGGGCCCGGTATCTCGGGAAGTGCCACCGGGGTGAAAGCCGGGAGGAAGCAAAATGAATAACAGCACAACTTCCATTGGCAAACAGCTCTCACTGCTTGAAAAGAAAATGTTCCCCTGGCGCAGGAGCTGTTTGGTTCCTGGTCAACCGGCTTTTTTTCCTGGGTGTAATCTCGTCAATTTTTTGCCGGAGACGGCCAAGGAAATCATTGGGGTTTTTGAAAAGCTCGGTGCCGGTTGGCTTTACGATTGCTGCGGCAAGCCGTTGAGACTGTCGGGACAGTCCGTGGAAGCCGCGCAGGTTCTGGGCAGAATCAACCGGCAGCTCCAGGCTGCGAATGTTTCTGAGCTGGTTGTGGCTTGCCCGAACTGCGTGACGGTTTTTCAAGACACCCTGGCGGTTCCGGTGAAAGATATCTATACCTTTTTAAATGAAAGGAATATCTCATACATGGGCTCCTGTGAATCGCTGCTCACCTTTCCGCCCTGTCCGGACCGGCAATCGGGACGTATGCAAAAGGCAATCGCCATTTGGGCAGGGGTGGAAGTAAGGGCTGCGGATAATCTTCCCTGCTGTGGGCTGGGGATCAGGAATCCGGCGGGGGCCCGCAAGGCCATGGATACCATCCTGTTGGATGAACGGGCGCTGAGTCCTTACTGTGCCAGCTGTTTCGGTCATTTAAGCAAGAACGGGGTCGTAATGAAGCCCCATATCCTCACAGAAGGCCTGGGGATATCGGAAAGGGGCGCAAAGGGGATGCACCAAGCCCTTAACCGGATGAAGCCCTGGTTTTGGCGGTAGATGCCGCTTGCAAGTCGATAAGGTCATATGCCCAGAGAGAACCCGCTCGGTTGACATAAAACTGTAGCGGGTTTTTAATATCATTACATTAAAATAATGGGTATGATTAGATTAATGGTATGGAAACTGGGGTATTTCATCCGCATAACCGGAGAAATCCTTATGAGATCACAAAAGAAGGAGGAATTTCGTGAAAAAGCCAAAACTGCACGTCGTGGCTTTGCTGGCACTTTCGGGGCTTATCGGTGTTTCATCTCTGGGCGTTTACGGGTTGACGTCAGCGAAATCGGCCGGGCAGATTGACGCCATTGCCAGCGCCTCAAAATCATCGAAGAGCTCAAACACTTCCACAACGAAATCATCGACAAATTCCACGACGAAGACAACGGTGAAACCGGTAACCGTGCCGCTGCCGGTACCCGCCACACCCGTCCCGGTTGTTGCTCCGGTAGTGGTTCCTGTCCCTGCGCTGCCAACAGTGAAAGAAACAGCTCTGAATCTCTTGGTTTTCGGAAAGGCAGTGGATTTATCGGGTGCACCGATCATCCAGACGATGGATGGCAAAACCATGCTGCCGCTTCGCAAGCTGGGAGAAGCAATGGGGTATACCGTTAAATGGGACAATACGGAACGCGCAGCAATCCTTCAAAAAAATACAGAGACCATTATGATCAAAAAAGACAGCTTGGATTGCACATTGGGAACTTTCCCCCACACCTTTAGTAAAATGCCCGAATTCTTTAAGGAAAGACTGTATGTGCCAGTGGATTTCATCACTGCCAATGCAGCGTATCGGTTGAATCAGACTGCGGCGTCTATCAGCGTGGATTCGTCTGAAAACCTGATTACCGGCGTGATAGATGAAGTCACTGTCTTTTCCAATGGACTGGGGCTGAAGGTGTCGGAAAGCAAGGATCGTTCACTGACATTGTTTGTAACAACCGAGACCAAAGTCACCGATTATTCAACGGGTGCGTCCCTGGATAAAGCGTTGTTAGTGGTCGGAGCGAAAGCCATTTTCAGTTACACGGCTGTTCCCGGTGAAGGGCAGAGCACTTACAATATCCTCCGCAGTGTGGAGGTGGTTCAACCGGTGAAGGTGGTTTCTCCTTCTACTGATTCGACCTCATCCCAATCGACCTACGTTGATGATGATGAAGAAGACGAAGAAGACGATGATTGATTCCAATGCCCCTGCGGGGGCATTTTTTCATGGATTGAAAAGCTGCGGATTTTGAGGGTATACTGGATTTAACATCATCAACCTGGAGGCATCATGGAACTACACCACATTTGTATCCAAACAGACGCTTACGAAGCATCTTTGCAGTTTTACACCGAAATGCTTGGATTTGAACTGATCAAGGAAACGCCGGATTTCCATACCCGAAGCTTCAATACCTGGCTTCGGCGGGGCAGTTTTCACATTGAACTTCAAACCGCCAAGGAAGGCGATGGGCTGATTCCTTGGAATTCCCGAAATGCCGGACCCGTCCATCTGTGTTTCCGAGTGGTGGATGTGCAGCAGAGCTATGAGGAAATGAAAAGCCAAGGCGCCCGCTTCAAATTGAAGGATGGGCATTCACTCTATCAGGTGGAGGATGGGCTGCTGTTCAAACTGATAGCGCCGGAAGGGACGGAAATTGAGTTTCGCGATACCCTGATTGCGTAAGGGCATGAATTGGTTAGAGGCTGCGTAGGAAAACATAAAGGCAATTTATATAGTTGCAATAAACAACTGATGTATGGTACAATCTAAATAGAAGAGGATACATCCCAACTGGAGGCGGTCTAAATGAGTCTGGAAAGCCGGAATGAACTGCGAGAAAACTTGCGGGTCCTGGTAAGGCAATTGGGTCTTTTGGATAAGGCGGAGGCTGAGTGCTGTGGCGCTTCCCTCGCCCAGTGCCATGCCCTTGTGGAAATTGGCAGGGCAGGCGCCCTTTCTCTCAATGATCTGGCAGAGCTCCTGATGCTGGATAAAAGTACGATGAGCAGAACGCTGAATAATCTGGTGGAATCCGGTTTGGCTGTAAGGGAGCCGAACCTTTCAGACCGGCGATATGTTGAGATCCGTTTGACCCCGCGGGGGGCAGCGCAGTATCGGGCCATCGACGAGACCGCATGGAACTACTATCAGCAGGTGCTGGATAAAATCCCGCCAGAGAAACAGTCGGTGATCAATGAGAGCCTGGCCATCCTGACCCAGGCAATCCACGACGCAGAAGAGCCGGTCGTGTGCAGGTGTGAGGGGGAGGCGTGACCATGTTTATCAGAAGTGCCGTTTCAGAAGATATCCCGGCCATTTGCCGGGTTTATAACCAAGGGATTGAAGACCGGATAGCAACCCTGGAAACACGGCTGCGAACCTGTGATGAAATGACGGAATGGTTTGCCGGCCACGGAAACAGATATGCCGTGGTTGTTGCGGATGACGGCGAAGCTGTTCAGGGATGGGCATCCATCAATCCCTTCAGTGGCCGCTGCTGTTATGATGGCGTAGGGGATCTGTCCATCTATGTGGATCGGAACTTCAGGGGAAAAGGGGTGGGGCATGCCCTGCTGGATGAACTTTGCAGAGAAGCGGTAAGGTGTGGCTTCCATAAACTCATTCTCAGTACCTTTTCCTTCAATGAACAGGGGCAAAGGCTGTACCGCCGTCACGGTTTCAGGGAAGTGGGCACCTATGTGAACCAGGGGATTCTGGATGGCCGTTTCATCAATGTCACCATCATGGAGAAGCTGCTTCCGCCTGTCAGTCTCAGTTTTGAAGCGCCGAACTGTTCATCAGCCAGAGAATAACTCTGGCTTTTATCAAGACGAATAGTTGTACATACCAACAGATGCAACTGACAAAAGGAGGAATACGTATGTTTCAATTTATTCAGCTTATTTGCGAGGCAGTCCTGGGTTATCTGAAGGCGGATTGGCCTATTTTGCTCTTCGGGATCCTGATTGCGGTCGTCATCAATGTCTATGGGGATCCGGAGAAAATCCGAAGTTACTTCAGCCGTAAATCAGGGCTTTCAATTCCAGCGGCTGTAGGATTTGGTTCACTGACACCGCTGTGTGCCTGCGGTACCATGGGTGTCATCATTTCCATGTTTGTTTCCGCCTTGCCTTGGGGGCCAGTCATGGCATTCTTAGTATCTTCGCCGCTGACAAGTCCCTCAGAATTCATCTTCGAAGGCGCTTTTCTGGGATGGAATTTCGCCGCAGGCATGCTGATTGCTTCCCTAATCATGGGGGTGGGGTCCGGATTTGGCGCGGCATGGCTTGAAAACCACACCGGTTTTTTCAATAATCAGTTCCGGCTGCTGACAACATCGGTGCATAAGGAAAATCCTGCCGCGCCCTCTGAAATTTCAGGTTCCTGCTGCAATGAAACGCCTTCGGCACATTCACGGCCCCTGCCGCTGCCGATGGTATCAGACCAGAGCCCTTCGCTTTGTTGTGACTCTGGTGGTGCGGCTGCCTTGGTTTCCGATGGCTTTTCGACGGATTGGATCAGGACGTGGAAGGTGGACCGTTTTATCAAAGAATTTTGGGAACTGGGCATCCGGAAGATTCTTCTGTACTTCGTCCTGTTCATTGCAATCGGGCGAGTTGTGGAGATGCTGATCCCCGCAACCCTGATCAGTGACCTGTTCGGAAGCCAAAGCAGCGTATCCATCCCGTTGGCGGCAACCATTGGACTGCCTCTGTACCTCAACTATACGTCGGCGATGCCCCTGCTCCGCACGTTTATGGAATCGGGCGCCTCCCAGGGAGCTATCCTGGCCTTTTTGATCGCTGGAAAGGCGACGGGTGTCCCGATTATCATGGGAATGTCCGCCTTCATACGGGGCCGAGCCTTGGCATATTATGTCCTCTTCGTCTATGTTGGGGCCATCCTCTCAGGCTATGTCTACGAGCTGCTTCTCCGCATATTCGGGTAAACTGGAGTTGACCCAGCTCCGGGTGCGGGTATATCCTATGATCAGAGCAAGTCAGTTGAAGAAATTAAAAGAACAGGGAGGATTCCCATGCGGATCAAAGTAAACAGTGAAAAATGCAACGGTTGCGGAGCCTGTATTTCAGCCTGTCCGGTTGAGGCGCTGACCTTATCGGGAACGGCGAAGGTTGATAGCGGACGCTGTAACGGCTGCTGCATCTGTATGACAGTCTGTCCGGCGAAAGCGATCACAAACCGTTGAGGATGATCACTGCAAGAGCCCTGTGGCTATCTGGTCCAAAAGTCCTGAATTTCCTTTAAAAGGTTTAAAGTGGTGGTGAAGCGGGGTATAGTGAAGAGGAGAACAATGAAGGGGGAGAAAAAATGAAGAGAATAGCTGTATTTTTCCTGACAACCGCATTGGTATTCACACTGTTCACAGGGTGCTCAAAGCCGGCGCCCACAGCACCCGAAGTGCCTGCAGCCGTACCTGCTGAAACCCCGGCAGCGTCTGAAGCCCCTGCGGCGGAAGAACTGACCGATAAGGATGGCCTCCTGAAGCTGATGGCAGGCGGGCAGGATGCCGTTAAAAAAGGCATCAGCTATGATTATGTGATGACGGCGGGGGAGCAACAGGTCATGCACTCGCATTTTTCATTCAAAGGCGAGAATGTTCGGATGGAAGGGCTGGATCCAGAGAATCCTACGCTGATGATCACAAAGGGTAAGGAACTGTTCATCATCAACCCCAATGAGAAAACCGGATTTAAAATGAGCACAGAAGCCAATGCCGGGGTGAATCCCGCCGGTGATGTGAAACCGGAAGAAAACATGGATAAGGATTCCTTGAAGATTGTCGGCAAGGAAGATGTGAACGGCGAACCCTGCTATGTCGTGGCAACCCGGAATGTGGTTGAAGGTTACGATATGAAGATGTGGGTTCACCAGAAGTACGGAATCATGATGAAGATGGAAGGTGCAGCCCCTGAAGGGAAGATGCTGATTGAGGTCAAGAATCTGAAGGTCGGGGATATTCAAGACTCAGAATTCGAGATTCCGGCCGACATCAAGATGATGGAGATGCCCACCGTTCCACAACAGTAAAATGCGAAAACCGCCTCTGACAGGCGGTTTTTTTATGGGGATATATAGGATATGCTGGTATCTCTATTAATTCAAAGTCTATATATGGACCTGTTTTTCTTTGTCTTCGCGAGGAATGAAATGACGCGGCGATCTCTCCCTTGTAACTCCCAGTTTAAAGCTATTCACAAAAGAAAAATCCAAGGGAGAGATTGCCGCGGGCCCACGACCCTCGCAAAGACAATCTTAAGTATAGTTTTAGAGTTGCCGTGTACTAGTTAAATCGGAATCCGGGAATCCTTTTCAAAGGTCGAATCTACCCCTTTGAGATGAATTGGAAGTGCATTATAAAACAAGTATAAACTTTGGAAACACAGCGGTCTATGGAAAATCCATAAAATAACAACAGGTGAATCAACTATGGAAACCGCTTACATTCAGTTGAAAAGAGTTGTGCAAAAAGTACAATTTTAGATAAATTATCAGCACAAAATTAGTCAATATGCATAAACTCTTCAGGAAAACGTTGGTAAGTGGGTCATGAATAGTTAAATCAACTTGCAAGAATATTCAGACAGTGTTATCCTCCCAATAAGTTAGGCCGGGGGTCACCCCTCGGCAGGAGCTCCCAGTTGATCCGGATGCGCACCGGATGCTGCCGTACTTAACAAGTCCGGTCATTTAAGGAGGATAACACGATGCTGAAACGAAAAATCATGTTCCTGACGCTGATCTTATCGGGTCTGGCAACGGCGCCGGTTTGGGCCGACAGTACAACCGCCCTGAATGCAGGGGATACTGCATTCATGTTCATTTCAACAGCCCTCGTATTTCTGATGACCCCCGGACTGGCTCTTTTTTACGGGGGAATGGTTCGGAAAAAGAATGTCCTCAATACCATGATGAACTCATTTGTCATCATCGCACTCATCTCTTTGCAATGGGTTTTGTTCGGCTATTCCCTGGCCTTCGGCCCGGATGTCCATGGTCTGATCGGCGCACTGAACTGGCTGGGGCTGAATGGTGTGACCGCCGATCCCAACCCGGATTATGCCGCTACCATCCCGCATTATGCCTTTGCCATGTTCCAACTCATGTTCGCTGTCATCACCCCGGCCCTCATCACCGGTGCCTTTGCTGAACGGATGAACTTCAAAGCGTTCCTGATCTTTGTACTCCTGTGGAGCACGCTGGTCTATGATCCCCTGGCACACATGGTCTGGGGCGTGGGCGGATGGCTCCGTCAGATGGGGGCTCTGGATTTTGCCGGAGGAACCGTGGTTCACATCAGCTCCGGTGTAGCGGGGTTGACCACCGCGCTGGTTATCGGACGCCGTAAGGGATACCGGGAAACACCGATGGTGCCCCATAATGTACCCTTTGTCCTTTTAGGAGCGGGCCTGCTCTGGTTTGGGTGGTTCGGTTTCAATCCGGGAAGCGCTCTGGCTGCCAACGGTTTAGCCTTCGCTGCTTTTGTAACCACCAATACGGCGGCAGCCACAGCCATGCTGTCCTGGGTTGTCATCGAGCACCTGCGTCACGGCAAGGCAACCCTGATCGGAGCCGCTACCGGTGCGGTGGTAGGCCTCGTGGCAATCACCCCGGCGGCAGGGTTCGTCACTCCTATGGCGTCAATCCTGATCGGTGCGCTGGTGAGTCCCATCTGTTATTTTGGAATCGGGTTCATCAAAACGCGAATGGGGTGGGATGATGCGCTGGACGCCTTCGGATGCCATGGTCTTGGCGGCATCTGGGGCGCGCTGGCGACGGGCCTCTTCGCAACGAAGGGTGTGAATCCCTTGGGTGCTGACGGTCTGTTCTATGGCAATCCCGCGCAACTGGGAATCCAAGCGTTCAGTGTCCTAGTGACCCTCGTTTTCACTGCTGCTCTGACCTTTGGAATCCTGAAGCTCATATCCCTGGTTGCACCGCTCCGTGTCTCTGACGAGATGGAGGAAGAGGGATTGGATGCCAGTTTCCACGGTGAGGATGCCTACCCGGACTTCTCCTTTGAAGAAGTTCCCAGTCTTTGATGCCAGAAAGGAGCCGCTTATGAAAAAAATTGAAGCAATTGTACGCCCGGAAAGGCTGGATAAGGTGAAGGAGGCCCTGAGCCGTTATGATGTACGGGGACTTACCCTGACACAAGTGATGGGCTGCGGGCATCAGAAGGGCCGCAAGGAGATTTTCCGAGGTACGGAAATGACCGTGAACCTTATCCAGAAAGTGAAATTGGAAGTTGTGATTCCCGATGAAGAGCTTGAAAAGGTAATCCAAATCATCTCGGAAAGTGCACGGACCGGTGCGGTAGGAGATGGAAAGATTTTTGTACAGGATATCGCGGATGCCATCAGGATCCGAACGGGAGACCGTGGCATCAAAGCCCTCAAATAAACTGGCGATACAACCAACTGCCATATATAAAGAAGAAACCCGTTCGGATTCGAAGGGGTTTCTTCTTTGGAGGCGGCTACATTTCAAACTGGCGCTTATAAAGCGCATGGTAGGCGCCTTTCATATTCAGAAGCTCTGAATGTGTCCCGCTTTCAACAATCCTGCCGTTTTGTACCACCAGGATCCGGTCCGCGCTGATAATGGTCCTCAGCCGATGGGCAATCACAAAGCTGGTGCGCCCATGCATCAGGGCCCGCATAGCGGACTGGATGGCGACTTCCGTGCGGGTGTCTACATTGCTGGTGGCTTCATCCAGGATGAGGATATCCGGGTTTGCCAGGATTGCCCGGGAAATAGCAATCATTTGCCGCTGCCCCTGGCTCAGGTTGGCGCCTTCTTCGGATAGCGGGGTCTTGTAACTTTGAGGCAAGCGGTGAATGAAGGTCTCGGCATTGGCCATCCGGGCTGCTGCGATGACTTCGGCATCGGAAGCATCCAGTCGCCCGAACCGGATGTTTTCCATCACAGAGCCAGAGAACAGCCAGGTATCTTGAAGGACGACACCGATACGGCTTCGCAGGGACTGGCGTTTTCGATTCAGAATAGAAACGCCATCCACCGCGATAGACCCGGAATCAGGATCGTAAAACCGGGCAAGCAGATTGATCAGGGTGGTTTTGCCGGAACCGGTGGGGCCAACGATGGCGATGGTTTCCCCAGAGGCGGCATGGAAGGTGATGTCCTGCAGGACCGGGCTCTTGGCTGTATACCCAAAGTTGACAGCATTGAATGCCACGGATCCCCGAAGCGCTTGACTGGATTCACTGATTTTTTCCTCTGTAAGGGGATCGGATTCTTCCGGTTGGTCCATGAGTTCAAAGACCCTTTCGGCACCTGCAATGGCGGATTGGGTTGCATTGTAGAGTGAAGCAATCTGGTTCACAGGGCGGGAGAACTGGCGGGAGTAGTTGACAAAGCTGGCGATGGTTCCAACGGTGGCCATGCCCTGAACGGCCAGATAACCGCCAAAGCCTACGACGACAGCGTAACTCACATTGTTGACGGCACTCATCAGGGGGCCGATGATTCCTGAAAAAATCTGGGCAGTGGTGGCTGATTTTTGGAGCGCTTGGTTGGATTTGTTGAAATCCTGGAGAATTCGGGATTCCTGACCATAAGCCTGCACCACTCTCAGCCCCGTGATATTCTCTTCAATCAGGCTGTTGAGCCGGCCCATGTCCTCCTGCTGGTGTTTGAAATTCTTCCGGGTGCCCGAAGCAACCCTGCCAATGATAAAGAACACAACCGGTACAGTGAAGGTGGTGACCAAAGCAAGCCGCCAATTGAGAACGAACATCACTGTAATGACGGCGGTGATGGAGAGGATGCCCGATATCAGCTGCAAGGCGCCCTGGCTGAGAATGCCGCTGATATTCTGCACATCATTGATCATGCGGCTCATCAACTCACCCGTCGGTGTCTTATCGAAGGTGGGGATGGGCAGCCGCAGCACTTTCCTGAATAAATCATTGCGCAGGGCCTGCACGGCCTGATTGCTGAGACCTACCATATAGTGATTCTGAACCCAGGTGGCCAGGGTATTGCACAGATAGAGCGTAAGCATCAGCAGGGTGATCCGGATCAGTTCCCCAATATCGGCCCGACTGATGGCTTTATCGATGGCGACGCCGATGAGATAGGGCCCAGCCAGGGAAATCAGGGTGGTCAGGAGGCTGGAGGCGATCACCAGGGTCAGAGGCGCCTTGAAGGGTTTCAGGTATTGCCAGAGCCGATGAAGGACTTTCTTCGGGTCCCGGGGTTTTACCACCTCGGCGCCATGGATCGGTCTTCCCCGGAAGCCGGAACCTTTGGAAGCGGTCATGACAGCACCTCCCCATGGCCTTTTTGGGAATCGCAGATGTCCTGGTAAAGCCTGTTTTCCTGCAGCAGTGTGTTATGATCGCCAATCCCTGCAATTTTGCCGTCTTCCAGCAGGATGATCCGGTCGGCGTTCCGTGCGGTGCTGATCCGCTGGACGACCATCAGCATGGTCGTCTGGCTGAACTCGTTGCGCAGTGTATCCAAAAGAGCCTGTTCGGTTAAGCTGTCCAGAGCGCTGGTGCAGTCGTCCAGCAAAAGGAGAGCGGGTTTTCGGACCAGGGCCCGAGCGATGGCCAGCCGCTGTTTCTGGCCGCCGGAAAGGTTCTTGCCTTTCTGGGAAATCACATGGTTAAGCCCCTCCGGCAGGGAATCTACGAATTCCATGGCTTGAGCCGCCTCTAACGCCCGCAGGATATCTGCTTCTGAAGCGTGCGGGTTTCCGAACCGGATGTTTTCGGCGATGGTTCCGGTGAAGAGCAGAGGGCTTTGATGTACCAGGCCGATCCGGGAACGCAGGGAAACCGGATTGATTTCCCTGATGTCCACGCCATCCAGACGGATGGTGCCGGAACTGGGCTCCAACAGCCGGGGAATCAGATGGAGCAGGGTGGTTTTCCCGGAGCCGATAACCCCCAGAACTGCTGTGGTTTCACCGGGTTTCAAATCAAAACTGATATCCTGTAGAACCGGATCACATTGATTGGTGCCAAAGCAGAAGGTGACACGGTCCATGGAGAGACCTCCGGCCAGGGATAAGCCTTCTGTCTGGAGAGTGCCGGTAAGTAGCGTTGTGGGTTCGTTGAAGAGCTCTGCGATGCGGGTCGCAGAGGCCTCGGCCCGGGAGACGCTCATCAGGACCATGCCCATCATCATCAGGGAATAAAGCAGCAGAAGCAGGTAGTTGATAAAGGACACCACCTGACCCACCTTCAAAGCACCGGCAATAACGTTGAGCCCTCCGAACCAGAGCACGGAGACCACACCGAGGTTGATCATCAGGAACATCAAGGGGAAAATCAGCGAAACCATGCGCCCGGCCTGGATGCTGAAGGCCGTCATTTCGGCATTCCTTATCTCGAACCGCTGATTTTCATGGGTTTCCCGCACAAAGGATTTAATGACCCGGATGCCGCTGATGGATTCCTGAATCACCGCATTGACGGCATCCAGTTTATCCTGAACCTGCCGGAAACGCGGAAAGGCCTTGCGGATGATGAAAAAAAGGATCAGGGAGAGGATGGGGATCATCACCAGCATGATGGGGCTCAGCTGCGGGGAGGTGAGGATGGCCATCACCAAGGCGCCGCCCATGGTCAGGGGGGCGCGGATCAGCAGCCTGAGCCCATTCATCACCAGGCTCTGGGTTTGGCTGATATCGTCGGTCAACCGGGTGATCAGCGGGCCGGTCTCCTGCTTATCCAGCCCCTGGCTGGAAAAGGAGAGAATCTTTTCAAAAAGTGCGCTTCTCAGATCCGCCGCAAAGGCCAAGGCCGCCCGGGTGGAAAACAGGATGGCCCCAGTTCCGCACAGAAAGCCCAGCACAGCTACGGCGATCATCAGCAGGGTAGCATGGAGCACATAGGCGGCATCGCCCCCTCCGATCCCGATGTCGATGGTTTTCTCCATCAGCCACGGCTGAACCAGATCGAAAAGAACCTCCAGCACCATGAAAACCGGCGCCATCAGCGCCGTTTTCCAGTGGGGGCGGATATATTTCAGCAAACTGCGAAAAGCTTTCATTTTTGCCTCCTGGGAAAAATGTATCCTTATTCAGTTTAACACGAAAAAAAACCGGTACTTCTTATAAAGAAGACCGGTTCATGGGAAATTTCATTTCTTATTGCTGCTGACCTTGCTTTCCGTCCCCTTGATCAAGCGGTCGATATTCTCCCGGTGCCGATAGATGACCAGAAGCCCTACGAACAAGGCATACAGGGTAACATTCAAGGGCATATCGAAAATAAGCATCAGGATCGGGAAGAGCCCCGCCGTGACGACTGAGGCCAGAGACACATAGCGGGTGGTTTTCATGATTGCAAGCTGCAATACCAGCAGGATCACCCCGATGATCGGGTTGAGTCCGAACACCAATCCGCCGGAGGTGGCAACGCCTTTCCCCCCCTTGAAACCCAACACCACCGGGTAACAGTGGCCAATCATCGCCATGGCACCGCACAGAGCCGCGCCATCAGGTCCCATGACCATCCGGCCGATCAGTGTGGCGGCCAACCCCTTGACAAAATCGCCAACGAAGGCCCAAATGCCGGCCTTAATGCCTAAAACCCGGTAAACGTTGGTGGCTCCGGTGTTTCCACTGCCGTGCTGCCGAATATCCACATGGCCCATCTGTTTGCCGACGATATAGCTGAATGGGATATTTCCTAAAGCGTATCCCACAATGATCAGAAAAATAGTTTCCTTCAAAACATGTCCCCCTCTGAGATGATAGCTACATTGTAACAGGCACATCCGGGGCAGGCAATAAGATTTAACCAAAGAAACGCATAGTGCTGTGGCAGCTGTGGTATAATTATCCGTGAAACCAGTCCCATGGACAACTATATGGTAAAAATAGGAGTGTGAAACGTTTTGGATCCTGATGCGACATGGCAGATCATTGTACTGTTCACTTTATTGTTATTCTCGGCCTTTTTTTCGGCCTCAGAGACCGCTCTGATGACCCTCAGTAAGATTCGGATCCGGCATATGGTGGATGAACAGATCCCCAAAGCCGATCTGATCAGTAAGCTGCTGGATAACACCGGCAAGCTGTTGGGATCCATCCTGGTAGGGAATAATATGGTGAACACCGGTGCATCTGCTTTGGCTACTGCGCTATTGATAAATATTTTCGGAAACAAGGGGATCGGAATCGCCACCGTGGTGATGACCATCCTGATCCTGATTATCGGGGAGATTACCCCCAAGACCCTGGCAGCCCAATATTCAGAAGCGGTTTCGGTTAAGGTGGCAGGCCCCCTGTCTATCATTATTCGGATACTGAACCCCATTACCACGGTCATGGTCAGTATCACCAACCTGATTATCCGCATATTCGGCGGGACGGTGAACATCAAGCAGCCCTTCATCACTGAAGAGGAACTCCGCACCATGGTTCATGTGGGCCATGAGGAAGGGGTTCTTGAAGGTGAAGAGAAGAAGATGATCTATAATGTGTTTGAATTCGGTGATTCCCGTGTGAAGGATGTCATGGTTCCCCGGACGGATATGGTCGCACTGGAGGTTTCCTCAACCTATGAGGAAATTCTCAATCTCTTTAAGGAAGAGCAGTTTTCACGGATTCCGGTCTACGAAGATACCCCCGACAATGTGGTGGGGATCCTAACGGTGAAAGACCTGATTCTTTTCAGCTACCAGGGGCATGAATCGCAGTTCGACATCTACCAGTACCTTCGCGAGCCCCACTTCACCTATGAATTCAAGCCGGTGACAGAACTGCTCAAAGAGATGCGCAATAAGCGTCTGGGCATGGCGATTGTTCTGGACGAATACGGCGGCACCGCCGGAATCATCACCATGGAAGACCTGCTAGAGGAAATTGTCGGAGAAATCCGGGATGAATATGATGAGCACGAGCGGGACATCGAGGTGGTCCGCGAAAACGAGTACATCATTGATGGCAGCACGCGGATTGACGAGGTGAATGAACTGATCGGCACCCACCTGGAATCCGATGATTTCGATTCCATCGGCGGGTACGTCCTGGGCTTGTTCGGTCGGCTACCGGAGATGCGGGAAACGATTGAGGCGGAGGGGATCACCTTCATCGTGGAAGAAGTGGATAAGAACCGCATCGAAAGCCTGAGAATCATCATGTAACCCAAAAGCCTGGCTGACGCCGGGCTTTTCTATACGGAGGAGAGCGCCATGGGACTCATCATGCTTACGGAAAAAACAGGTTATTTTGAAGGCCCTGTGACAGTGGGGGTGCACTACGCTGAAAAGAACCGGGTGATCCTTTTCGACAGCGGGTCCGACGATTCAGCCGCCCGGAAGATGGCGGGGCATTTTGAGAAGGAAGGCACCGTCATCACCGCCATCATCAATACCCATTCCCATGCGGACCACTGCGGGGGCAATGCGCACCTGCAAAAGCGCACGGGTTGCCGGGTTTATGCCTGCGGCATCGAGGCTTCACTGGTCCGGGATCCCATCCTGGAGCCCATGTACCTGTATGGGGGCGGTCCTCTGGAAGCCCTGCAGAACAAGTTCCTCCAGGCAGCCCCCACGGAATCCGTGATTCGGGTGAGCACCGGTGAACAGGAAATCGAAGGGGTGACGCTGGAACTGATTGACCTATCAGGCCACAGCCCTGCCATGGCAGGTATACGGACCCCAGATGACGTATTGTTCCTGGGCGACGGGCTGATCGGCATCGAAACCGCTGCCCGTCATAAGATCCTGTACCATTTCAATTTGGGCGGCATGCTGGCATCCCTGGATGCCATCGAGACCCTGGCGGCTGGGGCGGTTGTGCTGTCCCATGGAGGGCTTTGCAGTGATGTCGCCGCGGTGGCGGCGGATAACCGTGGCCGACTGCTGGCAGTCAATGACCGGATTCTGGGGCATGTACAGGAACCCATCGGGCGGGAGGACCTGCTGGAAAAATTGCTGGCAGATTTTGGCCTGACACCGGCACTCCCGCTGTACTACCTGAATCTTGGCATCGTCAGCTCCCATCTGGCCTGGCTTTGCCGGGAGAAGCAGGTGGAGGCGGTGATGGTGGGGAATGGGGTGCGGTATACAGCCATGAATGCTGTTGCAGAATGAATATGAGGCCTTGGAACGGATCGCAAGCGGATTCCTTCTGAGGCTTTTTTATTTGGAGATGAGGCGCATTGAATCATTTTCATCGGTTCCCCCGGTGTGGCGAATATGGATAACTTCAGGAAAAGGATTTCACGGAAATGGGGCAGGTTGTACTTTCTTCATTAAAGGAAAACGATTTCTCAACAAATGTTACAGCAAGTGTTTCTTAATTTTATGCGGATATTAGTAAAGTGAATAAAAAGAATTGATTTTGATTGCAATGGTTTGGTTTTCAGTGTAGAATTCTGTCGTATAGTACAATCGTGTTAGACGATATGCATAAAAGTGTGGGGAGGAAAGTGACATGTTTTTCATTCTAGCAGCAGGTGTTTTAGGATTGATTTTTGCCGGGTATCTCTCTCTGTCCGTTCTGAAGGAGGATCAGGGTTCCGCAAAAATGATCGAAATTTCAGAAGCGATTCAAGAGGGTGCAATGGCATTCCTGAACCGTCAGTATAAGACACTGGCGCCTATCGCAATCATCATTTTCATTGTTCTTAGTGTTTTCTCCGAGCATAAACTAGCTTCAGGGATCGCGTTTCTTGTAGGTGCGTTGTTCTCAACCTGTGCCGGTTACTTGGGCATGTACATCGCAACCCGCTCCAACGCAAGAACGACCAATGCAGCTCAATCCAGTCTGAAGAAAGCCTTGGGCATCGCTTTCAAGGGCGGCTCCGTAATGGGGATGGGCGTTGTCGGCCTGGGTCTTCTGGGCGTAGGTCTGCTTTACATCTTCATTGCAAAAAACGACATCACCTTGATTCCCGCAATCGACAGCTTCGCCTTCGGTGCTTCTCTGATCGCACTGTTCGCCCGTGTTGGCGGGGGTATTTTCACAAAGGCAGCGGATATCGGTGCCGACCTGGTTGGTAAGGTTGAAGCTGGCATCCCCGAGGATGATCCCCGGAATCCTGCTGTAATCGCGGATAACGTTGGTGACAACGTTGGCGACGTTGCCGGTATGGGTGCAGACTTGTTCGAATCCTATGCGGCTACTTCCATTGCGGTTATGCTGCTGGGAGCCGGCTATATCGGTGTTCAGGGCGTAATGCTTCCCCTCATGCTGGGCGCGGCTGGAATCGTGGCATCCATCATCGGAACCATCTTCATCTACACAGGAAATGAAACCAATCCCCAGGATGGTTTGAACCGCAGCCTGTATTGTTCTTTTACACTGACTGCTATTGCAGGTTTCTTTTTGACACGTTACTTCCTGCCTGACCGTTCCATGGTGTTTTTCATTCCGATCATGGCTGGTCTTGTGGCCAATATCCTGATCGGTTTGGTAACAGAATACTACACAGCTTCCGCATATCAGCCTGTTAAAGACATTGCACACGCATCCAAGACCGGTGCCGGTACCAATGCCATCACAGGCTTTGCAGTAGGCCTTGAGAGTACGGCCGCTCCTGTTGTCATCATCATCCTTACGGTTGGCGTTGCTTATCTGGTGCCAGGCGGCGGGCAAAGCGGATTCTACGGAATCGCTTTGGCGGCTATGGCCATGCTGTCCATGGCAGGTACAATCGTGGCAATCGACGCTTACGGCCCCATTGCCGATAACGCCGGCGGTATTGCAGAAATGGCAGGGCTTGATCCCAGCGTTCGCAAAATCACTGACAAGCTTGACTCTGTAGGGAACACCACTGCTGCCATCGCTAAAGGTTTTGCGATCGGTTCCGCAGCGATTACTGCCATTGCATTGTTCTCAGCTTTCGCACAGCGTGCGGAGCTGGCTTCCCTGGATATGCTCAACCCCATGATCATGATGGGTCTGCTCTTCGGCGCCATGATCCCCTTCCTGTTCTGTTCCTTCGCCATGCGTGCTGTTGGCAGAGCGGCAACGGACATGATCGATGAAGTTCGCCGTCAGTTCCGTGAGATTCCGGGCCTGTTGGAGGGGAATCCTGAAGTGAAGGCTGATTATCGCCGTTGTGTGGATATCAGCACGAAGGCTGCCATCAAACAAATGATCCTCCCGGGTGTTCTTGCTCCTGCAAGCATCGTGCTGGTTGGTTTCGGCGTAGCATTCTTTGATCCCAAAGCGGCCCTGATGGTTATTGGCGGCATGCTCATCGGCGGTATGGCTTCCGGCGTGCTGTTGGCGCTGACGATGTCCAATGCCGGCGGTGCATGGGATAACGCCAAGAAGCACATTGAAGAAGGCCACCACGGCGGCAAAGGCTCTGAGAGCCATAAAGCCGCAGTGGTCGGTGATACGATCGGCGATCCTTTCAAGGATACCGCAGGACCCTCCCTCAATGCTGTTATCAAAGTAATGGGGACCATCTCCCTGATCATCGCACCGATTATCCTGGCAATGGTCAAGTAAACAGATTCAAATTCAAGGGCGACTCCAATTCGGAGCCGCCCTTTCTTTATAGATGAAGTAGATTCAGTATAAAAAAATAGCAGGGATACAATGAAATTGGCCTTTTCATATGGGCATTAATCGTGTAGAATGATAAAAATGAATCAAATAGTGTAGCACATATAGTTAATAAGTACGCATATATCGGGAGGCGAGACCCATCGAGCTGACGGACAGGCAAAAACAGATTGTATCAATCGTACAGGCGAATCAACCCATCGCATCCACTGAAGTGGCAGGATTGCTGGGCCTCAGCCGGGCAGCGCTCCGAGCGGATCTCAGCGTGCTTTGCCTTTCTGGAAATTTGATTGCGAAGCCTAAGGTGGGGTATTGTATTAATGATTTTCCCCCTCAGGAAGCCTTCGGGCGCCAGGTTCGGGAAATGCTGGTGGGGGATGTTAAATCCTTACCGGTCGTTGTAGATGAGAAGGACTCGGTCTATGATGCTCTGGTGGCACTTTTTCTGGATGACGCCAGCACCGTCTTTGTTCTTTCAGAAGGCTATCTGGCAGGCTTGGCTTCCCGGAAAGATTTTCTCAAAGCAGCCATCGGTGGCAGGGATCTGCAGAAAATCCCCGTTGCTGTGATCATGACCCGGATGCCCAATATCATCGTAGCTTTTCCTCAGGAATCCGTTCTGGAAGCGGCTAAAAGGATCGTCATGCATCAGATCGATTGCCTGCCGGTCGTTGAAACCCAGGAACGCAAAGGCGAACCGGCCTATCGGATCATAGGCAGCATATCAAAAACAAATCTTGCCAGACTCTTTGTAGAACTGGGCAAGTAAGAAACAGGAGGAAAATCATGCAGGATCCTTATATCATTTATATCCTCTCTGACTCTGTCGGAGAAACCGCGGAATATCTGGCCAGAGCGATTGCGGAGCAGTTTAAGCCGGTGGCCTATGAAACCCTGAAATTTCCCTATGTCGATTCCGTCCAGACCGTGAAAGACATCGTTGCCGAGGCCGCTTCGAAAAAATCCCTGCTCATTTTCACCATTGTACTGGAACCCATCCGGGACGCGATCATGGCAGAATGTGCAGCCCTGAATGTTCCGTGTTTTGATGTCATGTCACCGCTGTTGAACTTCTTTGAAGAGACCCTTCATGAAAAGCCCATGCGGGAAGCCGGAATTATTCACCGCTTGGATGAGAACTACTTCAAACGGGTTGAAGCAGTGGAGTTCGCCGTGAAATACGATGACGGTAAGGACCCCAGGGGCGTGAAGAAGGCAGATGTCGTCATCATCGGGGTATCCCGTACCTCCAAGACACCCCTCAGCATGTATCTGGCCCATAAGAATGTGAAAGTGGCCAATATCCCCTTGGTGCCGGAAGTACCGGTTCCCCAGGAGCTTTATGAAATCAGTAATAAAAAGGTCATTGGTCTGACGACCAACCCCATCAAGCTCAACGAGATCCGTCAGGAACGGCTCAAAGCTCTGGGACTCAGTGATTCAGCCAATTATGCCAGCCTGGAGAGAATCCTGCAGGAACTGGAATATGCGGACGGCATCATGCGCCGTGTTGGCTGTCCGGTTATCGATGTTGCCTCAAAGGCGGTTGAAGAAACCGCCAATATCATCTTGGAAATGATGAAAGCCAATAAATAAGAATGGGGAGTGTGACGGGGATGAAGAAATTTGTGTATGCATTTCATGAGGGCAGCAAGGAAATGAAGACGCTGCTCGGCGGTAAGGGTGCCAATCTGGCTGAAATGATGAAAATCGGTCTGCCGGTGCCCCAGGGGTTCACCATCACGACAGAATCCTGTATCCAGTATTATGACGATCAGAAGCAGATCTGTGATGATCTGAAAGTCCAGATCCGAGAGTACATGCAGTGGCTGGAAAAGACAACCGGGAAAGGCTTCGGATCTCTTGAGAACCCGCTGCTGGTATCGGTGCGCAGCGGTGCGGCGGTATCCATGCCGGGGATGATGGACACCATCCTGAACCTGGGGCTCAATGATGAAACGATCAAAGGGCTGATCATTCTCACGGAAAATCCCCGGTTCGCCTACGACAGCTACCGTCGGTTCATTCAGATGTTCAGCGATGTGGTTCTGGAAATACACAAATATGAATTCGATCGGATTTTCGATTCCGTCAAGGAAAAATACGGCTGTAAGGTGGATACGGATCTTCAGGCGGATCACCTGATTGAAGTCATCGACCTTTACAAAAATC
The DNA here is from genome assembly GCA_964424355.1 of uncultured Peptostreptococcaceae bacterium. Lineage (GTDB taxonomy): Bacteria > Bacillota > Clostridia > Peptostreptococcales > Acidaminobacteraceae > CAZEHS01. The sequence continues at coordinate 114,281 of CAYRIO010000001.1, forward strand.
TGGTTCAAAAGAAAACCGGAAAGCCGTTTCCCCAAGAGCCTGAAGAACAACTGATGCTGTCTATTCGAGCGGTGTTTGAGTCCTGGAACAATCCACGGGCGATCATCTACCGGAACATTCATGAAATGTCCCACAAGATGGGAACTGCCGTAAACGTTCAGAGCATGGTTTTCGGGAATATGGGCGATACCTCTGGAACCGGTGTGGCGTTCACCCGCAACCCTGCTACCGGTGAGAAGGCGCTTTACGGTGAGTTCCTGATCAATGCCCAGGGAGAAGATGTTGTAGCAGGGATCCGTACCCCGAAGGTCATCTCGGAGCTGGCAGATATCATGCCGGAGGTCTACAAGCAGTTCGTTGAGGTCTCTAACGCTCTTGAACAGCACTACAAGGACATGCAGGATATCGAGTTCACAATAGAAAAAGGCAAGCTGTTCATGCTCCAGACCCGGACCGGTAAGCGGACGGCAGCGGCAGCGGTCAGCGCCGCCGTAGATATGGTGAATGAGGGGCTGATCGACAAGGAAACCGCCATCATGCGCATTGAGCCGGGGATGATCGATCAGCTGCTCCATCCGACCTTCGATGAAGTGGAGCTGGCAAATACAAAGGTCATTGCCAAGGGGCTTGCGGCTTCTCCGGGGGCAGCTTCCGGTCAGGTTTACTTCACGCCGGAGAAAATCGTGGCGGCCAAAGAAAAGGGTGTTAAATCCATCCTGGTCCGCCAGGAGACCTCGCCGGAGGATATCGAGGGGATGGTCTGTGCCGAAGGCATTCTCACCTCCCGTGGGGGCACCACCTCCCACGCGGCTGTCGTTGCCCGGGGAATGGGCAAATGCTGTGTGGCGGGCTGCGGCGAAATCCGGGTGGATGAAGTCCAGGGTGTTTTCCGGGTCGGCGAGCAGGTATTTAATGAAGGCGACTGGATTTCCCTGGATGGGAACACTGGATTCGTTTATGAAGGAAAGCTGAAAACCCGCGAAGTGGAGCTTTCCGGAAACTTCGGACTGCTCATGAGCTGGGCGGACGAAGTGCGCCGGCTGAAGGTCCGCGCCAATGCGGATACCCCCCACGATGCAGAAGCCGCAGTCAAATTCGGAGCGGAAGGTATCGGCCTGTGCCGGACTGAGCATATGTTCTTTGAAGAATCCCGGGTTCTCAGTGTCCGTCAGATGATTGTCTCCCGCAATGAAGAGGATCGGCGAGCAGCTCTGGCGAAGCTCCTGCCCTGTCAGCGGGAGGATTTCGTGGGCATATTCGAGGCCATGAAAGGCAGACCGGTAACGGTTCGCCTGCTGGACCCGCCGCTGCATGAATTCCTGCCTGGCACAGATGAGGATATCGCAGTCCTGGCTAAGGATCTTGGAATGGAGGCAAAAGCCCTGAAGGTCATTGTTCAGGATCTGAAGGAATTCAATCCCATGCTGGGACACCGGGGCTGCCGCCTGGGCATCACCTTCCCTGAAATCTACGAGATGCAGATCCAGGCCATTTTCGAAGCCGTGGCCATCTGCCAGAAGGAAAAGAACGTGCCGGTCCTGCCCGAAATCATGATTCCCCTCATCGGATTTGAAAAAGAGCTGGAGATCCTGGTGAAGATGGTTCATGATGTGGCCGGAAAGGTCATGGCGGAAAAGGGCTTCACCACGCAGTACAAGGTCGGGACCATGATCGAGGTGCCGCGGGCTGCGCTCCTGGCGGATAAGATTGCAGGCCATGCGGAATTCTTCTCCTTCGGGACCAACGACCTGACCCAGATGACTCTGGGCTTCTCACGGGATGATTCCGGTAAATTCCTGGATGCTTATAAAAAGAAAGAAATCTTCGAGAAGGACCCCTTTGAGCGGCTGGATCAGGAAGGGGTAGGCCTGCTAATGAAGATGGCGGTTGAAAAGGGCAGAAGCGTCCGACCTGACATTAAACTGGGAATCTGCGGGGAGCACGGCGGGGAGCCCCAATCCATCGACTTTTGTCACCGGATCGATCTGGAGTATGTCTCCTGCTCACCATTCCGTGTTCCCATCGCCCGATTGTCCGCAGCTCAGGCGGCTATCAGGAATAGGAAATAGAAAGTCCTCAGGCTCTTTAAAGGAAACCATGCGATGATGAATGACGCTCTGACCGGGAATATCTCCGTGTCAGAGCGTCTGTTTTCGAGTCCGAATAAATGATGGATCCTAGCAGGAAAATCAGATCCTTTGTTGAACTCTATTATTCTGTGCTTGTAATTTCAGAAGGAATGCTTTATAGGAGGTGTTGATTGTGGACCGTACCATACGGGAAAATACAGAAGCCTGGGAATGGGAGCGGCTTTCGGTGTACGCAGCCAAAGCGGATCAAAGCAAGGGGCGGCAACACCCGGAGCCGGACTGCCATATCCGAACGGCCTTTCAACGGGACAGGGATCGGATTGTCCACTCCAAAGCCTTTCGGCGATTAAAGGATAAAACCCAGGTGTTTCTGTCCCCGGAAGGGGATCACTACCGCACCCGCCTGACCCATACCCTGGAGGTTTCCCAGATTTCCAGAACCATTGCCCGGGCGCTTCGGCTCAATGAAGACCTTACAGAAGCAATCGCCTTGGGCCATGATTTAGGGCACACCCCCTTCGGCCACTGCGGAGAAGCCATTTTAGCCCAAATCCATCCCACTGGCTTTGAGCATAACCAGCAAAGCATCCGGGTGGTGGATGTCCTGGAAAAAAGAGATAAGCACAAACGGGGGCTCAACTTAACCGAAGAGGTACGCAGCGGTATCCTGAACCACCGGGGACCGGATACCCCTTCAACCCTGGAAGGGCAGATCGTGAAGCTCTCAGACCGGATTGCGTACATCAATCACGATATCGACGATGCTGTGCGGGCCGGTGTCCTCACCTTGGATGCATTGCCGGCCTCTGCAGTCCGGCTCTTTGGTAAAAGTCATTCCGAACGGCTGAACAGTATGATCCTGGATTTGGTCGCCTGCAGCCAGGGGAAAGACTGTATCCTCATGAGCCCTGAAAAACAAGTGGCCCTGAAAGATTTGCGGGAATTCATGTTTCAGACCGTCTACACCAATTCTGAAGCAAAGCGGGATGAGGCCAAAGCCCAGCAGGTCTTAAAGGCACTCTACGAACATTTCAGCGAAAACCCGGCAGAGCTTCCTCCGGAATATTATCAGGATTATTGTGAGGAGCATGGCGTCGAGTCGGTCAAGGATTACCTTGCCGGGATGTCTGACCGATACGCCATCAACCTGTACAAAGAGATATTCCTGCCCAAGTATTGGGTCTGATCAGTGACTCGAATTGAAAAATTAATTATTAGAACTTCATTAAGCGTGAAGGGTTTCATGGATCCATGTCGAATTACACTACTTCACGGCCAAAAGGTCAGTGCCGTGATTGCAACTCCGAATTTTCGGAAGCATCAGGTGAACCTATAGATGGAGTTGACTGCTATTAATAATTTTGCGATTGGATTTAACAGAAGAAAAAAGGATTTTAGTTTCGGGCAGAGAATAGTATCCACAGGGAAATCACGTCTGATGACCTGTGATGGATTGGAAGTGAGACCATGAGCCCCAGGTATGTGGATCATATTGCAGACGTTGTTCTTCAGCACTGTGATATCATTTCCGTCATTTCAAAATATGCCCCGCTGAAAAAAGCCGGACGGAATTACAAAGCCCTCTGTCCCCTTCATGGAGAGAAAACCCCCTCCTTCGTGGTTTCAGAAGAAAAACAGCTGTTCCACTGCTTTGGCTGTGGCGCGGGGGGAAGTGCCATCCAATTCATGATGATGGCAGAAAAGCTTGAATTCATTGAGGCGGTTGAGACTTTGGCTGAACAATGTGGCTTGGACCTGACGCCTTACGAAGTTCGGAAAACAAATCCGGATGCAGGACGGGAAGTCCTGAAGCTGCAGGAAATCGTACGGGAAGCGGCTGTTTTTTATCTGCAGCAGCTGCAGCAGACACCAAACACCGGCCATGCGTATCTGACCGGCCGCGGGCTGACTGAAGACCTGATCAAGGAATTCGGCTTGGGCCTGGCACCGGATGGGTGGGACAACCTGATCCGTCATTTATCCTCTAAAGGATACGATCTCAAGGATGTCGAAAAGGCAGGGCTGGTGGTTTTACGGGAAAAGCAGACCGGTTATTACGACCGGTTCAGAAACCGGGTGATGTTCCCCATTCAGGATGGCCGGGGAAAGGTGATCGGATTTGGGGGCCGGGTTCTGGACGACAGTGTTCCTAAATATCTCAACTCCCCTGAAAGTGTTTTGTTTGACAAAGGGAAAACCCTCTATGGGTTTCATCTGGCACGCAAGCACATCGGTGAGGCAGGCATGCTGATCATGGTAGAAGGCTATATGGATGTCGTCTCCCTTCACCAATGGGGGATCCGCAACGTGGTTGCCACCTTGGGAACCGCCATGACCTCCCATCATGCCGCCATTGTCAAGCGCACCGCCAAAGAAGTCATTCTTGCGTACGATTCAGACAGCGCCGGTGTAAAAGCAACCTTGCGGGGTCTGGAAATTCTGGATGCGGCAGGCCTGCGTGCCCGGGTGGTGGATTTGGGCAACTACAAGGACCCGGACGATTTCATCCGCGCCCAGGGCCCCTATGCCTTCAATGAACGCATTCAAGATGCCTTGCCCGGTACAGGGTTCATGCTGAATCAGATTGCCAAAAGCTACAACCTTGAAAGCGGTTATGATCAGCTGAAATATCTGGACGAAGCGGTTGTGATTCTGCGTCGGGTTCGGAACAGCGTTGAGCGGGAAACATATATCAACCAGCTCAGCGAGCAGACCCGCAAATCGGCGGAATCCATTTATGGACTGCTGAAGGACCAGGAAGGCAGCGATTTAGGCTATGCCATGAAAGAGCTGCAGAGCATCCGCAAGGATGCCTCCCCGGAAAGCATGAAGGTGCCGGAAATAACCCCCATGGAGTCGAAACTCCTGGAAGCGGCCGTCCTGGGGAAAAGCACTTTTTTGAAGCTGGAAGGCCTGATCCAGGAAGAATGGTTCATTTCATCACCGGCCCATGAGATTTGGATAGCTCTCAGAGACTATTACGGGCAGCGGGACCAGTTCAGCTTCGATACCTTCATCGACTCCGTGGATTTGACAGAGCTTTCCGTGTTGGCTGAAAGCTTGAAGAATACCGTTCCCCTGGATAATCCGGAACGGGAGCTGAAGACGATGTCGGGTCGCTTATATGGACAATTTTTAAAACATGTGATTTCAAACCTGGAAGAACGGGTAAAGAAAGAAAATAAAACACTTGAAAAATCTGAACAAGATAATATAATTAAAAGGTTGTATGCGTATAAAAGAGAATTGTCGGATCTCCTTTCTGGGAAGCCCCGACAGGATAACCGATGAAAGGAGGGAAGTCATTGAGTAAAAAGAACAGTTCCGATCGCACTGATGCAGTAAAACGTCTGATGGAGATGGGAAAAGACAGCGGCTCCCTAACCTATAAAGAAATTGAAGATATTTTAGGTGATATTGAACTCGATAAAGATCAGATGGAAGATGTCTATGACTCCCTGACTTCTATGGGAATAGAAGTGATGCCCGAATCTGAAGAGGAAGATCTGGATGCGGATTCCGATACAGAGAAGCCTGCCAAGGAAGAGGAAGAGGAAGAAGCGGAATTCGATCTGACCCTCCCCAAGGGAATCAGCATCGACGACCCCGTCAGAATGTACCTGAAGGAAATCGGGAAGGTTCCCCTGCTCTCAGGCGAAGAAGAGATCAGTCTTGCCAAGCGCATGGAAGAAGGGGACGACGAGGCCAAGAAAAAGCTCTGCGAAGCCAACCTGCGTCTGGTTGTAAGTATTGCCAAGCGCTATGTGGGCCGAGGGATGCTGTTCCTGGATCTGATCCAGGAAGGGAATCTGGGTCTTATCAAGGCCGTTGAAAAGTTCGATTTCCGGAAAGGCTTTAAATTCAGTACCTACGCCACTTGGTGGATTCGTCAGGCCATTACCCGTGCCATTGCGGACCAGGCCCGTACGATCCGTATCCCAGTGCATATGGTGGAAACCATCAATAAACTGATCCGAGTTCAGCGACAATTGCTGCAGGAGTTAGGCAGAGAGCCGAAGCCCGAAGAGATTGCCGACGAGATGGATATGACGGTCGAGAAGGTCCGTGAGATCCTTAAGATCGCTCAGGAACCGGTTTCGCTGGAAACCCCCATCGGTGAAGAAGAAGATTCCCATCTGGGTGATTTCATTCCTGATACCGATGCGCCTGCACCGGCCGATGCGGCAGCCTTCTCCATGCTGAAGGAACAGCTGATCGAGGTGCTGGAAACACTGACGCCTCGGGAACAGAAGGTCTTGAAGCTTCGGTTCGGTTTGGAGGATGGCCGTGCACGAACCTTGGAAGAGGTTGGCAAGCGGTTTGAGGTGACCCGGGAACGGATCCGTCAGATTGAGGCCAAGGCGCTTCGTAAGCTGAAGCACCCCAGCCGCAGCAAGAAACTCAGGGACTATCTAGAATAAGCAGACTGCATAGAATCATGAAAACCGGCTGCCTTGGCAGCCGGTTTTGTTTAAGGCATTTAAAGAAGAAATCACACCAATCATTTAGGAGGCATCTATGATCAAACTCACACCCCGGCTGCAGGCAATTGCTGACCGCATTCCGCCGGGGATACGGACAGTGGATGTGGGAACCGACCATGGCTATCTTCCGGCGTGGCTGGTCGGGCAGGGGATATGCCCAGGAGCCTGGGCAACGGATATTCAAAAGGGCCCCCTGGAGAATGCCCGGGAGACCGTAACGCGGGAAGGACTGGAGACGCAGATAGAGCTGCGCTTGGGGCCGGGTCTGGTTCCTATGCGGGGAGGAACCCCCCAAGGAATCATCATCGCGGGCATGGGCGGCATTCTGATAGCCGAGATCCTTGAAGCGGACCTGAAACTGGCCAAACAGGCGGAGATTCTGATTCTTCAGCCGATGTCAGGCTTCAAGGAACTCCGGCGGTGGCTGGTGACCCATGGCTTTCGGATTACAGACGAGTGCCTGGCGCAGGAAGGCCGACGGTTGTATGAAATCATCTGCGCCCGCTCCGGAGATTCACAGGAACCGGACAGCTTCAATGATCTGGTGGGCTACTGCCTGCCGGTATCCGGGGATCCGCTCTTTCCCCAGTTTGTCCGGAATCAAATTCGCCGCTTTGAAAAAATAATTGTCGAAGCGGGTTCGGCTTCGGGTACAGAAGAACGGATTGGCGAATGCCAAGGGATACTGGAAAAACTTCGGGAGGTTCAGCCATGCGAATCAACTCACGGAAAGTGATCAAGCTGCTGGAAGAACTGGCGCCTCAGGAATATGCCGAGAACTGGGACTCTGTCGGGCTTCAGCTGGGGAACGGGGATGCGGCCATCGATAAGATCATGGTAGCGCTGGAAGTGACAGCGGCAGTTGCGGCTGAAGCCGAGGAAAAAAGCGTGGATTTACTGGTGGTTCATCATCCACTGATTTTCAAGCCGTTGAAGACGATTACAGAACATGATCCTTTGGGGCAGATCATCCGGCGGTTGATCCGGGCGGATATTCATGTGTATGTGGCTCATACCAATCTGGATATCGCCTGGGGCGGCCTCAACGATACGTTGGCGGACCTCCTGGACCTGGAGCAGGTAGCGCTTCTGAAAGCCACAGAGGGGCAGCTGACAGGCACCAGACCCGTAGGGATCGGGCGGGTCGGATTACTTCCGGAGCCTCTTTCCCTAAAGACACTGGCCGGAGAAATAAGAAACGCTCTGCATGGAGGGCCGATCCGCTTTGTGGGCAAGCCGGAGCAGATGATCCGAAAGGTGGGGCTTTGCACCGGATCAGGAGCCGATCTGATCAGCGATGCCCGCCAGGCGGGATGTGACGTGCTGATCACCGGCGATGTGAAATACCATGATGCCCGTGAGGCTGAAATTCAGGGAATCGCACTGATTGACGCCGGACACTTTGAGACGGAGAACACAACCGTGGGGATTTTGGCAGAATGGCTGAGGCAAAAGATCGATGAAAAAGGGTATGAGGTTTCCGTCATCGAATCGGAGATTCTGGAAAACCCCTTTACCTTTGTATAAGTGATGCCCCGGGATTATCCCGGGGTATTTTTCAATTATTTTTTCAAAAATGAAACTTTTGTACCTTGCCCACGGGTCTAGTGTGCAGAAGGAGGATATGAAATGTCCAATAGAAAGGTGTTTGAAAACTACATATCGCAGAATGCTGACGGTGTTTACCGCTTCGCTTACACCTACATGCGCAGTAGGGAAGAGGCGGAGGACGTGGTCAACGACAGCGTGGTGAAGGCGCTGAAAGCAATCGGTTCCCTGCGGGATCAGGAACGTGTTGCAAACTGGTTTTTAAGGATTGTGGCAAATACAGCCCTGACAAGACTCAAGCAGAATAAGAGAGAAGTCGTGTTGGATCCGGCGCTGGTTGAAGACATACCGGCTCATGAAGATTCTATGGCGGCGCTTTCCTTTGAGCAGATGCTGGATGTACTGGATCCTCATTCCCGGGCGGTGATCGCCCTGAGATTTTGGGAAGATCGGGCCTTGGACGAAATAGCGTCAATACTGGATGAGAACGTCAACACAGTGAAAACCCGGCTGTACAGGGCGCTGAAGGTCCTGAAGATAGAAATGGAGGGGTTGCGGTGAACAAACTGGCGGATATGAAAAAGGAGTACGAGATGCATCAGGCTTCCGATGAGTTGAAGGCCCGTATCGACGCAGCTCTGAAAGCAGAGCCTGAGAGACCGCACAGACGTCCACGGTGGAAGACTGTGGCGGGACTGGCGGCAAGCATGGTGATCGTCTTCACGGTTTCACTCAACCTGAGTCCGGTATTTGCCGCCACCATTGCGGATGTACCCGGCATGAACGGCATTGTGAAGGTGCTCACCTTCGGCAGGTATGTGGTGGACGAAGGCGGGTTTCAGGCGGATATCGCAACCCCCAAGATTGAAGGTCTGTTGGACGTGCAACTTCAGGATAAGCTGAACACGGCGTTCAAGGAGAATGCCAACGCAATCATCGCCGGGTTTGAGGCGGATATGAAATCCCTGAAGGAAGAGTTCCCCGGTGAAGAGGTGCATATGGGCGTGGATTCCGGCTATGTGGTCAGAACGGATAACGCGGATTATCTGGCCATAGACACCTATATTGTCAATGTCGTCGGCTCCTCTTCCACTGTTCATCGGTTCTACACGGTTGATAAGCACACCAACGCCTTGGTTACGCTGCCATCCGTCTTCAAGAAGGATTCCGATTATATCGCCGTGATCAGTGCCTACCTGAAGGATGAAATGAAACGGCAGAACAAGACCGGCGAGAATCAGTACTGGATCGAAGATGAGTTCGCGGAATCCTTCGAGAAAATCAAACCGGACCAGAATTTCTTCATCAACAATACGGGGCAGCTGGTCATATGCTTTGACAAGTATGAGGTTGGGCCGGGATCCTCAGGTTGCCCGGAATTCGTAATTCCAGAGTCTGTGATCAGTGATATTTTGAAATGAATCCGCCCCGTCTTTGACTTTTGATCCGGTTTCCTGTAAACTGTTCCATGAGCAGATCAGGTAATCGCGTGGCTTCGGCCATGAGGAAAGTCCGAGCTCCTTAGAGCAGGGTGCTGGGTAATACCCAGTGGAGGCGACTCCAAGGAAAGTGCAACAGAAATATACCGCCACGGCTTGCCGTGGTAAGGGTGGAAAGGCGAGGTAAGAGCTCACCGGCGTACTGGCGACTGTACGGCCCTGTAAACCCCACCTGGAGCAAGACCAAGAAGGGACATGTAAGGCGGCTGCTCGTCGCTTCCCGTAGGTAGGTCGCTTGAGCCCGGCTGGCAACAACGGGCCCAGATAGATGATTACCAGATACAGAACTCGGCTTACAGATCTGCTCACCCAAAAACAAATGGACTCAACGCTTTCGGGCGTTGGGTTTTTTGTTTGTTGTGTAGTAAAATAAGCAGGAAACAGGGTGTCGGAGGACGAATTATTCCAAGAGCACTATTTCGCAGCATAATCATGTAAAATAACGTAGAGGCGGGTGGGATGATGATCACGGTTGCGGCGGATATTCTTAAGACGATGGCATTGAACCGCTATGGCCATATTGCGGTTTACCCGGAAAAAACGGCTGGGTGCTGAGGTGTCCTCCTGGAAATCCTGGCAGGATTCAGAAGACCCGCAGCAGTGGACACGTATACGGCCTACCCCGTTGATGGTATTACGGTCTGGGTTCATCAGGATCTTGAACCGGAAAATATCGCACTGCTTGCATTAGTCCCTGCAGAGGTGGGATCAGACCTGCATGATCGGGACATCCAAGTGAAATTGATTCTGAAAAAAGAAAATTAGGGGTACGATATGCTGAAGAAAGCCCATGTTTTTTTTCTGATACTGTTCCTTCTTTCAATTTCAGTAGAAGCGTTGTGCTATTTGACGGGCTTTTGGGGACATCTGAATACTCCCATGGGCCGATTTGTGGAATCGCTTTTTGTCTTGGTTCTGATCAATATGCTCATGTATCCGGTATTTATACGGATTGTCAAAGCTTTGATCCACAGATTTCAGGAAATCTGTCTGGGTTTGGATCGGATAAAAACGGGGGATTACACCCGAGATATCCAGATGACCAGTCTAGGAGGTTTGTTCCAAGCGCCGGATGAGTTGAACCACATTGCAGAGGGCATCAACCGGATGCAACTGGATGTGGCCAAAAGAGAGCAACAGCTGCTTTTCAAGCAGGAATCCATGGAAGGGCTCCTGCAGCTTCTGACAAAGCAATCCGATGAGATTCGGGAAAACTATGAAATCTACCGGATCATCAGTGAAGAAACCAATGACGGCATGATTACCATCGATTTCGAAAATAAGAAAGTCAGTGCGATTCAAACAAAGAAAATACTGGGGTATGAGGCTTCCGATTTTGAGGATAGCTTTGAAAATTGGATGGAGCTGGTCCATCCGGAAGAACGGGAGACCCTGAGGTTGACATTTTCAGAACATTTCAACGGGAATAGCCCCCTGGTAAATCGGGAATACCGGATGAAATCCAAGGATGGGAATTGGCACTGGTTCCTGACCCGGGGTAAAAAAATCAGAAGGGACGGCAAGGCGATTTCTCTATTTGTCGGCTCCTGCACCTATATCGAAACCTGGAAAAAGGCCCAGGAATCCATTTACCGTCTGGCGTACTACAATCAGGTCAGCAATCTGCCTAACCGGTTCGCGTTCCTTGAAGCCCTTGAGCAGCGAATCCAGGTGTTTTCAAATACCAATCGGACATTTGCCCTGGTGCTGCTCAATCTGGACCGCTTTAAGCGGGTCAATGATCTGGTGGGCCATGATTCGGGAGATAATCTGATCAGTCAGGTGGCGGATTCTCTTCGGAAAATCATCAATTCATCGGATTTCCTTGGCCACCTCAATGGGGATGAGTTCGTGATTCTGGTCGAAGTCAAGGATCAAGGGGATCTGGGAAAAAAGGTGCAGACCTTGGTGGATCTGTTCAAGTACAGCTGGAGCGTGGAGGAGCGGAGTTTTCATATTACTGCCAGTGTGGGCGTTGCCACTTTCCCCGGAGATGGCAGGGCGAAAAATGACCTTCTTAAAAAGGCTGATCTGGCTTTGGCAGTTGCCAAGGAGTCCGGAGGTAATGTCGGCCGTATCTACGAACCAAGCATGAACGTGCAGATGATCGAAAAACTGGAGATTGAGAACGCCCTCCGAAAAGCGGTTCAGAATGACGAGTTCCAAGTGTATTATCAACCTAAAATCAAAGAGGATGGCTCTGTAGCTGGATTTGAAGCCTTGATGCGCTGGATTCGGGCAGGAAGCGAAGTGTCTCCGCCATCGGTGTTCATTCCCTTTGCCGAGGAAACTGGGCTGATTGTAGAAATGGGCGATATCGTACTCCGGAAGGTCTGTCAAAAGGTGCTGGAGCTTAAGGGAAAGGGGTATGACGACCTGACGTTCTCCATCAATCTTTCTCCGGTTCAGTTTGATGACGGCCGCATTGTTGAAAAAATAAGGGCGGCCCTGCAGCAGTACGATGTATCGCCTGCTCAGCTGGAGATGGAAATTACGGAAAGCCTCGCCATGGAGAATTTCAACTATGTCAACGGTGTGCTGTCGCAGCTGAAGAGCATGGGAATCCGCATAGCTTTAGATGACTTTGGGAAAGGATACTCTTCCTTGAATTACTTGAAGCGTTTGGCGATAGATACACTGAAGGTCGATAGGGATTTTATCCGGGATATCGGGTATAATCGGGATGATGAGATTATTCTGGATCATATCATCAGCATCGCCCACGCCTTGAACCTCTTGGTTGTGGCTGAAGGGGTTGAAACCTGGGAGCAGTTCAGGTATTTGGCTGAGAGGCACTGTAATGAGTATCAGGGATACCTGTTCAGCAAACCTGTCCCGCCGGAACAGGTTTTGGAATTGTTGGAGCGTGGCTTCCCCATGCTGCAGGAATCAATTTGAAGAGATGGCGAAATGAAGGGGTAGTGATGGGATGCCGTGTACGTTGGATATACTTAAATACAACTATTTGGAACGGATTGCTTGTACGAATTATTACCACGAAGGGCAGCCGATCAGACCGGACCACCCCGTAGAAATCATCATGCTGGGCCTTTCCGAACTGGGGATGGCCGCAATTTCCGAGTACGAATTTCAGATTGGGGATATTCTGATTTATGATATCAAGTTAGATGGCATCCCATATGATAAACTGATGGGAGAAGTCCTGTGCAGTGTGATTCAGGGCTATATGTACCGCATGGATATCCGTTTTTTAGGGATGCCCAATACACTTTTCGACAAAATAAAAATAATGATGAATAACTAGGAGGCAAACACAATGATTAAAGACGTAAAGGACGTGTTGTTTGACGAGGCAGCCTTGGCAGCAAAGGTGAAGGCTCTGGGAGAACAGATCACGAAGGATTACCATGGCGAGGATCTGTTGGTGATCGGTATCCTGAAAGGCGCCAATGTGTTCATGGGGGATTTGATCCGAAAGATCGATCTGCCGATTCAGATCGATTTCATGGCGGTATCCAGCTATGGTCACAGCACACAGAGCTCCGGTGTTGTCAAAATCAACAAGGATCTTGACTGTGAGGTTGAAGGGCGCAACGTTCTGATTGTTGAAGACATCGTCGATACCGGACTGACGCTGAAATATTTGGCAGAAAACCTGCATTCCAGAGGCTTGAAATCCCTGAAAATCTGTGCGCTTCTGGATAAGCCCGAGCGTCGGAAAACAGAAATCAAGATTGATTACAAGGGTTTCGATATTCCAGATGTGTTCATTGTTGGGTATGGCATCGATTATGCGGAGAAATATCGAAATCTGCCCTTTGTCGCCAGCTTAAAAGAGGAAGTGTACGCTTAATGGACCCGAAGCCGCGCATCCTGGTTCTGCTGGGCTCCCCGCGCAGGGGTAAGAATTCAGAAACCCTGGCAGACCATTTTTTAGCGCCCTTGGCGCAGTCGGGCGCTCAGATTACCAAAATCCACGTCTCCGATCTGCTGATCAAAGCCTGTACCGGCTGTGACGCCTGTCAGAAAACCGGCGCCTGTATCCTGAAGGATGATATGCCCCAGGTGTATGACGCTCTCGATCAAGCCGATTGGGTGGTGCTGGTATCCCCGGTCTACTTCAATTCCGTTACGGGAAGCCTGAAGGTCCTGATTGACCGCTGCCAGGTGTACTGGGCAAAAAAATTCATTTTGAAAAACCCCCCGGTGAAAACCAACAGGAAAGGCTTCCTGTTGATGAGCGCCGGCATCACCCAAACCGTGGAGACACTGAACGGATCCTGGCGGGTGGTGGATTATTTTTTTAAGGCCCAGGATATCGTGTTCCAGGATTACCTGTGCCTGGATCGGACAGACTCCGGTGATGCTGCCCATTTTCAAGTGATCCACCAGAGGGCTGCGGCGATGGCTGCTCAAGCATTGACGGATACACCAAAGTAAAGGCCTGCGCACCCCCCTTTTGTAAAACATCTCTGTATCCAAACAGCCATGGCGATGATACACTTTCATCCCATGGCTGTTTTTTATGATTTTGCGGTTGGTGTTTGACTTTTCCCCGGCAGGGAATATAATTGAATTAAAGTATTCTGTATACACATTTCAGGGAGGAACTCATTCATGAGCAAGAAACTTATACCTGTCGGACTGTCAAATCGCCACGTTCATCTCAGCAAAGACCACATTGACATTTTGTTTGGTGCAGGACACCAGCTGACTGTTTTCAAAGACCTTTCCCAACCGGGACAATATGCCGCCGATGAGAAAATCGATGTTGTAGGCCCTAAGGGCACGCTTTCCATGCGCGTGTTAGGCCCGGCCCGCGGTGGTTCACAGCTGGAGATTTCTCTAGCGGACGGATTCGTTCTGGGGGTAAAACCGCCGGTCCGGAATTCCGGTGATATTGCGGACAGCCCTGGCGCCAAGCTTGTAGGCCCCAAAGGTGAAGTGACAATCACAGAGGGCATCATCGCTGCTGCCCGCCACGTACACATGCACACCACTGATGGCGAAGCCTTCGGCGTGCAGGACAAACAGATCATTTCAATTAAAACAGAAGGCCCCAGAGGACTTATCTTCAATAATGTCCTGTGCCGTGTTCATGAAACGTACGCTCTGGAGTTCCATGTGGATGTTGAAGAGGGGAACGCTGCAGGCTTGAAAAACGGAGCCATGGTAGAACTTATAAAGTAGGTGGATTATGAATCTGGCAAAATATATCGATCATACGGTCCTGAAGGCCGACACCCCGCGGGATGCGGTGCTGAAAGTATGTCAGGAAGCAAGGGACAACGGGTTCTTCTCAGTGTGTGTGAATCCGTACTATGTTCCCTTGGTGAAATCCGAATTGAACGGAACCGATGTCAAGGTGTGCAGCGTTATCGGATTCCCGCTGGGGGCCAGCACATCTGTCATTAAAGCATTGGAAGCGAAGCAGGCTATTGCGGATGGGGCCGATGAGATTGACATGGTCATCAATGTATCTGCACTGAAGAACGGCGAACTGGACGTTTTCGAGTCAGACATCCGTGCTGTAGTCGAAGCCTGTCATGGAAAAGCGTTGCTGAAGGTAATCATCGAGACCTGCTTATTGACGGACCAGGAAAAGGTTACGGCCTGTGAACTGGCAGTCAAAGCCGGAGCGAATTTTGTAAAAACTTCCACGGGATTCAGCACCGGCGGAGCAACGGTTGCGGACATCGAGCTGATGCGTCGGACCGTTGGGCCGAATATCGGCGTGAAGGCTTCCGGGGGTGTCAGGGACCGAGAAACCGCACTGGCACTGGTACAGGCCGGTGCATCACGGATCGGAGCCAGTGCTTCTGTGGCGATTGTTTCCGGTGAAAATGCTGCTCAAGGCGGTTATTGAGAAAAATATACTGAATTTTGAAAGAATCCTTTTATGTTAAAGGATTCTTTCTTTTTTTGTCGAATAATGTATATAACGTACATGGCAAAACTAACAATTTATGTATTGCCAGGATCCCAGGAGGAAAGATTGTGGAGATTTTCAGCAACGATTTCTTTGTGATTGATGTGGACCAGGGGAATGTGAACATCAGCGTAACACACCCAGGGTACGAGATAAAGGAATTCTCAAAGGTGACGGAACTGTTTCCAAGGTTGAAACTCACGGGATATGGGGCGTTAACCAAGTCCTTGCAGACAGCGGATAAGGCCTCAGTCATGATCGGTACCTGGCGCGATAAAATAGAGTTGGAGCTCAGCAAGAATGAAATGTCCGCCTATGTCAGACTGAATATGACTGCCGACGAAATCCAGACGGAAAGAAATGATTTAGGAAACGAAATCGTTTCACTTTTGAATAGCAACGATATCCGCAATGGCATTCAACGGGAAGTCTTCACCATGGAGATGCTGCCGGGGCAGAAATTTTTGGTAGCTGAAGGGATCCCTGCGATCCACGGTGAGGATGCCGAGGTCCGTTACTATCAACTGGGTGAGAAAAAACCGGTGATGAGAGTCGATGGATCCGTGAATCACTACGAATTGAATCTTATTGATCAGGTATATAAAGGGGACTGGCTGGGTGAAAAGATTCCCCCAACGGAGGGGAAACCGGGTGTTACGGTGAATGGAAAACCCTTGAAACCCAAAGACGGTCGGGATAAACGATTAAAATATGACCCCAAAACCGTAGATGAAACCAACGAGGGCGATCGGGTCATTTTGACTGCCAAGGTAAACGGGGCGGTTCGCTACCGGGACGGAAAGGTGGCTGTAGATAACCACCTGATTATCAACGGCAATGTCAACTACGCCACCGGGAATATCGATTTTGACGGATTCGTCACCATTGATGGAACCGTTGAGGATGGCTTTATTGTGGTGGCTGAGCGGGATATCACAATCAATGGGGATATGGGGATCGGCGCTGTCGGGCGCATTGAATCCCGCAGTGGCAGCATCCTCATTAAGGGGGGCGTAAACGGCAAGGGAACAGCTGAAATCCTTGCGGGCAACAATATCTATGTGAAATTCTCAAATGAGGCAAACCTGACGGCCGGGCAGAGCATCAACGTGGGTCTGTATGCCTTGGACAGCATCCTGAGATCCAAGAAAATATATGCGAATCCCCAGGTGGGAAAGCTGATCGGCGGCGAAATCCATGCGGAGCATCAAGTGGTTACCGGCAGCATCGGCAATAAATATGAGAAGCGCACGTTGGTCAATGTCAAAGGCTTCGAGCGGCTCAATGTCAAAGAAGAATTGGACGATGTGCTGATCCGGTATCGGGAACTGGTCAAGGAAGCGGATGCTGTGCGCCGCCAATTGGAGATTTTTGAGGCGAATATGTCAAAGCTGGATGAAAAGGCTCTGGCAACCTATAAGATGTTGTCTCTGCAGTATGAGGGGATTCTAGATGAGGCATTGAAGCTGAACGGGCGCATTACAGAGCTTCAGGAAATTCTAAAAACCAAGGGTGAAGGGGAAGTGAAAGTCATCCAGGCGGTGTATCCCAAGACCATGCTTGAGATCAAGAATATGCAGAAAAAAGTGCGGGAGTTGACCACGGGTTCCTTCTACGTGAAGGATCGGGGCCTGCATTTTGAAGATAATTAGGGGAGGCTTACATGCCGGGAGAATTCCAGACGGCCACGGTGCAGGAAGTTAACTGCGGCAAGCTGTTGCAAGCCATTGATTTTTTCAGCCAGATTCTTCATCTTGAACAGCTCTCCTTCTACGGCTATGATATGATTCACGACATGCTGGGATTGGATCAGTCGTGCCTGTTCATCCGTGAGGATAAGAACTATATTTTAAAGTACCAGAAAAACTACGGGACGGAATCCTGGATCATTCCAGAGACAGAGCATCACAAGCGGGTGGCCACACTTTTTGGAAGGATCATGACGGCTGAGCAGAAGGACTATTTTTCCCAGCTGGACCTGGATGCGTTTTCAGCCAAGATTGTTATTCCGTTGATCATCAAGGATCAAATGGTGGGGTTCATTTTTGCCAACGGGCGAAAAGACGGGCCCTTCACAGAGGAAATGCTGGTCTTTGCCGGCGCCCTGATGCAGTTAATGAACCGATCCTATGAGAATGCCATGAATTTCTTGGAACTGGAAAAGAAAAACTATGAGCTGGATAAGAAGATATTCAATCTGTTTTTCATCAACCATTGCTCCAGAACGCTTCTGGCTGAACTGAACCTGGATAAGATCTACGGCATCTGCATCGATATCATCCGGGAACTCACAGCCAGTTCCGTTACGGCGTTTGGCCTGTACGATGAGACCCGGGACAAGGTCCTGATCAAAGGCTATCAGGATATCCTGACGTTCCAGTCCTATTATGGGGAATTCCAGCTGAAGAAAGGGGCTCAGGTTCCTTCGAAAGTGGTGTATCATCTTGAAAGGGATAAGGCTGAGCTGGCCTGCTTCTTTTCCGATGTTGAAGCGCTGCAGGCTCTGAGGGCCGAATACATTGTAATGCTGGTGAAGGACCATATTCTGGGTTTTGTCAGTATCGGTGCGCCGGTAAGTGACAGGGTTTATGATCAGACCCTTTTTGATCTAATTGAAACCATTGCAACTTCCATCTATATCTCTGTTGTGAATGCCCAATTCTTTGAAAAAAACAGGCAGCAGAATGAAACAATCCAGAAAAAATTTGAAATGCTGGAGAAGATGAATCGGATGACCCGCAACATCAATTCCTGTGAAACCCAGGAAGAACTCTGTGCGATAGCCATGCAGAGCCTTGAGATCGGCTATGGGGTCCAGCAGGCTTTCCTGTGTCTCTATCAAGATGGAAAGCTCCAGGTGATGGGGGATATCAACCTACCACAATTCAAGGGCAATATCATCAGCCCGGGAGCGGGTTTGAACGATCTGGACAGCAAGGGGGTCTATTACGAATTTTCAACCCGTGACATTCAGCTGTTTTTCCCTGAATTCAGTCCAGAGCGTCACAAGGAAGCTAATTGTCTGGTGATTGCCCCCATCAGGATTGATCGATTGGCGCTGGATGATCGGGGGACACTGGGATATCTGGTCGTTTTAGAAACGGAAAGCGCCCTGAAGGAAGAGGAAGTCCTGCTGATCGATACCCTGTCCAACAGTATTGCCCCGATTGTCTTTCAAATGAATGAGACCCGACGGATCCAGACGCATTATACGGAGAATCAGGAAGCGCTCCTCTTGGCGGATATCCAGGAGAAGCTGGACAGCAGGAACAAATATTTCATCGATTTCAAGGTCTGGTACAAGCGGATTCCGAGGATCCCCTTCGAAAAACCCGATGTGTCTGAATTCTCAGCGTACCCGGTATATCTGGTGGGCGAAACGCTTTTCAGCCCCATGGAGGAGGATGTGGACCCGGAAGGTTATGATGATGAACTGATGATCATGGATCTTGAGGATTTCATACAGCAGGCAAAACAGATTTAATGCTGTCAGCGCTATTTGACAACGCTCAGGAACGTGGTAGAATAAAGACAAACTTAAAACTCGTACTGGGAATGAGGTGAAACACCTCAGCAGCCCCCGCTACTGTAACAGCGACGAACCCTGCATAACCACTGTGACTTCTGTCATGGGAAGGGCAGGTATTAGGATGACGCTGGAGCCAGGATACCAGGACGCCGTTTCACCTCGGAGGGCCGGGTGACGAGCATTCGTTGACAATCCTAACCTTGGTTAGGATTTTTTTATGGTTTTTTGCCAATCACGAAAGCTATCAAAGGCCCCTGATGAACAGGGAGATAGATACTATGCAGATCGCATTAATCGGCTTAAATCAAAATTCTGCCCCGATTCAGATCCGGAATCGTGCAGCTTATACGGATTCACAGAAGATCGAGGCCATCAATATCTTGCTGGATATGGGTATTGAGGAAGCAGTGATTCTTGCGACCTGTGGGCGCAATGAAATTTATATCTGTGACCGGGAAGTGGATATCCGCCAGAGCATTCTTCAGGTGGAGCAATTTTTTGAGGAGTTTTTTGGGATTCCGGATATCAGGAATCACTTGTATATCCAAACCGGGGAAGACGCTGTCAGGCATCTGATGACCGTGGCCTGCGGACTGGACTCCATCGTATTGGGAGAGGACCAGATCCTCGGACAGGTGAAAGAGGCCCACAATCTGGCGATGGACCTGGGCGGCAGCAAGAAAGTGCTGAACAGACTTTTTAGGGATGCCATCACGGCCTCAAAACGGATCAAGACGGAGTTGAAGATATCGGATCATCCCATGTCGATTTCCTATATCGGCGTTAAATTCCTGTTGGAAAAGCTGGGAACCTTCGAAAACAAGCGGTTCCTCATCATCGGCACCGGGAAAATGGGGCGCCTGGCCCTGAATTATGTCATGGAGTCCAAACCGGGTGCGGTCTATATGACGAACCGGAATCATCAGAAGGTGATCGATCTCAGAAGTGAATTTCCGGATATCCAGATGATCCCCTATGAGAACCGTTATGAGATCATGCCGGAGGTGGATGTGGTCATTACGGCCACGGCGTCTTCCCACAGCGTCATTCGGTTCAAAGAAATGCCGGTGCTTAAAGGCCCCCTTGCGCTGATGGATATGGCGGTTCCCCAGGACATAGAGCCGGAGGTCGCCACTATTCCCGGGGTATCCCTCTTCAATGTGGACAGCTTGATGCGCATCAGTGAAGAGAACGAGCTGCGCCGCAGGGAATTGGCCTTGGAAGCCCAGAAGCTGATTGAAAACGACCTGACGGAATTCGGAAAATGGATGCATTCTGTCAAGGCGGACCCGGCAATCGTGTCCCTGAATGCTCTGCGCAAGCAGGTTGAAGAAGATACCTACGATTTCCTGAACCGCAAGATCGTCATGGACCAACGGGATCGGCGTTTGATGGAGAAAATGATCAGTTCCGCATTGAAGCGGATGATCAGGGAGCCGATCATGAAGCTGAAGTCCCTGAAAGATGAAGAGGAAATTACACAGTATACACACTTTATAGAAGAACTGTTCCAGTTCCGGAGGCCGTAGGATGTGGATCCCTGTCCTTTTACAGTCTGATAATCTAAGGCCGATTATTTTTGGCGGCGGCCCGGTCGCCTGCAGAAAAGCGGAAACCCTCTGCGGGTATGGCGTTCAGAGCCTGATGGTATGCCCGGATCCTCCCTGGGGGATTTCGGCATTAATCCCGACTCCCCGCTGGATGAGCGGAACCTATCAGGCAGAAAACCTGGAAGGAGCCACCCTGGTCATTGCCGCGACGGATGACAGGGACGTGAATCGTCGGATCTGCCAAGAGGCAGAGGACCGGGGAATCTTTGCTCTGAACGCATCGGAAGGGAACAGCGGTTCCTTGTGCTTTCCGAATGTCGGAAGGGCCGGGGATATCGCAGTCACGGTTTCCACCGGGGGTGCCAGTCCCACAGCAGGGGCCCGGATTTTATCTGAACTGCTGGAAACATTAGAGACAAATGAATGGCCCGCACGAATCCGCGTATTGGGAGAACTCAGGCGGCTGCTGAGGAAGCATGAACCGGATGCTTCGGTTCGGCATGAAAAAATGCGATTATATGGAACGATGAATCTGACAGAACTCCAAAAGAGGAGACAGGAATATGAAGATTAATATTGGAACACGGGGAAGCCGCCTTGCGCGGGTTCAAACAGAGTGGGTGGCCGAACAGTTGGAAGCAGCGATACCGGGGCTGAACACGGAGTGTGTGGTCATCAAGACCCTGGGAGACCGGATTCTGGATGTGGCACTGGATAAGATCGGTGATAAAGGACTGTTCGTTAAAGAATTGGAGAATGCTCTGCTGGACCACACCGTGGATCTGGCGGTTCACAGCCTGAAAGATATGCCGACAGAAGCAACACCGGGGCTTTCGTTCAGTGATATTCCCATGCGGGAGGACCCCAGGGATGTTCTGATCCTGCGGCCGGGATACAGCTGCTTGGAGGAACTTCCCATCGGCGCGGTGATCGGCACGGGCAGTAAACGCCGGAAATATCAGTTGCTGGCCCTGCGGCCGGACTTGAAGATTGTAGACATCCGGGGCAATATCGAAACCCGGATGGGAAAGATTGAGACAGAAAACCTCCATGGGGTCGTGTTGGCAGCAGCCGGCCTTCACCGGGCAGGGCATAAGGAGCGAATTACCCAGTACCTGGACCCGGAGGTCTTCATCCCCGCAGCCGGTCAGGGGGCTTTGGCGCTCCAGTATCGCACGGATGATATCCGGGTGAAGACACGGCTGGAGAGTATCGTTCACAGATCATCCTGCGCGCCGGTTCAGGCAGAGCGCAGCTTCCTGGAAGGGGCTCATGGGGGCTGTCACGCCCCTGTAGGTGCTTACGGGGTATGCAACGGCACAGAAATGACATTGACAGGGCTCTTTGGAACGGACGACGGTTCAATACTCCTGAAACGGACCCTGACTGGTCCCGCAGACGCGCCGGAAGAACTGGGACGCCGATTGGCAGAGCAGATTCTGGCGGAAGTCAGAGCCTTGCAGGGGAAAGTGTTCCTTGTAGGAGCGGGCCCAGGGGATTCAGGACTCATGACGTTGAAGGGAAAGGCTCTGCTTGAACAGGCAGAAGTCTTGGTTTATGACCGGCTGGGTACCCGAGAGATGATGCAGTGGGTCCCGGAATCCTGTGAAAAAATCTATGTTGGAAAACAATCCAGCGACCATACCCTGTCCCAGGATGGCATCAATCAACTGCTCATCCAAAAGGCCCGGGAAGGAAAGCGGGTCGTGCGGCTGAAGGGGGGAGATCCCTATGTGTTCGGTCGGGGCGGAGAAGAGGGCTTGGAGCTGGCGGAGGCGGGAATCGCCTTTGAAGAGGTTCCAGGAATCACTTCGGCCATCGCGGGCCTTGCCTATGCAGGAATTCCAGCCACTCACCGGGGCATCGCCACGTCATTCCACGTATTTACCGCCCATATGAAGGAAGAAGAGGAACGTCAGGATTGGCCTGTGATTGCCAAGCTGGAGGGGACCTTGATTTTTCTCATGGGTCGGGCTGCGCTTCCGGAAATAACCACGCAATTGATGGCCCATGGAAAATCACCGGATACGCCCTGTGCCATTGTCCAGTGGGGAACCACGCCGAAACAGCGGACCATCACAGGCACTCTGGAAACCTTAGAACCCTTGGCACAGAGCAGTGGTATCGGTTCACCCTGTCTGATTGTCGTGGGGCCCGTGGTAGCGCTCCGGGATAAGCTCGCCTTCTTTGAAAATCGACCGCTCTTCGGCTTCCGCGGTGTCGTGACCCGGGCAAGGACTCAGAGCAGTAAGCTGACGATGCAGCTGGAAGATCTGGGAGCGGACATTCTGGAAATTCCGGCTATCCGGATCGTCCCTCAGGAACAGGATGCCCTGCGGGCTGCGGTGGCGGATATCAAGGCCTATACCTGGCTGGTTTTCACCAGCGTGAATGGCGTCAGCCTGTTTTTTGAAGCGTTTCTGGAGCAGTACCGGGATGTGCGGCCCCTGGGCAACCTGAAAATCGCCGTCATTGGTGAGGGGACAGCACAGTCTTTAGAGAAATTTGGTCTCAAGGCGGATGTCATCCCCGATGAATACGTTGCGGAGTCCTTGGCTGATGCCATGGCATCCCTGGTGCTGCCGAATGATAGAATCCTGATGCCCCGAGCTCTGGAGGCCCGAACGGTTTTGAAAGAAAAGCTTTCTGACCAGTGCCTGGTTCATGAAATCCCCATCTATCGCACGGAGCAGGAAATCCTGGCAGAAACGGTCAAGCAATCGATGATTGAATCCCCCCCTGCATTCATTACCTTTGCCAGCTCCTCAACTGTCCGTCACTTTGTACGCATGATGGGGGCGGAAGCGTTGGAGGCATTGAAAAATACAAAGATGATTTCCATCGGTCCGGTTACATCGGATACGATGGCTGAGCTGGGACTCGTGGTTCATAAGGAAGCCAGTCCCCATACGATACCGGGCTTGGTTGATGCAACCGTCCAGATCCTGAAGGAGGAACAGCCATGCAGACAATGATTCACAGACCCAGAAGACTCAGAAGCGGCCCGGTTATCCGGAAAATGGTGAGAGAAACGCATCTGTTGCCGGAAAACCTGATCTATCCCCTCTTTGCTGTGGAAGGCCAGAGCATCCGTTCCGAAATCACCGCGCTGCCGGATGTTTTTCATCTGTCCGTCGATGAGCTGGTGAAAGAAGCGAAGGATGTCTACGCCTTGGGAATCCAGCAGATCTTGCTTTTTGGCGTTCCTGACGTGAAGGACGATGAAGGCAGCAGTGCCTGGGATGCCAACGGAATCGTTCAAAAAGCCATCCGCGCCATCAAGTCTGCGGTTCCGGGGATGTACGTGATCACCGATATCTGTTTGTGTGCCTACACCAGCCATGGACACTGCGGTCTGCTGGGCAACTGCGGAGAAGTGCTGAATGATCCAACTGTTGAACGACTCAGCCGGGTTGCCCTCAGCCACTGTGAAGCGGGAGCGGATATGGTGGCCCCTTCCGATATGATGGACGGTCGGGTCGGTGCCATGCGCCGTGCGATGGATGAGGCAGGGTATTCCCAGATTCCCATCATGGCCTATTCCGCTAAATTTGCGTCCTCCTATTATGGCCCCTTCCGGGAAGCCGCTCATTCTGCGCCTGCCTCAGGGGATCGGAAGGCATATCAGATGGATTTCGCCAATGGTCGCGAAGCCGTGCGGGAGACCTTGCTTGATATTGAAGAGGGTGCCGACATCGTCATGGTGAAGCCAGCCCTGGCCTATCTGGATATCCTCCATGCGGTGAAGCAGGAGGTCCGTGTTCCGGTGGCGGCCTACAATGTCAGCGGAGAATACGCGATGCTGAAGATGGCTGTGGCCCAGGGCCTGATGAATGAATCCGTCATCGAGGAAACGCTGATTGGCATGAAGCGGGCCGGCGCGGATCTGATCATCACCTATTTCGCAAAAGAACTGGTGCAGAAGTGGAGGGAAAAAAATGAAGCGTAATGAATCCGATAAATGGTTCGCCCGAGCGCAGAAGGTGCTTCCAGGGGGCGTGAATAGTCCTGTCAGAGCGTTTAAATCCGTGGGCATGGACCCTATTTTCATCAAATCAGCCCATGGAAGCCGAATTACGGATGTGGATGACAATACCTATATCGATTTCATCTGCTCCTGGGGGCCTATGATCCTGGGACACAGCCCAGAACTGCTCAATGAAGGCCTGATGGATGTCATCATGCGGGGAACCAGCTATGGCGTCCCGGCCTCCCTTGAGGTGGAGATGGCTGAAGAAATCATCGCGGCCTATCCCTCCGTGGACATGCTCCGCATGGTCAGTTCCGGCACAGAAGCATCCATGAGTGCGCTGCGGGTAGCCCGGGCCTATACCGGCCGGAATAAGATCGTTAAATTTGAAGGCTGTTATCATGGACACAGTGATGCACTCCTTGTTAAATCCGGCTCCGGCACCCTGACCTACGGGACGCCGACATCGGCCGGGGTTCCTGAGGGCGTTATTCAGGATACCTTGGTGGGCCGTTACAACGATTGTGAACAAATTCGGTCACTTTTTGAAACCATGGGGAGCGAGATCGCCGCGGTCATCGTTGAACCGGTGGCAGGGAACATGGGCGTGGTGGCTGCTACCCCCGAATTCCTTCAAACTCTGCGGGAAGTAACGGCCACCTCCGGTGCCGTCCTGATCTTCGATGAAGTCATCACCGGCTTCCGGATGGCCTATGGCGGTGCCCGGGAGATTTACGGCATCGATCCCGATATGGCTTGCTTTGGGAAGATCATCGGCGGTGGTCTTCCGGTAGGTGCCTATGGTGGCAAACGCGAAATCATGGGGACAGTAGCGCCCCTGGGCCCCGCCTATCAGGCCGGGACACTCTCCGGAAACCCATTGGCCATGCACATGGGCCTGGTCACCCTGCGCTACCTCCGGGATCACCCTGAGGTGTACACCGGAATGGAAGCCCGTGCGATTCAGCTGGAAAACGGACTGAAAGCGATTGTTGAACGGTTGGATCTCCCCATGGAGATTGTCCGGTTCAAAGGGATGGTCTGCCCGTTTTTCACGAAGGGCCCCATTGTGAGCTATGACGATGTGAGCCGATGTAATACGGTGAAATATGGTGAATTTTTTAGAGAGATGCTAGCACTGGGGGTATTGATTCCACCGGCTCAGTTCGAGGGCTTTTTCATGTCCTCGGTCCACACGGAGCAGGATATAACGGATACGCTGGTTGCCGCAGAGAAAGCGCTGACTGCAATATATAGCTGATCTTGAGAGCGGATTGTCCGCTCTCTTTCAGTTTCATGTTCGGTGGTCCGCATTCACAAAGGTTACTTGTTATTCGGGTGAAAATCCTGTAAAATTGCTCCATACTGGGGTTTAAAGGCGGACAACATGATAGAGATCATCGGAATTGCCGGATTTGTTCTAATCAGCGGCATTGTATATACACTTGGAAAAAAAGACAACAATCCCGAAGAGCCTCTGGACATCATGGAGGATTTTAAAGCGATCAAGCGGGCCATGCTTATTTTAAAAAAGAGCAATATAAACAAGATAGACAATATAACCCAGTTGGAGCCTTTCATTGAGCAGGGGTATTCGCTGCAATGGAAACGCTATAAAATCACCCCGGACGAAAAATATCTCATTGTCAGCAGGGTCGGTAATATCGATTGCCAGCCCTTCATCGATCTGGTCGGCGGGACTTCCAGAAAAGATGGTGATAAGCTTTACTTGAGTTTCCTGAAATTCAAGGTCAGTGAAATCGATCCCAAAGCGGTTATCACGATGCATCCCAATCAAGGGATCACAACGACGACCTCTATCGAATGGAACAGTGATGAGTCTCAGGCGGAGGGTGGCGCCATCCGCGAAGAGGAGTGGCAGAACCGAAAGGATATTTATAGCGAGCCGGGAAAACAGACGGTGACCCTGCGCGTGATGGATCGCAATGAAATCTGGTCCGATTGGGTCCATGTTGAATTTGAAGTGACCGAGATCCGCGGCGTGAAAGAAATCCAGGCGGGCGCTGATTTTATGATGATCGCCTACAACAGCGGTAAGGTCGACGCTATTGGCAATAATAAATTCGGACAGCTTGGCAACGGCACGCAGTCACCTTTGAAAGTGAAAACACAGATTTCCAATTTTGAAAATATCGATCAGATCTCCTGTGGAGAAACCCATGTGCTGTGTAAGGATAATCAGGGGAAGGTCAGCTGTGTCGGCAGTAACGATTTTGGACAGCTTGGACTTGGCAACCGATTGAATGTCCGAACACCGCAGAAATTATGGGGTGTCGAACGGGTCAAGCAGCTGGCGGCGGGCAAAGATTTCAGTGCGGCGGTTCTGATGACAGGGGCTGTCCTGACCTGGGGAAACAATGAGAATGGTCAATTGGGGGAAGATAAACCCCTGTATCTGGAAATACCCCGCCGCATCAAGAATCTGAGTAATGTGAAGAGCGTCTCGTTGGGGCATACCCACATGGTCTGTGTCCAGTATGATGGCTCGTTAACGGCGTGGGGGGATAACTCCCGGGGCCAGGTGGGCTCGGGATTCAAAGGGAAAATGATTGAACCCACCACCATCAATGTCAAGGGGATTAAGCAGGCTGTCGCTGGAAAAGATTTTACGATCGCCCTGACCGAGAGCGGAAAACTGTTTGCCTGGGGCTCCAACCAATATGGGCAACTGGGACTCGTCGGCGAGACGGAATCCATGTTTCCCCAAGAAATCCCTAAATTGAAGAATATCATCAAAGTGGCAGCCAAAGGACAGTTTGTCCTGGCGCTGACAGATATCGGGGAAGTCTACACCTGGGGGCGCTATAATCAGGATGAGGATGATTGCATTCCCAGCCCGGCTCTCATTGACGGCTTGAAATATGTGAAGGATATAGCGGCCAGTTATTCGCAGGCCTACATTCTTACTGATAAAGACGAGTTTTTGACCTGGGGATCTCATATCGATGCCCGGGTTCCCTTAAATGAATATGTTGAAATCAAGGCGGATCAAGATAATACCAACTAAGACAGGCTGAGAAGCCTGTCTTCTTCAAAGGAGAAGGCAATGATCGACAGTGGCACGCGCCTTTATGGCTTATTAGGTAATCCGGTTTCAGGGTCACGGTCCCCATGGATTCATAACCACGTTTTTGAATCTGAAGGTATTCCTGGAGCTTACCTGGCTTTCACCGTTGGGCCGGAGGCGCTCCAAAATGCGGTAACCGGTCTGAAAGCATTGGGTGCCCGGGGAATCAACGTCACCATTCCTTACAAGACCGCCATCATCCCTTTACTGGACAGCATCGATCCCATGGCAGCGTTTTTAGGAGCGGTGAATACCGTGGTGTGTGAAGAGGGGCATTGGCGGGGGTACAATACGGACGGCGCGGGGCTGCTGGCGGTGCTGAAGCGGCATATTCCGGACCTGGAAACGCTTAGGGTTCTGGTGCTGGGAGCCGGAGGAGCGGCCCGGGGCATCTGTGGCGCCCTGGTCCACGGAGGCATTCAGCGGCTGGGAATCTGGAACCGTTCTTCGGAAAAAGCGAAACAGCTGGTTCATGAGCTTCAAGCATCAACCCGGGACGGACAAGCCATTCAAACCGTGGCCTCCGAAGACTCTTTTTCGCTGTTCGATCTGGTGATCAATACCACATCTGTGGGGATGGCGCCGGAAATCGACGCAATACCGACACGTATTTCCAGCCTCAAGGCCGGGGCTGCTGTATGCGATATCGTCTACAAACCGCACCGGACCCGATTTCTCCAAGAGGCTGAAGCAGCCGGACACCCGGTAATCTTCGGTATTGAAATGCTGATTGAGCAGGCTTTGCTGGCGCAGCAGCTGTGGAATCACTTGAGCGATGCGGCACTGGCTCAGAACCGGGCACGGTTGATTGAAGAATTTGAGGCGCTCCATAAATAATTGAACAGCCGTTACAGGTAAATTGCCTAACTTGGCAGAAAAGTGTGACACTTGTTGACAGATACCAGGCAAGCGGTTAAACTAAGTTAAAACCTGAGCCAAGAAAGGCTCAAGAAGGAAGAATCCTATGAACCCGTCATTGACACTCCCGAAAATGACAAATGAATATTTTGGTTTCTTTAGCTGGGGCTACTATTTTTTTAGCGCTGGCTTTTTGGCATACCAAAAAATTCATAGGCTATTCCATACTTAAAGACAAAAGAGATTTTAAACCCACACAGAGTAAACGGGCATTTCTTTAAGTAATTTAAAGAAATGCCTTTTTTATTTCCACGAAGGAGGTGGTTCGTTGAGCGATGGCGCGTTTTATATGGTGTATCAAGGTGTAGTGAAAATGAGAAACACACAAACTGGAATTCCAACAGGAGGAATAAAACATGGTTATCGTACTCAAGCCAGGAACTACCTTAGAAGAAAAGAAGAAGATCATCGACAGGGTTGAACACATGGGCTACAAGGTCAAGATCATCAAAGGCGCGACCCAAAGCATTCTGGGTATTGTCGGTGACACGGCTAAATTAGAGGAGTCTGCCTTCTACGGAAGTCCGCATATCGAAAAGGTTGTCCGGATCAAGGTGCCTTACAAGATGGCCAGCAGAGCCTTTCATCAGCCTAGCAGCATCATCCAGGTTGGAAAGCATGCGATTGGGGGAGGCAACCTCACGATGATGGCCGGGCCCTGCTGCATTGAAAGCCGGGAACAGATCGATACCATTGCAGCAGCGGTTAAAAGCAGTGGCGCCCACATCCTTCGGGGAGGGGCCTTCAAACCCAGAACATCCCCCTACAGTTTTCAGGGAATGGGAGAAGAGGGATTGAAGCTGCTCAGAGAGGCTGGGGATGCCAACGACATGCCGGTCTGCACGGAGCTGATGTCCACAGAAGAGTTCGATTTGGTTGAATCCTACACGGATATCATCCAGATCGGCGCCCGGAACATGCAGAATTTTTCTCTGTTGAAAAAAGTCGGTGGGACACACAAGCCCATTCTTCTGAAGCGCGGCATGTCTGCAACCATTGAGGAATTCCTGATGTCCGCCGAATACATCATGGCCAGCGGCAATCCCAATGTCATCCTGTGCGAACGGGGCATCCGCACCTTCGAAAACTACACCCGGAACACCCTGGACCTGGCCGTGGTCTGTGCCATCAAAGAATTGAGCCATTTGCCCATCATCATCGATCCCAGCCATGCTACCGGCAGATGGGAAATGATTGAGCCGATCTCAAAAGCCGCGGTGGCTGTGGGTTGTGACGGCTTGATGATCGAGGTTCACCACGAACCGGAGAAAGCCTTCTCGGATGGGCCCCAATCCTTGAAGCCTCATAAATTCGCAAAATTGATGGACAGCATTGGCAGGATCCACGCGGTGTGCAGTGAAATTGAAACGACAGAAAGTGTGGCGAGCATCCATGCAGCAATCTGATGAAAAAGCAGATGAGGGTGGCTTTTTTAAAAGCATCGCCATCACCGGCCTGGGACTGATCGGAGGTTCCCTGGTGAAGGCGTTGCGACTGAAAGGCTATACCGGTAAGATCATCGGCATTGACCCGGACGCAGAAACCCGGCGCCTGGCGGAGGCTTCAGGGCTCTTCGACAGAATATCGGAGCTGCCGGTGAAAGAAACCGATGCCGTAGAGCTGCTGATTCTGGCAGTTCCACTGAGCCACATGCCGGCAGCGCTGAACGGGGTATCCCATCTGATTGGGCCGGAAACACTGGTGACGGATGCCGGCAGCGTAAAGA
The DNA here is from genome assembly GCA_964424355.1 of uncultured Peptostreptococcaceae bacterium. Lineage (GTDB taxonomy): Bacteria > Bacillota > Clostridia > Peptostreptococcales > Acidaminobacteraceae > CAZEHS01. The sequence continues at coordinate 144,573 of CAYRIO010000001.1, forward strand.
GTACGGTCCACCTCATGGCGGATTCTGTCCTGGAACCAGGAACGGCCTTCATCGGCGGACATCCCATGGCAGGGTCGGACCGATCCGGGTTTGCTCATGCCTCCCCAATCCTGTTCGAAAATGCCTACTACTTTCTGACCCCGGGCTCGAACGCTCAGGAAAGTCAGCTTGAGAGGCTCCAGGCCTTGGTCCAAAAGATCGGTGCCATCCCCGTGGTGACAACCCCTCAGGAACATGATTCCCTGGCCGCCCGGCTCAGCCATCTGCCACATCTGACAGCCTGTGCGCTGGTAAGCACCTTTGTGCAAAGCCTGCCGGAGGATTCCCTGAAATATTCCGGGGGCGGTTTCCGGGACACCACACGGATTGCCATGGGGGATCCCCAACTCTGGCGTGATATCTTCGTTCAGAATAAAAAGGAACTGGCCAGCGGGATAGAAGTTCTGATTCAGGAACTTCAGCAGTTCAAAAGCTTGCTGATGGCAGAAAAAACCGATGAAATTGTATATAATCTAAGCAGAACCCAAAAAATCCGTTCGGGGCTGGCAGCCAGACGGCCCAGCGAGGAATCCTCCCTTTATCCACTGATTCTGGATGTGGAGGATCGCCCCGGCATTCTGGCAGCAGTAACCGGCCTACTGGCGGAAAAGCACTTGAATATCAAGGACATCGCTCTGGATCATGCACGGGAAACCCTGCCAGGGGCCCTGATCCTCAGCTTTGCTACCAGTGCGGAACGATCCCGCGCGGCAGAGTTCGTTACAGACGCAAAACTTTGCGAAGTCTTTATAGAACAGGACTGAACCCATGACATTGATGATCAATCTGGCAACGACCAGCTATCCCATTACAATCGAATCCTCCCTGCGCTTTCAAATCAACTCCCGTTTAGGGGCTTTAGGCTGTGAGCGTCTGGCTATTGTCACCGACAGCACCGTCTGGGAACTTCATGGCGAGGTGATGGAACAGCAGCTGCGTGGATTCAACGTGAATCTCACCGTGCTGCCCCCAGGTGAAAGCTCCAAATCGCCGGAAAACCTGATGCAGCTTTACCGGAACTGGCTCAGCGCAGGATTGACCCGAAAGGATCTGGTTCTGGCATTTGGCGGTGGCGTCATCGGTGACCTCACCGGTTACGCAGCCGCTACGTATCTCCGGGGCGTTCCCTTCATCCAGATTCCAACGACGCTGCTATCTCAGGTGGACAGCAGTATCGGCGGGAAGGTTGCCGTGGATCTGCCGGAAGGCAAGAATCTGGTGGGCACGTTTTACCATCCCCAGGAGGTCTGGATCGATCCGGATTATCTGAATACCCTGCCGGAGAGGATATTCAAGGATGGCATGGCCGAGGTGGTGAAAGCCGGATGCATTTCCGATGCAACCCTCTACCGATTGCTGAAGACGTCACCATTTCCCTTGGAACTGGAGACACTTCATGAAATGATCCGCAGGGCCCTGACGGTAAAAAAGCATCTGGTTGAAGCGGATGAAAAGGAGCAGGGACTCCGAAAGCTCCTGAATTTTGGGCATACCATCGGCCATGCGCTGGAGTCCTATGGGCAGTATTCCCGGTGGACCCATGGCGAGGCTGTTGCCATGGGAATGGTTTGGATTACCGGCTGCTCAGAAGCCGCCGGACTGAGTCCGGCAGGCACGACGGAAGATTTGACAGACCTTCTGGAAAAAATCGGCCTGCCTGTGGCATCCGACGTACCGTTGGACGCCTTGATGCTCTGGTTGAACCGGGACAAGAAAAAGACCAGCCGCGGCATTGAACTGGCCCTGATCAAGGAACCCGGCGTCAGCTTTATCCATGAGGTACCCCAGGAAGAGCTTCGCGGGTTCCTTTTACAAAAATAAGTTGTTGAGAGACTGCAGATATCAATAGCGACAGAAGGAGCCTACCATGACTAGAATCATACAATCTGCCGTTCTCAACGGCACTGTTACAATCCCGCCGTCAAAGAGCCTCAGTCACCGCGCGGTGCTTGCCGCCGCCCTGGCCGAAGGGGAAAGCGTCATTGAGAACCTGGTTTTCTCAGAGGACATTGAAGCCACCTGTGCCGCCATTTCGGGCCTAGGTGTTCAGGTTTCAAGAGGAAAAGATTTTCTCAGAATCATGGGCCGGGGAAAGCTGGAAACCCCAGCATCGCCCTTGCAGTGCCGAGAATCCGGTTCAACGCTCCGATTCCTGATCCCTTTTGCCGGTTTGGTGGAAGGGCCTGTAGTCTTCTCCGGTGAAGGGAAGCTGGTGACACGGCCTTTGGATCCTTATTTTGAACTGTTCAATCAGCAGGGGATCCGGTACCACTATGATGGCCAGCTTCCTCTGCTTGTGGAAGGGCAGCTGAAGCCGGATACGTATAAAATGCCGGGCAATATCAGTTCCCAGTTTGTGACCGGGTTGATGTATGTCCTGCCTCTGTTAAATGGGGATTCGGAGATCGTCCTCACATCACCTCTGGAATCCAGAGATTACGTGGAGTTGACAATACAGGTTCTGGAACGATTCGGCGTGAGTATTGAAACAATCACCCCAGAACATTACCGGATTCGTGGCAATCAGCACTATCGCCCCGCACGCTACCGGGTTGAAGGGGACTACTCACAGTCCGCCTTCTGGATCGCCGCTGGGTTGATGGGGAATGGTCTTGAACTGGCGGATCTGGCACGGGATACACGGCAAGGGGATAAACGGATACTGGATATCGTCGGCGCCATGGGTGCAGACCTCACCTGGGATGCCGGGCTCCTGAAGGTAGCCAGTACGAAGACTCACGGGACAGTGGTCGATGCCTCTCAGTGTCCGGACCTGGTTCCCATCGTGGCAACCCTGGCGGCAGTCAGTCAAGGGGAAACCCGCATCATCAACGCTGCCCGGGTACGCATCAAGGAATCGGACCGATTGAAGGCGATCTGCACCGAGCTGAACAAGCTGGGGGCCTCCATTCAGGAAGAGCCGGAAGGCTTGGTGATTCAAGGGGTAGAACGGCTGACGGGAGGCATCGTGGAAGGCTGGAATGATCATCGGATTGTGATGAGCCTGGCCGTGGCCGCTATGAAATGTGATGGTCCTGTCACCATCGAGGGTAGTGAAGCGGTACGGAAGTCCTATCCGCATTTCTTTGAAGATTTCAAGGCTCTAGGAGGCCAAGTCCGTGAGAAGTAGCTGGGGAAGACACGTGATATACTCACTTTTTGGAGAATCCCACGGCGCGGGGATCGGCATCACCCTCCATCATCTGCCTGCCGGGTTCCGACCGGATTTCGAGCGGATCCGGCAGGAACTGGATCGGCGCAAGCCCGGTTCCGGCATCCATGCAACCCCCAGAAAGGAAGCGGATGCCTATGAGATCCTCAGCGGCATATACGAGGAGAAACTCACAGGAGCGCCCCTGACCGTATTTTTCCGCAACACGGACACCCGTTCAAAAGACTACCAGAATCTCAGTGTGACACCGCGACCTTCCCATGCGGATTACGCTGCTGCTATGAAATACAAGGGCCATCAGGATTACCGGGGCGGCGGGCATTTTTCCGGGCGGCTGACTGCGCCCATTGTATTTGCGGGTGCTTTGGTCACGCAGCTTTTGGAGGCTCTGGGCGTTGCCGTCGGCAGCCGGATCTGTCGGATGGGGCCTGTGACGGATACCCCGGAGGTGCTGGAGAACGATGCCGTCGCATGGATCGCCCAGGGGGCATTGAAATCTAAGAGTTTGCCGTTTTTTTCGGATGAAGCTGAAAAGGATGCTGTGACCCTTCTGGAATCACTGCGAAAATCCGGGGATTCCATTGGCGGCCAAGTGGAACTCTGTGTGACGGGTGTCCCCGCAGGCTGGGGAGAGCCGGTTTTTGATTCACTGGAAAGTACGCTGGCCCACCTGCTGTTCTCCATTCCCGGGGTCAAAGCTCTGGAATTCGGGGCCGGAACGGCATTTGGAAGCCTAAAAGGCTCTGAAGCCAATGATCCCTGGGTGAACCAGGAAGGCGCTGTCCGCTCGTTGAGCAACAACAGCGGCGGCATCAACGGCGGCATCAGCAACGGCATGCCGCTCCGGTTCCGGGTGACCTTCCGCCCGACACCCAGCATCTCACTGCCCCAAGGCACTGTTGATCTGGCAACGGGAACTGAAACGGTGCTGGAAATCCACGGACGTCATGATCCCTGTATCGTTCCCAGGGCATGTCCGGTAGTGGAGGCAGTGACAGCGATGGCGCTTCTCGAAGCCATGCTGGATCAACAGATTCAAACGCAGGAGGCTTGGGGATGAAAACACTGGAAGAATGTCGAAACGAAATCGATTCGATCGATGATACCTTAACGGCGCTTCTGAACCGACGCATGGCCATTGCCGAGGAAGTGGGCAGAATCAAGGAATCCACAGGCCGTGTGACCCGGGATCCGAACCGCGAAAACGACATCCTCAAACGGATTGCCGGGCAGGTGGATCATCCGGCTTATCGGGACCGGATTCTCAGAATCCTCAGAACGATCCTGGAATCCAGTCGTTCCTTGCAGGACAGCAGCCGGAACACCTTCAAACCGGTATGTCCGGAAAAGGATGCAAGTGTCACCGCAGGTTACGCAGGAATTCCCGGATCCTACAGTGAAAGTGCTTTGGTCCGGTATTTCGGAGAGCTGTCGGAGCCTTACCGGAACTATCCCGCTTTTTCAGCCGTATGCGATGCCGTCCTCAGGGATGAAATCATGTATGGGATCCTGCCGGTTGAAAATACAACCACCGGTGCCATCAAGGAAGTGTACGATCTGATCCGGGAGAAGGATCTGTATATCACTGGCGAAGTGTGTCTGCCGGTGGTACATAATCTGATCGGTCTACCGGGAGCGGATCCCAGTGCGCTGAAAGAAATCTATTCCCATGCACAGGGGCTCGAGCAATGCGGTATGTATCTCAGCGGGTTGAAATCAGCACGGCAGGTTCCCATGAAGAATACTGCCTTCAGTGTCCGGCACGTGGCAGAACAGAAAAACCCTGCTTTCGGCGCCATCGGCGGCGATCGGGCCGCCAAACTTTACGGCCTTGAAATCCTGATGCCCGCTATTCAGAACAGCACGCTGAATACCACCCGCTTTGTGGTTCTTTCAAAGAAACAGGAGGTTCAGGAGGATGCCGACAGCACCAGTGTGGTTCTCACCGCGCGCCATGCGGCCGGTGCATTGTACGATATCCTGGGATGCTTCGCCAAGGAACAGGTGAATCTGTTCCGAATTGAATCCCGTCCGGTACCGGACCGCCCCTGGGAGTATTTCATCTTTTTGGATGCCGAAGGCAGTGTTCGGAGTGAAGCGGTTCAAAAGGCCCTTGCTGCCGTACAGGCTCAGTGTCCGTATTTCAAGTTTCTTGGAAGCTATCGGAAAGGAACCAGCAATTGAGGGCCCGGATCCATATCGCCCTGATCGGATTGACAGGCAGCGGCAAGACCGTCCTGGGGGCCGAGCTGGCCAATGTACTGGGACGCCCTTTTTTTGATATGGACCAGGAAATAATCCGGCGGACTGGCTGCTCTGTGGAAGCCATTTTTGCCGAGCAGGGTGAAGGCGGATTTCGGAAAATCGAGTCCCAGGTACTCAGAGAACTGTGTGCAAGGGACATCCCATCGGTTATTGCAACCGGAGGCGGTGCGGTCCTTGATCCTGATAATGTGAAGCTGCTCCGGAAGCAGGGGATCATCATCCGGATTCTGCGGAAACCGGAATCCATCCTCACCTCCCTAGAAATTGAAGGAAGACCTCTGCTGGCGGACAATCCGGATCGGATCCATATTTTAGCCCGTGACCGGGAACCGGTATACGCCCGGGCGGCAGATTATACAGTAATCAATGAAGAGTCCCCGGAAATGGGGCTGGAGGTGCTGAGGATGATTTCTGAATCCATGGGTTCGCAAAAACGCATTCTAGTGATCAACGGACCGAACCTGAATATGCTGGGGATGCGGGAACCAGAAGTATATGGTTCTAAAACCTATGGCATGCTGTGTGAGGAACTGGCTGAACGGGCCCGGAACCTGTCCGTAAAAGTGGAAATCCGACAGTCCAATCATGAAGGGGTCATGATTGACTGGATTCAGGAGGCTGCGGATGCTTTTGATGGCATCCTGATGAATCCGGGTGCCTATACCCACACCAGTATTGCCCTGCTGGATGCGGTTCGAAGCATCAGGATCCCGGTGGTAGAAGTCCATCTTTCCAATATTCATGCCCGTGAATCCTTCCGTGCCCATAGCATGACAGCCGCCGGTGCGGCAGGGATCATTGCCGGCTTCGGATCGGACAGCTATGTGCTGGGTCTGGAAGGGCTGATCAGAATCATGGAAGGCGAGAGTGGCAAATGAATCCTTCAATAAAAAGAAAAACCTTCTGGAAATAAATTTTCAGAAGGTTTTTCTTTATTAAAGTCGAATTATATATAAATGTACGTCCTGAATGGCTGAAAGGAAACGCATATGAAGTTCAACCTTTATTACGATCAGGCAGAGCAGGATCTTCTGGATCCTTATCATGGCATCCTGTTAGTTGAATCGGACCCCGCATTCGGGGGTTCTTTCTTTGATGCGTTCAGAACCGCAGGGCTTGATGTCCATCAGTTTTTTGATATGAAAACAGCTATGGCCTTTTGGGAAGAAACGACGGGGCTGATTGCCGTTCTGGATGAATCCTTCCTGTATCACAAAGGGGTTTTCTTTGGGGACGCGATGCAGGAAAACAATCCGGGCCGCAAGTTTCCCTATGTCGTGGTATCCAAGGAACCGGATTATAAAAAGGCCGTTTGCTACCTGAAGCAGGGAGCCATGGATTATCTGGTGAAGGATCCGACCCTGGCCGCCTATCTTCCCGGCTTGGTCCAACAGCTTTTAGAACGGCTCAATGCGGATTTAGAGCTAAAACGGTCTCAAATGGCCTTGCTGGAAAACGAAATGGAATTGCGCAGCATTACTGAGAATATTGAAGACGTGCTGATTAAAATGGATTTGAACACCATGTGTACCTATATTTCGCCGGCCATCGCCAGGGTGCTGAAAACCCCGGTGAATAAGCTGCTGGGCCGCTCCTTCCTGCCCCTGGTCCATTCTGATGACATGGGGCAGGTGGAAAACCGGATGCGTGATATCGTCTCCACCCGGTTGACTGGAAAGTTTGAATTCCGGATTCGCCAGGATATGGGCGGTTACGTTTGGGTCGAGGCCTTTGGGACCCCTATTCGTGATGAATTCAACACAGTGACGGGCACAATCATGACGCTGAGGGATATCACACATCGGAAAATGATTGACAGGCAGTTGGCTGAGGAACGGAATTTTTCCAGTACGATACTGGAAACAGTGGGCAGTATGATTGTTGTCCTGTCTAAGTCCGGGGAAATTGTCCGGTTTAACCGGGCCTGTGTGGATATAACCGGTCTGACGGCGGAGGAAGCCCTTAAAAAACCATTCTTGAGTCTGATGGCGGATTCATCCGATCAGGTGAAATTCGGCGAATTTTTCAGGCAAGTCCTGGAAAAACGAAAGGCTGTGGAATTTGAAACCCGTATGATCAATCGCGGGGGTGAAGTGAGAACCGTTCAGATGGTTCTTTCCAAACTGACCGGTGAAAATAGCGCCGGTGATTTTGTAGTGTGTACAGGTCTGGATATCACCAACCGGAAGATCATTGAAGAAGAGATTCGATACATGAGTTTTCATGATAGCCTCACGGGGCTCTATAACCGATCTTTTTTTGAAGAAGAAATGACCCGACTTGATTCTGGGAGACAGCTGCCGCTGAGCCTGATTGTAGGTGATGTGAACGGCTTGAAGCTCATTAACGATGCCTTTGGTCATGATGCGGGGGACCGACTGATTCAGGCTGCGGCAACACTTCTGAAAACAACCTGCCGCATGGGGGATATCACCGCCCGCATCGGCGGTGATGAGTTCGGAATCATCCTTCCGGGAACTGATGAAGACACCGCGTTCGAAATCGCTGCCCGGATCCGGGAAAGTTCGCGGATGCTGGTTCACGACCCAATCAACGTCAGCATCGCGCTGGGGGTTGCCAGCAAAAGGAATCCCGAAGATGATATCCGGATGATTTTTAAGCAGGCAGATGATCGGATGTACAAGAACAAACTGGTGGAAAGCAAAACCCTCAAAAGCGCCATTATTTCCTCCCTGAAAAGGACACTTCAGGAGCGGACCCATGATCTGGGCGAGCATTCGGAAAGGCTCAAGGACCTTTCTCTGAAGCTTGGGAAGCGCCTGGGATTTACCCCCGTGCAGATGGATGATCTTGAGCTTTTAGCCCTGCTCCACGATATCGGGAAAATATCCGTGCCGGAAATGATCCTCAATAAAGAAACGCCTCTGACGGAAGAAGAATGGGATATCATCAAGCAGCATCCCGAAATCGGCTACCGGATTGCGTCGACCACGCCGGAACTTTCAAACATCGCGGAGTACATCCTGTGCCATCATGAATGGATGGATGGCAACGGATACCCTCAAGGCTTGCAGGGGGAATCCATCCCGCTTATCTCCCGGACGCTTTCGGTGGTGGATGCCTATGAAGCCATGATCAGCGATCGCCAGTACCGGGTTCCCCGTAGTTCTGAGGAAGCGTTGCTGGAACTGGAGCAGTTCGCAGACCGACAGTTTGACGGTCCGATTGTCAGGGAATTCGTCCAGATGATTTTGGAAGAGAATGCGCTGATGGATATCGGGTAGCGACCGGCGTTCCAACGGTGTAAAACCGAAAATATTTGTTTATCTGCCCCTTAACGGGGCTATATACGAGATAGCAGTGTGCACTATTGGGGGTAACATCATGGAATTCAACTTGGAGTATGAGCCCCTCTTTGCAGGGGATGAGGATCGTCAAATGTCGGAGGTGTTTCTTCCCCCGATCGTTGAGGAACCCATTCATAAAAAACCATGGAAAATCATCATAGCGGACGATGAAGAAGAAGTGCACACCATGACCCGCATGGTTCTTCGAAAATTTACATTTGAAGATCGGGGCGTGGAGTTGATCAGTACTTTTTCTGGCTCGGAGACACTTCAACTGATGGCAGAGCAACCGGACATCGCGGTGGTTCTGCTGGACGTTGTCATGGAAACTGAGAACTCAGGGCTTGAAGTGGTTAAAAAAATCCGCGAAAGCCTCAAAAATCCCTTTGTGAGGATCATTCTTCGCACAGGTCAGCCGGGTCAGGCGCCTGAGGACGATGTCATCCGAAACTATGATATCAATGACTATAAATCCAAAACAGAGCTGACGGTCCAGAAGCTTTACACGTCCATCATTGCCTCCCTGAGATCCTATATCGATATGCGGACCATCGAGCATAACCGGCTGGGGCTGGAGGAAATCCTGAATCAGGGAAGAGACATGTTCCGTGTAAAAAGCTTGGAAGGGTTCATGGGAATCGCCATGGAGACTTACGAGAAACTTCTGCAGCTGGATCCCGATACAGGGTTGCTGCAGATCAATGGTTTTGGTGCAGTCCAACAGGGTCAGAAATTCAGGATTGTACACCGCAAGGGAACCTATCACGCCGATTTGGAACTGACCGTATCGCAGCTTTCCTCTGATAAATTCAGAGAACTGATCCATCTGGCGGATGAAAATCAGGGGCATGCCATTCATGGGCATCAGTACCTCAGCATATTCCAGGTGGAGGACGGCCTTAGGAACTTTATCTACTTCGAGACCCCTGTGCAGCTGAAGGAAACAGACCGTGCACTTTTCCAGGTGTTGAACAGCAATGTGTCTGTGGCCATCGACAATATCTATCTGAACAGGGAAATCATCGATACACAGAAAGAAGTGCTCTATACCCTGGGCGAGATCGTTGAGTTCCGTTCCAAGGAAACGGCGAATCACGTGAGCCGTGTTGCAGAATACTCTTATATTCTGGCCAAGGAGTACGGCCTGTCGGAGGATGATGCCAATCTGCTCAGAATGGCTTCTCCAATGCATGATATCGGGAAAATCGGGATACCGGATACAATCCTGACAAAGCCGGGGAAGCTGACATCGGAAGAGTTTGACATCATCAAAAGTCATACCAGTATCGGCTACGAAATCCTGAAGCAGTCCAAGCGAGAAATCATGAAGACCGCTGCTCGGGTAGCACTGGAGCACCATGAACGCTGGGATGGCTCAGGGTACCCGCTGGGCAAGAAAGAGGAAGAAATCCATATCATGAGCCGCATCACCTGCCTGGCAGATGTCTATGATGCCCTCAGCCACAAACGGGTGTATAAGGAAGCGTGGTCGGAAGAGGCGGTCTATGAAGAAATCCAGCGGATGCGGGGAGTCATGTTTGAGCCCCTGCTGGTGGATATTTTTTTCAGGAATCTGGATAAGATCATGGATATCCGCAGCCGACTGCCGGATTGAATCCAGGTTAATAACTTAATCAGACACCGGAGGAGTCCGGTATGATATACTATAACCACGAAACGGTATGAGGTGAGAAAATGAGCGAAAAACGACGCGCTAAACGGCTGCCTGTTGATATCACACTGCAGGTTGAAACCCTTTACAAGCAGGACCACGTCAAGCTGGACTCCGTTAATGAAACCATTGAAGTGACCAATATTTCAAAAACAGGAATCGGGTTCCGCAGTAAAACAGAATTGCCGGTAGATTTCTATTTCAATGCCAAGATCACGATTGACTCCGAAAAGTTCTTTTTTTCCGTCCTTAAAATCATTCGGAAAGATTTTGCGGAAGATTACTGGCATTTTGGGTGTGAATTCGTAGGACTTGCTGATGTGCTCAGCGGATGCATTGATGACTATGAAAAGGAATTGATTTAATTGGAACCGGGAGCTTGCTGCACAGTTGTGCGCAGGTCCCGATTTTTTTCGCTCAGGAAAGCATTGCCTTTTGGAGGGTGCCATGATCAAAGCAGTGTTCACATACGACTATGGGGAAGACAGGATGGAGCGGATCCGTGAATTAGGGTATGATATCCTGTTGTGTCCTGAGAAAAATCTGATCTTTAGTCCTGAAATGGCAGATGCGGAGGTGCTGGTCTGTTATTCACCTTTTAAAACCCTGGATATCGGTTCGATGACGAAGCTTCGGTGGATCCAGCTTTCCAGCATCGGCATCGACCAGGTTCCCGTTGAGGCTGCAAAAGCACAGAAGCTGATAATCACCAATAATCGCGGCGGCTATTCCGTTCCCATGGGGGAGTGGATCGTCCTGAAGATTCTTGAAATCTATAAGCAGAGTAAGTTTTTTCACCAGAACCAGCTGTTGCACACCTGGCAGTTGACTACAGACATCTTGGAGCTCAGTGGGAAACGAATCGGGTTCATTGGTACCGGGACCATTGCCCAGGAGGCTGCTAAAAGGCTGAAGGGCTTTGATGTCACTCAGATTGGCTTCAACACGACAGGAAAGCCGGTCCAACCCTTTGACGAATGCTTTTCGATCACGATGCTGGATCGATGGATTCAGCGATTCGATGTCCTGATCCTGGCGGTTCCGGCAACCAAGGGGACAAATCGCCTGATAAACCGGAATATGCTCCGCAGGATGAAGGATACAGCCGTACTGGTGAATGTTTCTCGGGGGTCGGTCATTGATGAAAGTGCCCTGTTGGAACAACTGAATGCGGGAAAATTTTTGGGTGTGGCGCTGGACGTATTTGAACAGGAACCTTTGAGTCCGGAGAATCCTCTCTGGGATATCGAGAGGGCCCATATCACACCCCATAACTGTTGGGTATCTGAGCAGCGGAATGAGCGGCGCTTCGATATCATTTATGACAATTTGAAGCGTTACAGCCAGAAGCAGGACCTGATGAACCGGGTAAACCTGGATAAGGGCTATTAGACTGTAAAAGAAAACGGTGGGCATCTATGCAAAGCATTTGCAATGCGGAAAAAGTGGAAGGAAAATAGAAAAATGAAACCTTTAATCAGGGATTTAACCCTGGCCGAGCTGGAAACGGCACTGGCCCAGGCGGGACAGCAAAAATTCAGAGCCAAGCAGGTTTTTGAGTGGGTTCAAAAGGGAACGGACCAGTGGGAAGCCATGGGGAATATCCCCAAAGCCCTCCGCGAAGAACTGGCGAAGCTATACGATCTGGAAGCGGGAACCGTGGTTGAGACCCTGAAGGACCCCAAGGATGATACACGGAAATATCTGATCCGGATGGGTGACGGGCAGGTCATTGAAACGGTATCCATGTTGTATCAGCACGGGCACAGTGTGTGTGTATCCACCCAGGTAGGCTGCCGCATGGGCTGTTGGTTCTGTGCATCCACCCAGGGGGGGCTGATTCGCAACCTCAGTGCCGGGGAAATCCTGACGCAGATATTCCATGCGGCCAGGGATCGGGGCATGCCGGTGACCCATGTGGTCCTGATGGGCAGCGGAGAACCCCTGGATAATCTGGAAGCGGTTCTGAAATTCCTGGAGTTGGTGAAAAATCCTTCCGGTCTGATGATCAGCCATCGGCATATCACATTATCAACGTGTGGTGTTGTGCCTAAAATGGCGGAGCTTGCCAGTCATCATTTGCAGATCACTTTGGCGGTTTCCCTCCATGCCGCGGTGGATTCCCTCCGGGACAGGCTGGTTCCGGTCAATCGGACCTATCCCATCGCGAAGCTCATCAAGGCCAGCATGGATTATTTTGAGGAAACCGGGCGCCGAATTACTTTTGAATATGCGCTCCTAAAGGGTGTGAACGACACGCCAGAGCAGGCTGCTGCGCTGATTGGGCTGCTTCGTGGCCTTAACTGCCATGTAAACCTCATTCCGGCGAACACCATCCAGGAACGGGATTTTGAAGCTTCTCAGAACATGACGGTGGATCGATTCTCAAAGGCACTAAAAAAAGGCGGAATTTCAGTGACGGTGCGCAGAGAATTGGGTGATGCCATCCAAGCTGCATGCGGACAACTCCGCCAAAAATACATGGAAACCCCTGATTGAAAGGGGTTTCGAGCGGGTATCAAAAATACAGGATTCATCATCACTTTTTTAGAGGATTTGGAGAAGTGATGTAGAATTATTAGATTCAGTGGCAAAAGCTCAGTCCCTTAAGGGAACCACAAGGAGGAGATACCCATGGTGAAGTTAATCGCGAGCAAAGAAGGTACGGGTAAAACCAAGCGCATCATCGATATGGCGAATGAGCGTTTGAACAACACGACCGGCAACGTGGTATTCATCGATGATGACAAAAAACACATCTATCAGCTGAAGCATGATATGCGTTTCATCAGTATGGATGAGTACCCGATCCGGTCACAGGAAGAGTTTGTAGGATTCCTTTGCGGTGTTATTTCCAACAATTTTGATATTCGGGATGTGTTTATTGATGGGCTCAACAAGGTGATGGACATGCCAGCGGAATCACTGCCAAAGGTGATGAGCCGGTTTGATGAACTTTCAAAGAACTTCGGGATCGATTTCACAATGACACTGACCTGTGAATACGATAAGCTTCCGGAGGGCGTTCAGCAGTATCTGGTGGATTAATATTCTAGAAAGTCCTCACCCAGATATTTTTTGATCAATTCAGGATCTGAAAATTGTGAGAGCACAATTTCTTTGCCACTCTCTTCAAAATAAACAGTGATTTCAGCATTTCCGTCAAGGAAATGCTTTTTTACGGTATCTCGCGAAATTTCACGGACCTTGTCTGCATGATGCTTCTTTTTTACGAACGCGTTGGTGAAATAGGTTCCCTTAATGGTGATCACGCGGGTATATTGTTTCATAAAATCCTCCAGTGATGAATTCGAATATGCTAATTATAGCAGATTTGCAGGCATGGGGGGGCGAAAGGAGTTTTAATGAGGAACAGAAAACGCATTATGGTGTGCGTGACGCAGCAAAAATCCTGCAGAAGACTGATCGAGGCAGGCAGTGCACTCAGGCGTTCGGAAACAGATGAAATCTATGTGGTCCATGTTTTTAAGGAAAATTGGCGTTACTTCGGGCAATTGCAGGAATCCGATGCCCTGGAATATCTTTTTGACGCAGCCAGGGATTTTGGAGCGGAGCTATCGGTATTCCGTTCCGGGGATATTGAAGGAACCTTGAAGGACTATATACTCAAGGAAAAGATAACAACCGTCGTGATGGGTGAATCCCAGGAAACCGCGGCCCAGCAGAATATGATCCTCAGGCTGCAGACCAAGGGTCTGGAGAAGGTCCAGTGGCATGTTGTGCCCTTGGCAGGTTTGTTGGATGAAGCTTAGCCCTTGCATGACTTCCCAAAGAATATAATACCCTATAAATACAGAAGCTAATTGCGTTGAGGCAGGCTGCAGAGGTCTGCCTTTCCTCTTGAACATCAGGAACAACTGGATAGGAGCTCTTATGGAAAGCCATTCCCGGTACAACAGATACTCAGAATCCATGCGCCGACAATTCGGCATGAAGGTCTATAAAATCCCCATTAACCTCCCAGTGACCTGCCCCAATCGGGATGGTCGGATCTCTGAAGGGGGGTGTTCCTTCTGCGGTGCTGTCGGGGCAGGCTTTGAGTGTCAGGCGGACACGGTAGCCATTGCGGAGCAATTCACCAGCAACGCCGCCTATATCGGGAAAAAGTACAATGCCCAGGGTTTCATCGCCTATTTCCAAAATTTCAGTAATACGTATATGTCTCCGGAGAAGTTCCAGGAAACATTAGATGCCCTGGAAGGCCTACCGGTGCTGGGCGTGAGCATTGCTACCCGGCCGGACTGCGTTTCCCAGAAGCATCTGGAAATCTTAAAGCGCGTTGCCGATCGGCGCAGCTGGCATGTCACCCTGGAATACGGACTGCAGACAGTGAATTACCACACCCTGAGCCATATGAACCGCGGCCATGGGCTGGCGGAATTCATTGATGCGGTGCTGATGGCTCATGGTGCCGGCTTTGAGGTGTGCGCCCACCTGATCCTGAATCTCCCGGGAGATTCAGACCTGGATGCACAGGAAGCCGCAGCCGTTCTGGCTGCCTTAAAGGTGGAGCAGGTGAAGCTCCACGGCCTCTACATCCTCCGGAATACCGCCTTGGGAGATGCCTATGCGCGGGGCGAGGTCTCATTGATTTCTGCCGAGGAATATGTGGAGCGGGTCGTCAACTTTATCCGAAGTGCTTCCCCGGAGCTTGTTTTTCAGCGCCTGACCGGACGGGCTCCGGAATCCGAGGCCCTGTTCTGCAATTGGGGGATGAGTTGGTGGAAACTGTCGGAGATGATTGAGACGCGCCTGGAAGCCTTGGATGCCCACCAGGGGGATTGCTGTACCCGATTGGGCGGAAAAGCTGTGAAGCACTGGTTGGAATAAATGGTTCTAAAACAAATTAAGCGGCTTGAATCCTGTAGATTAAGGGATTCAAGCCGCTTTTGCCGGTTTTTGAGTGTATAAGTGCCTCCCACCAGAAGTGCATCAGTTCTGCTAATGATCAGAAAAATAAATCTGAATTTCATAAAGCGCGTTATAGTATTCTCGTAGATTATCCTCATATTCAATTGCAATGACCATCTGAGGCTTGAGGGACGCATTGTTCTTAAGGTAGTCATTGACAGGGTTAATGTTCCAATCATCGGATAAGATGCGTGTGCAATAACACAGGTAATTACCAGCTGGCAAAATTTGAATATTGGGAGATTCAAATCCTGGAGATTCATTGATGAACAGTGTCGCGCTGAGGGGATTGAAGGAGCCCTTCAAGAGACTGGTGAAGTCCAGTAGATACCCGAATTGTCTGCGGTAATTAAGCTGGTTATAACGAGTGGAGTTTGTGATCTTATGGAGGGTTACATCCATTTGTTCAATGGAATCACAGTGATTTAGCCCGGAGGTTATGATATGTCGCTGTTCAAAGAATTTCTTGTAGATCATTCCCTGAAAATCGTTATGATTTAAAAAAGAGTAGTATGAAAAAGTCCAATCGATTTCTTCAATGCTCTTCTTGATCTCAGAAATCTCATTTTCTTTTTCAGCTTTGATTTTTAACAGGATTTCCTGGAGTTTGCCTGCGTCTCCATCCGACAGGGTTTTTTTGATTTCATCCAGAGACAGCCCTAATGATTGAAGGTATTTTAGCCGGCTGATGAACTGAAATTGATCGAATGTATAGTATCTGTAACCGGTTTCTTCATCAACGTATTTGGGTATGACCAGGCCAATTTTGTGATAATGCCTGAGAGCCTGTACGGATAGACCGTAAATCTTTGATACGTCACCAATGGAGAACAGGTTCTTCATATCATACCTCCTGATTAAGTTGCATGAATTACTATCAAGCATAATATAAAATCAGAAAAAGTGCGCGAACTCTATACCTGTTATAGGGTTTTTTTAATGTTCTGAACATTCCAAAAGTAATCTGAATTCTAAAAACGGGAAACATTTTAACTTTCAAATTCTGAAAACCCCTTATTTGAAATCATGACTGGATTTTTAGTAAGGAAAAACCAACCAAAAACGTTATAATTCAAACTCAAATTCGCATTATATCTTGCAGTTGACTCTATACTAGCATCAGAAACTATACTACGGAATATGCAAGGCGATTATTTCACATCATATGAGGAGGATGCTTTATGGAATTGATTGACCTGAGCCAGACATTGGAAAACGGCATGACTGTTTTTCCAGGTGCCCCGGATGCGGTTTTTGAAAAAGTAGGTAATTTGGAAGAAGGTGATCTGTATTCTCTCATCAAGTTTTCAATGACTACACACGTTGGTACGCACATTGATTGTAACAGCCATACTCAAAGAGGTGGTTTCTGCACGGATACACAGGACATCAATTTTTTTGCCGGCAAAGGGATCGTTCTGGACTGCTCACATTATGGCGAAAACACCGAGATTGGCATGGAAGCCATCGAAAAATATAATCTGGTGGATAAAGAGTATGTATTGTTCCACACCGGTTGGGATCGCTATTGGACCGAAGCCAATTACTGGACTGGTTACCCTGTACTATCGGACCAACTGATGGATTTCCTCAGCAATCATAAAACCGTTAAAGGCATCGGCGTAGAGTACGGAAGCATTGACTCTGTAGATGACAGCAAGCTTTCAAAACATGGCATATTCCTAAAGAATGAAAAAGCTGTCGTGGAAAATCTGACCAACTTAAAAGGCTTGATCGGGAAAGAGTTTGTATTTGTCGCTCTTCCGCTCAAATTCAAAAATGGTGATGGCTCTCCAATCAGAGCAGTGGCAATCGTTGGATAATCAGATTCCAAGACATGGACTGATAGGGGAGGCTCAAATGAACAACCGTATCGTAAAAGGCACTGAAATAATTGACAGTTTGAGAAAGTTGGCACCGGAATTAAAGCATGTTTCCGAAGATTACACGGGGTTACTGATAGGAACTCCTGATAAGGATGTTAAGAAGGTGCTTGTTACGCTGGATGTTACGCTGGAAGTTGTTACGGAAGCGATCTCACATAATGTGGATATGATTATCACCCATCACTCCGCATTATCGGATAATTTAAACCATCTTAAAACGGACACGGTCAAGGGGAAGATGATTGCTTTGTTGTTGAAGCATGATATCTCGGTCTATTGTACACACAGCAGTTTTGATACGGTGATAAATGGGGTAAATGAGACCCTGTGCAAAAAACTGGGGATTGGGAACGCCAACATACTGAAAGTGATTTCATCTGAAAAATGTTACAAATTGGTGACCTGTGTCCCTGTTTTGCCAGAAGACTACACATCTCAAATAAGAGAAAGAATAGGTAATTTGGGATTGGATAACGGTACCGAAGGTGCAGGGGTTATCGGCGACTATTCTCATGTGTGCGATTATGTCAAGGGTATTCAGAATTTCGTCCCCTTGGCAAGTGCGAACCCGTTTATCGGGAAACCGGGTGTTCTCGAGAGTGTGGAGGTGGACCGGCTTGAAATGATCGTGCCGGAAAGCATGATTGAGGAAGTTATCAAACACCTCATCGAAATACACCCCTATGAAGAGGTTGAATACGATCTCTATTCTCTGTATGAATCGAGGAACGTCAACGGTCTGGGGAGAATAGGTCTGCTTTCGGAAGAAAAAAGCCTGTCTGAGATGATCCTGGCAGTTAAAAGGGAATTGGATGTTCCGATTCTTAAGGTTGTCGGTGATCATAGCAAAAGAATACGAACGGTTGCGGTGTGCAGCGGTTCGAAAGGTTCACTGATCAAGGAAGCCCATGCGAAGGGAGCTGATTTATTTATAACAGGTGATGTGTCATTTCATGAAGGACAATTGGCCCAGGAATTAAACATCGCTGTCATTGATGCAGGGCACTGGGCAACGGAATTACCTTATATTTCTAATCTGAAGAGGGATTTGGATTTGCGATTCAATAATCATGAAGACACCATTGAGGTCATTGGATCAACAATCAACACTGAACCATTCAAGTACGTTTAGTCTGTGGGCGGAAGAAAAACGGAATATGAAAGGTGGACCATTATGGAAAGAGAGCATCAGCAGGGGGAACGGCTTCACAGAACGCTTAAAGAACGTCACCTGAACATGATTGCGATTGGCGGTGCCATAGGCACAGGACTTTTCTTCTCCTGCGGGAGTGCTGTCAGTCAGAGCGGCCCGGGCGGAGCACTGTTGGCCTTTGCGCTGATCGGTACTCTTGTATATTTCCTTATGACTTCTCTGGGAGAAATGGCAACGTTCCTGCCTCTCTCAGGCTCCTTCGAAACCTATGCGTCGCGGTTTGTTGATCCGGCTTTCGGATTCACTCTGGGATGGAACTACTGGCTCTGTTACGCGATTTTCACACCGGCGTCCCTGATGGTGGCTTCCTTCATCATCAAGTTCTGGTTCCCGCAATCGTCGACAACGCTTACATCGTTCGTACTCCTGGTCATACTTCTGGCTTTGAACTTATTATCAGCCAAAGCCTATGGCGAAACGGAATTCTGGTTCGCGGGAATCAAGGTTGTCGCCATTTCTGCATTCATCATCGTCGGCGGTCTGATGATTTTCGGCGTTATCGGGAGTGAGCCTGTGGGCTTCTCTAACTGGGTCCTGAGTGATGGGTTGGGGAATAAGGCACCCTTCGTGGGCGGGATCATGGCCATGATGAGTACCTTTATGATCGCAGGCTTTTCCTTCTCAGGGACCGAGCTGGTGGGTCTGGCGGCAGGGGAATCAGAAGATCCTGAAAAAAATGTTCCCAAGGCCATCAAAGCGGTTTTCTGGCGGATTTTGATCTTCTACATCGGTGCCATCACCGTCATCGGCTTCCTGATGCCGTTTACCGATCCCAACCTGTTGAAAACGGGCGCAGAGAATATCGCGTTCTCACCCTTCACGTTGGTATTTAAAAACGCAGGACTCACCTTTGCAGCCAATCTCATGAACCTTGTCATCTTCACATCGGTACTGTCTGCTGCAAACTCCGGCATCTACGCGGCGTCACGGATGCTCTATGCCATGGGTGTTGAAGGAAAAGCGCCCAAAACCTTTGCAAAGGTCAACAGACGGGGCGTTCCTGTGGCATCACTGCTTTTCACCGTAGCCATCGGTGGGCTGGCATTCCTGGCATCGATGATTGGCGAGGGCAAGGTCTACTACATCTTCTATAATGCATCCGGCCTCACGAGCTTCCTCGCATGGTTGGGAATCGCCATCTGCCATTACCGGTTCCGAAAAGCTTACATTTTGCAGGGACGAAAGCTGTCAGACCTGAAATACGTTTCGAAATTCTATCCTTTCGGTCCGATTTTCTCGATGATTGTCTGTATCATTGTTATTTTCGGGGCCAATATGTGGGTATTCCAGGCGGAAACGTTCAGTTGGTTCGATTTCATCACCAATTATGCGATGATCCCCATCTTCCCGCTTCTCTACTTCGGTTATAAGAAATACCACAATACCAAGATTGTTCCGTTAATGGAGTGCGATTTTGAAACCAAAGAGCTTCAGGAAGATACGGCTGCCAGTTAACATTGGGATGGAGGATATAAATGGAAAAATCGATGTTTGCACAAAGGATGTCCCGGTTGGGCAGTGAGTCGGCTTTTCAGGTATTTGCAAAAGCGAAGAAGCTGGAAGCTGAAGGTCGGGATATCATCCACTTCGAAATAGGGGAGCCGGATTTTGACACCCCAAAGAACATTATTGATGTGGGAAAAAAGGCGCTGGATGACGGGTTCACCCATTACACAGCCGCTCAGGGATATCTTCCTTTGAGAGAAGCCATTGTCCAGTATGCTGAGAAATACAAAAAAATCCAGTCTCATCCCGATGAAGTGGTGGTTGCCCCTGGTGGCAAGCCCATCATGTATTACGCCATCACGGCGCTGGTCAATCCCGGGGATGAAGTGATCTACCCCAGTCCGGGCTTTCCCATCTATGAATCGCTGATCCGGTTTGTCGGCGGCATACCCGTACCGCTGCCCCTGAGAGAAGAAAATGATTTTCGGGTGGATGTGGACGAGCTGGAATCCATCATCACCGACAAAACGAAACTGCTGATCCTCAATTCTCCGGCCAATCCCACCGGTGGCGTGCTGACGGAAAAGGACGTGGACGACATCGCCGAACTGGTCATTGGGAAAAACATCTATGTGCTTTCTGATGAGATCTATGACCGGATCATCCACGAGGGATCTACAAAATCCATCGCATCCATCCCGGAAATGAAGGACTGGACCATCGTGCTGGACGGGTTCTCCAAAACCTATGCCATGACGGGCTGGCGGCTGGGCTATGGCATCATGAGCAAGACTCTGGCTCAAACGATAACGGACCTGATCATCAATACCAACTCATGCACGGCTCAGTTCACACAGATAGCCGGAATTGAGGCCCTGATGGGACCGCAGGTTGCGGTGGACCTGATGAAAGCGGAGTTTTTCAAACGCAGGAAGGTCATTGTAGATGGTTTGAATCAAATCAAAGGGTTCAGCTGTAAAAACTCACCGGGGGCCTTCTATGCATTTCCTAACATAAAAGAGACCGGGATGACCAGTAAGGATATAGCGGACTATCTGCTGAACGAGGCGGGAGTAGCCGTTCTGAGCGGCGCATCCTTCGGTGCTTACGGTGAAGGCTATCTGAGGTTTTCCTACGCCACATCCGTTGAAAAGATCAGCATGGCCCTTGAACGGATTGATGATGCAATGAAGAGACTTTAATAAAACAAAAACATGGAGGCTTATTATGGCTAAGAAGAAATCAATTCTGGATCTGGTGGCAATGAAGAAAAAAGGGGAAAAGGCCGCATGGATTACAACCTATGATTTCCCAATGGCATCCTTTGCAGAGGCGGCAGGACTGGATATGATCCTGGTAGGCGATTCGCTGGGAATGGTCGTGATGGGCTATCAGGGCACTGTTCCCGTTACGATGGAAGACTGCATCACCCACTGTCAGTGCGTACGTCGTGGAGCTCCCAACACCTTTGTGGTGGGGGATATGCCCTTCGGGTCCTACCAGACATCCGATGAGGATGCCGTGCGCAATGCCTGCCGGTTCCTGAAGGAAGCGGATATGGATGCAGTGAAGCTGGAGGGAGGCCGCAGGGTGCTTAGCCGGATCAAGGCCATCAGCGATGCGGGCATTCTGGTCTGCGGGCATATCGGGCTGACCCCTCAGAGCTCTGGTCAGCAGGGCGGCTTTAAAGCCCAGGGGCGGGATGTTGCAAGCGCCCGGGAACTGATTATCGATGCGATGGCCATTCAGGAAGCAGGCGCCCGGTTCCTGCTGCTGGAGGCCGTTCCCCCCGAGCTGACGGAATTCATCAGCAAGAAGCTGGATATCCCGGTATATTCCATCGGAGCAGGAGCTCCCTGTGACGGTCAGTTGATTATCTGCGGCGATATGCTGGGTCTTTTCCAGGCATTCACGCCAAAATTCGTTAAGAAATATGCCAACGTGGCGGAAGTGATGACCACCGCGTTCAAGGAATATGTTGATGATGTGAAATCCGTCAATTTTCCCGAGGACAAGCATGTGTATCATATATCCGACAGCCTTGAGGATTTCAAAGCCATGTTCAGTGAATTCGAGGATGATCAGGAAATACAGCAGATTGGCTGAAGTGATGGCTACAATGTTATGGGAAATCATGTAAGATGATAGCCGGTACCCCGCGATCCTGGTTCAGGACTGCGGGGTACTTTAAAAAAACAGCCGGTATTCACCGGATTCGCGGGAGGCAACATCATGGCAGAATTCAAGACAGACGTGCAGATCGCACAGGAAGCAAAAATGCAGCCCATCAGAGATGTGGCGGCCAAGCTGGGCCTCACCGAGGACGATCTGGAGCTCTACGGAAAATACAAAGCGAAAATCCATCTGGATGTTCTGGACCGGTTGAAAGACAAACCGGACGGGAAACTGATCCTGGTCACCGCCATCAACCCGACTCCTGCCGGAGAAGGGAAAACCACCACCAACGTGGGCCTGTCCATGGGCCTGAACAAAATCGGCAAGAAAACCTTCACGGCGCTCCGTGAGCCATCCCTGGGGCCGTGTTTCGGCGTAAAGGGCGGCGCTGCCGGCGGCGGATACGCCCAGGTTGTTCCCATGGACGATATCAACCTCCACTTCACCGGGGATATCCATGCGGTCACCACCGCCAACAACCTGTTGGCCGCCCTTATCGACAACCATATCTACCAGGGAAATGCCCTGAACATAGACCCCAAGCGCATCATGTGGCGGCGAGCCATCGATATGAATGACCGCGCCCTGCGGAACACGATGGTGGGCATGGGTGCCAAAGGGGACGGTACACTGCGTCAGGACGGTTTCGACATCGCCGTTGCTTCGGAAATCATGGCCATCCTGTGCCTGGCTACCAGCATGAAAGACCTGAAAGAGCGTCTGGCCCGGATGGTTGTGGCCTATACGGATGACAGGAAACCCGTTACAGCCGGGGAACTGGAAGCCACCGGCTCCATGGCCCTGCTCCTGAAGGATGCCCTCATGCCCAACTTGGTACAGACCTTGGAAAACACCCCGGCGCTTATCCACGGCGGACCGTTCGCAAACATTGCTCACGGCTGCAACTCCGTCGTCGCCACCACCATGGCCCTGAAACTGGCAGACTACGTTATAACCGAAGCAGGCTTCGGAGCGGACCTTGGCGCGGAAAAATTCTTCAACATCAAATGCCGTTACGCCGGATTGAAACCCGCGGCAACCGTCATTGTCGCCACGGTGCGCGCCCTTAAGAACCACGGAGGCGTGAAGAAAGAAAACCTGAACAAAGAAGATCTGGAAGCACTGGCCAAGGGGTTTGAGAACCTGGAAAAACAGATTCACAATGTGCAGCAGTTCGGTGTCCCTGTTGTGGTCGCCATCAACGCGTTTCCTCTCGATACGACTGCGGAACTGAATTACGTGGAACGTCGCTGCAAAGAACTGGGAACCGAAGCGGTTCTCAGTGAAGTGTGGGCCAAGGGCGGAGACGGCGGTGTAGCCCTGGCACGTAAGGTTGTGGAGATCGCCGAAAGCGGCATTGCTGCCTACAAGCCCCTCTACGAGCTGGATATGCCGACCCGATCCAAAATTGAAAAGATAGCCGGTGACATTTACGGAGCCGATGGGGTGGATTTCACTGCCAAAGCCCTTCAGGATATCGCCAAGCACACCGAAGACGGCTACGGTCACTTGCCCATCTGCATGGCCAAGACCCAGTACTCTCTCAGCGACGATGCAAAGAAGCTGGGCCGACCCACAGGCTTCAAGGTTACCGTCCGTGAAGTGAAGCTTTCCGCCGGTGCGGGATTCCTGGTTGCCATGGCCGGTGAGATCATGCGGATGCCCGGTCTGCCCAAAGTCCCTGCAGCAAACAAGATCGATATTCTGGAAAGCGGCGAAATTGTAGGATTGTTTTAGGAGGATTGAAATGAGCAGTTTTGTAGAATTACCCTGTAATGAATTTGTTCAGCAGCTTTCCAGCGGCGCCCCTATTCCGGGCGGAGGGGGCGCTGCGGCGCTGGCGGGTTCCGTTGGGGCGGCCCTGGCTGGAATGGTGGGGAACCTTACCGTGGGTAAAAAGAAATATGCCGCCCATGAGCCGGAAGTGATCGCCCTGATGAAGCGGGCCAAATCAATAGAAAAACGAATGCTTGAAATGGTCGATGAAGATGCAGAACTGTTCCTGCCCCTGTCTGAGGCTTACAGACTCAAGAGCGGTACGGAGGAAGACGCCCGGCATAAAAGCAGCATGCTGGAAAATGCCCTGAAGGATGCGTGCATGGTGCCGTTTCAAATCGTTCAATCCGCACTGGAGGGAATCCAGATTCATGATGAGCTGACAGACAAGTGCTCCTCCCTTGCCATCAGTGATATCGGCGTTGGTGTGCAGTGTCTGCGGTCGGCGTTGGTAGGAGGGCATCTCAACATCCTCATCAACCTTCAGCTGATCAAGGATCAGGAATTCGTCGCAGATATGTCGAAGGATGCCGAATTGGCATTGAATACAGGCATTCAATTGGCGGACAGCGTTTATGACCGAGTGGTAAAACTGATTGTCGGCAAGACATAGGCAGTCAAAACATTGTAACCGACGGTTGTTCTTAGTTGCAGAACGCTTACACCGAAGAGAGCCTCTGGGCTCTTTTTCGGTATTTTAGAGAACTGCGAAGCCCAGCGATCAGCACCGGCACGATTACAAGATAATTGATGATGCTGATACTAATACGGATGGAGGCCAGAATGGAAAACAGGAATTATTATATGCCGCCAGAAATTGCAGATGTGGCAATCAGTGCAGGAATAAAAAAAGTATCAACGCCT
This sequence comes from uncultured Peptostreptococcaceae bacterium, assembly GCA_964424355.1. GTDB lineage: Bacteria > Bacillota > Clostridia > Peptostreptococcales > Acidaminobacteraceae > CAZEHS01. The sequence goes on from CAYRIO010000001.1 coordinate 169,321, forward strand.
CATTTCAAGGAATTCCTATTGGCTATTCTGGCGGGTGCGTTTATCGCATTTGCATCGGAAGGCTCCAATATGGCGGCGTTCAACCTCTTTGCGAATCCCGGAACCTATGGACTGGGGAAATGCATTGCAGGCTTGATATTCGGCACAGGGCTGATGTTGGTGATTGTAGCTGGGGGCGAAATGTTTACGGGACAGACGCTCATTATTGCTGCTGTGATGGAGGGAAAGGTTAAGCTTGTACAAATGCTTAGCAATTGGGCGCTTGTTTGGATGGGCAATCTGGTGGGTTCGGTATTCCTTGCTTATATGATGGTGAATTCAGGTCTTTTCAATAGCGGAGATAGTGTGCTGGGTGCCATGACCATAAAGATCGCCGTGTATAAAACCAGCCTCCCCTTCATGTCAGCGTTTTATTTGGGAATCATGTGTAACTGGTTGGTATGTCTGGCAGTTTGGATGTCTTTTGCTGCAAAAGATATCGTTGGGAAGCTGTTTGCCATATTTTTTCCGATATGGCTCTTCATCACTTCTGGATTTGAGCACTGTGTTGCCAACATGTATTATATCCCCGCCGGGATTCTGGCGAAATCAAATCCTAAATGGGTTGAAGCAGCTGCTCAATACGGGGTGACACCTGGAAAACTGGATCATCTGAACTGGTATACTTTCTTCGTTAACAATGAACTGCCGGTGACGTTGGGAAATATAGTGGGCGGCGCTATTCTGGTGGCTGGTGTCTACTGGTATGTGTATAAGAGCGGTAAAGCTGTGACAGTGGTTGAGGCAGCGAAAGCAGAATAACAGCAGTCTGATGAAAGCCTTTGGAGAGTTTCATGAAGTGTGGTGGATCAGGTGTTAAATAGATGAATCCTAAACAGCGGAGAGGTTGAAAAATGGGAAATATAATTGATGGAAAAGTGATAGCATCTGCTTACAGCGAGCAATTGAAATGCACAATAGAAGCCTGGAAAAAACAATCCGGTGTTCAACCCGGTCTGGCTGTTGTACTCTGCGGTGAGGATCCGTCGTCAAAGGTTTATGTGAGCAATATCATGAAAAAATGCACAGAGCTGGGTCTGGTCGTTACCAAATATCTAGTGGATCCGGAGCAAGGAACTGAAGCTCTCCGCCAACAGGTGAGAATACTGAACGCCGATAAGGCTGTGCACGGAATCATTGTTCAGTTTCCACTGCCTAAAACAGTAGATGAAAAGCTGATTCGCGAGGCTATAGCTTCTGAAAAAGATGTGGATTCTGCAGGCGCTGCAAATATAGGACGGTTAAATGCGGGTCTGGGCGGCTTCGTTCCCTGTACACCCAAGGGAATGATGGTCCTTTTGAAATCCCTGGGGATGGAACTCAGTGGATTACACGGTGTCGTAGTCGGTCGAAGCAACGTTGTAGGCAAACCCGTGGCTCAATTGATGCTCAACGAAAACATGACGGTGACCATCTGCCATTCGAGAACGCTGGATCTTGGATCTATTACACGACAAGCCGATGTTTTAATGACGGGTGTTGGGGTCGCAGAACTGATTGGCCCGAATCATATCAAGGCGGGAGCCGTTGTAATCGATGCGGGAATAAATGTGACGGAAAACGGGCTGGTCGGTGATGTGGACTGGCGGGCCTGTAAGGAAAAGTCTTTGGCGATAACTCCGGTTCCTGGCGGTGTGGGGCCTACAACCAACCTGATGTTGGCGGAAAACACATTAGAAGCCTGCATCCAGCAATGCAAATCAGTGTGCATGTGACATGGTGGTGAGAGAATGTCCTGTTACTGACTCACGGATTCAACCATCTTAAAGGCCACCCTCAGTTCGTTGTGTGAACTGAGGGTGGCCTTTTAAAGGGAGTGGAGGTGGGAAGCTTAAATCTTAAGATCTTCAAAGGCAAAAAAGTCACTTTTGGCTCGGGGAGCCCTGATTGGTTTGGCATGAACCGCGTGCTTTTTGCGATAGCTCATCGGCGTGTCTTTAACATGCTTGGTGAAAACCTTGTTGAAATAAGAAGCATCTGTGAAGCCGGAATCCATAGCGACCCTGTAAATGGGATAAGAGGTTGTGCTGAGCATATTGCAGGCGTAGTTGATGCGCAGCTGGTTCAGATATTCGATGCAATTTGTCCCGGTTTCCTGTTTGAAGATTCGGCTGATGTATTTAGGATTCATATGGACATGGTTTGAGAGGGATTGGAGATCAACCTTGTCTCTGAAATGGGCATTCATGTAGAGGATGGATTTCTTGATGACATCCGTCTCCAAATCGATTTCAAAGAAGTCATAGGCTGGCTGATGATTCAGGGCCTTCTTATCCAAGACTTTGAGGATGCCGGTAAGGACATGCTGGAGCATTTCAGATTTTACAGGTTTTAATAAGTAGTCTTTCACACCCAATGAAATAGCCTTTTGGACATACACAAAATCTGAATAAGCAGTTTGGATGACAGTCTGGACATCCGGCAGGAACGTCAGGATCTCTTCCTGAACGCTGATGCCGGGTTTGCCTGGAAGACCCAGGTCCATAAGGATGATATCCGGCCTCAGTTCCCGGGCTTTTGAAACGGCTTCGACACCATTTTTGGCATCCTCCAGCAGCGTGATCCGATCTCCGAACGCCTTGGTGATGATTTTCCGAAGGACCAATCGTTCCATAGGTTCATCTTCAACAATCATGAGTTTATACATAGGTGTTCTCCCAGGGGTTCAGTTTTGGTGTAAAGGGGCTAATTCCTTAAAATAGGGCAGGTTGATTTCGACGATGGTTTCAATGTTTTCATGGCTGGTGATTTTCAGACCATAATCGGAACCGAAATAGCGCTGGAGACGCTGGTGGGAATTGTGAATACCCAGCCCAGTGTTGGATGTGATGCCATCCGTCATGACATCCTTCAATTTTCGGGGTTTGATTCCGACCCCTGTATCCCTGATCAGGATTTTAATGGTGTTGTTCTTCATTTCACTCGTTATATAGATGCTCCCGCCTTCAATCTTCGGTTCAAGGCCATGGATAATGGCGTTTTCAACAATCGGCTGAAGCAGCATTGATGGGATCCTGCAATCGGTGATCTTGCTGGATATATCGATATGATGGTGGATGCGGTCCTGGTAGCGGATATCCTGAATGTGAAGATACCGGCGGATATTGTCGATTTCACTGCCGATGGTGGGGAATTCCTCAGTTTGTTTCAGGTTATACCGCAGCAGGTCTGATAAGCAGTATGTCATTTCCTGTGTATTCTGGGCGTCTTCTAAAAAAGCCATCCGCGTGATCGAATTCAGTGTATTGAATAAGAAGTGGGGGTTGATCTGTGCGCTGAGGGTCTTTAGCTGTGTCTTCTGCATTTCTTTCGCATACATGAGTTTTTCGATGGTCTCTTCTTGCAGTTTTTGCTCGGTGATCTTTTTAGAAGCGATTTCGGAAAAATATCCGGATAAGAAATCGCCGTATTCCAGCAGCTTGGGCATATAGCTTTCTGAGAAGACCGGTAATTCTGAAACAGCTGCTGCCAGTGTCATTGCCGCTGGGCTTGTCGGCATGTCCCTCACATCCCCATGGATTTTAATGCGGTCGCCTGCGGTTTCCTCAACGAGAAAATGACCGATGAGAACGGCACCCAGGTAAACGTTTTCTACAATGACCGGGGAAATACAGCTCTTAATGCCCCACTGGCATTCACAAATCTGAGTGTGCGGATTCTTGATAATCCGTTCATGTAGGACGGCTTGTGATTTCATGCAAGTAGAGGCGCAATGACTGGAAAGTGTTGCTAGCGGGCAAGGTGGATTTGTGTGGGGTTGCTCGCCATAGATATTTCCATCCGTATCAATCGTGACGACTGAAATGTTGATGAGGTGGCACATCATTTTTTGAGCAGTCACCAATTGATTTTCATCAATCAAGGTACGCATCGTCAAGCTATGGCTGGCGTTCATTAAATCCCCCTTGTATAAAGTGATGATAGCACTATTTAATTATGCAAGTACCATACCAAACATACACAAAACCAACTAAATATTAGGGCGTTGAAACGACAGGCTTTTGTGGTATCTCCATAAGAACGGAACAAAGACAGAACGGGGACATGCAATAATCCTTTGCATGCTCCCGTTCTGTCTTTTGATGACAACTTGTTAAACTATTCAGTCAATTGAATGTCTGTACAGATTTTCAGCCATGATCCCATGTTGCACTTCGGAATTGCATGCAATCCTGAAATGCACAGGCGGAATCCTACTCGTATTCACGCTCATCAATCTTATATTTCTTGATGCGATATTGAAGCGCCTGCCGGAATATTCCCAGTTCTTTTGATGTTTGCGAAATGTTCCCCTGATTCTTGATGAGCCGATCAATGATAACCTCCCGCTCAACACCATCCAGGATTTCATGCAGCGTCTTTTCAGAGGCATATGAGAATGCAGAGAGGTTTAGCCTTGCTTCAATCAAGTCATCTTCGGTGTCGACCGGATCGAAGTCGCCTGTTTCCGTGAGCTTACGCTGCAGATGGGAGGAGAGGTGGTGGAGGCCCAGGGTGGTCTCATCAGTATCAACAAAATTCATGGCGCTTTCAATGACGTGCTCCAGCTCCCGGATGTTTCCGGGCCATGAGTAGCTGATCAGCAATTCCATGAGCCGATGATGGGTCCGTGCGATGTTGTTGCCAAACTCCGCACTGAATTTCTGAATGAAATGGTTGGTCAAAACGGGAATATCATCTTTTCGATCACGGAGGGGAGGGATGTGAAGTTCAACCGTTGCAAGCCTGAAGTAGAGATCTTCCCGCAAGCGGTTCGCTTTCACTTCCAGATCCACATCCCGGTTGACGGCACTGATGATTCGACAGGAGATTTTCTGCTGCTTATTGTCTCCGACACTTCTGATGGTCCGGTCTTGAATAAAACGCAACAATTTGGCCTGCGAATCCATATTCAGGGAGTTGATTTCGTCAAGGAATATGGTGCCTTTATTGGCTTGGAGCAGCAGACCCTCATTGTTCTTGGCGCCGGTGTAGGCTCCTTCAACGGTTCCGAACAGAACGCTTTCTACAAGCGTTTCTGGGATGGCAGCACAATTAAGGGCAATAAACGGCCCGTCGGAAAAAACACTTTCATTGTGGATGCTGTGGGCAAAGAGCTCTTTTCCGGTTCCGGTTTCACCGATCAGGAGGATGGAAGAATTATGGCGTGCGATCTTGTGTCCAAAATCAATGGCGGTAATCAGATCCTTGTTATTCCCGATGATGTTCTTGAACGTATAAAAGGCTTGGTTTGCTCCATTGTCTTTCGTTGAGCCTTGCGAACTGTACTGCAAGTATAACAGCTCCCTTCCAAGATACGAATGACGGTTAGATGTCCTTGATGATAATGGAATAATTCACATAGACAATGAATCCAAGAAGTACAAAACCGACAATCACCATCAGGCCGAAGGTGTAATTGAAATTGGCATAGACCGCGCTCAGCGGAATAATGCTGACGTAGGTCCAATACTCGTCTGTATCCTCAAGATGGATTGAGCTGAAGACACGGAGCACCTGCTCATCCGTATCAGGGGAATAGCTGAGTTCTGTAAATTCGCTGCCGGTAGAGGTCTTTTTCAGGATGGGGATCCATTCTTTTTCCTGAGAGATATCCACGAGTTTTTTTTCAGCGTCCACGCCATTCGCTACGAATATGCCGTTTTCAGAAATGATCTGTGAAAAGCCGCCCATGGGTTTTACTTTTTCGATTTCAGTTTGCAGATGGTCAATGGTCGTATCGATGCTGACAACGCCGACAAATTCATTATTACGCATGATCGGCACAACGATGGAAACAACGGGAACATCTTCACCCTGGACTGGGTATATGGTCGGTTCGGTCATGTACACTCTGTGGGTTCTTTTAGGTACGGTGTACCACCGGTTCTGCAGTTCCGTATACGTGTCGTAAAAGCTCAGTTCCGAAGCAAATGTGATGTGGTCCCGCGTTGTTATGTAGGGCATGAACTGACCGGCGGCATCACTGCCCTCCGTGTTGATGAAGGCGTTATCCCGGCCATCGAACTTGTTGGGCTCATAAGTAATGGCAACGCCGAAAATATCATCGCTGAGGCTCAGGGTGTGTTTCATCTCGGAGATGACCAGCTCTCTGGACGTTGCGTTTTCGGCTACCATGGTCTCCATATGAATGGCCAGGCTTTTTCCGATGGTTTCGATTTTTTCAAAGTTCAAGGCAACTTTGTCCGCATTGTCCTTTGATGTCAGCAAGGCGATCGTGCGGGCCTGTGCATTGCTGTTGGCATAGGACGTGGTCAATACCATTACAAAAAGCGTTATGAATGAAGTCAATAGGATGACACAGAGTGACAGAATTAATTTTTGTCTGAACCTCAGTCGCTTCAGCATGTTGGATCCCCTCTCTACAGGTACGGGTACGATTTGGCAGTGCAGGCTTACAGGATTACTGTGGACACATACGCCCGATAGTAACGCCCATTATACCATAACTCGGATCCTTTTGCCGTTAAAAGGGTGGATAGTACAAGAAAGTAACGATAATACAAGAACCCATGAAGAATGAAGGATATTGTACCGTAAAGTGTTCCGTTTTATGCCATATTAGAATGCTCCGCTCAGTTATCATTAATGCTAACAAGAATGATTAACAGTTCGAATTCCGCCAACTGAAGAATTAGCCCAGCAATCATTCAAGAGGAGGAGGATAACGTTATCACAGGTCCGGCAGTTAAATGGCAAGCGCATGACAGCGTTGAGGGACAGACAGGATTCACAGGATCTGGTTGTTTTGTACAGATTATTGCGAAAAATATGAGTGAGGAGTGAAAGCACCTATGGAAAACGTGAATATGGTGAAAGGTATTTCAGCAGATGCATTAAAGGCCGAGGCGAACAAGAAGTTCCGAAAAACGGGGATCAGCGCAGGTGCGTTTTCCGGCTTAACCTATGGTCTTTACAGCACCTTTGTGGTTGTGGCATCGATGAAAGCGCCACTGCTTGGTGCAGCAGGTCTCTTTGCAGCTCCTTATGTGGCGACGGCCATCAATGATTCCCTGGCAGCGGTCTGGCTGCTGATCTACAACATCTACACCGGGCGTATCCGTGAGATCGGCCGCAGCCTCCGTACTTTCCCAGGCTTTATTGTTATCCTTGGCGCTCTCGTTGGCGGTCCGATCGCCAGTGGCGCATATCTGATGGGTCTTGCAATGGCAGGTGCCTATGCCATACCGATTTCTGCGCTCTACTGCCTGTTCGGCGCGGTGTTTGCTCGGATTATCCTGAAGCAGAAGATCCAAATCCGTGTCGGTATCGGCATGCTGATCTGTGTCGTCGGTGCCATCGTCATCAACTGGGTTCCTCCCACAGGCGGCAGCAACTTCGCCCTGGGTATCATCTGCGCCTTCGTGGCAGCGGTAGGTTGGGGACTTGAAGGGGTTCTTGCGGCATACGGAAGCGCGATGATCGATTCCGACATCGCCATCAATATCCGTCAGGGCGTTTCAGGTTTGGTAGATATTTTCATTATTCTTCCGATCATCGGCTCTCTTGGGCTTTTCAACGCGACAATCCTTGCTGGTGAGCCGGTCATGTGGCTTGCAGCGGCGGGTCTGTGTGCAGCGGTTTCATTCCTCTGCTGGTACAAGTCAAACAGCACCATCGGCTGTGCAGTCGGCATGTCACTGAATATCACCTATGTTTTCTGGGGCGTATTCTTCAGTATCCTGTTCCTTGGAACAGCAGTAACACCCACAATCGTTGTAGGATCCATCGTGATTCTGACCGGCGCGGTTCTGGTTTCCATGAACCCAATGGACCTGTTCAAGAAGAAGGAGGCCTAACATATGCTGCTACCTGTTCGCACTGCAGTACTGAATTATATGTTTGATGTGAAGGAAGCTGATGTCAATGAAATCATGAAAGCTCTTGAGCATCTTTACGGCAAGGAAAAACAGTTTACAAAGGCTCGCTTCGTTGACCATGTCATGTCACTGGAAGCCAATGGCCTTCTTGAAGAGACCGGTTACGGTCTGGACGCGAAAGGCGAGTTGAGTGTCCGGTACAAGATCAACTCTGATGGTAAACACTTCGTAAAAAAATATATTTCCCCGCAATATCGCAAGAACTGATTCGTGAAAGTAGAGAAGGTATCATTGGAATCCGATTTTGATTCGCAGCATGACCAGACAGGCGGTCTGGTCATGCTGCAAGATCCAAGAGGGAGGAAATACGAATGCGATATTTTGGAGAAGAGGCGCTGGGCCTTGTGGAAACCGTAGGCATGGTTCCTGCAATTGAAGCAGCAGACAAAATGCTGAAGGCTGCCAATGTGGAACTTGTTTCCTATGAGAACGTGGGTTCAACCCTGGTGACCATCATGGTCAAGGGCGATGTGGGTGCTGTGAGAGCGGCAGTTGAGGCAGGAGCAGAAGCGGCTGCGGCTATCGGCAAACTGACAGCGCATAATGTGATGCCCCGCCCGATCAAAGCAATCGGCAACATTGTTTCTGTTTACGACATCGACAACTAATTCAGTCAGAGAGGGATAAAAATGGTCCGATATGAGGCGCTAGGATTGATAGAAACATTTGGAATCGTATACGTCCTGGAGGCTGCAGATGCCATGTGCAAAGCGGCGAATGTTGAATTGGTAGGCTTTGAGAACGTGGCATCCGGCTATATTTCGGTTTTGGTCCGCGGAGATGTCGGAGCCTGCAAGACGGCAGTCAGTGCGGGTGTAAAGGCCGTTGAAGATATGGGTACGGAAGTGTACAGCTCAGTTGTTATCGCACGGCCCCATTCAGATCTTGAAAAAATCATTGCCCGGTACAATCTTGAGGGCATGCTGGCCTGATGAGATCAATAAAAGGGAGAGCTCCAAATGCATATTATGGATCATGATCTGCTCTCCATCCAAGAATCACGGATCCTTGCGGAAAATGCCCGTGAAGCGCATAAGGCAATGGCTGCTTTTTCGCAGGAAAAGCTGGATGAAATTGTTGAGCATATGGCGGCAGAAGTTGAAAAACATGCTGACCAGCTCGCCAAGCTCTCCAGTGATGAAACGGATTACGGCAGATGGCAGGACAAATATATCAAGAATCGGTTTGTTTGTGAGTATCTGCGCACCCGACTTAGAGGCATGCGCTGCGTAGGGATCATTAAGGAAGACTTACAGAACAAGACCATGGATATCGGTGTCCCCGTAGGTGTGATTATTGCACTGTGCCCTGCAACCAGTCCGGTTTCCACGACAATCTACAAAACCTTGATTGCAATCAAGTCCGGCAACGCAATCCTGTTCTCTCCACACCCCAGGGCCAAGAAATCCATGGCCATGGCGCTGGACATTATGATTCGCGCCGCACAGGAATCCGGTTTGCCGGAGGGAGCGCTGGCGTATCTGCATACAGTGACGCCAAGTGGGACACTGGAGCTGATGAATCATCCGGCAACTTCCTTGATTATGAATACCGGTGTTCCCGGCATGCTGAAGGCAGCCTATCATTCCGGAAAACCGGTGGTTTACGGCGGACCAGGCAACGGACCGGCATTTATCGAACGCACAGCCGATATCAAACAGGCAGTAAGAGATATCATTGACAGCAAGACCTTTGATTATGGCATCGTATCAGCAGCGGAACAATCCATCGTTGTCGACAGTTGCATCGCGGATGATGTGAAACGGGAATTGGTATGCAATGGCGCATATTTCATGACAGAAGACGAATCCTGCAAAATAGGACATCTGTTATTCCGTTTCGACGGCAGCCTGGACCCTGAAATGGTTGGGAAGTCGGCACAGGAATTAGCAAGGCGGGCAGGGATCCATGTTCCCGGTAACGTGGTGCTGCTGATTTCAGAACAGAAATATGTTCTTGAAACGAACCCGTATTCAAAAGAAAAACTATGTCCGGTTTTAGCCTATTATATTGAAGACGACTGGATGCATGCCTGCGAAAAGTGCATTGAGCTTCTACTGAGTGAGGGCGTGGCACACACCCTTGTAATCCATTCGAAAGACGAAGACGTGATTCGCCAGTTTGCGCTGAAAAAGCCTGTTGGCAGAGTGCTTGTAAATACACCGGCTTCCTTTGGAAGCATGGGGGCAACAACAAATCTGTTTCCTGCCATGACCTTGGGCAGCGGATCGGCAGGGGAAGGGATCACCTCCGATAACGTTTCACCGATGAACCTGATTTATGTGCGCAAAGTGGGATACGGCGTGCGGAAGACTGAAGAGATCACACAGATGACGTTTTCAGAGGGAAAAACATCCCCGTGCCTGGCGAACCAGCCTGCGGCATTCAACCAAGAGGATTTGCGGATGTTGGAGCTCGTTTTGAAAAGTGTCATTGATGAACTTGAATCATGAGATGAAATTTACTTAAGAAACGAGGGAAGAGATTTGGATATTCGTGATTTATCTAATAAATTGGCAGAAGCAACCCAGAATATGTCTGAGGCAGAACGGACGTCTTTAATCAAGATGTTCGAAAGCGTTTCGAAAGAAATTGCTAAGGAAGGGCCTGCAAGCAGTGCTGTCAGTACACCAGTAGCCTGTACGAATGATGGTTCTATTCCAAACGGCATCACCCAGCGGTTGCAGAAAATCAAAGATAACTACCTGAAATATGTCCCTTCCATTACGACGTTCCGGGCCCAGGCGATTACAAAGATCGCCAAGGAAAACCCCGGGATGCCCAAGATTCTGCTCCGGGCCAAGTGTTTCAAGTATTGCTGCGAAACAGCGCCCCTGGTGATCCTGGACGACGAACTGATTGTAGGGGCTCCCAACGGCGCACCCCGCGCCGGTGCCTTCTCCCCGGATATCGCCTGGCGGTGGCTGCGGGACGAGATCGACACCATCGGCACCCGCTCCCAGGACCCATTCTTCATTTCCAATGAAGACAAGAAGCTTCTCCAGGAAGAGCTGTTCCCTTACTGGGCAGGAAAATCCGTGGATGAGTTCTGCGAAGATCAGTACCGGGAAGCCGGTGTGTGGACCATCTCTGGGGAATCCTTCGTATCGGACTGTTCCTACCACGCCACCAACGGCGGCGGAGACTCCAATCCTGGGTACGACGTGATCCTGATGAAAAAGGGCATGCTGGACATTCAGCAGGAGGCCAAGGATAAACTGGCCCAGCTGGATTACCAGAACCCCGATGATATCGAGAAAATCTATTTCTATAAATCCATTGTGGACACCACGGAAGGGGTCATGATCTACGCCAAACGCCTGAGCAATTATGCTGCAGAGCTGGCGGCTAAAGAGACGAACCCGAAACGTAAAAGTGAGTTGCTGAGGATTTCAGAAGTGAATGCACGGGTTCCTGCGCATAAACCGGAGTCTTTCTGGGAAGCGGTCCAGTCCGTTTGGACCATTGAGTCCCTGCTGGTGGTGGAAGAGAACCAAACGGGAATGTCCATCGGCCGTGTGGACCAGTACATGTACCCGCTCTACAAGGCGGATAAGGAAGCCGGCCGCATGACGGATTTCGAAGCCTTTGAACTGGCGGGCTGTATGCTGGTGAAAATGTCTGAGATGATGTGGCTCACCAGTGAAGGGGCTTCCAAGTTCTTCGCAGGCTACCAGCCCTTCGTCAACATGTGTGTGGGCGGTGTTACCCGGGACGGTCGGGATGCCACCAACGACCTCACATACCTGCTGATGGATGCTGTACGCCATGTGCGGATTTATCAGCCCTCCCTGGCGGCACGGATCCACAACAAATCACCGCAAAAGTATCTGAAGAAGATTGTAGATGTCATCCGGTCCGGCATGGGCTTCCCAGCTTGCCACTTCGACGATTCACACATCAAGATGATGCTGGCCAAGGGTGTTTCCATTGAGGACGCCCGTGACTACTGCCTGATGGGATGTGTTGAGCCGCAGAAATCCGGCCGTCTGTATCAGTGGACCTCCACCGCCTACACCCAGTGGCCCATCTGCATTGAGCTGGTCATGAACCACGGGATACCGCAGTGGTTCGGCAAGCCGGTTACTCCGGATATGGGCGACCTCGGCCGTTACAAGACCTTTGAAGAATTCGAAGAGGCCGTCAAGGAAACCATCAAGTATGTTACCAAGCTATCCAGTATCGCCACCGTCATTTCCCAGCGGATTCACCGGGAACTGGCTCCCAAGCCCCTGATGTCCATCATGTACGAGGGCTGCATGGAGAGTGGGAAGGATGTATCCTCCGGCGGCGCGATGTATAACTTCGGCCCTGGGGTCGTATGGTCCGGCCTGGCCACCTATGTGGATTCCATGTCAGCCATCAAGAAGCTGGTATTCGATGATAGGAAATACACCCTGGACCAGATGAACGAAGCACTCAAGGCGGACTTTGTCGGCTACGAACAGATCAAGGCAGACTGCCTGAATGCGCCGAAGTACGGCAACGATGACGACTATGTGGATCTGATCGCTTCCGATATCGTCCATTACACGGAAATTGAGCACCGTAAATTCAAGACCCTCTACTCGGTTCTGAGCCACGGTACCCTGTCCATCTCAAACAACACGCCTTTCGGTCAACTGACCGGCGCCACCGCCAACGGCCGTGGCGCATGGGTACCGCTGTCCGATGGCATCAGCCCCACTCAGGGTGCAGATACCAAGGGCCCCACAGCCATCATCAAATCGATTTCCAAGATGGCCAACGACAGCATGAACATCGGGATGGTTCACAACTTCAAGCTGATGGCGGGTCTTTTGGATACGCCGGAAGGCGAAGAGGGGATCATTACCCTCCTGCGCACCGCTTCGGTCTTCGGCAACGGTGAAATGCAGTTCAACTATCTGGACAACAAGACGCTGATTGAAGCCCAGAAGCATCCGGAAAAGTACCGGGACCTGATAGTTCGTGTAGCGGGGTACAGCGCATTCTTTGTAGAGCTTTGCAAGGATGTTCAGGATGAGATCATCAGCAGAACAATGCTGACACATTTGTAAAAACCCTCCCTTCGGGAGGAACTGCCCTTAGGGCGGTTCCTCCCGGCAGACCAGGGCATCACAATGAATTGAACGGGAGATTTGATAGTATGAGCAATCCAAAGACAGGGGCAATTGAAAGAAAAGCATTTGTATCCAATATACAGAAATACAACATGTACGACGGCCCAGGTGTACGGACGCTTATATTCTTGAAAGGATGCCCTTTGCGGTGTAAATGGTGTTCCAATCCCGAAACTTTGGAACGAAAGTATCAGGTCATGTATAAACGGAATTCATGTGTGGATTGCGGCGCCTGCGTGGATGTCTGCCCGGTAGGCATACATCATATGCATAAGGAAACAGGGGAGCATATGATCAATCGGACTATTGATTGTATCGGTTGTCGTAAATGCGAATCCGCTTGCAGGACCTTTGCACTCTCCATTTCAGGAGAGGTCAAGACGATTTCAGAGCTTCTGGATATCATCGAAGAAGACCGTATGTTTTACGATATTTCAGGCGGCGGCGTTACCATAGGCGGCGGGGATCCACTGATGCAGCATGATGCCACCCGGAATATCCTGATGGGCTGCAAGCAGCTTGGAATCAACACCGCGATTGAGACCTCCGGCTATGCGAAGCTTGAAACCATACTTCAAGTGAGTGAATTCACGGATCTCTTCCTTTTTGATCTGAAGCACATTGATCCGGATCGTCATTATGAACTGACGGGGGTCCGTAACGAACAGATCCTGAAAAACCTGAAGGAACTGCTTCACCGCAGGGTTAACGTCAAGATCAGGATGCCGCTGCTAAAGGGTGTCAATGACAATCAGAAGGATATTGAAAGTGTCGTCAGCTTCCTGATGCCCTTCCGGGATTACAAGAATTTCAAAGGGATTGACCTGCTTCCTTATCATAAATTCGGGGTCAATAAATATAAACAGCTGGGGCGGGAATATCCTATGGAAGGTGCACCGGATCCATCACTCACCAGTGATGAACTTCATCGGATTGAAGGGTGGATAAAAAAATATGATTTTCCAGTTGTCGTTGTCAGTCATTAATGGATGCTGGCGGCAAAGAAAGGGCTTAAAAAGGTGTTCTCATGGGATTATTGAGTGAAAAAGGAATAGAAAGAATCATCCAGGAATCGGTACCCGGAAAACAGGTTACCATTGCCCATGTCATCGCTTCACCCATGCAGGATATCTACGACTGTTTGGGAATCGATGATAAGGGTGCCATCGGCATACTGACCTTATCCCCTTATGAAACCGCTATTATTGCAGTGGATATTGCGACAAAGGCTGCCAACGTCAAAATCGGTTTTCTGGACCGGTTCACAGGATCTGTTGTGATCACCGGGGATGTGCAAAGTGTAGAAACGGCGCTCGGTACCGTTACTACGGTATTGAGAGATATGCTGGGCTTTGAGACGAGTCCCATTACACGGACATGAGCAGAAAACGGATCATGGTTATCGGGCCAACGGGCTCGGGTAAAACCTCATTGGTCAATGAACTCAATGATTACGACGGTCCACTTCGGAAAACCCAGGCCATTACTTACGGAAATAACACCATTGATGTTCCAGGTTCTTATATAGAAAATACAGGGATGTACAAGCATCTGATTGCAACTGCCCAGAACGCATCACATATTCTGATCCTGGTGGATCAGTCCAAGCGTACCGACGTGTATTCGCCGGGATTTGCAAAGGCTTTTCGGGTTCCTGTCATCGGTGTCATCACAAAGTGCGATCTGATGGAGGAGAATCTGGCAGCCTGCATCCGGCAGCTGAAAAAAATCGGCGTTCCGGAACCTTGGTTTCAGATCAGCATGAAAACGGGAAAAGGCGTAGGGGCTCTAAGAGAACATTTGCTAAGGCAGGCAGCAAGGGGGGAGCAGAGTGAAGTTCATCACGGAAGAGGACTTAAGGGATCAGTATAAAAAAGAACCTTTCACTGAATACAAGCTTGAACCGGATACACGGATCACACCTGGAGCCAGACAGTTTCTGATGGACCGGGGAATCCATGGTTTCGAGGAGGGACTCCCCCAAAATAAAACGACAAACACAGAAAAGTTGGAGCCGGTGACCTTGGAGCAGGAACAGTCCTGCCGTGGAAGATGGCTTTATCGGCGGATGAAGGTGGTGGAGGCTGAGTTTCTGGCGGCCGCTCAAGAGCTGCTGAGCCGTGATGTTCTGATTGCCCAGAAGCTCATCAGCCTGGGAGAGTGTGTCGCTGCCGTTGCGGACTCCGGGCTAGGAGAGAACCCCTGCAATACCGGGTGTATGCAGGAATGCACAGGGATCAAGTCGGATCAGTTTCTTCTCCATCTTGAGGATTGCTTCAAGATCACCCCCTTCCATATCCAGTTAGGCAAGGGTCGGGAAATCATACTTTTACACCGGCTGAGATGCGCTCTCCGGGTAGTCGAACTGGAGCTGCCAGAGTTTTTTGACGGCAGTGTCGATGGCCAGAGACGCCATCAGGAAGCAGTCGGGAAAACAAATCAGCTGATAAACACCCTTTCACAGCTGATCTGCGTATCAGTGGGAGGCGAAACATGCCAGAAGAAAATGTAAACTTTCAATACTGCGACCAGATGGTTCAGGAATTTGAAGAGGTCATAGAAAATCCGATCGGCAGAAAATCATCCGTCTACTATACCGGCGTCGATCTGGGAACGGCCTGTGTGGTACTGGCGGTACTGGATGAAAACTATAAACCCGTAGCCGGGGCTTACCGATATGCGGATGTTGTCCGGGACGGCATGGTGGTGGATTATCTGGGCGCCATCAATATCGTCAGGGAGCTTAAGCGCCAACTTGAGGAACAGCTGGGCACAGAGCTGCTGTACGCAGCCGCAGCCATTCCACCGGGAACCGATGCACTGGATTCCGGAGCGGTTAAGAATGTGGTGCAGGCAGCCGGGTTTGAAATCACCAATGTCCTGGATGAATCCACTGCAGCCAATGCGGTGCTCAAGATGCAGAATGGTGCAGTCGTTGATATCGGCGGCGGCACCACCGGCATCTCCATCCTGAAGGATGGCAAAGTGGTTTATGTGGCTGATGAGGCCACCGGCGGCACCCATCTCTCCCTGGTGATTTCCGGGGCCTACAAGATGTCCTTCTCTGACGCGGATGTGTACAAGCGGAATTCGGATAACCATAAAGAATTGCTGGCGGTCGTAAAACCTGTCATTGAAAAAATCGCTTCTATTATAAGCCGACACATCGAAGGCCATGACGTGCGGGAAATATCTCTGGTTGGTGGGACCTGCTGTCTGGCAGGTATCGAAAAAATCATCGAGAAACAGACCGGGATTTTTACACATAAGCCCCGGAACCCCATGTTTGTAACACCTTTGGGGATCGCACTGGGGTGTACACAGGACTCTGAATGATAGGGGTGGATGTATGGAATTTCGAATTATAAAAGCCCCTACAGCGGGTACCTTGGATATCCTGATCAAGCGGATGGGCACCGGCACCAGTGAAGACGTGCGGGATGTGTCAGCGGTGGGCCTGGTACAGGGCAGGATGATCGATATGATCTGTGCCGCGGATATCGCGGAAAAAGCAGTCGGCGTCACCGTTACAGATATTCGGGGAAGCTGTCCGCAGAATATGATCATGATTGCGATCCTTGGGGATACCTCCTCGGTGGAATCTGCAATCGAAGAGATAAAAAGCGGACTGGGAAAGGGTGGTCAGACATGTTAGCAGCAAGACTGATTGACAACGTATGGGCCACACGGAAATCAGATTCCCTTAACGGCTTCAAGTTCATGCTGGCGGAAGTCATCGGCGGGACCAGTGAAGGGCAGCGCCTGATCGTTGTAGATATCATCAGCGCAGGGATCGGTGACCGGGTCATCGTGACCACGGGTTCGGCTGCCAGGCGGATGTTGGGTAACGACACTCTCCCGGTGGATGCCGTTGTTATCGGAATCATTGATGACGATTGTAATTTAGCAGATTAATGGGGGCAGATATGAGTCTTCTGGAAAAGGTGAAAGATGCCGGCATTGTCGGTGCGGGGGGAGCGGGATTTCCCACCCATGCAAAGCTGGGGTCAAAGGCAGAATATATACTCCTGAACGGAGCGGAATGCGAGCCCCTTCTCCGGGTGGATCAGCAACTGATGGAGCTGCTCCCGGACGAAATCATCAAAGGCTTTGAAGCAGCGGGACGACTGATTGGTGCCAATAAAGCGCTGATTGGTGTGAAATACAAGCATAAGGAAGTCATTTCCATCCTTCGGGAACGGATTGAAGCATTACGGTTGGGCGATTTCGTCGAAGTAAAAGAAATGGCGGATGCGTACCCCGCCGGTGACGAACAGGTTCTGGTTTATGAGCTGACCGGTCGGGTTGTTCCTGAAGCGGGCATTCCGATACAGGTAGGCTGTGTGGTCATCAACTCCGAAACTGCACTGAATATCTACCATGCATCCCTGGGGAAGCCGGTCACCGAAAAATACATCACCGTTGCGGGTGATATCCCGAATCGGTTGACTGTGAAGGTTTTAGTTGGCACACCAATCATTGATGTACTGAAACTCAGCGGAATTGATAACTTTGACGAATACGCTGTCATTGATGGCGGCCCGATGATGGGACCGGTTATGGCGGATCTGGAAGGCTATATTACAAAGAAGCATAAAGGCTTTATCATTCTGAAGAAACAGCATCCCCTCATCCGTAAAAAGTCCATCAAAATGGATGCAGCCATGCGCATCAACAAGGCAACCTGTGAACAGTGCCGCATGTGCACGGATTTGTGCCCCCGGTATCTTCTGGGCCACAACATGCAGCCCCACAAGATCATGCGGACGGTGGCTTACTCAATAACAAATCCGGAGGAGCTTAAAACCGCATCCCTCTGCTGCCAGTGTAACCTGTGCCAATTGTTCTCCTGTCCTGCCGGGCTGTATCCCATGTCTGCCAATGTTTTTACAAAACAGAAGCTGGCAGAACAGAGCATCCGGTATAAACCTGATCAGACTGAGTTTCAGGCACGGAGCAGCCGGGAATACCGGCAGCTTCCAAGCAAGCGGCTGGTTGCAAGGCTGGGCCTCAAGGATTTCGATAAGTCCGCTCCCATGAGAGAAACCGTATTGAAACCCAACTTGGTTTATATCGCAACAAGTCAGCATATAGGAGCTCCTGCGGTTCCGGTTGTTTCACTAGGAGACCGGGTGCAGGCTGGGCAGCTGATAGGCAGGATTCCTGATGGGGCGCTTGGCGCTTCGATACACACAAGCATTTCCGGGGCGGTTGTGGAATGTGGAAACGGTTTTATTGCCATAAGGGGGGAATGAGATGGCCAGTGCAATCGGAATGGTTGAGTTTACAAGTATTGCCCGCGGCATCTACGCCGCCGATCAGATGGTGAAGACTTCGGATGTTGAAATAATAACAGCTACCTCGGTTTGCCCCGGCAAGTATATAGCCATCGTTCACGGAGATGTCGGAGCCGTTCAGGATTCAGTAGCCGTCGGCGAGAAACATGCAGGGGAGTATCTGGTGGATTCCATCATCATCCCCAATGTAAGCCGCGCCATATTCCCGGCAATTTCAGGCACTGCGATGCCGGATCGGATTCAGGCACTGGGAATCATGGAGTCCTTCTCACTGGCAACAATGATCATTGCCGCGGATGCAGTTCTAAAAGCTGCGAATTTGGAGCCGATGGAGCTTCGCCTGGGTAATGGTCTGGGCGGTAAGGCATTCTTCACCTTCACGGGAGACGTTGCCGCGGTTGAGGCCGGTATTGAAGCAGGTAAAAACATTGCAGAGGAAAAAGGTCTGTTGGTGAATGCAGAGGTTATAGCGGCACCCTCCGACAGACTCATCCAAAGCTTGTTCTAATAGATTCCCCAGCGTTGAAACACAAGAAGGCACTTGTTTTCAATATACTACCAATAGAGGAAGTGGGTGAAAGCATGAAAAGATTAATCACGGTAAAGGAAGTTGAGGCCTTGGCAAAGGAGGGGAAGAAAATATTGTACATGGAAAGTAATACGATTATCACACCGTCAGCGAAAGATATGGCCAAAGCGAGTGGGATAGAATTTTCGACCCAGCCGGCGCCCTGCAGTGACAGTGCATGTGAAGTGGTGAAAGCCGGGACGGGTGGAGTCGACAGTGAACTGATCTATAAAGCGCTGAAGGCCATGATGGATCAAGGACTTCTGCAAGGGATACTTGACAGTGCTTCAGGCAAGCCCTATACATCGGAAAGTGACTGTGGCGGCCTGAAGGTAGTTCGCGGCAATTCCGTCAAGATGGACTATTTTGATACCGGAAATCCTGATAACAAAGTCTATTTTCAGGAATTGATCAGCAAAGATGAGTCCCAGATGAGTGCAGGGTTCCTAACCATTGAAAAATCAAGCTTTGAGTGGGATCTGACTTACGAGGAAATCGATTATGTCATCGAAGGTACTCTGACGGTAACCATTAACGGCAAAACGTTCACTGCGTATCCCGGAGATGTTCTGTTCGTACCATCCGGCTCCAAAGTGATTTGGGGTTCCCCAGACAAGGCCAGAGTATTCTACACGACGTATCCAGCCAACTGGGCGGATTTGATGTAATAGAATGATGGAGGCTTAAGGCATGCAGGCACTGGGAATGATTGAAACAAAAGGATTGGTAGGCGCGGTTGAAGCTGCGGACGCAATGGTTAAAGCTGCAAATGTCTGCCTCATCGGTAAAGAGCATGTCGGTGGGGGATTGGTGACAGTGATGATCCGAGGTGATGTCGGCGCCGTTAAAGCGGCGACAGATGCTGGTGCTGCTGCAGCTCAGCGTGTCGGCGAACTGATCTCTGTTCATGTTATCCCGCGCCCCCATGAAGAAATGGCCTCTCTGATCGCCTTCTCTGAACCGACCCGCCTTGAAGAGATACCGGAGCCACGTGCAGAAAAACCGGCATCTGCTCCAGAGGAAGTTGAAGTGGTAACAAAAGGAGAAGCGCCTGCTGAAGAACCATCCAAGAGTGCGGTGATGGACCCGGGTGAGATCCATAAGGCGGTCGTCGACTCGGTCGTACTTGAAAAAGGGTTAGAGGAAGCGATTGCGATGCTGAATAAGCTGACAGTGGTTAAACTTCGAAACCTGGCCCGTGAATATAAGGATTTCGGCATTGCAGGAAGAGGCATTTCAAAAGCAGATAAACAGGTGATCATCACAGCCTTCATGCGGTATTTCGGGAAAGCTTGACTCCCGGCATGGCAGCACGATGAATCCCTAAGTACACGATGAAACAGGAAAGGAGAACGCGGAACGTGGAAAATTTTGATTACGATTTACGCTCTGTTCAAGAAGTAAGAAACCTTGCGCGGATGGGGAAAGTTGCCGCGGATCAGATTGCGGATTATACAGAAGAGCAGATCAACCGCATTTTGTGCAATATGGTCCGGGTAGCCAAAGAAAACGCAGTCAGCCTGGCACGGATGGCTGTTGAAGAAACCGGCTTTGGTAAAGTTGAGGACAAGACCTATAAGAACCACTTGGCTTCTGTTGTCTTGTACGACGCAATCAAAAATATGAAAACAGTCGGAATCATCAGTGAAGATACGGTGAATCAAGTGATTGATATTGCTGAGCCAATGGGCTTGATCATGGGAATTGTTCCGTCCACCAACCCAACCTCCACCGCAATCTTCAAATCGATCATTGCGATCAAGTCACGGAACGCCATCATCTTTTCGCCACACCCTGCCGCGGCAAAATGCACCATCGCTGCAGCACGGCTGATGAGCGAAGCGGCTATCGCAGCAGGTGCTCCCGCCAATATCATCGCCAGTATTTCAATGCCTACCGCCGATGCGACCAAAGCATTGATGGAGAGCAAAGAAGTCAGCATGATTATCGCTACGGGCGGCCCGGGCATGGTAAAGGCCTCATACAGTGCAGGAAAGCCCGCTCTTGGTGTTGGGGCTGGCAACTGCCCGGCTTACATTGAAAAGACAGCGGATGTCAGGAAAGCGGTTACGAACATCCTGGCCAGTAAGACCTTCGACTATGGTACTATCTGCGCTTCCGAGCAGTCAGTTATTGCTGAAGCCTCCAACCGGGATCAGATCGTAGCGGAATTTCATCGGCAAGGCGGCTACTTCATGAGTGCGGAAGAAACTGTAAAGGTGTGTTCGCTGCTCTTCAAGAACGGTCATACCATGAATGCCAAGTTTGTCGGACGATCCCCACAGGTGATCGCGGCGGCTGCAGGCTTTTCAATCCCAGAGGGCACAAAGGTTCTGATCGGTGAACAAAACGGTGTCGGACCGGAGAATCCGCTGTCTTATGAGAAGCTTACCTCCGTCCTGGCGTTTTATACGGTAAAAGACTGGCATGAAGCCTGTGATCGATGCATCGAGCTGCTTCAAAACGGTATCGGGCACAGCATGAGCATTCATACTGAGGATCGGGACATGGTCATGAAGTTCGCTAAGAAACGGGCCGCGCGGATCCTGGTTAACACCGGCAGTACCCAGGGGGGAACCGGAGCAAGTACCGGACTGATTCCATCCTTCACACTGGGATGCGGAACCTGGGGCGGAAGCTCCGTTTCAGAGAACGTGAGCCCCATGCACCTGATCAACATCAAGCGGGTTGCCTATGGCATTAAGGATTGCAGCACCCTGGCATCCAGTGACCCGACCTTCAACTACCCTGAGCTGTCCGGTTGCACCACAGTCAATAGCTGTGCAAGCAACACATCATATGCATCCAAAATCAGCGGTGATGAAAAGGATCAGATGGTGAAGTTGATCAATGAACTGATCAACGCAGTGAAAGGAGGGAGCCATAATTAGTGGAAAAGTATGAGAGCGTGTTGAGACTTTTGTTGGAAGCCGTTCAAACAAGTCTGATTCCGACAGAAACACAAGATGATTCCTCCGAAATATCCGTGGGAATCTCCAATCGACACCTTCACCTTTGCCAGGCGGATTTGGACATCCTGTTTGGGGATGGATACCAGATGACGAAGATGAAAGATCTGTCGCAGCCTGGGCAGTATGCCTGTAAAGAAACCGTGACACTGTGCGGCCCGAATGGCGCGATTGAAAAGGTTCGAATTCTTGGTCCGGTGCGCAGCAAGACCCAGGTAGAAATCCTGAAGGGTGATTGTTACAAGCTTGGTGTTAAATCTCCGGCAAGACTGTCAGGGGACCTGCTGGGAACTCCCGGCATCACACTGGTAGGTCCTAAGGGGTCCAGCCAGCTTCGGGAAGGCTTGATTGTGGCACAGCGGCATATCCACATGACCCTGGCAGACGCACAGCGTCTAGGTGTTCAAGACGGACAAATGGTATCTATTCAGGTGAATGGCCAGCGTGGCGGAATTTACAGCAATGTCGCCGTTCGCGCCAATGAGTCATCCTCCCTGGAATGTCATATTGATACAGAAGAAGCAAATGCAATGGATGTGGGTTCACTATCAAAAATAAAAATAATAAACTAAAAATCAGGAGGAACAAATTATGAAATACGATGCACTGGGAATGATCGAGACAAAAGGTCTGGTAGGCGCTATTGAAGCTGCGGATGCAATGGTTAAGGCTGCAAATGTATACCTGATCGGCAAAGAGCACGTTGGTGGTGGTTTGGTAACCGTTATGGTCCGTGGCGATGTCGGCGCTGTTAAGGCTGCTACAGATGCGGGTGCTGCTGCAGCTCAGCGTGTAGGCGAACTGATTTCCGTTCACGTGATCCCAAGACCACACGCAGAAGTAGAATCCATCATTCCTGCTCTGGGAAGCGCTGTGAAAGAAACAAAACTCTAAGACAAGGATTCTCCATAAACTGAGAGGGGCCATCTCGAAACGATTGAATCAATCGCTTAGAGATGGCCCCTCTCTTTCATCGCCCATCAACATTTCATATCAGCGCATAAAATGGAATGGAGGCATGTAAAAACCCTGCTTTTATGACGCTGTAAAGGTCAAGAAAGCAGGGTTACTTTGGGGTGTGCTCAATCACACAGTATAAAGTTTCCGGACCGATCAATAACTGCTTCGATACATCCGTATCAGATCTTCCTTGGAAGGCTTCCTGGGATTGGTGGGGGTGCAGCGGTCCAGCAGCGCTGTTGCCGCCATGTGCTCCAGGGCGCTTTCAAATGCGGCTCGGTCCACGCCCAGGGAGCGGATATTATCCTCAATTCCCAGATTTTTCTTAAGTCTGCTGATCGCTTGGAGGAAGCTGACCGTTCCCTCACGACGAGTCCTGGCCGGCAGCTTCAGAACATCCGCCAGTTTGGCGTAACGGTCGGTAGCATAGCCATCAGAACTCTTGCCCAAATCAGCGTTGTACTCGATGACAGCGCCCAGCATCAGGGCATTTGCCCGACCATGGGCCAGGTGGAATGTAGCCCCCAAGGCATGAGCCAGGCTGTGGTTGATGCCCAGGTTCGCATTGGTGAACGCCATGCCCGCCATACAGGAGGCATTCAATACATGGTCCCTTGCTTCAGAATCCTTCTCGTTCTTATAGAACCGCTCTAGATTTTCGAATAGGAGTTTAACGGCTTTCTCTGCCAGGGCATCGGTGAAATCCGTGGCTTTCGTGGAAACATAGGCCTCAATGGCATGCACCAGCACATCAATTCCGGTGTCAGC
Source organism: uncultured Peptostreptococcaceae bacterium (assembly GCA_964424355.1). Taxonomy (GTDB): domain Bacteria; phylum Bacillota; class Clostridia; order Peptostreptococcales; family Acidaminobacteraceae; genus CAZEHS01. The sequence continues at coordinate 192,904 of CAYRIO010000001.1, forward strand.
CACAACCCGCTGGGGAACGTGTTGAATGCAGGTGGAATCCAATATGGCGATATCCGGCGCGATCAGTTCATCAACGATGACAACTTTTTCCCCGTCGGCGGTGATGACAGCGAAGTTTGTCACCTCCGAACCCGTTCCGCTGGTCGATGGAATCCCTATGAATAGAGGTTTCTCGGCTTTTGTTCCCCCGGAGAACTCAGGTTTTTGAGCAAAATAAAGGATTCCCTTTGCGGTATCGATGGCAGAGCCGCCCCCCATGGCCACGATGACATCTGCTCCACTTTCCTTATAAAGACTCAACCCACTTGCAATGATCTTAACATCCGGATCCGGCCGCACCTCTGAAAAAACAGTGGATGACATGCCGGCTTCCTGGAGGTAATCCACCGCCTTTTGGAGGTATCCCAATTGTTCCATGATGGAATCGGTGACAATGAATGCATGGGACCCTTTAATTTCTCTTAAAAGCTGTATGGATTGATTATTAAAATAGACCTTTGATTTCAATATGAATTGATCTTCGATGATTTTCCCCTCCAATATGCGGATTTTAGTTGAGTATTTGTTAAAATAGTATCATAACACCCCCGGGGTTTCCTTGGAGAATATCCCTCTCTTATAGCACTATTGTATCCAGTTAGGCGTTGAGATAGTACAAAAGCCTTTATTGAAACCCGCATTTACCTTTCGGAAACGGTGTACTATGGGGTAATCAGATACATTCACTGTGACCATTTAGCAATCTTGTGTTATAATATCAACGTTGTCTATAGTGGATTCAACCCTTCTGCGTAAGCTATCATATCGTATAATATTGAAGGCACTTGAATAAAGGAGGTCGGGTTATGAAGCGGATTCGGGAATGGAAAAGCATGCTGATTCCCTATGAGCAGGCGGTAGAGGAATTGAAAGTTAAGTTCAAATCCATACGGAATGAATACCGGGAACTTAACGATTATTCTCCGATTGAGTTTGTAACCGGGCGGGTGAAAAAAATATCCAGCATTCTTGAAAAGGCCAAACGCCGAGATATCGACGAAGACGCCATTGAGGATTTGATGGAGGATATCGCCGGCATCCGGATCATGTGCCAATTCAAAGATGATATTTATAAAGTTGTAGAGCTGATCCGATCCAGAGACGGGAAAGACCTGAAAATCGTCTATGAAAAAGATTACATTGAAAACACGAAGGATAGCGGTTACCGCAGTTACCACATGATTATCCGGTACGCCGTGCAGACCGCTTTCGGCGAAAAGGATATTCTGGCAGAGATACAGATCCGAACCTTAGCCATGAATTTCTGGGCCACCATTGAGCACTCTTTGAATTACAAGTATCAGACAAACATTCCGGAGAATGTGCGTACCCAGCTGAGGACAACCGCTGAAGCGGCTTCACGCTTGGATGAGGAGATGTGCGAGATCCGAAATGAAATCATCAACGCACAGCTGATGTTTGAGGAACGGTCCAATCTGGTGGCGGATATCACCAGCAACATCACGGTTCTCAGCCTTTCCGGTGATGAAGAGACGGCGATGGGATTCCAACGACGCTTCGAAGAAATCTGGCATGGCGGCCAAACGGAAGAACTGGAAGAGCTTCTGGATGATATCAAGAAAGCCATACCGGGCTATCATATTTTTCATAAGTTCTGATCATTAGAAAATTGTTGGCATATTGGTGGTGAATCAACATGGCGATTTTCGCAATTGCAGACCTGCATTTAAGCTTTGCTTCCAATAAGCCGATGGATGTCTTTGGTCTGAATTGGGTGGACCATGCAGGTCAGATTCAGGAAAACTGGGTGCGCCAGATCACGGATGACGATTTGGTGTTGATTCCCGGAGATATCTCCTGGGCGCTTCATCTGGAGGAGGCCGCCACTGATTTAAAGTGGCTCAGTGCGCTCCCCGGCATCAAAGTCATCCTCCGTGGGAACCATGATTACTGGTGGGTAACCCTCAAGAAAATGAGTCAGGCTTATCCGGAACTTCATTTTCTGCAAAACAACGCGTTTTCCTATGAAGATTATGTGATCAGCGGAACACGCGGGTGGTTGTGTCCTGGAGACCAAGGCTTCAACGAAGAGCAGGATAATAAGATCTATCAACGGGAACTGATCCGTCTGCGCCTCTCTTTAGAGGAAGCGAGGAAAACGGAAAAACGGATTATTGCCATGATCCATTATCCGCCCTTCACCGTTAAGCAGGAAACCTCAGGATTTACGGAACTGTTCCAGGAATACGCAGTTGAAACGGTCCTTTATGGCCATATACACAATCAGTTCGATTCGGTATTCGAAGGGGTTCGAGATGGCATCGAATACCGGTTGGTATCATCGGATTACTTGAAATTCAATCCCGCTGGGATTCGAGAGTAGGAGAAGTTATGCCGCAATTAACGTTTCGTGGTTTTGCCCCCCCTCAGGTGGCAGAAGCTACCCATCATCTGGCCGCCCGATTGGCCGCCGTGCTGAACTGCCCGGAAGATTACTTCACCTTCGATTGTCTGAACGTCCTTTCGTTTTCAGGCGGCCATTCGGTTTCAACAGCGCCTTTCATTGAAGTTCTCTGGTTTGATAGGGGAAAAGCTGTTCAGGACGAGGCCGCTAAGATTCTAAACGCTGCCTTTGTTGAAATGGGTATGGAAGATGTGGAGATCTGCTTCAAGGCGGTTGCACCCGCTGCTTATTATGGAAATGGACTGCCTTATGGTCAGGAATAAGGGCGTTAAAGGGAAACACCCGGACAAAGAAGTCCTGGAGCGGTTTATTGCTGGACGGGATCGTTTGATAGACTGTCTTGAAGTGGGTGAGCTGGACAAGAGCGCGTATCTGGAAGCCCAGTATCAGGCGCTGATGGAGCTTGGCGTCTCTCCAAGAAGAGGCGGACTGGACTCAATAGAGGAAGGGCTCTTTAATTACCAGTACTATAACGTGCTGGCTAAACGAGAACGGATCCAAAGCAAGGATGAAGAATTCAGAAATCCGGAAGCTTCCCGGAAACACCGGAACCAGGCAGACCGCCACTACGCCCTTAAAGATCGTGAAACGGTCAAAATCATGGAATTGCTGAATTATCAGCATGTTCAGTCCTATTTCATTGAAACGCCAGCCAGATTCCTTACCGGCAAGCTGATTGAGATTATTGTGGATACCTATGACCGAGCCGTTTTTCATACCGCTGATGAAGGTATTATCAACCGGTTGGTCCGTGCAGGGGTTTTCTCAGAAGGGATTAGACCCTCTATAATTCAGTCCTACATCGAATCGGATTATTGATTGATCCAAGCTCCCTTAACCGGGAGCTTTTTTTATTGCCCATGCATTGATGATGCCTCAGATAAAACATTGAATTTGTGTTAAACCATAGTAAAATGGGTAATAAGGATTATGGACAGGACAATAAATACAGTTATTGGTGATTTGATATTGCATAAGCCGGAATATAAAGGGTGATTCGCTCTGGAAGAAGAAAAAGGGAAACGCATTTTGCTCGTGGAGGATGATGAAATCAGCAGATTGTTCGGCACCATCGCTCTGAAAAAGAAGGGATACGATGTGATTACTGCCGAGAATGGTCAGGAAGCTATCAATATGACAAGCCAGGGTCTGTTTGATTTGATATTCATGGATATCAACATGCCAGTGGTCGATGGTTTTTCAGCAGCCGTTGAAATCAGGAAAAGTGAGGATTGCCGCACGCCCATCATTGCTATGACGGCCTATACGATGAAAGCCGACCGTGAGAAATGCATTCAGGCCGGAATGGACGATTTCATTGCCAAACCGGTTGATCTGAGGGAATTGTATTCAAAGATCGATAAGTGGTTGAAATGAACTGGATTTCTTCTGACCAATTACAGTTCCGGAGGTTTCATCATGACGCGCATCCTGAGCCTGATTTTTATTGTAATCCTATTCGCATCGGGCTGCCAGACCAAGGAGCCTGTTAAGATCGGTTTTGTCGGTGGCGTTACTGGCATCAATTCTTCAGTTGCAGTGTCAGGGAGAAATGCCGTTCTGTTGGCGGTGAATGAAGCCAATGCATCCGGAGGGATTAATGGACACCCGATCGAACTGGTTATCAAAGACGATCAGGAAAAGCCGGAAGTTGCCGCCGCACTGGATCGGGAATTCATTCGAGATGGGATTAAAGTGGTTATCGGTCATTATATAAGCGGTGTTGCGGCGGCATCGATAGAAGCCATTAGAAACCAGGATGTCCTGATGATCAGCCCCACCATCAGCGCACGGGAATTAAGCGGCATCGATGATAATTTTCTCCGCCTGATCGTAACAAATACCGCCCAGGGGAAAGCCCTGGCGGAATATTCGGCAGGGGATGGCCAAAATACACGTACGTATGTCGTCTATAACAATGGCAATAAGGCTTTTGTTGAGGGGGTAACATCAGCCTATAGAGAGTCATTTCAAAGGGCTGGCGGAGAAATTACCGGAGAAAAGACAATTGCCAGCAAGGATGTTGAGGGGATGCAAGGCGCTATTACCGAAGCGATTGCCAGTGGCTCCGATTCATTCCTGCTCGTCATGAACGCCAACGATGTTGCGATGTTCGCCCAGCAACTCCACAAGACTGCTTCGGTGATTTCAATTTACTCCGCAACCTGGGGGATGACGGCAGATGTTATTTTCCAGGGAGGCGATTCTGTAGAGGGGATCATCTTCCCGGCCCAATTCGATTCAACCAGCACCGTGCCTACTTATGTCCGTTTCAAAGAAACCTATGAGAAGCTTTATGGTGAAGCTGTGGATTTTTCTGCGGTGTATTCCTATGAAACGGCTCAAGTGGTCATTGAGGGACTGCGCACCGCTGCGTCGAATGATTCCCAGGCAATCAAGGCAGCAATTTTAGATAAGGGAAGGTATCAGGGACTTCAAGCGGATATTGTAATGGATGCCACTGGGGATGTTGAGCGGCCACAATTCATTACGACCGTCAAGGACGGCAAATTCATGACGATCGGACAGGTTGAGTAATATGAGAAACCCGTTAAAGCAGTATCGGTTCACCACCTTGTTTTTCATTCTCACACTGGCGGCTTTGATGATTCCGGGATTTGTTGGCGGGATTTACAGTTCATCGCGGTTGGACCAATCCCTGATGATTCAGGTTAATCAGGAAAACGCCATTACCCTTGAGGTCATAAAAGAGAAACTGGCTCATTTTTTTGAAGAACCGCTTCTTGAGCTGCAGATCATGAAGGATATGATAGAAAAAGCGGAATCGCCCTCAGCGGGATTTGATATGATGAGCAAAGCGGGACACACGCTGCGGTATTTTGAACGGCTGACACTTGTCGACGGGAACGAGATGATTGCAGCGTCGTGGCCGGAAAACATCAGAATGCATGGGTTGAATCAAAGTGGGAAAGGGTTCCTCAATAGAATTGAGCGGGGTTCGGAAGGCTATTTCTGGTCTGAAACCTATATCGATTATTTAACGGGAAAAACAGCCATTGACTTGATTGTCCCGCTGGATGACGGTTATCTGGCAGGAACGGTCCTGTTGGACGGCTTGCAGGGGCTGCTTGATGGCATGTCTGAAAATACGGAGGCAATCATCGGTATTGTCGATTCCAATGGCAGTTATCTGGCACACAGCGACGGCTCCATGGTAGAACAGCGCATGAAAGACCCTCTCATTTTTGCTGGGAATGGCAATGAAACCCCTATTCCCAAAGAAATTCTGATAGATGCACAAGCATATCTCCCCTACACCGAAAAGGTTGAGGGGACTGCCTGGACGATTGTTTCCTATTATCCCGCAGAAGCAGCCAGAGAGCCTGTAAACCATGTATTGACTGATTTTAGCGTGATCCAGGGGGTCACGCTATTGATCATTGCCCTATTCCTCATGCTGATGGGAAGGATTATTCAGCAGCAGCTTCAGAAAATAGAGGATTTCACCCATCAGATTGCCGAGGGAAATTATGATCTGGTAGAACCCCATCCAACATTCCGGGAGATGGGCGATATCCTCAGTAGCTTTGAACGGATGGCAAAGCGGGTCCAGGAAAGGGAAATGGAAATAATTTCTCAGAACGAAGAGATTTTTGCCATGAATGAAGAACTGGAAGTCCGTGTTCAAGAGAGGACGGCACAGCTGGAAACGGCCAACAAGGAATTGGAAGGCTTCAGCTATACGGTATCCCATGATCTTCGTGCGCCCCTGAGGCACATCACCGGCTTTGTAGAGTTGTTGAGCAAACAGCTTCAAGGATCAGGCAACGAGAAGAGCAATCACTACCTGTCGGTGATCACCAATGCCGCTACCCAGATGGGGCAGCTGATTGATGATCTGCTCTCCTTTTCGAAGATGGGAAGGTTGGAGATGATGATTCTGCGCGTAAGTAATCAGGCGCTGGTTCAAGAGTCCCTGGATACCCTGGGACCAGAGGTTTCCGGGCGTCAGGTGCTTTGGAAGATATCCACGCTGCCGGATAGCCGGGGCGACAGGGAAATGCTGAGACTGGTCTGGGTCAATCTGATTTCAAATGCCCTTAAGTTCACCCGTAACAGAGAACAGACCATCATAGAGATTGGCTCAAAAAGCATTGTCCATGAGAACCGTCATGAAACTGTCTATTTTGTGAAGGATAACGGCGCAGGATTTGATATGCAGTACGCAGAAAAGCTTTTCGAGATTTTTCAGCGGCTCCATCGCCAGGAAGAGTTTGAGGGAACCGGTGTAGGGCTTGCCAACGTTCGGCGGATCATCAACCGCCATGGCGGGCGGATCTGGGCTGACAGCACATTGAATGCGGGGGCAGCATTTCACTTTACATTGCCTGTGTATGAGGAGGATCCGTCATGAATACGGAATTGAGAATACTTCTCATTGAAGATTCTGTGATTGACGCAGAATTGATTCTTGAAACGATCGCAGATGCGGGTTATCTCGTGCAGCACACCCTGGTCAATAGTCGGTGGGATTTAGCGTGTGCTCTGGAAGGGGCTGCCTGGGATATTGTGCTTTGTGACTACGCCATGCCAGGATTCGATCCGTTCACTGCTCTGGAATTATTGAAGGAGCAGAATTTAGACATCCCCTTTATCATGATATCCGGGGCTGTCGGGGAAGAGAATATCGTCCGCCTGCTGAAAGCAGGATGCAATGACTGTGTGATGAAAAACAATCTGAAACGGCTTGCCAGCGTCATCACACGAGAACTGAGAGAGGCCAATAACCGTGAGGAAAGCAGAAGGATGAAAATTCGACTGGATAAGTTTCAGCTGCTTTCCGATCAAGCCAAGGATGCCATCTTTTTTGTGGATAAATCCGGACAAATTCTAGATGTGAACAATGCAGCCTTGAAGCTTTATGGCTATGATCGGGATGAATTCATGGCATTAACGGTGTTCGATATCCGTCGGTCACAGGGGAGGGACACGGTCAATCAGCAAATGGATCAGGCTGACAATAACGGCTTTCTTTTTGAAACGGTTCACTACCGGAAGGATGGAAGCTCCCTGGATGTTGAGGTAAGTTCCCAAGGGGCGGACTTCAATGGCGAACGTGTTCTGCTCAGTATCATTCGTGACATTACTGAGCGAAAGAAAGTTGAAGACGCACTGCTGTTCCTATCCCAGCACGGGTATGGATCAGATGCGGAGGACTTCTTTCATGCCCTGGCCCGTTTCATCGCTGATCGGATGCATATGGATTATGTCTGTATCGATCGCTTGACGGGAGACAATCTGATGGCAGAAACCCTGGCCGTTTTCTATAACGGGGAGTTTGAGGACAATGTCACCTATGCCCTGAAGGATACCCCCTGTGGCGCCTTGGTGGGAAAACGCATCTGTACCTTTCACCAGGATGTGAAGGGATTGTTTCCTAAAGATGAAGTGCTCCAGGAGATGGCTGCAGAAAGCTATATGGGGACCACACTTTTTGGAAAACACGGGGAACCCATCGGCCTGATCGCCACCATCAGCAGGCAACCCCTCCAGAATCCCAGAATATCGGAAATGATTCTTGAGATTGTCAGTGTTCGCGCCGCCGGGGAACTGGATCGCAGGCTTTGGGAGGAGGAACTCCTTCGGGCCAGGGATGCGGCTGAAGCGGCAAATATTGCAAAAAGTCAGTTCCTTGCGAATATGTCCCATGAAATCCGTACGCCGATGAATGGGATCATGGGGATGATCCAGCTGGTGACAGAGACGCCTCTTACAGATCAACAGGAGGAGTACCTGCGGTTGGCCCAATCTTCAACCGAGGCGCTGATGGTGGTCATCAATGACATCTTGGATTATTCAAAGGTGGAAGCGGGTAAACTGGAGCTGGAGCGTATCCCATTCAATCTGAAAGCATTGGTCACGGATGTCGTAGATCTCTTCAATCCCTCTGCTCACCGCAAAGGTTTGGGAATGGCATTCGAGATTGGAAAAATGGTCCCTGAAAACCTCTTGGGCGATCCGTTCAGACTGCGGCAGATTCTTTCCAACCTGATTGGGAACGCGGTGAAGTTTACAAAAGTCGGCGGAATCACATTAACGGTTGATTATATAGAAGCGGTTGACGAGGATGGGTTCAAACTGGAGTTTACAGTGGCGGATACCGGAATCGGCATCTCCGAAGAAAAAGCCCGGAATCTTTTTAATCGGTTTCAACAGGCAGATAGCGGTACTGCCAGAGAGTACGGTGGTACGGGGTTAGGGCTGGCGATTTCAAAAAAACTGGTGGATTTGATGGCTGGAGACATGTGGGTGGAAAGCGATGCCCACGGCAGCCGATTCTATTTCAACAGCATTTGGACGCAAGCGGATAGTTTAGTGGAGGAATCAGATACACCGGCGCCTCAAAACACAGCCTTTCTGAAAAAAGGCATCCCGAAAAGAATCCTCGTCGTTGATGATGATGCAATCAGCCGAGCGTTGGTGGAGCAACTGTCCCAAAAGCGCGGGTGGCATGTGCTGACGGCATCCAGTGGACATGAGGCGCTTCATCTATTCCAGAATCATACCTTCGATGTCATCCTGATGGATATTCAAATGCCGGATATGGATGGCTATAGTGTGACCGGAAAAATGAGAGAATTGGAGGCGGGTTCAAGCAAGCGCACGCCGATTATCGCCTTGACGGCCCATGGGTTTTCAGAGGAGCGCGGGAGATGTCTGAGCGGTGGTATGGATGACTACATTTCGAAGCCGGTGGTCGTTCCGGTTTTTTATGGAATAATAGAGCAATGGATCAGCGTGGAAAAATAATTGTGGGTTTGGAGAGCATGGGCCTATGGAGAGAATGATAAGAATCCTGTCTGTTGAGGACTCTGAATTGGATACGGAGCTGATTTTGGCGGCGTTGAGCGGTGGAGGCATTCAGGCGGCCTGCACCCGGGTGGACACGGCTGAAAGCATGCATGCGGCATTAACGGAGCAAGAGTGGGATGTCATTTTATGTGATTATGCCCTGCCTGGTTTCGATTCATTTTCCGCAATCCGGTTGGTAAAAGAAATGAAACTGGACATTCCCTTTATCGTGATATCCGGAACCATTGGAGAAGAAAATGCAATTCGTTTGATGCGGGAAGGCTGTCATGACTGGGTTATGAAACATAACCTGAAACGGCTGCCAACCGTTATGGAGCGTGAGCTGAGGGAAGCTGCTGTTCGTCAGGAAAACAAAGGCATGAAGGAACGTCTTCAAAAATATGAGCTCCTCGCACGCTATGCCCATGACATCATGCTGTTCATTGACCCAACCGGCAGGATCATAGAAGTGAATGACGCGGCTGTAAAAGCGTATGGTTACACACGGGAAGAGCTGTTGAGAAAAAACATCTACGCAATCCGCCAGGGAGAGGCCATGAACGTCATTCAAGAGCAGATGGCCACCTCACAGACTCGGGGGATCCTGTTCGAAACGGTCCATTTTCGAAAGGACGGCTCTTCTTTTCCTGTAGAAGTCAGTTCCCGTGGCACGCATATCAACGGGAATCCGGTTCTTTTCAGTGTGATCCGGGATATTTCTGAAAGAAAACAAATGGAAAATCGCATTGTGGCAGCCAAAGAAAAAGCAGAGGTGGCAAACCGGAGCAAAAGTCAGTTTTTGGCCAATATGTCCCATGAAATCAGGACCCCCATGAATGGCATTATCGGGATGACCGAGCTGGCGTTGATGACTGAACTTGATGAGGAGCAGCGGGATTATATGGGGACTGTCAAGATATCTGCACAATCCCTCTTAAGGGTTGTCAACGATGTACTGGACTACTCCAAGATTGAAGCCAGCAAAATGGAATTGACGATTCAGTGTTTTGAAATCCGGGATATCATCAAAGATGTCATGGATCTGTTCATGATCAGCGCCGTTCAAAAGGGTCTTGCACTGCATGCCCTGATTGATGACGCGATCCCCAAAACCCTCAAAGGGGATGCGATCCGGCTTAAACAAGTGATTTCAAACGTTGTCGGCAATGCCGTGAAATTCACACCACAGGGCTGTGTCATTTTGGATCTTTCATTTGAAATGCTTGAAGATCAGCAGATACGGTTGATATTTTCTGTGAAGGATACTGGAATCGGCATCATAGAGGCGCACCGCCAACAGCTTTTTCAGAGCTTTTACCAGGTTGAAGACACCATGGTCAGGAATTATGGCGGAACCGGTCTGGGTCTGTCCATCTCGAAAAGTATTGTGGATCTAATGGCTGGGTCATTCACCGTGAACAGCAAAAAAGATGAGGGGAGCGAGTTTATCTTTTCTGTTGTGATGGCAGTAGATGCCGAGGACTGGCGGCCAAAATCAGAAACAAAGATCATACCGGCGCCGCTGTCGGGTGACCGGTTGGAAAGAAAAGCACTTTTGATTGAAGATGATGAGACCAGCAGGATGCTGGGAACCATCCTTTTGGAAAAGAAGGGGTTTAAGGTGGTTACCTCTGTGGATGGGAAAGACGCTGTCGAGAAAGCACTGGCCGATCGTTATGATCTCATCTTCATGGATATCAGCATTCCTATTTTGGACGGCTATGAAGCCACAGCCGCAATCCGGATGAAAGAACAGACCCGGACGCCCATCATTGCCATGACAGCCTATGCACTTGCCGGAGATCGCGAGAAATGTCTGGAATCGGGGATGGACGATTATCTGTCAAAACCCATCATCATTGCGGATTTGTATCAAGTGATTGAAAAATGGGTGAGGGATTGATTTTTAAACAGATGTAACCACAGATCCTTAAGTGAGAGTCTTCCCGAATGCTGGGAAGGCTTTTTTATTACAAAAAACGTACAAATTTTCCGTGATAATCTGGAAATTTGTGTTTCAAAAAAAACGCAGCAGGGTAAGTAAGCTGTAACTAACTTTTGATTGTGAGGTTGAATTATGGATTTTCGTTTCTTACATAGAAAAGACACAATGCTTATTGCTGCCATTGATATCCTTGACCGAGGCGGGATACAAGGACTGACAACGAAAGAAATCGCCAAGGCCGAAGGGGTTACGGAAGCGGCTGTTTACAAGCATTACACTGGAAAGGGTGAAATCGTGGAAGCAATCCTGGAACGGTTTGCTTCCTTCGATGATCAAATCTGCAATACCATCAGACAGCAAAATATGGAAGAAAACCAAGGCATCCTGTTTTATGCCAGTGCTTATGCGGAATATTATCAGGGGTATCCTCAAATTGCGACCCTGTTATTCTCTTTTGACGTCTTTCGATACGACCCGAAACTGAAAAGAAGGATGCAGAATACGATGGATAACCGAAGAGCTTTTCTCGAAGAATTCATACAGGGCTGCAGAGGACAGGTATCGAAACCGGCAAAAATAGATCCCGGGGTAATGGCCAATCTGGTGCTGGGCTGTATCTGGAACAGCGTGTACTTTTGGAAGCTTCATGACGAAGAGTTGGATTTGAAGGCGGAAATACTGACTGGAGTCAGATCCATTCTTGGGGTTTCAGAAGGCTAACGGGGAGGCATGAAGGCATGAGATCATGACTGGTTCTGTAGAGCACCAGCCCCTGGATAGGAACCGCATTGAAAATGTGGTGTGCATCATCCACACGGTAAAAGGATCATCCGCCATGATGCTTTTTCCTGAGATAGCAAAGATTTTGAATTTTGTTCACAAGGAAGTGGAAAAGGCGGTGAACAATATCGTGCCAGGGAGTAAAGGAAAGGTGCTGATCAGTCGGATCAATGTAATCACAGAAAGGTATGGCGTTGGAGATGTAGATATACGACATGGGAGGTGTGAATCAGTGAGTGTACAAGAGCAAAGGGGACTGGAGGATACAGAGGACACCCAAAAGGGGAAATATCTTACCTTTGCGATCCAAGATGAAAGCTATGGAATAGAAATCCAGTATGTTACGGAAATAATCGGGATGCAGAAAATCACGGAGGTTCCGGATTTGCCGGAATTCCTGCGCGGCATCATCAATCTTCGGGGAAAGATCATCCTGGTGATGGATATGCGGCTTCGTTTCCGGAAACCTCTAATCGCCTACAACGATCGTACCTGCATTGTGGTCGTGGATATCAGTGAGATATCCGTCGGACTGATCGTTGATACGGTGGCGGAGGTGCTTGTCATCAACGATGAGGATGTGGTTGATCCGCCGGAAACCATGATGGGAACGGCGAACCGATATATCAAAGCGATCGGCAAGGTAGGCAGCGACGTGAAATTGCTTCTGGATTGCAACAAGCTGTTGAAGGAAGATGAGATGAATCTTCTGTTGGAAATCAAGTAAGCGGGTGGGAGAATGTCCGGAGATCTAAAGGTTGGTATTGATTCAGAGAGATAAGAAAACCACACATTCAGGAGGGAAACACATGAAGGGTTTTTATAATCTGAAGATCAGCGCAAAGCTATTAACGGGATTTGCTATTGTTGCGCTAATCGCCGGGGCGGTAGGCGCTTTCGGAATACTGAATATCAAGAAAGCTGATAACTCAGATACCATGCTTTATGAGAACTTTACGGTTCCGATTTCTGAAATGGGGAATATCTCAACGGCATTCCAACGGCTGCGAGTCAATGTGAGGGACCTGATTCTTTCAAGAACACCGGAAGAAGTCGCTTCTAATACAACGAAGATTAAGGATCGGGAAGCTGAAATCGATAAACTGGCTGTTGAATTTGAGAAGACGATCCTCTCAGATGTCATGCGCGAGGATTTTGAAAAATTTCAAAGCAACAAAACCGCATTTTACACCGCGTTAGAAAAAGTGGTCATGCTGACGAATGCACAGCAGAAAGATGCGGCCCTGGATTCGATGTCGGAAAAGGGCGAATCCGGAATGGCTTCCCGCGCCATGCAGGATTCAATTGATTCTATTGTTAAGACCAAGGTGGAGCAGGCAAAAGGTAAATCTGCCGACAACACCGTACAGGCAAACAAGACCATGACAATTATGGGGATCATGGTGGGAATCGCCATGGTGCTGGCTATCGGTTTGGGTCTGTTCCTATCCCGGATCATCAGCAAACCACTGATCAAGTCAGTAGAAATGATTCAGGAAATGAGCAAGGGGCATCTGGGCATGCGGATGAATATGGACGCAAAGGACGAAGTAGGGGTCATGGCCAGCGCCATGGATGCCTTTGCGGATGATCTTCAAGCCAATGTCATCGGTGTGTTGGATGGCATCTCCAAAGGGGATGTCAGCATGAATATTGAAGTGAAGGACGACAAAGACGAGATATCCCCCGCTCTGAAACGTTCCATTGAAGCCATCCGCAGCCTGGTAGCGGATGCGAATCGGTTGGAACTGGCTGCTGTTGAAGGGAAACTGGAGACCCGTGCCGATGCAAGCAAGCACAGCGGCGACTTCGCGAAAATTGTAAACGGTGTCAACAGCTGCCTGGATGCGGTCATTGGGCCGTTGAACGTAGCTGCAGGTTATGTGGATCGGATCTCTAAAGGGGATATTCCTCCCAAAATCACTGACACCTACAATGGTGATTTCAATACCATCAAGAATAATCTGAACAACTGCGTGGATATCATGAACGGCTTGCTGAAAGAAACAAACATGCTGATAGAGGCCGCCGCAGAGGGCCGTTTGTCGACCCGGGCCGATGCAACGAGCTTTGTGGGGGATTGGAAAAAACTAGTCCAGGGCTTTAATGAAATTCTTGAAGCTGTTATCGCGCCGGTGAAGGAAGCCACGCTTGTTCTCACGGAAATGAGCAACGGAAATCTGCAGAATCGTGTTACTGGAAACTTCAAAGGGGATCATGCGGATATTAAAAATGCATTGAACAACACTCTGGATTCTCTTTCCAGCTACGTCAGCGAAATCTCCCACACATTAGAAGAGATGGCCAATTCCAATTTGGATCTGGCGATCACCAACGATTACAAAGGCGATTTCTCTGCAATCAAAGAAGCGCTGAATCTGATAATCTCCTCCCTCAACGAAGTATTGGGCGAGATGGGCAATGCGTCCGATCAGGTAGCGGCTGGCTCACGTCAGGTGTCTGATGGCAGCCAGGCGCTTTCACAGGGCTCAACAGAACAGGCAAGCGCTGTTGAGCAGCTGACTGCCAGCATCACAGAAATAGCGGCACAGACAAAGCAGAACGCTGCCAATGCCAGCCAGGCCAATGAATTGGCAACACAGGCACGTATTAACGCCGATCAAGGGAACCAGTATATGCAGGGCATGTTGAAATCCATGCAGGATATCAACGAATCCTCCAACAGCATTTCTAAGATCATCAAGGTCATTGATGAGATTGCCTTCCAGACCAACATCCTGGCTTTGAATGCCGCAGTGGAAGCGGCCCGTGCAGGGCAGCATGGAAAAGGCTTCGCCGTGGTGGCGGAAGAAGTACGGAATCTGGCGGCCCGCAGTGCCAATGCAGCCAAAGAAACAACCTCTATGATTGAAGGCTCCATTTCAAAGGTGGAGGACGGCACCAAGATTGCCAACGAAACCGCAGGGGCACTCACGAAGATCGTGGATGGTGTTGCGAAGGCAGCTAATTTGGTAGGTGAGATTGCAACCGCTTCCAATGAGCAGGCCAACGGCATTTTCCAGATCAACAAGGGTGTAGAGCAGGTTTCCCAGGTGGTTCAGACCAACTCAGCAACGGCAGAGCAGAGTGCTGCGGCCAGTGAAGAACTGAGCGGTCAGGCAGAAATGCTTAAAGAAATGGTTGGTAACTTCCGCCTAAAACGGGGTATAGGGAATAGAGCACCTAAAGCATCACTGCGGGAGCCTGAATTGAAGAAAGCCGGTAAACGGGCAGAACACGAACCCAAAGCAGCACTTGGGACTCCACGGATCTCGCTGAGCGATGGGGAGTTCGGAAAATATTAAATGAATTTGCGGGGCCTTCGGGCCCCGCCCCTGGAAAGGGGAGTCAGATGGCATGATCCAGATTACGATTCAGGAAATGAAGCGGATGACCGAATTTGTACAGTCGCATTTCGGCATAAACCTGACAGAAAAGAAGAACCTGGTCGAAGGGCGATTGGCGAAGCTTCTGGCAGACCGGGAGATAGACAGCTTTGATGCCTACTTTCAAATGGTGGTAGCCGATAAGAGCGGGGCAGAGGTATCCCTGCTCATCGACAAACTCAGCACCAATCACACCTTTTTCATGCGGGAAGCCAGCCACTTCGATTATTTCAGAGACAAGGTGCTGCCGTGGTTGGCTGAAACGGTTAAAGACAGGGATCTCCGGGTCTGGTGCGCAGGCTGTTCTTCCGGAGAAGAGCCCTATACATTGGCGATGATTCTTTCCGATTATTTTGGAAAAGACCAGATTTATTGGGATATGAAAATTTTGGCTACAGACATCTCCGTTTCGGTTCTGAATGCGGCTAAAGAAGGAATCTATACCGGCGAAGAAGTGAGGACCCTCCCGAAGGCCTGGCAGCTGGGATATTTCAATGCAATCGGCGCTGACAAATACAGAGTGTGCGATACCATACGGAATCAGGTGATCTTCAGATCGTTCAACCTGATGGAACCGGTATTGCCTTTTAGGAAAGCTTTCCATGTGATATTTTGCAGGAATGTCATGATCTATTTTGATCAGGAAACAAAGAATCAGCTGGTCCAACGGTATTATAGCCAAACAACATCTGGCGGCTACCTGTTCATTGGGCATTCCGAATCGCTTTCAAGAGATACTATGGGATATCGGTACATCCTGCCATCGGTCTACAGAAAGGAATAGTCGGTCGGAATACCGGCTGTCTTGAAGGGTGAAGCCATGAATAACCAGATGATAATGCGTAAGGAACCAGGTGTGGTAAGAAGCACCGCACAGATATTCACTCAGAATCGGATTATGACGGAAGCCTTGAATCTGGCCGGTGTAATGATTCTGATCATCAATGATGCCCGGCAGATCGTCTATGCCAACCGTCTGATGCTGGATGCTTTGCAAAGGGATTCCGTTGATGAAATTCTGGGGCTGCGTCCTGGGGAAGCAATGAACTGCGCCCATGCTCAGGATATGCCGGGAGGGTGTGGCACCGGCCCAGCCTGCAAGGATTGTTCAGCCTTGAACCTGATTCTCAGAAGCATTACCACGGGCGTTCCTCAGGAAGATGAAGTGGCAATCCAGCGAACCGGGTATGGAATCAACAGTGCGATCAATATGAAGGTGAAGGTGGTTCCGTACACGCTGACTGGAGAAATCTGTTATATACTGACCTTGAGCGATAACACCGATACCATCCGGCGAAGAGAACTGGAACGGATCTTTTTTCACGATATTTTAAATTCTACCGGGGCCATCAAGAACTATCTGGCGTTACTGGTGGATGAATTTCCGGAATCCTTGAAGGCCGATGTCCGCTTTCTGGATACCGCATTGGCGGAAACGATAGAGGATATCCACGCGCAGAAGTCACTGGGGGATGCAGAAAATCATGATTATCAGGTACATATCACCGCGGTCTCTCCCTATGATATGTTCCAATCCATCATGAGATATTTCAAGTTCTATCAGGAAAGAGAGTTTAAAAAAATGTCTCTTTCTGTTCCGGAGAAAACAGCGGTTCTTTTTACGGATTCC
Source organism: uncultured Peptostreptococcaceae bacterium (assembly GCA_964424355.1). Classification (GTDB taxonomy): domain Bacteria; phylum Bacillota; class Clostridia; order Peptostreptococcales; family Acidaminobacteraceae; genus CAZEHS01. Next base: position 209,922 of record CAYRIO010000001.1, read on the forward strand.
CGAATCCTGCGAAGGGTTTTGATTAACATGGTGAAAAACGCGTTGGAAGCAACCGATAAGGATGGAGAAGTCCGCCTATGCTATGAGGAGCTAACAGATCAGGTTCATACCAGCCGGTTTTCAGTGTGGAACCCAGGGTACATCGAGCCGATGGTACAATCCCGGATATTCAACAGGTCCTTCAGTACCAAGGGGTTTGGAAGAGGCCTGGGCACCTATAGCATGAAGCTATTCGGAGAAAAATATCTGGGCGCTCGGGTGGGGTTCAGTTCTAACGAGAAAGAGGGCACAGCATTCTATATCCTGATGCCGGAGAATGTGGAGGGAATAACATGAGAATACTGATTGTGGAGGACGATATCACGTCAAGAACACTAATGAAGCGCTATCTGGCGCGGCATGGCACCTGTGAGGTGGCAGTGGACGGGATTGAAGCCCTGGAGATATTTCTGACGGCACATAAGGAAAACAATCCATTTCGTCTCATCTGCCTGGATATCATGATGCCCAAACTGGACGGACTTTCGACGCTGCGGGCGATCCGGGATTTTGAGAACCAGAAAAAAATACCGGAAGAAAAGCGTGCCATGATCATCATGACGACTGCACTGAATGACCAGCAGACGGTAAACGAATCCTACGAATTGGGCTGTGAAGCTTTTGCATGGAAGCCGATCGATGTTCAAAAATTTACCGAGGTCCTTGAAAAGCTGGGGCTGATCTAACAGACTGGCTGGTGTGATGATTCGCAAGAAGGTGAGCGATAATCTGAAAAGGCAGAAAGGTGCCATGACAGAGTTGCCCAACCGCATGCTGTTCAATTACAAAGCAACCGTCGCTATTGAACAGGCTCGCGAAGCCGGAAAAACCCGTGTGATCCTCTCTATCGATATCGATCATTTTAAGGATATCAATGATCTTTATGGCTATGCATTGGGGGATATGAGCACCTGGTGCTGCTGGAGAACCTCGATGATTCAAATTCATTATCCCGTTGCATCACTACCATTTGGGGGTGCAATAAGATTCAGGGCTGCTTGTTCGCCAGTACATGGCTTTAACTGAAAGGTGAGTTGATCTTTCCAGACCTAAAAGGAATTGGAGGCGTGAACGATGGCAATTAATGCAGTGAATGAGCCTATGCTTGAAATGTATATTTTTGAAACCGGACAGCTGCTGGATCGGTTGGAACAGATACTGATGAGTTCGGAAGATCAAAAGGATTTGGATCCGATGATCAGTGAAATTTTCCGGATCATGCACACAATCAAGGGGAATTCCATGATGATGCTCTATGAAGACATCGGCACCCTGGCCCATGCGATAGAGGATCTGTTCGATTATGTCCGTAAGGTAAAGGAATGCCTGACAGACTTCTCTACCCTGGTGGATCTCGTTCTGGAAGCGATGGACTTCATGAAACATGAGCTTCAGAAGATTGAGGCGGGGAAAAACCCGGATGGAAAATCCACAGAACTGGTGGAAACAATCCATGCGTATCTGGAGAGCTTGAAATTCATGAATCCCAGCGTGGCAAAAGAAACAATTTCGAAGACTGTGTCAGAACAAAAGTATTTTATCCAGTCCAGCGGTTCGGGCAGCGCGGCTGCATCACTGATAATTGAAGAATCCAAGAAAGCTTACCGGGCCGTAATCCGCTTTGAAGACGGCTGTGAAATGGAGAATGTCCGGGCTTTCAGCGTTGTCCACAATTTGAAATCCTTGGCGGAGCCTATCCTGCATTTTCCCAAGGATATTGTGGAAAGTGATGATTCCTTAGTGGAGATTCAAAAAAACGGTTTTGAAATCATATTCCAGAGTGCGGAATTCATCGGTTCCCTCCGTGCATTTTTTGACGGGATCGCTTTTTTAAAGGAACTGGATTTTCAGGATCTGGACAAGGCTGCGTATGAAGAAAAACTGACACTTTTCGAAACCGGTGTGGCACCTCAGAAAGAAGTGAAAACCCCTCGAAAAGAACGGGAGCGGGATGCTGAACGGGAAAAGGAAGCGGATACGGAAGCACCGGTTTCCTCAGGGAAAGGATTGGGTAACTTCATCAGTGTCGGCGTAACCAAGGTGGATGCCCTGATGGATTTGATTGGGGAGCTGGTTGTTTCAGAATCCATGGTTGTGAATAATCCGGATATTCAAGGGATGGAACTGAATAACTTCGAAAAGAGTGCCAGGCAGCACCGGATGATCATCAAGGAGCTTCAGGATGTCATCATGTCAATCCGGATGGTGCCTCTGGAGCTGACCTTCCAGAAAATGAACCGGATTGTCCGGGATATGAGCAAGAAAATGGATAAGGATGTGCGGCTGGAAATATCCGGTGCCGATACCGAAGTAGATAAGAGTGTTATTGAACACATCGGCGATCCTTTGATGCATATCATCCGAAATTCCATCGATCACGGCATCGAACAGGCAGACGAGCGGGTAGACCAGGGGAAAGAACCTCAGGGAACGGTGCGCCTGGAGGCCCGGCAATCCGGAGGCTTTGTCTACATTTCCATCAAGGACGATGGAAAAGGATTGGACCCAGAGAGTATTTTGGATAAAGCGGAGCGCCAGGGCCTTCTCACAAAGTCGCGGAAGGAATATCTGGATCGGGAAGCCTATCAGTTTATTTTTGCCCCGGGTTTCTCCACGAAGGAGAGTGTCACGGAGTATTCCGGCAGAGGCGTGGGGCTGGATGTGGTCACCCGCAACCTGCAGACCATCGGCGGGGTTGTGACCCTGGACAGTCAGCCTGGGCAGGGCTCAGAATTTGTTTTCAAAATCCCCCTCAGTCTGGCGATTCTGGAAGGGATGCTGATGCAGGTTGGGAAGAGTACATTCTCGGTTCCGATCACCAGCATCCGGGAATCCTTAAGCGTGAACGATAAGGACGTTATCCGGGATCCCCAGGGGAATGAGATGATCATGATCCGGGGCCAGGCCCATCCTATTTTACGCATCCATCAGGCCTATGATCTGGATACCACGGTTGCGGCCATTCCGGACGGCATCCTGATTCTGATTGAAAATGAACAGGACAGCGTGTTGCTTTTCGCAGATGCGATCCTGGGTGAGCAGCAGCTGGTTGTGAAACCCTTGCCCCAATATTTGAAAAGTGTGGATGGCTTGGGTGGATGCGCCCTACTGGGTGATGGCCGGATATGCCTGATTTTAGACCCTGCGGGGATGACGCAAATGGACAGGAGGCGCTAGCATGACAGCTGCATTGGATTATCTGGAGGAAGACCATGAGGATACGCAGAAGGATAAATTTCTGACATTCTCCATTGATGATGAAATCTATGGCTTGGATATTTCCTATGTTCTTGAAATCATCGGGGTACAGGAAATCACCCAGGTGCCGCGCCAATTGCCTTTTATCCGAGGGGTCATCAACCTGAGGGGAAAAATCATCCCGGTCATGGATATCCGACTGAGATTTGTGAAACAGCCCCGGGATTATGACGACCGTACCTGCGTGGTTGTCCTGGAGATCAACGAGCTCACGGTGGGAATCATTGTGGATACCGTGGTGGAGGTTTTGAGCATCCTCCAGGAAGATATCTCAGAGCCGCCAAAATTTTCGGATAAATCAGGCAGTCATTTCATCAGGGGAATCGGAAAAGTCAACGATGCGGTCAAACTCCTCCTGGATGTGGAACAGCTGATCGCCCATGAGCATTCTGAGGCCCTGATCGAAGGCGACGCCTTGAGCCGGAAGGAGTCTTGAAATGGCTAAAAAAACCGTTAGGGTACTCGTGGTGGATGATTCAATGCTCTTTCGGGAAGTGTTGGTGAAGGGGCTTTCCCTGGATGCTGGCATTGAAGTCGTAGGCGTTGCCGCGGATGCTTTCGAGGCCAGGGACCGGATCATCGAACTGATGCCGGATGTCATGACCCTGGATGTGCAGATGCCGAAGATGAATGGCATTGAATTCCTTAAAAAATTGATGCCTCAGCATCCCATGCCAGTTGTGGTGGTCAGCTCGGTCAGTGATATCGTCTTCGATGCCATGAGCGCCGGCGCTGTGGATTTTGCCGCAAAGCCGGAGCGGCAAAGCCCGGATGCCATTCAGTCCTTCATAAAGGAACTGACGGTGAAGGTGAAAATCGCGTCCATTGCCAATGTATCCCGATGGAAACGGGGGTATCAGCCTGCCCCAATGGAATCATCCCTGTCAAAATCAGTGCAGGACCGCATCTTGGCAATCGGTGCCAGCACCGGGGGGACTGAAGCGCTTTTTGAGGTTGTCCGAAAATTCCCCCGGGATATGATCGGAACGGTTGTTGTACAGCACATGCCGCCCGTATTCACACGGATGTATGCAGACCGGCTGAACCAGAGCTGTGCGGTCGAAGTGTTGGAGGCAAAGGACGGTGATGCAATCAAGGTCGGAAGAGTGCTCATTGCGCCGGGGGATATCCACATTCAGGTTGTTCGGAAAGGAACCGGCTACTATGTGCGCTATGCAGACTTGGAGAAGGTCAATGGTCATCGCCCTTCGGTAGATGTCCTCTTCGATTCGGTGGCTCAATCAGCGGGACATCTGGCTGTTGGGGTGATCCTGACCGGCATGGGAAATGACGGCGCCAAGGGACTCCTGAACATGAAACAGAAAGGTGCTGCCACGATTGGGCAAAACGAGGAATCCTGCATCGTTTACGGCATGCCGAAAGTGGCGTATGATATAGGTGCAGTGGAACATCAGCTGCCCTTAAAAGATATCACGGAACGTATTTTACGGATTCTTCACGGATAAAAGTGATCCATTAACCTTAAGAGGATCAATTGTTGAAAGGAGCTCGCCATGCGGATCTTGATTGCAGAAGATGATTATGTAAGCCGAAAGTTCATGATTAAATTCCTGTCCCAATATGGGGATTGCGATGTGACGGTTGATGGCATGGAGGCCATCGAGGTTTTTATGATGTCTCTGGATGAAAAGCGGTATTACGATTTGATCTGTCTGGATATCATGATGCCGGAGGTTGATGGGATAAAAGCGCTGAAAACCATTCGAAAGCTGGAGGTTGAACGGGCCGTTCCCATGGAAAACAGAGCAAAAATCATCATGACAACGGCTCTGAACGCCACCGATGAGATCTTCGACTCGTTTGAATCCGGTTCTGAAGCCTATTCGGTGAAACCCATTGATACAGAAAAGTTCAAAGATGTTATGAGTCGCCTGGGCCTGGTTTTTCAGAACGCGTAATTGAAAATCGAATCAGTGAGCTTCTCAGCGTTGTGGTGGGCTGGTTTTCAAGCCTCAGAAAATTCAATATATTTTTAACAATTAAATGGCGGAGCCCCATGCTAAACAGGTATAATAGGGATGATTGTGAAAACAGTCATCTTTTTTGTTGTGATACACCATGTTCTGTGTTTCGGACCCTTTTAGCGCCGCAATTGAGAGAATGATCATTCAGGGGGATTTTTATGAAAAACGGATTGGGATTTACGAGAAAGGTCATAATCGCATTCACGGTATTCTTTGTAATCCCGATCATCGCTCTGGGGGTGCTTTTATATAACAACAGCAAAGCACTGTTGGAGCAGGAGCAGATCAAATCCAATCTAAAAAGCTTGGAAAATGTCGATACATATTACATAGGCCAGATGACAGACCGTGTGGATGGATTTCTGAACACCCTGGCCAAGGAACCGGATCTGGATAAGGTATTTGATAAAAAGGAAATCACCAAGCGGATCAATCAGGAGTGGGCTACCTCATTAAAATATTACTCGGATGTAACGTCGATTTATTTGGGATCCATTGATGGGGAAATGGCCCTGGTTCCCTATGACCCACTGCCTGCAGACTACGATCCGCGGACCAGACCCTGGTACAAGGATGCGGATGCCAATGCGGGGAAAATCATTTGGACCCAGCCTTATCTTGATGCAGGAAGCGATGGGGCTGTCCTCAGCGTTGCGAAACAGGTGCGGAATCCCGAAGGAAAAACCATCGGCGTTATTTCTCTGGACGTTAGCCTGAAAAAATTAGTACAAATCGTTAACACCATTAAAATGGGTGAAAAAGGATATGTGGTGCTTCTGGATAAGCAGGGAACAGCGGTGGCTATTCAGGATGCCGCCCTGGTAGGCAAAGATATACGGAACCTGGATTGGGTGGCAAAGGCCTATTCCTCCGCCAAGGGCTCCCTGCCTTTCACCGTGAATGGGCAGGAGGTGATCCTCAGCTACATGACCGATCAGAAGACCGGCTGGAAGCTGATTGGCATCAAGCCCAAGGCCGAATTGGCCAAGGACACGGAAGCAATGAAAGGCTACATGAACAAGCTGTTCCTGATGATTGCGGTCTGGGGCGTTTTAGCGTGTGCAGGTCTGGCCATATTCCTCAGGCGATTGGTATTCAACCCAATCCGTGAAATGGTCAGTCTGATGGCTCGGGCAGAATCTGGAGACTTAAGCATGGCCATCGAACACAAATACAAGGATGAAATTGCTCAGCTGTTCTATAGCTTTGACCATATGATTCAGGGTCAAAAGGATATATTGGTTCAGGTGTTGGTTTCTGCTACCAAGCTGGATGATTCTGCTGAACATAGCAGCGCTATCGCCCAAAAAACATCGGACACCTCAAAAAGTCAGTCGTTTGCAATGGTTGAACTGACAAAGGCCATTGAAGACATGAGTATTTCCATCAATGAAGTGACCGGGGATATGACGGAGATCGCGAAGAATATTCAGAACGTTGCCCATACCATGCAGGACATGGGTGCAGCGGCCAGCGATGTGGCGAAAAATACGGTGGAGACCTCAGAAGCCATGGGGATCGTGACAGAATCCCTGCGGGAGATGGAGCTTTCCATTGAGCGGATCAACATCAACTCCGCCAGCGCCAACACGCAGGGTGAAAAATCCGTAGGGATTGTGATGGAAGGGAAGAAAATCGTCGCATCCACAAAACTGGAAATGGACAGTATCAATCATTCCATGAAAGATCTCACCGGTGTCATCACGGACCTGGGAGCTGCAGCGACACAAATCGGTGAAATCATCGAGGTCATTGAGGATATTTCAGATCAGACAAACCTGTTGTCATTGAATGCTTCTATCGAGGCAGCCCGGGCAGGAGAGCATGGGAAGGGCTTTGCCGTAGTCGCCAACGCCATTGGAAAACTATCGGAAAAATCTGCCGAGTCCACCAAAGATATCATCAAACTGATCCGACATATCCAAGGCACAGTGGAGAATGCCGTAACGACAACCGTCAAAAATGCTGATCGCATTGAACACGGAGCGGAGCTGGTTACGGAGACTGAATCCGCATTCAGTGAAATTTATCTGGCCATTGAAGAAACAACCAAGCTAATCAATCAAATTGCTTTGTCTACCTATGAGCAAGCGGAATCAAGCCGGGCAATCATCATCGCCACTGAAAAAGTCAATGACCTGACCATGCTGGTCTCTGCGACGACCCAGGAGCAGCTGGCTACAGTAGAGGAGATCGTCCACGCAACAGAGGCGGTCAATACACTGACGCAGAATGTAACCGGCAATGCAGAGGTTCAGGCGGCGAACAGCCAACAGATTACAGCCACCTCCTTGACAGTCAATGAAATGGCCTTAGAGGTTTCAAGCATGAGTGAAGAGGTTCAGACAATCGCTGATTCCGTTACCGGTGAGGCGAAGGATCTGGTTGAACTTGTTGCCCGATTCAAGCTGTAGGAGGTTCGCGGGATATGGGGAATGACCTGTTCGTGGTTTTTAAGCTTGGAAAAGAGGAGTACGCTGTCCATGCGGCCTACGTGAAGGAAATTGATCGGATGAATGAAATCAGCATCAATATTGTGCCGACCGTACCGAAATATATTGAAGGGATCATCAATCTCCGGGGTGACGTGGTTCCAGTCATCGATCCGAAGAAAAAGTTCGGACTTGAAACCTCATATACGGGTAAAAAGCAGCGGATTATGATCCTGAACGTGCATAATTATCTATTAGGCATGCTGGTGGACAGTGTTTCGGGCGCTGTTTCAATCTTGGAGGAAGAGCGGCTTCCCCCTACGGAGGAAATGCTGGCAGAGACACCGTATATCAGCGCGATTGCTCAAAAGGAAGACCGGATGATGTTCGTTTTGGATGTCATCAAGGTTTCTGAGCCTTTATGACTGCCGATGGGAGGGATTGTTGAACATGAGCCGTCTGGATAAGAATGATCCCTACCACATTCTGTTTATGGAAGAAACCCATGAGCAGATCGAGCAGATGGAGCAGGAGCTGTTGATTCTCGAATCCGGCCTGGGAAATGAGGATGCAATCAATACCATCTTCAGGATGGCCCATTCCCTCAAAGGCGCGTCGTCCACTTTGGAAATCTCTGAAATGTCAGTGCTTTCTCACCAGCTTGAAAGTCTTCTGATGAAGGTGCGCAGCCATGAAATGCGTCTGGAAGGCGATGTCATGGCGGTTGTTCTGGATGCAATAGACCATCTCAGAGCCATCCATTCCAGCCTGATGGGTGTGGATGAGGGTGCTGTGGCTATTCAGGCGGTTGTCGACAGGATATCGGAGATGCTGGCCGCAAGGGGTTCGCAACCCAACGATACCCCGGCGATACTTCCCCGTGAAACCGTAATGCCGGGAGATGATTTTCTAAAGGACCTGTCAGGGGAAGTGAGTATCGTTCGGGTCCTATTCGAGCCGGATTTGGAGCTGAAATGCGTCAAGGCGTACATGGTAGTTAAAACCTTGCTCGAGATCGGAACGATTTTAAAGGTGTCTCCGGAAAACTACGAAGAGCTATCCGATGAAGACTTCAGAGACTGTTTGAGCATCGCCCTGGATTCCGCGGAATCCTTTGAAGCCATCCGCAAGCGGCTGGACGCCATCACGGATCTGAAAGAAATCACGGTGGCTAAAAACGCCAAAGACGCCTCCGGGCCAAGGGTTCAGGAGAAAAAAGCACCAGTGGGCAGTGAAGAAAAAACCTCAGTAAGGGTCAGCATCCAGAAAATCAATCAGCTGATCAATCTGGTTGGCGAGTTGATTATCGACAAGGAAGCCCTGAACAAGATCAGTGGTGATCTGAAGCGCAAATATAAGAAGGATCCCCTGGTGAACCGGCTGTTGGATGTGCACCAACATATCGATTATCTGGGATCCGAGCTTCAGGAAATCATTCTGTCCACACGGATGCTGCCACTGGAGACTATCTTCAATAAATTCCCCCGGATGATCAGGGATCTGGCGCTTAAATGCAATAAGAATGTTAATTTCATCATTCAGGGGAAAGAAACCGGCATTGACCGTGGTATTATTGAAGAGCTGGTGGACCCGCTGACCCACCTGCTCCGAAATGCCGTAGATCATGGCATCGATACTGCCGAGGTTCGCGGAATTAAAGGGAAACCTGCTGTCGGAACCATCACCCTCAGTGCCAGCCAAGGTGAAAATCATGTAATCATCACCGTTGGCGACGATGGCGGCGGCATAGATCCGGAGCAGATCCGACAGAAGATTATTGAAAAAGGACTGCGCTCCAGTGAAGAAGCCGAGCAGATGCCCAAGGAAGAACTGGTTCAGATGGTATTTGAACCGGGGTTTTCAACAGCCAAGGAAGTCAGCGACGTTTCGGGCCGCGGGGTGGGCTTGGATGTAGTCAAGTCCAACATCAGCCGGTTACATGGCATCATCGAGATTGACACAGAGGTGGATGCAGGGACAAAATTCCTCATCAAGCTTCCCCTGACCCTGGCCATCATTAAAGCCATGCTGATCCGAGAAGGGCGGTGCACCTTTGCCGTTCCGGTCTCTTCTATTGTGGAAGTGATCCGGTTAAAGGGGTCCGAATCTCAGGAGCTAATCCACAGCACCGCAAAAAATGATGTGTTCAGCTGGCGGGATCAGGCATTGCCTCTAATCTGGCTAGGGAAGCATTTTCAATTCATTTCGAATCTCTCCGCAGATAAGCTGTATATCCTCGTTGTAGGGCACGGAGAGAAGAAAACAGCGATTGTGGTGGAGAAAATACTGGGGGAACAGGAAATCGTCATCAAATCCATGGGGGATTTTGTAGGCGAAGGGAAACTGTTAGGTGAGTTGAAAGGCATCTCCGGAGTCAGCATCCTGGGAGATGGCAGCTTTGCCCAGATAATAGACGTTGCAGCAATCACATAAAATGAAAAACTGACAGAAGCCCAGGCAAATATCTATTGGAAGGGGATACAACCCATGGTGGTACTGATTGTTGATGACGCGACATTCATGCGCGTTACGATCCGACGTTTTCTCGAAAAGAACAATATCAAGACCATATACGAAGCGGTCAATGGTAAAGATGCTGTGGCAAAGTACAAAAGCATCCTGCCGGATCTGGTGATTATGGATATTTCCATGCCGGTCATGAACGGCATCGATGCGGTGATAGCGATCCGCGAAATCAACCCCGACGCCAATGTACTCATCTGCTCCCTGCAAGGGCAGAAGTACAATGTCATGCAAGCCATCAAGGTCGGCGCAAAGGGGTTCTTGCTTAAACCCATCCAAGAAGAGAAGCTGATGAATGAAATCAAAAAACTCGGTCTGGGAAATGGCGTTGTCAGCGATGAGCGGTTGGCCCGGCTTAAGGAAATCACCAGTGCGGTTGAAGGGGTTCAGGAATCCCTGGATTACATGAGAGGTGTTGAGGCGGGCTATCTGGAATGCCGACGGGAAATCGCCACAAACATGCTGCGCCTCGCTGTCGAGCGGGATATCATCGCGAAATGCGTGGAACTGACCGAGGATGAAATCCTCAAGTTCGGCGATGAGTACAATATCACCAACTAGAAATCCGGAGCGGAGCAGCCTATGGCCTCAAAAGTGGTGGAACTGAACCTGGAATACGGCAGGCCGTCTGCGGATACCGCTGTACGGAATATGAAAAATGCCCTGACCACTTACAAGGGGCAGGGCATCAAGGCTGTCATCATCATCCACGGCTACGGGTCCTCCGGTGTGGGGGGCAGCATTAAACTGGCGGTTCTCAAAGCCCTTGGGGAAAGCGGCATGCGGGGCATTGTCCGGGTGTACTGCGGCGGAGAGCAATGGCTCAACCGGAAGAAAGAGATCCTGTCGGCCTGTGGTTCCCTGGCAGAATACGACCGCCGCATATCAGGAAATGAAGGGATCACCGTGGTTGTCTTGCGGTGAATGTGTTGGCACACAGATTCACGGCCACTTGTAGAATAAAAAATACTGCCAGAAACATGCCCCAGTATAAGGCTAAGCTGCTGTGATTCAGAAATAGAAGACGATAGATGATCTTATGTATTAACACTGTTACTAAAATCAAAGTGCAACTCAATAAAGCATTTCCAATGATTTTCAACATGTTAAATCCTCCTGGGAAGTAAGTTGAATGACACGGTCAGATTGGCTGGATATTTCTTGATCATGTGTTGCGCAAATCACAATTTTTCCGGAGTTTTTCATTTCATGAAGTAACGAAATGATTATTTTCTTGTTGTTATCATCTAAGTTTCCGGTAGGCTCATCGGCTAAGATGATTTCTGCGGGCTTCAGCAGAACCCTTGCGATAGAAACGCGTTGTTGCTCGCCGCCACTTAATTGATAAATTTTTTTCTCGAGAAAAGATGAATTTAAGCCCACTTTATCAAGGGCTGCCATCATGGTTTCATAATCAAATGACTTGTTATAGGTTTTTGAGATTAAGAGATTCTGATGTACGGTTTCATTGTTCATTAAGACGTAATTTTGGAAAATATACCCTAGTTTGTGCCTGCGTAAATGCATAATGGTTTTAGGCGTTGGATTTTCATAATTGAATAGTTTGACAACGCCATCATCTGGTCGATCCAATAGTCCAATTATATTTAATAACGTTGTTTTACCTGAGCCGCTTGAACCTACAATTGAGATGAATTCATTTTTCTTTATATCAAGTGAAAAGTTCGACAAGATACGTTTTCCATCAAAACTTTTATTGATTTTATCCAAGATTATCATATGAAATCTCCTTTTAACACTTTGTTTAGATTCCTTTCACAGAAACGATTTCCCAATACGTAAATGAAAAGCAAATCAAAAAGGACAGCAAGCCCAATAAATGGGATGATCATAATGGTACGAAAACAGAAAAACACCACTGCCCCTATGATAAAATTTGTAGCAAGTGTAACATTCATTAAATATGTATTTCTTCTAAAGCTTGAATATCCCAAGATATATTTCAGCGTTAGTTGATAAACATGTAACTGATAATATGCCCAGACAAATGTGGCTAAAAGGATGATCGTTGCAATAATGGCGATACTTAGACCTACAATTTGTTGAAACATTTTGTCTGTCAGACGTGCAATGATATCATTTGCTTCACCATAAACGGATTCTACACTTCGGATTTCATTTACATTTGTTATTTTTAACGCAACGGATATGCCTTCAAATGCCTTTCCGCCTGTATTGTCTACAAAGTACGTTGAACTTGTAAGATTAGCAAAAATCTCTGAAGTGTCTATACTTTCGTTGTAAATTACTGCAATAGGATCTTCTATTTCATTGTTTTTATCTCCGGTTGCGCTGTTAAAAGTAAAATATGTTTGACCGCTTATAACATATATGATCTTGATTTTTAAATCCTTTAAAGATTTATTGTTCACAGGATTACCCAAATCTTCGTTGTATAGGTTATCTACTGTTACTTTTTGAAAATAGAAATAATCCTTGTATGCGTTTATAATACTAGATTCATAAGATTTGTATTGCACAGGCACCAGTAGGGTGAGAGTATCTGCGTCATCTGATATTTGTTCTTCAATCGCAAGCCCGTTGTTGCTAGTGATGGGATTCATCTTTAAATAATTGGGTGTTATAGTTATTTTTCTGCCGTAGGGTGAATAGATGGCCTCATTTCCAGTGACATTTTCAGTATATGAATATACTGGATTTTTTGAGTTTCTGGAAATGTCATAAAACTGTTCTGAGTTAATTAAAAACGCTCCTTTATGTTCTTTAATCTCTTTGTAGAAATTAAAACATCGGTCATTTAGATGGCGTCCGTATTCTAAGCTGTTAAGTTTGCTTATGGGTATATATCCAACTTGGATTTTATACACATTTTTTGTTTGATTCCAGAAAGATAATCGCTCTAGTTTTTGATTTAAAGTATCATAGTTGAGTATTGCCAGCGCAATGGTAGAAAATAGAATTATACAAGTTATGCCTTTGAAAACGGCAGACAATAGATGTATTTTTTCAAAGGGCAACTTTTCTTTTATTCTTGAAGGGCTATCATTCATTCTTTGAGTCAACTGACATTCAAATAAAACAAGAAAACAGAGCATGGCTACCACTGTTAAATTAGTGAGCACAAACAAGAAAACATAGGTATTTAAAAAATGAGTTCGGTTATAAAGAACAATAAGAATCAATAACGCCATCAAGAGTATTCCGAGTATACAAAATGAAAACTTCAGACCAGCGCTCAATAAAGGCTTTGAAAGTGTCCACCTGGAGTAACCCCAAAGTTCCTTAATCATTATTTGTTTACGCTCCTGAATCAAAACAAAAAAAGCTACTAATCCAAATCCGAGAACTGAACAGACGGTGGCCAGTAGTAAGGTCTTATCAAAAAACAACAGATAGTTCGTGGCTTCCAGCTTCACTGATGGCTGGCCATATACCGAAAATTCTTTTATGAATGAATCAATTGTGGCAGGATCAGTTTTACTAAAATAAAAGGTGTCACTTAACCCTACATTTCTTACTTGCTTGAAGTTGTAGATGTGTACTTTTAAATGTGTTATTGGAAATGAAAACACACCCGATTGATTTGCATTCTTAGATGGAATAGTTTCATTTGAAATAAATTGACTAGAATATGGCCTGTTTCCTGCTTCCAAATGGATAGTCGAATCATATGCTGTATCTGTAGCATAAACATTCAATGAATTTTCATCCATATATTCATACTGCATAATATTCACATTATATTTTTTAGAAAACTGCGTCAAATGGGCTTCTAAATCCATCATGTGTTCTTCGTTTTCTGGATCCGAATAGGTGATGGATACTGTCTGTCTTGAATATAGAAATTTTTCCTGTTGTACTTGAAACATGTATGAATAGACGAATATGTTAGCCAGCACTATTACCATCGCTAATGATAAGCAAAGCATTTTTTTCACAGAAAATCCCCCCTACTGGGCAGTGTCAATAATAGACACTGCTTTTTCTATTTGATCCACGACTGAAAGCTTGAGGGTACCTAAAGCGGCATGGATTCACCTATGAAATCGAAAGATCAATTCGCCATAGCAAATGACAGTTTAGCAGGTGAAGTGGCAAGGTGTTTTGTCTCTTGAACAAACACCTTGCCACTTATGACTTTGATTAACTAAGTATTAGGAACTGCTGAATTGTTTCTGAGTTGCGCTTGGGGCGTGGTGGTATTAATAAGTCACTTATCAATTGGTTAAGCGTATTATTTTGTTTTCCAGTTCGCTATATTGCCATTGTATGCTGCATTCATCGAAGCTGTAGCTGTAATTTTGGGGTCTTTCCAACCGCTAGATATTGTTCCATATCTATTAGATACACTTGCGGCGTGTATTTTTGTATCATGTTTATAATTTGCCTTAAATCGCTCAGTACCATTTAATGTGTAAAATGCAACGGTAAAAACTCCACCACCCGTCTCTGATGCGCTTTTTGAAAGATCTACACTATCTCTGCTCAAAGCACTCCTGACTTGGTTGTTCCTCAAATTATCTACGTTCATTCCTCCGCTATTAACCGTTTGTGCATCAAAACTGGATGATGCAAATGCAGTTGCTGTAGATACGCTCATACAAATACCCAAAACTAAACTTAATATCAATTTACTTTTCATTGTTTTTACTCCTTTGAATTGGGATATTATATAAACTGTGCGCACAGTTGCTTTACAAGATTACCATCTATTACCTGAATATAGATACTTAAATATTCCTTAAATTCCATTACGATCCACTTAAAATATGACACGTTTGCTGCTGGAGACGTCATGACAATCTATAATCGCTTCATTCTGATCACACCACATGTTTTATTACAATACTTTATGCGCAAAATGGCCTCGAACGTGCGTGAAACCTTTTCATCCCCCGGTTTATGTCTTTTTATATGCTGCCATGAAATCTTCTCTAGTCTAACTAACCACTAAATAGCATTTGTGCAACCAGTATAAAATCTCCACATTGAACTCGTTTGAAAGATGCACTTCGGATGGGATTTACTTTTGTGGATGTTACCTTCTGGAACCTTAGATACTTTCCCCGGTGAATTCATGCAGTATTAATGCTTAGCATATGAAAATGTTAAATTGCAGGCGTTACTCCAATGGTAATCCTCTGAGAGGGTCTTCGGCAGTTCAAGACCCCGGCGGGATTGCTTTTTTTATTGTGTGAAAGCCCTAATTTAGCTCCACAGAAACGAGATGAATCGTAGACTTGTATACAAAAAAAATACCATACAAAATGCAACGCAACATGCAAAAAAAGCACTTTAGCCAATTAAAATGAAGTTTAACTTGCAATTGACGGTCGCTATGTTATGCTCAATATAGTTAATAAAACCTGTGAAGAGAACAGGAAAACCCTGAAAAAGCAATATGGAAACAACAGCAGGGGATTTTCAAACGGAGGATTCATATGACTACTGTGGTTATGGGTGTAATCGGGGCCGACTGTCACGCGGTTGGCAACAAGATTTTGGATTATGCATTTACGCAAGCGGGCTTCAATGTGGTGAATATCGGCGTTCTTTCTTCACAAGAAGAATTCATTCAGGCAGCTGAAGAAACCAATGCTTCTATGATCCTGGTATCCTCCCTTTACGGTCACGGCGAAATCGACTGCCGGGGTCTGCGGGAAAAGTGCGAAGAAGCGGGCCTGAAGGATATCCTGCTGTACGTGGGCGGCAATCTGGTAGTGGGCAAGCACGACTGGAACGAGGTACAGAAGAAATTCTACGATATGGGCTTCAACCGGGTATACGCACCGGGAACCGATCCAGAAGTGGATATCCGGGATTTGCGGGATGACTTGCATTTATCAAAACCTGAGTAACTGAACGGAGTGATGCCGGTGGACGCTTACCTGCTGATTGATTTTGGCAGTACCTATACGAAACTGACTGCAGTGGATATTGAGAATGAAAGGATACTGGGAACCGCCAAGGATCGCACCACGGTGGAAACGGATATCATGGAGGGCTATGAAAAAGCCCTGGCCAAGCTCAATGAATCCCTTCAGGGAATGGAAATCAATTATTTGAAAAAGCTGGCCTGTTCCTCAGCCGCCGGGGGTCTGAAAATGATCGCCATCGGTCTGGTACCGGAGCTGACAGCTGAAGCAGCCAAGCGGGCGGCTCTTGGAGCCGGGGCCCGGGTCCTGAAGGTGCTGGATCATGAGATCACCCGCCGGGATATTGCCGAAATGGAAAAGCTGCTGCCGGATATGATTCTGCTGGCAGGGGGCACCGACGGCGGCAATAAGGACTGCATCATCCACAACGCCGGGATGCTGGCGGATTACGGGGTCACCATCCCCGTGGTGGTGGCAGGGAACAAAACCGCTCTGGACGCAGTGGAGGACATTTTCACTGAAAAGGGGATATTCTACCGGGAAACCGAGAATGTGATGCCCCGCCTCAATGTGCTTCATGTTGAACCGGCCCGGGAGAAAATCCGTGAGATCTTCATGGAACGGATCACCGATGCCAAGGGCATGCATGTGGCCCAGGATATGATAAACGGCATCCTGATGCCGACTCCGGCTGCTGTCCTGAAGGCCGCTGAACTGCTGAGCGCAGGCACGGACCTGGAAGACGGCATCGGAGACCTGATCGTGGTGGATATTGGCGGTGCCACAACGGATGTTCACTCCATAGCCCATGGGGAGCCCACAAAACCGGGGATCACCCTGAAAGGCTTGGAGGAACCCTTCGCCAAGCGAACCGTTGAAGGGGATCTGGGCATGCGGTACTCCGCTCTCTCCCTGTGGGAAGCCAGCGGCACCCGAAAAATCCGCAAATATCTGCATCAGGACGATGTGAATATAGAAGAAGGCTGTCGGTACCTGTCCACCCATGTGGACCTGCTGCCGGAATCCGCTGAGGAAGTGGCCTTTGATGAAGCCCTGGCCAAGGTGGCGGTGGAAATGTCCCTGGAACGGCATGTGGGGATCATTGAAACCCTCTACACCCCCATGGGCGTGCTGTTTGCCCAGACCGGCAAGGATCTGACCCAGGTGAACTGCCTGATCGGAACCGGCGGTGTCCTGGTGGAGAGTGAGGATGCGGCACAGATTCTGAAGGCCGGCCTCTTTGATGAAGAAAACCCTGTTTTCCTTAAACCGCAGAACCCCCGGGTGATGCTGGATCAGCAATACATCTTATCTGCCATGGGCCTTCTGGCTCAGGATTATCCCGATAAAGCGCTCCGCATCATGAAAAAAACCATCATCGATTGTGATCGATAAGGAGTATGAAAATGGAACTTAAAAATGTAAAAATGAGCGAAGATGAGTTTTATAAGATCCGTGAAGAGGTGCTTCAACAGTGGCCCACAGGCAAGGGTATCGATCTGAAGGAAGCCATTGCCTATCAGAAGAAGATCCCGGCCCATAAGAGCTTTCCCGCAAAGCTGCGTCACGCCAAAGAGAACGGCATCACCCTGGCTCAGCCCCGTGCCGGCGTTGCCCTCATCGATGAACATATTGAACTGCTCACCTTCCTGCAGGATGTGGGGGGCGCGGATCTGCTGCCCAGCACCATCGACAGCTACACCCGTCAGAACAAATACAACGAATGTGAAAAAGCCATCCGAGAAAGCCAGCAGGCGGGCCGGTCCCTCCTGAACGGTTTCCCCGGGGTCAACCACGGCGTTCACGGCTGTAAAAAAGTCTTCGAAGCGGTGAACCTGCCCCTTCAGGCCCGACACGGCACACCGGATGCCCGACTGCTTTCCGAAATCATCCACGCTGCCGGCTGGACCTCCAACGAGGGCGGCGGTATCTCCTATAACATCCCATACGCCAAGAAGGTAAGCCTTGAAAAGACCATCCGGGACTGGCAGTACTGCGACCGCTTGGTGGGCGTGTACGAGGATGCCGGCGTTTCCCTGAACCGGGAGCCCTTCGGCCCCCTGACAGGCACCCTGGTCCCCCCCAGCATGTCCAATGCGGTGGCGATCATCGAAGCACTGATGGCGGCTGAGCAGGGGGTTAAGAACATCACCGTGGGCTACGGCCAGTGCGGCAACCTGGTGCAGGACGTTGCGGCCATCCGCGCCCTGGAAATCCAGTGCAACGAGTATCTCAAAGCCTACGGCTACGATGTGTTCCTCACCACGGTCTTCCACCAATGGATGGGCGGTTTCCCACAGGATGAATCCCAAGCCTTCGGCGTCATCTCCATGGGTGCCATTGCGGCGTCCCTGGCCGGTGCCACCAAGGTTATCGTTAAAACCCCCCACGAAGCCTACGGGATCCCTACCAAGGAAGCCAATGCCCAGGGCATCAAGACCACCAAAATGGTGCTGAACCTGCTCAAAGAGCAGAACATGCCCCTCAGCGTCGAGCAGATTAACGAGAGCCGCATGATCAAAGCGGAGACCCAGTGCATTCTGGATAAGGTGTTCGAACTGGGCCACGGTGATTTGGCAACAGGGACGGTTCGGGCCTTCGCAGCCGGTGTCCTGGATATCCCCTTCGCACCTTCCATTCATAACGCCGGCAAGATGATGCCTGCCCGGGACAACCACGGTGCCATCCGTTACCTGGATTTCGGAAACGTGCCCCTGGCTCAGGACATCAAGGATTTCAACCGCAACAAGCTGGAAGAGCGGGGCATGTACGAAAACCGTCAGGTCAGCTTCAAGATGACCATCGACGACGTCTACGCTGTCAGCCGCGGCAATCTCATCGGTCGTCCGGTAGTAGAGCCGGATGCGGTGAAGAACATGAAGCAGTATATGTATAAAACGGAATAGGAAAAAACTCAAACCCCCAAAGGAGAATTCCCATGAAAATCATAGACGTGCTTTGTTCACCAGGCAGAACCGGTTTTTACTTTGACGATCAGAAGGCTATCAAGAAAGGCGCCACCCTGGATGGTTTCACATATGAAGGGGCTGCTGTGACCGATGGTTTCAGCGCCATCCGGCTTGCCGGAGAATCCATCTCCGTGATGCTGATCCTGGAAGACGGCCAAGTGGCCCATGGGGATTGTGCTGCTGTTCAGTACTCCGGTGCAGGCGGCCGGGACCCGCTGTTCATCGCCGCGGATTTCATCCCCGTGATCGAAAAAGAGATTGCTCCCAAGCTGATCGGTCGGGAAATCACCACTTTCAAAGCTTTGGCAGAAGAGTTCGATCATCTGCAAATCAATGGCAAGAAAATGCATACGGCCATCCGTTATGGCGTTACGCAGGCCCTTCTTGATGCGGTTGCAAAATCTAGAAAAATCACCATGGCAGAAGTGGTGGTCGACGAATACAAGACCGGCGTTAAAATCACCAGAGTCCCCATTTTCGCACAATCCGGCGATGACCGTTATAATAACGTAGACAAAATGATCATCAAAGGCATCGATGTGATGCCCCACGCCTTGATCAACCACGTGGAAACCAAGCTGGGCAAGAAGGGCGAAATCCTTCTGGAGTACGTTGGCTGGCTTCGGGACCGCGTGATCAAGCTCCGTACGAGCAAAGATTACAGCCCGATTTTCCATATCGATGTTTACGGCACCATCGGCCTGGCCTTCAACAATGATATTCCGGCTCAAGCGGCGTACATCGAAACCCTGGTTGAAGCAGCGAAGCCCTTCCAGCTCCGCATCGAGGGTCCCATGGATGTGGACGATCGGGAAAAGCAGATGCTGGCCCTGAAAGAAATCCGAAGCATTCTGGATGCCAAGGGTGTTGCGGTAGAAATCGTGGCAGACGAATGGTGCAACACGTTTGAAGATGTGGCCTATTTCGCTGATAACAAGGCCGGTCACATGCTCCAGATCAAAACACCGGACCTCGGCGGCGTGAACAACATCATTGACGCCATCCTTTACTGCAAGGAGCGGGGGATCGGCGCTTACAGCGGCGGTACCTGTAACGAAACCAACCGTTCAGCCGAAGTCACCACCCAGATCGCCATGGCCTGCGGTGCGGCTCAAGTACTGGCAAAACCAGGCATGGGCGTTGATGAAGGCTACATGATTGTCAATAATGAAATGAATCGGGTCATTGCTCTGGCCAACCGACGCAAGTAATCCCTTGAATGCCAAAGAAGCCTGGTTCGCCCACGGCTTCTTTGGTTTATAATGGACTTATGATGTTCGTTGTTCATTGTGATGAACGCCGTTACCCGTCAATTTTTTTGACTGTCTTTGCGAGGAACGCAGAGACGCGGCAATCTCTCCCTTATTACTTGTGATTTTAATGAGAATGATTTTTTCAAAGGGAGAGATTGCCGCGCTACGCTCGCAAAGACAGTCAAGAGTGCAATGAATTACCATGTTAATAATAAAGCGAGGTGCAGGATGAAAACCATTCATGTGGATGCAATTATCAGTGCCGTGAAAGCCATGTGCATTGAAACCAATTATCAGCTGCCGGAGGATGTGAAACGGCGGATCAAGGACATGCGGGCTGCGGAGCCCTTTCAATCCGCCGGGATCATCCTGGACCGGATCATCGAGAATTTCACCATTGCTTCCCAAGGGGTGCTGCCCATCTGTCAGGACACCGGGATGGTGTATGTGTCCGTCGAGCTGGGGCAGGATGTCCATGTAGTGGGCGGTTCCCTGGACGAAGCTATCCATGAGGGGGTCCGTCAGGGCTACGCCGAAGGCTTTTTACGGAAATCCGTGGTGAAGGATCCCCTGAACCGGGTGAATACTGGGGACAACACCCCGGCCTCCATCGCCTATGCGGTGGTTACCGGTGAGCATCTGAAAATAACCATCGCTCCCAAGGGCTTCGGTTCCGAGAACATGAGCCGCCTGAAGATGCTGAAACCTTCTGAGGGATTAGATGGCGTCATTGATTTTGTGCTGGAAACCGTGAAGCTGGCGGGGTCCAATCCATGCCCCCCCATCATCCTGGGCATCGGTATCGGCGGCACCTTCGACAAGGTGGCGGGGCTGGCGAAGAAAGCCCTGATGCGGTCCCTGGATTCCAAGCATGGGGATCCGTATTATCAGGAGCTGGAAGCGGCTCTGCTGGAAAAGGTCAACGCCATGGGGGTCGGTCCCCAGGGCTTCGGCGGCAAGACCACGGCTTTGGCTGTCCATATTGAAACCTATCCCACCCATATCGCAGGCTTGCCTGTGGCTGTGAACATCAACTGCCATGCCGCCCGGCATGCGGAAATAGAGCTGTAAGGAGGCCAGAGCATGGAAATCCGTGTGAATACACCCTTAACGGCTGAGAAAGCCAAATCACTGAAGGCCGGAGATGTGGTCCTGATCTCAGGCACGGTCTATACCGCCCGGGATGCTGCCCATAAGAAGATGACGGAGCTGTTGGCCGCCGGGGGCTCCCTGCCCTTTGATATTCAGGATGCCATCATCTATTATGTGGGTCCCACACCGGCCAAGCCCGGCAACGTCATCGGCTCTGCCGGACCCACCACTAGCGGCCGGATGGACGCCTACACGCCAACCCTGCTGGATCTGGGCCTTCGGGGCATGATCGGCAAGGGCGCCCGGACACCGGCAGTCATCGATTCCATCAAGAAAAATCACGCGGTCTATTTTGCCGCCATCGGCGGTGCTGCCGCTGTGATGGCCCAGTGTGTCCGCAGTGTTGAAATCATCGCCTACGAGGAACTGGGCGCTGAGGCGGTCCGTAAACTGGAAGTGGAAGACCTCCCCGTGATCGTGGCCATCGACAGCCAGGGCAACAACTACTACGAAATCGGCCAGGCGGCATACCTTGAGCAGGCCGGGAAGAATGCAGGTGAGAAGGCATGAACATAACCAAGGTAGCAAAGGCAGGCACCCTGGAATCCAACGATATCCTGGTCATGGTCATGCCTGCGGAACGGCCCGGCATCGAGCTGGAGCTGGAGAGCATCGTCATGAAGCAGTTCGGGGATCAGATCCGGGAGACTATATTTAAGACATTGAACACCTTAGGCGTCACCGATGTGCGCATCAAGGCCCAGGATAAAGGGGCTCTGGATTACACCATCGCAGCCCGGATTGAAACGGCTGTGAAACGGGCCACAGAAGAAGAGGTGGTCTGATGGGCGCCCTAAGAAGAACCATGCTGTTCATCCCGGGGAACAACCCGGGAATGCTTCAGAATGCCGGTGTCCTCGGTGCAGATTCCATCATTCTGGATTTGGAGGATGCGGTCAGCCTGTCCGAAAAGGACAGCGCCCGGATTCTGGTGGGAAAGGCCATTGAAAACGTGGATTTCGGCACGGCAGAAATCGTCGTGCGGATCAACCCCCTGACTACCTCCTACGGCCCCAAGGATCTTGAAGCCATGGCAAAGGCAAAGCCTCATGTAATCTTGGTCCCCAAAGCCGATGAAGCCCAGATCCGTCTGGCTTCCGAAACCTTGGACCGCCTGGAACGGAAAGCCGGGATTCCAGTGGGCACCATCAAGCTGATTCCCCTGATTGAAAGCGCCTACGGTGTTGAAAAGGTGTATGATATCATCCAGGTTTCAGCCAGAACCGTGGGAATCCTGTTCGGCGGTGAGGATTACACCGCAGATATGGGGGTGCGGCGGACCTTGGAGGGGGAGGAGATCCTCTATGCCCGGAACAAGGTAGCCATTGCCTGCAAGGCCCTGGGGGTGGACGCCATTGATACCCCTTTTACGGATGTGGACAATTTCACAGGTCTCCGGGCAGATACCCTGAAGGCCCGGAACCTGGGCTTCACCGGCAAAGCCGCCATCAACCCCCGGCAGGTGGACACCATCCACGGCGCCTTCGCTCCGGAAACCACTGAAATCCAGCATGCCATCCGGGTGCTAGAAGCCATGGAAACCGCCGAGAAGGAAGGGAAGGGCGTGTTTTCCCTGGATGGCAAGATGGTAGATGCGCCCATCATCAACCGCGCTCAGCAGACCGTTGAGCTGGCGAAGGTGCTGGGACTGTTGGGAGGCATACGATGAAGAACGCAGTCGGCAGGGAACTGCCTGAATATATTGAAGGATTCGGCGCTGTAAAGCCCTATGGCGGCGCCTTTGCCAATACGGGCGCTGCTCAGCGGAAGGCCGTGATGGTGAAATCCGTGAAGCCTGGGGAATCCAAACGGCTGGAAAGTATTGAGGCAGCACTGGATGCCGCCGGAATCAAGGATGGGATGACCCTGTCCTTCCATCACCATCTCCGCAATGGAGACGGGGTTCTCAACAAGGTGATGGAAGCGGTGGCAAAGCGGGGCATTAAGGATATCACCCTGGCTGTCAGCTCTATTTTCCCCACCCATGCCCCCTTGGTGGACCTGATGAAATCCGGGGTAGTCACGGGAATCTGGACCAACTATATGTCCGGGCCGGTGGCCAAGGCCATCTCCCAGGGGGTACTGCAAAAGCCCGCCATCATGATGACCCATGGGGGCAGACCCCGGGCCATCGAATCCGGTGAAATGCCGGTCCATATCGCCTTTATTGCGGCCCCTTCGGCAGACTCCTACGGGAACTGCAACGGCGTCCACGGGAAATCGGCCTGCGGTGCCTTGGGGTATGCGGTAGCGGATGCCCAGTATGCTGATACGGTGGTGGTCATCACAGACAATCTGGTGGATTATCCGGCTGCACCGGTTGAAATACCGCAGCAGAATGTGGATTACGTGGTTGTGGTGCCATCCATTGGCGATCCTGCCGGAATCGTATCCGGAACCACCCAAATCACCCGGGATCCCGTGGGCCTTAAGATTGCCCGGAATACCGCCAGGGTGATCCAAGCCTCCGGTCTTCTCAAAGACGGCATTTCGTTCCAGACCGGTGCCGGAGGAACCTCCCTGGCAGTGGCTACGGAGCTGAAAGATATGATGAAAGCGGCGGGCATCGTCGGCAGCTTTGCAGCTGGCGGGGTCACCGGGTATATCGTGGACATGCTGGAGGAAGGACTTTTCAAGGCGATTCTGGATGTTCAGTGCTTCGATCTCCGGGCTGTAGAATCGTATCGGGATAATCCGAAGCATATGGCTATGGATGCCTCCATGTACGCCAATCCCCACAATAAGGGAGCCATGGTCAATAACCTGGATGTGATGATTTTGGGGGCTGCGGAGATCGATCTGGATTTCAATGTGAATGTCACCACGGGCTCGGATGGCGTCATCATCGGCGGCTCCGGGGGCCACAGCGATACCGCGGCGGGCTCCAAGCTCACCATCATCGTGACCAATCTCGTGAAGGCACGGCTGCCCATCATCAAGCGCCGGGTCATGACGGTGACCACCCCCGGTGAAACCGTGGATGTGCTGGTTACCGAACGGGGCATCGCCGTGAATCCCAAGCGGACGGATCTGATTGAAAACCTCACCCAGGCGGGCCTGCCGGTCATGACCATGGAAGCCTTGCTGGCGCTGGCGGAAAGCATGACAGGGACCCCGAAGGAAGTGCCTTTGGGGGAAGAAATTGTGGCGGTGGTCCAGTACCGGGACGGAACGGTCATCGATGTGGTTCGGAAGGTTTAATCTGTATTTTTGAATAATCAACTATTTATTGTCTTTGCGAGGAACGCAGTGACGTGGCAAACTCTCCCTTGAGATTTTCTTTGACATGCATGGATTATGTAAGAGAATCAAGGGAGAGATTGCCGCGCTACGCTCGCAAAGACAGCCTAATAAAGTAATTCCTATCAGATGAGAAACCCGGGGGCCCTTATGGACAGCATCACGTTGAATCCCATCAATCTGAATAACAAGCAGCAGCGCGATGAAATCAACGCCTTCCTGCTTCAAGCGGGACTGACTCTGGACGGCGATGTGGATTTCACCGTGGCGGTACGGAGCAGGGGCGCCCTGATCGGCACCTGCTCCAAGTCTGGCCGTGTCATCAAATGCCTGGCAGTCAGTCCGGAGCATCGGGGAGAAGGGCTGTCGGCGGAGCTGGTGAAGGTGCTCATCGACCGGCTCTTCGACGAGGGGTATTACCATTATTTTGTTTTCACGCAGCCTCATAATACCTGTCTCTTCATGAACCTTAATTTCAAGATGCTGCACAAAGGGGAGCATGCCGCTCTGCTGGAGGGCGGAATAGTCTCCATCGAGCAGGGGCTTAAAAAGCTGAAGCGTGAGGCGGGCTTGGGAGAAGGTTCGGACCGGGTCGCGCTGGTGATGAACTGCAACCCCTTCACCCTGGGGCACCTGCATCTGGTGGAAGAGGCAGCGGCAACCGGCAGGGAAGTGCTCCTGTTCGTAGTGGAAGAGAACCGCTCGGTGTTCTCCTTTGCAGACCGAATGGAAATGGTCCGCCGGGGCACCGCCCACCTCCCCACTGTAACGGTGTTGCCCGGAACGGAATACATCATCTCCAGCACCACTTTCCCCTCCTACTTTCTGAGGCAGGCGGATGAACGGACTGCGGCCTACATGGAGATGGATGCGGGAATTTTCTGCACTTGGTTCAGCAAAATATTCGGCATTACTACCCGCTTCGTCGGGGAGGAACCCTACTGTGATGTGACCCTCAGCTACAACAACACCCTGAAACGGGTGTTGGGGGATGCAGGGCTGACCCTTATCGAGATTCCGCGGATTTCCCGTGATGGAGCTGCCATCAGCGCTTCCCGCGTACGGCAGCTGATCCGGGAGAATCAAGAGGATGCCATCAGGGCACTGGTTCCGGTATCCACCTGGCAATACATCTTTGAAACCCCCGAAGGAAGGGAGGCTGTGGAGCGGATTAGAAACAGTGATACGCCCCACTGACCGATGATGAGCCATGAGATCCTTGAAGCCCGGGAAGAACGGGTGAATCTGCAGGAAGCGCTCTTGAAAACCCATGGGAAGGCCCTGCTGACCCACCGGGTCAATACCCCGGGGGAAAAGAAGGATACTCCGGTGGCCCATGGTATCTTTGAAGCGCTTGAAAGTGAGCTGATCAAGCAGCTGAGCGGGCACATTGTGGTGGAAAGGATGCTGGTTTCCGCCGAAGGGCCGGTGATGCTCCGAATCGTCAATCTGCCGCCTGCGATCCTGAAGGAGCTGGCAATTGCCATTGAGCAGGAGCATCCCCTGGGGCGTTTCGTTGATTTGGACGTTTATAACCCGGCGGGGGAAAGCTTAAGCCGGACGGCGCTGGGGTTTGAAGCCCGAAGCTGTTTTGTGTGCAGCGCCCCGGCCCACGCTTGCGCCAGATCTCAGCGCCATCCCTTGGATGAACTTCTGGCAGTGATGGAAACTGGATATCTGAATAGCTTGAACCCATGATCAAGAGCCTCCCAGTGTGTAAAACGCCGGGAGGCTCTTTAAAATTAAGGAAGGTGTTGGTTTCTTACTGTTCATTGTCGGGCGAATCTTTTTTCTTGAATTCATTTTGCGGAGATTCATGCTTTTGGAATTTGTTTTTTCCAGGGTCATTCTTTTTTACATCAGGTTTTTCTGAATCCTTTTCAATCTGTTTATCCATCTGCTTGGAGGGTTTGCCGTTCTCTTTGCCGGATCCGTTATCCTGATCCTCCAAGGGGGCGTTAGGCTTGTCGCTTTCAGGGGGATGACGCTTGGTCACTTCATCCCGTTTTTCCTTTTGTTCCTTCAAGATTTCTTTCAGCGGTTTGTCTGCATGTGTCAAAGGCGCGGATTCCGGTTTGCTTTCCAGACTGGATTCCACCAGTTCTTTCACGGGGGAGTTATGGTTTTTCAGGGCATGCTCATACGTTTTAGCGGTACCGGACATGACGACCGTTTCAGTTTCCTTAGACAGCTCGGATAAGTCCTTATCAATGGCATTGACCAGGGCAGTGGACCGTCCGTTATTGTTTCGGTCAGAGACCGAGACGAACACCACATTGGCAAGCTCGGGTTTCAGATAGCCGGCTTTTGATGCTGCCTCAACGGCTGCCTCAACGGCTTCAGCTACCGGCTGGTTCTTAAGGGACTCCAGTTCAGGCAGGAGCTTCTCGGCATCGCTGTTCAGGGCTTCTACGGCGATGACCCGTTGAAACCAGTTATAGGTCAGTGCCATACTGGGATTGATATCGATATTCACAACACCGAAGGGTTGGCTGTAGCCATAGGTTCCAAGTCCTGCCGAACAGATCAGCAGCAGGGAGGCCGCCATTGCCAGAACGCGTTGCGGGAACCGGTTAATCTGGATAGAAGGGGTGTCGCAGGGCACAAAATCACCGATGGCGGCAGTGCCGGTATTCTTGACGTGGATATATTTCCCCTCGGAGGTGAGCACCACCAAGGATTTTTCTTTTACTTCCATTACCAGGCCGCGCATAGGATCACTTCCATTCCAGATAGTCTTGTATGAATTGATAGTCGCCGCATAGGACAATGACACAGGTGATGATATAGATGCGGCCGCGATCCAGCCGTTTCCTGTCGATATTGCAGAGGTCCTCCAGTTCTTTCATGGGAAGCCGCTTCGTTTCCATCAAACGGCTGCGGAGGGCGTCGTTCCGGGCAATTGTCTGAGCGACCTCCTGATAAAGGCTGCGGAGATTTGCCTGCTTGGGTGAGTGGTCGGCTAATTGTGTGAAACTGATATCCCAGTGGCTCAGCTCTTCGGTCAGGGCCAGGATTTCGTATCGCCGCTGCTGATTTTCGTTTTGAATATCAAAATCATGGAGAGCCTTGGCTTCCGTAAGCTCATGGCCGCTGTTTTCCTGTGAGGCTTCTAAGGAAATTTCCGGCTTATTCCGATGCTGGCTGCGATAAAGGTCGATGAGCCGCAGACGGATGATCCGGGACGAAAAGGAGAGGAATTTCCCCTTATCGGGCTGATAGGCTTGAATGGCTTCGTGAAAAGCCGTGATGCCCACCGAAAATTCATCGCTGTTCTCCTGAGCCACATAGTGACCGATATGATCCTTGACGGTCTTCATCACAAAGGGCTGATATTCACGAATCAACCGGTCCGCTTCCTGTGTATCGGTTTTAGCCAGGCGCACCCTGCGTTCCAGATTGTTGAATAAAATCATAGTCCACCTCAGGTCTTACTATAGATATTCGGAGAGCCCTTCGAACAGACTGGGGTCGCCAGCCGAATCAGAGCATATATTTAGGATGGGGATGTATTGTTCCATTGATACCCCTCATTGAGGTGAACTGCTCGCGATTACACGTAAAAAATTTGAAACCCGATGAAAATCCATCCAAGCAAAATCTAATATACCACGATTTACGCATAAAATTTGTTTTTCCTAGCATAATCACTCATTGATGATGTCGGTGAGGAACATAAGTTGAAAAAAAAAATCCGTCCCTTATGCGGCAAGATCAAGGGGACGGATTTTTTATTAAAGCCTGCCTTTGATTCTCTCTATCAGAATCTGGTATTCGGAATCCGCCAAAAGGATCTTTTCAGCCGGCATCATGTCGAATACCTGCCCCCACTGAGGGCCGTTTTCGTATTTGGGAACCAGGTGGAAGTGCAGATGGGTCACCTTGTCACCATAGGCGGCGTAGTTGATCTTATCCGGGGCGAAGGTGTCATTAAGCGCCTTGGCAGCCTTCGCCAGATCCTCGGTGAACAGTTTCTGACTGTCGCTGTCCAGCAGGAACAGCTCCTTGACATGATCGTTCAGAGCCACGATGCACCGCCCTTGATACGTCTGTTCTTTAAAAAGGTACAGGGTGGATACCTGAAGGGGAGCAATCGGGATCATGAGATCACTGAGACGTGAATCCTTGGCGCAGTAGAAGCAGGTGGGATCATAAGACATTGAGTAAACCTCCTGTTGGATAAGCTGATTTTAATCCACTTTACCATATACCAACGGAGGGACGCAAACGTTTGCGTTGTGTTTTGTAGAAGTATCCAATCATTAAAGCCGATTCACCAGAATCTCCCGCATCAGCTCTTTGCTGACATCAACCGGGTTGTTCTTTGCATCGGTCTGAACCACGATGGCGTCCAGATCGGTATCCATGACGCCATAGGCACCAAGGGTGGGGATTTGCAGGATCTCGATCCAACTGGTGATACGCTCCAGCAGGAGGGTACAGGCGTTATCAGTATCTTGCGGGTTGCAGCCTGTCAGAATGGCGCTGATCAGGGCATATTTGTTCAAAGCCAGTTCCCCGGCAGAACCTGCAGCCTTCAGCAGCTTCAGATTTACACGGAGGACTTCGCCCTGAAGGGTGCCGCAGACCATGCCATGGGGGATGCCGTAAAGACCCCCTATGGGGGAGGCGAAGCCATGGACCAGTCCCAGACCGGCGTTAGCCAGAACAATGCCGGAAAGATACGCGCCATAAGCCAGGTTGCCTCGGTGGCCAACATCGTCCCCTTGAAGGGTGCAGGCAGGAAGCAGACTGCCGCCGATGGCACGGATGCCGTCCAGGGCAAGGGCATCTGTCAGCGGTGTCGCCTTGGTGGAAACATACCCTTCCATAAGCTGCGTCAGTGCATCGAGACCCGCAGCGGCCGTTATGGCTGGGGGGCATGTCAGTGCCAGGGTGGGGTCTAGAATCGCGATGTCCGGCACGAAATTTTCATGGCGCAGGGAGCGTTTGTATCCCCGGGGGCCCACTTGGCTGAGTACGGCATTGGCAGTGGATTCGCTGCCGGTGCCGGCGGTGGTGGGGATGGCGATGAAGGGAATCTTGTAGCCTGGATGGGTATCTGTGCCGACCCCTTCCAGGTAACGGGTGACCGTATCCTTGACGGGCAGCATGGCGGACAGGGCCTTGCCGGTATCCAGGGCACTTCCGCCGCCGATGGCAATGATTGCGCCGATATACTGGTCCCTGAATTTAACACAAAGGGCGTCGATCTGTTCCGGGGAGGGTTCTCCGGAAACCGCCGCTTCATGAACCGTCCGGTGGCTGTCGCTCAGGGCCACTTTCAGCCGGGCGTATTTTTCTGAACCGCAAAAGGAGGCACTGCCTGTAACCAACAGGATGGCCTGTGCCTGACGGACCAGGGGCAGCTTGGGCAGATTCATCAGCGTGTCCGGGCCAAAGATCAATTGGGGCATGCGAAGATGTCGGAAGGGTTTTATCACCATTTGCTTTTCTCCAAGGGGGCTAAGGCGCGATGTGCTGTGCCGGTTCTGGGAGATGCCATCCAGTTTGCAACGGTATCCCGCCATTTCAGATAGTGGGGTGTATCCTTATGAGCAGTGGCCTGCTGCGGGGTTTCATAGGCTTCATAGAACGTGAACCGGGCAGGGTCATCAACGGTTTGAAGGATGTCGAACCGCAGATTTCCAGGCTCCTGAACGGAGCAGCGGTGATTTTCCAGGCTGGCGTCAATGAAATCAGCCAGGTATTCTTCTTTGATATGAATCGACACGGTGGTCACGTACATGGCGGACCCTCCTTCTGGGGATTGATACTGATATTATACCACAAGGGAGGGGGTCTCCAGCGGATAGGGGATTCCCAGGGCCCGGTATTTCTCGAGCCCTAAGGCATGGTAGGGCAACAGTTCCAGCCGGTCGACCCGCGGAAATCTTCCTGCTGCCCGGCGGATGCTCTCCAGATGGGTCGGTGTGTCGTTGAGGCCCGGCACCACCACATGGCGGATCCAGATACGGGAGGCACTGCTGCGCAGGGCTTCGTGAAATTCAGTTACCTGGCTGTAATTGGCACCGGTGATCCGGTGGAACCCTTGCGCCTCCGGGGCCTTCAAATCCAGTAGGACCAGATCGGTGACTTGAAGCAATTCCTCATAGGCACCGATCCCGGCACCGCTGGTGTCCAATGTGGTATGAAGGCCTGCCGCTTTGCAGAGCCCGAAGAATTCTGTCAGGAAGGCGGACTGCAGCAGCGGTTCCCCGCCGGTGCAGGTGATGCCGCCGCCGGAGCGGGAGAAGTAGGTCTTGTAGCGGAGGGCCTGTTTCAGCAGGGCCTCCGGAGACATCTCCATCCCTTCCGATGGATTCCATGTATCCGGGTTATGGCAGTAGATACAGCGCAGGGGGCAACCCTGCAGGAACACGGTGAAGCGGATGCCGGGCCCTTCATGGAGTCCCAGGGTTTCAATGGAATGGATGCGCCCGTTCATTGCGGATGCCTACATCGTGCTGTGGAACGTGCGTTTCAGCACTTCTTGCTGCTGAACCCGGGTAAGGCGGTTGAAATGCACCGCATAGCCTGAAACACGGATGGTGAGGTTCGGATACCGCTCGGGATGCGCCATGGCCTCCTCAAGCAATTCCCGATTCAGCACATTGACATTCAGGTGGTGGCCTCCCTGATCAAAGTAGCCGTCCAGGATGGCGGTGAGGTTATTTACCCGCTGGTGGTGTTCTTTCCCCAGAGCCTGGGGCACGATGGAAAAGGTGTTGGAGATCCCATCCTCGCAGATTTCACGGTAGGGCAGCTTGGCAACGGAGTTGAGGGAAGCCAGGGCCCCCTGAAGCTCCCGGCCGTGCATGGGATTGGCACCTGGGGCGAAGGCCTCACCGGCGGGGCGTCCATCCGGAGTGGCTCCGGTCTTTTTTCCATACACCAGGTTGGAGGTGATGGTCAGGGCGGAAAGGGTGTGCCGTGCTTCCCGATAGGCGGGATTCTTCTTCAGCTCATGGCTGAATTTTTCCAGCACGGCCACGGCCAGATCATCAGCCCGATCATCATCGTTGCCGTAGCGGGGAAAATCCCCCAGGGTTTCAAAACCCACCGTGATGCCGTTTTCCCGGATCGGCGTCACCCGGGCGTAGCGGATGGCACTCAGGGAGTCGGCCACGATGGAAAGGCCAGCCACACCAAAGGCCATCAGCCGTTCCACCTGAGTATCGTGGAGAGCCATCAAGCTGGCTTCATAGGCATAGCGGTCATGCATTGTGTGAATGATGTTCAGGGTATCCACATACAGGGTAGCCACCTTTTCAATCACCTTGCAGAACCGGGTCCAGACGGTATCAAAATCCAGCACGGAATCAGTGAGGTGCAGTATGCCCTTGATGACCTGCACGCCATTCTTTTCATCCACGCCGCCGTTGAGGGCGTAAAGCAAGGCTTTTGCCAGATTGCACCGGGCTCCGAAGAACTGCATCTGTCGCCCCAGCGTCATGGCGGACACACAGCAGGCAATGGCGTAATCATCCCCATACACCGGCCGCATCAGCTCATCGCTCTCATATTGCAGGGAGTCCGTGGTAATGGAGAGGTGGGTGCAGTAGCTTTTAAAGGGCTCCGGCAGCCGGGGGGACCACAGCACGGTCATATTGGGTTCCGGGCCGGGGCCCAGGGTATCAAGGGTATGCAGGAACCGGAAGGTGGTCCGTGTCACCAGGGTCCGGCCATCGGAGCCGAGCCCCCCCAGCGCTTCCGTGATCCAATTGGGGTCCCCGGCGAAGAGCTGATTGTATTCCGGAGTACGGAGATGCCGCACGAGCCGCAGCTTGATTACCAGCTGATCAATCAATTCCTGGGCCTGTGCTTCATCCAGCAGCCCCCCGTGGATGTCCCGCTCCAGATAGATGTCCAGGAAGGTGCAGACGCGGCCCAGACTCATGGCAGCTCCGTTGTTTTCCCGAACGCCGGAAAGGTACGCGAAATACACGGCCTGCACCGCTTCCAGGGCGGTTCGGGCGGGGCCGGAAATGTCGTGGCCATAGCTGGCTGCCAGGGTGCGCATATCCTCCAGGGCTTTAATCTGATCACTGATCTCCTCCCGCTCCAAGGCCAGGGCTCCGGTCATGGGATGGGTATAGTGCGAGGTGTCCCGTTTCTTATCTTCAATCAGCCTGTCAATGCCGTACAGTGCAACCCGGCGGTAGTCACCGATGATGCGGCCCCGGCCGTAGGCATCCGGAAGCCCCGTCAGCAGCCCCGCACTGCGGGCCCTGCGCATGCTGTCGGTATAGGCGCTGAAAACCGCCTGATTGTGGGTTTTGCGGTACGTGAAGATTTCTTCCACAAAGCCTGGCATTTCGTAGCCATAGGCTGTGCAGGCGGATTTCACCATGCCCAGGCCGCCAAAAGGATTCAGGATCCGTTTCAGGGGACTGTCTGTCTGAAGGCCTACGATCACCTCGTTATCCCGGTCGATATAGCCTGGCGGGAAGCTGGTGATACCGGAGATCCGCTGGAGGTCGATATCCAGAATCCCCTTTTCCAGCTCTTCTGCCTGCAGTTTCATACAGTGATTCCAGACCTTGCGGGTTTTCTCGGAGGCACCGGTCAGGAATTCCGGTCCCCCTTCGTAGGGGGTATAATTTTTCTGGATAAAGGACCGCACATCAATCCGCTGCGCCCAAGCTCCGGTTTTAAAATCCTTCCATGCTTCATTCATAACGTCATCCTCCCGGTTGTGAATCAGACCTCGAGCGATTCAGCAAAAAATGAAAAACCGCCTGGGTCTGCGCCCAGGCGGTCGGCATTGGTTCGATCACACTCCGTGTGGTTTGTTCCACTTCCGCCAGTTATGTGATCGTTTGGTTCGTAGGTTGTATCCTCAGGGTAAATGAATGCGAATGAAATGTCAATATATATGATTAATGTTCGTTGTTTTGATGTGATTCTTATTTCTTCACCGGACCTTCACTCTTTTTTAAGTTTCGTCTGTCATAATTAGGTGTATCAATGATACGGAATGTTATTAGCGGAGGCGCATATGAAACTTAAACAGTTTTTTTCAAAGCTCACCATATTTCATAGAATGGTTTTTTCTTATACCGTGGTTGCACTGGTGGTTTTTTATCTGTGCGGCTTCTTTTTGTGGGGGGTATATAAGCAGGCGTCCCTTGCCACGAATTTGTATGAGAAATCCTTTGTGACCACCAACAACCTCCTGGAGGCCCGGTATCAGGTGAACCAGATCCAAATGGACCTGAAGGATCTGATCATGGAGGAAAATGCGGAAAAGCGGACCGCCATGGCCAAGCAGCTGACTGTCAAGACCAATGAGATGGTGACGCTTTTGAATGAAGCGAACGTATCCTTTCAGAATGCGACGCTGGTGGATCCAACGCAGCTGAAGAATCATGACGCCATGCTGATTACGCCGCAGAGTGTGCAGAGTGAGTCCATACAAACGGCTCTGGACAGCTGGCTGGCAGAAATCAACTGGACAGTGGAGCAGGTGGGTTCTGGGAAGAAACAGGATGCCTGGAAGAAAAATGTAAGTTCTGAAAGTGCCGCAACGAACCTGATCACACAGTTGAATGTCTCCATCGAAGGGGCGCAGGGGTTTGCCAATCGTGCTTACACGGAAGCGAAGGCTTCTGCACTGGCAACGGTTCGCGAGGTGGCGATCAATTTCGGTCTGGCAATGGTGCTCCTCCTGATTTCCAGCTATGGGGTGTCCCGATCGATTACCAGA
This sequence comes from uncultured Peptostreptococcaceae bacterium, assembly GCA_964424355.1. Lineage (GTDB taxonomy): Bacteria > Bacillota > Clostridia > Peptostreptococcales > Acidaminobacteraceae > CAZEHS01. The sequence continues at coordinate 244,340 of CAYRIO010000001.1, forward strand.
CCCCTCCGGTCCCTGCGGGACAGCATCGACCATATCGCTCAGGGCAATCTGGACGGAGATATCCCTTATCAGAACCAGTCAAATGAAATCGGACAGATCGCCACTTCGGTTGGTGTCCTTCAGCAGTCTGCCATTAAAGACATGGAGAACCAATGGGTGAAGGCGTCCGTGAATGAAATCAGCAGTGCTCTGCAGCAGACCGCAACAATTGCCGGATTTTCTGAGCTGCTGCTCATCTCCCTCAGCCAATCGGTGGGGATGGTTCGGGGCGCCGTGTATCTGTTGGATCATGATACCCTGCAATTGGAGCCAGTGACGGGGTATGGTGTTTCCAAGGATGATGGTGCGTATCGTTCATATGAGATGGGTGAAGGGTTGGTCGGGCAATGTGCCAAAGAATGTAGGTCCCTTGCGCTGGAAATTTTCCCCGAAGACTGGACACCCATTGCCACGGGGCTGTGTCCGGTAAATCCGGGCAGTATTTCCCTGTATCCCATCGATCTTAACGGGGTGGTCCATGGTGTCCTGGTAATGGAAAAAATGAAGCCCTTGGAACGGGTTCACTTAGCTTTGATGGAAGAACTGATGCAGGTGGCAGGCATCATCATGGAGCTGATCGAGCGGATGAACCACACCCAGCTGCTGCTGGAGCGAACCCAGGCGCAGGCCAATCAAATGGAGGAACAGGCAGAAGAGCTGAGGGCGCAAAAGAGTTCCCTGGAGGATTTCAATGCCCGGCTGCGTCACCAGTCCCAGGAGTTGGTGGCCCGTTCCGAAGAGTTGGAAATCGCCCGAAATCGGGCAGAAGAAGCCACACAGGCCAAGTCTATGTTCCTGGCCAACATGAGCCATGAAATCCGAACCCCCATGAATGCCATCATCGGGCTGACTCATCTGGTGCTCCGCACCCCTATGGATTTCAAGCAGCGGGACTATCTCAGCAAAATCCAGAACGCTTCCGTATCTCTGCTGGGGATCATCAACGATATCCTGGATTTTTCAAAAATTGAAGCCGGTCGCCTGGATCTGGAGCGGATTTCGTTCAGGATGGACAGCATGCTGGAGAATGTGGCGGGAGTCATCAGTCAGAAGGCCGGTGAGAAGGGGCTTGAATTCCTGTTCGATGTGGACCCGAATATTCCGGAATCCCTGGTGGGAGATCCGTTGAGACTGGCACAGATCCTCACCAATCTGACCAGCAATGCCGTTAAATTCACCGAGCGCGGCGAAATCATCGTGAAGGCCCGGTTGATGGAAAGACAGGGGCAGAAGGTAAAGCTGGAATTTACCGTGAAGGACACCGGCATCGGCATGTCGAAGGATCAACTGATCAAACTGTTCAGCGCGTTTACCCAGGCTGATGGTTCCACTACCCGGCGGTACGGCGGTACCGGATTGGGGCTGACGATTTCCAAGCGGCTGGTTGAGATGATGGGCGGACAGATTTGGGTGGAAAGCATGCCGGAGGAAGGCAGCCTGTTTGGCTTCTACGCCTGGTTGGATCAGGAAGAAGCGGAGCTGATAAACACCTCAGAACCCCGAATCGGGTTGAAGGGACTCCACGCGCTGGTGGTGGATGATAATGCCAGCGCCCTGGAAATCATGCAGGATATGCTGCGGAATCTGGGCATGTCGGTTACGGCAGTCGTCAGCGGAGAAGCGGCAATTGAAGCGGTCCTTTCCCCGGAGAGGGGCGAGCCCTATGATCTGGTTTTCATGGACTGGATCATGGACGGCATGGATGGCCTGGAAGCCACCCGGCGTATAAAAACGACGGCTGGGATCAAACAGCCCAAAGTAGTCATGGTAACAGCCTTTGGCAATGAAGAGGTTCGGAGCGGCGCAGAGACGGTGGGAATCGAAGGGGTCCTGATGAAGCCGGTCAGCACGTCGAATCTGGTGGATACAGTGACCTCCCTGTTCTCCGGAAATCAACCCCGTCTATCCACGGAGGGGGCCCCCACTGCCGTTCCAGATCTTTCAGGGATCCGCATCCTGCTGGCAGAGGATAATGCCATCAATCAGCAAATCGCCACAGAGCTTCTGAGCGATGCGCATGCAATTGTAACCGCTGTGACCAATGGTCAGGAGGCTTTGGACTGGTTGGAGCAGGAAGGGGCTGAGGCTGTGGATATCATTCTGATGGATATCCAGATGCCTGTGATGGATGGTCTGGAAGCCGTCAGACAAATCCGGTTCCGGGAAGTATGGAAAGACCTGCCCGTGATTGCCATGACGGCCCATGCTCTGGACGAAGAGCGGGCCCGAGCCTTGGAGGCCGGGATGAGTGACCACATCAGCAAGCCGATTGATCCGGATGTGTTATACCGCACGGTGCTGAAGTGGTTTGAAAGACAGAAAACCGGAACCGATTTGCAATCAAAACCCGGTGAAAATCCGGATTATCAGGGGCTTTTCCGGATGGAAGAGGGGCTGAGGCGGGCCGGGGGCAAACGGGCACTTTACAATTCGCTGCTCAGCCAGTTTAAATCGTCGCTGCCGGACACTTTGGAACGGCTTGAAAGCATCATTGAAGCCAGAAATCCGGAGGATCTAGCCGCCCTGTGCCATCAATTGAAGGGTGTATCTGGAAACCTGGGGGCAATCAGGCTGTTTCAAACGGTGGAAGCCGCTGAAAAGATGATTTTGGAAGGGGAGGGCGTGGAAGCCGCAGGCCCTGTGCATGCCATGCTCCGCCAGTACATGTCGGCCCTGGAGGAGCTGGTGATGCCAGCTGATCCCATCGGGTCGGATGGACATGAAGCCGGACAACTGCAACCGATCCTGCTGAAAATCCATGATCATTTGAAGAATTATGAGGGCGATGCGCTGGATTTATTCCTGGAGAACCAGAATACACTGGAGCGACGGTTGGGAAGCGATGCTTACAAACGGCTGAAAATCCAGTTGGAAGCCTATCGGTTCGATGAAGCCATTGCTCTGATTGAAAAGCTGCTCAGCAGCACATCGGAGGTGGAACATGATTGACAAAGAGACGATTTTGATCGTGGACGATACCCCCGACAATCTGACCCTGATGCGAGGCCTGCTGAAAGACAGCTACCGGGTACTGGTAGCTCCCAATGGCTTGGTGGCCCTGAAAATAGCGGGAGGGGATGTAAAACCGGACTTGATCCTCTTGGACATCATGATGCCGGGGATGGATGGCTATGCTGTTTGTGAGGAACTGAAGAAGCACCCGGGGACTTCGGATATCCCCGTGGTTTTCCTGACAGCCCGGACAGAGACTGAGGATGAGGCCCGGGGGTTTGAAGTGGGGGCCGTGGACTATATCATGAAACCCATCAGTCCGCCCATTGTAATGGCCCGGGTGAAAACCCACCTGCTTCTAAAGAAAAGCAGGGACTTCCTCAGTGATAAAGCGGAGTACCTGGAATCGGAGGTGAGCCGGAGAACCCGTGAAGTGGAAGTCATCCAGAATGCGACCATCATCGCTCTGGGATCCCTGGCAGAGACCCGGGACAATGAAACCGGAGATCATATCCGCCGTACTCAGCTGACCATCGGTCTTCTGGCGAGAACCCTCCGTGATCAGGGCTGTTATGTGAAGGAATTATCAGATCGTTTCATCGAACAGCTGTATCGCTCGGCTCCACTCCACGATATTGGAAAGGTTGGAATTCCGGACCGGATTCTCCTGAAGCCCGGCAAGCTTGACCCGGAAGAGTTTGAAATCATGAAGACCCACGCGGCACTGGGATACACGGCCCTCAAACAGGCTCAAAGGCAGTTGGGAAGCGGTCAGACCTTCCTGAGTACCGCCATGGAGATCTGTTTGAGGCACCACGAGAAATGGGATGGGTCCGGGTATCCAGATGGACTGAAAGGACCCGAAATTCCGCTTTCTGCTCGGCTCATGGCTCTGGCGGATGTCTATGATGCCCTGATCAGTCCCCGGGTGTACAAGGCTGCGTTCTCTCACGAAAGTGCGGTGGAAACAATTTTGGAAGGATCCGGATCCCATTTTGATCCGGCGGTCGTTGAAGCGTTCCGGCAGGTGAGCAATCAATTCAGAAACCTGCTGTCAGAAGTTTAAAAGGGAGGTCGCCATGGTATTCAAAGAGAAAGCATTGGCTGAGAAAAGACCGGATCGGATCAGAGATGTGAAGCTGCCACGCCGTGAATCCTATTACCCTTCCCCGGCGGATTGGCGGGAGGAAATCCTCTATTTCTTATTGCCGGATCGTTTCAGTGATGGCAAGGAGGCGACACGGCCCCTGCTGGATCGAACAAAGCTCAAAGAGTCCCGAAAAGTACTGGCAGGGGATGCAGTCTGGCGCTGGGACCTGTGGACCCAAAGCGGCGGCGGACGCTGGCAGGGAGGGACGCTGAAAGGGGTGATCTCCAAATTAGGCTATCTGAAAAAGCTGGGGATCACTGCCATCTGGTTGGGCCCGGTCTTCAAGCAGCGGGGACATCAGAATACCTACCATGGGTACGCCATCCAGGATTTTCTGGATGTGGACCCCCGGCTGGGAACCCGGCAGGATCTGGTGGACCTGGTTGATCAAGCCCACGGGCTAGGGCTTCGTGTTATCCTGGATACCATTTTCAATCACTCCGGTGCAAACTGGCTTTACGGGGCCGGGGAGGACGCCTTCACGCCGGAGTACACAGAAGGCCGCTATCCCTTTGGCTCCTGGAGAGGTGCCGAGGGGGAAGCCATTGCTGCGATTGCAGGTCCCGAGGACGGTGTGTGGCCCCAGGAGCTGCAGAACACCGATGTGTATACCCGGGCTGGTCGTGGGAATCTGGGGCAGGGCGAAATCGACAATGCCCAGGCCGAGCACAAACGCACGGATTTTGAAGATCTGCGCAATTTCGAGCTGATGGGCTCCGGTGTCATTGAGGATCTGGTGCGCTGTTATCAGTACTGGATCGCCCTCACGGACTGTGACGGATTTCGTATCGATACCCTGAAGCATGTGTCTTTGGATGAAGCCCGCCGGTTCTGCGGGGCCATCAAGGAATTTGCGGCCAATATCGGCAAGGTGGATTTTTTCCTGGTCGGTGAAATCGCCGGGGGCGATTTTGTGGAGGACCGGTATCTGGACGTGTTGGAACGGAACCTCAATGCTGCCCTGGATATCGGGGAAATGCGGCTGAGTCTGAATAAGCTGGCCAAAGGCCAGGAGCATCCCGGCCCGTTTTTTGCCGGTTTCGATGAAGGCACCGCCATCATGGGGACCCATCGGAACCTGGGGAGCCGCCATGTATCCATCCTGGATGATCACGACCATGTGTTTGGAGATAAGATCCGTTTTGGGGCGGAGGCAGTAAGCGAGCGGCAGCAGCTGGCCGGAGCCGCGCTGCTGCTCTTCACCTTGGGCGTGCCCTGCATCTATGCCGGCACCGAGCTGGGGCTCACAGGGCCGGAACCGGAAGAGCGGCAGTGGCTTTCCAATTGGAAAAAATCCGATGTGTATCTCCGGGAAGCCCTCTTTGGACCGGAGCATCCCCTGAAGGACGGCCTTTCAGGTCTGCCGGATAAAGCCGAGCGGTTCGATGAAACCCTTCCAGGGTTCGGCCCCTTCGGTACACGGGGCTATCACTGCTTTGATGAGAACAATCCTGTTTTTAAAGGGTACTGTGCCATCACGGGTCTGCGGCAAACCCTGCCGGCCCTGCGGTATGGCAGACAGTATCTGCGGCCCATCGCCTTCAATGATGCAGCCTTCACAGTGAAGGGGCCCGGTGAGATCACCGCCTGGTCTCGAATCCTCAACGATGAGGAGGTGCTGTGTGTGATCAATACCCATGGATCGGAGAACCGTGGGGCCGCTGTGCTGGTAGATGCCCGCCTTGCGGAACCGGGCCAGAAATACACGGTGCTCTTTTGCGCCAGCCACGCCATGGACCCTGAGGGATACCAGGGGAAATGGACGCCCGGCACGACCATCACCGTGAACCAACCGGAGAACGGGCTGCCCGCCATCGCCATCTTTAACCTGCCCCCCTCAGAGGTGTTGGTATTGGTGAATCAGGTGAAATAGATTTGAAATGAATCATGACATCACTGCCATGACACGTGACCCGCTTTTATTACAAAAGCGGGTTTTTCCTGTGTGTCAAAGGTGTGTTATCCCGGTTTTTAAGGGTATATACCTATGAAATAGGTGGGGAATCCGGAAACTGGGAGGGAATGCGATGGGGCCAAGGACTTTTAACAGAAGGATTGGGATAGTTCTTATATGCTGCCTGATGTTGGGCTTGTTCAGCATGCCTATCGGTCTTTCCAACGCAGGGACTCAGCCGAAGGAAATAACCATCGCCTGTAGTCGGGATTCCTATCCCTTCCATTATGCCGATGAAAACGGGAAAGCTGCTGGAATCACCATTGATTTCTGGAACCTGTGGTCGAAGAAAACCGGTATCAAGGTAAAATACCTGATTAGCGATTGGGATACCTCCCTTAAAAATGTGAAGGACAAGAAGGCGGATGTCCATGCCGGCTGTTTTTATACAGCCGAGCGGGATGCCTACCTGGATTATGCGTTTCCCATCGTGGAGGCAGAAACCCATATATTCTATAATGCCGCATTACAGAACATCCGGGAGCTGAAGGATCTCAGGCCCTTTACCGTCGGCGTCGTGAAGGGGGATTACTCGGAGACCTTTGTCCGGAATAATTTGAAGGATGCATCCCTGAGAACCTTTAACTCGTATGAGGCAATCATGGCTGCAGCGAAAGAGGGGTCTATCCAGGTTTTTGTAGCCGATACCCTGACGGCCCTTCCGGTTATGGAAAAAGTACTGCCCGTGGGTTTGTTCACGTACAATGTGGATCAGCCCCTGTACACCAATTTTTTCTATGCCGCCGCTCAGGATGGCAAATCAGATCTGGTGCAGCGGATCAATGCCGGTATGGGCAGTATCGTCCAGGTTGAGCGGCAGGCCATCCTGGATAAATGGCTGCCTAAAAGCAGTGGTGGGATGAACAGCGTAAAGATAGCGATCAGCATGGATTATCCACCGTTCTCTTTCCAAAGCGATAGCGGGAATCCTCAGGGGCTCCTAGTGGATATGTGGCGGTTGTGGGGGCAAAAGACGGGAACGAATATTGAGTTTGTGATGGGTTCGTGGTCTAAAACATTGAAGGATGTTGAATCCGGTGCGGCGGATATCCATTCCGGCCTGTTCTATACGGAGGAGCGGAGTAAATTCATGAACTTCTCCCAGATGTACTATGAGGTGGAGTCCAGGATATTCTTCAATACAGAACAAAAGATCTTTGAAGGTGTGAAGGATCTGCAGGGCAAGGTCGTTGGGGCCAATAAGAATTCTTATCAGGAGACATATCTGCGAGAACATTATCCTACCCTGAAAGTGATCGGATTTGAAAATTCCACCAGTATGGTTGAGGCTGCAGATTATGGGCTGATTGATGCGTTTATTGAAGAATCCGCCGCGCTGAAAGGCAATTATGCGGTCTATGGAAAAGCATTCAACAACAAGGCTCTCCCGGATGTAAGCTTTAGGGAAGACATGCTTGCAGGGATCACAAAGAATAAGCCGGATCTGCTGAATAAAGTGAATCAGGGTCTGGAGCAGATCACTCAGGACGAATGGCAGGAGCTTGAAATCAAGTGGATCAGTGATCCCACGGACAGGATTTTTGTTAAACCCGTTGAACTGGGGCTGACCGATGCTGAGAAAGCATGGATCCGCAATCATCCGGTGATCCGTGTCGGTGCGGATAAGAACCAAAATCCGGTTCAGTATCAGGATGGCCCCCTCGCAAAAGGGATCGCCACAGATTATGCCCGGTATATCCTGGGACGGATCGGTATCAAACCCGAAATCAAACTGATGGACTGGCCAGATATCCTCAGTGCTATCAAGACGGGGGACACACTGGATGCCTCCTTTAATATTCAAAAGACAGATGAACGGTCAAAATATCTCAGCTTCAGCCGACCGTTCCTTAAAGTACCCCATATGATTGTGACAAAGGCAGACCGGAAACTGATCAATAGCTTCGCAGAGCTTAAGGGAAAGACGGTTGCTGTGGAGAAGGGCTACTATAAGATAGAGTACTTCAATAAGGACAATGCCATTAAGATGTTGGAGGTGGGCAACACCCTGGAAGCGCTTCTGGCGGTTTCTTCAGGCCGTGCGGATGCGTATATCGGTGATAAACTGACAACCGCTAATTATATCAGTGCAAACTCCCTTAAAAACCTGCGGATCAGTGAATATACCGAACTGGGAACTTACAATGTGTCAGTGGGATTCCGCAAGGAAATGGCCCCCTTGGCGGATATCATCAACAAGGTCCTGGACACGATGACGGAATCAGAGAAAAAGCAGATCCTCTCCAAATACTCCGGATTGGATGAAGGGGGTTCCATCTATCTCAGTGAGGCGGAACAGGTATGGCTGCGGAATCATAACCCGGTTCGTGCCGGTATGCAGAACGGTTGGGCACCTGTGGAATACGTCAATGAACTGGAGGAAACGGCAGGCGTATCCAGCGACTACAGCTCCCGTTTTGAGCGGATGTTGAATGTTCAACTGAACCCGTTTCTTTCTTCCTCATATAGTGAATTGGTGGACATGATGAAGACGGGTAAACTGGACATCATCACCGCCGCGGTGAAATCTCCGGATAAATTCAAATACATGAGCTTTTCAAAGCCCTACATGGTGTCTCCCATGGCGTTGATCACCCTGGATGAATCTCCCTTTGTCGGAGGACTCGACAATATATCCGAGGAAAGGCTCGGGGTAATCAAGGATGGTTTTTCGGAGGATATGCTGAAGCTCTACCACAGCGACCTGACTTACCAGCGTTTTCCAGACGAAGCAAACCTTTATCAGGCACTTTCCAATGGGACCATAGACCTTATCCTGGACAGCATGGTCAGTATCGATTATATGAGCCGGCTCAAGGGCATCAGCAATCTGCGGGTTTCCAATATCACGGAGTACAACTATGAAATCTGCTTCGGAATCCGCAGGGACTGGCAGGCAACCCTGATCATCGTCAATAAGATGCTCGATAGCATCAGTGCTGTTGAAAAGGACTCCACTGAAAAATACTGGCTCAGTAAATTACCACCGGACAAACAGCCTCTGGAGCGGTACCGCAATAACCTCATTATTGTCTCAGCAGTGGTTCTCCTGATTGCTGGTCTGGTAATTTTTTGGAACCGAAAGCTGCAGCGGGAAATCAACGATCGGAAGCAAATTGAAATCGAACTGAAGGCCGCAAAGGAATCGGCGGATGTGGCAAGCCGTTCTAAAACGGAATTTCTGGCGAATATGTCCCATGAAATACGAACGCCGATGAATGCGGTCATCGGGATGGCCACCCTGATGGGTCGAACGGATCTCAGCCACCAGCAGCGGGATTATCTGAACAAAATCATTCAGGCAGCCTACAACCTATTAAACCTCATCAATGGCATTCTTGATTTTTCAAAGATTGAAGCCGGAAAAATGGATTTGGAAGAAGTTGAATTCGAACTGGAAGCCGTCCTGGATAACGTGGCCAGTATCATCGGCCTCAAGGCCAAGGACAAGAACATTGAGCTGATTATCCGCAAAGAGGCAAGTGTTCCCTTGCGTTTGATTGGGGATCCTCTGCGTCTGGAGCAGGTATTGGTGAATCTGGCCAGTAACGCCATCAAATTCACCCACGTGGGGGAGGTTGAAATCACTATCAGAAGCACCCGACATGACGACAACCAAGTGACGGTAAGGTTCGGTGTCAGGGATACTGGAATCGGGATGTCGGAGGAACAGATTTCACTGCTGTTCCAACCCTTCACGCAGTCGGATTCTTCCACAACCCGAAAATTCGGGGGGACGGGTTTAGGGCTCAGCATCTCAAAAAAACTGATAGAACTCATGGGTGGGCACATCTGGGCCAGCTGTCAGCTGGGGAGCGGCTGCATGTTCAGCTTTGAAGTAGCCCTGAAGTACGTTAAGGGAGCTGGTCAGACGGACAGTACCCTCATGAGTACCTTGGGGGATTTGAGGGTCTTGGTTGTGGAAGACAACCCTTCGGCTCGGGATGTGCTGGAGGGCTACATGGCCGATTTCAATTTGGAGACGGACAGCTTCGAATCTGGGGAAGAAGCGCTGGAAGCGCTTGAAATTCAGGATTATGATTTGATCTTAATGGACTGGCGGTTGGGAGGCATCGATGGGCTGGAAACCGCCCGCATCATTCAGAATATGAACCTGAAGCATCGGCCGAAGATCATCATGGTAACTGCGTATGGAAATGAGGAGCTTCTGGAAGGATTGCAGGGGGATGGCGTGGACGGCATGCTCATGAAGCCGGTTAGCGAATCCGTCCTCTTCAATACGATCCAAAACCTTTTCTCAGAGGGGTCCGATCACGATAAATGGTCAGCGCCCCACCGCATGCGCTTGAACGAAAACTTCCTGAAAGGCCGGCGCATCCTGGTGGTGGAGGACAATGCCATGAACCAGCAGCTGGCTCAAGAGCTCCTGGAAAGTGTAGGCGCCAAAGTGAGTGTTGCTGAAAACGGGCTAAAAGCTTTGGTCCATCTAGAGAAAACCATGAACGCCTACGACCTGGTATTCATGGATCTTCAAATGCCGGAAATGGATGGCTTCGAAGCCACTCAGCGGATTCGGAAAATGGAAGGCTGGGGTGGAATCCCCATCATCGCCATGACTGCCGATGTGCTGACCGGTATTTACGAAAGCTGCCTGAACAGCGGCATGAACGATTACATTTCCAAGCCGATCCGTGTGGAAGAACTCTATGAAAAGCTGGCATTTTGGCTGGAAATCCGAGAACCGTATTACACTGCGGTATCCACTGAGGATGTGCCGCATCTGGAGGGGAATCCTATCGATTCCCATAAGGCTATCAAAAACCTTGGCGGAAATGTTGACTTGTACCACGTTGTACTGGAACGTTTTGCTGAAACCTATGGGGATTTTGATGCGGCAATCCAGGCGCGGCTCAAATTGGATACACACGCGGATGCTCTTCGCTATTTCCATACCCTGAAGGGCCATGGGGGGAATATTGGAAGCGATGTCATCGCTCAGGAAGCAGAAACGGCGGAGAATCTTCTTAAAAACGGTGACCTTGAAGCATTAAAAACCGTGACGACCTCTCTGGGGAACCACATTCAGATGCTGATATCAGGAATAAAACGGGATCTGAAACAGAAGGAAGTCACTCCGAGTGAAGCGGATTCATGGAACCCCGATGAATTAATCCATCATTTTGATGCTCTGAGACAGTCAGTCAAATCAAAGAAGCCCACTGCCATTCAGGAGGGGCTAACGGTCTTGTTTGAAAAAAGGGTGCCTCAGGAGGTAGATGATGATTGTCGATCTTTGAAAAAACTGTGTGATCGCTATAAATACAAAGAGGCGGGAGCACTGATTGAAGGGATAGTGGATCGGTTGAAAAAGTTGTTGTGGAATTAGAAAATCAGGAGCACCCATGGGTGCTCCTGATTTGGTGGTGTGATTGATGGTAAAGGATTACCGTTTTGTTATCCGCACCCGGCCCGCATTCAGAATGGCCTGCTCCCCCATATCACTGACGCCGGAAGGGGACAGGTTATTGATGCACTGGCCTCGGTACTTCCAGGCCCCCTGCTTCATGGCGATAATTCCGGGACGGATGTTTGGATCGAGGAACGCCGTCGCCTCCAGGCTGCCAAAAGCATTGGAGAGCATCAAGCCGTCTCCGGCAGTGATGTCATAATGCGCAGCAGTATCCGGGTGGAACATTGCCTCGGGAAGGGTTTCATCAAGTTCCCAGGTGTGCTGGGAATTGATGCTGTGCCTGCGGTGGAAGGAGATAAGGGGCAATGTGTCATCCGGCGGGGTGTGCAGTGCGGTTACAAGGGATGCCGCTGCGTCAAGGGGAAGGGGGTGGTACAACCCGTCTTCAGTCAGGAACCGCTGATCCTGCCAAGGAACCTCCTGGCGGTTGGGAGAAGTAATCCACCCTTTTTCCTTCAGCTTTTCCAAGGTGATTCCGGTGTCATTAAGCGGACGGACCAATCGTTCAAGCCATTGAGCTGCGGTGAGCTGCGGGAATTCGAAGAGCTTCAGCCGCTTGGCCAGATCAGAAAAAATGTGAAGCTCCGAACGGGCCTGTCCCCGGGGCTGAACAATCTGAGGGGCATAATGGATGGTGGTGTTCCACATGCTGGACGAAATCAAGTCCTCTTCCTCCAGAAAAAAGGTGGCGGGGAGCACTAAATCCGCCAGTGCGGCGGTATCGGTCATAAAATGGTCGATAACCACTACGGTTTCAACGGCTTTCAGGGCCTGCGCAACACGGATGGCATCCGGCGCCTGCAAAGCGGGGTTGCCACAGGCGATAAAGAGCAGCTTTACCGCAGGATCAGAAGCACCCAGCAGGTGAGGGCCCAGATTGCCCTGTTGAAACAGTCGTTCATTTACGGGAAAACTGGGCTCTGCCCAACTGAAATCGAAAAGGCCGGAATTCACTTTGTTGGCATAATTGACGCCTCCGCCGGCTACTCCCACCTGTCCGGTGAGTACAGCCAGAAGGTCGATCAGCCTGATGGCGGAGCCACCGGATTCATAGCGCTGCATGCCATACCCGATATAGGTGGCGCAGGGCTTTTTTACACCATAGGCCTGTGCCAGAAGGCTGACATCCTCCTGGGTTACGCCGCAGTGCGTCAGTAAAAGCTGGCGGTCCAGGTGGTTGATGAATTCCAGCAGCCCGGGCTGTTGGAAGCGGATATTTTGAGTGGCCTCCGAATCGTCCTGTTCGGAAAAAAGTATGTGCTGTATGACTGCCAGGGCCAGGGCCCAGTCTGTACCGGGCAGCGGGCGGATGACGGTGTCTGCAAAGCTGGCTGTCGTACTGCTGATCGGATCGATCAGTATGACCCGGCAACCGTTTTTACGGGCTTTTGTCACCCAGGACATCAGGTGAAAATGGGTATCGGCAGGATTCTTCCCCCAAAAGATCAGGGTGTGGGCGTTGAGCAGATCTTCAGGGCTATGGGTGACAACTTTTCCAAAATCCCGGGTCTGCGCTTCGATTCCGGCCGCCCAGCAGAGGCTGCCGGTGAAAACAGTGCCGCCACCCAGGTGATGGAAAAAGAGTTCCATGGCACCCTTCAGTTTTCCGGCCGCACCGCCGCCCATATAGGAGGCGATACTGTGGTGCCCGTCGGTTTTCAGACAGTCCGTTACTTTTTCAGTGATAAAATCCAGGGCGGTATCCCAAGAAACAGGAATCCAGCCATCCGCGGTTTTTTGCATGGGTTCAAGGATCCTGTCAGGATGGTTCATCCGGGCAACATGGCTGCGGCCCTTGTTGCAGATCAGTTTACCCGTAACGGGATTCTCTTCGTTGGGCTCCAGGCTGATGATCTGACCATTCTCACGGATCACCTTGAAGCTGCATACCCCGAAACAGTCCAGGGGACAGGCGCTGATAAAAGTCTGTTGGCTCATAAAGTCACCTTCCTGAGAGAGGCTTGATTATCGGGTGATGATGATGCGGTTGAGATTCTTGCTCACGGTGATTTGCGGCAATGTGATCAGTCCGTTGCCATCCGTGTTGACGATGCCGGCAGCCAGGATGGCGCCGGTGACAAAATCCCGGTTCTCCCAACGGACGGGATACCCCCCGGGAATTTTGAACTGTTGAACGCGGCGGGGAGTGATGTCCACGGTGCAGGTGTTCTGTGGGGCGCTGTCCATAAGGCCGACGGTCAATTCCCACTGCTCGGGGGTATCCAGGATATCCTCCGTTTTCCAGAACAGATACCCATTGATTTGCCCGATGGGGGTGCCATCGGCAGGATCCCCGTTGCCGGGATTATCATCCAGACTGCAGCGGGTGAAGGCGGGCAACGTCTGATTCAAGCGGATGTCGATGGGCATGGTCTGCTCACTGCCGTTGCCGGGCATTTTTGCCATCTGGCTGTGTCCGTCCTGTCCCCATACGAAGAGGTGCGGTCGTTTGGTATCCTGCAAGGCCTGGTAAAAATGAACCGCTTGGGGCCAATCGATGAGGGGGTCGTTCTTTGCGTTGGAGAATGAAAGAAAAGGGGTATCTTGGGCGGGGTACTGTCTGAGGAACCAGACATCATCATAATAATTCCAAACGGGGATGCCGTTTTCGAACAGAACACCGCTCTCCGGGTTGCCGAAATTTGCGGCATAAGCGGATTTCATCGTTGTCGTTTCACCAGGCACATGAACCCCTACGCAGCTTCTGACCCAGGCGATCTTGCCGCCATTGCGGATGCCGGTCATCATACTGCCGGACCCACCCATGGAGCTGCCCGCGGTGAAGGTGCGGTACGGATCGATGGACCAGAGGCTTTCTCCCTGCATCCAGCTGAGGAACGAAAACAAGCGGTTGGAGGTATAGGGTCGGACGACTCCGGTGCTCCAGTCTGCCGATGTTTTAGGGGCGTATGGCGTCAGATTTCGTTCATGGTAGCCTGTCCACCAATCATAGGGATCCTCGTTGGAAGCCAGCAGGATCGCCCCGTCCTCGGCATCGTTCCACCACGTGTAGCCGCTTTCCTGGAATCCGCCCCAACAGTGCATGTGGATGCCGACCGGTGCGGGGCTGACGGGTTTTGGGGGAATCCCCACCAGATAATCAAAGGCTTTCCCTTCGATGCTGCAGTTCGGGGGCGCCTCCCAGCGGGTATAAAAATACAGCTGGGGATTGCTGACATTCATAAAGGTTTGGGGTGTTTCAATCCTTTGCAGGATGGGCTTCCCAGGGCCGACCGATTCAGAAATGGGATTTAACAGGGAATTGGCAGGGGAGATTGTTTTGTTTTCACGGCCGTTGACAACCGCTGTGACAGCATAGTAGATGGTCCCTGTCCAGTCGGGGTTATGCACCCACAGCCCCGTGCCGTTGTCCAGTGGGGCGCCATTATCGGAAATCACATAGCGGTGCATGGTCTTATCGGAACTGTCGGTACTGATCCCATAAGCCGTCTGATCCCAGCCGGACAGGGAGGGCACACTGGCGCAGGGGTACAGGCCGTTTAGGGTCGTAATGGGGTATCGTGCGGCGTAGACACGGTAAGTGACTTTTTCATCGGAAGAGGACTTCAGACCGTAGAATTCCTTGCCGGAGGGGGCATCGGCAGGGATGATCAGATTGATTTCACGCCAGGTGACAAACGTCTGTCCATTTTGATGGAGCGCACTGACTCCAGTGACTTGCTGTGTTAATAAGGGATTAAGCCCCTGTGCGGAAACGGGGGACACAAAACATCCCCATAAAAGGAGCACCAGAGCGATATGTAAATAACGTTTCATGCAAACCTCCGTGAATAGTGCGTGTCTGTGTGGTGTGTCCACTCTTTCCATAGTAGAATACCCCTGGAATAATTGCCAGAGTTGAATGGCAACTGTAATAAAAATAAAACCGATTCCCCCAATTCAAAGGCACCTTTCCAAGAGCCTTCCAGACAGGAAAATCGGTTTTTTACAATGTGATGGTTATTTTAAAGCGCGCATGCACATACCGGCCAACCGCGTGATCTCTTCTTCCGTGAACGGCTTCATATCAATGCCGTCTTCCAACCGCTGGAACATATAGTCAATAGGGAGATTCAGGAGAAACAGCATGACTTCCGGAACCGAAATCTGAGCGTTGATCTCGTTCGTTTGCTGTCCGATGCGCAGGATCCGTTCAGCAATCGCAGGAATTTTAAGAATGCTCTTGCTCCTGGCCTCTTCACGGAAATGGGGGTCACGATAGAGGACACTGATGAACCGGGTTTTTGTCGGTGCGGTGTTCGCCATTTCAAACAGGGCACCAAAAAAATACCGGATAATGGTGGTTATATCCGTGTTTTCATCCAGCAGACGGATGACGGTCCTGGGGAGTATTTCAAAATGTTCAATCACCAGAGAGCTAATCAATTCATCCTTACCGGCAAAGTGGCGATAGAGATAACCGGTGGATACCTTGGCTTCATTGGCGATAGCAGCAATGGTTATCCCGCTGTATCCATTGCGGACAAGCAGGTCCATGGTACATTCTTTAATGCGGTTCAGTTTTTCGGGATCAGTGATTCGTGCCATGATAACCTCATAAGAAACAGGGTATTATATAAATGAACGTTTGTTCAGTTATACAATACCCCGTTTGAAAAATTTTGTCAACAGGTTATCTGTTGAAGCGATATCCCGCGCCCCAGACCGTTTCGATGAAATGCGGCGAGGAGGGGTCCGCTTCGATTTTTTTTCGGATTTTTTGGATATGGACAGCGATGGTGCCGATATCGCCGTAATTGTCCATGCCCCAGATCTTTTCAAAAAGCTGCTCCCGGCTGAAAACAATATCCGGATTAGAAGCCAGAAAAACGAGGAGTTCGAATTCTTTAGAGGTGAGTTGAATTTCTAGTCCCGCCACGTGGACCCGATGAGACCGGAGATGGATGGTCAGGCTCCCTGTGGTTATTTCGTCAATTTCAACGGTTTTACCCGCAAGACGCTGATACCGTTTTAGATGGGATTTTACCCGGGCCACCAGCTCCGCCGGACTGAAGGGTTTGGTTACATAGTCATCAGCGCCGAGCCCCAGTGCCCGGATCTTATCGATATCCTCGCTTCTGGCCGAAACCACCAGCAAGGGAATTTCCAGCTGATCCCGGAGCCGCCGGCAGATTTCGAACCCATCCATCCCCGGCAGCATCAGGTCAAGGATAATCAGGTCCCAGGGACCTTGCAGAGCGGTTTCGAGTCCTCTTTTGCCATCTGGACAGTGGGTAACCTGAAAACCCTCTATTTCAAGATAATCGATTTCCAAACGGGCAATGCTGGCGTCATCTTCTATGATAAGAATGTGGGCTTTACTCATGGCGGTCCTCCCTGGTAAAAGGCAATGAGATACACAGCTTTGCACCCAGACCGAGGGGGCTCACTGCTGTGATGATGCCCTGGTGGGCTTGAACGATTTCCTGAGCAAT
Source organism: uncultured Peptostreptococcaceae bacterium (assembly GCA_964424355.1). Taxonomy (GTDB): domain Bacteria; phylum Bacillota; class Clostridia; order Peptostreptococcales; family Acidaminobacteraceae; genus CAZEHS01. The sequence goes on from CAYRIO010000001.1 coordinate 261,301, forward strand.
GGCAAGTCCCAGACCGCTGCTTCCAGAAACCGCATTGCGTGAGCAGTCCGCCCGATAAAAGCGGTCAAATATATGCGGCAGCTGATCGGAAGGGATCCCTGGACCATTGTCCTGGATACAGAGCATCAGGCTTTCGTGGGATCCGGAAAGGGTGAAGGTGATCTGTGGTGCATCGCCATGCCCATGGGTCAGGGCGTTGGCAACAATATTGCGGATGGCCCGGGTGAAGTGCCGACTGTCCAGTGAGAGAGTGATGTCCGGCTCCAGACTGTTTTCAAGGATCATGGCAACGCCATTCTCTTCGTTCTCCAGCTTCAACTCCGAGAAGAGTTCTGTAATATAAGCCCCGAAGGGGAGGGCGGTGTATTCAAAGTTGAGTTTATGCAGGTCCAGTTTGGAATACAGCAGCAAATCATCAATCAGCCGGTTCATATACCGGGCATTCTGCTGGATGATCCGGATGTAGGCATCCTGTTTCTCCGGGCTGTTGGCTACGCCGTCAAGGATGCCATCGGTAAAGCCGTTGATTGCGGTGATGGGGGTTTTCAGGTCGTGGGAGATGCTGGCGATCAGTTCCCTGCGATTGGTTTCGTATTTCTGCTTCAGGATCTCAGATTCTCTAAGGCGTTGGCTCATTTCATTGAAAGCCTCAATCAGCTCGGTGATTTCTGAAACGGCCCGGCTGTCAACCTGCACATCGTAGTTTCCCTGGGTTACTTGAAATACTGCCTTTTTGAGGCTTTCCACCGGTAAAAGGATCTTACTGTAGATTCGTCTGGAAACGCTGAAGGTGATGACTTCCTTTAAAAGGACAACGGAAAGGAATCCTAACAGCAGGGCTGAGGAATCAAAGGGGTTGTTGCTTCGGCTGATCATATAGGCCATGGCGAGGATCATCAGCAGGAAAAATGGAGAAAACAGAAAGAAGCGGTGATAGCGTTTGAAATGATGTCTCAGCATCAGATCCGGGCAGCAGGGATTATCCCGTTCGCGGTGCATTCTATTATGGAACCCGTGGGGTTTATGGCGCATGGGAATTCCTCCTGGACAGATACCCTGGACATCGGCCTGTCAATTCATTATACCCGGTTTGAAGTCAAAAAATAAGGAAAAGAAAGGCGGGGGTTGATCCGCCCTTCATGGGGAACTATGCGTGCTGGCCGTTGGCGTTGATGGTGATGGTATGGGGCTTTCCATTCCGGTCGGAAACCTCAGCCTTGATGACTGCGTTCATCTCAGAGGGGGAGCAGTCCGGTTTCAAAATAGCCTTTACGGAAACGCTGAGGGGTTTGAATGTTTCACAGTCCAGATCCATACAGCCGCAGGCTGTCATCCAGTCTTGGATTTTTTCATGGTTTCCACAGCAGTGCTCCATTTTTTCCATACCGCAGCATTTGTTTTTTAGATGCTCCTGCAGATGGCTTGGAAGGTCATCCGCCGCCAGATCCATGGTCAGTACCTTGCGGCCATCCGCCAGTTCCTGCAGCTCAGTCTTATCAAGGACCTTCAGCATAAACATGGCCTTGCCGAGCTTGCCTTTGGGACCGCCGCAGCCATTGCCATGGCCGTGGTGACCATGATGGCCGTGGGAGCCACACATTTTTCCGTGGAGCTTATCAGTGCCTTGATGCTCCAGCTTGAGGACCTCTTCGCCGAAGTGGATCTCCATTTTCTTTTCACAGTGACCGGGGGCACAGCCGAACTCACTTTTCAAGGTGCCCAGCACGGTTTCGTCCAGTTTGGCTTCAACAGCGGCAGTACCGGTACAGGCATCTGATTCTTTCATTTGTTTCATCAGGTTATAAAGCACAGTCAGTTTGTTCATGGTTTGGTTCCTCCTTGGATTGTTCGGCGCGTCTCACCGATGAACCCAGTATATCCTCCGGTTATGAACCGCCATTCAAATAGGGATTAAAAAAGGATTAACAAGAATAAAGAAACTATAGCAGGGAACCGTCAACGCTGTGGAGAATATCTTCATCATAGAAAAGGGAGGTCCCGATGAACGATTTTGAAGAATTTTGGCGGATCCTTTGTGAAGCTTTTCCTGAAAATGAGCATCGGAGCCGGGTGGATCATGAAGCCCTCCTGGATCATCCGCTTTACCAGTTGAACTATATTCGGGAAGACGGAAAGATCCTGGGCTTTTGGAGCGTCTGGAATCTAAGCAGCTTCCTTTTCGTAGAACACCTGGCGTTGGATCGCCGGTGTCAGGGTAAGCAGTACGGATCAGCAGCACTCAACCGGATTGTAGGTACTGCGGGGCTCCCTCTGGTTTTGGAGGTTGAAAAACCGGAGACGGAAGATGCCCGCAGGCGGATCGGATTTTACCAGCGCATGGGGGTTCATCTGAATCCCTTCGACTATTTTCAACCACCCCTGCAGGTGGGGTGTGACATTGTGCCGATGCATCTGATGTCCTGGCCCGACCCTTTGGATGAAGCGGGATTCACGGCCATCCGAAAGGAATTGTACGATACGGTCTATGGAGGATACGCAGTGAATCCGCACACCATGAAGTGAAAGAGAAATGCTGCATCCCCTGCAAAAGGTGTATAATAATGACGGTGCATCTGACAGAAAAAGCGATGGAGAACGGAGAAAGCATATGGAACTTAAAACGGGCCTGGTTCTGGAAGGCGGCGGGATGCGGGGTGTTTACACTAGCGGCGTCCACGAATATCTTCTGGATCAGGGCATTCATTATGAATACGTAGTCGGCGTTTCCGCCGGTGCCAGTAATTCCTGCAACTATGTGGCCAGACAGAAGGGCCGGGGCCGCCGGGTGAATCTGGATTATCTCCATGATTGGCGCTATATGAGTCTGCGCAGTCTTCTTTTTAAAGGCTCCTATTTCGGTTTGGATTTCTTGTTTGATGATATTCCTAACCGGTTGGATCTCTTCGATTATGAGAACTTCTATAAAACCCCAGGGGTCTTCAGGATCGGGGCAACCAACTGCCTCACGGGCAAGGTGGATTTCTTTGAGAAGCACGATATCACCATCGGGCTCAAGCATATCAAAGCCTCCTGCTCCCTGCCGCTGTTATCCCCCGTCGTGGAAATAAACGGAATTCCTTACCTGGACGGGGGCGTTGCAGACCCGATACCGGTTCGAAAAGCATTGGCGGATGGCTGTGAGCATGTGGTGGTGGTTCTCACCCAGGCTCCGGGATATCGGAAGACGCCCTCCGGCAAGAATGCCAACCGCCTCTACAAAATGGTCTACCCCAAGTATCCGGCATTGGTCCATGCCCTGGAAACCCGTCATCAGCAATACAATGATACCCTCGATTTCGTTGAAACTCTGGAGAAACAGGGAAGAGCCACGGTTATCCGGCCAGATGGCAGCTTGAAGCTCCAACGGTTTGAGAAGGATACCGCTGTTCTGGGTGCGCTCTTCGATCAGGGGTACCGGGATGCCGCCATGAAACTGTAGAGGAGAAGCGTGATAGAATCGCTCGTTCCCCCTGCATCGAACGTTAGATATGATGGAGATCAAACCGGATTCTAAGGAACTGTCCGACTAGGTGATTTGAAAATTTGACTGATCCGGTTTGTGCCATAAAAATGAAAGACCTTATTCAGATCTCAGTTTGAGAGTCCGAGTCGGGTCTTTTATATTTGTACAGGGACAGTCTTCAAGTTCTATGAAATATCTGAAGATACGCCCCTTCCGTATTTTGAAACATTACATCGATATAACGTATTATTTCCTCTTCGGAGCAGGGCCGATTGTTCTTAAGCCACCAGATGATTAGGGCTTCCAGCCCTCCCACGTGGAACTCAGCGTCGATGTGGGCCGGGACAAGGCCTGGCTTTCCCATACGGACGTCATAAGTTTCCAACCGAGATATGACGTCCTTAATCAGAAGCTGATGCAGGATGGAGATGATGACGTTGTTGCCGTCATTCTCGATGATCAGCGAGCACACACGCTGGTTTGCCGACAGAACGGGCATAAAGCGTCGGATCATAGTGCAGTAATACTGGGCGGGGTTTTCGAAGGGCACCGAAGCCATCAGCTCGGCCTCAAGGCGGACGTGAAAATCCTCGATGATAAACCGCAGCAGATGGATCTTGTCCTCAAAGTGCTTGTAGAAGGTGGTACGGTGGATCATGGCCTTTTCACAAACATCGGAGATATGGATATCATCAAACTTTTTCTGTGCCATCAGGGCGATCATGGCTTCAAGGATAAGCTTACGGGTCATGCGAATTCTCAGGTCTTCTCTTTTAGGGTTTATCTGATGGGTCATAGAGCCTCCAGTTTTGGGGGGTGACACTTTCGAAAAGCTGTAGACGAAGTGTACACGGGTGGGATTCTGATTCTTGATATGAATATACTACAAGCTTATATTATAACTATCATATTGTATATATAAACTACACACGTAGCAAAAGCGTAATGGACCGATGGTCCATTACGAAGAAAGGATGATGAAGATGAACCGTTGGATGTTGTTATTACTGACCGTTGTGGTGACCGGAACCCTCTGCGGTTGTGCCAGCAGTGCTCAGGCTGTGGTGTCACTTAAGGCCGTGGAAGCCGTATCTTTGGTTTCCGAGTCTCAACCGGTAACCCTCAGCTATATTGGAACCGTTGATGCTAAAGAAATGGTGAAATACAGCTTCAAGGTGGATGGTCAGATCGATCGGATCTACGTAAGGAAAGGGGATCTTGTGCGTAAGGGAGATCTGCTGGCTGCGCTGGACACAACGGACCTGACATTTCAGGCGGCTGCTGCCAAGGCCGTCATGGAGACGGCGGCCCACACTATCACCAAGGCACAGGAAGCGCGGACCTATTCAGAGGCAGCCTTTGCACGGGTGAACGAACTCTATCAAGCAGGCGTGGAATCCAAGGATGTTTACGAGCAGGTTCTGCTGAAAAGGGATGTTTCCAAATCTGAGGTGGCTCAGGCCCAGTCCCAGTATGATGGGGCAAAGACGGATTATGCATATAAAACCGATTTGTTGCAGAATGCCACGCTCTGCGCCGAACAGGACGGCGTAGTGGCAGAGAAACTCTTCAACGAGAAGGAGCGGGTTGGAGCCTTTGCACCGACCATTGTTGTCCGGAGTGGCGCGCAGATTATCAATATCGGGATTCCGCAGCAGGAGCTCCAGAGAATTACTGTCGGGTCTTCAGCGATAGTGGATGTGGATGGGGAAACGGCCTCCGGCACCGTCACGGTCATTTCAGAAATTCCCGATGCGGTGACCCGGACCTACACGGCGGAGGTGACGGTGAAGGATAAGGTGTTTCAGCTGGGGGCCATCGCGAAGGTTGCCATCTCTGTAGGGAATCAGCAAGGGATCTGGATTCCCATGACGGCTCTGCTGTCGGATGGGGAAGCCTATGTATATGTGATCAAGGACAATCGTGCCATGAGACGAATCATCCAGGTGGAAACTGGCCAGAATGATAAAGTCCTGGTCAAGGGGCTGGTTGCCGGTGAAACGCTGGTCACCAGTGGGATGAACAATTTGGATGATGGGGCCAAGGTCCAGGTACGGAAATAAGGAGGCACCATGAATAGGCTGATTAAAGCGGTCATAAAATATCGGAGAATAACGTTGTTTCTGACAGTTATTGTTGCGGTGGTGGGTTTAGGAGCCTATTACCTCCTGCCGAGACAGGAGAGCCCGGATGTATCGGTTCCCATTGCCATGATTATCACCCCTTATCCTGGAGCATCACCAGCAGATGTGAAAGATCTGGTCACGAAGAAGGTGGAGGACAAGCTGGTAGAGCTTAATGGCTACGACTACTGTGAGGGAGTCAGCAATGAGAGTGTTTCCGTGGTCACGGTCTTCTTCAAAAGCGATGCGGATAACGACAAAGCCATGCAGGATGTCAGGAATGCCGTGGCGGATATCCGGGAGGATATGCCCGGTGGCGCTCTGACCAGCATCGTCAATACCGATCTGGTAGAAACGGCAGGCATCATCATCAGCCTTTCTGGGAAGGACTACACCTATGATCAGCTGGAATCATTTGGGGACCGGTTCAAGCTAGCACTGCAGAACATCCCGGGGATTTCAAAGGCCAAGGTGGTGGGAAAGCTGGACCGGGAGGTACAGGTGCGGTTGGATGTGGGGAAGTTGAACGGACTGAGGCTTTCTATGGAGGATGTATGCCGGATATTGGCGGCCCAGAACGTTCAGATCCCCTCCGGAAGCATCGATTTTCAGAGCGGGAAGCTCACGGTGAATACCCCGGGGAACTACGGCTCCGTGGATGATATTCAGGACACGATCATCTCTGTATCCACGGACAATGGCGTGGTTACACGGCTGAAGGATATCGCCGATGTGAAAATGGACATTGAGGAAAACGCCCAGAAGTTCAAGGAAGAAGGGAACAATGCAGTCCTTCTGACCGGTTATTTTACTAAAAACAAGAACATCGTCATCATCGGGCAGGATGTCCGGAAGGCCATTGATACGGTAAAGGCGACGCTTCCGGAAAGCCTCATTGTCAATGAGGTGATCTATCAGCCGGACTCCGTCAGCAATTCCACCAATGAGTTTATGTTCCATCTGCTGATGGGGATTATCCTGGTGGTGGTCGTGGTATTTCTGGGGATGGGCATGCGCAACGCTCTGGTGGTTTCCACATCTATTCCCCTGTCCATTTTGATGACCTTTGCTGTGATGTACCTCACTGGCATCCAGATACACCAGATTTCTCTGACGGCTCTGATCATCTCTCTGGGGATCCTGGTGGACAACGCCATTGTCGTCTGCGATACCGTTCAGGTGCGGCTGGATCAAGGAGAGGATATTCTGTCCGCTGTCTATCAGGGTACGGCCCGGTGTACGGTTCCCATCCTTTCGGCCACAGCGGCCATCATCACCGCCTTCCTGCCCCTGCTGGGAATTCCCGGCGAGGCGGGGCAGTTCCTCAGTGCCATCCCCTTGGGGCTGGTGATCTCCATCATTGCCTCCTATATCACAGCCATGCTGATTCTCCCTGCCATGATGGCCTACACCGGCAAGCCGGAAGTCCACCATCACCAGCGGAAGGAAAGACGGGTCCGCCGGTTTTTCAACAGGATGCTTCAGATTAGCCTGAAACGAAAGGCCGTCACGGTGATGGGGGTCCTCCTGGCCCTGGCAGTCACCATCGGAGGCATCATGCCCCAGCTGCAGGCGCAGTTCTTCCCCTATGTGGAGAAGGATTTCTTCTACATCGATATCACCTCTGAAAAAGCGGGGGATTTGAATGAAACCGAGAAGCTGGCGGATCAGGTAGAGGCCCTGTTGAAAAAAGAGCCGGAAGTAAGGAACTGTACGGTTTCCATTGGCAACGGTCTGCCTAAGTTCTACATCACCATGTCGCCCCCCATGCCCTCCGACGACTACGCCCAGATGGTGGTGAAGTACGATCTGAAAGAGAGGAAGCGGTTTCCGTCCAACGTTGAATTTGCCGGATATGTGCAGGGGCTGCTGGATAAAAGCATCAGCACCGGAAAATGCAAGGTCATGCTGCTGGAGAACTCCAACCCTACGGATGCCAAGGTAATCACCCGGGTGACGGGAGACAACCTGGCCAGGATGGAGCAGGTTTCCATCGCCTTGCAGCGGGAAATCGCGAAGATTCCGGGAGCCTCCAATGTTCGGGATAATTGGAACGACAGCGTCTATCAGCTTGAGGTGAAGGTGGATCAGGATAAGGCAGCCAGCCTGGGGATCTCGAAGTACGATATCCAGAAAGAAATCAATCTGGCTTTGTACGGTAATGATGCCTCGGTCTTCCGAAAGGAGGGCAATGAATACGCTATCAATGTGAAAAGCAGCATCAACAGCGCTGCCGCGCTGGAGAACTTCAAAATCAAGTCAACGCTTACGGGAAACAAGATTCCCCTGAAGGAGATCGCCGTCATCGGAACCGGCACGAAGATGAACGGCATCAATACCTATAAGCGAGAACTGGCAATCGATGTGTGGGCAGACCCCCTGCCGGGCTATGACGCCAGCCGGATTGAATCCAGGATTGAGACGGAGATTCTGCCGAAGCTGGACACTTCTGGCACTCGGATCAGCTTCGCCGGTGAGCGAGAGGACATCGCCAGTAATTTCAGTGTCCTGGGGCTCTTGGCCTGCGTAGCGGTCTTTGCTATCTACGTAATCCTGATGATCCAGTTCAACTCCTTTGCCCAGCCCCTGGTAATCCTGACCACCATTCCCCTGTCTCTTATCGGCTCAGTGCTGGGGCTGTACATCTTCCAGCAGCCCCTGTCCATGACAGCACTCCTCGGTATCATCGCCCTCATCGGGTTGGTGGTGAAGAACGGCATCCTTTTGATAGACTATATCAATGAAGCCCGGGCACGAGGGATTCCCATGGAGGCGGCCTGTGCCGATGCGGTGGACAAGCGCTTCAACGCCATAATCCTCAGTGCTCTGACGGTGATTTTGGCTCTGATTCCCCTGGCATTTTCGGGTAGCAGCCTCTTTGCTCCCATGGCGGTATCCCTCATGGCCGGACTCACGGTTTCAACGTTTCTGACCATGGTGGTGATTCCAGTGATCTATTGCCTCATTGAGGGGCAGATTGCCGGACGAGGGGCGAAGAAAGAAAAGGCAGTCATATAGGGGCATGAAACCATCAAAAACCTGTCAGGCTCCTGTTATGTCCTTTGGGAAGGGGACAGAAAAGGAGCCTGATCGGTTTTTATACAAGACTCAGTGGCGTAGCTAATCTGATTATAATGAGCCAGAGCATGAAGCATTCACCAAAATCGATGAATGCTTCATGCTCTGTTTTTATTCTATCTCCTTAAAATACCTATAGATGCTGGTTTCAGAGGAGTTCAGATATTTGGCTACAATCCGAATCGCACCCTTGGTTCGGAATACTTCCTTTTCCTTCAGGGATTTCAGGATTTCTTTCTTTTCCTCTACGGTCATCCGATCCGCTGGAATACCGGATTCACGAATGATTTCCTCAATCATCTTTATAGTCAAATCCTTGATGGAGTCGCTGGCTACCTTGTCGGTATGGGAAACGGTGCTTTTCGAGCTGCCCATGAACTCTTCCAGGAATTTTTTTGCGGTATTGGGGATCGTCAGATCGAAATTGATGCAGAGCATGCCGATCAACTCTCCGGAGGAATCTTTGATGTAGTAGGTGTTGGCCTTGATCTCTTTGCCGTCCAGGGAGGTTTCGTGATGGTTCACCCGATAACCGGTCTTCTCGTGATGCTCCTGCATCTTTTTCCCGATCAGACTCAGGTCTTTCCCGACCTTCCGCTTGCTGATTTCGCCATTCTTGATGGCAACGATGGATATTTTACCGTCATCAACGGAATGGAGCACGATTTCGCAGCTTTTTCCGTAGGTTTGCGCCAGAAAATCGATGATACTCAAATAGGAATTCATAATGATCTGCCGTTCGTTGATATCGCCCATGAAAACACCCCTTTGAATCATTATAAAAGTCAGGGCTGTCGGATACAAGTCCTTCAGCCCTGACATTCAACCTTTAATCAACGATTCACTCAACCGGCTTCAGTTTTGAAGTGAAGTGGCGGAGCACTTTAGGCTCCCAAGTGATGGTGTAGCCCTTAACGGAAGCTGCACGGTTCTTGATAGCGTTCATGGCCCGGGCAACGACATCAAAGTGTGCCTGGGTGTAAACACGGCGTGGGATAGCCAGACGGCAGAACTCAAAAGGTGCCTGGAGCTGCTTGCCGGTTTCAGGATCACGGTCCATCAGGTAGGAACCGATGTCACAGCTTCGGATTCCAGCCTCGATATAGAGCTCGCAAGCCAGGGTATGGCCGGGGAACTGGTCGTAAGGAATGTGTGGGAACAGCTTGCCGGCGTCTACGAAGACTGCATGGCCGCCAACCGGGAACTGGTAAGCGATGCCGTACTCTTCCAGCTGTGAACCCAGGTATTCGATCTGACCGATCCGGTATTTCAGGAAATCGTAGTTAAGGCCCTCATAAAGACCGATTGCCAGAGCTTCAAGATCACGGCCTGCAAGACCGCCGTAGCTGAGGTAGCCCTCGTAGGGGATAACGGCTGCCTTGACTGCCTGTACGTATTCCGGATTGTTCTTAACGCCGATCAGGCCGCCCATGTTGACGATGGCGTCTTTCTTGGCGCTCATGGTGAACATATCGCCATAGCTGAACATTTCACGGACGATGTCGATGATTTCAGTGTTCTTGTATGCAGCTTCGCGCTCTTTAACAAAGAAGGCGTTCTCAGCGTAACGGGCAGCATCAATTACCAAGGGGATGCCGTATTTTTTGGCAACTACCGACGTGGCTTTCATATTTTCCATGGAAACCGGTTGGCCGCCGATGCTGTTGTTGGTGATGGTCATAACGATGACAGCAACGTTCTCCTTGCCGAACTCGTTGATCTTTGCCTCCAGCTGTTCAACATCCATGTTGCCTTTGAAATCGGCGTAAACGGCGGAATCCAGACCTTCTTTGCAGACGCAGTCAACAGCACGGCCGCCGGCAAGGCCTACATGGCCCCGGGTCGTATCGAAGAACATGTTTGAGATTGCGTACTGGCCTTTTTTGATGAGGTAAGGGAACAGTACTTTTTCGGCAGCACGGCCTTGGTGAACCGGCTGGATGTACTCATAGTTGAAGATGTCCTTGCCGGCTGCCATCAATTTATAGTAGCTGGTACCGCCGGAGTAGGCCTCGTCACCGGTCATCATGCCGGCCCATTGTGTATGGCTCATGGCGCCTGTGCCGCTGTCTGTCAGCAGGTCGATATAAACATCTTCAGCCTTCAGGGAGAAAAGGTTGTAGTCAGCTGCTTTGAGGAATTCGATACGTTCGGCTTTCGTAGTCATTCGGATCGGCTCAACCATTTTGATTTTAAAGGGTTCTGCAACGTACTGTTTCATTCCGATTACCTCCGTTGGTGTTGTTTTTTCCGCTGTGGTGGTTTTTTTACCACCGTTCACCTTGATTTTAACGGATGAGTCTTTGCGTGTCAATCCTGTTTTATAAGCAGTTTTGAGCGAGAAACTATAAAAACCTGAGTTATCAGTGCCTGCAAGCTTTATATTATTTTTTGAACCCTTCAATTGATTTCACAATACCACGGTAGAGACGATAAACCCCTGAAACGGAGTAGCTGGTTTCAGGGGTTTGAGTGAAAACGAGGCGGTCAATCAAGGGGACACAGCCCAGTTTCATGTCGCTACACACGAGTCTTGGCTGCATTTTCGTGCGGTCTTCCTCTCGTACATCTTTTCGTCAGCCCGGCGGATCATTTCATCAACCGTTACGGGGGCATCCGTACCCACAGGAAATTCGGAAATTCCATAGCTGAAGCTGACGTCAAATCCAAGCTGCTGCTTCTCGATATCCATATGGTGTCGGATGACTTCCACCAGTTCTTTGGAATGGTTAAGGTCACATCCTGGAAGCACAACCAGGAATTCATCGCCTCCCAGACGGCAAACCAGGTCTGCTGTCCGTAGATTATCGGTAATGACCTTTGATACAAAAGCGAGCAGCTGGTCACCACAATTGTGGCCGTATGTATCATTGGTGTGTTTCAAATTATCGATGTCGATGAATACGACACATAAGGAAACATGACTTTGGTGGGACAGTTCAATGAGGTGATCGAGATAATGCAGCCCTGCTCTTCGATTCGGAATACCCGTCAACGCATCATTGTTGGCGTGGAAATCCAGTTCGAGCCGCTGTGCGTCTATTTCGTTGTTTTTGAGAATCAAATTTTGATTGGATTCCCGTAATTCATGATTCAAGCGGATAAACGGTTTGGAGGTGATATGCCCGAGGAGCAGGGCAATGCCGATGGAAAGCAATACGCCGATTTCCGTTGCCAGGATAATAGAGGAGGCAAGGGAGCGCTGTTCGGCATAAAATTCGTTCACGGAAGGCACGGAGGCTAAAATCCAGCCATTGCTGAGCCTTTTATAGGCGATGATTTCATGCCGGTATTTAACGGAATAGTCGATAATGCCAAAGTTTTCAGTGCTGCTGGCTATTTTATCTGCCCATTGCTGGGTCTTTTCATCCGAAGCAGCCTTAAGGTTTTTGATTTTAGGGTCAGGATGGTATAAAACATTGAGATTCTGATCCATCAGAACAACGTAGCCACTTTTGTGAATTTTGATTTTGCTGAGTTCACTGACTAGATCATCCATATAAAGATCAGTCCCGGCCACCCCAAGAACCTGCCCGTCTTTTTCGATGCGTTTGCAATATGAAATAACATGAGCGTTCCAACGGTCCCAATAGAGTGGGGGAGTCCACTGTGTTCCCTTATCCAGGGTGACTGAATACCACGGATCCCTGTACACTCCCGTGGTGTAGATATCATAAGGAGGAGACTCCTGTATACCCCCCTGCTTATCCTGATAAAAAGAGACAAAGACTGTGCCGCCGATTATTCGAGGATCCATGAGGAACCAGCCGGATTTGGCGCCCGAGACCCTAACGGATTCCTGTATCAGGGGGTTTATTTTTTCCATATGAGCAGTAAGAAGAGCAGGCTTGCCTTTGAATTCTTTCAGGGAGAATCCGGTAATGCCATCCACAATCAATTGGTCTGTAAGCAGTTCGGCCTTTTGGATCCTGTTCTCAATGACCGAAGCGTTCTTTTCAGTCGTTTCAATCAAGAGGGTACGTGCTTGGGCTGATGTGGTTTTCATAGTTTTGCTCATCACCAGTCCGCCGATGAGAACAGACATCAGTAATGCAGTGCCAGCTATGGCGATGGTCAGCAAGACCCGCAGATTTTTCATGGGCAGTTTCTCCACACGGTTAGTCGTTTTTTAGCGAAAAAACGCATTCTCGCATCAGTGCTTCTTATTCCCCTGATATGAATGCTTAAACCGATTTTTCGTAAAAAAATTGGAAACGCAATGGGTTTTATGCCAATTAACGGTTCTAACGGAAGTGAAAAATGAGCCGATCCACATTTTCGGACGGTTCAACCTTAATGTCTTCAAGGGTTGCAGGAATATTAAGGGTTTGAGATACCAGGTCTTCAAAATCTTTTTGGCTCTCATCATAAAGGACTTTTCGCAGATAGCCCACCAAACCGATGTTGCCGGCGTTACGCAGGAGTGTAAGCTCCAATGGCGTTAGAACCTCCGTTGCCCAAAGATCTGCGCCGCTGGTTCCCAGGGAAACGTGAACCTCCCTGGGGCCTTTTCCTGTCATGGTTTTCAACAGATAAGCATAACCGCTTTTCAGATTCTTTTCCGCATCCAGACGCTGCTGCCGGTTAATCAGCCTGTTTTGGTTCAAAACCAGATCGCCGGCATCAGCCAGGCTCTCTGCGGCAATCCGGCAGAGGCTCTCCAAAAGTTCATCCGTGTTTATGGGTTTCACACAATATTTCACAATGCCAAGATCCACGGCCTTCAAAATCGTTTCACTGTCCGAAAAGGCGGAGGTGATGATTACCGGCGTGTGGACCCCTGCCTCCCGCAAGAGATTGATAAAGGTGAGGCCGTCCATCTCAGGCATCCGAAGATCGCTGAGAATGGCATCGAAATGCTGGGTGCCGCAGAGTGCTAATGCTTCCATGCCGTTGATGGCAACGGTCAGGGATGAAACACGCTTGCGAAGAAAACGTGACAACTCCTGCAGCGCATCAGGATCGTCTTCAACATAGAGGAGGCGCAGGGTGTTTAGCAGCGTTGCGGCGTCAGGGCATTGAATATCAGTCATTGACAGTCACCATCCTTTCATGAAGGGGAATACGGATCTCAAAAGTCGTTGCCGGGGTACTGCTGATCAGTCGGATTCGCCCGCGGAAAGAGCTCTCGATGATGGCTCGGGCCATATAGAGGCCCAGGCCTGTTCCACCATCGGATTCTTTCGTTGAAAAATAGATGTCGAATATCCTGTCGGCATGTTCTGCGGGGATGCCAGGTCCTGAATCAGTAATGCGGATTACGGCCTCATTTCCTTCGGGCTGTCCTAAGACCGTGATGGTGCGATCAACGCCGAGAGGCGATATCTTTAAAGCATCTACAGAGTTGGAGAGCAGGTTGAAGAGTACGTGGGAAAATTGATTTTCAAAACCAAACAAATGCGGCAGTGATGCACAGTCAATGTGAACCACGATCCCTGCAATCCGCAGGTGTTCATCCATCAGGCCCAGCACCACTTTCATGGCCTCTTCGATATGAAAGTACCTTTCCTCGTTCCGGGGGCTGGAAAAATAACGGAAGTCATCAATGGTTTCAGACATCTTCTCGATTAACATGTGGGCCTTCTTATAAGCTCCCTCGGTATAGTCGGGATCCAGTGCGCTTTCCTGAAGGTTTGAAAGGATCAGTCTGAGCGTATTCAAAGGCTGACGCCACTGGTGGGCAATGTTTCCAATCATTTCCCCCATGGCGGCCATCCTGGCTTGGTACCTGATCAGCGCCTCTTTGCGGTGGTTTTCCTCTAACTCATGGGTAAATAACCGTTCCAGTTCTAAATTGATATCCTCCAGTTTCATAGGAAGCTCAAAGGGCTTTACCTCTGAAGCACCGCCGGATTCCCCGATTTCTCTGGCTACCTGCCCAATGATTTTACGGAAACGCTCCTCGCTGCGACTGACGGCTTCAGCCTCCAGCACATCCCGGGTGATATCCGTTACCATGCTCATGGTCAGGGTTGCATCCGCACTGGAATCCCAAATCTGGGTCAGCACCATCTTGCCATAGAAAAAGTTCCGATCGTCGGGTCCCTGGGGGCGCCGGAGATATTTTTTTTCCATGGAGTAGCTGGAGATTTGTCCATCCTTCAGGGCGCTCATCTGGGAGTGATCCATGCCGCTGCTTTCCGGGGAAATCAGTTCGTTGATGTTCATGGTGCACAGCTCCTCGGCACTGTAACCGGTCATGCGGCACCAGGATTCGTTCACGTGATAGATCCGGCCTTCGAAATCCGTCACGGTGATCCCCAGCACAGAACTGCGAACAATCGCTTCGTAACGGGCATTGCTAAGCACCAACTGCCGTTCTGTCAGCTGTCGCCCCTCAATTTCATGGCTCAGCAGGATGTTGCGTCGTTTCAGATACACCAGAAAGAAGAGTGTCAGCGCGGCCAAAAGTACCCCAAGCCCCATAACGATTGAACGCTCTGTGTTCTGGAGCCGGTCTATGCGGATTTGATTGTAATCGAAGATCATGGCATTCAAATCCGGGACACGGTTGATGATGCCCAGGGTTTTCATGGTATCAGCCATCTTCCCCCAGCGGGAGGGGTTGATGTTCCCGATTTCAACAATGGGGTAGTGGGTCAGTTCCAGAACTTTTTCTGCTTGGAACCGATTGAAGGCTTTTAATTCGTACAAATTGTATTTTTCAGGATTTTGTCGGGCAATCATTTCCGCAATCCGGTCTGCTACCTCGACAGGATGTTCAAGCGCATAGCTCCAGCCCTGGATACTGGCTTTCCTAAACCGTTCAACCAGCTCGGGATCCTTCTGTGAGAGCTCGGCAGAGGTAAATAAAGTATCTCCATAGAAATCAATGCCGTATTCCGCAGGCTGGATCACCTTGAGGGGGATTTCTTTCTGCGAGGCCATGTATGAAATCTGCCCCAAGTATTCGGGAACCACTTGAAAGGTGCCGTCCGTGAGATCATCGATGGTGAAATCCCGGGTGATTTCGGTGAAATGGGGGGCATAGGGAGGAATTCCTTCGCTAAGGAAAAGGGCCTGCAGTTCAAAGTCCAGCAGGTCATTGGGACGGCGGGCAATGTTGAGCAGTGAAAGGTCATAAATAGAGTTCCCGGCCGTTTCGGGAAGGGTGCAGTATTCAACGGCGCTCCGCTGAAAGATGGATGCGACCAGCTCCAGTTTCTTGCCAGCATCCTGGGCAATCAGAAGGTTGGCTGCTCCAACCCCGAACTCTGCACGGTTTTGGGCAACCTCATCCGTGGCATCCAAAACCATATCGCCATCAAAGGCAGAGCGAATCTCAACCTCGAGTCCTGCATCTTTGTAAAACCCCATCCACTGGGCCACATAGTAACCCGCGAACTGAAACTGATGATCCCAGCGAAGCTGTAGGATCACCTGTTGGGCCGTGTTGTCCTCGGCAAAGCACCTGGCTGGCTGTATCAGACAGAGCAGCAGAAGGAAAAAACCGATGCATTTTCTCAGTTTTGAATAAGGCGTTACACTCATGGTTTTCTTCCTCTTGTTAATCAACTTCCAGACGCATTATATGGAAGGCTGTTTTCTAAACTATATCATAGGGGTTCTCCGGATTGCTTTGTGAAGACAGCACACAACAGGATGGAGACACTTTAGATTAAAAATAAAAAATCCAAAGGCCAATCCGCACAGCGGTCGACCTTTGGACTGAAGATTCGTTTTGTGATCAGATTGCGGTTTCGTCGGCATGTGAAACGTCTTCAAAGGCCTCGGATTTTGTCTTGCTCATGATTTCCTTATAATTGAAGAACAGGTTCAAAAGCAGAGCGGTGACCGAACCGGATACGATTCCGCTGCCGAAGAGGATTCTGAAAAGCTCCGGCATTTTTCCGAAAAGTGGCGTAACAACTGCGGCACCTACACCCATGCTGACTGCGCAAGCAACAATCAGCATATTGGAGGTCTTTGAAAAGTCCACGTGCTGCAGCATTTTAACGCCAGATGCCGCTACCATGCCGAACAGCGCTATCATGGCCCCGCCCAATACAGGGTTGGGAATGATAGTGGCCAGGGCCGCAAACTTAGGAAGCAGACCCAATCCCACCAGGATGAAACCGGCGGCGATGGTCACATAACGGCTTCTTATGCCTGTCAGTGCAACCAGTCCCACGTTCTGTGAGAAGGTCGTATAGGGGAAGGAGTTGAACACGCCGCCCAAGAGCTGTGCAATTCCCTCAGCTCGGATCCCTCGGCCGATATCGGCCTCAGAAATCTCCTTATCACAAACCTTGCCAAGACCGAAGAACACACCGGTGGACTCCACCATGGAGACCAGACCCACCAGACACATGGTGATGATGGGCCCGGCGCTGAAGGTAGGCATACCGAAGTAGAAGGGGGTTACCAGATGGAACCAGGAAGCCTGAGCCACCGGCTGAAGATTTGTGAGTCCCATGAGCAGGCCGGCGATCGTACCGGCAATCAGTCCGAAGAGTACGGAGAGCGCATGCATGAAACCCTTGGTATATTTGTTCATCATGAGGATGAACACCAGCGTGAAGAGGGCCAGGGCCAGATATTTAGGATCTCCGAAATCCTTTGCATATTGGTTCGTGCCATCAGGGTTTATACCGCCAAAAGCCCCAAATGCCCCGGCGCCGCAATTGTTAATACCCACGGTGATGAGAGAGAGGCCGATGATCAGAACAACGGAGCCAGTTACCACCGGCGGGAAGAAGCGAACAAGCTTACCGAAGAAGAAGGATGCAAAAAGAACGAAAAGTCCAGATGCGATAATTGCCCCATAGATATCTGTGATGCCTCCTGCGCCGAATCCAATGGAGATCATAGGACCAACCGCAGTGAAAGCACAGCCAAGGATGACCGGCAGTTTGATCCCGATGGTTTTTCCAAAACCCAAGGTTTGTACAAGCGTTGCAATACCACAGGTGAATAAGTCTGCAGCAACCAGGAAAGTCATTTGCTCAGGGGTGAATTTCAGGGCGCCGCCGACAATGATCGGGACGATGATGGCGCCCGCATACATTGCAAGAACATGCTGAAGACCCAATGGGACAAGCTTTGAAAGGGGCAATTTTTCCTCAATCAAATCTACTTTCTTTAAATTGGTTTCCAATGTACTTCCTCCTTTGTGTGTTTCGTTCTGCTTTTTTGCTCTTTTCATTCAATTCCCCGTGTAATGTCGCCCCCTTCTTACTTTCCCGTTCAGGACGGGATTGGAATAATAAAAGGCCGGCAAACAAAGGGTATGTTAACCCTTGATTGCCGGCCTGCTGAAGCCTGAATGAAATTCATCTTCGTGATTGCCAGTGAACGTATGCAATTGATCCAGGGGTCTTCCCAAAACCGTCAGTCTGGCGAGCATGGTGTGCTTCCGTTCTGCTGTAGGATTCTGGGTAAATTGACCACTTGGATGCAGTCTATCATGGAAAGGGAATACTGACAATTTGTAAAAATACACAAGAGTTCGAGTTGAAAAAAACGTTTTCCGGAATTCTTGTTTTGCATCGGATTTTCTGGATAAGAAGCCGAAACCCGTTGCAAAAGCATGAGATATAGCGATGAATAGCCTGAATGTGCACCGTTGAGCAAAGAAAGTGACTGGGGCATCCGGAGAAAACGGATGAAGTCCCTTTTTAATGGAAGTGTACATGCCGAAAGCCTAATTTCTAAATATGCATAACAGGAATACGTATTCCTGTTAAAATGGCTGCGTAGATAAACTTATGATCAAAATTAACCTAATATTAATAGAAATGAATTCCAACATATGTTACAATGAATCATGTAGAACTACACTAAACGGATCAAAATACCAATGAAAAGGAAGAAACATGAAAAAAAAGAAAAGCAAACTCAAGCGTTACCTGATTGATGCCATCTACATCCTGACGGGGAGTTCACTGCTCGCGTTCGGCATCACGGTCATCCTCAAACCAAACAGTCTGATCACCGGTGGAACCACTGGTTTCGCTATTGTGTTGGAAAAAATCACCGGGATTGATTTCACGCTGCTGTACTATGCAGTCTCCTTAACCATCGTTCTGATTACCTGGCTGGTGCTGGGGAAGGCGGAAGCCAAGAAAATCATTGTGCTGTCCATCACATTCCCAACAGTCCTGGTCCTGTTCAGCAAGCTTTTTCCAGGAGAAGCCTACAACCTCACCAAAGGGGATATGTTCCTCTCTTCCATCTATTACGGAATTTTGGCAGGTCTCGGCGTAGGTCTTTTCCTGAAACGGGGTTATTCCTCCGGGGGAACGGATTCCATTGCCAAGATGCTGCACCGGAAGCTATTCCCGTTTATCTCCATCAGCCAAATCTTAGCGGCACTGGATCTGGTGGTCATCACCATGTCCATCTATGTCTTTGATATCCGCACGGCACTGTATGCCGTCCTGACTCAGCTGGTTTTCATGAAAGCGGTTGAAGTGGTCCTGTATGGATTCTCGGTAACCCTTGTTAAAATGGATATCCTCAGCGTAGAAGAGGAAACCATTGAGAAGTACATCCTGAATGAAATCCGGCGCGGAATCTCCAAATACAACATCATCGGCGGCTATTCCAACCTGGCTCGGGTGAAGTTGATCACCATTTGCTCCCAGCGCGAGTCCATGTTGATCCGTCAGCGGATTGCTGAAGTGGATCAGGACGCTTTCGTATGTGTATCCCCGGTGGTTTCGGTCTGGGGTAAAGGGACGGATTTTGACAGCCTTATTGATGAACACCGGTAAATAAGGTCATTCCCAACAACTGTTCTTTCCTAACAAACCCTCATGTTAATCACGGGGGTTTGTGTTCGTTAGGAAGGGATATGGTATCATAGAGGGGAGCCTGTGCTCCCGCACGGCGAGATGGAGGATGGAACGGATGAAATTCACTGGAAAAAACCTGATTTGCCCGATCTGCAAAAGTGGATTGAAACCCATAGAAGCACTGAATGCCTGTCAATGTATGAACCACCATTCCTTCGACATCGCACGCCAGGGCTATGTAAATCTGTTGCCCAGCAACCAAAAGAACAGCAAAGCCCCCGGTGATTCAAAGGACATGGTGCAGGCTCGCAGGGAATTTCTTGCCAAGGGGCATTATGAGCCGCTGTCGGATCGGATCAACCAACAGGTACTCCACCATATCAGTCATGCTGAAGGGGACGATGCCACGCTGCTGGATATCGGCTGCGGCGAAGGCTATTACCTGTCCCGGCTGACCGATCTGACGGCCGAACAGGGGATCGCTCTGGACCTGTACGGCATGGATATCTCCAAGGACGCTGTAAAAGCTGCCACTACGGCTGTTAAGGCTGGAACGTTTCTGGTGGGGAACAGTCATCATATCCCTCTGAAAGGGAGGTCTTTTGACTGCATCCTTTCGGTATTCAGTCCCATTGCCAGCGCAGAGGTAGCTCGGCTGCTGAGAACAACGGGCATCTTCATCCGGGTGCTTCCTGGGCCGGCTCATCTGCTGCAGATGCGGCAGATCATCTATCCGGAGGTGATTCTCAGTCCGGAGCCCGCGGAGCATTACCCGGAGCTGACGTTGTTTGAATCGGTGCCCGTGGCATACGCTATCAAATTGAACACAGAGGAACTGGCGTCTCTTGTCAAAATGACCCCCCATTACTGGAAGACAACGAAGGCGGATAAAGCCAGTCTGAATACTATCGATGAATTGACTGTAACTGTTGATATGCGGATTCTCGTGTATGCTCTAAAATAAGGAGGCCCACCATGTTCAACGGATTCAAGCCTGAAACCCTCATGTTCCTCGATCAATTGGGGATCAACAACTCCAGAGGCTGGTTCGAGGCCCACAAGGACGATTATATCGACTATCTGAAAAGGCCGTTCCTTGAACTGGTTGAAGCACTGACGCCTACAATGAATGAAATTGATCCGGGTCTGGATACGGACCCCAAGCGCTGTGTGGCCCGAATCAATCGGGATATCCGGTTTACAGCGGATAAAAGTCCCTACCGGACCAATCTGTGGCTGGCCTTCAAGCGGAACGTGCCGGACTGGAAAGAGGAGCCTGCGTTCTTTTTCGAAATATTCCCGGATCATTTCCGCTTCGGCATGGGTTTCTTCATCACTCCCAGACCGGTCATCGAACTGATCCGCACGGCAGTTGTCGGCCGGGAAAAAACCTTCATAGAACTTCACGAACAGTATCTGAAACAGGAGCTTTATGTTCTGGCGGGCGAAAAATATAAGAAGATCATCACCCCCGATCTGACGCCGGATCTGCAGGAGTGGAACCAGCGCAAAGAATTCTTCTTCATGGCGGATTGCCCATCAGATGACCGGCTCATGGGGCCAGAACTGGTCGATCAGCTGTCAGAAGATTTCAAGAAACTGGTCCCCTGGTATGAGTACTTCAAAAACCTGACAGAAATAAGCCGGATATCAGAGGGCAAACAGCACCGATAGAGGAGCGTTTCCCCCTGAAAATGCGACAAACTACATCTATTTGGAGGTTTACATGATCCGCACATCCGCATTCGTAGCAACCAGCGTTGATGGCTATATCGCCCGTGAAGACGGGAATCTCGACTGGCTTGACCACTATTCCGCCATCGCTGCCGACGACAGCAGTTATCGGGAATTTGTCAGCAACATCGATGTCATCGTCATGGGGAGAAACACCTTTGAAAAATTGCTGACCTTCGATTTTTGGCCCTACGAGGGGACACCGGTGAAGGTGATGAGCAGCACGTTGAAAGATTTGCCTGCCAGCCTGCAAGAAAAGGTGGAGATTGTCACCTGTACCCCGAAGGAACTGCTTAAGCAGCTGGACGAGAAGTCCTTCCGCCATGCCTATATCGATGGGGGCAAAACCATTCAGAGCTTTCTGCGAGAGGGTGCTCTGGATGAACTGATCCTAACCCGGATCCAGATCCTGTTGGGGAAAGGAATACCGCTCTTCGGTCCCCTGGACCAGGACATTCACCTGAAACTGATCAAATCCAAGAACCTTCCCTGGGGCTTTGTACAAAGCCACTATAAGGTGTTGAAGTGATTGAAACCTTGACCGGGCCTTGTGAATAGGATATACTGCTATAAATGAATCGTACACGTTGGGAAGAGTAGTGCAGTGGTTACCTGCAGCGAATCGGGGGAAGTGGAAGCCCGGTGGAAGACCTTGTATGAAGACACCCTGATACGCGTGAAAAAGAAGAGTGGGCTTAGCCAAGTAGGGTGGTACCGCGGATGAAAATCCGTCCCTATGTTGGCCAAAGCCTTTTTTTGTTATCTATAAACCCATTCAAAGGAGGACCTCCCATGCAAAACCTGAACAAGCCCAGAGGCACAAAAGACATCATGCCCGCTGAAATTTACAAATGGTATTATGTCGAAGCGGCATTCCGAAAAATCTGCGCCGCATACGGCTATGGCGAAATCCGTACGCCCATGTTCGAGAACACCCAACTGTTCAAGCGCGGGGTAGGTGAAACCACCGATATCGTGCAGAAGGAAATGTTCTCTGTCATGAGCGGCATCGCCCTGAAAGAGTATGTGAAAACGGGGGTACTCAAGGCCGATCAGGACTTTACCCTAAAGCCGGAAGGTACCGCCCCGGTTGTGCGGGCGTTCATTGAAAACAAAGTCTATGCAGATCCCCAGCCCTCCAAGATTTTCTACATCACCCCCTGTTTCCGCCACGAACGGCCTCAGGCTGGGCGGCTCCGCCAATTCCACCAGTTCGGCATTGAAACCTTTGGCTCTTATGAGCCCTCGGCAGACGCCGAAGTCATCGCCCTGGCCTACTACTTCTTCACGGAACTGGGCATCAAAGGCCTTGAGCTGCGCATCAATTCCATTGGGGATCCTCAATGCAAGCCCGCCTATGGCGCTGTGCTGCGGGAGTTTCTCGGTAGCCGTCTCGATAAGCTTTGCCCCACCTGTAATGAACGGTACACAACCAATCCCATGCGGATTCTGGACTGTAAGGTTGAAAGCTGTCAGGAGGCCATCAAAGGGGCTCCCTACATGCTGGATCACCTCTGCGAGGACTGTGAGGACCACTTCACCCGCATGAAATCCTACCTGGATGTCATGAAGGTTCCCTATACGGTGGATCCTGGAATCGTCAGGGGATTGGATTACTACAACCGCACGGCCTTCGAATTCATTTCCAATGATATTGGGGCCCAGGGCACCGTATGCGGCGGCGGCCGCTATGATGGCCTGATTGAATCCGTTGGCGGTCCTGCTGTTCCCGGCGTGGGCTTTGGTTTGGGCATCGAACGGCTTCTGCTGACCCTGGAGAGCCAGGGCATAGAAATTCCTAAACCCGCCCCCATGGATGTGTTCATCGTTGCCATGGGAGAACCTGCCTTCGTCAAAGGCATGGAGCTTCTGTGTACCCTGCGCGGCAATGGGCTCAAAGCGGAGATCGACCACCTGAAACGCAGCACCAAGGCACAGTTCAAATTTGCCGACAAGGTGGGCGCTCACTACTCCCTGATCATCGGTGACGATGAACTGGCCAAAGGCGAGGCCCAGCTGAAGGATATGCGGACTGGGGAACAGAAGGGCGTGGCGTTTGAGGAAATTGTAAGCGCACTGAAATAGCTGTTGTTCATCGTTCTTAGAGCCTGTCTTTGCGAGGAACGTAGTGACGCGGCAATCTCTCCCTTCGGTTTTTATGAATAAATCAAAGAATCAAGGGAGAGATTGCCGCGCTACGCTCGCAAAGACAGACGTAAATATAATAATTGGAGGCCAATCATGGCAGAATTTCTAAACGGGTGGAAGCGCACCCATTACAGCGGCACATTGCGAGAAGAACATATCGGCCAATCGGTTTGCCTGATGGGCTGGGTACAGAAGCGGCGGAACCTTGGAGGTTTGATTTTTGTGGATCTGCGGGATCGGGAAGGTATTTGCCAGATCGTGTTCGATCCGGCTGTTTCCCCGGAGGCCTTGGAAAAAGCGGACGCCCTGCGAAGCGAGTTCGTAATTTCTGTTCAAGGGACCGTCCGGCTCCGTGAATCCATCAACGACAAGATGCCCACTGGCCGGATTGAAGTTTTTGCGGATTCACTGAAAATCCTATCCGAATCAGATGTCCCTCCGATCCACATCACCGACGAGGACGATGCCGGCGAGCGCCTGCGGCTGAAATACCGCTACCTGGACCTTCGAAAACCCAAGATGCAGCAAAAGCTGCTGTTCAGAAGCAAGGTGGCAAAAATCGTACGGAACTACCTGGATGACCACGGCTTCATTGAGGTGGAAACCCCGGTGCTGAACAAACCCACGCCGGAAGGCGCTCGGGACTACCTGGTACCCAGCCGTGTGAACCCCGGCAAATTCTACGCCCTGCCGCAATCCCCCCAGCTCTTCAAGCAGCTGCTGATGGTTTCCGGTCTGGACCGCTACTACCAAATCGTTAAATGCTTCCGGGATGAGGATCTCCGTGCAGACCGTCAGCCTGAATTCACCCAGATAGATATCGAAATGTCCTTTGTTGAAGAGGAAGATGTCATGACCATCAACGAAGGCCTGATCCATACGATCTTTAAGGATGCCATGGATGTGGAGATTCAGCTGCCCCTACAGCGGATGCAGTATGCAGAGGCTATGGACCGCTACGGCTCCGATAAACCCGATGTCCGGTTCGGTTTTGAACTGAAGGACATCACGGAACTGGTTGCCGACTCCGAATTCAGCGTATTTAAGAATGCCGCAGTGTCTGGTGGTCGCGTAAAGGGAATCAACCTGAACGGGTACGGCGATAAGTTCAGCCGAAAAGACATCGACAAGCTGGGCGAATTCACCAAAACCTATGGCGCCAAAGGGCTGGCGTGGATCAAAACCAGCGCGGAAGGGGTCCAGTCTCCCATCGCGAAGTTCTTCTCCGAGGAGCAGCTGAAAGCGATCATGGATGCTTTGGGCGCAGGGGACAATGACCTGATGCTCTTTGTAGCTGATAAGGCCGATGTGGTGTTCGCCTCCCTGGGCGCCTTGCGTCAGGAAGCGGCGAAGCAGCTGAACCTGCTGAAATCCGATGAATTCAAGCTGCTGTGGGTCACCGAGTTCCCTCTTTATGAGCATGATGAGGAAAGCGGTCGCTACGTGGCCAAGCACCATCCATTCACCTCACCGGTGCTGGAGGATGTAGACATGCTCCTGACGGAACCGGATAAGGTCCGAGCCCGGGCGTACGACCTGGTTCTCAACGGCGTGGAGCTGGGAGGCGGCAGTATCCGCATCAGCAATCAACAGCTTCAGCAAACCATGTTCCAGGCTCTTGGCATGGATAAGGAAGAATCCGAAGAGAAGTTCGGCTTCCTGCTGGAAGCTTTCCGGTACGGCACGCCTCCCCATGGCGGCATCGCCTTTGGCTTGGATCGGCTGATCATGCTGTTGACAGGAAGTGACAGCATCCGGGAGGTCATTGCATTCCCGAAAACTCAGAATGCGTCCTGCCTGATGACTGATGCACCGGCGGCGGCAGAGAACAAGCAGCTGGAAGAACTGTCAATTGCCCTGGCTTTAAAAAGCGAATAAATGTTGTCTTTGCGAGGAACGCAGTGACGCGGCAATCTCTCCCCTGGCTTTGCTATAAAAAACTGGCGTAAATGATTCAGGGAGAGATTGCCGCGTTTCGCTCGCAATGACAAACGCGTACATTATGTCTGTGGATACTCTACAAAAAGTGTGAATGTGAATTGACACGCTGTTTGGAATACGGTTAAATGGCAGTAGGGCTTGGAGGGTTTTATGAACAAACTTGGAGTTGTAACTGCACTACATAACAATACGGCTATCGTTCGCCTGGCAAGGCATTCGGCCTGTAGTGAGTGTGGGGCCTGCCATCATGGGGGCGGGGAATCCAAGGAAATGTTGGTGGAAGCCTTGAATGTGGCAGGTGCAGTTGTTGGAGACCGAGTCCAAGTGGATCTGGAATCCGTCCAGGTTGTTCGGGCAGCCTTCATATTTTACGCCATTCCACTGATTGCTTTACTGGCAGGTGTTTTTGCGGCCAAAGCCATATTGGCTGGAATGCGGCTCGTGGAATATTCAGATCTCTGGGCAGCCATAACCGGTATTCTATGCATGATTACTGCATTTGCAGGAATCCGGCTGAATGAAGACCGACTGAAAAAAAGTGGGCGGTATTTGTCCCGGATTGTAGAGGTTTGCAAAAGCGACAAGGGGAATCATTAAAATTAAGGGGGATATAACGTATGAAGTATGAATTCTTGAAGGTTACGGATCCAGAAGTATTCAACTGTCTCGAGAATGAACAGGAGCGTCAAACGAATGGTCTTGAACTGATTGCATCTGAGAACTTTGTTTCCAGAGCGGTCATGGAAACCATGGGAAGCGTCCTCACCAACAAATATGCGGAAGGCTATCCTGCAAAGCGCTACTACGGCGGCTGTGAGTTTGCCGATGTGGTGGAAAATCTGGCGATTGACCGTTTGAAGCAGCTTTTTAATGCTGAACATGCCAATGTCCAACCTCACTCCGGTGCTAATGCCAACATGGGCGTCTACTTCGCCATGCTGAAACCCGGAGATACCGTTCTGGGCATGCGTCTTTCCCACGGCGGCCATCTGACTCACGGCAGCCCGGTTAACATTTCCGGCACTTACTTCAATTTCGTTGATTACGGCGTGAATGAAGAAACAGAGATGATCGATTATGATGTCGTCCGTGCCCGCGCATTGGAATGCAAACCAAAGATGATCGTTGCCGGTGCCAGTGCATATCCCCGCAAAATCGATTTCAAGCGGTTCCGTGAGATTGCTGATGAAGTTGGGGCACTGTTGATGGTCGATATGGCCCATATCGCAGGCCTTGTTGCTGCCGGTCTTCACCAGAACCCTTGCGACTATGCCCAGTTCGTAACAACAACGACTCACAAGACGCTTCGCGGCCCCCGTGGCGGCGCTATCCTGTGTAAAGCGGAATACGCAAAGGAAATCGATAAGGCCATGTTCCCCGGCACGCAAGGTGGCCCATTGATGCATGTCATCGCTTCTAAAGCGGTCTGTTTCAAAGAAGCGCTCCAACCGGAATTCAAGCTTTATCAGGAACAGGTTATCAAAAACGCGGCGACCCTTGCTGCTACCCTTACAAATCGCGGTTTCCGACTGGTCAGCGGCGGCACAGACAACCACCTGATGCTGTTGGACCTCAGCAATAAGGAACTGACAGGCAAAGAAGCCGAGCAAATGCTGGGCGAAGTGGACATCACCGTGAACAAGAACACCGTTCCCAAAGAAACCAAGAGCCCCTTCGTTACGAGCGGCGTGCGGATCGGCACCCCCGCCCTCACATCCAGAGGCATGGTGGAGAGCGATATGGTCATCGTCGGTACACTGATTGCGGATACGCTTGAGCGCACAGAGTCGGTGGAGGCCATCAAAGCCCGTGTTAAAGACATTTGTGGCAAGTTCCCCCTTTACTAAACAGCCAAAATCAACAATGGCACTGGGTCCAGTAGGACCTAGTGCCTGTTTTTTTGTTTTTAAAGGATTTTATTAGGGGATATAGAATACAATAGAATTGAGACAGAATCCAGGGGCAGTGCAGATATGAATGACAAAGCAGTGAAAGAGCTGGCGGCTCAGATGGTGTCCCGTTCCATTTTCAAGATTTTGGTTCCGGGTTTAATGATAGCCATTGCAATCGGCCTCATAACACACTACTACACAGACAACTCCCTGGGAATGGACCTTTCATTGGGAGCTTTTATCGTGGTGCTTTTCATGATCATCTCAAAAAAAGAGGATCAGAACCGGATTTATACAAAATCCGTCGAATCGGCCAATCGTGAACTGGGCCGAGCCAATGAGATTTTGGAGCTCAGCTCCATCATCATATCCGAATGGCCCATCCCCACGGGGAGCGCAGCCACTTATGTATCCCAAAACATCGCCCGATTCGGGTATTCTGCTGAAGAAATCCTGTCGGGTAAAGTGGATTACTATGATCTGATTCATCCGGATGATCTGGACCGGGTTCGCAGAACAATCCTGAAGGCCCGGGAAAACAATCAGAATGAGTATGCCTATATCTACCGATTGGTTACCAAGGGCGGAGAGGTCCGGTGGGTAGAGGACTGGACAGTCCTTTCCCGTGACGAAAACGGGGATCTTCTCTCAGAAAAATGTATCTGGCAGGATATCACGGAGGAAGTCATTTTAAATGAGAAGATGTCGGAAAGTGAGGTACGGTTCCGTGAGCTGTTCGAAAATGCCAGCGCCCTGATTTTTACCTGCGATTTTGAAGGCCGATTCACCTCTGCCAACCGGGAATGCCTGAATCTGTTGGGGATAGACTGGAGCCACTTGAAAGAGAAAACGCTTCAGGATTTCCTGGATTCCGCACAGCCCCCCCTGGATCTTCAGGACCTGAAATATCTGGAATCTTATCTGAATGATCCGGTGGAACTGAAAATAGTCAATCGGGATGGCGTGACCCACGTTTTGGAAACGCGGAACAGCTTGTTATATAAGGATGACGTCCCCTGTGAAATACAGACGGTGGCACAGGACATCACCAATCGAAAGATCGCTGAGGCACAAATCGAATATCTTACCTACCACGACCGACTGACGGGTCTTTATAACCGCCTGTACTTCGATATGGCTCTGCAGGACATGGAAATGAATCGGATCCACCCCGTTACCGTCATCGTTGGTGATATGAACGGTTTGAAGCTTGCTAATGATGCATTTGGCCACGGTGTCGGCGACCAGATGCTGATCCGTATCAGCCAAATCCTAGAAGAGTCGGTTTCGGATTTGAATGCCATCGTTGCAAGGCTTAGCGGTGATGAGTTTGCAATCCTGCTTCTGGGTGTCGGGAAAGTGGGCGCGAATATGGTCTGTGAGCGGATCCGATCCGCCTGTGACCAGGTCACGACACCCGCGCTCAGACCCAGCATCGCCCTGGGCTTCGCCTCCTGGGATGCGAATCTCGCCTTGCTGGAAGAATCCCTGCGGGAAGCTGAAGACAATATGTATCACAATAAACTGAACGAGAGCAAAAGTATCCGCAGTGCGATCATCCACTCCCTGCAGGCGTCCCTTGAAGAGAAGACGACAGAAACCCGGTTCCACGCCGAAAGACTCCGGACCCTGGCGCTGCGCTTGGGAAAACGGATCGGCCTGAGCCCCAATGTTATGGATGAACTGGCGCTGGCCGCAGTGATGCATGATATCGGAAAAATAGGGATTCCAGATTCGGTCCTGATGAAGCAGGGGCCTCTGGATGATGACGAGTGGCTGGTCATGAAAAAACATCCGGAAGTGGGCTACCATATCATCCTCTCTTCTCCGAACATGTCCAAGGTCGCGGAATTCATTCTGGCCCATCATGAACGGTGGGATGGTACGGGCTATCCAAGGAACCTGCAAGGGGAGAATATCCCGCTGATTTCACGGATCATCGCAGTCGTTGACGCTTACGATGTCATGACCAGCGACCGTCCCTATAAAACAGCCATCACCTCCGAAATGGCTTTACAAGAGATTGAACGCTGTTCCGGCACTCAGTTTGATCCGCTGGTCGCATCTGCTTTTATCGAAATGATCCTCTTTGAGGAGCATGAAGAGGAGAATAAATATACATCCGTGGCAGAATAACAGGAATATTCCGAAATAGGCTTTCGGCCTTAATGAAACAGGAGATATGATGTGATGAAGAACCGATTGTTGATCCAAGCAATGCAAAATATTTTGCACTCCATCGAAGAAGGGGTCCATATCGTCGATAATGAGGGCCGAAGTCTTTTTTACAATGAAGCCATGGCACATATTGAAGGATTGGTTGCAGAAGAGGTTCTTGGGAAGCATCTGCTGGAGGTGTTCCCAAACTGGGAACCTTCCAACAGCACCCTGCTCACCGCTCTCAGCACCGGGCGCACCATCGATCAGCAAAAGCAATCCTACCTGAACCTGAAAGGGAAACGGATTTCCACCGTTAACACCACTTTCCCGATTTTTCAGGGGGAAAAGATCATTGGAGCCGTTGAAATTGCAAAGAACTTCACAGATGTAAACCATCTTTCCGAACAAATCATGGATTTGCACCAAAAGCTGATCGATCCCCAAAAGTCACAGGAGATCAAACCTCGGAAATATACCTTCGATATGCTGATTGGCAGACATCCCATGTATGCCAATGCCATCCGGATCGCCCGCAAAGCGGCAGAAACGGATTCCAGTGTGCTGATTGAAGGGGAGACGGGGACCGGCAAGGAGCTTTTCGCCCAAAGCATTCACAATGAGTGTCCGCGGAAGGAAAAGCCCTTCATCGCCATCAACTGTGCGGCTATGCCGGATACCCTGCTGGAAAGCATCCTTTTTGGAACATCCAAAGGAAGCTTTACCGGCGCCATCGATCGACCAGGCCTGTTTGAACAAGCCCATGGGGGCACCCTGTTCCTGGACGAGATCAACTCCATGAGCCTGCCGCTGCAGGCAAAAATCCTGCGGGTCCTGCAGGAAAACTACGTGCGGCGGGTAGGCGGACTGAAGGACCTGATGGTGGATGTCCGAATCATTGCAGCCAGCAATGAACCCCTGCAGGAGATGATGAAAACCGGGGCGTTTCGAAAAGACCTTTTTTACCGGCTCAACGTCATCAATATCAAGATTCCAGCGCTGCGGGAACGGAAAGAGGATATCCCGCTGCTGACAGAATTCTTTATCCGCCATTTCAATCAGAAGCTGGGGAAGGATGTTTGGATGCTGTCGTTGGAATTGCAGGAGGCATTCAAGAACTTTAATTGGGTTGGTAATATCCGGGAAGTGCAGAACGTGATCGAAAGTGCCATGAATATGGTCAGTGATGAGCACGTGGTTGGAAAAGAACATCTGCCGGCCCATGTGGACTTATTTCAAAACCGGGTTCCTCAGAGCGAACCCCACGCTGTCAGATCAGATTTCACTGGAAATCTTCCTGGCTATTTGGAGGAAATGGAGCGTAAAGTCTTGGTGGAGTGCCTTCACAAATCAGGTGATAACGTCACTAAGGCTGCGAAAATGTTGGGGGTATCCCGTCAAAGCCTACAATATAAGATGAAACGTCTTGGCCTTTCCGAGTAGTGCAAAATATCTTGCTGTGGTGCAATTTATTTTGCAGGTAATGAAATGGATATTTGATCGATGCCGGGAATCGTTTTCATAAAACTGCATAATATCACAAAAACCACCCTCTTCGCTGTATATATATGCAGTTTTAAGGGTGGTTTTGATTTTTTTGAGGTTTTCACATGAAAAATCAGGTTGGCATGGTCCTTGCAAAGTTAATTAATCGATATTTAAAATCCTTGGAGGTGCTTTCTAATGAGAGACAATGTAAAAGTAGTAATTTGGGGTTTCGGCGCAATGGGCGGCGGAATGGCTAAGGCTCTTGTAAAAAGAAAAGGGATCGAAATCGTTGGCGTATGCGACATGCATCCGGACCGCGTCGGCAGAGATATGTACGAAGTTCTTGGCGTTGAACGTGGGGACCGTAAGCCTGTCATCATCAATGGCAACGTTGAAGAAGTAATCACAGAAAAATGCTGCGACGTAGCACTCTGCGCCACAGATTCCTTTACAAAAGATGCATTCCCAAGACTGAAATATTGTCTTGAAAAGAAAGTAAACGTTATTTCCACTGCAGAAGAAATGTCCTTCCCCCATGCTCAAAACCCCGACTTGGCTGATGAGCTTGACCGGATCGCTAAAGCAAACGGCGTAACCATTCTGGGTACAGGCATCAACCCAGGCCATATCATGGACCTGCTGGTTGTCGTTATGACCGGCTGCATGCTGGAAGTAGATCACATCGAAGCAAAACGCGTGAACAGCCTGTCACCATTCGGCCCCACTGTCATGCACGAGCAGGGCGTTGGTTTCACAGTTGAAAACTTCATGAAGGGCGTTGATGACGGTTCCATGGCTGGCCACGTTGGCTTCCACGAATCCGTTGGCATGATCGGCAAAGCATTGGGCTGGAAAGTTGAAAAGTTCGAACAACAAATGAAACCGATCGTTACAGATGTTGACCGTAAATCCCCATATGGCTTCGCAAAAGCTGGCGACGTTGCCGGCGTAAACATGACGGGTCAAGGCTATGTGGATGGCGAACTGAAGATCGATATGATCCACCCACAGCAAATCGAGCCTGAAATGGTTGGCCAAATGACTGGGGACTATGTTGTCATCCAAGGGACTCCTCCCATCAACCTGGCTAACACCCCCGAAGTTGAAGGCGGCTTGGGCACCATCGCAATGTGCATCAACATGATCCCCCAAGTTATCAATGCCGCTCCTGGCCTGAAAACGATGATCGACCTGCCGGTTCCACGCTGCATCATGGGCGACTACCGCGATCAGCTTGACGCATAGGCGGTGAATCGGATGCAAGCCAAAAAAGGTGAATGGGTTCTGATCCACAACATCATTTTGGCTCCGTCTGAAAGAGCACCCCAGGTTCCCGACGATACTAAGGAAGTGCCCCTGGAGTTGTGGGTGAGGGGATACCTCACCCACAATGCTTCTCTCAACGACGAAGTCGAAATCGAAACAACTACTGGCCGCCTGGTGAAGGGGAAGATGATTGAAATCAATCCCTCCTATAACCACAGCTTTGGCAAGCACGTGCCTGAAGCTTTGGCCATCGGCCGTCAGTTGAAGGCCTACCTGTTTGGAGGTGGGAATCATGAGTAATTCCAATAGCTACGCAGATGTAATGGCCCGCAGACCTGAGATCATGAAAAAGGCTGTCGGTATCGATTATTCTGAGTTTGAATCCGGATCCATCGCTTTCGATTACGAGCGGATGATGAAGGAAACAGGCTATACCCTCGAAGAAATGACCGAGATCCAGACCGGCACCGGGGTAGGCAACACGCCCCTTCTGGAAATGAAGAACCTGACAGCCCTGGCCCGTAAAGCGGCCGGAAACGGCAAAGGGGCTCGGATTTTTGTCAAGGATGAAGCCTGCAACCCATCCGGCAGCTTTAAGGCACGCCGTGCGGCCAATGCCGTATATCATGCCAAGAAGCTGGGCTACAAAGGGGTTATCGCAGCTACCAGCGGCAATTACGGCGCAGCAGTGGCATCCCAGGCGGCTATGCAGGGCCTCAAGTGCATCATTGTCCAGGAATGCTACGACTCCAAAGGGGTCGGACAGCCTGAAATCATTGAAAAAGCAAGAGCCTGCGAGGCACTGGGCGCAGAAGTGGTCCAGCTGTCCGTTGGACCGGAACTTTTCTACCAGTTCCTGCTGCTGCTTGAAACTACGGGCTATTTCAACGCTTCCCTGTACACGCCCTTCGGCATTGCCGGCGTCGAGACCTTGGGTTACGAGCTGGCGATTCAACTCCGTGAACGGTTTGGAAAGGATCCCGATGTAGTGGTCTGCACCAACGCCGGCGGCGGAAACCTTACAGGAACCGCTCGGGGCCTGATCAAGGCTGGGGCGCTGAACACCCAGATCGTTGCCGCCAGTGTCAGCCTTCAGGGACTGCACATGGCCAGCGATAAACAATTCAACCGAAAATCCTTCACCACGGGTCACACCGGTTTCGGAATCCCATTCACCACCTGGCCAGACCGCTCCGACGTCCCCCGTTCGGCAGCCCGGCCCCTCCGGTACATGGACCGATACATGACTGTTTCCCAAGGGGAAGTCTTTTACATGACAGAGGCCCTGGCACAGCTGGAAGGCCTTGAAAGAGGCCCCGCAGGGAACGTTTCCCTGGCAGTGGCATTCTCCATCGCCCAAGAGCTGGATCAGGACAAGATCGTGGTGGTTCAGGAGACTGAATACACCGGTGCCGGCAAGCACATGACGGCTCAGCTGTCCTTTGCCCGGGACAACGGTATCGATATCCACTTCGGCAACCCTGCTGAGGAAGTGCCCGGAACCAATATCATCCTGCCGAAGGATCCTACCTTCATCAAAGCGGTTGAACTGGATCTGGACAAGACCCGCAGATCACTGATCAAGAATGCCCTGGCTACCTTTAAAGTGGAAGCTCCCACAGAAGAGGATGTCCGTTTCCTGGCAGAAGAAACAAAGAGCACCGTGGAATATGTGAAGGCTATTCTGGCTGAAACGAAGTAATCAAAAAACATTGGAGGAAAATCATGAAAGGCTTACTCAAACGCCCCGACGATTTTAAAGATCGCAGAAAGCATATCGCCAATCTTTCCGACGCTGAACTGCGCGCAAAATTCTGGGAACTCACTGAAAAAGTGGTTGATCCCATGATCGACTTGGCCCGTACCCATACAACCCCCTCCGTTGAGCGTGCTGTTCTGCTCCGCATGGGTTTCTCCAGCATCGAAGCGAAGCCCCTTGTGAACCTGGCTATGGACCACGGTCTTATCGCTAAAGGCGTGGGCAACGTGATCTACCGTGTTGCAAAAGAGAAGAACCTCGACATTCGCCAGGCTGGCCTCGAGCTCCTCGACGGCAAGCACTGGGAAGATGCAGTAAAACTCTTCAAAGGAGGATCCCTCTAATGCAAAATCTGACTCCAAACACAAAACTGGATGTACGTGAAATCCTGAAGGACCTTGAAAACTACCGGCCCAAGCGTCGCGGCTGGACATGGAGAAAGCATGAGCCGGAGATCGTTATGCACGGCCATGAGTACCATGACTGCTCCACACCCTTGAAAAACAGCATCGGTATCCAATCCGCTATCCAATATTTCGACAACCTGGACCCACAGCCTAAAGAGACGATCACAACCGAAATCGCTTCCGGCCGTTTCGAGGACGATATCCGTCGTATGCGTATGGCTGCATGGCATGGCGCTGACCATATCATGGTTATCCGTACCGCTGGTCAGTCCCACTTCGACGGTCTGATTGAAGGCACGCCCCAAGGTATCGGCGGGGTTCCCATCACCCGGAAGCAAGTCCGCGCACAGCGTAAAGCCCTGGATATCATCGAGGATGAAGTGGGTCGTGAGATCAACTACCACTCCTATGTATCCGGCGTAGCAGGTCCAGACGTTGCGGTTATGTTCGCTGAAGAAGGCATCAACGGCGCTCACCAGGATCCTCAGTACAACGTTCTGTACCGGAACATCAACATGATCCGTTCCTTCATCGACGCAGCTGAGTCCAAGTGCGTCATGAGCTGGGCCGATATGGCTCAGATCGACGGTGCTCACAACGCCAACGCGACTGCCCGTGATGCTTGGAAGGTTATGCCCGAGCTGATCGTACAGCACGCCATCAACTCCTTGTACTCCGAAAAAGCAGGCATGAAGAAAGAGAACATCTGTCTCTCCACAGTACCACCGACAGCTTCTCCCATCCCTTGCCTCAAATACGACCTGCCATACGCCGTAGCCCTTCGGGATTTCCTCTCCGACTACCGTATGCGTGCGCAAATGAACACAAAATACATCACTTCCTCCAGCCGTGAAGCCACAGTCACCCATGTTATGAACATGATGATCTCCAAGATGACTTCCGCAGATATCCAGTCCACCATTACGCCTGATGAAGGTCGAAATGTGCCCTGGCATATCTTCAACATCGAAGCCTGTGACACTGCGAAGCAGACACTGGTGGGCATGGACAGCCTGATGGAAATGGTTGAGCTGAAAAAAGACGGTTTCCTGCCAGAGAAGGCCCGTGAGCTGAAAGAGCGCGCAGTGCTGTACATGGAAGAAATGATTGAAGTAGGCGGCTACTTTGCAGCTGTTGAAAAAGGCTTCTTCGTTGACTCGGGTATGTACCCAGAGCGTCACGGCGATGGTATTGCCCGTAAGATGAACGATGGTATCGGCGCTGGTAAAGTATTCCTTCGTGATGCGGACTACATGGCTCCGGTAACGGCTCACTTCGGTAACAACAACGTGGCTCAGTACGATCCTTCCGCTGTAAACGATCCTTCCAAGCTGATCGGCGGCTGTACCTTCGAAAAGCCTGAGAAGATCATCTACATCGATGAGCTGGATGAGACCGATAACTGCAACGTCCGTATGGAAGAAGCAGAAAAATACCGGAACACCAACCTCATCAAGCCTGAGATGGAGTGGCTGGCTGACGGTACCGTTACAGTAGACCTCTTCCTGCCCACCAGCAAACGGATTGCAGAATTCGCTGCTGTTGAGTTCGGCAAAGGCATGAACCTGAAGAACGTTGAAGTGATCCACGCTGAAATGCTTCACCCCTCCGAGGGAACCCGTGTTGTCGTTAAGGGAACACTGGATATGGAAATCGACATCAACAAACTGGTCATCCCCGATGAGCCCATCCTGTACAACGATGACGAGCTCTGGGCTGCCATTGCTGCTCGACCCATGAAAGTTGTTGCTGCAACCGTTGGCGAAGACGAGCACTCCGTAGGTCTGCGTGAAGTCATCGATATCAAGCACGGCGGCATCGAGAAGTGGGGCATCGAAGTGGAATACCTGGGCACATCTTGCCCCGTTGAAAAGCTTGTTGACGCTGCAATCGAATTGAATGCAGACGCCATCCTGGCTTCCACCATCATCTCCCACGATGATACACACTACAAGAACATGAAGCGCATCCACGAATACGCTATTGAAAAAGGCGTTCGTGAGAAGCTGATCATCTGCGCCGGCGGTACGCAGGTAACGCCTGAAAAAGCTGTTGCCAGCGGGATGGATGCCGGTTTCACCAGAGGCCACCGTGGTAACCACGTTGCTACCTTCATGGTGCGTAACCGCGAAGAGCGTTTCGGCAAGTAACCCTAACTGAAGAAAGAGGGATTTGAATGGTAATCGACGTACTGGTAGCCGAAATCGGCAGCACCACCACCGTTGTCAACGCATTCAAAGACCTGGACACGCCTGACCCTGTCTTTATTGGACAGGGTCAGGCCCCTACTAGCGTCCTGCAAGGGGACGTGAACATCGGGCTGAAGGATGCCATCGACTCACTGAAGAGGAATCTCGGAGCAGAGACCTTGGATTACCGGGAATTGATGGCTACCTCCAGTGCCGCTGGGGGTCTTAAGATGACGGTCCACGGACTTGTCTACGACATGACAGCAAAGGCTGCCCGCGAAGCCGCTTTGGGCGCTGGGGCCAATATCCATATGGTCACCGCCGGCAGGCTGCGACGCAGCGAAATCAAGAAAATCCAGGAGCTCAGTCCCAACATCATCCTCATCGCAGGGGGTGTGGATTACGGTGAAGCGGATACGGCACTCTACAATGCCGAAGTCATCGCCAAGCTGGATATGACCGTCCCTGTGATTTATGCCGGCAACGTCGTGAATCAGGACGATGTCCGGGAGATCTTTGAAGAGAACGGGAAAAGCCATCTTCTCTATATCGTTGAAAACGTTTACCCCAGGATCGATACCCTCAACGTGGAACCGACCCGCAAGGTCATCCAGGATGTTTTTGAGGAGCATATTGTCCATGCTCCGGGCATGTCCCATGTCCGTGACATGGTCAAGGGCCATATCATTCCAACCCCCGGCGCTGTCATGGAAGCCTCCAAGGTCCTGATGGCGGATATCGGGGACCTGATGACCCTGGATGTGGGCGGCGCAACGACGGACATCCATTCCGTAACAGAAGATACGGAAGAGGTGAGCAAGATTCTGCTGTCCCCGGAGCCCAAGGCGAAGCGGACGGTGGAAGGGGACTTGGGAGTCTTCGTGAACATGACCAACGTGGTGGAACTGATCGGTCTTGAGAAGCTGGCCAAGGATCTGCACATGGATCTGGATCAGGTGCAGTATCTCATCGACCACCATCTGCCCATCCCGGTGGAAGAGGATCAGAAAAAATTCGTTGAACGGCTCACTCTTGAAGCCGTCATTCTTTCAAGCCATCGCCACGCCGGCGGGTTCCGGGATATCTTCGGCAGCTCCGGCAAGGTGAAAATGGCTGAAGGGAAGGATCTCACCGGGGTCAAGTACATCGTGGGAACCGGCGGGGCCCTGACACGGCTGCCCAACCGCCTGGAGATCCTTAAAAAGATCGCCCAAAGCAACCAGGGGAACAAGCTGCTGCCCAACCCCGAATGCGTGATCCTCATCGATAACCACTACATCATGGCCTCCCTGGGGGTCCTCTCCAAGGAATATCCGGAGGCGGCCCTGCGGCTGATGAAGAAGAGTCTTGAAATATAATTGAAGGAGGAACTGTCTTGAAGTATCCTTTGCTTGAAGTGAACCTTACTAAACTGGAGCATAACGTCAGAACCCTCAACGGGATCTGCAAAGCACATAAGATCAACACCATGGCAGTCACCAAAGCATTTTGCGCCCTGGACCCTATGGTTGAAGCCATCGTGGCTGGCGGCGTCGATTTCCTGGCGGATTCCCGTGTAGAGAATCTGGAGCGCATGAAACGGTTCGATCTGCCCAAGGTGTTGCTGCGCCTGCCTATGGCGTCCGAAGTGGACCGTGTGGTCGCCAGCGTGGATATCAGCAACAACTCAGAGCTGGCCACCATCCGCCTGCTGGATGCTGAAGCCAAAAAACAGGGGAAGACCCACGGCATCATCCTGATGGTGGACCTGGGGGACCTGCGGGAAGGCATCTGGCCCACAGAGGTCAATGCCACAGTGGAAGAGATCCTGAAGCTGAAGAACATCCGCCTGGTGGGGATGGGGGTCAACCTTACCTGCTACGGCGGTGTCATTCCGGATGAAAACAACCTGGGTCAGCTGTGTCAGCTGGCTAAGGAAGTGGAGGAGAAGTTCGGCATCCAGCTGGATATCATCTCCGGCGGCAACTCCAGCAGCCTCTATCTGCTGGATAAGAATAAAATGCCGACGAAGATCAACAACCTCCGTCCCGGTGAAGCGCTCCTGCTGGGCCGCGAAACCGCCTACGGCGAAGACCTGCCCAACACCTATCCGGATGTCTTCACATTCAAGGCGCAGATCATCGAGCTAAAAGAAAAGCAATCGGTCCCCATCGGTGAAATCGGCATGGATGCCTTCGGCAACAAGCCCACCTACACGGACCGGGGTGTCCGCAAACGGGCCATCCTCGGCATCGGTAAGCAGGATGTGAACCCTGATTACCTGGTTCTGAAGGACCAGAAGATCATCGTCCTGGGCGCCAGCAGCGATCACCTGATCCTGGACGTGACGGATTCCGACACCGCCTACCAGGTGGGGGATGTGGTTGAATTCGGTGTAGAGTATGGCTCCCTGCTGCAGCTGATGACAACGGAATATGTTGAAAAAGTAATGGTGAAATAGAAGAAAGGTAGAGCGATATAAAAAGCTCTACCTTTCTTCATTTATTGATTCAAGATTTCAAGATCCTTATCACTTCCTCCTTGCAGGCGAATAGGATATCCACCAGTTCTGGATCGAATTGTGTGCTTTGGTTGTTCTGGAGATGGGCAAAGGCTTCATCCATGCTCCAGGCCTCACGATAAGGGTTCTCATGGGTCAGGGAGTCCATCACATCTGCCATGGCAACGATTCGGGCGGCCATGGGGATATCTTTTCCTGAAAGCCCTGCCGGATATCCTGAACCGTCATAATGCTCATGATGGTGGCGGCAAATCGTTGCAGCCCATTTTAACACCTGAAGCGTTGATTGACTGAATAGCGTAGCGCCAATCTCTGCATGGTTTTTAACAGCAGAATATTCTTCAGGTGTGAGTCTGTCCGGTTTCAGCAGCAGTGATTCTGGAATGCCGGCTTTGCCGGCATCATGCAGGATGCTGGCGAGCCTCAGGACGCTTTTTTCTTCCGCCGTGTGCCCCAGCTTATCGGCGATGAGCACTGCGATATCAGATACCCGGTTCACATGGCTGCGGGCACCCTGGGGCCGCTTTTCGATGAAATTTCCCAAGGCGCTGATGATTTCGCTCTGTGCCAGGATGATTTCCTGGTTTATCAGATAATTATCCAGGGCCAGGGAGTAGTGGGCAAGAAAAGCCCGGATCAGATCCAAATCGTATTTGAACTCTTTTCCTTCAATGAATATAAAGGATTTCGTGTTGCCCCGGAGGGTTTTGTACACGAGAAACCCTTGCTCCATTTCAATGACATTATCTCCAGGCAAGTTTTGCACAGAAAGGGCTTTTTCATAGATCCGGTTCAGCTCATCAACTTCTTGGACGCATTTTCCGATCAGATCCTTATAGCGTCCTGTAGCGGCGATAACCACGCCAAAACAGGAGTCGTCTGAAAAAATCAGTCCGCCCTTATCTCCCTTTTCCCTGAAGTAGAGGGTCGTATCATCATCTCTGAAAAACATAATTTGCTCCAGGATACAGTTGTAAAAATCGGTTACGGAGCCTTGGATAAAAAGCTCGGAGCTGACAGAAATGATTTTTTCAAGACCGATCCGGTTGTGTTCTAAGGCCATGATATCCCGATAGGATCGGAGGGCTTCATACAATGACGTGTACAATCGCTGTACCGTCAGCTCGGTCTTCAACCGGTAATCATTGATATCATATTCCGCAATAACCTGTTCTTCAGGGGCTTCTCCCGGTTGCCCAGTTCGAAGAATGATCCGGATTCTCTTGTTTTTCAGGGTGTTGCGTATGTAGTCCACAACCTTAAGACCTGAATCACTTTCTTCCATGACCACATCCAGCATGATCAATGCGATATCATCATGCTCCCGGAGTCTTGACATGGCTTCTTTGCCGGTAAATGCATCTATGAATTCCAAGCCGCGTCCTTCAAACTGGAAGCTCTTCAGGACCATCTTAGTCGTTGTGTGCATTTCTGTTTCATCATCAACAATCAGCACCTTGAAAGGTTTCTTCTTGGGCTTTTCCACGATGGGTTCATCATCAATCAGAAAATCAAGATCATACATTTTTTTATCTGATGCAGTTATGTTGGATCCCATGGCAAAACCACCTTCGATTTCAGTATTTTGGATATTTATACCTCTAAATTGAAGGTCTAATCAACTCGTTGCCCTGATTCAGAAGATAATGCATCCTCTTGATTCTTTACACCCCAAAAGCCCTGTGCTATACTGCAAACAGATGTTCCCATGGAGGGCGAAAATGGACCTTTTCGAAATATCACGGAATGCGCAGTTAAAAAGCAAAGCGCCGCTGGCAGAGCGGTTGAAGCCTGTCAATATGGAAGAATTCATCGGTCAGGAGCATATCCTGGGCAAAGGGAAACTGCTTCGAAGGGCTGTGGAAGCTGACCGGGTACAGTCCATCATCCTGTATGGGCCTCCGGGCACCGGGAAAACCAGCCTTGCCCGGGTCATTGCCAATACAACCCAATCTGAATTCACCCAGGTCAATGCTGTCACCTCCGGTATCAAAGAGCTGCGTGAGGTGATAGAGGCCGCAAAGCATACCTTGGGAATGCACCATAAACGGACGATCCTGTTCATCGATGAGATCCATCGATTCAACAAAGCACAGCAGGATGGCCTTCTGCCTGCGGTTGAAGACGGGACAGTGATCTTGGTCGGCGCCACTACGGAGAATCCTT
The DNA here is from genome assembly GCA_964424355.1 of uncultured Peptostreptococcaceae bacterium. Classification (GTDB taxonomy): domain Bacteria; phylum Bacillota; class Clostridia; order Peptostreptococcales; family Acidaminobacteraceae; genus CAZEHS01. The sequence goes on from CAYRIO010000001.1 coordinate 302,348, forward strand.
ATTTCGAAGTGAATGGTGCCTTGGTTTCCCGGTCCATGATTTTTCAGCTGAAGTCCCTGGAGATTGACGATATTGTCAAAATCCTTCTGCGTGCCCTGTCTGATTCGGAAAAGGGGTTGGGAATGCTGAATATCCGTATAGACCAACCGGAGCTGGAGTTTTTGGCCTCCTATGCCGGCGGAGATGCGCGTAAAGCGCTGAACGCCTTGGAGCTGGCAGCCCTGACGACCCCGCCCGGAACAGATGGGATCTCCCATCTTGAACGAAGCGTTCTGGAAGACTGCCTGCAGAAAAAACATCTGATCTATGACCGGAACGGCGACTACCATTACGATGTGATTTCGGCGTTTATCAAAAGTATCCGGGGCAGCGATCCGGATGCGGCGCTTCACTATATGGCGCGGATGCTGGCTTCGGGTGAAGCGCCGGAGTTCATTGCCCGGCGCATGCTCATTGCCGCCTCGGAGGATATCGGGAATGCGGAGCCTATGGGATTGGTCATTGCCAATGCCGCCTTTGAAGCCGTTCACAAAGTAGGCATGCCCGAAGCGCGGATCATATTGGCTCAAGCCTGCACGTTTCTGGCCTGCGCCCCGAAGAGCAACGCCTCCTACAATGCCATTAATCAGGCACTGAGCGATGTTGAACAAAGGGAGTGCGGACAGGTGCCCGTGCATCTGAAGGATGCCAGCTACCCCGGCGCCCGCAAGCTGGGGCATGGATCCGGTTATCTCTATCCCCACAGCTACCCGGGACACTGGGTCGAGCAGCAGTATCTGCCGGATGAACTTGTAGGAACCCATTATTACGAAGCGTCAGGGCAGGGCAAAGAGAAAAAACAATAAAAAAATCCCACTTCCTCATGGGCTGGAAGTGGGATTTTCTATGGGGGTGACCCATTTTATTTCAGTGGCTTTCTGGGTGAGGATACCTTGGTTGACGGGCTGTTCCAAGGTGTCTATGGCTACGATGGTCACGCTGTAAAAATCATACAATTCGCCCAGGGATGTATCTGTGGGTCCTTTTAATTCTTCCGAAGTCATCAGTCCGCCCAAGGTCTTGATCATCTCGTGGGAGATTTCTTCAATGGTCTTCAGATCGGTTCCGGGATTAACAATGAGTTCAATGATCACGGTTTTTTTATCAGCCACCACGATCGCATGATCTGAACCGGGGTACTTGTCAGCGACCTTCTCTGTCGTTGCCAGATAGTTTGCAGGGATTTCCGGTGGGGTACGATCATGTGCATCAACTTCTATTGGCTCCGGTGCTTCGGATTCTTCAGGCGTTCCGTCAATTTCTCCGGATTGCACAAATCCGCCAACCGGAAAATATACCTGAAATTGTGGCACGTGTGTCAGTGAATACCCGGAAATCCCTAAAGCGATCAGCGTGACGGCCAAGGTTTTGAAACAGACCTTGTTGTTATGCAGCTTCATCATTAAATCGAGGCCGAATGAGCCGACGAATGCCATGGAAAACATGAAGAGGAACGTGTAGAACTGATCCGGGTAGGAGGAATAGGCTGCGAGGCCATAATAGGCTGTTGCCAGGATCATCACGAGTTTATTGGGCGTCCGAAAGCCGGGGAGTCCAAAGCGGAATTCTTCATGTCGTTTAGCCGCCGCAACCGGTTGTGTACTTAAGTCACTCTTTACTTTTTCACGAATCCGATCGATTTTCTGCTGAAACTTAAAAACATTCCCCTCGATATTTTCAGATTTTATCTTCTGGATGGCCTTTTCGCAGACGGCGATAGCATCGGCGTGTCTGGATTTCTTCTCAAGCAGGGTAGCGGCACGGTCAAAGGAGAAGTCATCATTTGGCTGATACTCAGCGATGATCTTCAAATAAAGCTCCAGGGCTTTGTCGTCAAGACCGCTTTTTTCAAGCTTTTTAGCCTGGTTCTGCATCATATAGAATTCAGTGAACTTATCCATCATAAGCAAGTTGCTCCTTGAATGCATTATAAATGTTATTTTTCTAACGGGAGCCGTTGACATTGTTCAGGAGCTCCGGTATACTTGAGTTGAATTCCAAGCAAAGTGGTCGGAAATAAACAGGGGTGATTAACTCGATGAAACTATCCACCAAAGGAAGATATGGTCTGAAAGCTATGTTTGAACTGGCTTTGCAGTACGAAAAGGAATCCGTATCTCTCAACATTATAGCAGAAAGACAGAAGCTTTCTGTGAATTATTTGGAGCAATTAATTGCCCCACTTCGGAAGAAGGGTTTTGTCATCAGCACCCGCGGCGCTCAAGGGGGATATCGCCTGGCCCGCAGCCCGGAAGAAATCACGGTGAAAGACATCCTGGAAACCCTGGAAGGCCCTCTGGCACCGACTTCCTGCGTCACTGAAGGGGAAGACGACAACTGCTCCAAAGCGGAATACTGCGTCACCCGGCTTATCTGGGAACGCATGCGTGAATCCATTGATGAAGTGGTCCGTTCAACGACATTGGCCGATATGGTAGCCGATCATGAGCGGATGGAAGATAAACGAAAACAGGAAAGGGGTATCAGGATATGAGCAGATTAGTGTACCTGGATCATTCAGCAACAACACCGGTCAAGAAAGAAGTACTGGATGCCATGCTCCCTTATTTTACAGAGTCATTCGGCAATGCCTCCAGTGTTCATCAGTTCGGTCGTCCCAATAAGGCGAAGATCACAGAAGCCCGTGACATCCTTGCAAAAACCCTGGGCGCGAAGAGTGAAGAGATCTATTTCACGGCTGGCGGAACCGAGTCTGACAACTGGGCACTCAAAAGCATCGCAGAGGCCTATCAGGCTAAAGGGAACCACATCATCACAACGACCATTGAGCATCATGCCATCCTGCATACCTGTGAATATCTTGAAAAGCACGGTTATACCGTAACGTATCTAGAGGTGGATGTAAATGGTCAAATCAGCTTAGATGACCTCCGAAACGCCATCACAGACAAGACCATCCTGATTTCGGTCATGTTCGTCAATAATGAAATCGGAACGGTTCAGCCCATTGCTGAAATCGGTAAGATCGCCAAGGAAAGAGGGGTCATCTTCCATACGGATGCCGTTCAGGCATATGGCAATGTAGCCATAGATGTGAACGCCATGAATATCGACCTCCTATCCCTTTCTGCCCACAAGGTTTACGGGCCCAAAGGCATTGGTCTCCTCTACGCCCGTCAGGGTGTAAGGCTTCCCAGTTTTGTTCACGGCGGCGCTCAGGAACGCAAACGCCGGGCCGGCACAGAGAATGTTCCGGGAATCGTCGGTTTTGCCAAGGCTGCCGAAATGGCCCATGCCAATCTTGAGTCACACATCCTTCACGTGAAAACCCTTCGGGACAAGCTGATTGACAGGGTACTGAAAGAAATCCCCCACAGCCGCCTGAACGGAGACCCGGTTCACCGCCATCCCGGCAATGCCAATTTTTCCTTCGAATTCATTGAAGGGGAGGCGCTGCTCCTCAGTCTGGATCTGGTTGGAATCGCAGGTTCCAGCGGGTCGGCCTGTACCTCCGGTTCATTGGATCCCAGCCATGTATTGATGGCCATCGGCCTGAAGCATGAAATCGCTCATGGCTCTTTACGACTGACCATGGGAGATGCCACCACTGAAGAGGATATTGATTACACCATTGAACACCTGAAGGTCATTGTAGACCGACTGCGTCAAATGTCACCCCTATACGATAAATTCATTGGAGGCAAATAATATGTATAACGAAATAGTCATGGACCACTTCATGAATCCCCGCAACGTTGGTGTCATCGAGGATGCAGACGGTGTCGGCGAAGTAGGGAATGTGAAATGCGGCGATATCATGAAAATCTACATCAAGGTTGAGAATGATGTGATTGTGGACATCAAGTTCAAGACCTTCGGCTGCGGTTCAGCTATCGCGTCCTCTAGCATCGCCACAGAAATCATCAAGGGCAAATCCATCGATGAAGCCCTTGCCATCACCAATAAGGATGTCATCGACGCCCTGGGCGGCCTTCCCGCAGTGAAGATCCACTGCTCGGTTCTTGCGGAGCAGGCGCTTAAATCCGCTATCTACAACTACTCCGAAAAAACCGGAAAGACCTATGCAGGTCTGAAAGGATTCGACCCCAATGCAGAGCACGATGACCACCATGAAGAGCACTGATGCATTACAAGACCATTTGAACCCCAAGCGGGTTGTAATCGGGATGAGCGGCGGCGTAGACAGTACGGTTGCCGCTTTTCTCCTGAAAGAGCAGGGGTATGATGTGATCGGGGTTACCATGAAGGTCTGGGATGATCCCACCGACGATTATGCCGAACGGATCGGCGGTTGCTGCAGTCTTTCCTCCGTTGAAGACGCCCGCCGTGCCGCTGAAAAAATCGGCATTCCGTTCTACGTCATGAACTTCAAGAAACCCTTTCAGGAAACGGTCATCGACACCTTCATTTCAGAGTATGAAGCGGGTCGCACCCCTAACCCTTGCGTGGTCTGCAACAAGCACATCAAGTTCGATCTTCTCCTTAAAAAGGCCCACGAACTGGGTGCCTACTATGTGGCTACCGGTCACTATGCCCGGATTGAGCAAAGCGAAACGGGCCGCTGGCTGCTGAAACGTTCCGGTGAAGCCCACAAGGATCAGACCTACATGCTCTATAATTTCACCCAGTATCAGCTGGCCCATACCCTGATGCCCCTGGGGGCTTATGCTTCCAAACAGGAAATCAGGGAAATCGCCGCCACGCTGGATCTGGATGTCGCAAATAAACCGGACAGCCAGGAAATTTGTTTCATTCCCGATGACGATTATGTGGCATTTTTGGAGGCCAACAAGAAGAAACCCTTCAAAAAAGGGAATTTCGTAGATGGCACCGGCAATAAGATTGCGCCGCATAAGGGGATTATCCATTACACCATCGGGCAGCGCAAAGGCCTTGGCATTACCTTTGGCAAGCCGACCTTTGTCGTGGATATCAATCCTGAAACCGGAGATGTGGTTCTTGGCGATGGCGATGCCGTATACGCACCAGGACTCATCGCGGACCAAATCAACTGGATCGCTTTTGATTCGCCGAAGGCGCCCCTCCGGGTACAGGTGAAGATCCGTCATACCTCCCATGAGGCGACGGCACTGGTGGAGCCCCAGGGTGAATCGGAAGCGAAGGTTGTGTTCGACACCCCACAACGAGCTGTATCACCTGGGCAATCCGTGGTGTTTTATGACGGTGATGTGGTTGTGGGCGGCGGATTGATCAAGAAAAGGCTGTAATACGGAGAGAGACGCGAATATCGGTCTCTCTCCTTTTTCGCAGTGAACCGCATAACACTTAACGCACACCGCGCAACGCTTTTATGCTATAATAGCCTGAGAATGATTCCTTGAACGGAGGGTTATATATGCAAAAAATGGGTTTGAATGAAATTCGCTCAAAATTCCTGAGCTTTTTTGAAGAGAAAGAACACCTGGTCCATGCCAGTTTTCCATTGGTGCCATTGAATGATAAAAGCCTGCTCCTGATTAACTCTGGCATGGCGCCCCTGAAGAATTATTTCTCCGGGGCAGAGATCCCGCCAGCTAAACGGATGACCACTTGTCAGAAATGTATCCGTACCGGCGATATTGAACGGGTGGGCATCACCGCGCGGCATCTGACTTTTTTTGAAATGCTGGGAAACTTCTCTTTTGGAGATTATTTCAAGACGGAATCCATCAAATGGGGTTGGGAGCTGTGTACAGAGGTATTGAAACTGCCAAAGGACAAGCTGTGGGTCACCGTGTACCTTGAGGATGACGAAGCCTTTGATATCTGGCAGAACGTTGTCGGTGTTCCGGCTGAGCGGATTGTCCGCCTCGGCAAAGCAGATAACTTTTGGGAAATCGGAACCGGTCCCTGCGGTCCTTGCTCAGAGATCTATTTCGATCGGGGCGAAAAATTCGGCTGTGGCCATGATGATTGTAAGCCGGGCTGCGACTGCGACCGTTTCCTTGAATTCTGGAACCATGTATTCACCCAGTTCGACCGGGATGAAGAAGGAGTCTATCACAAACTGGCAAAACCCAATATCGATACGGGGATGGGGCTGGAACGGATTGCCTGCCTGATGCAGGATGTGGATTCCGTATACGAAGTCGATACCATCAAACATATCCTGGATACCGTGGTGAAAATGAGCGGGGCGGATTATGGCAAGGGCCTTAAATGTGACATGTCCGTTCGGGTCATCACAGATCACATCCGTTCAGTTACCTTCATGGTGGGCGATGGGATCATGCCCAACAACGAAGGTCGCGGCTATGTGCTCCGGAGACTCCTGCGCAGAGCAGCACGGCACGGGAAACTTTTAGGAATCCAAGGGCGTTTCCTGACAGGTCTGGTTGATGAAGTCGTGCTGCTTTCCGGGGAGGCGTTCCCAGAACTTATTGACCGGAAGGATTATATCAAGAAGATCATTTCTATTGAAGAAGACCGGTTCCAGCAAACCCTCGATCAAGGTCTGTCCATTTTGATGAGCGAAATCGACGAGATGGAAGCTGCCGGGAAAACAATATTGGCGGGGGATAAGGCGTTCCGGCTTTATGACACCTATGGATTCCCGCTGGATTTGACCAAGGAAATCCTTGAAGAGAAGGCTCTCACCGTTGACCAGCAGGCCTTTGAAGCCGAAATGGAGTCACAGCGGGAACGGGCCCGTTCCGCACAGCAGGAAATGGGCGATGTGGGTTGGCAGGATGATGTCCTTTCACAGCTTTCACACCTCCCGGCAACTGAGTTTCTGGGCTATGATACCCTTGAAGCAGATGCCACCCTTCTTGCGATTGTCGATACCCAAGGGATCCATGAACTGGCTTTAGCCGGTCAGGAGATCCGTTTGATTTTGAATAAGACGCCTTTCTATGCCGAGAGCGGTGGTCAGGTTGGCGACCACGGCATCATCTGCACAGAGGATTTTGAGTTCGCGGTATCAGACTGTAAAAAAGGGATTGGCGGCCTCAGCCTCCATATCGGTCAGGTGACTAAGGGCAGCATTGTTCCGGGTAAACAGGTCCATGCAGCTGTAAACACTGCTTTCCGGATGGATGTGGCCCGTAACCATACCGCAACCCATCTGCTTCACAAAGCGCTGAAAGAAGTGCTGGGCACCCATGTTGAGCAGGCTGGATCAGCTGTGGATCATCAACGTCTCCGTTTTGACTTCAGCCATTTCCAGGCCATGACCGATGCAGAAATCCTGGATGTCGAAAAACGGGTCAATGAGCGGATTTTTGAATCCCTCGCTGTCCAGAAGCGGGTTATGAGCATCGGTGATGCCCGAGCCATGGGGGCAACGGCACTGTTTGGTGAAAAATATGGAGAAACCGTTCGCGTCATCAGCATCGGTGATTATAGCACAGAGCTATGCGGTGGTACCCATTTGGATAATGCCAGCCAGATCGCGCTTTTCAAAATCACATCGGAAACAGGTGTTGCCGCGGGCGTCCGCCGGATCGAAGCAGTGACAGGCCGTAAAGGCTATAGCTATGTGCAGGAGACAGAAACCCGCATCAACCGGCTGGCGGATACCCTGCGAACATCTCCTCAGGACTTGCAAGGCCGTGTAGAATCCCTGCAAAACGAGCTGAAATCCTTGCAACGGGAAAACGAGAGCCTGAAACAAAAGGCAGCCTCAGGCAGTCTGGAAGATATCCTTGCGGCCGGTAAGGTCGTCAAAGGGATTACGGTCGTTACACACAAGGCTCAGGGACTTGACATGAACACGCTCAGGAATCTGGGTGACCAGCTGAAGGATCGTCTGCCCTGTGCCCTGATCGTGCTGGCCAATGTGGAGGCGGATAAGGTTACCTTCATTGCAATGGCTACAGACGCCGCAATAGCGGCAGGTGCCCATGCCGGCAACGTGATTCGCGAGGTGGCCAAGGTCGCCGGCGGAAGTGGCGGTGGGAAACCCAATACAGCCCAAGCCGGCGGGAAAGATCCTTCACAAACCGATGCGGCACTGTTAAAAGCATACGAATTCTAAATTCTTTGAATATGTTTAAGTCTGTCTTTGCGAGGAGTATAACGAAGCGGCAATCTCTCCCTTGGATTTCAATGTGCCATACTAAAGTTATGCGATATTGGCAAAGAGAGAGATTGCCGCGGGCCTGCGACCCTCGCAAAGACAGACAATTTAAAAATAACTGATAATCCCCATGACTTATGGGGTATACCATAACTAACACGATGGGAGGCGATACTATGAACAGCGATATGAGCAGAACAATGAAATTCGCGCCGGAAAAAGAGCAGGAAGTAGAAATCCGCGAAATCCTTACAGAGGTCTACGAAGCTCTTAAATCAAAGGGATACAACCCGGTTAATCAAATGACCGGCTACCTGTTATCCGGAGATCCTACCTACATCACCTCTCACAACAACGCCAGAAGCCTGATCCGCAAGGTTGAACGGGATGATCTGGTTGAAGCGCTCTTAAACTACTTTATGGAAACAGGAAGCGAGAAATAATGGAAGAGCGACTTTTAGGCGGGACCGGCATCTCGGTTTCCCGCCTTTGCTTTGGGGCATTGACGATCAGTCCCTTGCAAGCCAACCTGACCCTTGAGAATGGCGCGGACATCATTGCCCGTGCCATAGAAAAAGGGGTGAATTTCATCGATACAGCGGAGCTCTATGGCACGCTGCCCATGATTCGAAGAGCTATGTTCCAAACAGGTAAAAAGGACCTGGTCGTTGCGACCAAATCCTACGCTTATTCTGTGCAGACTGCTGAAAAGAGCCTGAGAAAGGCTCTTAAGGATCTGAACCGGGATTACGTGGATGTATTTCTTCTTCATGAACAGGAAAGTGATTTTACCTTAAAAGGTCACTGGGAAGCCGTGGAATATCTCATCCGCATGAAAGAAGCCGGTCATATTCGGGCAGTAGGACTTTCAACCCATTATATCGCCGCTGTGAAGGCAGCCAACAAAGTGCCTGAAATAGAGGTTCTGCATCCGCTGTTCAATATCAGGGGGCTGGGGATCCAGGACGGTACCGTTGAAGAAATGGCTCATCATCTGGAAATCGCCAAGGCATCAGGCAAAGGGATCTACGGCATGAAACCCTTAGGGGGAGGCAACCTGATTCCACAGGCGGCCGAGTGTCTTTCCTGGGCCATCAGCCGTGATTTTCTGGATTCAATCGCGTTGGGAATGCAGTATCAGGAAGAAGTAGATGCCAATGTGGCATTCTTTGAAACAGGCTCATTCCCTGAAAGCGTCAGTTTAGAAATCCAAAACAGAAAACGCAGGCTGATGATCCATGATTGGTGCTGCCGATGCGGTTCTTGCCTGGACAAGTGCTCCAGCCGTGCGCTGAGTCTGGGCGAAAAAACCGTCGAGGTGGACCCGGACAAATGCGTACTCTGCGGCTATTGCGGTGCCGCGTGCCCAAGCCTCTGCATAAAGGTGATCTGATGAGACTGATGGGACTGGATGTAGGGGATAAAACAATCGGGGTGGCGCTTTCGGATCCTTTAGGCATGATGACCTACGGGTTGGAAACCATTATGCGGACCACACTGGAAAGGGATATGGGGCGCATCGTCCAGCTGATCCTGGAACACGGGGTAACGGAAGTGGTCGTTGGCCTGCCTCTGAATATGAACGATTCGGTGGGTCCCCGGGCAGAAAAATCAATTTCCTTCTCGAAGCAATTGATCAAGCGCCTAAAATATTCGCAATCGCTCCAAGGCAAAGAGATTTCCGTTGTATTGTGGGATGAACGCTTGTCCACGGTGCAGGCAGAACAACTGCTCCTGGAAGCGGACATGTCTCGGAAAAAGAGAAAGACCATCATCGATAAAATGGCCGCCGCAGCATTCCTGCAGGCGTATCTGGAACATTTAAAACACGGAGGGCACCATGGACAATAACTTTTTCACTTTCTACGACGAAGAGGGAAATGAAATCATGTTTGAACTGGTTGCCAGCTTCAAAGTGAATGATACGGATTATGCACTGCTGCGCCCGGAGGATTCCCCTGAGGACGAGGTCATCGTCTGCCGTGTTACCCATGAAAATGGAGAAGAAGTGCTGGAACTGGTCACTGACGAAGAAGAAATCATGATGGCATTTGAATCCTATGAGGAATTGGCAGATGAGGCTACTGGGCAAAAGCGCCCTTCCTGATTGCAAAAAAAAGGATTCTATGGTACAATTCAATTAATAATTATTTGCAGTTGATAATCTAAGAGAAGGATGTGTCGTTATTATTACTGATCAGCTCAGAGAGCGCCTCAAACAAAAGGGCTACAAACTGACTCCCCAGCGCAGGGCAATACTTGATGCCGTGGTGGAGAACATAGGAAAACATCTGTCTACTGAAGAAATCTATGACATTGTTAAGATCGGGTGTCCTGAAATCGGTCTGGCAACAGTTTACCGCACTCTCTTTCTGCTTAGTGAAATGGGCATTCTATCCAAACTCAGCCTGGATGACGGTTGTGTTCGATACGAACTGAATCTTCACGAGGAGGATCACCAGCATCATCACCTGATATGCACCGGTTGCGGTGAAGTCATTGAGGTGGTCATGGATCTGTTGGAATCCTTGGAAGATGAAATAGAGAGAAACTATGAGTTTAAAATCAGCGATCACAAGGTGAAGTTTTTTGGAAAATGCAAGAAATGCAGGTCAACTCAAAGCGTATGATTATCAGGCTGTTGGGATTTTCATCCTGACAGCTTTTTTAGAGTGAGTAGTCTTGTTTTGCAAGGGCGAATTTTATCTTGTCTTTGCGAGGAGTAAAGCGACGCGGCAATCTCTCCCTTATCTTTCGAGGTGTATATGGACGACCGGTTGTACTGTGTTTACATCCTTTCAAACAAGTCAAATACCGTGCTGTATGTAGGTGTTACAAATGATCTTAGCCGTAGGACCTATGAACATAAACAAAGCATCGTAAAAGGATTCACATCAAAGTACCAAGTTAACAAACTGGTGTATTATGAAGCTGGAAAAGACGTTGGAGAAATAATCCAAAGAGAAAAACAGATTAAAAGCGGTTCAAGAGCAAAAAAGAATGAACTTATTAATGCATTTAATCCAAAATGGGAAGATATGTATGAGATGATACTCTGAAAAACATATGATTTAAAGGGAGAGATCGCCACGCGTTGCTCGCGAAGACACCCTTGAATAACGACAGTATTTGGCGACCGGAAACCGGCGCCACAAGAAAAAGAGGAGAAAAAATGACAGTTAAGAAAGCAAGAGAAACTAAAGTAAGAATCGTCCCCCTCGGTGGGATGAACGAAATCGGCAAGAATATGACCGCCGTTGAAATCAATGACGAAATCATCGTCATCGATTCCGGGATCAAATTCCCTGATGAAGAAATGTTCGGAATAGACGTGATCATTCCGGATATCACGTACCTCATCAAAAACAAATCAAAGGTTAAAGGGATTTTCCTGACTCACGGCCATGAGGATCACATCGGTGGTCTGCCTTATGTCCTGAAAGAACTGAATGTGCCTGTCTACGGGACCCGCCTGACTCTGGGCCTGGTAGAAAACAAGCTGAAGGAACATACCTCCCTGAAAAACGTTCGTTTGCAGGTGGTTAAACAGGGTCAAAAGCTGAAGGTCGGGGCTTTTGAGATTGATTTCATCCGCGTCAGCCACAGTATACCGGATGCAGTCTGTCTGGCAATCACAACCCCATTGGGTGTAATCATCCACTCCGGAGACTTCAAAATCGACTATACACCGATCGATGGACAGATCATGGATCTCCAGGCACTGGCGGAATACGGCAAGAACGGTGTGCTGCTGCTGATGGCAGACAGTACCAATGCTGAACGGCCCGGCCATACCATGAGCGAAAGCACAGTGGGGGACACCTTCGAGACCCTTTTCCGACATGCGCAAAACCGAATCATCGTGGCGTCTTTTGCCTCCAATATCCACCGGGTCCAGCAGATTGTCAATGCGGCCTATGATAACAACCGCAAGGTGGCCTTCACTGGCCGCAGCATGGTCAATGTTGTTGGGGTTGCCTCTGAGCTGGGCTACCTGAACATTCCGAAAGACACCCGGATTGAAGTGGAAGATATCAACCGTTACCCGGACAATGAGGTCTGTATCGTTACCACCGGCAGTCAAGGCGAGCCTATGGCGGCTTTGTCCCGCATGGCCAGCGGCGATCACCGACAAATCGGCGTACAGCAAGGGGATCTGATCATTTTCTCATCCAGCCCTATTCCCGGTAATGAGAAAGGTATTAAGAAAGTAATCAACGGCCTTTTTGAAAGAGGAGCCGATGTTATCTACGAATCCCTGGCGGAGGTCCATGTATCCGGCCATGCTTGTCAGGAAGAGTTGAAGCTGTTCCATGCCCTTGTTAAACCGAAGTATTTCATTCCTGCTCACGGCGAATTCAGTCACCTGCGTCAACACGCCTTGTTGGCTGAACGGATGGGCATGAGCACGGATAACATCTTTGTCATGGATATCGGGGAAGTCATGGAGTTCACCGAAGAGGGTGCTAAGCCTGGCAAGAAGGTTCAGAGCGGCATGACGATGATTGATGGCCTTGGCATCGGCGATGTGGGCAATATCGTGCTCAGAGACCGGAAAATGCTGGCTGAGGAAGGGCTGATCGTGGTTGTGGTTGCGCTTTCCAAAGAAACGCGGCAGCTGGTATCCGGTCCGGACATCATTTCCAGAGGCTTTGTGTATGTCCGTGAATCAGAAGAACTGATGAGCAAAACCCGGGATATCGTACGGGGCTCACTGGATAAATGTCAGAAAAAGAATGCCACAGAATGGTCGTCCTATAAGAATGTCATCAAGGATGATCTGAACAACTATTTCTACCAGACGATGAAACGCAGCCCAGTGATCCTGCCGATCATCATGGAAGTGTAACGCAAAATCTCTTTTGGAGGAAAAGCCATGCAGAACGTATACGATGCGGCCCATACGTTGGCCCATGCCATCAAGGATTCAGAAGAATTCAAGAAGTTCAGGGAACTGGAAGAGGCGATTACAGCAAATGATTCCCTCAAGACCATGATTGGTGATATCCAGAAGCGGCGGATGGAAATTCAGGCGGCACAGCTCCAAGGCATTCAACCGGACCAAGATGTCCAGGAGAAATTTCAGGCGTTGGTTGCTGTCGCTGCAAAAGATCCTACTGCTGCGGAATACCTGCAGGCAGAAATGCGGTTTAACCAATTGATGACGGACGTTTCCAAGATTCTTGGGGATGTAATGGGATTCTGATATGCAAAAATGGATGGGTCTATTTCTGATTTTAATACTGTTGGGGGCTTCGGGGTGTTCCATGATCGCCCCAGTGGATGCTGTGAACCCGGGGAATCCTGATCCGGTTATTTTTGAGGTGCCTCAAGGCAGCGGGCTTTCGGCTATTGCCAAGCAATTGAAATCCAGTGAGCTCATCAAGAGTGAACTGGGTTTCAAACAGCAGGCAAAGCAGATGCAGGCTGAAACGGCCATGAAAGCCGGCACCTACGAGCTGAATCAAACCCTCACTGCCAGTGAAATCATCGCTAAAATGGTCGCTGGTGAGATCTATGTTGAAAAAGTGAAGGTCGTTATCCCGGAAGGCTATGAATTGAAGCAAATCGAAGAACGGCTGATTGAAGCGGGTCTGATTGATAAAGCGGACTTCGAGGCGGCTATGGCCCAGGGACAATATGATTTCCCCATTGCCGCCGAGCTGCCTGACGGGAAAACACGGATGGAAGGTTTCCTGTTTCCGGCAACCTATCAGATTCCTAAGAATGCCACAGAAGAAGAAATTGTCTCTCTGATGCTGGGCACCTTCAACAAGCATTTTAAAACCGCCTACTATGACCAGGCCAAGAAGATGAATTTCAGTGTTCTGGAAGTGGTTACCCTTGCCTCAATTGTTGAGCGGGAAGCAAAGCTTGATTCTGAGCGCGCTCTCATCGCCGGAGTCTTCCTCAACCGGCTTAAAATCAACAAGCAGCTGGAATCCTGCGCAACCATCCAGTATGCCCTGGGTGAACGGAAAACCCGGCTCTACTACAAGGATCTTGCGGTGGATTCACCCTATAACACCTACAAGCATCGGGGCTTACCCCCCGGTCCTATAGCCTCACCGGGTGCCAAATCCATTGAAGCGGTTCTTTACCCGGAAGTTTCAGAGTATCTGTATTTTCGGACAACCGCAAAAGCGGATGGCAGTCACGATTTCAGTAAAACATTCCAGGAGCATCAACAGTCTGGGGATGGAGGCATAACACCGTGAACCCAGAAACACAGCAGACAGAAATTCATGAGGGGGCTATCAATGCCCCCTTTATTGTCGAATATATCCGAGATTTGCTCCCGCCCATGACAGGGAAATTGGCGGAAATGGAGCAGGATGCCCAAATACGGCATATCCCGATTGTTCAGCCAGAGGTTGCCCGGTGGCTTCAGATCTTTATGAAAACCCGCCCATTCTACAACGTGCTGGAGATTGGCACAGCGATCGGCTATTCAACCGCGATCCTGGCCCAAGGCCTTGCTCCGGGCGGGGTCATTGAGACCATTGAAATCAAAGAAGAACATTACCACCAGGCTGCCGAAAACCTCAAAGCCCTTGGCCTGCAGGAACGCGTTGTCCAGCACCTTGGAGATGCGGTCGATGTACTTCCCACCCTGAAAGGTCCCTATGACCTGATCTTTATGGATGGGGCCAAAGGACAGTACCTGAAGTTTTTAGAGATTGTCGAGCCGTATCTGGTACTGGGTGCAGTCATTTTGTCGGATAATGTGCTCTTTCGGGGCATGACCGCCAGCGATGCCTTGGTTAAGCGGCGCAAAAAAACCATTGTCACCCGGATGCGCACCTTCATGGATTACCTGATGAAGGATGGCCCCTATGATACAGCCCTGTTGCCCTTGGGGGATGGCATGGCGCTCAGTGTATACAACAGGAGAGAAAATCATGACTGATCGGATTGAACTGCTGGCACCTGCCGGTGATATGGAAAAACTGAAATACGCTTTGCACTACGGCGCAGATGCGGTTTACTTGGGCGGCGAAAGCTTCGGACTGAGAACGGCATCCCGTAACTTTTCGGTGGAAGCCCTGCAGGAAGCTTTAACATATGCCCATGAGCGTGGCAAAAAAGTCTACCTGACACTTAATATCATTCCCCACAATGAGGATCTTGACAGCCTGTATGCTTATCTCGAGGAACTGAAGGGGCTGCCCCTGGATGGCCTGATCCTTTCAGACCCCGGTACTCTCATGGCGGCTCAGGAGGTCTTGCCGGATATCCCCGTCCATCTCAGTACCCAGGCGAATACCACCAATAAGGGGTCTGCGCAGTTTTGGCATAAGCAAGGCGTTAAACGGATCGTACTGGCCCGTGAACTGTCCCTGGCTGAAATCCGTCAAATCAAGGAGAATACGCCTGAAACTCTGGAGCTGGAAGCTTTTGTCCATGGGGCCATGTGCATCTCCTATTCGGGCCGGTGCTTGCTCAGCAACTACATGGCTGGCCGTGATGCCAATCAGGGGGCCTGTGCTCAGCCATGCCGATGGAAATACGCCCTGGTGGAGGAGAAGCGCCCCGGTGAGTACATTCCCATTGAAGAGGATGCCCGGGGGACCTATATTTACAATTCGAAGGATCTCTGTATGATCGGACATCTGCCGGAACTCATTGCAGCAGGCCTTGGCAGCCTGAAGATCGAAGGCCGGGTCAAGAGCTCTTACTATGTAGCAACCGTGGTTCGCGCCTACCGTGCAGCCATTGACGCGTACTACAGAGACCCGGAGAACTATGTGTTCAACCCCCTCTGGCAGGAAGAAGTCAATAAGGCCAGTCACCGGGAATTCACTACTGGATTCTATTTCGAAAAAGCGGACCAGAATGCTCAGACCTATGACAATTCCAGTTATATCAGAGAATACGACATCGTCGGTATTGTGCATAGCTGGGATGAAGCCTCCCAAACCGCGCTGATTGAACAGCGCAACCATTTCAGAGTAGGGGATACCCTGGAGCTGATGCGCCATAATTTACAGGACGAAACGATCTTGGTCACTTCAATCGTCAATCTGGATGGTGACGCTCAGGAAACCGCCCCCCATGCTCAGCAGATGGTAAGGATTCCTGTCCCGAACAGAGTGGATGCAATGGATATACTTCGAAAATCGAATAAATGAAGAAAGGATGACACTGATGCGTAAACCCGTACTCATTGGTATTGCCGGGGGAACAGGCTCCGGAAAAAGCACTGTAGCCAGAGCCATCTTCAAATCTCTGCCGGAGAACAATATCTCCATCCTGGAGCAGGATGCCTACTACAAGGATCAAACCCATCTGCCTTTAGAGGAACGGGTCAAAACCAATTATGATCATCCTTTTGCCTTTGATACGGAGCTGTTGGTTGCCCATATCACCAGCCTCCTCAATAACGAGCCCATTGAAAAACCTTCTTATGACTTCACGATCCATACCCGTGAAACAACCACCCACACGGTCTATCCGAAGGAAATCATCATCTTAGAAGGGATTTTGATTCTGGAGGACGAGCGGCTTAGGAATCTCATGGATATCAAGATATTCGTCGATACCGACCCGGATCTCCGCGTCATCCGGCGGATCCGCCGGGATATTCAGGACCGCGGCCGCACACTGGATTCTGTCATCAGTCAGTACATCAAAACCGTTAAACCGGCGCATGATATCTTTATTGAACCCACCAAGAAATTTGCTGACATTATCATCCCAGAAGGGGGCTACAATAAAGTAGCCGTTGATGTGATGGTAGCGACCATCAAAAATCGGTTGCGTGAGATTGGAGCGGAATAAGTCAGATAGAAAAGGGCTGTCTCTAAACAGGAATATAATTCCTATTAGAGACAGCCCTTTGTGATTTTTTTTAAGTTTGTCTTCGCGAGCAACGCGTGGCGATCTCTCCCTTAAAAACGATGTAGTGATTACACCCTGTTATAGGGAGAGATTGCCTCCTCGCAAAGACAAGCCTCAAAACTTTTTTCAAAAGGCTTTTGAGACAGCCTCTTTTTTTACAGCCTGCTGATCCAATTATTCAGTCAGCTTGCTGCCATCATATTTAGCAATGTTTTCCTTGCTCTTGGAATCGTAGACATACCCTGTAATCGTAGCCTTGCCATATTCATCTTCGATTTCACTGTAAAGGTCATCCATCAGGTTCTTTTTCTTTGTAGCGCTGAGGGCTTTCCATTCCTTGCTGTATGTGCCCATATCTAACGTTGCCTTATAAGTGATTTTTGTGCTTGTTCCGCTGATAGCAAGGGAGAGGGTAAGATCCTCATCCTTCCAGTCTTCTTTGAACTTCTTCACCAAAGCACTCTTAAGGGAGTCCAAATCAGTGTCTGAGTCAGAGCTCTCAAAGGACACATCTTTTCCTGCTTTAACGGTGAAGCTGTCTAATGTTTTGGTATCGTTTTTGATGGTTCCAGTGATAGTCGCCTTGGAAACATCGTCCCAAATGTCGCCACAGACCTTGTTCAGGAATTTCGTTTTTTCAGAAGCGGACAGTGCATTCCAGTCGGTACTGCTGATTGTGACAGTCAGTTTGATTTTTGAACTGTCACCGCTGAGTGCGATGGAAATATCCTTGTTGTTGTAATCCTTGTAATCGTCATTCAGTGATTTTTTCAGCTTGGTCAGATTCAATTCATCAGCATCCTCGGAATCCTCCAGGGATACATCCTTTCCAGGTTTCACGCTGAAGCTGTCCAGTGTTTTCGTATCACTCTTGATTGTCCCTGCAATGGTCGCTTTGGAAACATCATCCCAAATATCGCCGCAGACCTTGTCGAGGAATTTCGTTTTTTCTGAGGCGGAGAAATCATTCCAATCTTTACTGCTCATCGTAACCGTCAGTTTGATTTTCGATTTGTCACCGCTGAGTGCGATAGAGATATCCTTGCTGTCGTAATCTTCGTAATCGTCATTCAGGGATTTCTTCAACTTCGTGAGATTCAGTGAATCAGAAGTCTCAGAATCGGTGGTGTTTTTGGCAGCTGCCAGTTGGGCTTTCAAGCCTTGGACTTGTTTTTCAAGCTCTGCAATCTGTGCATTCCGTGAGGCGATTTGAGATTGGTACATAGTATCCGATTGGTTTTGTTTACTGTTGACTTTGACCTTCCGGTTGGTATTATCCCAAGAGATTTCCTTGTCACCGAAGTAAGTCATCAGCATACGCAGAGGGATGTATGTTTTGTTATTGATCAGCAGGGGGCCATCGGTATCCGAGAGGGTAGTCCCGTTATATTCAATTTGAATATCCTCAAAAGCTTCCAACATCTTCTTTTTTGACCCGGCATAGGCACCGTTGGCAGTGAGTGACAGCGCAAGTACAGCGGCCAGCGAAACAGTAATGATTTTTTTCAGACGTCCGTTCATCATCAAATCCTCCTTAGATTTAGTGCATAATCCGGTTTTTGAAGCAAAGATTATGCTAACCTCCGTGATTATAACGCGAAATCACACAATTGTTTCCTTAAAATTACCTTATATTCAAATTTTAAGACAGTTGTAACATTGGAATCTCGGGGATTTTCCGAATAAAAAAAGAGAGCCCACATCCGGATTTTCACGCTGACATCTTTGTCTTCGCGAAAATCCAAAACGAGGGACTCTCTCATACACTTGAAATATTACTCGCCAGCCACAGCCATCAGATCCCTGAAGATCACCTTGACACCCACATGCCAGCGGGGGTCCTGGGCATAGCGGTTGTTGATTGTTGCAAAGGGGTCTGTATACAATGGTCGGTTGGTCAATGCGCTGTTAATCGTGTAGCAGGCCTCTTTCATCGAGGCGGTAAATCCTACCGGATGGGTTTCCCAGCTTCCATAAATGTTGAAGGGGTTTTCAATCATCTGTGTAGCGAACCGGTGCTGTGAGGGGACATAATTCTGTTCCTGCCCGATGATGGCGATTAGAAGCAGCGGGTTGATATCTTTTTCATAGCTGTAATCCAGCAATTGGTCTAGGTAGTCCTTCGTCAGCAGCATGGAGTTTTTTCGCTCCAGATAAGCCTTCAACTTTTCGATGCTTATATTCTGGTATTGCAGATAGCTAGGTTTTTCAAGAGGGAACAGGGCAGCGTCTTTTCCTGGAAGGATTGGCCTGTATTCTTGAGGAGGAGCAAAAATAGCACTGGTTTTACCGGGTTTATCAACTGCGTGGGGAATCACACGAATAATTTGCGGAACCATGAGACCAACGATTAAAAAGCCGGCAACACCACAAATCGCAATCCGGCCCTTGCGTGTCAGTCGGTACGCCGTCATCCTCTTAAATTGCCCTTGAATCCGAGAGAGAAGTGAAGGTCCTGCCGGCGGTACATCCGGCGGGCTATCAGCTAAGTCCGTATCCGTTTCGTTAAGGGTGCCAAGGCGACGCTCTGAAGACTGATACGCCAGATTCCTTAACTCGGTATCCTTAACGGCCTCCCGTACTCTGTGCGGAAGATACGGGGAAGCCTGCTCCATGAAATCTGAGAGGGTGACGGATTGTCCGGTGTTCAAGACGTACCAGCCCCAGGTCTTTGCAACAAGCTGCTCCGGCTTGACATCCAAAGCAAGGATTTTGTTCAATACATCTAGCTTTAAGATCGACTGCCGATTTCCAATCAATTGTTCTGATATCAACGTTTTCTTGATACTGTCCTTGTGGCTGGTTTCCAGTCCGGTCATCGCCGAATCCAGCATACGGTTGATACCTTCAGCCATCATTTCGGCTCGCAAATGGGAATCCTGATCCGGGTGTCGTAGTTCTATATGTGCCCTCAAAGCGGAAACATCTTCCAACCTGATAACGGGCTTAGCCATCAATTGTCTGAAATCTGTGCTCAATATGGCACCCCCCATAAACTCTACCGCTATTTTACCAGAAATTGAGTCCGTTGACTCATTTAATTGTCATGATTGGTAGCCATAATGTCATAAACGGTTATAGAACTTATATATAACCGGCATATAATACGTTATAATTAAAAGAACATCTGTGATATTACAATAATCATTAAAAAAATTATGTAGGGTCTTGAGTAAATGGTTGAATTGACATATAATTGAGTTGCTGGAATTTGTAATGATATCACAAAAGTATTTTTTACATATTTTACTACACCTTTAAAAAAACACTTGTATCACAGTCGTTACGCTATCACTAGATCTAGATGGCGTGTATAATTGGTGAGGTAGGATTTAAGAAAAATTTAATAATATCTAAAGATATCACATCTTTGTTAGAGCAAATGAAATCCGACTCATAAATGGACGCCTTCGAGTCGGGTGGATGCGGGGCGTAACCGGCTAACAGCTTCATTGGCCGGTTTTGTTTTTTTTTTGAATCCGAAATTTCAGATAAAGTTCATTTTGATACAGCGTATTCAAGCAGCAGGGGGGTGCATTATGGCAATCAGAGGCAAATTGAAATTAGGGGACTTATTAATTGAAGCGGGAAAAATCACTCAGCCTCAACTGGATAATGCGCTAAAGGTTCAGCGTGAGAAGAATGAGCGATTAGGGACTGTTTTAGTGGACCTGGGTTATGTCAGCGAAGGTGATCTTTTTGATATATTGGAAGCGCAGATAGAGACCCCTTCCGTTGATCTGACCAATATAATCATGGAGCTTGATGTCATACAGCTGGTCCCTGAGGAGTTTGCTACAAACCACTCCGTCATTGCATTCAAGCGTGATGGAAACAAACTCCACGTGGCCATGCATGATCCGTTGAATCTTTTTGTCATTGATGATCTGGAAATTATCACGGGGTGCAAAATAGTACCGTACATTGCATCTAAAAAGGATATTTCACGGGCGATTTCCAGATATTACAGCAAAAAAATGGTTGAGAAGGCCATTCAGGAGTTCCGCAGAGAATTCAATATTGAAGACCAGAACTTTGATGATCAAACGTTGCAGGAAGTCAATCATGCCCCAATTGTCCGGATGGTGAATACGATTATCATTCAGGCGGTTCAGGAGCGTGCCAGTGATATCCATATTGAACCGGGTCCGGAAGATCTTCGAATCCGTTTTCGAACGGACGGAGAGATGTATGAAGTCATGCGCCCCTCACTGGACACACATGGTGCCATTGTCTCCCGGCTTAAGATTATGGCCCGTTTGGATATTGCAGAAAAGCGAATTCCTCAGGACGGTCGGATAGAGCTCAATATAGACCGTCACAGCCTGGACATGCGGGTTTCCACATTGCCTACGGTCTGCGGTGAAAAAGTGGTTATTCGGATCATCGAGCGCAATAACTTCCTTAAAACCAAAGAAGAGCTGGGATTGTCAGAAGAAAACAACCACTTATTCGACAAATTATTGGCGGTGAACTCAGGGATTGTCCTGGTGACCGGTCCTACCGGCAGCGGGAAGAGTACAACGTTGTACACGATGTTGAAGCAACTGAATGACGTTCGCCGCAACATCGTTACGGTCGAGGACCCTGTTGAGTATCGGATGACTGGCATCAGCCAGGTTCAAGTGAATCCCAAAGCAAACCTCACTTTTGCAGGCGGGTTGAGATCAATTCTCCGCCAAGATCCAGATGTCATTATGATTGGAGAAATTCGTGATACCGAAACAGCCGAAATTGCGGTTAGAGCCTCTATTACCGGACACTTGGTACTGAGTACGCTGCACACAAACAGTGCGGTATCGACAATCGGACGTCTCATCGATATGGAAATCCAACCCTTCCTGATCAACACCTCCATAATCGGCATTGTTGCTCAGAGGCTTGTGAAGAAAATTTGTCCTTATTGCAAAGAGGATTATACACCCTCCAAGAGTCAGATGGAGATGATTGGATACGCAACCCTGACGGCAATTCCATCGGACTCAGTATTCAGTAAAGGAGCAGGCTGCATCCGGTGTCATGGCTCTGGGTACTTCGGGCGCATACCGATTCATGAATTTCTGATTATGAATGACGGCCTGAGAAAGCTAATCAGTAAAAATGCAGGCATTGAAGAAATGATGTTCCATGCCCGCGCTAATGGATTCATCACACTGCAGGAAAGCTGCGTTGATTTGATTATTTCCGGACGCACTACATTTGATGAGTTTGAACGGGTTGTCTACACGATGGAATAGAAGCGGTGTGAAAAAAGGGGGAGTTGTTACGGATATTCTTGAATTGTTGCGTAAAACAATTGAATCTAAAGCCTCAGATCTGCACATCGCCGTGGGGATTCCTCCGCTTTTAAGGATTGATGGCAATCTGGTTCCAATGGATGAAGCCAGTTTGATTCCACAGGATACATATGATATTTTGACTCAGATTCTTGATGAAGCCCAGTTGAGCACATTGGCAGTGAAGGGTGAATTCGACTTTTCGTTTTCAAAACCCGGCTTGGGACGTTTTCGGATCAATGCGTACCGACAGCGGGGAAGCTTCAGTATGGCTTTGCGGGTCCTTTCTACAGGGATTCCATCCATTGACGAATTGGGGTTGCCTTCTCTTACGAAAGATCTGGCTATGAAGCCCCGGGGATTGATTTTGGTGACCGGCCCTACGGGCAGCGGAAAATCGACCACGTTGGCTGCCATTGTCAATTATATCAACCAGAACAAGAGCTGCCACATCATGACCCTTGAGGATCCCATTGAATACCTGCACCGCCATAATAAAAGCATGGTGAATCAGCGTGAAATCGGAAGTGATTCCGCCACTTTTGCCGATGCCCTTCGGGCAGCGCTCCGTCAGGATCCGGATGTGATCCTGGTAGGTGAGATGCGGGATTTGGAAACGATATCCACTGCCATCACCGCAGCTGAAACCGGGCATCTGGTGCTGTCGACCCTGCACACCATTGGGGCTGTCAAGACCATCGACCGGATCATCGATGTTTTCCCCACGCATCAACAATCCCAGGTGCGGTTACAGCTTTCAACAGTGCTGGAAGGCGTCATATCCCAACAGCTGCTTCCTAGAGCCAACAACCAGGGGCGTGTTGCAGCCATTGAAATGATGGTTTCCACCCCGGCTATTCGTAACCTTATCCGTGAAGCTAAAACCTATCAGATACAGTCCCTGATTCAGACCGGCGGAAAGTTCGGCATGAAAACCATGGATGCCGCCCTTTATGACCTTGTCATTAAAGGAACCATCCGGGATGAAATAGCCCTGGATCACTGTGTGGATAGGGAGTATATGGAACGGATGCTGGGTGAGCCCATCATGTAGCAGTGCTGTTTACTTAGATGCAACATAAAAATAAGAATCTGATAACCTACAAAAGGTGAAAATATGCCAGTTTATAAGTATAGAGCACTCACAGAAAACGGATTGAAGATCGATGGCGTCCGAAACTTTAACACCAAGGACGAAGCTTTGGCCTATTTGCGGCAGAATAACCAGTTTCCCATCAATATAGAAGAACTGGTTGAAGGGGGCCGCACAATCAATGTGGTCAACATTTTCAGCAAAGTCAAAACAAAAGATATCGCGATTTTTTGCCGGCAATTCTATACCATGATCAATGCAGGGGTGATCATCCTTAACAGTCTGGATATCCTCAGACACCAAACGCAAAATAAGATCCTCCGCCATGCGGTTGGCGAAATGTACGAAAGTGTGCAGAAAGGGATGACACTTTCTGAAGCCATGCAGGTGCACCACAATATTTTTCCGGATCTTTTGATCAATATGGTGGCGGCCGGTGAAGTTAGCGGAACCTTGGATGTTGTCATGAGCCGTATGGCCACCCATTACGAAAAGGAACATAAGATCAATGCCAAAGTGACGGGGGCGATGATTTACCCGGCATTTCTGGGGGCGATTGCCCTGGGAATGATATTTTTTCTTTTGATTTTTGTTTTGCCAACCTTTCAAACCGTTTTTGAACAAAGCGGCGTTGTGCTTCCACTTCCGACTCGAATACTTCTCGGGCTCAGCGCTTTTCTCAACCAGTATTTTTTATATATCGTACTGGGGTGTGGTTTGATTGGTTATTTCACTGTCCGTTATGTCAAATCGGATGATGGCACCCTGATTACGGATCAACTCAAGCTCAATACACCCATTCTGAAGACGTTGTTTATCATGATCTATACCTCCCGTTTCACCCGAACACTCTCAACGCTGTTGGCCAGTGGAACGCCTTTGATTAAAGCACTGGAATCCGTAGCAGGGGTTATTGGAAATAAAGTAGTTAAAAATGCACTGACAATGGCGATTGAGGATGTAAAAAAAGGTGTGAGTCTATCCGTTCCAATTCGCAACATGGGGATTTTTCCGCCGATGGTATACTACATGATTAGCATCGGTGAAGAATCAGGAAGCTTGGATGAGATCATGGAAAAAACGGCTGCTTACTACGATGACGAGTTGGAATCCACCATTGCGGCGATGCTGTCCTTGTTAGAACCGTTATTCATCCTGATTATGGCTGTATTTGTCGGTGGCATTGTGGCCTCTATCATGCTCCCCGTTTTCGAAATGTCTAGTACGATGGGTTAACATTAGTAATAAGCATTTGCTTATATACATTCGGATAATTCCGAAAAAAACAAAAACAACAGGAGGAAACAACATGCAACGAATTTTCAAGCATTCAAAAAACAAAAGGGGTTTTACTCTCATTGAATTGATTGTTGTTATGGCCATCATTGCAATTTTGGCTGCTATCATGCTTCCACGTTTTCAGGAAATGAAGGACAAAGCTACAATTAACGCAGATGCAGCAACCGCTGCTCAGATTGCCAATGCGGCTCGGATCCAAGAGGTTGAAAGTGGAACCACGGTTGCGGGTGCTACGTCCAATTTGACTGATGCAAGTTTGAAGACTGCGGAAGCTGAATCCCATGTAGCAGCCAAAGACTACGTGATTTCAGGAGGTGGGTCAAGTACTTATAAAGTTACATGGACTCCGGATACCGCATCCAATAAGATTGAACAGGTAGCTGAGGAAAACAAGAAATTCGAACTTGATATCACTAAGTGATGCTAATAATCTGCAACACCGATTTATTGTAGGCAATTTACGCATTATTTAACGAATTAATCTGAAGACTTTCTAAAAAATGATGCCAACCAGTGCGAACCAGCTTAACAACAGATAGCAATCCTGTGTTGAGCTGGTCTCACTGGTGGTCTCTTCTGTTTAAACCATACCTCACAAACTTCGAAAGAACCAATGCACGTACCGCGCATGCTCACATAGACATCTGGTGTTTCAACAAGGGTACCGTTCACCTGCGTTCTCATACAACAATTTTAATAAGGAGAAGAAACTGATGCGATCCAATAACCACGTTTCTTTCGAATGGGGCTCGAAAAACATCAAAATCCTGTCTGCTTCAAGAAAGTCAGGCGCCGTTTGTATTGAAAAAGCACTGGTTGTTCCCATGCCTGCGGATTCATACACGGATGGTAAAATCACCAATATCGGGAAAGTGGTAGATGCGTTGAGCAATGCTCTGATACAGAACCAGATCAAACATCTCAATGCCGTTGTTACACTGAACAGCACCGGTATTATCGCCAGGGAAATCCTTCTGCCGGTGGTTAAGCCTGCTGAACTGGACCGAATGGTTCAGTATGAATCACAGCGCTTTCTCCCCGCCGATGCGGGCCTGTACATTATCCAGTATCGAATCCTGGAGAAAATTGAAGAGAATGGTGTTACCAAACAAAAGGTAACAGTAGCAGCCATGCCTCGGGATATCGTTGCGGGCAGCCATGAGGTTCTAAAAACCCTGAAGCTGAATTCTACGGCCCTGGATATCAACAGCAATGGGCTGGGCCGCCTCATCCGGCCTGGTGCTGTATTAAACGGCAGTGATGAAATCACAGAGGATTCCATCGCATTTTTTGATATCGGCCATAAATACATATCCGTTAATATCTTCACGAACGGTATCCTTCGATTCAGCCGGATCATGGAAGGTGGAGGCGCTGAGTTGAATGAATCCCTTATGGAAAGGCATGATTTTTCTGAGACTGAGGCTGAGGAGACAAAGCATCAGATCGTAGATATCAACGATCAGAGCCCTGTTTCAAACACAATCCTAGGTGTCATCGAAGCATGGCAGAATAAAATTCAACGGATTTTTCAGTTTTATGAAAGCCGAAACGGCGGACGCGTGACTCAAGCCTATCTTTATGGGGGAACGGCAGCCTTAGGCGGTATTTCTGAGGCCATGGGCACAGCACTGAACATTCCGATCTGTGTAGTGGGATCGGTTAAAGGGCTGACCATGAGTGATAAGGCTATGGAAAATCAATGTCATTTATTTTTGAATACCGCTGGCATCCTAGCGGCGAACAGGTAGGTATCTGCAATGATAAATTATCCGGGAAAACGCACCTCCAATGAAATGAACTTCTTCAAACCGTATCTGGCGAAAGATAAAAGTGGTCAGGACTATTCTAAGGTTGTGATAACAACCGTTGCAGGAATAACAGCCGCCATTCTGCTTTTTTATGGCATCACTTCAGCGGATATTTATTTGGTGAACCGAGATACCAAGGCGATGAATGCCATCATGACAGAAAAAGTATTTGCACAAAAGATCACGCACTTCAATGAAGTCAAACGAAAGCTGGACGCTCTGGGACAATATGACGCTGTCGTTGGAAAACTCAACAGTGATATCGGCTCAACCTATATCATCAGCTCAGAATATCTGGATGCCATCAATAAAACCCTGCCACAGGATTCATTTCTTCAGGCCTATCGTGTTCGCGACGGGGCCGTTGAAATACAGGGGGTTACCGCAAACCGTACAGCCATTGCTGAGTGCGAACATAACCTGATCCAATCGAATCTGTTCAGCAAGGTGTTCGTTACCAACATCGGCCAGCAGGCAGGCACCACAAACTATTTGTTCATGGTGAAATGCATAAGCAAAGGGTGGGTGGAGAAAAAATGAAACTAAGTACACGGGAAAAACTCATGGTAACCATATTGGGAGTTGCGGCCCTGACATATGGCGCAGCGACTTATTTGGTTGGCCCTCAATATGACCGCACTTTGGCGGCCCATGCAACGCGAGCAGAAACAAAGCAAAAGCTTAGCGAGTATCAGCAGATGGTTGATCCGAACAATCCGGTGTTTTTTGAGTATAAAAAAATGGATAACAAAGTGAAGGATGTTTCAGCCCTGTTTTTTCCTGAACTCAAGCAGGATAAGATCATCACGGTGCTTGAAAGCTGTTTTATAAGCGCGGGTGTCACCCCCAAGACAATAGATTTCAAAGACGGTACGGAAACCGCTGTCAATCCAACGGATACCCAATCAGTGGCGGTTACCCAGCCAATGATTACCCAGCTGAATCAGATCAAAGATGGGTATAACGGAAAGGTTGCCCAAGCGCCTGCTGTAGATCCCAATGCAGCCGCCCCGGCCCCCGTGGACCCCACACAAAACGCCAAACCGGTCCAGCTGAAAGCCACCATTATCTTTGAATCTTCCTATGAAGCGGTCTCCAAGTTCATCATGGCACTGGAGGGATATCCGCGCCGGATAGTCATTAATAATGTTGAATCCATTGCAGGGACCACCGGTGGTCTCAGCACGACCGTTGAGATCACATTTATGGCTATTCCCAAGCTCCACGATCAGGACGGCGATTTCAATGAGTGGCTTCTCGCCAATGTATACGGGAAAAGCAACCCCTTTACACCGTTCAGCGGCTATGTTGCTCCCAGTATGCCTTCGGTAGCTACACCGGTCGCGGCTGCTGCCTCCTCAACTGCTGTTAAATCAGATATATTCATGCTGCTTAGTTCTGCCCATGCGGATACCACATCGGTTTTAGTAGGACGGAGTACGGACAAAACCCGGAATACCTATGTCTATGCTGATGGACCCGGCTTTGAGAATGTGATTTGTGAATTCACCGAAGCAGATGGCCGTTACTTCTACAAATACCGCACCCAGAACGATAGCTACCCCAAAAATTATCAGGAGTCCGTAGAATTCAAACCCGTGGGTTCATCCATTGGGCTGGATATCTTCAGCAGCAAGCGCGTGGTATCCGATGATAAATGCGGCGCAAACATAACCTTGATCAACAAGACAAAGCGGAATCTGGTCGTTACAATCAGGAAAGATGACGCGAAAATGCCCCGGGCTAAAATCGTTCAGAAAACTGGAGCGATTGAAATCCGCCAAGAGCAATAGGGCAGGAGGTGAAAGGGTTGGCAGATCGGTTATGGCACAATAAAAAAGGCTACACGCTGATTGAGGTCATGGTGAGTCTGGCAATATTGGGGCTCATCGTTGTTCCCGTCGCCAACCTTTTTCTGAGCAGTGTGGTCAACAACCGCCACGCTCGGGATGAAATGGAAGCCGGACAACTGGCTCAGGAAGTCATGGAGAGCCTCAAGAACAATCCCCAAGTGCCGGTATCACAAGGAGCAACAGTCCGTCTGGATCGTTACAGCGGCAGATATTCAGTTCAGATTGTCGCAGCACCTGTGTCCCATACCATAAGCGGAACGGCTAATACCCCACTGGATATCAGCGGGGAGGACCCTGTAGTTATTCCAAGCGCATCCCCCAGCACTGTCGATTACCAGTTTAATGGATTTTCTGCGCCGACGTCTCAGGATGCGATATCTTTTAATGGAACCGCCATTGACTACCAGTCTGATGTGTTTCCCGGGCTGAACGATGGCGAGAGTATCTTGTTGGAAATGGTAGATTCCGATGCGAGTCATAAGAAAATCCGGTTGACTGTGGGTGGCTCACCAGGGAGTCCGTATGAGTACACGCCATCGACGGATGGGAGCGGCAATCAGTCGGTTTCCCTTGTAATCAATGACAATACGGCCCTCAATCTTAACTTGACAGCACTCAATAACAGCACCGGCAACGTTGCGCTGAATGTCATCATTGTTAGAGGACTCCAAGGAGACGGCACCAATTACCCGGATAATATCATTACGGGTACGGCTCACGGCACAGGAGATGTGAAGATCATCAAAAATCTGCTGTCAGCGCCAGCAAACACGGATCGCCTGTATGATATTACCGTTCACGTGTTTCGAGTCAGTGATGCAAGGGAATTATCTGTCCTGCAGAGTTATAAACGTATGAAATAGAGAGGTGAGAGCTGTGATCAGATATACGCGGTGTAAAAGAGGATCATCGTTGGTAATGGTCATGATCACACTGACTGTCCTGAGCCTGGTGGGGGTAGCGTTGGTATCTACCACACTCTGGGGCTACCGGATGAAGATGTTCGATAACCGGTCGAAAGAGGCACTGTATGTGTCTGAAGCGGGTTTGGATGAAGCCTATGCCTACCTCGGCAAAGAGGTGGAAAATGCCGTAATCTATAGCCGGGATGTGTACGTGGCCGGACAGTTACATAATAACAAGGATGAATGGAGCCTTAAGACCGATACAGAGCTACAGGACCAATTGGATCAGGAGTTTAAAATCGGGTTCAAAAAATATTTCAATGATAGTGGCAACATGGCAACCATCACGAATAATATGATGGACAAAGTACAATTCAGGAATGGTGCAACGCTGGGAGCGAATGCTGTACGGATTGAAAACATGACGGTTACCACTTTGCAAAAATTCAATCAGAATGCGGGCAGTCAGAGTGATATGGATACGATGATCCTACAGGTTGTTTCCAATGTGCGCGGCAATTATGACTTGACCCATCACGACAGCCCCACGGGCAGCATTGCTCAGACAACCGCGACAGACACCATCACGTGCAATCTTGTTGTAACAGTTCCTCCATATGAGACTCCTTTTCAGAAGCACTTGGGCCAGTATATGATCCGGCACAACGTGCTTTGGGATTACGCCTTGAACACAGATGGGGATTTCAAGGCGATCAATGCGGATGTCACCGTGAACGGAAATGTTTATGCCCGAGGTGTTGGGGTGGACGATTCGGGAAGTCCGCTGGCTGATGATCAGATGGGCGGCATCATAGCAGGGGGGGTAAACCCCTTGGGAGGCAATGATTCCGGCGAAATTATGATATCGGGATCTGCGGTGACCCAACGGTTTTTGGAAACACGCGACAGCACCAGTGCCAGCCCGGCCCGGATTCAAGTGGATCAGGACGCCTTGGCGAATTCGATTGTCACCCAAGGTGTCGGCAATGTGGGGAGCCGGATTGCCATTTCGGGCCATGCCTATGTTGAAGACGACACTGAAATGGATGCTCAAAAGTCTGTGGTCTCCATTGCCGGTGATTATTACGGCTTTTCCAGAGGGGAAGAATCCACGGCATCTCATGATAAGAGCAGCAGCATTGTTTTCAACCAGGAGGACTTCGGCGCCTCCGGTTCGCAGTTTACAATCGGCGGGAATACATACATTGCCGGATTGGTATACATCAATCAAGGAAAGAAATACCATGTGACAGCACAGCCTCTGCATGGTACGGTGAGTGTTTCTGAGGATGATGGGAAATACATTTATAAGCCCCTGACGCCAAGTGATGGTACCACTGATTCCTTCACTGTGTCACAGACTCTGGTTGATGATTCTGTCGTACCCGTCACAGTGAGTGTTCTCAAAGGCGCGGTATCAAAGGGGCTGGTTGCGGAAGCTTATGTAACCGGAGACAGCATGTCGGTGATAGGCAACTATCTAGGCTACAGCCAAACACTGCCGAACGCGCCAGAACCCTATAAGAGCCTGGATTCCACCTTCTTTAAAGAGTATATACCGATGACCCTGGTTTATAAGAAAAACGAATTGGACAGCGACGGCGTCACCTTTAAGAATATGTTCTATGATGATAAGTCAAAGTACGCCCGTTATGCCCAACAGCAAGATGCGGCAGATGGAACGGACATGTTCAATTTAGGAAACAACCGTATTTCCGTGGGCACTCCGGTCTTCACATTGGGAAACCTGATCAGCAGCAACCATATCAGTGCTCCTATGGGCTCAATCGGTGACGCACTAACAAGCCTGGATAATTTCCAACAAAAATTCCATCTGTATTCCGATTATCTGGGCGATGTGAATCTCAGCTCAGGATCTGCCCCGGATGCACTGGCTTCTGGGTGGCTTAAGTCAACATCCTGGAGTACGGTTGATTACACGGAGAACAACTCCGGGAAAACGGACCATTTCTATGGCAACAGCAGCGCCACAACCAGTGTCATCATCCAGGGGAAAAATGCCTCAACGGATGTCAGCAGTCTGATTGCTACCCTCAGTGGATCTTTCAAGATGATTGATGCATCCTCTGCCAATGAACAAAGAGGGATCATTGTTTCCCAGGGACCAGTCTATATTGTTGGAGACCTGTCCTACACAGGACTTATCATTTCGGGTAAGGGAATCACGTCTTTGAATGGTACCCAGACCTTTACCACGGATATTCCGTTCATCCACGACCGTTTTTTTAGAGAGCTTCAGATTAATAAAACCAAGTATCTGGCAGGTGTATGCAGCCTTTTTCAGCAACGTGAGGACGAAACCGCACTCACTCAGGATTTTTCAATTGCTGAGATCTATCAAACTGGAGCAACACCGGAATATGTCGGATCAATGAATGGCATCATCCGCATTACGGAGTGGCAGAAAATCCGCCATATACAGTAGGATTCAAGAACTTCTGGAAGTGGCGCACATTAAATCGGATTCCAATCCAGAAAGGGTGGTGCCGTGAAGCGTTATTTGAACAATGATTCAGGATTTACTCTGATTGAGCTGATGGTTGTCACCACGATTCTCTTGATTGTCCTCGGCGGCATTGGCTCATTTCTGGTGCACAACACGCAATCATTCTACAACGGAAGAAATGAGATGGAGGCGCAGACACAGGCCACCTTGGTGATGAACAGATTGGCTAATGGCATCCCCGGCATCGCTGCCGGTACTGGAATTTTGGCGTCTTGGCGTGTTTCATCGGTCGTTATTGATGGCGCCTTCAATATGACGAATTTGTCGCTGGTGGAGTCGGATCAGACCACCGTGGACCAATTTGTTCTCAGTGGAAACGTGCTGACATTTCAGCATGGAGCGAATGCGCCTATCCCCATATCCTCTGATGTCATATCGGTTCAAGTGCTGCCGATTCATGGGACTATTCCGGTGAATCCCCCCATAATGGTGGGGCAGAATGATTATACGGATTTTGGGGATGGCGTGCCGCTGACAACGGGGCTGCAGCTTACGGTGACAACTCAGGTTCCGCCGGGAACAGGGAACACAGCAACCATTACCAGTCAATATTGGTTCAGGAATACCGATTGATCAGGAACCGCATCGATTCACTCAAGAGTGAAAAGGAGGAACACCCATGCATAAGAAATTGAAATCAGCGCTATCCTTTATTGTGATGTTTGCCCTTATCTTCAGCTTGATTCCGTTGAATACAAGCATTTCTTCAGCGGATTCGGTATTGCCCCATGGCCTGCGCATTCTTGAAGTGGAGCCTTGGGATTATAACGCAGCCGGTAACAGCGGGTTCTACTTCTCCACGAGCGTTTTGAAGGACAGCACCCTGCAAATCACGCAGATGAGCATGCCAACCTTCATTTCAAAAACAGAAGAACTGAACGGCAATTATGACATCATCCTATTCGGGAAAAATGTATTCAAGTACGGATCAGGAATTAACAAGATCAGTAACAACAATTCCCTTTATGCAACAAACCAGAACATCAAATTCAATACCGATATCACACAGCGAAAAATCGCTCAGCTTCAAGCCTTTGCAACCAGCGTTCAAGGAAACGGACAGCTGATTGTCGCAGACTCTTCATTGAATACGGATTCAATGCTATACACTGCATTGACGGGTTTATCGACAAAGGTTAAATGGAACACGTTGTCTCAGATGACGAACGAGAAGCTGGCGGAATACTATGCAGCTGCCCTTAAACGTCCGGAACTGGTCAATGTGACAGCCCCTGCAAATTATGGCGTGAATCAGGACGGCAACGCCGGCACCTATGTAACCGGTCATCAGCTGTCACTCAGCTTCAGGATCAACAATCCGAATATGACCAATATGGTCGCCAATACCTCCAATGCCAAGTTGTATCTGGACTACAATGGAGATGGTGTGTTTTCCACGGATGTTTCCGGGGGAGAATATATCGCCGCCAAGACTCTTTCTCATTTGGTTCCCAACAAGGACAGTGGGGAACTCTATATGATAACCTGTGATATTGATGAGAAATATACAGGTATTTTGCCCTGGAAGCTGGAAATCACCGACGAAAGCACGGGAACCAAGGTTTCTAAGATCGGGTATCCTGCATTTAAAGGGCAGCAATTGGGGATCAAGGTCCTGCAGATCATCCCCTCCGGAAACCTGTTGAATATGGCTACCAATGCGCAGTTTAAAGCGATGTTGAGTAAGAGTGGAGAATATAACATATCTGTGAATGTCGTGACGATCGCCGATATGAACGCCAATTATCCGAATGATGTTACAGATGTGAACACCAAAGCAAAAATCCCCTCACGGTTGAACGGGAACTACGATATGGTCATCTTCGGATTTTCTGATTCGTACAGCAATAATGACCTGTTAGCAAGCAAGACAGACCTAATCAAGGAAATAAATGATTTCATCACCGCCAGCAAACAGAGTGTCATGTTCACCCACGATACTGCCGGGCCTCAGAACGGACCAGAAGATAAGAATGGCATGACCTACAATGATGCCCCTGTCATTACGAAGAACTTCAAAACCCTGATGGGCTTCTCCAACGTTAAGACCTATGCAGGACAAACCGGTTGGGTGACCAGCAGCTTCCACGTAAACCAGGCTAAAATGATGAACACGGGCATCATCACCCAATTTCCCTATGTGCTTCCCGATGTCCTGAGCATTGCAACAACCCATGAACAGTACTGGAAGCTGGACCTGCAGGAAAACAATGTCATTCCCTGGTATACGCTGTATGTTGACAAAAGCAGCACCTATCCGGATCAATACAAGCTGAAGAATGTTCCAGAAGATTACTACTATACGTTTTCCAAAGGGAATGTCACTTTTTCCGGAACGGGTCACACCACCCCCAGTGGCGTAGCTGAGCAAAAGCTCTTTATCAATACCATTCTGAGAGCATCCCTGGCAGCGAATCATGCACCCGAGGTGAAGGCGTCCGGGTATTCCAATCAGATTCCCGTAACTGCAACATCTTTGCCGTTCAATTACACCGTATCGGATCCGGATGGTTATACGGATACGAACTTTAATGTAACGATATCCGTGGACAAGGACAATGATGGTATATTCGAGACCCCATGCTCCAGTCAGCATCTCTCAAATATCAACGGTCTTGCCCAGAGTGCGGAATTAACCTCCGCACAGCTCCCAAAAGCCGCAACCACGTTCAAAGTGAAGGTTGAAGCGGTGGATGCCCGAGGCGCGAAAGGTATGGTTGTCTTTTCGGTCAATGCGGTAGATGCACCTACTTTCACAGTTGTTGCCACGGCCAACAAACCTGGCGGTTACCTGGTGGGGGATACAGCGTCCATTGCATATACTGTTGATGCAAAAGGCTCCACCACAGCTACCGGCGTAACCTTCAAGAATGTCGAGCTGAATGCTGAAGCCGATTTGTCTGGCATCAATCCCGTTTACTCGGATGGATGGGAGGATGGAGACGGAGCGGTTGCAATTAAAAACCTGTCAGATGTCCTGTTCAGTCCTCAGCCTTCTGTAGCTACGCAACGTGCAACGCTCCAGCTAGAGCTGACAAAAGCAACGGCTGAGAACGCCCCCCACATCATCAACAATACCGTCACCTACACTGCGGATCCTTCAGTCTATGCGGGGTCGGCCAGTACAGCGCTGAGTATTCCGGTGCGGGTTGGTGATATTACAACCATCGTGCGAAATAAGAACAGCCAGGCCCTTAAGAACATTGAAATTGAAATCACAAAAGGCTCAGAAAATGGAACAATCATTGCATCAGGGACAACAGATGGTGCTGGAGAATTCCAGTACAGTAATCTTCCTTCCGGAACTTATTATGTTCACGCATCCGCTCCTGGCAGCAGTGAATACATGGAAGGATTGGTGCAAAAGGTTGATCTTGATTACGACAACAATACCCCTGATGTCAACTTCAATGTCAGCACCTCCTTTATCACCGGTACGAAAATCACAGATATCAAAGGGCACACTGAAGCCATGACTTTTCCTGGAGGAATCGTTAAGGCAAAAATTGAATTCAAATTGAACGGCATGGCGGATTCCCTGAGCATCACACTGGCCAATGTCTCTCCGGCAGCGGGAGTTCGCATTCAGGGTCTGAAGAAAGATGGGACCACCGTCGTCGGAAGCATTAACGTAGCGGAGGGACTGATCAACACAAAAGTGCTGACTCTGCCCACCGGCTTGGAGGGCGGAACCTACGTACTTGAGATGGATCTGGCCATTTCAAAGGAAATGGCACTTGGAAAAACCGAAAAACTCGTTGTTAAAGAGATCGCTTATAAAGACCACAACGTCACCTACGGATCCGGAGCATCTCCGGATTATGCAACCTATCTGGACCCGCTTACGCAACCGGCTTTGCTGCTTAATGTCTTAAAACGTCCCACGTTGCAGTAGATTCCGTGTTTTCAGCGGCGTAGAAGTACATGAAAAGCCCCACCGAGGTGGGGCTTTTCATGTATCAATTTGCCAATCAGACTAATTCTGAATCTCAACTTCAAAGTCTACTTCTTCCGTGTGACCATCCTTTTCAAATACAAAAGTCAAATCAGTTTCTTCATCATTCAGATCCTTCAGGTAGTCATCATCCAGTGTAACGATTTTACCATTCAGATCATAATCCGTGTTTTTTTCGAGTTCATCATTCCCATTCATTATGCCCTCAAAGGTGTAGCCATTCAGGGTGAGGGTGACATCAACATCTGTAACGACGTTAACGCTGCTGAACTTAACCTTTTCTGGACTGATGACGGGATCCTCATCTGCATTATAAGCCAGCTTGATAACAAAGGATTCTTTCACAGTGCTGCCGTCTTTCTCGAACAGGAATTTCAGTGTGGTCTCTGCATTATCCAACCCACTGATATAATCCTTGTCCAGGGTGACCGTGTTGCCATCAACATCGAATTCATCATTTTCATCAAGCCCTTGAATCCCTTCAAAGGTATATCCATTCAGGGTGAGGGCGACATCAACGTCATCGACATCGGCACTCTTCTCAAAAGTCACCTTTTCAGGATTGATAACGGGTTCTTCAACATTACTGTCATCGTTGAAGTCCAACTGGATCCGGAAGGTTTTTTCAACCTTATTGTCGTCGCTGTCCTCAAACTGGAAGGTCAGGACGGTTTTCTCAGCATCCAGAGACTCAATGTAGTCTTTGTCCAGGGTGACAACATGGGTATCCGCATCGTAGGTGTATTCATCACCGGAACCGGTTCCTTTATCAAGCCCTTTGATGCCTGTGAAGTCATAATCATTGAGAACCAGTTTCACGTTCACTGCGGTAATGTCTGATTCATCTTCGAAAACAACCTTAGCGGGTTTGAGAACAGGTCCTTCACCGATATCGATGTTCCCTGTATTGCTGTCATGGGTTACTTTCAATCCAAAGGTTTCAGCAATGAAACGCAGGGGAACGTAGGTCCGATTGTTGTGAAGACCTGGCTTCACGTCGAGTTCAACGGTTTCGCCATCTACGGTTACAACACCGGTCTTCAGATTGAAAATAATCTCAAGATCACTATCCGGATGGGTTACCGTTACGATCATGTCTGCGCCATTCCAGAGGACGGTGCAGCCCATGCCCTCAGTAAGCGCACGGATGGGGATCAGGGTCCGGCCTTCCTTTACAACAGGCGGGGCATCGAATTTCAGCTGATTTTTATTGAACTTAACTTTCGATTCTCCCATTTCGGAGAATTTATCCAGAATCCATTGGGGCGGTCCCTGCTTGAATGTATCTTCACTCTGGCCCTTATTCTTGGATTCGTTCTTGAAAGGGGAGTCGGCGAAACCCAGTGACGGGATTGCCAGACTAAGCATCAGAATCCCAATCAGGGTCAAACTGATGACGCGAGCACTTTTTTTCATGGCTGTAATTCCTCCTTTTTAGTAGGTGTTTTTGATGGTCATCATAGTATTCGCTGAATTACGGGGTGAATTTGGGGTAAGAAACAAAAAAGTTTTCAAATCATATATACCCACTTTGGTGGATTTTAAGCTGAATCCTTCCGAAAGCGGCTGGTACCAGGGGTTGAATTTTGATAAAATGAGTCATGGGTAGTGGTATGGTGAGGATATTAAAAGTAGTAGGGAGCCGTTAATAAAAAATACTCCGCGAGGTGTTCAATGATCATTGCATTCTGTGTCATTATAGGCCTCCTGATCGGTTCATTCTTAAATGTTTGTATTTACCGACTGCCTAAAGAAGAATCCATCGTGATGCCGCCCTCCCACTGCGGAAGCTGCGGGCACCAACTGATGCCGATGGATCTGGTACCGGTGCTGAGCTGGCTGTTCCTGCGAGGAAAGTGCCGGTACTGCGGTGCGGGGATATCCATCAGGTATGCGCTGGTTGAATTGCTGACCGCCACACTGTTTGGCGTGCTTGCCTGGCGATTTGGCCTCACGGCTGAACTGGTCTCCGCATTGATGCTCACGTCAATTTTCATCGTGATTTTCTTTATCGATCTAGACCATTCCATCATTCCGGATGAATTGGTGATTGCCGGGTTCATCACAGCGGCGGCCTATCTCGCCTGGGGATGGACAACCGGTGCGCTTCCTTTTAATCCATTGGATCACGGTTTTGGATTCCTCATCGGTGGCGGGCTGTACCTTCTTTTAGCCGTCATTACCAAGGGCGGCATGGGGGGAGGGGATATCAAGCTCATGGCCATGCTGGGATTCTGGTTGGGGTCTTCCGGTGTGCTATGGATCATATTGCTTTCTTCCAATATCGGAGCGATCGTCTCCCTGATCCTGATGGCATTGAAAATAAAAGGCCGCAAGGATTATATTCCATTTGGCCCCTTCATCGTCATTGCCGCAATGCTGGTGATGCTTTTTCATGATAATCTCAATGCATGGCTGTTTGGATTTTACAGCTGATAAGGTATAATGGTATTGAAGTCTGAAGGCTGTTCAGGGAGGTAGTGCTTATGTTTCTGAGAAACTATATGGAGTTAGCTGTCGATCATGTTCTGCCCAATCTGATGAAGGTTTTTCCAACAATCTGCTTTTGCGAAAAATGTCAGATGGATATCAAAGCCTTAGCACTCAACAATCTGAAGCCTCACTACATTGTTTCGGAGAAGGGACAGCTTTACACCAAAGTCCAGGAAATGGGCATCCAGTTCGAAGCGGATATCATGAAAGCCCTGATTGACGCGATTGCGGTTGTCGGTGCAACACCGAAACATGAATTGAATGGCGATGCGAAATAGCAATGGATTCTCTTTCGTGTTTCCAAAGCCCCCGGTTTGTGATATGATAAGATGTGTCAAAAACGGGGGGCTTTATCATGCCAAGGATTGAAAAGCTTAGAAGTCTGCTGGAATCTGGATCTTTAGATGCGCTTCTGCTGGCGGGTTCAGTTAACCGGCGTTATGCCAGTGGATTTACAGGTTCAGCCGGAGCCGTGATGATCAGCAGGGAAAATGCCTGGCTGATTACGGATTTCAGGTATACACAGCAAGCTTCAGTCCAGTGCCCGGGTTTCACCATCGTCACATTGAAATCAGAAGAAAAACTGCATGATTGGGTGTCTGAACATGGCTGTCATCGGATTGGATTTGAGGCAGACACCTGGACCATTGATGCATTTGAGCCTTATAAATCACTTTCAGAAACCCAATGGATTCCGATTCAGAATGATCTGATGAAGCTGCGGGTAGTTAAGGAAGCGGAAGAAATCGAATCAGTTGAAAAAGCGGCTGCCATTGCAGACCATGGGTTTCAACATATTCTGAAATTCATCCGCCCAGGAATCACTGAGAACGAGGTGGCTCTGGAACTGGAATTTTTCATGCGCAAGGCTGGTGCATCCGGACTGTCCTTTGATAGCATCGTCGCAAGCGGCGAGCGGTCTTCCATGCCTCATGGCGTCGCATCGGATAAAGTGCTCCATGACGGCGATTTGCTCACGTTGGATTTTGGCTGTGTTGTGGATGGCTACTGTTCCGATATGACCAGGACCCTTGTGGTTGGAAAAGCGTCTCTTGAACAAAAGAAGATTTATGATATCGTCCTCCAGGCTCAACTGGCAAGTCTTGAAATGGTGAAAGTCGGTGTCCGTTGCTCCGAGGTGGATCAGGCTGGGCGAAGTATCATTGACGCTGCAGGCTATGGCCCGCAGTTCGGTCATGGCACGGGGCATGGCGTTGGCCTTGAGATTCACGAGTATCCTCGGGTTGCGGCATCCTCAGAAACACCGTTGTCAGCAGGGATGATCATCACCATTGAACCAGGCATCTACCTTCCCGGTTTTGGCGGTGTACGGATAGAGGACCTGATTGTGGTGACCGAAACCGGTTACCGTTTATTGTCATCCTCACCCAAGCACTTGATTGAATTGATTTAACTGAGAAATCTTTAACATCGAGTTTACCGTTAAAACATTTCTCTTGTTATATAATAAAAATGAAGATATTTTGGAGGGTTTTGAATGATAGCAGCAGGCGATTTTAGAAAAGGCATGACTTTCGAGATGGATAACGAGCCCTTTGTCGTCGTGGATTTCCAACACGTTAAGCCTGGTAAAGGTGCGGCATTTGTGCGAACAAAGTATAAAAGTCTGCTTTCCGGAGCTATTCGGGAGCATACGTTCAATCCCTCAGAAAAATTCCCCCGCGCACATATCGAGCGTAAAGACATGCAATACCTTTACCGTGATGGGGATTTGTTCTACTTCATGGATAACGAAAGCTTCGAGCAAATCCCTCTGCAGTTAGAGGTGGTTGAAGATGCCATCAAGTGGATCAAAGAGAACGAAACCGCTGCAGTAGCCTTTTACAAAGGAAACTGTTTCATGGTGGAAGCGCCCAACTTCGTTGAGCTGTTGATCACCGAAGCAGAACCCGGCGTGAAAGGGGATACAGCTACCAACGCAATGAAACGCGTCACGCTGGAAACCGGTGCCGAAGTCATGGTGCCCATGTTCGTGAATGAAGGGGACAAAATCAAGATTGATACACGATCCGGAGAATACCTGTCTCGCGCCAATTAGGATATGTCGGACGGAAGTCCGCTATCAATAGATGTTAACTATGAGTATTTAAGGAGGGTAACCCATGAGCTTTTTACTGGAACGCGTATCTTATCTGAAAGGTCTTGCCGATGGAATGGAACTGGAGCAAGCAAGCAAGGAAGGCAAGCTTTTAGTTCAGATCCTCGACGTGCTGGATGATATGGCACAAGCTATCCATGAACTGGATGAAGAAGTCGGCGATATCGATGAATACATTGAGTTGATGGACGAAGACCTCACTGAAGTTGAAGAAGCAATCTTCGAAGATGAAGACGAAGATGAAGAAGATGACGAGGACATGATCGACGAGATCACCTGCCCAGAGTGCGGTGAGCTGATTTATACAGATTTGGATGCTCTGTGTGATGATCCCGATGCAGAACTTGAAATCGAGTGCCCCAGCTGTGGCACAGTGATTGAGATTGCTGACGATTGCGAATGCGGTTGCTGCAGCTGCGGCGACAAAGAAGAAGCAACAGAAGAAAAAAAGTAGTTTGACAACATTAAGATGAATGGATGACAATGCATAATTGTCTTCGCGAAGAATGAACTGCCGCGGCGATCTCTCCCTTTAACTTACTGTTCTTACTGAATCACTTCAGTAAATATCAGCAATCAAGGGTGGGGTCGCCGCGTTGTTTGTTATGGGATTCGTTTTAGGGAGCAGGGCTGCGGTCTGGAAAAGTCCCAGTTCTTTTGATATAATCTTTCTAATGGAGGGTTGGATCATGACTGAAAATCTGCAACTGGACGAACAAGAACATGGCGAAGTGAAGATATCAGATGATGTGGTTGGAACCATAGCCAGCATCGCTGCAGCGGAAATAGCCGGTGTGAATGGCATGAATGGTGGAATTGCAGGGGATTTGGCTGAAATTTTTGGCAAGAAAAACCTCGCCAAAGGGGTCAAGGTCACGATTGAGGAACGCACCGTTCAGATTGATCTGAACATCATTGTGGATTTTGGAATCAAGATTCCAGAAGTATCCTGGCAGATTCAAGAAAATGTGAAAAACGCCGTGGAAATGATGACGGGTCTGAAAGTTAAAGAAGTCAATGTGCATGTGACCGGTGTGAATCTCCAGAAGGAAACACCTGTACAGATCAATGAGTAGCAAAGGCCCGGAGGCGTAAGAATGAATCGAAAAGCTGCAAGAGAATGGCTGATACAGTTTTTTTATCAGATGGATATCCGGAATGAGTTTACTGAGGAATTGTTTCAGGTTTCAGTTGATGCCCTGGAAAACCCTGTTCCTGAGAAGAATAAGCTGTATATGGAAGAGATTATCCGGAAATTTTTCGATCACCGTGAAGCAGTGGACACCATTATTTCGGAGCATCTGATTGACTGGACCATCGACCGGATGAGCCGGGTAGACCTGGCAATCCTTCGGGTTGCAGTAATCGAGCTGAGATTTATGGAAGGTATCCCGGTTTCAGTAGCAGTCAATGAAGCCGTTGACCTTTCTAAAAAATATGGGGATGAAGAGTCCGCAGGGTTTGTGAACGGTGTCTTGGGGAAAATCGCGGTATGAACCCGCCCGTGATTCTGGGCATTGACACCAGCTGCTACACCACATCTTTGGCGATTGTAAAGGGGAAGACGCTACTGGGTGATGTCCGGGAAATGTTGCCGGTGCCTGAGGGGTCCCGAGGTCTCCGTCAATCGGAAGGCTTCTACCATCACCATCGGCATCTGCCGGATCTGGCGCGGCAATTGGCCGATACGCTTCCTGAATTCAGACAGCTGGCGGGTATTGCCTATTCCGCGGCGCCCCGGCCGGTAGAAGGTTCCTATATGCCTGTGTTTACGGCAGGTGAAGATTTTGCCAAAACCCTGAGCGCGGCTTTTGATATCCCGCTGATTCCCCTGACGCACCAGGAAGGGCATATCCGTGCAGCTGCCTGGGCATCGGGTTTTGATGAAACCGAACCGTTTCTGGCAGTCCATCTCAGTGGGGGTACCACAGAGATTTTGGGGATTTCCCTGGAAAACAAACGGTATCGGATCGCTATTTTGGGTGGAACGAAGGATATCAGTGCCGGCATGCTGATTGACCGTGCAGGGGTAGAAATGGGCTTTCCATTTCCAGCAGGCCGTTATCTGGACCAAGCCGCCATGGCGACCCCATGCACGGATCCACAGTTTCCGATAGCGGTTAAAGACGGTTGGATGAATTTTTCAGGACTCGAGAATGTGGCAAAAAAGCATTTTGTAGAAGGGGGAAACCCTGCCCAAACGGCAACAGGGCTTCTGAGTGCAGTGAGCCGTTCTGTAGGGAAAGCGTTAGCGGTTGCCATGAAAACAACCGGGATCCAGCGGGTCCTTTTCAGCGGCGGCGTCAGTGCCAGTCAGTACCTGCGGGAGCATCTAAAGAATCACAAGCAGTTCAATCGAATGGATACGACCTTTTGCCCCGGTCAGTATTCTGTAGATAATGCGGTGGGGATCGCTTTAATGGGGGCAGATATTTACTGATTTCTTGAACAATTAAACGCGAACTTTCAGAGGGGAAAACAACATGGGGAACTTGATTGATGGAAAAGCAGTAGCCGCAGCGTATGGTATACAGTTGAAAGATCGGATCGACGCATGGATGAAAAAATCCTCTGTTCAGCCTGGGCTGGCAGTGGTTCTTTGCGGCGAGGATCCATCCTCTAAGGTCTATGTGAACAACATTCTGAAAAAATGTACGGAACTCGGGCTGAACGTGACAAAATATCTTGTTGACCCCGAGTTGGGCACAGAAGCGCTGCGCCAACAGGTCGTTGCTTTGAACAATGATTCTGCAGTTCATGGAATCATCGTACAGTTTCCGCTGCCTAAAACTATCAATGAAAAACTGATCCGGGAAACCGTATCTCCTGAGAAGGATGTCGATTCCGCCGGATCTTCCAATATCGGCCGGTTATATGCAGGCCTGGATGGTTTTGTCCCTTGTACGCCCAAAGGGATGATGGTCCTGCTTAAATCTTTGAATTTAAAACTTAGCGGGCTTCACGGGGTCGTGGTGGGCCGAAGCAACGTTGTGGGCAAACCTGTCGCGCAGCTGATGCTCAACGAAAACATGACAGTGACCATCTGTCATTCAAGAACCCAGGATCTAGCTGCCATCACACGGCAAGCGGATGTTCTGATGTCTGCAGTCGGCGTTGCGGAGCTTATCGGCCCGGACCATATCAAATCCGGTGCCATTGTGATTGATGCGGGAATCAACGTCACAGAAAAAGGATTGGTCGGAGATGTGAACTGGCAGGCTTGCCTGGAAAAATCCAGTGCGATTACACCGGTTCCCGGCGGCGTGGGCCCCACGACCAACCTGATGCTGGCAGAAAACACCTTGGAGGCTTGCATCCGGCAATGCGGATCCGAACTTTAAGCATCACAGAAGTAACGCTGTATCTAAAGCGTATCCTTTCAAATGACCCGATACTCAACCATGTGGCCTTACAGGGAGAGATATCGAACTTAAAATCCCACTCATCCGGACATTTGTATTTCACCCTGAAGGATGAGAATGCCCGGATTCAGTGTGTGATGTTCCACGGGGATGCCATGAGCCTGAAGTTCATGCCCGCCGATGGGATGTCCGTCGTGGCAAAGGGGCAGATTTCGGTGTACGAGCGGGAAGGGCGATACCAGGTGTATGTGCGGCAAATGGAACCGGTCGGTCTTGGGGATCTGTTTGCACGCTTTGAAGCTCTGAAGGCTCACCTGGATGCCCAGGGATATTTCCGGTTGGACCGAAAAAAAATGATCCCCCGATATGCCCAGCGCATCGGGGTGGTCACCTCGGCGGACAGTGCAGCCTGGCGGGATATCCAGTCGGTCATATCCCGTCGGAACGATACCGTCCAGGTTGTCCTGTGTCCGGCAGCCGTTCAAGGGATCACGGCTGCACCAGAGCTTGCTGCGGCCCTTCGGACCTTGGACCGCATGGGACTGGATGTGCTGATCCTGGCACGGGGCGGTGGGTCCATAGAGGAGCTGTGGGCGTTCAATGAGGAGCTGGTGGCAAAAACCATCAGGCATTTGAAAACCCCTGTGATCACCGGAATTGGGCATGAAACGGATTTCACCATCGCGGATTTCACGGCAGATATGCGGGCAGCCACGCCTTCCGCTGCGGCAGAGCTGGCAGTCAGCGATAAAGCCGTGATGAAACAGGAACTGGCGCAGGCGGTGAAACGGCTCTCAGCCCTTACGCTTCAAAAATTGAATCAGGAACAGCGTCGTCTTGAACGGGTAGAACCGGCTCGGATGGCAACGGCACTGAAGCATACATTCAATTACAAGGCGAACCAAACCCTTCTGTTAATGAACAGGGAACGCAGTGCCATTGGCAAATATCTGCGTGAAAAGGAGCACCAGGCCCAACTGGCCGCTCATCGACTTGATGGTGTCAGCCCGCTCAGAATCCTTGAACGGGGATATGCGCTGGTGACCACGGAGTCAGGAGAACGGGTAAGGAGTACCCAGGCCGTAGTATCAGGACAGCTCTTATCAGTACGATTGCAGGATGGTGCCCTGAAATGCCGCGTTGAAGACGAAAACATGGGGAATTGAAATGAAATCGAAGAAGAAGCATGAGAGCACCTTTGAATCTGGAATGGAAACGTTGACGCATTTGGCGGATCAACTGGAATCAGGCGATCTGGGACTGGATGAATCGCTTCAGGCCTTCGAAGAAGGGGTCAAGCTCTACCGCCGATTGCAGGAGCAGCTTGAGGTTGCACGGTTAAAGATTGAAACCATCGTGGCAGAGAACGAACCAGAGCGGAATCCAGGCGAGGAGGCGGAAGAC
This sequence comes from uncultured Peptostreptococcaceae bacterium, assembly GCA_964424355.1. GTDB lineage: Bacteria > Bacillota > Clostridia > Peptostreptococcales > Acidaminobacteraceae > CAZEHS01. Next base: position 347,327 of record CAYRIO010000001.1, read on the forward strand.
GATGAACTTTGATAAGATTCTTTCAGAAAAGAAAAAGCGGGTGGAACAGCACCTTTATACATATTTTACAAGCTGCGAAAACCTTCAGAAAACGGTTTTTGAGGCGGCCGATTACAGCTTGAAGGCCGGCGGCAAACGCCTTCGCCCGGTACTGCTCCTAGAGGCGTGTCAATTGTTTGGCGGAGAAGAAAAAGATGCCATGGCCTTCGCCTGCGCCCTAGAGATGATTCATACCTATTCCCTCATTCACGATGACCTCCCGGCCATGGACGATGATGATTTCCGAAGGGGCAAGCCTACGAACCACGTAGTCTATGGGGAAGGTCTTGCAATCCTGGCCGGCGATGGCTTACTCAATCATGCCTATGAAGTGATGATCCGCGAAACCATGAATGCCGGTCCCCTCAAAGACCGTTATTTGACTGCTATGCATGAGATCGCCACAGCTGCCGGAATTCATGGGATGATTGCCGGGCAGGTGGTGGACTTGGAGTCAGAAAACAAATCGGTTCCTCTGGAAACGGTGGATTTCATCCACGCCCACAAGACCGGCGCCATGATCACCGCATCTCTGGTTGCAGGGGCTGTAATCGGTGGTGCATCGGAAGCGGATTTACTTAAGATCCGTCATTACGGGCGAAATATCGGTATGGCCTTCCAAATCATCGACGATATTCTGGATATAATCGGGGATCAGGATAAATTAGGCAAGGATATCGGCAGCGATGCTGAAAAACAAAAGTCAACATACCCCTCCATCCTGGGCTTGGAAGAATCCCGTCGGATTGCGCAGGAGCTGCTTCGTGAAAGCAAAGAGATTCTTGCCGACTACGGGGATCAGGGTGCGTTCTTAAAAGCACTGTCTGATTTTCTGGCCAACCGGGAATTCTAAGGAGGAAACTTTTGAACTTTTTTGATGGCATCGTTCACAACCAGGTATTCTGTATCTCTTTCGTATCCTGGTTTACAGCACAGTTGATCAAGGTCTTGCTGACGCTGTGGTTTGATAAGAAACTGAATCTCTATAGGATGGTGGGCTCCGGCGGGATGCCTAGCTCCCATTCTTCAACAGTGATGGCGCTTTCCACTGCGGTTGGCCTTTTGAACGGCTGGAACAGTGAAATGTACGGGATGTCTCTGATTTTTTCCGTGATCGTCATGTATGACGCCTCCGGCGTCCGGCAAAGCGTTGGAAAACAGGCCATTATCCTGAATACCATCCTGGATGACCTGTATCAGCATAAACCCATCCGTGAAGAACGACTCAAAGAGCTGGTGGGGCATACCAAGGTAGAAGTGTTTGCCGGGGCGATCTTAGGGATTGTCATTGCGAACATAATGATTTAAGGGCAAAACCAAGGAGTAATTCCATGAGTATATTAGATTCGATACAATCCCCTGAACAACTGAAATTCCTGACGGATGAGCAATTGAACGCACTTTCGGATGAGCTTCGGGCCTTTTTGCTTGAAAGTGTTTCTCAAACCGGCGGGCATCTGTCATCCAATCTGGGAATCATCGAACTGACCGTGGGGCTTCACTGTGTGTTTGACAGTCCCAGTGATAAGATCGTCTTCGATGTGGGGCACCAGGCATACATCCATAAGATACTGACCGGTCGGAAAGACCAGTTCCCGACCCTGCGCCAACTGGACGGGTTGTCGGGATTTCTGAAGAAATGTGAAAGCGCCCATGATATCTTTGAAGCAGGGCACAGCAGCACCTCGATTTCTGCGGGGCTGGGGCTTGCTATCGCCCGGGATGTTTCCGGTGAGAAGCACCATGTCATTTCGGTGATCGGCGATGGCGCCATGACCGGGGGGATGGCCTTTGAAGCGCTGAACCACGCGGGGCATACCAAAACCCCTTTTATCGTGGTGCTGAATGACAATGAAATGAGCATCGATGAGAATGTCGGCGGACTATCCCGCTACCTGAGCCGATTGCGCACAACTAAAGGCTATAACCGGGCAAAAGATGAAGTGGAGACCTTTCTTAACCGGATTCCGGGTGTAGGGAAGCCCTTTGTGAAATCCATACAGAAGGCCAAGGACAGCTTGAAATATTTCCTGGTGGCAGGGGTCCTTTTTGAAGAACTGGGTTTCACCTATCTGGGCCCCATTGACGGGCATGATATCGCCAGCATGAAAGAAGTGTTCAGATTAGCCAAGAAGGTACAGGGTCCCGTCCTGGTTCATGTGATTACAAAAAAAGGACTGGGATACACACCGGCTGAAGAAAAGCCGGACGATTTTCACGGCGTAGGCCCCTTTGATATCGAAACAGGCATGGCGGTTTCTAAATCCAAAGAAAAAGGATTCTCCCAAGTATTCGGGGAAATTCTCTGTGACTTGGCGGCTCAGGATTCCAGAATCATGGGCATCACAGCAGCCATGCCTTCCGGAACCGGGATGAACCGTTTCAAGAAAGAATACAGTGATCGGTATCTTGATGTGGGAATTGCAGAGCAGCATGCGGTCACTTTGGCGGCAGGGCTCGCTACCGCAGGTATGCGTCCCATTTTTGCTGTCTATTCCACCTTTCTGCAGCGGGCCTACGATCAAATACTCCATGACGTATGCATGCAAAATCTGCCTGTCATTTTTGCAATCGACCGTGCCGGTTTGGTGGGGCAGGACGGCGAAACCCACCATGGGGTTTTCGACCTCTCCTACCTGATGCATATGCCGAACATGACCATCCTGGCACCCAAGGATGGCTTAGAGCTGAAAGCCATGTTCCAATACGCTCTTACTTTAAACGGACCGGTGGCGATCCGCTACCCCCGAGGAAGTGCCTATCTTGAAAAGTCCTCCCATCCCGAAGGGCTTATTACCTGTCCCATGTGCCACATCACCTCAGGGACAGCGGTCGTATTCGCAGTTGGCACCATGTATCATATGGCCGAGGCCGCTATCCGGATTCTGAATGAACAGGGCATGAAATGTTCCTTGGTCCATCCCCGGGTATTGAAGCCCTTTCAAACCGAACAGCTCCAAGAGATTCTGAACCGTTTTGACCACTTCTTCGTCCTGGAAGACAACGTCAGGGGGGGCGGCTATGGCATGGAGGTTTTAAACGCGCTGCAATCCCAGCGTAAAACCCCCTATACCTTCAACAGTCTGAGCTTTCCAGACCAGTTCATCGAGCATGGATCCATTTCGGAACTGCTGGAGCGCTATAAGCTGGACGCCGTTTCCATCAGTCAGCGTATTTTAGAAGTCGTGCGGGTGGAGGGCTAATGGGCAAGGAACGATTGGATGTACTTTTGGTCAATCAAGGATTGGCAGAAACCCGTGAAAAAGCAAAAGCGGCAATTATGGCCCGGCTGGTCCAGGTAAACGGACAACCGGCGGATAAACCGGGAACACAATACGATGAGGCCGCAACGATTACAGTCATGGGGAAGGCCTGTCCTTATGTAAGCAGGGGCGGGCTGAAGCTTGAAAAAGCAATCCGTGAGACGGGTCTCACTTTAAAAGGATCCATCTGTGCCGATATCGGCGCCTCCACCGGGGGATTCACAGACTGTATGCTTCAAAATGGTGCGGTTCGGGTCTACGCCATTGATGTAGGATATGGACAGCTGGATTGGACACTGCGCAACCGTCCTGATGTGGTCAATATGGAAAGGACGAATATCCGTGCTGTCGACCCGGCCACGTTTCCAGAAAAGCTTGATTTTGCGTCAGTCGATGTATCCTTCATTTCACTGAAGCTGGTTCTGCCGGTGGTCATGTCACTTCTGGGTCCCCACGGGCGCGTCATCTGTCTGATCAAACCTCAGTTTGAAGCCGGCCGGGAGCATGTGGGGAAAAACGGCGTCGTTCGAAATCCAGAGATCCATCGCCACGTCTTGGAAACCATAATCACCTTGGTTGAAGGACTTGGCGGCAATATCGGATATCTGACATATTCGCCGATCAAAGGTCCCAAAGGGAACATTGAATTCCTGATGGGATTCAGCAGGACTCCTCTGACAGAGGGTGCCGCACCCGTAGTCGATGCACGCGCAACCGTTGAGGAAGCCCATCGATCTCTAAATACGGAATGATGGGATGCTGTTTTTTCATTTTCCAGAAAAAAAGTATGCAAAATCAATGAATAATAAAGGTTTTTTTGCATGAAATGGAGAATAAACGTCAAGACGCTTTAACGGGAGGGAAACCATGAAATATTCCAGACATACGAAAATCCTGGATGTGATTGAAAATTACGAAGTTGAAACACAGGAAGAGTTGGCCCAGCGGCTAAAAGAAACCGGTTTCAACGTTACCCAGGCTACGGTTTCCAGAGATATCAAGGAACTTCGGCTGATTAAAGTCCTGACCAAAGAGGGCCGTTATAAATACGCTACCATCAAGCATCAGGAAAGCGGCATTTCAGATCGTTTTGTGAAGCTTTTCCGTGATTGTGTAACATCCATCGATTACGCTTCCAACATGATTGTGATCAAGACCCTCACCGGATCGGCCAATGCAGCTGCAGCCGCCTTGGATACCCTTTCCCTGAAAGATGTTGTCGGGAGTCTGGCCGGTGATGATACGATTTTCATTCTGGTTCGAGATGAATCAAAAGTTCCGGAAATATTAGAAGTGTTCGGCAAAATGATGGACTAGCCGTCCCCTCAGGAGTGGCATATGCTTCACGAACTGACGATAGAGAATTTCATATTGATAGATGCCATCACCATGGCCTTTGATCCTAAATTGAACCTTCTGTCCGGAGAAACCGGTGCGGGAAAATCAATCTTGATTGATGCCATGGGTTTTGTTTTGGGAAAAAAACCTGATAAGAGCCTGATCCGTACCCATCAGGACCGGGCGATGGTCCAGGCGGTATTCCATCTGAATGCCTTCCAATCAGAAACAGTGGGATCCGAATACGGTATTGTGCCGGAGGACGGCCTGCTGGTAATACAGCGGGAGTTGTTCAGCACGGGTAGAAGTACAGCCCGGATCAATGGTCTGGTCGTCACGGCGAATATCCTGGAGGCCGTTGGCGAACTTCTGGTGGATTTTCACGGACAGCACGCCCACCAGTCCCTTCTGCACCCGAAAAACCATCTGGCGGTGCTGGATGCCTATGCAGGAGAATCCGTCCATGATTTGAAACAGGATGTACGGCAAACTGTGGCTGCCCTGAACGAACTGGATGGTGCCGCAGCAGCCTACGGCTCTGACCCACGGGCTCTGCAACGTCGCTTGGATACCATCGACCATGAAATCATTGAGATCAGTTCGGCTCGCCTGAAGGCCGGGGAGGATATTCAGCTGGAAGAGCAGCATGAAACCCTGCGCAATATGGAGCAGATCATGACTACACTGCAGCAGGTTGGTGAAATTCTGAACGCCGAGGATTCCGAGGGGATGCCCGTGCTTAAAGGTCTTTCTGAGGTTACTCGCAGCCTGGGGCAAATCAGTGCTTTCAATAGTGATGTCAAGCTCTATGAGAATGATTTCAGTGAGCTGTACCATACCTGCAGGGATATGACTCAAGATCTGAAGCGGTTCGCTGAACGGCTGTATTTCGATGAAGAGAACTATCAGCAGGTAACCCAGCGCCTGGATCAGATCAATCACTTGAAACGGAAATATGGGAATACGATCGAAAGCATCCTCGAATACCAGGAAACGTCCGAGAGGGAACAGGCGCAATTGGTTGAAGCGTTGGAGGCCTTGGAGCATTACACGGTAAAACGGCAGGAGCTGGTGGAGCGTTACCGGATTCAGGCTGAAAAATTGACGCACCAGCGCATTGATGCTGCTAAAGGATTTGAACAGGCTCTGCTGAAAGAACTCCGTGTTCTGAATCTGCCCAGCGCCCAATTGAAATTCCAGCACGCCCATAGAAAAGACCCTTGGGGCTCCGGTATCCACAGTGAAGGATCCGACCAGGTTGAACTGCTGATTTCAATGAACGCGGGGGAATCTCTCAAGCCTTTGAAATCGGTGGCGTCTGGCGGAGAACTCTCCAGGCTCATGCTGTCCCTGAAAATCGTCCAAGCCGATAGTGATGCCGTGGGAACCCTGGTGTTCGATGAAATTGACAGCGGGATCAGTGGAAAAACCGCTGCAATTGTCGGTGAAAAGCTTGTAGAAGTGTCCAGATCCCATCAGGTTCTATGCATCAGCCATCTGGCTCAGATCTGCGCGCTGGGTGATCTGCATTACCTGATTGAAAAAAGCACAGAGGATCATGTGACCACCACGGATATCCAACCGCTTCACGGTGAGGGACGAATCCAAGAAATTGCCCGGATCCTTGGGGGGGCACATGTATCGCCCGCCAGCCTGAAGGCATCCGAAGAGCTGCTGAAGAACGGCGAATTACTTAGAAAACAACGGGATTCTCTTGAGATTCAAGAGACCTGCTGATAGAATACTAGCCATAAAGATGCTGTAAACCGAGGAGTATCATGAACAAGAAAACACGGGTTTTGATTACCGACGACAACAGGCATTTCTGCACCATCCTGAAAGAAATCATTGAAAAGGACAGCAGCTATGAAGTGGTGGGAGTTGCCCACGACGGCGTAAGCGCCTTGGAACTCATTCAGATGCAGAGCCCTGACATGGTGATCCTGGATATCATCATGCCCATGCTGGACGGCTTGGGGGTTCTGGAGAAATGCAAGAACATGGATCCGCAAAAAAAGCCGCAGTTCATTGTTATGTCTGCAGTTGGCCATGATGACATCACATTTCGAGCCATCAATCTTGGGGCGTCGTATTATGTCGTTAAACCGTTTGATATGGTTGAGTTCATGCGGCGTTTAAAACAGTTTGCCGCAGGAAAGGAACCGGAGCCATCACACTATAAGAAAATCAATACGGAAAGCATGGAGGATCTGGTTTCCAGCGAACTCAGAGACTTTGGCGTTCCGATGCACATCAAAGGCTATCAATACATATCGGATTCGGTTCTTATTGTTCTAAAAGACCCCAGCACCTTGGGAAAGGTTACAAAAGCGATTTATCCGCCCATAGCGGAACTCCATGACACCACACCCAGCCGAGTGGAGCGCTCGATCCGGAATGCCATTGATCTGACATTTGCCAGGGGCAATCAGATTGTTCTCCGAAAACTGTATAAACTGGACGACCAGCCCGACAAAAAAATTGCCAACAGCGAATTCATTGCGGTCATTGCAGAGAAAATCAGACAACACCTGAAGTGATCACATAGCGGGAGTCCTTATGGAAGCTGTTTCGAACTTGCCGGTTTTAGGCGCAATCGCGTATGCTCTTGCTTATATTGCATGCCTGCACGCTATCCTGCCGGGCACCGTTAAAGGGAAATCCCTGAAACTCAGTGCTTTTTTTGCTTTGACTTTGCCTTATCTCTTGTTCTTTTTTAAACCGACACTCGTGAGCCATGAAATCATGGCGGTTGGGTTCATCTTGATTTTGGCACTGATCTTCAACTTGAAGTTTTATATCTGCTGCTATATGGTTGTCGTCTCCTATCTTGCCGTTTCCTTCGCCATGCTGTGCGCCCATGTGCTGGCTTTTGCCTATGGTGCGCCGATAGACCTGGAATGCGTATTGGTAACGCCGCACTCCTGGGACCTCAGCTTGCTCCACCTGCTGCTCACATGCCTTTTGATCCAGGGATACAAAGGCTTTCTGCGTTTCTTCAAAGGCAGCAGGAAAAAAACAAAGGCGGACACCCGGATCCTGGTTTTCATCAATGCCGTCGGCCTTGTTGGCCTTCTTGTGGCATCAAATATTTATCTCAGGTTTCTGGCAGTCTATTCTTTGGAATTGATTCGCATCCCAAAGCTGATGTTCATCCTGATTTGCGGTTTTGTCGCCATGGTTCTGATTACAGGGCTTTTCCTGTATCTTCTGAACCTGACCATCGTCAGCCGGCTGCACCTCCACGAGGTGAAGGAATACGCAGAACGGGATATCCAGACAGGGGTCCTCAACAGGCAGACCGGTTTGGATACCCTGGCGCTTCGGATTCAGGAATGCAAATTCAAAAGTAAGCCCCTGACTATTTGCTTTGTAGATATAAACAATCTGAAACACGTCAATGATAAGCTGGGCCATAAAGCGGGTGATCAGCTGCTGGAGGTGGTGAGTGAAACCATCCGCACCCTGCTGCGCAATAAGGATTTTGTCTGCCGCCTGGGAGGGGATGAGTTCCTGATCACCTATTGTGATTGTGGTCTCAGCCAAGCAAAATCAGCCTGGAACAGAATTTATACCGAGCTGATGAAGAAGAACGAAAACCCGGAAATCGGATTCCCGGTCAGTGTCAGCTATGGTTTTTCAGAATACAATCCCATTGAGAGCCTCAGTGTGATAGACTTCATTGAGCAAGCGGACGCTGCGATGTATGCGCATAAATCAAAATACAAGAATATGAAGAAGGGCGTGTCTCAGGACAAGGTGTTCTCTGAAGATATTTCATTGGAATTGCTTGAATAATTCGGAAAGTTCGATTATCATGTTCCTGTAACACGTTCTAATATCTGTAAAGGGGATTGACCATGGATGAGGTAATAAAACGGTTTATTGAGTATTTAGAAACCGAACGGGGGATGACCGCCAACACCATGGATGCCTATTCACGGGACGTCCGTCAATATTCGGAATCTTTGCTGGATCAAGGTATGAACGCATTTTCAGAGGCTGGCGAGACGACGGTCATAACCTACCTCCTGTACTTACAGGGCCAGGGGAAATCACCGGCCACCATCGCCAGACAGCTTTCCTCAATTCGTGGGATGTACCAATATCTTCTGAATTTTGGAGAGGTCCATCGGGATCCTACCCTCAAGATAGAATCTCCCAAAGGACAGAAAAAAATCCCGGTGGTTCCCTCTGTCAAGGAAATCGAAGCACTGATCTGTCAGCCCAACAACAGTTCAGAGATAGGCATACGGGACCGGGCCATGCTGGAGCTTCTCTACGCAACCGGCATCAGGGTAACGGAACTGACATCCCTGAACTTGGAGGATGTGCGCCTTGATCTGGGATATATCCGGTGCAAGAATCGAACAGGGAGCAGGATTGTTCCCTTGGGAAACATGGCACTTCAAGCTCTGAATGAGTATGTGAAAAAAGGCAGGAAACAAGATCCGGCAGATGAAGAACGCGCCCTGTTTCTGAATTATAACGGTGGGCGGCTCACACGGCAGGGATTTTGGAAAATCCTCAAACAGCATACCAAAGATGCCAACCTGAGCAAACCCATCACCCCACAGACCCTTCGCCATTCATTTGCGACGCATTTGGTTGAAAATGGCGCTGATCTGAAGGTGGTCCAGGAAATGATGGGGCATTCCGGTATTGCATCCACGCAGTTTTACATACAGGTATCCGAAGAAAATAAGAAAGAAGTCTATATGAAGACGCATCCCCGCGCATAACAGTGAGACCTTAACAGGTCTCATTATTTGTTGAAGATATACAAAATACAAGTGGAATTCCAGTGGATTCTTCTGCTATTTGTAGTCACTCAACATAGTTATTCTCCAGTTAATTTAGTTATACTTTAACCAACAGTTTAAAAGAATCAAAATGAGATATAAATAGAGTGAATGATTCAAAAAATATTTGCTGATAGCGGTGAAGGAGGATAACATGGCCAAGCGGGTGATACTGTTTGTCTTGGACAGCGTAGGGATCGGCGCACTGCCTGACGCTGAAAAATTTGGGGATCCAGGGGTTCATACATTGGGACACATCGTTGAGGGCTGCCCAAACCTTCAGATCCCTAACCTGACGGCTCTGGGAATTGGCAATATCGAAGGCGTTTCCATGATTCCTGCTGCTCTGAAACCTACAGCAGCCTTTGGCCGGGCCAAAGAGGCCTCAGATGGGAAGGATACGACCACCGGACACTGGGAAATGGCAGGGCTTTATATGCCGGAGCCCTTCAACACGTATCCGCAGGGTTTCCCCCCTCAAGTGATGGACGCCTTTAAGGAAAAGACCGGCCGAAGCGGGCTTTGCAACTTGCCCGCCTCCGGAACCGCCGTGATAGAAGAATACGGGGCTGAGCATATGGCTACCGGCAATCCCATTGTATATACCTCTGCGGACAGTGTTTTCCAGATTGCCGCCCATGAAGACGTGATTCCTTTGGCGGAGCTTTACCGTATGTGTGAAGTGGCTCGAGATATTCTAATGGGCAAGGATGCGGTAGCCCGTGTGATTGCCCGGCCTTTTGTGGGAAAACCTGGGGCTTTCGAAAGGACATCGAACCGACGGGATTATTCCCTGGAACCCCACGAAGCAACCGTTCTGGATCTGGCATCGACCGAAGGACTCCAGGTTCGGGCAGTGGGAAAGATCTGGGACATCTTCAATGGAAAGGGCATCACCCATGAGGTTCATACAAAGGACAATATGGATGGAGTCGAGAAAACCCTGGAATGGCTCCGGGAGGATTTTTCAGGGATTCTTTTCACCAATCTGGTGGATTTTGATTCCAAATATGGTCACCGCCGTGACATCACCGGTTATGGAAAAGCCCTGGAGGACTTCGACAAACGGATTCCTGAACTGCTTCACGCATTGAAACCGGACGATATCATCATCTTCACCGCAGACCACGGCAATGATCCCGCCTTCAAAGGAACGGACCACACGCGGGAGTATATACCGATTCTTGTGGCAGGAAACGGCATCAAGACAGGGGCCGTCATTGGCACCCGGGAATCCTTTTCAGATATCGCCGCGACAATCTCCGATATCTTGAAGATTCCGGCCACGCCATACGGCAAAAGCTTCTTACCGCTTATTCAAAACATCTAATTCAGCCGAGGTGAACTATGTTTGATATGAACAAAATACTGGAAGCAAAACGGTTCATAGAAAGTAAAATCAAAGAAGTTCCACAAATCGGTCTGATTCTGGGATCCGGTCTAGGTGTCCTGGCGGATGAAATCACAGAACCGGTGAAAATCCCCTATGGTGAGATTCCTCATTTCCCTGTATCGACAGTGGAAGGCCATGCCGGCATGTTCGTGTTCGGAAAGCTGAGCGGCAAAACCGTGGTAGCCATGCAGGGGCGCTTTCATTATTATGAGGGCTACAGCCAGCAGCAGACCACTTTTCCCGTTCGGGTCATGCAGGCTTTGGGGGTTGAAACCCTTTTGATTACCAATGCGGCCGGTGGGATTAACACCAGCTTCAAGCCCGGGGATCTGATGATTCTGACGGATCACCTGAACTTCAGCGGGAACAACCCGTTAATCGGCAAGAATCTGGACGAACTGGGGCCCCGATTTCCTGATATGTCGGAGGTCTATTCTCGAAAACTGGTTACAAGTATTGAAAATACAGCCTTAAAACTGGGAATCCCCCTTCGGAAAGGGGTTTATGTGATCATGTCCGGCCCCTCCTATGAAACGCCGGCAGAAATCCGAATGCTCCGCACCCTGGGAGCCGATGCGGTGGGAATGTCCACCGTACCGGAGGCTATTGTTGCAAACCATTGCGGCATGCAGGTGGCAGGGATATCCTGTATCACCAATATGGCTGCCGGAATTTTAGACCAACCCCTGAACCACCAGGAAGTCATGGAAACCGCGGAGATGGTGCGCGTGCGGTTTATTGAACTGGTGAAGGGGATTGTAGGAACCGTTATCTAACAGCATTCTATCCGATACTGAAAGGACCTGCCCTATGCGCATGTATGATGTGATCCAGAAAAAACGGGACGGCGCGGAGCTGTCCCCCGAAGAGCTTCAATTCTTCATCAAAGGCTATACTGACGGTACGATTCCGGATTATCAGGCGGCCGCCCTTTTAATGGCTATTTTCCTGAAAGGCCTCAACAAACGTGAAACCGGAGATTTGACCTATGCCATGATGCTGTCCGGCGATGTCATTGACCTGAAGGCGATTGCAGGGGTGAAGGTGGATAAGCACAGCACTGGCGGTGTGGGAGATACCACTACCCTGATCCTGGCCCCCCTGGTGGCGGCCTGTGGCATTCCGGTTGCTAAAATGAGCGGCCGTGGTCTGGGACACACCGGTGGCACCATCGACAAGCTTGAATCCGTCACCGGCTTCCATACGGAGCTCACCACTGAGGAATTCATCCGAAACGTCAACGAGAAAAAAATAGCAGTCATCGGCCAGAGCAAGAACATCGCCCCGGCAGACAAGAAAATCTATGCCCTGCGGGATGTGACCGCTACTGTGCACAGCATTCCCCTCATCGCCAGCAGCATCATGAGCAAAAAACTGGCGGCCGGCAGTGATGCCATCGTCCTGGATGTGAAGGTGGGCAGCGGTGCCTTCATGCGCACCTTTGAGGATGCCTCTGAACTGGCACGGCAGATGGTGGAAATAGGGGATCATATGAAACGGGATACCATTGCGGTGATCACTGCCATGGAAGAGCCCTTAGGACTTGCTGTGGGCAATGCCTTGGAAGTTAAAGAAGCCATTGACACCCTGCTCAATAAAGGTCCGGCGGATCTGACTGAGCTGTGCCTCCGTCTGGGGTCCTACATGGTCTGGCTTGGCAAGGGGGCGGATACCCTGGAAGGTGCCAGAACCCTGGTGGAGCGTGCCCTCACCAGTGGTGCGGCTTATGAGAAATTCATTGAATTCATCACCGCTCAGGGTGGTGATGGGGAAGAAATCCGACATCCGGAGAAACTGCCTGCCGCAACGATCCAAAAGGAAATTTTTGCGGATGCAAACGGGTATGTATCCCATATCCAGTCCGATGAAATCGGTATCAGCGCCATGATGCTGGGGGCAGGTCGCGAGGATCTGGATAGCGTCATCGATCTTTCTGCCGGAATCCTGCTCCAAAAGAAAGTTGGCGATGTCGTTGCCGTTGGCGATGTCCTGGCGGTATTCCATACGAATCGCCCTGAAAAGCTTGCGGAGGCTGAAAAGCGTTTCCGGAATGCCTATCTGCTTTCTGCAGAACCGGTGACACCTGCGCCTATTATCAAAGCGGTTGTGACCACTTCAGGCATACAGATTTTCGATTCCTCTCTGTAGCTGATACACTTTATCGTTTAAACCAGAATTAACCGGGTAAGAATAGGGCAAATCCGAAAGAGGGGGTGCCTCATGAACCATAACGAATTGGAACTGATCAAGAAGGCAATACTGAATGAGATCGAGGGCTACGAATTCTATAAGCTCACGGCCTCCCAGGCAACATCTCCAGAAACACGGGATGCGTTGTTGTCCATAGCCAATGAGGAGCTGACCCATATCGATTGGCTGAAGGCGCTTTTTAACAGCCAGAAGAATGCTGGGGATGAATTTGATCTCGCCATGGTTGCCGATCCGCCGTCGCCAAAGCTGTATTCCTGGGATCATCTGATGTGCAAGAATGTAGGCCTTGCAGTCAGCGTGTTTGGAATCGCCATGGAGATGGAGAACGTGGCCATGAAGTTTTATGAGGATGCCCGGAATCAATCAGACGATCCCAAGGTGAAAAAGCTGTTTGATACCCTGATCGGCTGGGAGAAAAACCACTACGACCTGTTCGCAAAAGAATATGCCATCGTCCAGCAGGATTGGTGGTCCGAGCAAGGATTCGCACCGTTTTAAAGCCATAGTACCGATAAATCTGTTATAATGAACGAGCATCCCAATTAGGAGGCTCGTTTATTATGTCTGTACTTATAAAATTGGATCAGTTTGAAGGACCCTTGGATCTCCTGTGCCATCTGATTGATAAGCACGAGGTGGACATTCATGATATTCCCATCGCTTTGATTACAGAGCAGTATCTGGCTGTGATTTATGATCTCCATGTTCTGAATTTGGAGCTGGCCAGTGAATTTCTGGTGATGGCTGCCACACTTCTGGAGATAAAATCCCGAATGCTGCTGCCGCAAAAGGACTATGGCGATTCGGAAACCATCTGGGAGGATCCACGGACAGAGTTGGTGGGGCGGATTGTAGAATACCGCCGATATAAGGAAGCAGCTCTGCATCTGCAGGAATTGGAGAACCAGTTCGGACAGCGGTACTATAAGGAACCCGAGGATCTCGACAGCCTGTTGGACCGGAACACAGATACCATGAAAGACCTGAACCTGGAGACAGACCTTCTGGTGGAGGCGCTGAAAAGGGTTCTGGATAAAATGGACCGGATCGACACCCATCGTGAAACCTACTTCAAAACCATGCGGCGGGATCCGTACACGGTGGAAGAGAAGATGGGATGGATCACCGATCGGTTGAACTTCTCACGAACCATCAGGTTCATGGCTCTCTTTGAGGAAGACACCACCCGCATGGAGGTTATTACGACCTTTCTGGCACTCTTGGAGCTGATGCGGGGCGGCAAGGTAAAGGTCAAACAGGATATCCGTCTGGAAGATCCTGAAATCATTGCAATAGAGCAGGTGGAACATGGATAAGATGCTTTCAGTCATAGAATCGATATTGTTCGTAGCGGGAGAAAGTGTTACAGCCCGAAAGCTCTCCGAGATCTTGGAGTTGAACCTGGCGGAAACACGGAAGCTCATACTGACATTACAAAAGCAGTATGCCGATGAGAATAGAGGCATTCAGATCATCGAACTCAATCAGGCGTTTCAAATGACAACCTCCCGCGATAATTCGGTTTACATAGATAAATTATGTAAACAAACCCGTTCCAAGGGCCTGAGTCCCGCAACGGTGGAAGTGCTGGCGATTGTTGCCTACAAGCAGCCCGTCACCAAGGGGGAGATTGAGATCATCCGGGGAGTCAGCTGTGACAAAGCCATGAAAACGTTGTTGGAACGGGATTTGATTGAAATGCGCGAGCGCCAGGGGAACAGAGGCAATCTGTATGTCACCGGAGAGGGATTCCTCAGAACCTTCGGTCTGCGGTCCCTGAAGGATCTGCCGGTAATGGATGCATTCAAGCAGCTGAGTATCAGCGAAGTTGACAAAGGGGAATGATGCGGCCCTTTGAGACAGTCACCCATGAGGTTTTCTCTGCACAGGAATGGTATCCTGACAGAGGAAGCTTCTTTTTTTTTGAAAAATAGAAAGGAGCGGCTCCCCAATGATTTACGCATCATTGAGGAGCCGCTCCAACACAACAGGATGTCATCGTTTGGATATAAACGCTGTCCTAAAGACCTGCAGCCTTCTGTTTGCGGACAAAATAGTAAACCGGAAGCCCAACCAGGGTGATGCCAATACCTACCAGTGAGTTGAGCGGGTTTGTCATCACGGTATTGATGATGATATACATGCCGCCAATGATACCGATAAGCGGGATGAACGGATAGAGAGGGACTTTGTAGGACGCCTTCAGATCGGTTCGTTTCCTGAGAATGAAAACCCCAGCCACAGCCATGACAAAGAAAATCCAGAGCACAAATACAACCAAATCCGTCAGGGTGTTGAAGGATCCTGACAAGGCATAAACACAAGCCAGGGCGAATTCAAATACCAGAGCAAAATACGGGCTCTGCGCCTTGTTAACCTTAGTGAAATAGCGGCTCAACGGCAGGATGCCATCAACCCCCATGGCATAAGGAACCCGGGAACCTGCCATCAGATAGCCGTTCAATGCGCCATAAATTGAAACCAGGATGCCGGCAGAAATCAGCGTGGCGCCAAAGTTTCCGAACAGCAGCACCGCAGCATCGGATGCGGCTTTGGGAGATGCGATGATCGCTTCAATGGGAAGAACCTTGATAACAGCGATGTTGATCAGCACATACGTTACAATGACAACTGAAAGACCGATGATAATGGACCGTGGAAGATCCCGTTCCGGATGTTTGAATTCCCCCGCCATATTTCCCACAGAAATCCAGCCATCGTATGCCCACAGTGTTCCAAGAATCGCTGCACCAAAACCCGCACCGTGAATCATTGCAACTGGCGGGGCAAATGCGGGGTTCTTTCCAAAAAATAGACCGCAGCCGATAATGATAAAAATGGGAATCAGCTTCCCAACGGTAGAAAAGGACTGAACAATACCGCCGAACTTAGCAGAAATACAGTTGATCACCACAATTGTGAAAATCATGAGGATGGCAAAACCCTTTTGCATTTCGAGACTCATCGGAACAAAATACGTCGCTTGGGTGGCCATTACCACTGCCAGGGCAGCAGATGAACCCGGAACATAGATGATGGTCTGTACCCATCCTAAAAGAAAGGCCCACTTTTCTCCGTAAAGCTCTTTCAGGTAGGCGAAAAGTCCGCCTGTTTTAGGAATGGCTGATGCGATTTCCGCAACAGTGAGGCCCGCGGCCATCGTAATGATTCCCCCGACAATCCATGCTGCAATTCCCATTTGAAAGGAGCCTGCATTCTGATAGACGATGGACGGTTTGAAAAAAATTCCGGATCCGATGGTCATTCCAATGACCATGGCAATGGCCGAAAAAACTCCCAAGCTTTTCTTCAAGCCTGTTTTTGAAGCGGTGGATGCTTCACCGTGTGTTTCAACTTGTGTTTTACGCAATGCGGACATAGGTTGATTCACTCCTTTCACTATTTTGTCTGTTGTTAACGACCCAACTCATCTTAACACAATCGTTTAATGTTTAACAATCGTTTATGCATAAATTTCACGAACCCTTTATTAGGCTAAAGCAGCACTTCGGTAAAAGTTGTTTGAATAAAACCAAACGCAATTGTTCATAATGCTGAACAATCGAATCGTGTCCTGTGATTTTAAAAAATCAGATGCATCTGTTTTTCGGAATATGTGCTTTTGCTGAGAGTGACATTCTTGAATAAACACCTGAATAGAATCAATTTTTCTGAATATAATGATAATATATTAACAATTGAAACAGGCATCCCGCAGAATAATTTTACTGCATAGCGGAGGTTATGATTTGAACAGGAAGGAGCCACCGGATTTTTTCAAAACGTCCCCTCTATTGCGAGGCCCCGTAAACAGAAAGCAGGGTGCATCTGCGTTGGCAAATACACCCTGTTCATAGCAACCGCTTGACTGAGATCAAGCGGTTGCACGCCTGAGCTTCTTATACCTCAGATAGACCAATGCGCCGGTAAATGAAATGATTGTCACCGCCACATAGTTCAGGGGCAGGATCACATGCATTTCATGAAAACCGATCGTGTGATAGAGCTTGTAAAAAACGGCGATGAAAAGCGGATGGGCCAGATACACATAGAAAGTCGCGGCACTGAGGGTGATGATCCCGGAAACCCAATCCGGTTGGTTGATTCCTTGAACCATCGCCGTTGAGAGGCTCATGAGCATCAGAATAGCCGCAAGGCTGAACAGTTGCCAGAGCTGGGGCAGTTGAGACAGGAATGCCTCGGGGGAAAATCGGGAATGCAGATAGAAGGCTGCAGCGGCAAGATAAATACATCCAATCAGGAACCCATGCCTGATGATGCTGTTTTTCATATACGTGTAGTTTGCACCCCAAACCATACCAGCAGCAAAAAAAATGAGGTAGGGGACAAAAATCCGATCCATATAGGGGAAGGGCGGAACCCCATAAGCGAATCCCAGGTGTATCGCTATGGCCAGGGCCAATGTGAGCACTGGATGCATCCGCTCCACAATCGGTTTTAGCAAAGGAAAAAGAGCATACAGCTGAAACAGGATGATAACAAAGTAAAGATGGAATTCACCGGTGCCCAGAAAAACAACCGCAAGGATATTGGCCAAAGAGACGGCATAGTAGCCCGCCAGCGCATAGACAAAAAAATAGGTGAAGCTCCACCCCAGATACGGGATCAGGATGCTATGCATCCGTTTTTTCATAAATGTCATACAGGCCAGGGGCTTTCCGCCATACCGGAGCATCAAAGCCAGCCCACTGAGAAAGATAAAGCTGGGAACTGCAAAATTCGAAATGCCGTTAAAGAACAGAGAAATATTTCGTGTTGTATTTTCTACCGAAGGATCACTGATGCCCATTGCCGAGATATGGATGGCGACAACGGCCAGGCAGGAAATGATCTTCATCAAGTCTATTTCAAGGAACCGATTCTTTTCCAAGGCACAGGGTGCTCCTTCTCTCTTCCGTTTAAAGTATCAGCATGACCTCTCTCAGCAGCTTTGAAACCGTAGCGGTCGATACGCCGGAAAGGTCGTAGTCCGGTGCCAGCTCAACCACATCCGCGCCGATGATATTCAGCCCGCTGATGGTTTTCAGCGCCTGCAGCATTTCCCGGAAGGTGAGGCCACCGGGCTCTGGGGTACCGGTGCCGGCAAGCAGAGAAGGGTCCAGCACGTCCACGTCGATGGTCAGGTAAACCGGCGCGTCACCAATGGCGGCAACCGCTTCATCCAACCGGGAGCAGTCGAAGGGGCAGAGCAGGGTATGGCCCTCTTCCATGGCCCACTGGAACTCTTCCTTCATACCGGAGCGGATGCCGAACTGAAAGATCCGCCCGTCACCCAGGACGTCCCAGGCTTTTCGGATGACGCTGGCATGGGAAAGGGAAACCCCCATGTATTCCGTACGCAGATCCGTATGGGCATCAAAATGAACAATGTGAAGATCCGGGTATTTCCGGGCAGCTGCCTGGATCACCGGCAGAGACACCAGGTGTTCGCCGCCGATCATCAACGGCTTCTTGCCATCAGCAAACAGTTCATCGGCGTACTCTTCAATCACGGCCAAAGCTTTAACCGTATCTCCAAAGGGGATTTCAAGATCCCCGGCATCATGAACCGCATGCTCGGTGATGTCCTTATTCAGGAACAGGCTGTAAGTCTCCAGACCATAGCTGTCCGGACGGATCTTAGGCGGTGCAAAACGGCTTCCAGGCCGATAGGAACAGGTGCCGTCAAAGGGGGCGCCGAAAAGAACTACTTCTGAGTCCTCATAAGAGGCATCACAGCCGATGAATGTCGCCATATTATAAAGTTGCATTTTCAAATTTCTCCTTTACATAGTTGGGCAGGGCGAAGGTTCCCACATGGAGATCCGTGTTGTAGTACCGGGTTTTAAGGTTCAGGGCATTCCATTGTTTTACTTGAAGGTCCTTCAGAGGGTGCACATTCTTGGATGCGAAATTGAAGAGCCAGTAACCACCAGGATAAGTGGGAATCGCTGCCTGGTAAACCTCAACAATGGGGAACAGCTTCTTCAGCTTCAGGTTGGAGCTGATGCCTACCTTGAAGAATTCTTCATACACCGGGGTTTCGTTCTGATTGACGCAGATCCCGTTCTCGGTGAGCGCCCGGTAGCAGTTGGTATAGAATTCAGTGGTAAAAAGGCCTTCACCGGGGCCTACCGGGTCTGTGGAATCAATCAGGATCAAGTCATAGCAGGCAGTCTTATCCTCAACCCACTTGACGCCATCTTCAAAATACAGATGAACCCGGGGATCGTCAAGGGCACAGGAGATAGCAGGAAAGAACTCCCGGGCCGTATCCACCACCATTTTGTCAATTTCAACCATGTCGATGTGCTCGATCTGAGGATACCGGGCCAGCTCACGGACCGTGCCGCCGTCGCCGCCGCCGATGACAAGCACCCGTTTGATGGCCGGATTCGCTGCCAGGGCAGGGTGTACGATCATATCATGGTAGATGAACTCGTCCTTGTCGGTGACCATGACCAGGCCATCCAGGGTCATCAATCGGCCATATTCGAAGGTTTCTAGAATATCCACCTTTTGAAAATCACTCTGTTTTGAAAACAAGGTTTTATTGACGCGGAGCGAAAACCGCACATTCTCATTGTGTTCTTCTGTGTACCAGAGTTCCATATTGAACCTCCTTATGATATCTATCGATTTAATCATATAATATATGCCCCGTTAGTCAATAAATACTCTTAAAATGACAGGGAAAGTATGCTACGCTTTGTATGACCCCAATGAAGGAGGATTTTATGATTACCATACAAATTCCTGAAATATCTCAGACCGATGCCGTCAGTCGGTTCATAGAAGATTCCCGGTTATCTCTCAACACCTCGGTTAATCGGACAGAATCCATGGTCCTGCTTGAGGACGGAGCGGTCCTGGGTTATGCGGCATATCAACGACACGAGGCTGAGGCCTCTGTTCTAACGCTTTTCATCACACCGGCCATGCGGCGTATGGGTTTTGGCGACGGACTCCTGAGAGCGCTTCTGAATCTGATGGAGCGCAACGGCATCCAGCGATTTTTTATTCCCGCAGATACCGACACCAGGAAATTCCTGCTCACAGAGGACCTGATTCCCGTCAACGAGACACCAAGTTGGGTGAAGGCCCCCGTTGCAGAACCTTTCTGGTTCGAGGGCACATTGCCGGAATTCTTTCAAAAGCCCTGCAAGGGAGGACGCCGGTAGCAATGACGCTCTTTTCGATGAATAATGCGGTTGAAATCCTGTGGCAATTGGTGCCGCAGATGCTCTCAGAAGGGGATATCTGTGTCGACGCCACCGTTGGAAACGGCAAGGATACAGCAGCCCTATGCAAGCTTGTGGGTCCTGCCGGCCATGTGTACGGTTTCGATATCCAGAAGGACGCACTGGATCAGGCCCGACTTTTCATAGATTCCGCATCTCCGGAATCCGCCTACACGCTGATCCATGCAAGCCACGGTATGATCAAGACCTACATCGCACACCCAGTAGATTTGATCCTATTCAATCTGGGCTATCTGCCCGGCGGTGACAAAACCATCACGACAAAAGCTGAAAGCACACTGGAGGCCATGACCGCATCCCTGGAACTTCTGAAATCCGGGGGGAAACTGACCGCTGTGCTTTACCCCGGCCACGGGGCCGGAGCAAGCGAAGCCGTGGCCGTCAAGGATTGGGCTTCCCAGCTGAATCAAAAGCACTTTTCTGTGGCGGTCCTGACGTTTACCAATCAGGTGAACAATCCGCCCCAACTCATGCTGATAGAAAAGAGAGGATAAACCATGCGAATTCTCGTTTCAAACGATGACGGCATCAACGCCGCAGGTATCAACGCCCTCATTGATCTGCTGTGCCTGGAACACGAAGTCTACGTGGCGGCGCCCACCCTGCAGAAAAGCGCCAGCAGCCATGCCTTGACCATGCAGCACCCTATCACGGTGAAGGAAGTGGAAGACCCACGGACAGCAAAAAGCTGGGCCATCGGCGGGAACCCTGCGGACTGCACGAAACTGGCCCTGGAAGAATTGCTGGGATTCAAGCCCGATTGGGTGATTGCCGGAATCAATCACGGCCCCAATCTGGGAACGGATCTGCTCTACTCGGGGACCGTTGCAGCCGCAGCCGAAGGCACACTCTTCCATGTCCCTTCCATCGCCATCTCATACCTGGACTATGAGGCAGAAAACTTGAACGAAGCGGTACAGGCAGTAAAGGAAACCTTGGACTGGCTCTTCAAAAATCCAGTAGGGGGCAGAACGCTGCTGAACATCAACATCCCCAATCTGCTTTATCAAGATATGAAAGGCCTTAAGATCACCCGGATCGGTGAGGCACGGTATGAAAAGCCCTTCAGCAAGCGCCTGGATCCCCGGGGGAATACCTATTATTGGCTGGCCGGTGACCTGGTACTGGAATCGGAATCGGAGGATGCTGATGTGATTGCGGCACGGGATGGCTTCATTACCATCTCTCCGGTGAAATTCGAATTTGATGATTGGGAAAACAACAAATTCCTGTCCGATCGCCTGAAAGAGAGGGCATAGGAACCATAGGGTTATAAACACGAAGCAGACTCGCAGTGGTCTGCTTTTTTGTATCCCGATATGCAGTCATAATATTATACAAAATGCAATTATCCATGCATAACATTCTGTTTGTAACGTTAAAATGAATTGTTACTTGCATTATCATTTGGGTATGCTATGCTTGAATCAGTACATCAAAGGAGGCGCTCTGCAATGGCAATTGACAGGGACCGCGTTGAAGTGAAAATCAAGCTGGATTGGTGTAAGGGCTGCGGTATTTGCGTGGCATTCTGCCCTAAAAAAGTATTGGGGCTTGACCCGCAGTTGAAGGTTCAGATGCTGGATCGGGAAAACTGCATCAAATGCGGTCAATGCGAGCTGCGGTGCCCGGATTATGCGATTTATCTGGGAGGGATCACCCATGAGTAACGGCAGACGCGTATTATTGATGCAGGGCAACGAAGCCGTCGTCGAAGGGGCACTGGCCGCAGGGATGCGTTTCTATGCAGGCTATCCCATCACCCCCTCAACAGAAATAGCAGAGCTTTCCGCCGAAAAACTGCCTTATGTAGGCGGGTCATTTATCCAGATGGAAGATGAGATTGCCGGCATTGCAGCGGCCATTGGCGGCTCACTTACCGGCGCTAAATCCATGACGGCCACCAGCGGACCGGGATTTTCCCTGAAGTTGGAGAACATCGGTTACGCTGCCATCACAGAGATTCCACTCGTCATTGTGAACGTCCAGCGGGGTGGGCCCAGCACCGGACTCCCCACATCACCGGCCCAGGGCGATGTGATGCAGGCCAGGTGGGGAACTCACGGAGACCATCCGGTCATCGCCCTGACGCCCTCATCAGTGAACGAGACCTATCATCTGACAATCCGGGCCTTCAACCTGGCCGAAAAATATCGGATGCCTGTCATCCTGCTGACCGATGAGGTCATCGGCCACATGCGGGAAAAAATCGAAATTCCCGAAGCCCATGAGCTTGAAATAGTCAACCGGATCAAACCCTCCGAAAAGCCTGAGGATTATAAAGCCTACGCCGTTATCGGGGATGAACTGGTTCCGCGAATGGCCGGATTCGGTGATGGCTACCGGTATCATGTAACCGGCCTCTTTCATGATGAAACCGGGTTTCCAAGCAACAGCCCCCAAAATGCTGATCGGATGCTGCGCAGGATCATGAATAAGATTACCGACAACCTCGACGATATCCTGGATTATGATGAATATCTCACCGAAGATGCGGAATATATCATCCTTTCCTATGGCAGCACCGCCCGAACCGCCAGAAGCGCCGTGAACAAACTCCGAGAGGAAGGGTACAGGGTTGGCCTTTTCAGACCGATCACCATCTGGCCGTTTCCGGAAGAAAGGGTTCATGCCCTGGCTGCCGGGCTTAAAGGCATCCTTGTGGCTGAAATGAATTTGGGGCAGCTGGTGCTGGAGGTTCAGCGGGTTGTGAACGGTCAAACGCCGGTGATACACATCGGCCGTGCCAACGGGGATGTCCTGACACCCCTTGAACTGGTGGCTAAAGTGAAGGAGGTGTTGGGATGAGCAGTGAGCTGATCGGGAAGTATTTCCGAATGAACAAGCTCCCGCATATCTGGTGTCCGGGCTGCGGACACGGCATCGTCACCCAGGCACTGGTACGGGCCATCGACAACCTGGGACTGGATAAGGACAAGGTCTGCATTGTTTCCGGAATCGGCTGCTCCTCCCGAGCGCCAGGCTATTTGGATTTCAACACGCTGCACACAACCCACGGCAGGGCCCTTGCTTTTGCCACAGGGATCAAGCTCTCCCGGCCGGAGCTGGAAGTCATTGTCGTCAGCGGCGATGGCGACTGTTCAGCCATCGGCGGGAATCACCTGATCCATGCCGCCAGGCGGAATATCAACATCACCACCGTCGTCTATAACAACAACATCTACGGCATGACCGGGGGACAGTACTCCCCAACAACCCCCACCCATGAATACGGCACGACCGCCCCCCACGGCAATATCGACAAACCCTTCGATATCGCACAACTGGCCGGGGGAGCAGGGGCTACCTACACGGCTCGCAGCACCGTCTATCATGCCAATCAGATGACCCGCCACATACAAACCGCCATCGCCCATAAGGGGTTCAGTCTGGTGGAGGTTGTCAGCACCTGTCCAACCTACTATGGCCGTAAGAATAAGAAAGGCTCCCCTGTAGACATGCTGATGTGGCTAAAAGATCACTATGTCGACATCAAAGCGGCCCAGAAGATGACCCCGGAACAGCTTGCCGGAAAATTCCTGATGGGGGAGTTCAAAAATATCCTGGCTCCGGAATACACTGAAGAGTACGGAAAAATCATCAAACACTGTCAGCCGGATTATGGTTATGAGGACGGAGGATGCGATGGCACTTAAAACAGAAATCCGATTGACCGGTTCCGGCGGCCAGGGGCTGATCCTTGCAGGGATCATTCTGGCAGAAGCGGCAATCACCGATGGGCTGAACGCCATTCAGACCCAGAGCTATGGCCCGGAAGCCCGGGGCGGCGCCAGTAAATCAGAAGTCATCATCAGCGATGAAGAGATAGATTTTCCAAAGGTCGGCCAGGCGGACATTATTCTTGCCCTGACCCAGGCTGCGGCAGATACCTATCTGAGCACCGTGAAAGCATCCGGCACGGCGATCGTCGATGCCTCGGTCAACATCCCGGAAAATTTCACCGCGGCCAGGATTTTGCATGTTCCAATCATCGATACGGCAAAATCCGTGCTGGGCAAAGTCATCGTATCCAACATTGTCGCACTGGGATTCATTACGGAGCATACCGGCCTGGTGACCCACGAAAACGTTGAACGCGCTGTCCTCAGCCGTGTCCCCAAAGGGACAGAGGAATTGAACCGAAACGCGTTGAACGAAGGCTATAAATTGGCACAGCAGGTGAAATGATGCTGATTTCCAGGAAAAATGACAGTGAAATTTCATTTGTGTCATCATTTATGCAAATATGATATAATGTTCTCAAACGCACCCACTGGATTCAGTGGGTGTACCCTTTACAGGACAGGTGAGACACATGAGTGAAGAATACAGGGATCTATTGAACCGCATTCAGAATTATTATCCTGAAATGAGTAAGGGTCAAAAGCTGATTTCTGACTATATCTTTGATAACTATGACAAGGTCGCGTTCATGACCGCGGCGGCGCTTGGAAAAACCGTGAACGTCAGCGAATCAACGGTGGTACGTTTTGCAAACGCCTTGGGATATGATGGCTACCCGGTTCTGCAGAAGGCGCTGCAGGAATCCATCAAGACCAAACTCACCACCGTTCAGCGGTTCGGGCTTTCGGAGGATATCGCCGGCAACGAGCGGAATCTGCTGCGTAAGGTCATGCATTCCGATATCGACAACATCCGGAAGACCAGTGATGAACTGGATCCTCTGCTGATGGAACAGGTGGTGCACCGCATACAGACCGGCCGGCGGATCTACATCCTGGGCCTGCGCAGCTCGAAGGTCTTGGCAGAATATCTGGCCTTTTATCTGAATTTCATCATGGATGATGTCCACGTCATCCCCTCCGGTGCCAGTGACGTTCTGGATAAACTCGTGAAAATCAACCACGAGGACGTGCTGATCACCATTTCATTCCCACGGTATTCACGAAAGACCTTCGACGTGGTCCGGTACGCAAAAAATCAGGGAGCAACCCTGATCGGCATCACCGACAGCATGATGAGCCCCTTGGCTTCTTTGGTGGATTACACCCTGACCGCCAAATACAACATGACCACCTTCATCGATTCTCTCGTGGCCCCCATGAGCCTGATCAACGCACTCATCATCGCCCTGAGCCTCAACGAGAAAGAAAAACTGAAACACACCTTCGACCAGTTGGAACACATCTGGGAAGAAAATGAAGTGTACAGCAAGACAAAATAATTGCAAGAGCGGAGAACACAATGATCCTGACAATCGCAATAGACGGCCCCGCCGGTTCCGGAAAAAGCACGATCGCCAAAAAAGTGGCGCAGCAGCTTGGAATCACCTATTTGGATACCGGAGCCATGTATCGGGCCATTACGTATAAAATCCTGAAGCAGGATCTGAAAATCGAAGAGAGTCCTGAGCTGGAAGCATTGCTGGCAGGAACGGTGCTCGATCTTCACGCGGGCAGAATCTGGATGGATGGGGAAGAAGTAACCGTGCCCATTCGAAGCGCGGCGGTCACCCAGGCTGTTTCTGCGGTTTCCAGCCTGGCCTCTGTCCGGAAGGATCTGGTCCGCAAGCAGCAGGACATCGCAAAAGGAAAGAGCATCGTCATGGACGGCCGGGATATCGCCTCAACGGTCCTGCCGGATGCCACCCTGAAAATATATCTGACCGCCACCCCCGAAGAGCGGGGCCGCCGCAGGTGGCTTGAACTGTGCGCCAAGGGTGAACCGGCAGTCCTTTCCGACATCATCACCGACATTGTCCGCCGTGACACCCTGGACAGCAGCCGCGCACATTCACCCCTGATATGCACCCCTGATGCGTTGGTGCTGGACACCTCCCACATGGGAATCGAGGCGGTTCAAAACTGGATCATTGCGCAGGTAGCCCAAAGGGTCGATGGCCTATGAAAATCCATGTCGCATCAAACAGCGGATTTTGTTTCGGCGTAAAAAAAGCCGTTGAGACAGCCCTGATGGCCGCCAGGGATTTCAAGGGCCGACGGATCTACACCTATGGCCCAATCATCCACAATAACCAGGTCACCAATTATCTTGAACAAATGGGGGTGCAGATTGTCAATGACCTGGAGCAGGTCCCTGGCGAAATCGTCATCGTACGCTCACACGGCGTTCCCCGTTCTTTTTATGATCAGGCCGCAGGGCTGAAAATCCAGGTCATCGATACCACCTGCCCCTATGTGCGAAAAGTTCAGCAGCTGGCGATGAAATATCATAATGCCGGATTCCGAGTCGTCATCATGGGAGACGCAGCACATCCTGAAGTGGTCGGCATCAACGGATGGACCGGTTTTTCCGCTCAGGTGGAAAGCGGTACTGAAAACCTGAACAGCCTCAAAGAGGAGCCCAAGCTTTGCTTCCTTGCTCAGACAACGCTGTCCCTGACACTGTGGCACCAGCTTGAAGAAACGGTGAAGGATTTCACCGGTGAAGTGGTGCTCTACAACACCATTTGCGCGGCTACCGAAGAGCGGCAAAAAGAATGTGAAGAATTGGCATCAAAAGTTGATTTGATGATCGTTATCGGGGGTAAACACAGTTCGAACACACAAAAGTTATTCCAAATCGCTTCCCAACATTGCGCAAATGCGATACATATCGAGGATGCCTCGGAAATGTTGGTGAATCTTATTGGAAAGTATGATAATATAGGAATAACTGCTGGTGCTTCAACACCTGACTGGATTATTAAAGAAGTAATAGAGCAATTAGAAAACGAAGGCGAGGTAATTGTGAATGACGAACGGTAATACGATGGCAGAAATGATGGAACAGATGGACAACAAATCTTTCAGAACCCCACGGAAAGGAGAAATTCTGAGAGGGAAAGTCGTCCAAGTCACTGACTCAGAAGTCGTAGTCAATATCGGCTACAAATCTGACGGGATCATCCCTAAGTCCGAATTGTCAAATATTGCGGACGTGAACCCCAAAGAAATGATCAGTGAAGATCAGGAATTGGACGTACTTGTTCTTAAATCAGATGATGGAGAAGGGAATGTCCTCTTGTCACTGAAGAGAATCAGCATGTCTAAGGACTGGGATGTTCTCATGGATGCGTATAATGCCCAACAGCATGTTACCGTCCGTACTGGAGAGCCTGTGAAGGGCGGCATGATCGCATTCTTCAATGATATCAAAGGCTTTATTCCTGCATCCCAAATGACCCTCAGCTATGTAAATAATCTGGATCAATTCTCCGGCAAGGAATTCGAAGTTGAAATCCTTGAGCTGAACAAAAGCAAACGAAAAGTTATTTTCTCCCGCAAAGCGATTTTGGCAGTAGAAGACTCGGCTCGCAGAGAAACATTCTGGAGCGCAGTCAAGCTGAACGAAATCATTGTCGGCGAAGTGAAGCGCATCACCAATTTCGGTGTATTTGTTGATATCGGCGGCGTCGATGGCCTGATTCACATCTCCGAGCTTTCCTGGGGCCGTGTAAGCCATCCCAACGAAGTTGTTAAAGTGGGCGACAAGGTTGATGTTCTTATCCTGAACGCCAACAAAGAAGACAACAAGATCTCCCTCAGCATGAAGCAAGCCACTCCAAATCCATGGAATACCGTTGAAGAGCGTTACCACGTTGGCGACGTTGTCGACGGCAAAGTGGTTAACCTGACTGATTTTGGTGCGTTCCTCGAAATCGAGCCCGGCGTTGAAGGTCTTGTCCACATCTCCCAGATTTCCCGTGACCGGATTGAAAAACCTTCCGACATCCTGAAAATCAGAGAGAGCTATCCTGTTAAAATCATTGAAATGAATATGGATGACAAGAAAATCAAACTCAGCATGAAGAGCTTGCAAGAGCCTGCACATGAAACAGAAGCGGTTGCTTCTGAAGAAGTTGCTGGCGATATCGCTGTTGAAGGCGACGAAGCATAATCTAGGTATTGGATGGTAGCCGATGGACGGATACGAGAAGTTTAAAGAACAGGTATTCAAGCTGATCGGCCTCGATTTGACATTGTACAAAGAACGGCAGATGAAGCGACGGATTGAATCTTTGGCAAAACGCAATGGCGCAAACACCTTTGAAGCTTATTACAGCATTCTGACAAAGGACAAAAGTGCTTTTGATGAATTTATCAATTACCTGACAATCAATGTGTCTGAATTCTATCGTAACCCCCAGCAATGGGACATCCTCCGGGATGAGATCATACCTGAACTGCTGAAGCGCAATCCGCGTCCCAAAATTTGGAGCGCGGCCTGCTCAACAGGGGAGGAACCTTACACCCTTGCTATGGTCATGAGCCAGTTCATTCCGCTCAAGGATTTAAAAATCTTTGCTGCAGATATTGATTTGGAAGCAATGAACAAAGCGAAGATGGGTGTATACTCCAAGAAAAGCATTGCAAATGTTCCAGAACCCTACAAAACCAAGTTTTTTACTCCCTTAGGCGAATCCTATAAAGTGAATGATGACTTGAAGAAATGCATTGAGTTTAAGCAGATGAATCTTTTGAAGGATACCTATCCAACAGGATTCGACCTCATTGTATGCAGAAACGTCATGATTTACTTCACAGAAGAAGCCAAAGATGAGATGTATCATAAGTTCAATAAGGCATTGGGGCCGAATGGAACACTTTTCGTTGGAAGTACGGAACAGATTATCGTGCCACAACGATATAATTTCAAGGCCAGCAAAACCTTCTTTTATCAAAAACTTTAAGTTGTTGAAGACCTGAACAATGAGCAATAGTGTGTATCATTCTGACGAATGACTCAAGACTATCTGGTTACTGTTCAGGTCTTTTTTTATACTAATGGGGGAGGGTTCAACTCACACGTGGGCGTAAAAAGTCCCATTTGAAAAGAGCTAAAATCTGAAAATGTCCACTTTTTACCCTTAAATGAACAAAAAAGATAGAGTAAACGTGTGCGTAAAGTGGTATAATACGAATGAGAAATAATTCTGTGGAGGGACCACCATGAAAAAACTGACCGTTGGCATCATTGGTGCCGGTAGAATCGGCAAAGTACACGCAATCAGCATCACTAACAATGTACCCGAAGCAACAATCAAGTGGATTGCAGATTACAAGCTGGACGCCATTGGCGCCTGGGCTGATGAGTTGGGGATTCCTAAGAAAACGGATAACCATATGGATATCCTGAATGACCCTGAGGTGGATGCGGTTCTTATCTGCTCCTCTACAGATACGCATTCACAGTTCGTTATGGATGCTGCACGGGCCGGGAAACATATTTTCTGTGAAAAACCCGTGGACCTCAGCATTGAGAAGATCAAAAATGCTTTGGCTGCAGCTGATGAAGCTGGCGTAAAGCTACAAATCGGTTTCAACCGACGATTCGATCACAACTTCCGTACGATTAAGAAGATGGTGGTTGAAGGTAAAATCGGCGATCCGCATATCATCAAAATCACTTCAAGAGACCCAGCCCCCCCACCAGCATCCTATGTTAAGGTTTCCGGCGGTATCTTCAACGACATGACCATCCACGACTTCGACATGGCCCGTTTCCTGTCCGGCAGTGAAGCAGATGAAGTGTATGTAGCAGGTGCAGTCCTGGTTGATCCGGCCATCGGCGAAGCAGGGGATATCGATACGGCTCTGATCACGATTAAAATGAAGAACGGCTGCATCGTCAACATCGATAATAGCCGCAAAGCAGCTTATGGGTATGACCAACGGGCTGAAGTATTCGGTTCCAAGGGAAAAGTGGAGTCAGGCAACGACATGGCCTCTACAGTAACCCTCAGCACCGAAGAAGCTGTAATCAGTGAAAAACCCCTCTACTTCTTCCTGGAGCGCTATATGGATTCGTTCCGGGATGAAATGAAGGAATTCATTGATGCCGTGGTCAATGACACCCCCACACCGGTTCAGGGTATCGATGGCCTCAAGCCCGCTCTGATCGCGCTGGCTGCGTTAAAATCATATAAAGAAAATCGCCCGGTTAAACTGAGCGAAGTAGAGTAAACTCCCCCGAACGCCTGAAAAGGCGTTCTTTTTTTATATTGGTTTTTTGTATACATTATTCATTCCATCGGTTGAAAACGTTATCATAAATGTGTTATGATGAGTCTGAATCAAGAACTATCAGAATATTAAGGGTGTTGTGGTTAATCAATTAAATTCATTTAGGAGGTTTTCGTTAATGAGTAAACCGATTCTTTCAGCTCACTTCGAATCAAGGACACCATCAGGGGTTCGACTGGCACAAATGAAATATGAGGAACGTAAAATCAAGCCTGAATCCGTAATCAACGTAGGTATTGGCAACGTTTCTCTCCCAACAAATCCGGCGATGCAAAAGCGAATGTTTGAACTGGGCGCACCGGGAAGCCCCTTTGCAAAAGGTGTCGTCAGATATTCAACAACCGCTGGAACTGTAGAGTGTCAAGATGCGTTCAAAAATATTCTGAAATGCGAAGGCTTTGATACAAGTAAACTGATGGTTCAGGTAACGGATGGCGGTTCCGCAGGGATGGAATTGCTTCTGATCGGTCTGTGTGGCCCTTCAGGCACGGATGAAAAGCCTCTAATGATGATTGACCCCGCCTACACCAACTATATCTCTTTTGCCGAAAGAGTCGGTCGCAAAACCGTTACAGTAAAGCGTCACTTGGGAGAAGACGGCAAATTCACCCTTCCGGAATTGGGCAAGATTGAAGAAGCCATTAAGGCGAACAATCCCGGAGCGCTCCTTGTCATCCCTTATGATAATCCTACCGGTCAGTTCTACGATTACGAAACACTCAAAGACCTGGCTAAGCTGTGCGTGAAGTACAACCTGTGGATGGTCAGCGATGAAGCGTATCGTGAACTCTACTATGAAGAGGGCGGCAAGCTGGTGAGCATCTGGGGAATCAGCGATGCGGATGTACCCGGTATCGAAGGCCGAAGAATCAGCGTCGAGACTGCTTCAAAGGTATGGAATGCCTGCGGCCTCCGAATCGGCGCTCTGATTACGGACAATGCGGAGTTCAATAACCGTTCTATCGCAGAATACACCGCAAATCTGTGTGCGAACGTCATTGGCCAGTATGTATTCGGCGCATTGGCACACGAAAGCAAGGAGCAGATTGCTGCATGGTGCAAGGATATCCGTGAGTACTACAAAGCTGAAATCGTATCTGTATATAACGGCTTGAAGGAGCAGGAGCCTGGTCTGATTGTATCCAGCCCTGACGCATCCATCTATTCCGTCATTGATGTTAGAAATGTTGTAAAACCAGGATTTGATTCAACGGCGTTCGTTTTGTACTGTGCACAGGAAGGGTCTGCCAACATCAACGGTGTTGAAACAACACTTCTGGTGGCGCCGATGAAAGGCTTCTATGATATCAAAGCCGGGGAAGTTAACCCAGGGAGCACCCAATTCCGGATTTCTTATGTAGAAACGCCAGAAAACATGGCGAAAATCCCAGAATTGTTTGTTAAACTTTTAAGACAGTACGAAGAAAAACGCTAAGACAGAAATAAAATAGTCTCAAACCGCATTACAAACCAAGCCTGTCGACTGTCGATGGGCTTGATTTGTATACATACTTGTAAAAAACTATTATCAATGGAAATGGGAAGTAGCATCAAAATAATGAGGGAGGTATGGGTATGTATGATGTGATCATTATCGGGGCAGGGCCCGCTGGTTTGAGCGTTGCCTCTGAACTGGCACAAAAGAGCAAGGTTTTGGTGATTGATGGCAAGAAAAAAATAGATGACTGTACGAAAAGCTGGTTCATTCCATCCTATTTAGCGAAGGACAACCCCGAAGTGATGCCTTTTATGTATCCCGGGATTTTCCGCCTGGCCACCTGGACCTTCACTGATGTTAAAACCTGCTGGGAAACAGGACTGCCATATGGCTATTATTATGTAAAAGAGCATGAGATCCTTAAATTCTGGGGAGATAAAGCGCTTTCCCTGGGGGCTGAGATCCTTTTAGAAACCTTTTATTCAGACCATGTTGTTGAAGCGGATCACGTGGTGGTTGACACGACTGCCGGATGCTTCAAAGGAAAATTGCTGATTGACGCCTCCGGGCACGATTCTCTCGTTGCTAAAAAGTACGAGAAAAAAGAGGATTATTACTGGTGGTCCGTTTATGGCGCTATCGTAGAACATCCCAATGGCCTCCATGGCATGAAGAACGGGGACTACATGCTCTGGCAGACCTTCAAGAGCACCAACGCCAGGGACGATGTGACCTTAAGAGAGGGACGGCCGGTTTTTGAATATGAAGTTCTCACCGAAACCGAATCATTTCCGTTGATCCTCTATTTAAGAAAAGATAAAGTGGATCAAGAGTTCATGGCCAAACAGTTTACAGAGGTTCTGTTTGAAGAAGAAGCGGTGGCACAGTATAAAGACTGCAAGATCAAGGAATTGAAGTGGGGGTGGTATCCCTCCGGCGGTCTTTCTTACAAACAGGCCGAAAACCGGGTGGCTTTCATAGGAGATGCAGGCTGCTGGACAACCCCTTGCGGTTGGGGCTTCGGTTTCATCGTCTATAACTACCAAAAGTATGCCGCTTCACTCTCGAGGCTTCTGGAGAATGACACCTTGAATCATTCGGATATCAACGACGTTGTGGATTTGAGCCTGTACGAGAAGCACCAAATCCTGCTGGATGCGCTGGCATCTCATTTCTTAGCCAACGCTTCACCCAAACAGCTGGATCGTTTCATCGCCTATTTCAACGCCAACGACACCGTTATCTGCGAAAAAATATTTACATTGACCGTCAGTCATGATGATTTGAAAGAGCTCACCAAGAAGTTCTTCACGTATTTCTCGCCCTTGGAGCTGCTTGAAATCGTTCCTCATGAAGATTACCTGCTGCTGCTTAAGGAAGCCGGACTGCTGGCGGCAAACTGGATCACCGACGAAATCAGAGAAAAATTAGGACTCAAAATCGAAACCGGCCCAGGATTCAATATCAGCGACACCGTTCCAGAGAAGATTTGAGAACGTTACAATACCGACATAAAAAAACCAGCTCTTTCTCTGTTTAACAGGGAAGGGGCTGGTTTGTCGATTAACGGTGCTTTTTCTGGCTTTTCACAAAATCGGTGACCGTGAAGGGGTTGTCCGAAAGACAAAGGATATAATCAGCAGATACCTTGAAGTAATTCGCCAGACGAATGATGAAATCAGCATCAGGAACCCGTTTGTTGTTTTCATAACGGGACAATGTTGTCTTTGTCGTGTCCAGATCTTCTGCCAACTCGTCCAGTGTCTTTTTCCGGGAGTGTCTCAGAAATTTCAAACGTTCGCCTAAGGTTACTGATATCATCGCGCCACCTCACATACCTATTGTAGCCAATGACTGGTTAAATGACAATTCTTTTCAGAATATTTTGTGTTGCCTTTTGGATGCCGGGATTTGTCATATGATAGGCTTGATTGATGCCGATCACCTTTTGTTATCCGTGAAAAACCTCTGAATAGCCTCCTCAATGGAGGTGTTCCTTTTGCATCCACGGAAATTACCGAAGATTTCAGTTGGATATTCCTAAATTACCGTTTGTTACACAATGTTGTCCGATCGGTAACACGTGTTAACCTTCCTGTTCTCAAGCATCGTATGGTATAATTAAGATTGCGACTGAAACAAGGCGGGAGGAACTATGAGTAAGCGAAATCCGGTAACAATCAGTGAAGAAGTCTTAGTTCGTAATCAGATCACCATGCAGGAAATCCGACGGATTTCCGATGAAAAATTATACGAAGAGGGGCAGTCGCCCCGCTTTTTCATAGATACCTATGGCTGTCAAATGAATGAGCATGATTCCGAAAAACTCCATGGCATGTTGAAGCTGATGGGCTATGTGGAAGGTGAGAGTTTTAGGGATGCAGACCTGGTAATTATCAACACCTGCTGTGTCCGTGAAAATGCCGAGCTTCGCGTGTTCGGTAATCTGGGGCATATGAAACCGCTCAAGGAGACGCGCAAAGGATTCAAAATCGCCCTTTGCGGCTGTATGATGCAGCAGCCTCAGGTGGTTGAAAAAATCAAAGAGAAGTATCAGCAGGTGGATTTGATTTTTGGCACCCATAACCTTCATGAATTCCCGGAGCTGCTGCTTAAAACCTTTGATGCGACATTGCCGATCGTTGATGTTTGGCAGTCCGAAGGTGCAATCATCGAAGGCTTGCCCGCAGTCCGCCGCATCGGTGTCAAAGCGTATGTGGATATCATGTACGGCTGCAACAATTTCTGCACGTACTGTATCGTCCCTTATACCCGGGGCCGTGAACGGAGCCGCAGCATGGCTTCTATTTTAAAAGAGGCCACCGAATTGGTTGCCGAAGGTGTGAAGGAAGTGACACTGCTTGGACAGAACGTTAACTCCTACGGAATAGGCCTGGATGAACCGACGGACTTTCCGGATCTGCTTCGTGCCGTCAGCAATATCGCCGGACTTGAGCGGGTACGCTTCATGACCAATCATCCCAAGGATGTATCGGACAAATTAATCGAGACCATGGCGGCGTGTTCAGGGATATGCAGGCATATCCATCTGCCGCTCCAGGCTGGGAGCAACCGGCTCCTGAAGGCTATGAACCGGTATTATACCCGCGAGGAGTATCTGGCTGTCATCCAGCGCTTGAGATGCCTGATGCCGGACATCACCATAACCACGGATATCATCATCGGCTTCCCGGGTGAAATAGAGGAAGACATCGACAGTCTGATTGCCATGGCCAAGGAAATCAGGTTCGACAGTGCCTTCACCTTCCTCTACAGCCCGCGCACCGGCACACCGGCCGCGAAGATAGCGGAGCAGATTCCGGAAGATATCAAGCATCTGCGATTTGAACGGGTCTTGAAGGTGTTCAACGGCATCGTCATTGAGAAAAACCGGGAAATGGCGGATAAAACCGTGTATGTCTTGGTAGAGGATCAGAGCAAGAAGAACCCGGAGGTACTGACGGGTCGGGATGAAGGGAACCGGATTGTGAATTTTAAAGGGAATTCAGAGGATATCGGCCATGTTGTTCCGGTATTGATCACTGAACCCAAGAGTTTTTCCCTCTTTGGAAAGAAAGTAATATCTCAATAAGCGAGGATGCCATGGAACAGTTGACCCCCATGATGAAGCAATATTTCGATATCAAGAAAAAATATCCGGATTTTATCCTGTTCTATAGACTGGGCGATTTCTATGAGATGTTCTTCGACGATGCCATCAAGGCTTCTAAAGCCCTGGATATCACCCTGACCTCCCGTGCCTCGGGAAATGGACAGAAATCACCTCTTTGCGGGGTGCCTTATCACTCTGCGGACGGATATCTGGCCAAGCTGGTGGAAAAGGGCTTCAAGGTGGCCATCTGCGAGCAGACCGAGGATCCGGCCCTGGCCAAGGGGATCGTGAAGCGGGAAGTGGTGCGGATCGTCACACCGGGTACGGTGATTGACCCCGCCATGCTGGAGGACAAGGCAAACAACTACCTGGCGTGTCTCGTGCTTGAGGGGGATTCCTTCGGACTTGCCTATGCCGATATCACCACCGGCGAACTGCGGGCTACCGGCGGAAAAGGCGGGGAGGATTGGCAAACCCTGACGGACGAGCTGGTAAAACTCAAGCCCAGTGAAATCGTCCTCAGTCTGGACCTGGTTCCGCCCGATGCTCTGCAGGAAGCCCTGACGAAGATCGTGAACCCTGCCCTGACGACCCATCCTGAGGCTGTTTTTGCTGCTGAAAACGCCCACAGGAACCTGTGCCGGATTCTGAACATCGGCACCGTGGACAGCTTCGGCCTGGAAAAAGAACACCCGGCACTGCGGGCAGCCGGAGCGCTGCTCAGCTATATCGAAGAAACACAGATGGTCCAGCTGACTCATTTCAGGAATCTTCAAATCTACCATACCAGCGCGTTCATGCTGCTGGATAAATTCACCCGGCGCAACCTGGAGCTGACGGAAACGTTGAGGGGCAAGGATCGGCGAGGATCCCTGCTGTGGGTTCTTGACAAGACCCGCACCGCCATGGGGGGCCGGAAGCTCCGCAAGCTGATCGAAGAGCCCTCTACGGATCTGGAGGCCATTGTACACCGCCATGACGCCGTAGAAGCCTTGCTGAGCGACCCGTTGACCCGGGAAGAGCTGCGGGAAACCATGAATCAGGTCTATGACATGGAACGGCTCTGTTCCAAGGTGGTTTACGGAACTGTGAACGCCCGGGACCTGGTGGCCATGAAACAATCCCTGGCAGTGATTCCGGCTATCAAGACCTTGATCCAGGGGGTGAAGGCCGGCGAATTGCTGGAGATTTCCGAGAACCTGGATGAACTTTTGGATGTGTGCGCCTGGATTGAGGATGCCCTCCATGAAGACCCGCCGTTTTCAGTGCGTGAAGGGGGCTTTATCCGGGACGGCTTCAATGCCGACCTGGACGAGCTGCGCACCATCATGACCCAGGGCAAGTACTGGATCCTCGATGTGGAAGCCAAGGAACGGGAAACCTCCGGCATCAAGAACCTGAAAATCGGATTCAACAAGGTGTTCGGCTATTATATCGAAATCACGAAATCCAATCTGGCCGCCGCGCCGGAGCACTATATCCGCAAACAAACCCTGGCCAACGCTGAACGGTATATCACCCCGGAGCTGAAGGAGATCGAAGCCAAGGTTCTGGGGGCGGAGGAGCGGATCTTCAAGCTGGAATATGAACTCTTCAGTGCGCTTCGGGAGCAGGTTCTGGGCCAGGTGGGCCGTATCCTTCAATCGGCTTCCGCTCTGGCGCTGCTGGATGTTCTGGGCTCCTTTGCGGAGGTAAGCTTCCGCAACCGCTATGTGCGGCCTGAAATGATGCCCGGCAACGGGGTTGAAATCAATGAGGGACGCCACCCGGTCGTGGAACAGATCACCGGGCAGGAGGGCTTCGTTCCCAATGACACGCTGTTAGACATTGCGGACAATCAGTTCTATATCATCACCGGCCCCAATATGGCGGGTAAATCCACCTATCTGAGGCAGGTCGCCCTCATCGTCCTGATGGGCCAGATGGGCTGCTTCGTACCCGCTGCCTCCGTACGCATGGGGATCGTGGACCGGGTTTTCACCCGGATCGGCGCTTCCGATGACCTGTTTCAGGGTCAAAGTACCTTCATGGTGGAAATGACGGAACTGGCCAACATCCTGAACAATACCACTGTCAACAGCCTGATCATCCTCGATGAGATCGGACGGGGGACCAGCACCTACGATGGCCTCAGCATTGCCTGGGCCGTGGTGGAATACCTCACCGCCAACGCCAAGGTGAAGGCCAAGACCCTGTTCGCCACCCATTATCACGAGCTGACGGAGCTGGAGGGTAAATGCCCCGGCGTCAAGAACTACTGTATTTCCGTGAAGGAGATCGGGGAACAGATCGTCTTCCTCCGAAAAATCATCCGGGGCGGCGCCAACCAGAGCTTCGGCATCCAGGTGGCACGGCTGGCCGGCATCCCCACTGAGGTGATCCGCCGAGCCAAGGAGATCCTGATCGAGCTGGAGGAGCATGATATCAACAACCCGTATCAGCCCTTGCCAATGCAGGCTCCTGAGGATCCGGAAAACCCGCAGCAGCTGGATCTGTTCACCCTGATGGAATCTGAAATCGTGGATGAACTGCGGCAAATCAACATTCTCGAGATGACACCCATGTCATCCTTCAATAAGCTTTATGAACTGATTCAAAAAGTTCAGGCGCGCTGAGGTGCATATGGAAAACCCAAGGATTTTAAGACTGGACCCCTTGACTGCCAATAAGATCGCCGCCGGAGAAGTGGTCGAGCGGCCCTCCGCCGTTGTGAAGGAGCTGGTGGAGAACGCTATGGATGCGGGATCCACTCAGATTACCGTGGAAGTGCGGCAGGGAGGCAAGACCTATATCCGCATCTCTGATAACGGCTCCGGAATACCCCATGATGATATCCCCCTGGCCCTGGAACGACACGCCACCAGTAAGATCCGAACCGTCCAGGACCTGAACACCGTCGATTCCCTGGGCTTTAGGGGTGAAGCCCTGGCCAGCATCGCCTCGGTCTCCCTGCTGGAACTGATCACCCGGCCCGCAGAGGCACCCGTCGGTTACCGTTTAGAAGTACAGGGGGGCCGAACGGTATCCCTGGAAGAAATCGGTGCACCCCAAGGAACCACGGTGATAGTGAAGGACCTATTCTTCAACACCCCCGCCCGGATGAAATTCATGAAATCCAACGGGGCAGAGATGGCTGCCATTACGGAATGGATCAGTCGACTGGCGGTATCAAGGCCCTTGGTCAGCTTCCGCTTCATCGCGGACCAGCAGGATATCTTCATGACCTCTGGCAACGGCAACCTACTGGAAGCCATTGCAGGGGTTTACGAGCGCAGCATGGCAAAATCCATGATTCCCCTGGAGGTGAAGCATGAAGGCATCACCCTTACGGGATTCCTGGGGGATTTGACCCTGAACCGCGGAAACCGCCAGATGCAGCACTTTTTTGTGAACGGCAGGACCGTCCGCAGTACCCTGCTTTCGGAAGCCCTGGAGCTGGGGTATCAGGGACTGCTGCCCATCAACCGGTTTCCGGTATGCTTCATTCACCTGGAGCTGGATCAGAAGCGGCTGGATGTGAATATCCATCCGGCAAAAATTCAAATCCGGTTTCAGGATGAACCCACGGTTCGGCAGGGGATCTATCAGATGATCCGGGAAACCCTCCTGAACCGCAATCTGATGCCTACGGTCCGGCATAAGATTGAAAACCCTGCACCCACAGTGGTGCCAACCGTAACCCCTGTTAAAGCAGAACCGGCCCCCGGGATGCATGTTCCTATCAAAGAACCCGCACCTCGGGTTGAAACAGCGCCGATTCAACCTGCTGGCATTCAGGAAGCCCAGGAACGGTATGCTATCTCTGAAAAAGAACCCGAACTCGTACTGAATATTCCTGTTCCTCCAGAGCCTTTTTTCGATCCCAGTCTGCTGCTGATGAAGGTGGAACCGGAAATCATCACCTTGAGTCCGGAATTAACGGCTCCTTTTGAAAAAGAAACCCTTTACGATGGTCTTCGCATCATTGGACAGCTTTTCCGAACCTATATCCTGGCGGAGAAGAATGATTCCCTGTACCTGATCGACCAGCATGCCGCCCATGAGAAAATCCTTTTTGAGGGCTTTATCCGGGACTGGAAGCGGCATGCCATGACCACTCAGTTGCTGATGGTTCCAGAGGTCCTGACCCTTGATCCTAAAGCCATCATGCACAGTGAAGATCTGAAACCCTCCTTGGAACAGGCCGGCTTCCATTTCGATGTTTTCGGAGCGGATACCCTGCTGGTACGGGAAGTGCCCCTGATCGGGTCGGTACCGCTGTCGCCTAACCTGCTGAAAACCTTGCTTCAGGACTTCGTTCGCGAATTGGAGATGGGGAAGGATTTGACGGATGTCCGGCAGGAGCTGATTATCCGGGAATCCTGCAAGAAAGCGATTAAAGCCCTGGATACCCTGGCTCTGCCTGAAATTCTGGGGCTGATCGACCAGCTTAAGGCTCTGGATTCACCATATACCTGCCCCCATGGGCGGCCCATCATCATTGCAATGGATAAATCAGAACTGGAAAAACGCTTTAAGCGCATATGAGGTCTTCATGAAGCCTGTTATTATCATTGCCGGACCCACCGCGGTCGGAAAAACTGAAATCACGCTGGCACTGGCACAGCAGCTGGGCGGCGAAATCATCTCCGCCGATTCCATGCAGATATACCGGCGCCTGGATATCGGCAGCGCAAAACCTTCAATTGAAGAACTGAGTGCGGTGCCCCATCATCTGATTGATGTGGTGGATCCGGATCAACCCTTCTCTGTGTCAGATTTTCAAGCTCAGGCCAAGGGCGCCATCCGAGGCATCCTCAAAAAAGGCCGTACCCCCATCGTTTCCGGTGGAACCGGGCTCTATATCAATTCTCTGCTGTATGATATGGATTTTTCCGGAACGGCTGCCGATGACACGTATCGGAAAAACCTGGAGGCCTTCGCTCAGACCCAAGGAACGGACGCGCTCTATCAACGGCTGATTGAGCAGGATCCGGTGGGGGCGGCAGCCATCCATCCCAACAATATCAAGCGTGTAATCCGCGCCTTGGAGATCAATGAATTGGGTGGCGTGAATAAAGGGGATTTTGCACGGAATCCGGTGCGAAATTTAGAATTTTCGTTCATATTTGTATGCTTGACGCGACCACGCAGTGAATTATATGATAGAATCAATAAAAGAGTTGATTTAATGCTGTCTGCAGGACTTTTGTCAGAAGTGGAGCAGCTCAGAAAATCAGGGCTCCACCGAGGAATGCAGTCCATGCAGGGGATCGGCTATAAAGAGCTTCTGTCCAGTCTTGAGGATGGGTTGAGCTATGAAGATGCAGTGAACAGCATCAAACAGAATACCAGGCATTATGCCAAGCGGCAGCTGACCTGGTTCAAGCGGTATCCTGAAGCGCATTGGCTGGACCTTTCAATGATTTCGGACACGAAAAGCGCTTTAAGAGAAATATTGGACTTTTTGTAAAATTTTCCTTCAGGAGGGGTCATATGAAATCAGCACTGAATCTTCAGGATATTTTCCTCAATCAGGTGAGGAAAGAGCATGCACTGATTACGGTCTACCTGGTGAGCGGCTATCAGATCAAGGGTTATGTCAAAGGATTCGACAGCTACACCATCGTTATCGATTCTGATGGGAAACAACAGATGATTTACAAGCATGCCGTGTCAACCATCGTCCCGAGCAAACCTGTGAATTTCATGAATAACCCCAAGAAACCCTCCGAGACAGAAGAACACGAAGAACAGGCTACAGAGTAGCTTACCGCCCCCCTGATCGGGGGTTTTGTTTTGAACATCTGACCCGAAAGGAATGGCATATGCTTAAAAACAGTTTAGAAAACATGTTCGGCATCAGCGCTGATACGGAAGCTTTAATCGCGGCTGCGGAGAAAGCCCTAGGGGAGGCCTTTACACGGCGTCAACAAATTGAAGCCCTGAACCAGTATCGGGTGCTGGCCGCGTTTCAAAAGCACCGGCTCAGCGATATGCACTTCAACTGGAATACGGGATATGGCTACAATGACGCCGGTCGGGAAGTGACCGAATCGGTCTTCGCAGAAATTTTCGGCACGGAAAGCGCCATTGTGCGCCCCCTAATCGTCAATGGCACCCATGCCCTGACCCTGTGTCTGGGGGGAATCCTCCGACCTGGAGACGAATTGCTCTCCATCACCGGAAAACCATACGACACCTTGGACAATGTCATCGGAATCCGGGATGAATATGGCAGTGCCCTGACCAACTACGGGGTGTCTTACAGGCAGGTGGAACTCCTGGAAGCGGGAGGCTTTGACCCCGCCAACATCCTTTTAGCTCTCCGAGCGGAAACCCGGATGGTCTATATCCAGCGTTCCGCCGGTTACAGCTGGCGGAAGTCCCTGAGCATTGGCGATATTGAAGAAATCATTAAAAAAATCCGGGAGAGCATGCCGGATGTGATCATCATGGTAGATAACTGCTATGGCGAATTCCTGGAGGTTCAGGAGCCAACCCATGTGGGTGCGGATCTGATGGCAGGTTCCCTCATCAAGAATCCCGGAGGCGGACTTGCCCTGTCCGGC
The DNA here is from genome assembly GCA_964424355.1 of uncultured Peptostreptococcaceae bacterium. Taxonomy (GTDB): domain Bacteria; phylum Bacillota; class Clostridia; order Peptostreptococcales; family Acidaminobacteraceae; genus CAZEHS01. The sequence goes on from CAYRIO010000001.1 coordinate 389,223, forward strand.
GGCTATATCGTTGGCACAGAGGCACTGGTTGAGCAGGTGAGTTGGCGGATGACCAGCCCAGGAATCGGGCGGGAATGCGGCTTGACGTTCGGGCAGACCCGTTCCATTCTTCAGGGACTCTTCATGGCGCCTACCGTTGTTGCGGCCGCCGTTAAAAATGCAATGCTCTGCAGTCAGGTCTTCAAAAGGTTGGGCTTCCCGGTGTGCCCGGAACCGGATGATCTCCGGAGTGATATCATCCAAGCGGTAGAGCTGGGCTCCGCAGAACGGGTCGTTGCCTTTTGTCAGGGGATTCAGGCAGCCGCCCCGGTGGATTCCCATGTGACTCCGGAACCCTGGGCCATGCCGGGATACTCAGATCCAGTCATCATGGCTGCTGGCGCCTTCGTACAGGGATCCTCCATCGAGCTCAGTGCCGATGCGCCTATCCGGGCTCCCTACATTGCTTATTTCCAAGGGGGACTCACGTATCCCCATGGACGGCTGGGGGTCATGAAGGCCCTTCAGGTTCTAAAAGACAGAAATCTCCTCTAATCAAGGGAAGAAGGGATAAGCAAAAAAAAGCGGGTGGGTTGACATAATTAAAATATGTCAACCCACCCGCTTTTTCACAATCTCTATATTTTTCGAAATACACCCTTCACGATCCCCAGCACCTCTACATGATTTGCATAAATGGGGGAAAGGTTTGGGTTTTCAGGCTGCAGGCGAATCCGATCATTCTCACGGTAATAAGTCTTCACCGTGGCGGAATCGTCCAGCATGGCCACAACATAATCGCCGTTTCGGGCATCCGGCTGTTGCCGCACCAAGACATAATCCCGGTCGAAAATCCCGGCTTCAATCATGGAGTCACCCTTCACGCGGAGCATGAAATATTTACCGGCATCGATGAATTCGATGGGGACAGGAAAGGTGTCATCATAATTTTCTACCGCCAGAATGGGTTCGCCAGCCGTCACTTTACCGATGATGGGGATCTGAGCGATTTCCTTTTGAGGAAAGGGAACCACATTCTCCTGGTCTGAGCCTTCCAAAACCCCAATAGCTCTGGGCTTTGTCTGATCCCGGCGGATATATCCTTTTTTCTCAAGTCGCTGAAGGTGACCATGAACGGTCGATGTGGATTTCAAGCCGACAGCTTCACAGATTTCCCGTACTGATGGGGGATACCCCTTCTGTGAAACGTGGCTTTCTATATACTCAAGAATATCTCTCTGTTTGGATGTCAGTTCATTGCTCATGTTTCCACCTCACCCCTGTATTTGTCCCCATTATAGCATGATTCCCAAAAGGTATCAAACATTAGTTCGCTATTTAGGGGTTGATTTAGAACGTACGTTCGTGTATAATCAACTTATCGAACATACGTTCCGGAGGTGCTCTATGAAACGCAGACTGAGAGTAGCGAACCGAAGAAGATTCATCACCGTTGTCAGCGCCCTGATTTTTGTCTTAGGCGTTCTTATCTCCAGCGCAGCCCTGATGCTGGTGGCCTCAGCAGATGCCCCGGTGGTATGGACTGAAGTGGTTGTGGAAGAAGGGGATACCCTCTGGGCCATCGCCCAGACAATCAGCTGTGAATCCGAAGATATCCGTTTGAAAATCGATGCCATCATTGATGAGAACGAGCTCACCAGCGCTGTCATCCATCCGGGAGACACCCTGATCGTTCCCGTATCCACCGATTACCCTGAAATTTCGCTCCAAGCGGCGAATTATTAAATCATCCTTTACAAAAACCGTATGGGCAACCGCCTCTGCGGTTTTTTTTGCTATACTGGTATTGGAAACTCCGGCAAAATAAACGTGATGATTTAAGACCCATTTAAGATAACTCCTGTATGCTTAACAAGGTCATATTTCCAATTTGAAGAGGTGAATTTTTGATTATTCAATTGAAAGATGTTCATAAGCATTTTGTCCTTGGTAAACATGAGATCAAGGCAGTGAACGGTGTCACTCTGGATTTACTTGAGGGAGAGGTCAACTGTTTTTTAGGCACCTCCGGTTCGGGAAAATCAACCATGCTAAATCTCATGGCGGGCTTTGAAAAGCCCACGTCCGGCAGCGTCATTGCCAGCGGCATTCCATTGGAAACCCTGGATGAGCACGGATTAGCGGTTTTTAGGCAAAAGTTCATCGGCTTCGTATTCCAATCCTACAATCTGATTGAATCCCTGACGGCCCTGGACAACGTGACTTTACCTCTGACGTTTCGAGGCGTTGGTAAAAAGGAACGGATTGCAGCCGCCCGTGACATGCTGAAGCTAGTGGGCATCGAAGAATACGCCGATCACAAACCGTCCCAGATGAGCGGCGGGCAGCAGCAGCGGGTCGGAATCGCCCGAGCACTGGTTTGCAATCCCAAGATCCTTTTTGCCGATGAACCCACAGGCAACCTGGATACCCATACCCGGGAAGAGGTCATCCAGCTGATGATTTCGGTGGCCAGGAAACAGGGACAGACCATGATCATCGTTACCCATGAACCTGAAATCGCCCGCTATGCAGACCGCATCCTTCATATGAAGGACGGCGTTGTTGACCAGGATATCCGCAATACCCCCATACTTGAGATGAAAACGGAGGATATAGAAGATGCGCAATTATTGGATTAAGGTTATTTCAGGTGTTTTAGCCCTGGTTATCGGACTGGCACCCTTTGTGGAGACGGCCTTTGCCGAAGACGCGCCGGATATACTGATCCGCACCAGCACTGACATGCAGACCTTGGTAGCAGGGGAAACCACCGACCTCATCATTCCTATTGAGAACCTGACATACACAGCCATCGTCAGCATGGTCATTTCACCCACAATTGACGACGTTTCCAAATTCCCCTTTGAAATCTCCAGCATTGGCGCCATCAGCACACGGGGCAGTCTGGGGGCCAAGGAAAAAAAGACCATCTATTTGCCGGTAAAAGTCCTGAAAACTGCAGAAAACAAGGTCTATACAGTAAATTTAAACTTCAACTATAAGACAATGGACGGCGTCAGCGGAACCATCACGAAACCCATCTATTTCCGTGTTTCCAGCGGTCAGGGCCAGCCTAAGATCGATGTCCGTAAAATGCAGATCCCTGATGGGTATATTCCAGCGGGAGAGAGCAGGGATGTCGGATTTGAAATCTACAACGACAGTACAATGAATCTGAAGGAATTGAAGGTGGCCTTCAAGGATCTGGCATCCGGTTCACTGCTCCCAGCCTCCTATGACAAAACGGAATCCTTTTCGAGCCTTCCCTCAAAAAAAGGGCAGCCAGTCACCTTCGATTTAAAGGCCGATGGCAACCTTGAAACAAAATCCTACACCCATACCCTTGAAATTTCGTTTAGGGATGAATACGATAAGAGCTACACCGTGGAGAAGAAGGTCTATATCCCGGTCCGAAAGAGCAGCGACCAGGTCTTGGATCTTGCGCTTGAAAACGTCAAAGTGCCGGTCAATGTCCGGGCAGGCAGCGATTTCACCGTGGAATTCTCCCTGGCCAACCATTCGCAGTCTGCTTTGCAGAACGTCACCGCAAAACTGGAGGCAGATGCTGGATTCCTGGCAAAATCAGCCCCGGTTCAGCAAAGTAAAAAAGTGGACCCCGGCAAAGCCCATCCATTCAAATTCAAGCTTACTACCAAATCAGATCTCGAGGGAAAAAGTTACCCCATCAAGGTGCTGTTCACCTATGAGGTCGGGACCGGATCGGATCAGAAGACTTATTACGAGTATCTGAATGTAGAAGTGGGCAATGCCTCCGGCAAAACAACACCCAAGCTGATTGTGAGCAATTACAGCTATGGCGATTCTTCAGTCATGGCCAATCAGACATTCCCGCTCAAGTTGACATTCACAAACACCAATCAAGGGAAACCGATCCATAACATCAAAGTCACGCTGGTATCCGGCGAAAACATATTCACCCCAGTAGACGCTTCCAACTCCTTCTTTATCTCCACCATCGGAGCAGGAGCCGGCATTACTCAGTCCGTCAGTCTCATTGCCGATTACAGTGCAAAACCCAAGAATTACCCGATTGAAGTGAAAATGGACTATGAAGATGATGAAGGAAAGGCGTTTTCTCAGTCTGATACGATCAGCGTTCCAGTGATGCAGGAAATAGTCCCCCGTCTTTCTAAGATTGAAATCCCGACGGTCTCAAATCTCAACACACCTGCGCAGATGTCCCTGACGGTCTTCAATATCGGCAAAGCGGAAATCAGAAATATCTTTGTCACCGTCACCGGAGACAACATCACCAGTGACCAGGGGGAAACCTATTTAGGAAATCTCGGTGAGGGAAGCGACACCTACTTTGACGGTTCGTTCACCCCGACTGCACTGGGTGAGCAAAAGGGGACCGTCCACATCAAATACCAGGACGGCTCTGGCAAAGAGTTTGAAATCACCCATGAATTCACCACCACCGTGGAAGAAATGCCCCCCATGGACCCTGGAATGGAGGGTGCGCCGCCTGTGGAAAATCCAGCAGATAAATGGATCAAATGGATCAAAATCGGTGCCGGTGTGCTGCTTGGTATCGGAGTCATTGTGGGCGGATTCAAATTCATGAAACGTCGCAAATCACGAAAGCAGGCTGAAAAGATATGATGCGACCGGATGACCTTCTCAGCATCGGGGTCAATAACCTGATTAAAAGAAAGCTGCGGACATTCCTGACCCTGCTGGGGGTTGTCATCGGCACCGCTGCCATTGTGGTGCTGGTTTCCCTCAGTAACGGAATGGACCAAACCTTCAAAAATCAAATTGAGCAGATGGGCAGCCTGAATAACATCGATGTATCAAAACCTTATGGCAACAGCCCAGGCCCTTCGGGACAGAGCGGAACAAAGCTCAAACTGGATGATAAGACCATGAAGGCGTTTGAAGCCATTCCCGGTGTGGAAGCGGTTCTGCCCATCAAAGAAACCTACATGCGTATCTGGGTGGGAAAACAGGTATCCGACAAATCAATCATTGGAACGGATCCGGCCAAGCTGGAGCTGTTTGGCGGAACAATCCTGAAGGGGCATACCCTTACCGGCACTCAGAACACGGTCCTATTTGGATTTTCTGCCGATCAGGATTTTTACAATCCACGGCGGACAGATGAGATGGGCGGCGGCATGTGGTCAGAGCCTCCTGGTCCCAATGAAGAAGTGAAATATGAACCCAAACTGGATTTGATGACGAACCTGATCATGACGGCAGATTATGATTATCCGGATAATCGGAATACAGAACCTGATCAGAAAAAACCGAAGAAGTTCAAGGCCAAGGGTGTGGGGATCCTTTCCCGCACAGGGAATTACACCATTGATTATGGTGCCTACGTATCCCTAAAGACTATGAAGCAGATGATCAAGGACGATGCCAAACTGATGGATAATCGGGATGCGCTCCGAAGTCTTGATCAATATGAAAGGATGATCGTCCGCGTGAAGAATATCGATAACGCGGCGGAGGTCCAGCAGAAAATCAAAGCCATGGGGTATGAAGCCAGCAGTCTGATGGATATCATCAATGAAATGAAAAAGACCAGTCAGGTGATGAAACTGGTCCTTGGCGGTATTGGGGCGGTCAGTCTGCTGGTTGCTGCCATTGGTATTGCCAACACGATGGTCATGAGCATCTATGAACGAACCCGTGAAATCGGGGTCATGAAGGTCATCGGGGCAGATCTGGTGGATATCCGGAATATTTTTCTGGTGGAATCCGGCCTGATCGGTTTGATGGGAGGGATCATCGGTGTGGTCCTGAGCTATGGCGTTTCAACCATCATCAATATGATCGGCGCCCAGCAGATGGGGCAGCAAATCTCGCTCATTGATTACAAACTGGTTCTCTTCGGAATTCTTTTTTCAACAGCCATCGGCCTGATTTCTGGTTATTCTCCTGCCAGCCGAGCTATGAAGCTCTCTGTTCTGAACGCTCTTCGTAACAACGCCTGATTCAGTCGTTTTCAGGCTTTTTATTCTCTGAAAGCACTTCGTACTGATTGATCAGATCCCGTTTGGCATGGCGCCGGTGAGCGGCATATAGCTGGGTAGTCGTAACGTTGTCATGGTCCATCAGATTTTGGACATCGAAGATGGAAAAACCATATTCAATCAGGGAGGTAGCCGCAGTCGCCCGGAGCTTATGGGGGCTGTAACCCGAATCACGGTTGGTCTCCATGGCGATTGACGTATATTTCTTCACCAGGATCCGGATGGCTTGTTCAGTCATCCGGGTTTTCTGTAAGGATAGGAACAGGGCGTCTTTAACATCTTCCGTGAGCTCTGTCGACTTGGGCCGTTCCAAATCAAGGTACGCCTTGATGACCTGCTCACAGGTTTTATTGATCGGCATCAATACCTCTTTGCCGCGCTTTCTGAAAATCCGGAATTCTTCCCGGTTGAAATTGAATGAGGAGAGGTTCAACTGCTGCAGTTCCTTCAACCGCAGCCCGTAGGTCACAAACAGAGCCAGAATGGCCCGGTCCCGGTACCGCGTTTTCTTCCAGTAGGTCCGTTCCTTATCGGTCAGGCCCTCCCCAGACATGACTGCATCCAACATTTTTGTGACCTCTTCGATTTCCAGCCGCTTGATGGCATCGGGCTGTGGCTTTGGCATCCTGATGGGGTTAAAGCCATCGGTGATGTTCACCGGAAACATTTCCGCCCGAAAATGGTATTTAAAGAATACGGAGAGGGAGGACCGCTTCCTGGATAGGGAACGGGAATGGTTCTCCAGCAGCGTCTTCTCCCCATCGATTTCAAGAAAATAGCGGGTGAGAAAGTCCAAATACCAGTTCACATCCCGGGCGCTGAGCTTTTGAAAGACTTCCAAGGTGATATGCTTCGGCAACTCCGCCGCCGCCAGATCGGTTTCCCGGATCAGATACTCAAAGAAATACAGCAGGTCCTGAAGGTATGCACGACGGGTCGTCAAGGCTACAGAGCCCTTCAAGAATATGAAATAGTCCCTCAACCAATGGGGGAAGTGGGCTTCCAGACCAATGCACTCATCCATGACACGGTTTTCATACCTGACAACATTATCCGGTTTATCTGATTTGTTCTGAATTCGATACGTCTTATCGTTTTCCATGGAGTTACCGCCTTGTGGTATAATATGGTATAAAGAAGGGGAGGGACGCATGAAAAATAGTCTGAACGCCTTGATCATGCCGGCAATCGTGCTGATCCTCACAGTGGGTCTTGTTTTGCCAGTTTTTAATACCATTCAGGAAGAGCGCTGCCGCTTGGCATTTTCAGAAGTGGTTGAATCTGATTTGGTGGAATCGGAAACTGCCAGTCAGGCTTTAAGCCATCATTCAAAAGCCGTTGGTTATCTGATGAAGCATCCCAGACAAACCTTGAAAAATTGCCTGGCCTATGAATCTGAAAATCCTGAAAGCACTGATCATGATTTGATTATTGTCCTGGCAGGAACCGCATATGAGCAAATCCGTCACCATAAACTGCCCGCGGATGTGATCCATCTCAAGCAGGAAATTCAAAACACCGACCCAGAGCTGTACCAAGACCTGACCACGGAATAAGCGGCACTATAGGAACACAGAAAACCGCTGGACATGAATTCATCATCGGGATTCATACTATTCAATACTTAATAAGGCACAATAAAATAGCAGGCAATACTTAATAAGGCACAATAAAATAGCAGGTTGGTTGGGAACCACTGAGACAGATTGAAGATAATGATCTGATAAATGGCCAATATAAGCACATGTGTCCATTTATACTTATTGTACCGCGATATCTTCCTCTCCGCAACAACTGTTTGGTAAATATACATTTAACAACTAGTTAGTCGCTCGATTGGCTCTCCCTCTTTTGCTGATCAGCATTGAAACAATTACCCGATATTATGGAGAATCCCAACTGCACAGTGCAGCATCCATTCAGAGGCACTGAAAACTTATTACAAAATAAACAGGGAGAGATCACCGCGTCATTTCACTCCTCGCGAAGACAGACAACCATTTAATTCATGGTTTAACGTCTGTCTTTGCGAGGGTTGCTGACCCGCGGCAATCTCTCCCTTTGTGGTGTAAAAATGCTTCTTCTCTCTTAGAAATAAACCATACTGGATTTTTTCAATTCCTCCAGGCTGGACAACGTATCGTAGGTACAGATGCCGTGCTGCTCAGCAAAGGCTTTAATGAAATCTTCAATCTCATTTTTTTCCCGGCTGTGCAGCATGGCATAGAGATTATAGGGCCATTTCTCTTGAGTGGCCCGTTCATAACAATGACTGACAAGCTGACTTTTAGCCAATTGTCCGGCTACGTTATCCAGTTCCGAAGGTGCTACCACGAATACCGCCATGGCATTTTCTGTATAGCCTGATTTCTGGTGCCGCAGGATCGCACCGATTCGTTTCAGTTTTCCAGCGGCATTCAGGGTTTTCAGCCGGTTGACGACTTCCTCCGGGGATATGCCCATGCGTCGTGCCAAGACTTCATAGGGATCCTCCTCCAGAGGGATATCCCCCTGAAGCTCCCGGATCAGGCTTTGATCGATGGCATCCATGCTATTTCCCCTCCATATCGAAAAACACATGCAGCTTATAGTTTCTGAGCTTTGGAAATTCATAGATTTCCGTGATGGCAAATCGCGTCCTCAGATCTTGAATCAACCCTTCCTTTTCCTCAGGTTCCATGACTGACAGCGTGAACCACATATTGAGGAAGCCGGATCGCCGATAGTTGTGCGTGACACCCGGAACGGCATTGATGTGGCTGGCAATCTCCCGGTACTGGTGCTCCGGTACGTTAGCTCCCATGAGGATGCTGGTGTACCCCATTTTCCGGGTGTCAAAGGATCCGCCGATCCGCCGGATATACCCTTCGGATACCAATCCCTTGATGCGTGCCAGCACCTCTGACCGCGGGATGCCCAGTTCTTCTCCGATGAGACCGTAAGGGTTCATTTCCAAGGGCAGTCCCTTTTGCAGGCGGTTGATCAGTTTCATGTTCATAGAATCCAAGACTTACCTCCTGTAGCACCAGGGTTCTTCCGCAAGGAAGTTCCCCTGATAATAGTATGCCCTGGCCCGGCAGCCTCCGCAGATGCCCTGCTGCTCACAGGTTCCACAGGCGCCTTCATAGTTTGTAAAATCCCGGAGTTTGTTGAAAATCTCACTGTTTTTCCAGATGTCTTCGAAGGATGATTCCCGCACATTGCCGGCAGAAATAGGCAGATAGGGACAGATATGAACCTCCCCTTGCGGGAGGATACAGCAGTATGCCGTTCCAGCCAGGCATCCCCGGGTGAAACGCTGAGCCACGCCCATTTCCTTTGCCATGGGCATGAACTGAGGCGCACAGGTCGGTTTCAGTTCCAGAGTGGAATACTTTTGTTTCTCCAATATTTTTCGGATCATGTCAAAATAGGATTTTTCCCGAAGACCCTCGTCCTCCATCGTCAAAGCCCGTCCCGTGGGAACCAGGAAGAATGGATGGATGGCATGGACCCCTTTTTTCTCGTAGTAATCCACCATGTTTTCAAAAACATCCTGGTTCTGATCCGTCAGAGTCAGGTTAATCTGTACCCTGAGCCCTGCAGCAAGGGCGTTTTCAATGCCTATCTGGGTTTGGTCAAAGGCACCGACCTGTCCTCTGAAATCATCATGATAGGCCTTGTCCAGGCTGTCAACGCTGATGGCTATTCCCTTCAATCCCCTGTCGTTCAGTTCCTGAGCGGCTTCTCTGGAGAGCAGGGTTCCGTTGGTTCCCATGGCGGGAATCAGCCCGGCATCTTTCGCCGTACTGACCAGTTCAAAGATATCTTCCCGCATCAGGGGCTCCCCCCCACTGAGGATCAGCAGACGGAAACCCGCATTTTTTATCTGGCTGATCAGGGCTTTCCCTTCCGCAGTCGTCAGTTCTCCCTGAGTCTCCGCATCCGGCCCGGAATCCCGATAGCAATGCTTGCACTGTAAATTGCAACGTTTTGTCGTGTTCCATGAAATCAGGTTCATTCAGCGCCTCCGAGCAATCCAATTTCATCATCTGTAAAATAGCAGCCAGGGTCCGATGCCCAAAATTCCCCTGTGCTGAGTGCCCGGGCCCGGAAGTTTCCGTTGCACTGGTCCAACCATTTGCAGGCAGCACAGCGGCCCAGGAGGTGCGTTTTACGGTCACGAAGTTCCTGCAGGAACACACTCCCATCGCCGTTCCATATGTCGCCAAAGCTTTTATCTCGGATATTCCCCAGGGAAATATCCCGGGTGAACTGATCGATGGTGACATTCCCTTCCCAATCAATGGCTGCGATGGCCACCCCGGAACGATTGCCGCCGTTGGTGGAGATCAGCCGGAGAATTTCGTCGGCCTTTTCAGGATCCCGCTGCTTCATATATTCGTAAAGATAGATGCCATCGCAGTGATTATCCACTGTCAGGATTTCCGTGGGCACATGGCGTGCACCAAAATCCAGGGTTTTTTCGATGATGGTGTCCAAAGCTTTCCGTTTCTCAGCCGGTGACAGGTCGTCATCCTTCATGCCGGAGCCCCGCCCCGTGTACACCAGATGATAAAAGCAAACCCTGGGAATCCGTTGTTTCTCAATCAAATCAAAAATCTGAGGCAGTTCATCTGCGGTGGTCTTGCTCAGGGTCAACCGAAGTCCGGTTTTCTGCCCGACGGCCTGGCAATTTTCAAAGCCTGTCATGGCCTTTTCAAATGCCCCTGCCACCCCTCTGAAGGTATCATTGACAGATTGAAGCCCATCCAGACTGATTCCCACATAGCTGGTTTCAAGTGCCTTGATTTTCTCAGCGGTTTCCGGAGCGATCAAGGTGCCATTGGTGGAAATCACCATCCGCAGCCCCAGCTCTTTTCCGTAGGCCATCAATTCAAAGATATCTTTTCGCATCAAAGGCTCTCCACCGGAAAAGAGGAGAACCGGAACATTATAAGCCTTGAGGGCGTCCATCATTTTTTTTGCTTCTTCAGTTGTTAGTTCCCCTGCCGTTGGGCAAGTAACGGCCTCCGCATAGCAGTGGCGGCACTTCAGATTGCAGGCACGGGTGCAGTTCCATACGACAATGGGTCCCCTGCCTTCCGCGGTTCCCCGTGTTTGACCATGAGATTTCGGATGGTACCTGAGGCTGTCGCCATAATGCTGCTGTCCTAAAAGCAGTTTTGAAAAACTGATCATCCAAACCTCCTGATTAACGAATTCAACCTTCTTATTATACCCTATGGGGCTTTTCATAATCGCAGTCTGCCCTCAAATATTTAAAACGGCTGCCTGATTGTTCCCAGACAGCCGCATTCGATAGCGTGTATTAAACCTTCAGATCCACCGTTATTCCCAGGGCATCCTTATACTCGGCGAGGATTGGTTTGATCTGTTCCTCAATGAACTCTTCCACCTGCTCAGGCGCACGGCCTACATATTGTGACGCATCCATCAGGGCATCGATATCCGCTGTAGTCAGCTTGAAGGCTGGATCTCCTGCAATCCGTTCCAGCAGATCGTTTTCAAGGCCTTCCATCTTCACTTTCTTGGCTGCTTCCATGGAATGAACCCGGATCTGCTCATGCAGTTCCTGTCTGTCACCACCCTTGCGGGCAGCCTCCATCATGATGTTCTCCGTTGCCATGAAAGGCAGCTCGGCCCGCACATGACGCTCGATCATCTTAGGATACACCACCAGCCCTGAGGATACATTGATGGCGATATCCAGGATGGCATCCGCCGCCAGGAAGCTTTCAGGGATTGAGAGGCGTCGGTTGGCGCTGTCGTCCAAGGTTCTCTCGAACCACTGGGTTGAAGTCGTCATCGGCAGATTTGCATACTGGGCGATGATGTAGCGTGCCAGGGATGCGATCCGTTCACTGCGCATGGGATTCCGTTTATAAGCCATGGCAGAGGATCCGATCTGCTGCTTTTCAAAGGGCTCCTCGACTTCTTTCAGATGCTGAAGCAGACGAAGGTCATTGGTCATTTTGTGAAGGCTCTCAGCGATACCGCACAGGGCATGCATCACCTGGGTGTCCTGCTTGCGGGAATAGGTTTGGCCTGTCACCGGGAAGGAAGCCTTGAAGCCCATTTTTTCGGTGACCCGTTTGTCCAGGGCACGAACTTTTTCATGATCATTATCAAACAGGCTCATGAAACTGGCCTGGGTGCCGGTGGTTCCCTTGACACCCCGGAGGCGCAGCGCATCAGAGGTGCGGGTCAACACTTCCATGTCCAGCACCAGATCCATCATCCACAGACACGCACGTTTTCCAACGGTGGTAAGCTGAGCCGGTTGAAAATGCGTGAAACCCAAGGTTGGCAGATTCTTATAGTCCTCTGCAAAGACCGAGAGTCGGGAGAGTAGGACAGCAATCTTCCGTTTCAGGATAGACATCCCTTCCTGCATGACGATGACATCGGTGTTGTCTCCCACATAAGCGCTGGTGGCACCCAAATGGATGATTGCCTTTGCTTTGGGGCATTGCTCTCCGAAAGCATGCACATGAGACATGACATCATGGCGTACCTCCTTTTCAATGGCTTCTGCCCGTTTAAAATCGATATCGTGGATATGGGCACGCATTTCGTCCAACTGCTCATCGGTGATGGGCAGGCCCAGTTCCTGTTCCGCTTCAGCCAAGGCGATCCATAGCTTTCTCCACGTGCTGAATTTTCGCTGTGCGGAGAAAAGTTCCATCATTTCCTTGCTGGCGTAGCGAGAAATCAGGGGATTTTCGTATTTATCGTACATAGGTATGCTCCTTTTTGGGTTTCTTCCCTAGTTTACCGGAAAACTCCGAATGATTCAATCTGATTATACACTATTATTCGTACTTTCAGGTCATAAAAAAAACTGCCTTTTTCAGGCAGTGGGCTAACGGGGTTGAACGATCAGCTTGATGGCGGTACGCTCTTCATTATCAATTATGATATCCGTGAATGCCGGAATGCAGACCAGATCCATGCCGCTGGGAGCGACGAAACCTCTGGCGATCGCTACGGCTTTGATGGCCTGATTGATGGCCCCTGCACCGATGGCCTGCATCTCGGCGGTGCCACTTTCCCTCAGGACCCCTGCCAAGGCTCCAGCGACAGAATTCGGGCTCGATTTGGCCGATACTTTCAGTACAACCATTACATATCCCCCTTATGTTGCTTTGCTGATTCATCAATTCCTGCGATAATCTTCTTGTTTTTTCTGCTTTAGGATATTTCGACACAAAAATTCAAACTCCTTCTGAACCGTCAAACTATTTTGAATATTTATGAATATCTGTGATGAATTCTGTGATTACGCATAAAAAAAAGAGAAGCGTTAGCTTCTCTCTATTTTGCGTATTCTGTAACACGGGTTTCCCGAAGCATATGGACCTTGATCTGTCCGGGATAATCCAGTTCGTTTTCAATCCGTTTTGTGATGCTGCGAGCAAGGAGTACCATTTCATCATCGCTGACAACCTCTGGCACCACCATGATCCGTACCTCACGACCCGCTTGGATCGCAAAGGATTTTTCAACCCCATCATAGGAGTTTGCAATGGCTTCCAGGGTTTCAAGCCGTTTGATGTATGAATCCAGAGTCTCTCTTCTTGCGCCGGGACGTGCTGCAGAAATAGCATCTGCTGCCGTTACCAGAACCGCTTCGATTGATTTTGGCTCATAATCGCCATGATGGGTACTCATGGCATGGATAACCGCATTGGATTCACGGTACTTTTTCAGCAGGTTCATGCCGATTTCAACATGGGTGCCTTCAATTTCGTGGTCCACCGCTTTACCGATATCATGGAGCAGGCCGGCACGCTTGGCAACCTTCACATCGCCGCCCAGTTCCGCCGCAATGATGCCGGAAAGGTGCGCAACTTCCATGGAATGCTTCAGCACATTCTGGCCATAGCTGGTGCGGTAACGCAACCGGCCGATCAGCTTGATCAGTTCAGGGTGCAGGTTGTGAATGCCCAGCTCGAAGGTGGCGTTTTCGCCTTCTTCCTTGATCTTGTTTTCAACATCCCGCTTGGCTTTTTCAACCATCTCTTCAATGCGTGCCGGATGAATCCGACCGTCTGCAATGAGTTTTTCAAGAGCCAATCGGGCGATTTCTCTCCGAATCGGGTCAAAGGATGACAGGATGACAGCTTCAGGGGTATCATCAATGATCAGATCTACACCGGTAAGCGTTTCCAAAGCCCGGATATTCCGGCCTTCTCGGCCGATGATCCGACCTTTCATTTCATCATTGGGCAAATCGACTACAGATACGGTTGATTCTGCAACATGGTCTGCAGCACATTTCTGGATGGCATAGGAAATGATTTCCCGGGCCTTGCGGTTTGCTTCTTCTTTTGCTTTGGATTCTGTCTCTTTAATCAGGACAACTGCGTCATGCTTTACTTCTTTTTCGATATCTTCCAGCAACAGACTGCGGGCTTCTTCCTGATTCAGACCGGAAATACGCTCCAGCTCCGTTAGTTGCTTGTGAACAGCTTCTTCTACCTCGAGCTTTAACCGATCAAGATCCCGGTCCTTACGATCCAGGTTCTCTTCTTTCTTTTCAAGGCTTTCAGATTTCTTATCCAGGGTCTCTTCTTTTTGAAGATTCCTGCGTTCCAATCTTTGAATCTCGCTTCTGCGTTCTTTGGTTTCCCGATCCAGTTCTGCTCTAAGCTGATGAACCTCTTCCTTTGCCTCGACTACCTTTTCTTTCTTCGCAGTTTCAGCTAATTTCTTGGCTTCAGCAACAATTTCCTGAGCATGTATTTCAGCACTGACGATTGTTTTTTCCGCCGTCCGTTTTCGGGTTATATATCCAATTGCAGAACCAGCTGGTAATGCAACAACGCCTGCTAACAGTGCAACCATCCACTCGTTAATTGTGTTCACCTCCCTAAAATTTTTAGTTGATTATTTGATTTTGAAATAAATTATGACTGGTTCAGGGTGTACATCATATAAAAAACAATCTTCGCAACTATCACGAATACACCCTGAAACTATTCTATCTTTTTTTGGCATTTGTGTCAAGGCACGAAGCGGTTCATAGACCTTTGTTTGAACCCAATGACAAAGACCGCCTGCGAGGCGGTCTTTGTCTATTTGAATCATGGTTGAATTTAATTCACTTCAGCTTTGGATTCCGCTTTCGATTCCGTTTTGGACTCCGCTTTCTTTTCTGCCTTTTTTTCTGCTTTTGCTTCTGCTTTTTCTTCAGAAGGCGTTAAAGCAGGCACATCCGCGGGCAAATTGTAGTGGGCCCGGACCTGTTTCTCAAAATCGGCCAAGAGCTCTGGATTCTCATCCAGATAAATCTTGGTGTTTTCACGGCCCTGTCCCAATTTTTGATCGCC
Organism: uncultured Peptostreptococcaceae bacterium; assembly: GCA_964424355.1. Lineage (GTDB taxonomy): Bacteria > Bacillota > Clostridia > Peptostreptococcales > Acidaminobacteraceae > CAZEHS01. Next base: position 404,545 of record CAYRIO010000001.1, read on the forward strand.
GCAGCTGAACCAAGCACCGGATTTTTTGATGATGCCCGCATTGACGGCGCTATCCAGGATGCTGCCGGTTTTGGAGATACCTTGACCGTACATGATATCAAACTCGGCAATCTTGAAGGGTGGTGCCATTTTGTTCTTGACGACCTTCACCTTCGTGCGGTTGCCGATCATTTCCTCATCTTTTTTGATGGTATCGATCTTGCGGACATCCAAACGGATGGACGCGTAGAATTTCAGCGCGTTTCCGCCGGTTGTGGTCTCCGGGTTTCCGAACATGACCCCGATTTTCATCCGCAGCTGGTTGATGAAAATGACACAGGTGTTGGATTTCTTGATGCTCCCGGTCAGTTTCCGCAGGGCTTGGGACATCAGACGGGCTTGCAGGCCCACATGGCTGTCCCCCATTTCACCGGTGATCTCCGCTTTGGGGACCAGGGCGGCAACGGAGTCTACCACGACGATATCAACTGCGCCGCTGCGTACCAGGGCATCAACAATCTCAAGGGCCTGTTCGCCGGTATCCGGCTGAGAAACAATCAGGTTATCGATGTCGACACCGATGTTCTTGGCGTAGACAGGGTCCAGGGCATGCTCTGCGTCAACGAAGGCAGCAGTGCCTCCACGCTTTTGTGATTCGGCGATGATGTGAAGCGTCACCGTTGTCTTTCCTGAGGATTCAGGACCGTAGATCTCAACGACTCGGCCTTTGGGCACCCCGCCGATTCCCAGTGCGATATCCAGCTCCATGGAACCGGTAGGGATACTTTCAACAGCCAGTTTATGTGTTTCGTCTCCAAGCCGCATGATGGAGCCTTTTCCAAATTGACGCTCTATCTGGCTGAGTACGGAATCTAGTGCTTTGCTCTTTTCGCTCATGTTAATCCTCCAAGGGTATGCGAACGTTTGTTCTGGTTTTATTATAACCAAGACTTTCGACGCCGTCAAGAGGCATTATCTGATTGCTTTCCGAAGGATATCCAAGGCCTTCTGACAGGTGGCGGTGCGTACGCGCTGCCGGTTCCCGTAGAAGTGATTGCTGATGACGATGGTCTGATCCGCTGTGGCCAGGCCGATGAAAACCAGACCCACCGGTTTGTCCGGGGTATCCCCGCCGGGGCCGGCAATGCCGGTGATGGAAAGGCAAAGGTCTGCACCGGTACGTTTCCTCAGGCCCAGGGCCATCTCCCGAGCGGTTTCTTCACTGACCGCCCCGTACTGCGCCAACAGCTCGGCAGGAACGCCCAAATCCTGTTCCTTGGCTGCATAGCTGTAGGTGACATAGCTGCGGTCGAACACCTCCGAAATCCCTGGCATTTCAGTGAGTCCGGCTGCCAGCATGCCGCCGGTGCAACTTTCAGCCAGCGCCAGGGTTCTGTGCTTGTCGATGAGCAGCGAGCTTACCACCTGCCACAGGTTCTGACCGTCTTCGCTGACGATATTGTCCTGCATCCGTTCACGGATGATGGCCATGGTGGGTTCCAGGAGTTCACGGGCATGCGCCTGATTCTCACCCTTTGCGGTTACCCGGAACATCACCTGTCCCGGCTCGGCATAGGGAGCAATCGTGGGATTGGTCTGGGAAGTGATCAGATCCTCCAGGGCTGTTTCCGCCGCGGATTCCCCAATGCCGTACAGCACCACATAGCGGGATTCGAACCACCCCTCCGACAGATTCTGGATCAAGGGCTTCAGGCTGGCTTCCAGCATAGGCCGCATTTCCCGGGGAGGTCCAGGCAGTGAGGCCAGCTTCTTGCCGCCGCACTCCATGAAATAGCCGGGCGCTGTTCCCAGCGGATTATCCAGGATGGTGGCTCCCTTGGGGAAGGTCGCCTGTTTCCGATTGTTTTCATTCATCGGCTGACCGATCTTTTCAAAAAAGCTGCTGATGGTTTTCAGGCTAGGCTCATGCAACTCCAGAGGAAGTCCGAAATAATCCGCTATGGTTTCCCGGGTCAGGTCGTCCTGGGTGGGCCCCAAGCCGCCGGTGGTGATGATGAAATCCACCTGGTCATACAGATAGGCCATGGATTGCTTGATGCGCTCGGGATTATCCCCTACTGACAGATGGTAATACACGGGGAGCCCCATGCCGGTGAGCTCTCTGGAAAGCTCCGCGCCGTTGGTGTTCACTGTTTGCCCCATGATGAGTTCCGTACCGATGGAGAGAATGGCTGTTTTCATGAAGGGTCCTTTCCGTTTCCGCTGTTTTCAGCGAGAACCGCTCTGTTTTTGTAGATATAATCCCATCCTGAAATAAGGGTGAGAGCCACTGCCAACCAGACAAACAGCCAGTCCATAGGGATGCCCCACTGCGAGAAGGGGTAGTTGTCCATGAGGATCAGGATGATCATGACCATCTGGGAAACGGTCTTGTATTTTCCCCATTTGCTGGCTGCGATGACGATTCCATCGGCGGCGGCCACCGCCCGGAAAATGCTGATGAGCAGCTCCCGGGTCAGAATCAGCACGGCGATCCAGGAAGGCAGGCTTCCGATTTCGACAAAGCCGATCAGAGCGGACATGACCAGAATCTTATCCGCCAATGGATCCATAAACTGCCCGAATTTGGTGATGAGCTTGTATTTACGGGCCAGATAGCCGTCCAGCCAATCAGTGGCGGAGGCGACGATGAACACGACCAGCGCCAGGGGCTGCCCATAAGGGATGTTCCCCAAGAGACAGAACATGAATACCGGAACCATCAAAATTCTGGCGATGGTGATCTTATTGGCGATGTTCATCTTCAGGTACCCCCACCCATTCGTATTCCATGGCATCGGTCACACGGACCTGCAGGATTGCTCCAGGTTTATAAGCTTTAGCGGTATTCACGTAGATGCAGCCGTCCACCTCCGGTGAATCGAACTGGGTGCGGCCGATATACACCGACTCCCCTTCCACCTTTTCTTCAATCAGAACCTTCAGGGTCTTGCCGATCCAGCGCTCCTGATTGCCCAGGGAAACGGACTGCTGAAGCTGCATCAGCCTATTCAGGCGCTCCTGCTTCACGTCCTCGTCGATCTGATCTCCCAGAAGGGCCGCAGGGGTGTCTTCCTCCTGAGAATAGGCAAAGGCGCCCAATCGTTCGAACCGGGCATTCTCTACAAACGTCATCAGTTCTTGGAACTGCGCTTCCGTTTCGCCGGGGAACCCGACAATCAGAGTGGTCCGGATGGCGATCCCCGGAACTTCCGTCCGAAGCTTCGTGATGACGTCAAGGATCTGTTCCCGGGAAGTGTGTCGGTTCATCCGTTTCAGGATTTCATTATTGCAGTGCTGGATGGGGATATCAATGTATTTGCAGACCTTGTCCAGGGTGCGGATCGCTTCAATGAGGCCATCGGTGATGGCGTCCGGATAGCAGTACTGCAGCCGGATCCATTCCAAGCCGTCAATAGCGTTGAGGCGCTTCAACAGTTGGGGCAGCCTGGATTCCCCGTATTTATCCTGCCCATAACGGGTGGTATCCTGAGCGATGACCACCAACTCCTTGATTCCCTGCTTCACCAGGCCCTCAGCCTCCCGGACGATGTCCTCCAGCTCACGGCTCCGGTATTTGCCCCGAAGCTTGGGGATGATGCAGTAGGTGCAGAAATTGTCACAGCCCTCTGCAATCTTCAGGAAGGCAGTATAGGAGGGGCTGAGCAGTACCCGTTGGATGCTGTCGTCCAGATTCTTATCGATGTCGCCGGTGATGATCACGGTCTTATGCTGGCCCATGACCTGTTGGGCCACTGAAACCACTTGGTCGAACTGCGTGGTACCGATGAAGGCGTCAACCTCCGGGATTTCCTTAGAGAGTTCATCCGCATAGCGTTCTGCCAGACAGCCCGTAACGAGAAGGGCTTTACAGGAACCGGCCGATCTGAATTCCGCCAGGGACAGGATGGTTTCGATGGATTCTTCCTTGGCTTTTTCAATGAAGCCGCAGGTATTCACCAGGATGATGTCTGCCTGTTCCGGTGCGGCTGCCCTGAGGTATTTCGCGCCTTGGAACAGTCCCAGCATCATTTCGCTGTCCACCTGATTTTTAGAACAGCCTAAGGTCTCAATGTATACGTGATGGATCATAATGTTTTTTTCTCCAATTCTGAGAGTATTTTAAGAAGAGCTGCTTCCGCTTCATCCAGGGTTTCGTAATTCACGGTGTAGTCAAAGGTGTACTGATCGATGGAGTATTGATACAGAGGGTCGTAATAATCGAAAAGCAGGGGTTTGATGACGGCTTTGTAATCCCCTTGTTCCAGCTGTTGGATCATCCTATCGACCGGTTCATTCCCCAGCCGCTTCCGCAGCCGGTTCAGCGGTTGCAGCAGGCTCTCCAGCCCGCCGCCTTTTTCAACATAATAGCGATACAGATTCTCAACCCGGATATCCGCTGTGGTCTGAACATCGATGTGGATTCCGGTTCGAATGGCATCCATCAGCGGGTCTGGAACAAAGACGTTGCCGATTCGCTTGCTTTCACTCTCAACGAAATAGAAATCCCGATCCGATTTCATGAAATAATCAAAAATCAGGGACTCAAACTGCTTCTGACTGGGCTGGCTGTCTCGAAAAAACACATTGCCGAAGACCGAGCCCGAATTTTGAGCCAAGGTTTCCAGACACAGGGTCGGGCCACCCTTGGCAGCAATCCGGGTGAGCAGGTCGGTCTTTCCCGCGCCGGTATAGCCATGGAGGACGATAGCCTTCTTTTCGGTACACCAATCGGTAATCCGCTGCAGGGCGTAGGCACGGAAGCGCTTGTAGCCACCGGCGATCTTGTAGATCTCAGGGAATTCAAGGTTCTGTAAAAGCTCTGTTACATACTCGCTCCGGGAGCCGCCCCGCCAACAGTAGACATAGGTGGGAACGCCCGGCTTGATGACTTCCCGGATACTTGCCATGAATTCCTGATACCGCTGGCTGAACAGACGGAAACCGGCTATTTTAGCTTCTTCATTTCCCTGTTCCCGATAAATGGTCCCGACAATCACCCGGTGTTCATCCGTAAGAAGCGGGATGTTTACAGCACCCGGGATATGGTCTTCCGCGTATTCTCCCGGAGAACGGACATCAATGAAAATCCCTGGCCCGCCTGCGAATGTTTCTTCAATGCTTATATACTTTAAAGGCTTCATATTTCCTCTTCTTCCTCATAGAGATTATCGTATTCGTCGGCGCTGATCAGGACTTCGCGGGGCTTGGATCCCATGCTGGGTCCGATGATCCCCCGTTCTTCCATGCTGTCGATCAGCCGTGCTGCCCGGTTATACCCCACTCTGAATTTACGCTGCAGCAGGGAGGCAGAGGCCTGACGGCTGGCAACGACGAATTCAATGGCCTGCTCCAGGAATTCATCGGCTTCTGCGTCATTGAATTCCTGGGTTTTGACCGTGTCGAGTATTTCCGGGTTGTAGCTCACTTCGCCCACCTGGGACTTGATGAAATGAATCAGGTCCTCCACTTCCGTATCGGAGATGAAGGAGCCCTGTACCCGCATGGGCTTGGGAACCCCAACCGGATAATAGAGCATATCCCCCTTACCCAGCAGCTTTTCAGCGCCGCCCATATCGATGATTGTTCGGGAATCCATCATGGAGGACACGGCAAAGGCGATCCGGGAAGGCACATTGGCCTTAATGACCCCGGTGATGACGTCCACGGAAGGACGTTGGGTGGCAACAATCAAATGGATCCCTGCAGCCCGGGCCATTTGAGCCAGCCTGCAGATCGCATCTTCCACCGCATTGGGCGCAACCATCATCAGGTCCGCCAATTCATCGATGATCACGACGATTTTAGGAATGCCGGTGGTCTTTCCTGAAGCCATCAGCTTGCGATTGTACCCGGTGATATCCCGCACCCCTGCCTCGGCGAAGAGTTTGTACCGGTCAGTCATCTCCTGTACGGCCCAGTTCAGCGCAATTGAGGCCTTTTTAGGGTCGGTCACCACGGGAAGGATCAAATGAGGGATGCCATTGTAGATATTGAGTTCCACCACTTTGGGGTCAATCATCAGGAATTTCACTTCGTCCGGTCTGGCCCGGAACAGAATGCTGGAAATGATGGTGTTGATACACACGCTCTTCCCGGAACCAGTGGAACCGGCCACAAGGAGATGCGGCATTTTGGCCAGATCCGCCACGATGGGATTGCCGCTGATATCCTTGCCCAGAGAAAACGCCAGCTTGGATTCCGCATCCTGGATTTCGTCCGATTCAAGGACCTCCCGGAGCGCCACCATGCTGATGGATTTATTGGGGACCTCGATCCCGACTGCCGCTTTTCCAGGAATCGGGGCAACAATCCGTACCTGTTGAGCCGCCAGATTCAGGGCGATGTCATCGGACAGGCTCACAATCCGGCTCACCTTCACCCCAGGGCTTGGCTGCAGCTCATAGCGGGTGATGGCCGGTCCACGGCTGATCTGCACCACTTTCGCCTCAATCCCGAAATTGCTGAGGGTTTCCTCCAACAACTTGGCATTGGCCAGGATTTCCTTTTTGTCCTGCTGAGAATTATCATCAGGGACAGGATTCAACAGCTCTGTGGAGGGAAGCTCATAATTGGGCCATTCATTCTCTGAAATTTCAATGGCAACCGTTTCATCGCCTTCCACGGGTTCCACCGGAGCCGGTTTAACAGGGGCAGGACGGGGTTTGGCCGGTCTGGGCGGGGCACTTTCTATGATGGGGATTTCCAATTGGTCATCCTTGTTGATGATAAAGGGCAGCGCTGCTTCAACCGGGTCTTCCGCAGGGAGCACATCCGGCACAAATTTAGGCGCAGGGGTTTCTTCCGGAACCGTTTCCTGTGTTTTGTCGAATTGCTCGTGGCGCATCAATTTCATGATGGAATGGTGTTTTTTTGCCACAGGTCCCTCTTCCGGCTCCGTCGTCATGGACTGGATCAGGTTCCGGTTGGCATCCACAATCACTTCCCCGGTTTTGATGGCAGTCCCCTTAACGGCATGCCCCATCCGGGTGATGGTGAAGGAGGTGGTCAGCATCAGAATGGCCAGGATCATGCACAGGACCAGCACATAGGAGCCGTATACCCCAATGGTGCTGAGGAAAATGCCGGTGATGAGGGTCCCGATGACGCCGCCCCCCTGCCCGGCCACGCCGGAAATGTGAGCCTGTTTCAAGCCCGCCAGTGTGAAGTATTCTGTCGGCATGAACTGACGCTGGGCCAATGTCACCACAATCAGGATGCTCAGCATGGTTAGAACTGCCGCCAGCACCCAACGGGCCCGGATTTTCGAAAAATGGCGGTTGATGGCCAGGAAGCCTGCCACCAGGATCAGATACGGCATGGCATAGCCCGCAGACGCAAACAAGCCGAAGTAAAGCTGTTTGAGCGCCACGCCCAAAGCCCCCGCTGAATGGGAGTGCAGGCTGACGGCGGAAAGTCCCGTAAAGCCCAGCAGGCCCAGCAGTTGAAATTCATAGTGATGATTCTTTGTTTTTTCTGTTTCCGGCTTCGCTTTTTTCCGTGAAGCAGGCCGCTTGGTCCCAGCCTTTTTATCTGCCATTGGATTCACCTATTTACGTGTATTGGTATAGAAAGCTCTATAACAGAACTATTATACCACAACCTGTGGAAGAAAATAAAAGAAACAGGACAGGGTCCTGTTTCTGAGAGGTTGCTGCATTATCAAGTTAAGTCCGGTCTTCGCGATCAAAGACAGGCTTTAGCTGATTGTCGAACTTTTAGAACGCCAGCAAGGATTTTAGGGACATCCCCACCTGATAGATGATCTGATCATCTCCCATGACACCCAGGAATTTGAACAGCTGTCCATCCTCAACCCGCCGTTTGATGGGGGTTGCCACGAATTCCGGCCGGTGGTCCCTGAGATGGTTGTAGGATTTGGGGTCGATGGCGTAGAAGTTGAGGCCCAGGGTTTCTTTTTCATTGCAGTACCGCACAATGCCCTGACGGTCGGTGATGTAAACAACATCCACCTGGGTTGCCTTAAGGATCTGTTGAAGCAAAGAGTCTGTAACGGTTTGACCGATCGCCATATCCCTCACCTTTTTGGCCGCCCTCAGCATATGGCCTTCCATGGCCTGGTTGGCTACGTTCTGCAGCATCAGATCCGCATTGCCTGCCAGCAGGTCGGTCATTTGGGTCAGTTTGGAGGTTTCACGCTGCTGGACCAACACCTGAGCCACCGATTCCTGTGCCTGGGAGGTGATTTCCTCCGAGAATTCCGCAATTTCATGCATGCTCTTTTCAATGCCGGTGCCGTGGGCCACCACTTCGCTCACAGCCTGCTTCATCTTTTGAATCCGGGAAACGGATTGATTCAACGCTTCTTCAACACCGGAAAACTCTTCTGTCATTTCGATGATTGCAGCGTAGCTTTCCTGCATAACGCCGCCTTCGCTCTCAATTTGTTCGGCCACTTGGTTCAAGTCGTTCTGGAGGGTGCGGATGACCGCCTCAATCTGCTTGGAGACTTGGTTGGTTTCCCCGGACAGCTTACTGACCTCGCTGGCCACAACGGCAAAGCCCCTGCCCTGCTCCCCGGCCCGGGCCGCTTCAATAGAAGCATTGAGGGCCAGCAGGCTTGTCTGACCGGCAATGGCGTTCACCGAGCTGTTGAGCTGATTGACTTCCTCCGAATAGGAACGCAGGACAATGATATCACCGCTGACCCGTTTGAAAAGATCCATGATCAGCTCCATGCGGCTCCGGATCACGGTATTTTTTGAAATGCCGTTTTTGATGGTGTTCATTGTTTGAGTCGTATAGGCTGCAGTTTCATCCATTTCCGTATTGATGCTGGATATGGAGCTGACGATGGCCTTCACATTGGTCTGAACCTTGATGATCCGCTCAAACTGTTGCTCCGTATTTTTACCCACGACCTCGGAAGACTCGGAAATCGTCGTCATGGATCCATTCAGTTCTCCTGAAATGACCGCCAGCTGTTCCACCGCTTCATTGATTTCACGGGCAATCCGCACCTGATCCTTGAGGTTGGCTTTCAAGGATTTCATCAGCTTGCCGATCTCTGATGTCAATTCATCCGAACCCGCGTCACTGTTTTCCATCTGGAACGTCAGGTTGTTCTGATTGATGTTTTTCAGACATTCTTTCAAATAATCCGTATTTTTCTGTGTGTTGCCCCAAAACCCCTTCATAAATGGTGATCCTCCTCTGAATATGCTGAGGATATAGTTCTGCCGGATACCATTGGGTCCCTTTGTAAGAAACAAACAAGATTTACTGGGGTTCTTTCAAACCGTATTCCGTGATCTTGTTAAACAGCTGCCGCCGACTGATTCCCATGATTTCAGCGGCTTTTGTGATGTTATTGGCGGTGCTGTGCATCAGGTCCTGGATATAGCGCACTTCGAATTCTTTCCGGGCTTCCCGATAAGGCAGCAGCTTGCCTGGGTGAGCTCGGGCAGCATCGGGCTCCTGTTTCAGACTCAGGGCGTCCAGGCGCAATAAGCCATCAGGGCTCAGCACCACCATCCGCTCAATCATATTCTTTAGCTCCCGGATATTTCCCGGATAATCGTAGCTGAGTAAATAGCGGCGTGTGGAGGCTTCCACCCCACGAATCTCTTTTTTCATCTCCGTCCCGTAGCGGGCAACAAAAAAATCAATCATGTCGGGGATATCTTCACGCCGTTCCCGCAGGGGCGGAATTTCCAGCGTGATGGTATTGATCCTGTAGAACAGGTCCTCGCGGAACAGGCCGCTGCGAAGGGCTTGATTCAGGTTCCTGTTGGTGGCGTTGATCAGTCGAAAATCCACATCGATCTGCTTATTGGAACCGATCCGCTCAATTTTACGGTTCTCCAGAACCCGAAGCAGCTTCACCTGGGTATTGAGGGCAATCTCCCCGATCTCATCCAGGAAGATTGTGCCGCCGCTGGCTTCTTCAAACCGACCGATCCGTCTTCCCAGCGCTCCCGTGAAGGCGCCTTTTTCATACCCGAACAGCTCAGATTCCATCAGGCTGTCGGAAAAGAACTGACAATTAATTGCCACAAAGGGCATGCGAGCCCGTGCACTCCGGCCGTGAATCATTTCGGCGATCACTTCCTTACCAACACCGGATTCACCGAGCAGCAGCACATTGGAGCGGCTTCCGGCAACGGCTTCGGCGGTGGCAAAGATCTGCTGCATTCTGGAACTGCTGCTGTGCAGTATCGCACGGTCTGCTGCCTGGTTGTTTCTCAGATATTCATTTTGAGTACGGAGCAACAGCAGCTTCCGTGCCTTTTCAATATCCGCCATCAGCTCGTCCGGGTTCCGGGTCTTGATGAAATAACCGAAGGCGCCATTTCTCATGGCTTCAACCGCTGAATCCACACTGCCGTAACCGGTGACCATGATCACCTCAATCCGCTCCCGATAGCTGCTGACAATCTCATTCAGCAGAGAAAGGCCTCCCATGCCTGGCATGATCACATCGGACAGGACAATGGGAAAATACTCGCGGTTCAGGATTTCCAGTGCCTGCTGCCCATCAGACGCCTCTCCCACGGTGTATCCCTTCGCTTCCAGAATCATCCGGAAAGTATCCCGGTACTCCTGTTCATCATCCACAATCAATATTTTCAGCGGCTCAATCATTTAAATCCTCCCAGTGCAGCGGTATGGAGATTTCAAAAGCTGTGCCTTCCCCTACAGCGCTGCTGACCTTGATTTCTCCATTGAGTTTCTTGATTTCACTGTAGACGATGTATAGGCCCAGTCCGGTTCCTTGGCCTGGATCTTTTGTTGTGAAAAACGGGTTGTAGATTTTCTCCAGTTGTTCGCAAGGAATGCCTGAGCCGCTGTCTATCACCTGAAATACCAGCTTCGTCCGGCTGGGGGTCACAATGATGCTGATCCCGCCCTCCTGACCAATGGCATCCACTGCGTTCGTAATCAGATTGATGAAGATGTGCTTGAGGGCATCCGGGCTGATCTGACACGTCAGCTCAGGGTCACAGTCCAGTGTGCAGCGGATATTCCGACTCTGAAAATTCTTGTTTTCCAACTCCAGGAGATCCGAGAAAAAAGTGCCGAGGTTCACGACATTTCTCCCCGTATCGGTCATGCGGGAAAAATTAAGCAGGTTATCAATCGTCCGGCCAGCCCGTTCAACCGAGGAATCAATGAAATCCAATGATTTGCGGATATGATCCTCTTTTCCGTGAGTGGATCGAAGGATATAGCTGTGACTGCGGATGATGCCCAGCGGATTTCGGATTTCATGGGCCACTCCGGCCGCCAACTGACCCACGGCCACCATCTTATTGGCCTGAAGCATCTGATTTTTCGCGATTTTCTCATCCGTGATATCCTGGATGACAATGAGGCGGTCTGAAATGGAATCCCCTGCACTTTCCAGTGGGTAGGTGCGCATCGCGTAGACAGAATTTCCCCACTCCACTTCCTTCTCCCTAACCGCGTCCGAGTCTGTTCCCATTGGAATGAGGCACAGGCTGCAATCCTGGCAAAAGGGCATCATCAGAGTTCGACAGTCCATGCCGATTACGGAATCTCTTGGCGCTGAGAATGCCTCGCAAAATGCACGATTCACATTGATCAGCATGTGATTGTGGTCCACAACGGCCAAATATTCGTTCATGCCGTCAAAGACGGTCTGAAGCTTGTTTTTACTGGTGTTCAGCTCATGGGTACGGTTATCGACCTCTTGGCGCAGAGTATAGTTCCAAACCGCCATGGCAGGAAGACCCACTGCCAGGATCAGCATCGCCGCCTGGAAAAATTTGAGCAGCGCTTCCAGATTGTTTTCCCGGGCTATCCCCGCAGAGATTCCGAACCATTTCTGCTGAATCCGCTCCATCTGTTTTTTCTCATTGAGGGATGCAATGCCCTTATTCAGGATAGTCACCAGCATGGGACTCCCTTTGGGAACTGCCAGAAAAAGCTCCCGGTCATACAAGGGCCTGTCAACGACTCTGAATTGGCTGCCCTTCTGAGACCGTTGGATATGGTAAAGCACGACCGGTTCATCTCCGGCAACTGCATCGACAGCGCCAGATTCCAACAGGTTAAAAGCCTCACTGATATCCGCCACCGGATGAATCCTGATTTTAGGATAGGTCGCTGCCAAATAGTCATTGATGTAATCGCCCTTCTGAGTGGCAACAACTTTGCCGTTCAGGGTTTGGGGGTCCATAAAGGGAGTACTGCTCTGCGGAACAGCTAACACCGCCCGCATCATATAAATGGAATCTGAGAACAGATAGTGCTTAGCCCGCTCCTCACTCCAGTACATATCACAAAGATCCGCCTGGCCTTCAGAAACCGCCTTAAGCGCATCATCCCAAACCATGGGATGCATCTCGATATTGACCCCAAGCTCCAGGGACAGAGAGCTCACATAATCAACAATGGCTCCCTTGTACTGCTTGTCAGCATCATCAACGAAACGCATCGGCGGCGCGTTGCGGTCCGAAACATACACAAGAGGCGAGTTTTCCTTGATCCATGCCCGTTCCTCTGTCGTAAGGACAAGGTGCCCGGCATCCATACTGCTTTGATCCATATCCAGCGCTGCGCTTCCTGGAACGAAAGCACAGAAAATGATTGATGATGTCACCAAGATACTCAGCAAGCGTTTGACCATAGGGCATATCCCCTTTCTGGTATCATTCTGACACAGCAGGTACGGGTCTGCAAGACGTTTCAGTTGAATAATCTTCACTGGAAACAACACGCATGGAAATTTATTGCCACGTGGAACGATATTTCCATACGCTTTTATTCCATGCTATAGCAAGCTTTTCAGGAGAAGTCTTCCCACGGCCCATTTTTGTCCCGGTCTCTTTTGGCATGCATATTGCTGTATAAATAGTTATCTAAGGGCCCTTAGATTAAAAAACAAGGAGGATGTAAAATGAGTCTGAAAAAAGTCGATTCATCAATGACTGAAGGTCTGCACCGCGGCCTGGAAGAACGACACATCCAGTTAATGGCATTGGGAGGTGCCATTGGCGTCGGACTGTTCTTGGGATCAGCCGGGGCGATTAAAATGGCCGGCCCTGCACTCTTGCTATCGTACACGTTTGCGGGCTTCATCCTTTTCTGTATCATGCGTGCACTTGGCGAAATTGCTGTAGAATATCCGGTTTCCGGTTCCTTCAGCGCTTATGCCAACCGATTCATCGGCCCCCTTGCCGGTTACCTGACCGGATGGACCTACTGGTTCATGTGGATTGTCACCTGTATGGCTGAAGTCACCGCCGTCGGCATCTATGTTAACTTCTGGTATCCGGATATCCCGCAGTGGGTTTCTGCCCTTGCCGCTGTCCTGCTGATGACGATGGTCAATCTGGTTGCGGTCAAAGCGTTTGGAGAATTTGAATTCTGGTTCGCACTTATAAAAGTTGTCACCATTGTAGCAATGATCATCGTCGGCGCCATCATGATCACCACAGGAATGGGTAACGGTGGCGTCCCCATTGGCATTTCAAATCTATGGAGTAACGGCGGGTTCCTCCCCAAGGGAATTTCCGGACCCGTTATGGCGTTGGTCATGGTTTCCTTTGCCTTCGTTGGCATTGAACTGATCGGCGTAACTGCCGGCGAAGCCAAAAACCCTGAAAAAACAATCCCCTCGGCTATTAATAAAGTATTCTGGCGAATCATGATTTTCTATGTAGGCGCCCTTTTTGTAATCATGTCCCTGTTCCCCTGGAATCAGTTGGGCACGATCGGCAGTCCCTTCGTACTGACATTCAGCAAGCTGGGTATCGGCGCTGCTGCAGGCATCATCAACTTTGTCGTTCTGACTGCAGCCCTGTCTTCCTGCAACAGCGGCATTTTCACGACCGGTCGGATGCTTTACAATCTGTCTTTGCAAGGCTCTGCACCTAAATCCTTCGGTGACCTCAGCCAATCCCAGGTTCCGATGAAAGCGATCCTTGTTTCATCCCTCTGCATGCTCATCGGCGTTTTCCTGAACTATGTGGTTCCCGGCAAGGTGTTCGCCTATGTCACCAGCGTTGCCACCTTCGCGGGAATATTCGCCTGGTTCTCCATCCTGTTGGCGCAAATGAATTTCCGAAAAGAGCTGACAGCTGAAGAAGTTGCAAAACTCAAGTTCCCAATGAAGTGGTATCCTGCTTCCAATTACATCAGCATGGCGTTCCTGGTCTTCGTGGTTGTCGTCATGTGCATCAACCCGGATACCCGCGTAGCCGTTATCGTCGGCCCACTTTGGATTGCAGGGCTGCTGGCATACTACAAGATATCCGGTATGGACAAGAAAAACAACACGGATCAGGATAAAGCAAGCGCCTGATTCCAATCTTAAAACTCAAGCTGCAATAAAATAACAAGGAAACCTGAGTCCATATCCACTGAACTCAGGTTTCCTTGTTTTGTATGATCACATCGATGTTTGTGCCAGCCATTTGCAGAGCAACGAATGGGCTTTAGAACTGGGATCAACATAGTCCATATGCCCCACATCGGCCAGTTCGATAAAATCAATTTCATCTCCGGCGTTTTTTGCGGCACGGGCATAATTACGCGTCAATTCAATAGGCAGTGCCTCATCAGCGGTTCCATGTATCACGAGATGCCGTACACCCAGCGGCACCATGGCCATCGGCGAACCGATCAGGTACCTGTCGGGAACCTCTGCCGGCGTGCCACCAAGGAGTTTCGCAATCGGATTGTCTCCCTCTCTGGCTTCATAAGCGCCCACAAGATCCGCAACCGGTGCCAAACCCACAACAGCAGCAGGCTTAATCCGCAGCCGTGTAAATGTCTCAGACACCGTATCGGTTTGTCCGGCACACCATAAGGCCAGATGCCCCCCTGCGGAATGACCGGCCACAATAACCCGCTCAAGATTCAGAGAAATGCCGCTATCTACAAATGACTCCAGATGGTTCACCGCAGCGATCACATCGTTGAAGGTGCCGGGCCAGCCACCGCCCTCTGCGCCCAAGCGACGGTATTCGATATTCCACACAGCAAAACCGCGGGAAACAAGATCAATGGAAACCGCCGTCAGTTGGCTGCGGTCATAGGGCATTTGCCAGAACCCGCCGTGCAGAAGACATACCACTGGAGGTGACTCCGTTCCGGGAAGGTACAGATCCCCTTCCTGAAAATCTTCCGGGCCGTATTTTTCAGTGTGTTTTGTAAATTCTGGGTGTATCATGGTACCTCCAAGGAATGCCTGTAATAATTGCTTTTTTCATGGATTCTCTCTTGATTCTCAATCCATATTCCCTCTCGACTAAGTATATACTTTAATTATAGAGACTCGAAATGAAGTGATTCCATGCTTGCTAAGATTCAACGATGGGGAAATCCCAGAGCGTCTTCCACTATTGTAAATGCGGTAGTCGTACGCAGACCAGTACTAACGTCGCATCTCTGCTTGCATATCTTGAAATAACATTTCAACCTGACCCGTTATTTCCACCCAAGTTAAACCCATGGCATAAGGAAATTTATTCTGGTAAGCGATCCAGTGCTTTTGAAGGCTTTCGTTTTCAAGAATCGGGCTCAGGTCCTTCATCAGGCTCCCATAGTCCACAAGTACGTTTCGCCCTTTTGCCGTTTCTTCAAAAGCCTTTGCTAATGTAGTGGTGCTGATTTCCTCTGCTCTTGTCTTAGCCAGCATATATATGTCATAGAAATCTCTCATCCGGGTGTTGAAAACGCCTCGCGAAATAACTGTTTCCATTTTTTCAGCTAAAATGGTTTCTAAATTATAGGCCCACATCTCGATTCCCCTGTTTTCCAGGAGCAGATTTATTTTATAACGGATCTCCGAGGGCGTAATCACGTCTCCTGTTGATATATCTACCTTGATCGGTATAACGGTATTTCCCACCACCGCATCCATGCTGATTCTAAAACAGCTGTATTCGAATTCCTCACGAATCTCCTGTACATCCTTGATCACCATCTGAATATCATCACCTATATCCATGGCCGCAAGGCTCTCGAAAATACGCTGTATGCTGTCCTCTGTAAGGGATGTGTTTTTTATGGATGCATCTAAATCCATGGTGGATCTTGAATGCACTCCCACAATTGCGGCCACTAAAATGCCGCCCTTAAGAATAAAATTGTCTTTATACTCGGACAGAGAAATCCTCTCCAACAGACGTTCAATCATAAAATGTCTCTGCAAAATCTGCACGGAGACACCCGTTTTTTTAGACATATTGTTCAGAAGATCCTTTATTTGCGTGGCCGTCATGCCAATAATCCCTCCATATACTCCCTCACCCGGTCCTCGATTCCAAATTGTTCTGCATACTGCATCAGCCGGTTCAGATTTTTGTCCTTCCTTGCAGAGTAACGCTTCAAAGCCACATAGAACATATCCTTATCCATCTTGTTTCTATTCCTGACGATATCGCAAATGGTCCGCTCGACGTCATAGACCTTGATCGTTCTGCCGTGAACTGTTTTGGCTGTCGTCAACCCAATTCCATAAAGATCTTCCTTCACCGTCGTTACGACAACCCCTGTTTCTCTCAACCGATTGGTTGAATAACCCCTTGGAACCGTGACTGAATAGACCAGCGGATCTCGGTCAGTCAAATCATGAATGTACAGTGCGGTCTCCGCAGAAAAAACAACTTTTCCCGAACGGACCTGAATACAGTACATTTCATCCATAAAGGTTTCCGGAGTCAAGTATACGCCCTGGGCCACCCGTTCCAGTTCTTTTTTTTGAACGAGAATAGCTAGGTACTGCCTTGGAATACCGGCCTTTTCTACATCCTTAGTCAGGATCATCCCATCCTTAGAGCGAATGAGCTCCCTGAGATTGTTTTCATAATTCATGATCATCACCCTATCAACCTTTACATTGGTATAACAATTATACGTTTTGGTTATACTATTGTAAAGACCGTTAAAGTTGACCTAACCTTCTTTGTTTATCTATATTACAATAACGGCGATATCTAAGTTGGTAGCCTATGCGGGACTTGATCCAGCGGTTTTCTAGTCTGGAAAGTTCACCACTAGGAATAATCGCATCTCAAAACAGGGTTCTCCCTACTTGCGGAAAGCCTTGTATTAGGCTGATTTTGTTGGAATAGCTGATAGAAAAGGCATGCCTGTAAACCCGGTGATTCGTAGCTTCTATGACCTGAAAAAGAGCCATGGCAAATCCCACAAAGTAGCCTTGATTGCAGCCTCTCATAAGCTTTTATGTATGGTGTTCGGTATTATGAAATCAGGAAACCCCTTTGAAGTGAGGTAGTATTCTGATACCCTGTTTGATTTTCAGGCCTTCAAAAGAAGGTCTGTTTGGCGTGAGAAAAAGCGTGAAATGAAGATTCTTGTTGACAGCAGTTAGCTGGTTTAGGCGAAGTTGGTGCTTTTGCTACTCGAATTTCAATAGATTCATTTTAGTAAGCTTCATAGATCCTGAAGACACTTGGGTATCAGCTTGATAAAAAGTAAAATCATTTCTATTATTCTCTTTGCATTTGCTATGAATGATTTTCATGATTTTAATTTTGTCTTCCGTCTTTGTTCTTGCTCCAAAAATGATTGCTTCAAGATCTTCAAATTTGTATTTCAGTTTACGGTCCTCAGGTCGTTCGAATGCTTGAAGTGAACTATATAGAATCAGCCTATGCTCATTTTCGTATTCCCAATCCTTCCATTTTATAAAAAGATCGCATTCAAAGTTCCCCCAGTAACGTTTGCGCCATTCACTTTGAAGATCTTCATTCTTCAAGTGCTGGGCACATTGGCTTATGTGACCTTCTGAGTCAGAGTACCATTGCGACATTAACTGTTTTATGGGTATGCGTCCAATTGATTTAAAAAAATCAATATCTCCGAATTGCTCTTGATATTGAACTTTTCTAAATTTGAATGATCGGTAACCATGAATATTTTTTGAACCGTTAGGGCCACCACTAAATCCAGTAATACAATTGAGGTCAATCGCTGGAATGTTATCAACATCTTGTGTTCTAAATTTTAAACATACACCCTTATGACTGTCACCATAATGTCCCCATACTGCCGCATTTGTACAATCGTTCATAAAACAAGCTACATAGGGGTTGGGGTATATCATGTTGCAAATTTTGTTCAAATACGCACTCGGAAATCCCGATAAAACAAACCATTTTTTCTGATTTTCCGGCATACCTACCTCGTTAAACGCTTGAATTAGATCAAGTTCTTTAACCACATCTACAGATATTGGAAATACCATTTTAGCAAACTCATTGAATTTTTGCTGCTCTGCACTAAGTGTTTTGTATGTTTTTATAAATTTGCCTATGCTGCTATATATATCTGAAAATTCTGGTTTGTTTGGAGTTAAACCGTTTTCCCAATGAATTTCAATTATCGTGCTTACCACAATCATATGCAGTAATTTAAGATGCATAAAAATTTCATCACGATCGACTTTTTTAGAATTTGATAATACTCCAAGGTATTCTCCAATAACATCAATACTAAACAAACGGTCATTCATTTTATGTATCATATCTCTATACTTTTCTGTTGGAAGTGTTTCTTCATCGTCAGAAACAGGAATGTCATTCTCTGAGAGGAACTGATCTTCAGGAATAAAATACGTCAATGTAATTACTCGTTCAAGGCAAAAAAGATAGTGTCTCAAAAAATTACGCCATACAATTAGATCTCCTTCCCAATAGAAGTTTCGAAAGCCCTCCATGGGGTCCTTTAGAGAGGCCATATCAGAAAAGTAAATCTCTTGATTCTCCAATTCTTTATGTGTCCCGATCAGGTTTTCAATTCTTCTAAATCTGTACATATTATCTCCATTTCTTTAGAGTTTATCTTAGCCAATTTCGCCTAACTTCAGAGTATACGACACTCACTCTTATCTCCATCGCTAATTAATCTCAGCCGAATAAACACACTATCCCACTTTCAAATCCACCATCACCCTAGCATAATACAATTCCACACGTTCCCTTTTTCACCTTCCCTTAACATGGAAATAAATTCACCCTTCCCTCTCCCACCCGCTCCAGCCCCTTCAACAATGAAGAGGCTGGAGCGGCGCCGGGGAAGTTGATATATTGGCTCAAACCACCAGGTGCCCCTTCTTTTCCGCCAAGGTGATGCTCACTTCAATCCCGGAGTTGAATTGAAGATAATCGCTTTCAACACCATCGCTGAAAATTACGCCGTTCTCAGGCATTTGGGACCGGATCTGGAGGGGGCAGTGTTTCGTGACCTTGCCGAAAACCAATCCGGCACCGGTTGTTCGACTGGGGAACGGTTCTCTGACCGAAAACAGAAGCTCCTGTGTATCCCAGTTCAGCGACACCAAGGATTGGGGCTTAAAGGCCTGATCGGACTGCTCCCGCATGATGTTTGCAGCACCGGTCAGAACGCTTTTGAGCCAACCGGTGGACCCGAGACCCGTTGAAACGATCACACCGCTGGAGGACTGGTTTTCCAATCGGTCCCCCAACTGGAGCTGATAGCGTGAGGAAACGTGGGTTTTTTGTCCGATATACAGGTCGTTGACAGCATACAGTGCCTGTCCATCATTCAGGGTTGCCTTGGCCATGGATACTTCTCGGATTGGCCGGCTTCTCTTGAATGCCTCCGGCACGATCCGGCTCAGATCAGTCACGGTGAAGGGAAGCAGGACGCCGTCCCATCTGGCGGGGTCCGGGTTGACGCCGATCAGCAGCTGACTATCAAGATATTTCAAGGTGTTCGCCACCAGTCCATCCTGCCCCACAACAACGATGACATCCATTTCTCCAAAGATGAAATTGGGAACATAGTCCCTATCAACCCCTTGGACCCGCCCCAGTTTGGACAGCTGGAGGTGCGCGTCCTTAACCGACTGCTTATACCGGGAATCTTCATTGAGATAGTCGGAGAAATCGCCCCCATGGCCTTCAACGAAGAACTGTGCCTGCCCGATGGTGTTGTATCGGGATATCAGTTCTTCCAGACGGGTTTTTCGGGTAATCAGGATGATTTTGTTTTCCGTCTGCCTGTCCATGGCTACTCCTTGCCCTTCATCAGATCCTGCAGCAGATCCGGGGTGATATTCAGCTGGCCGATCTTGCCGGCATTCTCAGCAAGCCCTTGGAACGCCAGTGCTATCAGCTGATTAGGCTGCATGCCGATATTGGCCAGAGACTGGATGACCGCGGGATTGATGCCTTCAAGAGACCGCATGACGGCAGATAGCTCATAGGCCCTTGCATCGGCCTCCGCCTTGGCATTTTGCGCAGTCAGATCCACCAGGTTGGTGCGCTTTTCTTCCAGTGCCGTATCAAAATGCATCTGTTCTTCCCGCAGCTGGTTTTGTTTCTGTTGAACCGCCCGCTTCGCTTCCAGCTGGGTTTCCCGAACCTCTTTTTTCTTCATTTCAACAGCAATCTCTGTGTTGAATTCATTCTCCTTAACGCGCCGTTCCTGTTCAATGGAGGCGTTTCTTCTTTCGTAAAGCGCCTCATCGGCGGTCTTGAGAATCTGCTCCCGGGCACGGGCCTCCAGCGCTCGGGCCGTTTCCTTATTGGGCAGGATGGCCAGGATGGAAAGGCCCAGAATCTCGATACCCAGAAGCCCGATCTCTTCATTGTTCCGGATTTCCTGAACAATGCCTTGGGCCAGCCTTTCACTGGATTTCACCGCATCCCCGAGGGCAAGGCTTTCAAGATGTTTTTTCGTCAGCACCCGAACGCTGTTGATGATCCGCTGGGACAGCTTCTGAGGATCATCGGACACATAGCTTCTTTTTCGGATATCATACGTGTAATTCAGAAGCTGTGCGATATTTTTCTGGTCAACAATCCGGAAAGTAACCTGTCCCTGTACACTGACGGTTTGAAAATCCGAGGTAACCTCTTCGAAAATGAACGGCGCATCCACGCTGCCTACAGGAATCACAACGATGGAGGTGGTGGGTGCATAGTAGTAGAATGAAATACCCGCCCCTTCCCGGCTAATCCGACCGTTCTTGTATTTCAGCACATATTCTGACGGTTGAAATTTGATGAATCGGAAACCAAACATAGGAACCCTCCTCTGATCATACGCATAGTTTTTCGATGACGACGATACAGGTGCTGTCAGGCAGAGCCACAGGGTTCCTGAGTTCATCCCTGATTTCAATCAGCGGCATCAGGGAGGTGGCATACCCCTCCTGGAGATAATGCCTGAACTCCACAATACTGGCCCTTTCCCCCAGGGTAGAAGCGATAAACTCTTTGAAACCGCCGGGTGTGAAATACCCGAACTGCTCGTTTATCTCGTGGATGTAGGACTTTTCTCCCCAGGTATACGTATACAGAAATTCCATGGCATCATTCACCGGCATCAGCACTTCGTTCTGCCCAACCACTGTATACCGGATTTCGCGCCCTTTGAAATCTCGGGCATACCGTTTCAGGAATTCCAGACCCTCTTCCGACAGGAACCGGATCATCCTCTTCTGTTCCTCCGGTTCTGTCATGATCCCGTCTCGGATAATGATCCGCCCTCCGGCTGGCAGGCTGTCGAAAGCACTTTTGAATGCTGCAGCCAACGTTTCATGGTTGAACTGTTTGCCGTTGTATTCAATATACGAGAATAATTCGTGGAGGATGGAACAGAAAATGATGGTGTCCGCCTGCACTTGTTCAATGACGGTGTCCAGACACAGGGCATCGCCGTAAAGAACGTCCCACTTTCGATGTTCCAGCTGTTTCTTCCGTTTCAGGGCATCCAGTACGTTTTGAGCGATATCCACCCCGGTCACTTTTCTTTCAGGGAACCGCTCTTCAATCAGGTCCATCAGTGCGCCGCCGCCGGGGCCGATGTCGATGATGCTGTCCCCGGTGATGTAATCCAGAATCACACGCTTATGATCAATCGTCTGATTCATGGTCTGAAGGTAGGATTCCTCTTCGTAGAAACGGTCATATTTATCCTTGCGAAGCTCAAACAGATCGAAAAGCAGGATGATGGCACTTTCATAAAGCACATCGGACTTCTCCGCTTCCATGCAGAAATCGATGAGCTTCTCTCCAGCCGGCGAGAAGCGGAAGGTGAAGAATACGGTGTCATCCAGATCGGCATCCCAGGATACCTCCGCTGCCACATGGGGATTGTTTCGGAATCGGCCTGCCAGAATGTCTTCAAAGCTCAGAGACGACAGATATTTTTCAATGATCCGCTTCTTATACAGATTAACCCGTTTGCGGCCTTCATGCTGGTAGTAGATTGCCTTCATCAGACTCTCAAAGCTGATATGGCGGATGTGCTTATCACCCAGGCCACAGCGGATGATCAGAAGAATCTTGATGAATTCCTCAAAAGAAAAATCATACAGCGCCGCCTCCACATACCAGAGATCACCCTGGGCCAAGAGTGCAGTGATTCTTTCTGCGATTTGGGGATCAGCCAACACTTTGGTGCATTCCGCATCAAAATTCTCTCCGTTGCGGATAGACACCGCTCTCAGTCGCTTGAGCCGATCCACCGTTATCATTTGTTCCGAGAATGAACCCTTGAGCACCCGTTCGATTGTTTCTGCCACCGGCCTGCTGACTTCTGCCCAGATGTCTTGGTCCACAGCGCCGATGATACAGCTGTTCAATGCCATTAACACCGTTCTCAGATCCTCTTTGGAGATGATGCCGTCTTCAATCAGCTGAAAAATCGGCCTGCTGTCCGTCAGAGGCACCTCGCCCCGGAGATACTGGCCAATAAGGCCATGGGTCGCTATCAGGGTATGAATGATCCGAGTGTCGGCAGAATCCGGATCTTTCGCCATTTCCTTAAAAATCTGTGCCGATCCGATGTTATGGGCAAAGAGATTGAAGCCCTTTTTCCGCCAGAGCGACCGCTGGTGAGCAAGTCCTCCTTTTGCCACTTCGGCCCACTTGAGGGTTTCTTCAGCCAGAGCCTGGTGGTAATGGCTCAAATGCTGATCCGCAAGGATCTGCAGTGTCCTTTCAACATACCCCAGAACATAGTTGATTCCCATTTTATCAAGGGAGTCAAGCCGCTCCAGGTTAATGTTCCTTTCCGGTGTGACCGCCAGATACATCAGCCATTTTTCGTGCCGTAATACATCCATCTCCCCACCTTTGAATCGTTCAAGAGCTTTTAATGCATGCACCGTCAATCACCTCTCAATCACTGTGTTGTTATAATCTTTTTGATATTATCATTATAATACTAATTGTTTCCATCTGTCAACCTGTTTCCAGCCACAAAAAAAAGCAGACACCGTGTCTGCTTCAATTCTTCTTAATGTGTATTGAAATCCTTCTCCCCTTCCCGTGTATAATCCGGGTAACGGAGGTTTTCGTCTTTCAGCTGCAGCAGCACTTCTTCGTAATACTTTTTCGCTTCAGCCTTTGCACCGGCCAGCTCGTGATCGGTATAGTTGCCGCAATCCTTTGGTGCTGCACCGGGGATTTCGCCTTCATATTCAGCAATGAACTTGAACATCTCCTGCATCATAGGAACCACGTCAACGGACTCAAGATCCCCTTTCAATACCACATAGACCCCGGTGAAGCAGCCCATGGGCCCGAAATAAATCAGCATATCGGCGTAAACCGGATGATTGCGAAGGAATGTTGCCCCCAGATGCTCCAGGGTGTGCATCGCATTGGATTTGATGATTGTGTCGATATTGGGCCGTTTGAGGCGCACATCGAAAGTGGTGACGGTTTCAACACCGATATGGTCCTTACGGGACACATAGATGCCACGCAGTAAGCGTTCGTGATCCACTTCAAAGCTAGGTATTTTTTTCATAGAATCCTCCTGAATTGTGTCAATGGAATCAGTATAGCATTAACCTGCGGGGTGGTCACTTCGTTTTTTAAGAATTTCCACCGCAATCCGCACAATATCCGGGTCGAACTGTGTGCCGCTGCACCGGTTCAGTTCTGCAATAACCGCCTCCGTACTGACAGAGGCTTGGTAAGGGCGACCATGCTGCATCACATCCACCGAATCCGCTACGGAAATGATCCGGGCAATCAGGGGAATTTCGTCCCCGACCAAGGATTTGGGATACCCCGTGCCGTCAAATTTTTCATGGTGCGACATGATCCCCAACGCGATATGGGAAAAGTCCTGCAGTGTGGATGCGATACGGAATCCGATCTCCGGATGGTTCCGAACAATCTCCCATTCCGCTTCGCTGAGTTTTCCCGGCTTGTTCAGGATGCTGTCCGGTATAGCGATTTTGCCGATATCGTGAAGATTGGCAAGCAGGATCACCTCGTCGATTTTTTCGGGCCCTAGACCCAACTGATGGACAATAGCGGTTCCCAGGTCGGCAATGCGTTTAGAGTGCTCAAAGGTTTCGATTGATTTGTCGTTCAGGGTCTTTTGAATCGTCGTTAAAATGCTGGAACGGGCACTCTCCGATTCAGTGATCTTGTTCCGGTACATCCGCTCTTCAGCGGTTTTTACCAGTATTGAAAGTTCCTCATCCATATCCGTACGGACAGCATAGCCCAGTGCCATATTGAGCAGGATCGGCCCCACTTGCTCCTTGCTGCAGTCCTGTTTGATCTTATCATAGATCCGTTCGGCAATGATCTCATCGGAATTCGGCAGCAGGAGGGCAAACTCGTCGCCTCCCCAGCGGCAGATGATATCAGTTTTCCGACAGGCTTTCCGAAGAACCTTGGCAGTTGCCGTGAGGAGCAGATCCCCTTCCGGATGACCGAATGTATCATTGGTAAGCTTCAAACCATTGATGTCACCTATCATCACAGTAATGGGGGCGAATTCCGGGTAATCGAATTCCTTCAGCATTTTTTCAAAATAGCGGCGATTGAACAGACCCGTCAGCTTGTCATGATAGCTGAGGAAGCGGAGCTCGTCCTCCAGACGCTTTTGACGATCGATATTGGTTATCAGGCCAGAGACAATGGCAATGGTGCCATCGGGGTTTTCTGCAATAACATCCCCGGTAATCAGGTACCAGTGATATTTACCTGAACTGCCTTTGATCCGACTTTCCAGATTTATCGATTCTGCGGTTTCAAGGGTTAATCGATCCATGATTGCAAGCAGCTGTTTCAGATCATCCGGGTGCACGTGCTCTTCAAAACGGGCGAAGGGAAATACTTTCTCTGGAAAAACCTTTCCCAGAAGGTTGTAGGCATACTCATCCACTAGAACAGAACGATCCTCGGCACGGTACTCCCATATCCCCGATTTAGAAGCTTCCAGGGCCTGCTTGATCCGTTTTTCGCTGAGCTTTATCTTCTGAGCATCTGATTCGATCCGGTTCAGCATCAGGTCGGTCTTTTGTACAAGGGTCCCCACCTCGGAATTGGCGCTGCCAGCCAGGGCCTTATCCTCTGCCAGACGCAGCGAAGACAATTCCTCCAGATTGACCCGCCCTAGAAAACGCCCGATATGTTCGATCGGGATGATCACGTATCGCCTGAGAAGGCTTGCATTCAGGAAAGCTACCAGAATTGTTAACGCAATCAGTTGCACAACAAAGAAGCCAAGAATCTCCTTCGCCTGTTGGCTGAGCACCCGCTCCTTGGTAATGGTCAGGGTTGCCGCTGGAGATCCGCTGATATCCAGAAGGTTGGTGATGATGCGAATGGTTTTATCAAATACATCATACTGATATTCCTCTGATCCAGTCACCCTATTGTTCACCGTCATCCGTTCGAACGGCGCATTGTAATCCTTCACCGGTCGAATGCTCAGCGTAGAATCCAGAACAGACTGAAAATCTACCATTTCAGCCGAATCGATAATCCTGACAAAAACCAGTGTTCCCTGGGATGGGGCCTCCGCAGAAGAATCACTGATGCCATAGGAACTGACCAGAGCAACCTGCCCCTTATTGACAATCATCTGATTGATTGCGGTTCTGGGATCCTTGCGATTGGTGAATAAGCCCAGATATTTTGAGACGAACTCCCTTTTATATCCGGTAGGCATGGGGCCGATGGTGCCGGTATCAGCATTGAATTGGAAGGCCGCCTGGACTTGCCGCTCTTTGTCAAACATCAGAACGTAGTCCACCTTCAGCATTGAAAATGTTGACACCATGAAATTTTCGCTGATATAGGGGGAATTCTCTCCCTGCATGTATTCGTAGGTGTCGTCCCAAAGGGCCCAATCCGCTGTGGTGCCGGAAAGAGCATTGAGCTCCTGCTGGAGCAGATTCAAGACTCGGACAGACTCCTGGCGGAGCAGCTGTTTTTCAATATTTTCAGTGGTGCCCAGCAAAATATTCCGGGTAATGAGATAACTGCCCAGGAACAGGAATGCCGAACCCAGTATAAGGATCAGAGTGGATTTCCAACGAAGTTTCATATGCTTTCCTCTTATAATGAACGTCTGTGGACATTATAGCACACCCGTTGGTTTTGAAGCCATCCGCTGACACGTTGTTTTTTCCCAAATCTAATCCTCGGTTCCCATCAGAACCCCTGAACCGGAGATGACATCGAACAGCTCCTCATCAATGGAGGCCTGACGGATATGCTGGAAGGATCGGTTCAGATCATCCAGCAGTTCGCCAATGTTCTTTTCTGCCCGCTGCATGGCGGCCAAACGGCTGGCATTCTCACTGGCCAGGGATTCTGCACAGGAGCGGTACAACGAAATGAACAGATGCTCCCGGATCAGGGCCCGAAGGGTTTCCTCCAGGGGGCCAACCACCTCCGGCAGATTTTGGGCAGGCCACCGGATCTGCGACAGCGTGCGCTGCCACTGGGCATCCAAGGGGAGCAACCGCTGGATGACCGGTTCAAAAATCACCCCTGGAGCCGGACGATTATGAAAGATGTAAAAGTGACGCAGCGCCTCGCCTCTACTATGCATTTCGCACTCTATCAGAATCTGACCCACCAGCTGTGTAATGGCGTTCACTGAATTGGGCACATCAAAAAGACCTGCCGGAGACAGATCCATATCATCCAACCGGGAATGAATCCGTTCACCGACGGCCCAGATCACCTTTTTTCCAGTCATGCCAGCCAATGTATCGGATGCGAATCCCGCCAGTACATCGTTGAATTGACCCACCAGCCCCTGGTCGGACCCAAATACAACGGCATGAATCAGCGGACTGCCGACTTGCCCTTCATCCTCAACGACGGGTACGGCGGCAAACTCACGAAAGCACACTGAAAGCCCCAGCTCCAGTGCCCGGGCATATTCATCCAGTGATCTGACGGCGTTTTCATATTGTCCGATATTGGCGGCAGCCAGAATCTTCATGGTGGTGACGACGGATTCCAGATTTCCGGCCCCGTGTATCTTGTGGCGCATGCTCTCTAGGGAATCACTCATAATCCCTCCCAAAAGATGCCAGGGCATCGACCGCAACCTGGAGAATGGTCTGCCGGTCGGCTTCGCTGAGGACCTCTGTCATGGAGAAGCGTTTGATAACGGCTTCGGGCAGTTTGGAAAGGGCGGCCATGCAAACGGTTTTTTCCGCGTCCTTCATTTTATGAAGGGGGATGGTGTCAAAAATACCGCTGGTCAAGGCCAACAATACCGTTAATTGCTCGGGTACCGATACCGGTTCCGATTCAGATTGCTTCAGACAGGCCCGGATTCGGCGCCCATGTTCAATGACCTGGTGCGTCCGTTCATCCAGGCGGGTTCCGAACCGTGCAAATGATTCCAGTTCTTCGAATTGGGAATAGGCCAGCTTAAGGTCGCCGGTTACCGCCCGATAGGCCGTGAGCTGCGCTTTCCCTCCCACACGGGAAACAGACCGTCCGATATCCACGGCAGGCAGAACCCCCAGCTCAAAAAGGGTTGGCGACAGGTAAATCTGTCCATCGGTGATGGAGATCAGATTGGTGGGGATATACGCGGCAATGTTCTGCTCCTCCGTTTCAATGATTGGCAGCGCTGTGAGGGACCCACCGCCTAGATGCTCCCGCAGATGGGTGGCCCGTTCCAGGAGTCGTGAGTGGATGTAGAATATATCTCCGGGAAAAGCTTCCCGCCCGGGAGGCCGACGCAGCAGTAATGATATTTCCCGGTATGCCCGGGCGTGATGGGTCAAATCATCATAGACAATCAGGACATCCCGACCCTTCTCCATGAAGTGTTCAGCAATGCTGGTCGCAGCATAGGGAGCGATGTAGTTGAGCCCGGGCTGATCGCTTCCCTCCGTGACCACAACAACGGTGTATGCCATGGCTCCCTTTTGCCGCAGTTCAGCAATGACCCGGGCAACTGTGGAAGCGCGCTGCCCGATCGCACAATAGACGCAAAGCACATTTTGATCCCGTTGGTTCAGGATCGTGTCAATGACGATGGTGGTCTTTCCAGTCTGGCGATCCCCCAGAATCAGTTCCCGTTGGCCCCTGCCCACGGGGATGATGGCATCAAGGACCTTG
Organism: uncultured Peptostreptococcaceae bacterium; assembly: GCA_964424355.1. GTDB lineage: Bacteria > Bacillota > Clostridia > Peptostreptococcales > Acidaminobacteraceae > CAZEHS01. Next base: position 432,855 of record CAYRIO010000001.1, read on the forward strand.
ATGCCGGTCTGGAGCGGGGTATTGACCGGTGCGCGGTCCATGATGGGCGGCGCCTGCCGCTCGATGGGAAGCCGCTGACTGAAAACAAGCCGTGCGTTACCATCCAGCGGTTTCCCCAGGGGGTTGATCACACGGCCTAAAAGCGTATCCCCTACGGGCACATCAATGACACGGCCAGTCCGTTCAACCCAATCTCCCGACCGAAGATGCGAGTATTCTCCCAACAGGACAACGCCGATCTCATCTTCATCCACACTGAAAGCAATTCCCAGCAAATCACCTGGAAAGCGCACCAATTCTTCATAGCCAACGCCAGGGAGGCCTGAAACCTTGGCGATTCCGGTGGACACTGTTTTAACCACGCCAACCTCGCGAAGAGCTAGGGGTGCGCTGGGAGCTTTCCGCGCCTCGCCCAGTCCTGCAAAGGCATCTTCAAGAATGCGGCCGATATCAAGAGGTTCCATGTCCGGCGCCTCCCTCTGGGTGCACCGGGCGGGCCCGATCCCGAATGATTTTCCCGGCGGACTTTCCTGCGGTTGTCAGTGTATCGGTCACACTCCACGGCACCTTGTACCCATTGGTTACCAATTCAATGCCACCGATGAGGGCTTTCGATACTTCAAAATGCACGGCCGTGTCTATGCCGAACGTATCCGTGACAATGGTCTGGATCGCTTCCTGCTGTTCCGGCGGAAGTTCAAAAGCGCTGCGCAGGATCACGGGTTTGGGGGATGAATGGAATGATTGGACCAATTTTTCTGTTTCCGTGGGATCCATCCCTTTAATCTGCCTGATGAACGCTTCCGTCATCTGAACCTCCAAACTCACAGAAGCAAGATCTTCTAAAACCTTCCGAGTCATTGCGAATACTTCATCCTGTGTTCTTTGAACGATTTCCTGTTGAAGGCCGCGTTCTTCCTCCACCAGGGATTCCTGGCGTTTTGCGCGCAGCGCCTCGTATTCCTGGGCAACTGAATCCATGAGAACCTGCTTCTCGGTACGCACTTCCTCCAATACGGTGTGCATCAGCGTGTCCCTCTCCTGATCAAACGCTTTATTCTTCTGCTGAAAAAGGGCACGCTGTTCCTCAGCCTCAGCATTCCGCTCCGCCGCTTCATTGATCTGAGCATTGATGAGCCGTTCCCGTTCATCAATGGCATTCAGAATCGGCTTGTAGAGAAAATGCTTCAGAAACCATACCAAGATGAGGAAGTTGATGATCTGAGCAACCACCGTGAACCAGTCTATCAACATGGGGTATCCTCCTCACTTTGCAATGACATGGGTCCAGAATGGATTGGCAAAGATCAGGATCATGGAGATGACAAAACAATAGATTGCCAGGGATTCTACCATGGCCAACCCCACGAACAGGGTCCGGGTGATGGTGGCCGATGCGTCCGGCTGCTGTGCGAGAGAGCTGAGGGCGGTTGAAATCGCCTTTCCTTCTCCAATGGCAGGGCCCAGGCATCCGACAGCCGTTGTGAGCCCTGCGGTAACAATTGAAACAATCGCGATAATCGTCGTTGTATCCATAATTGCCTCCTCCGGATCAGCCCTCCCGGGACAGGGTTGCGCCTGCGATGAAAACCGTTGCCAGAATACTGAATATATATGCCTGAACCATCCCAATCAAGAGTCCCAGTATGTTCATCACGGTCGGAAAAAAAAGAGGGGTGATTGTCAGCAGGATGCCTACGGTGATCTCCCCGCTCATCATATTGCCGAAAAGTCGGACTGCCAAGGCCAAAGCCCGGGTGAATTCACTGATGATATTGAAGGGCAGCATGATGAATGTCGGTTCCAGATAAGATTTCAAGTAAGCGCCGATCCCGCTCTCAAGAATACCGAAGAAAGGTACCGCGATGAATACGCAGATCGCCAGGGCTGTTGTTGTGGAAAGGGAGCTGGTTGGAACAGCATATCCCGGGATGATGGCACAGATGCTGGCACTGGCAACAAACAGGAACAGGGTTCCGATAAAGCTGATGTATTTTTCAGGCCGACGCAGTCCCACCTCCTGCAGCTGATTCCGGATTGCCAGAATGATGATCTCCAGTGCGGACTGCCACCGCGAGATGTTCACACCGGTACTGAGCCGCCGGGTGATCAGGGAGGCGCCGATAATGAGCAGCAGCATCAGTGCCCAGGTGTTGACGATGGTCGCGTTAATCTGGAAAAAACCAGATTGCCAGTAAATCAGATGATCAGGACTTAGTCTCATGGGGGTCCTCCTTTTCAGGCGGAGGTTCCTTCTCCCACTCTCTCCAGATAGCCCAGCGGACTGCCAGGAAGCCCAGCAGACAGGCTCCCAATCTATCGAAATAGCCCCCCGAAACATAGAGAAAGCCAAGCAGGACGAATAAAACCCTAAAAACCGTGCTGCTGGCAAACAGCAGTCCTGGTCTTTGGGCATGGACCCCTTTTTTAATTGTCAGCCAGAGGCCCCAGAAGAAAAGTATTCCCAAAGAAGCGCCCGCACCCATCGAAATGAAGAGGTAAATGAAATTACTCATCCTTCTTCCCCTGCCTTTTCCGTATTTCTCTGCTTTCTTTAGCCACCCAGTGCCAAGCGTTCAAACATCCGATGCAAAGCCCTGCAACCAAAAGCATCAGTGTCCAGGATTCTGGAATCGGCACCTTCTTGTCCAGCCAAATCCCCACGGCTATACCCAATAAGGTGGGAACTGCCACAGACCAGCCAATCAGCCCGAACATAGCGACCCCCGACCAAATTGTCTGGATGGATTCCTGCTGAGCCCTGAGCTTTCGGGATTCTTTCAGGCCGATTTGCCTGATAAGCTCTGAATGCGCCTTTTTTTTCGGAGGTTCCTGATCCTTATTCATGGTGAGCCTCCGTGAGCCGGCGTATGAACTCACCTTCCAGTTTTGCCAACACCGTCCGGACATTTTTTTCCCGCTCGTCCAGATTCATGAATTCCTTTTCAACCATTTCACGGAGACTGCCCAGATCAGGGCTGCTAAAGGCATTGCGAACGGATATCAGGACCTCTCTCCCCGTCTTGACCAACACCCCTTCATCCACAGCCACATAAAATTCGCCGCCTTGCTCCGTTTCACAGGTCAGTATCCCCGGAATCAGGGCTGCCACACAATCCAAACGGTGGGGCAACAACCCAAAGAACCCTTGCTTTGTCTCTGCAACGATCCGCATCACATCATTCTTCTCCATGAAAACCTGGTACGGCAGCAGAATCTTAAGATCCATGAAGTTGCGGTCCATGAGGCCCTCCCGAGCTATGTCTTCGCTTCGTCAATCGCGCCGATCATGTACAGAGCGCTTTCAGGATAATCCTTATAGGCATCCATCAGGATTCGCTCGCACCCATCCAGAGCATCCTGGAGCCTCACGGTTTTCCCCAGGATATTGCTGAACTGTTCTGTCGTGAAAAAGGGCTGTGTCAGGAACCGCTCAAGACGCCGGGCGCGCAGGACAACTTTACGGTCCTCCTGTGAGAGTTGTTCAAGACCCAGCATGGCGATGATGTCCTTCAGATCATCGTACTGCGCCAACGTGCGCCGAATCTCCTGAGCGATGCCGTAGTGCCGTTCTCCGACGATTCCCGGCGTTGCCATCTTCGAACTGGATTTCAGCGGATTGATGGCGGGATAAAGGCCTTCACTGGCCCGCTTACGGGATAAAACGATGGATGCGGAGAGGTGGGTGAAGGTATGCACGGCCGCCGGATCCGTCAGATCGTCCGCTGGCACGTAAACCGCCTGGATGGAAGTGATGGCGCCGGACTCCGTACTGGCGATCCGCTCCTCCAACAAAGACAGCTCCGTGCTGAGAGTTGGCTGATAGCCCAGACGGGAGGGCATTTGTCCCATCAATCCCGAAATCTCCATCCCCGCCTGAATGAACCGGAAGATATTATCAATCAATAGCAGGACATCCTGCCGCTGGTCATCCCGAAAATATTCAGCCATGGTCAGAGCAGCCTGCCCCACCCGGAACCGGTTCCCGGGGGGTTCATTCATCTGCCCGAACACCATAACCATGTTGGACAGGACCTCCGCCTCCTTCATGGCCCGGTACAGCTCTTCGCCTTCCCGACAGCGCTCCCCGATGCCGCAGAAAATACTGACCCCGGCATGCTGATGCACCATGTTATGGATCATCTCCGTCAGGAGTACAGTCTTACCAACACCCGCGCCTCCAAAAAGCCCTGCTTTCCCGCCCCGTTCCAGGGGCATCAGAACATCGATGATCTTGATGCCGGTCTCAAAAATTTCAGACGTGGTCGACCTTCGGAGTAACGAGGGGGGCTCCTGATGAATGCTGCGCCACTGTACATCACTGGGCGGATCCTGGCAGTCAGTGGGATTCCCGAAGACATCGAACATCCGGGACAGGATGTTCTGTCCTACCGGGGTTTTCAAAGGCCCCCCGGTGTTCATGACCGCCATTCCCCGTGCCAATCCCTCAGTGGGTGTTAAAGCAATGCCCCGGACACTCTGCTTGTCCAGCTGCGAGAGTACTTCAATGGCGATTTTCCCGTCTTTTCCTGTATACAGCAGCGTATGGATCGGCGGTAAATGGTCCTCAAAACGAATGTCCACCACACTGCCCTGTATCCTGATGACGGCACCTGTATCTAAGTGAGGGGTTTTGACGTCCATAAGCGTTCCTTCCTGCTGGGGTCAAATTATGCGCCAGTTGTTCATATTACTTTCTATATACCCCACAGGTTCGTGATTAATCCAAATAAAAAGACCCTCATTCCGGACTGCATCATCCGAAATAAGGGCCTGCGGGACATCATTCTGTTATTTTTCGTCTTCCACCCAGTTATGATACACGTTTTGCACGTCATCATGATCTTCAAGAAGGTCGACGAGTTTTTCCATTTTCTTTACATCTTCCTCGGAGGAAAGCCGGACTTCCGTCTGCGGCAGGTATCGAAGCTCTGCCATTTCGAAAGCGTAGCCATCGGCTGACAAGGTGTCCCGGACCTGAGTAAAATCAGATACGGCGGTATAGATCTCATAGTAGCCGTTTTCTGAGATGAAATCTTCCGCTCCAGCCTCCAGAGCCTGCATCATCACTTCATCTTCATTAGGGGCCTCTTCACTGTTGATGATCAGCACCCCTTTGTTATCGAAGAGGTACCCGACACAGCCGTTGGCGCCAAGATTCCCATCCGCTTTGTTGAAATAGGAGCGGACATCAGCAGCGGCACGGTTCCGATTGTCGGTCAACACTTCCACCATGACCGCAACACCGCCCGGGCCATACCCTTCGTAGCGGATCTCTTCGAAAACCTGACCGCCCAGCTCGCCGGCACCCTTCTTAATGGAGCGGTCGATGTTATCATTGGGCATATTGGCTGCTTTGGCTTTTTCAATGGCAGTTTTCAGTGTTGCGTTATATTCCGGATCACTGCCCCCTTCACGGACAGCAACCATGATCACCCGTGCCA
>CAYRIO010000002.1:0-242910 GCA_964424355.1 uncultured Peptostreptococcaceae bacterium
GGTTTCAGCAGATCCAGTGGTTTCAGCAGATCCAGCGGTTGCAGCAGATCCAGCGGTTTCAGCAGATCCAGTGGTTTCAGCAGATCCAGTAGTTGCAGCAGATCCAGCGGTTCCTGTTGATCCAACAGGGACAGGTATACCAATGGAAAGTGCCGGAGCCGGTGTTTCGGCTCTGATGAAATTGGAAGCCGATGCATATCCAGTTGATTTGGAAGTATATGCTGGTGGATCCGTACAAGTGAAAGGTTCTTCTTTTATAATGAACGGCCCTTTGCGCGAAACGGTTCCAGGGGGAATAACCCTGGTAGCAACCGCTGATCCTGGTTTTAATTTTGCAAGGTGGCAGGTATATGATTCAACAATGATGCCAATACCAAGGCCCGTGATGCTTCCACCTGACATTGAAACGAATCCGGAGCTGACACTGGCTGGAGACCAGCCATGGCGTGTTGAGGCGGTGTTTACTTATAAGGTTCTGCCGGAGGCTTGTGAAGGCGGAAAAATTCAATACAGTATGAATCCGGCAGCCGTGAAAGTTTACGATGTGACAGCCATGGATAGTCATGTCCCTCCAACAGGATACGTGGATATGCCAGCGGAAGGGATTGATGTTCGGCCAGGACAAATGTTCTTTATTCAGGCCGTTCCAAACACTGGGTACAATTTTGACAAATGGACCTTTGAGGCGGCATATGGTATGACGGATAACCCTCTCAGAAGTGCGTATTCCGGGAGTTCCGATCCTTATAGCCTCGGTAACGGTGGTGCCTTTAAGATTGTTAGTCTACCGTTGACGGTGTCTGCGGCATTCAGCCAGGGCGCCACGGGTTTTTCCCACTATACCGTCAAAGGTGTGGAGCGGGGAGCCAATTTGTTGGAAGAAAACACGGATTCTGATGGTTATAAGGACGGACCCTGGTCTAGTTATCGAACCGACAGGCTTTTTTACAGCCACCTGCCTTATGGCACGCCTTTGGAAGACAGGAATGCCGCTATATGGAACCAGAGCTTTACTGTCAGCTATAAAACGCTGAATGCCGATGATGAGGTGTGGTTCAGAGGCAGCCTTACTCAGGAATACGTTAAGTTAGGGACTGGTGGGGGTACCCATACGATCACCCCTGCGGATTACTCGGTTAAGGCGGCTCCTATGCCTATGTGGGAATACCGTGTGAACACGAAGGGTTTTGTGGTAGAAGCGGAAAAAGAAGAGAAATTGATGAAAATCGATATGGAAATCCGTGAAGCGATTCAGTCAAATGATACTGCTGCTCTGGCCGCCATGGGTGTAAGTGAAATAGAAGACAGCTTAGAAATGGAAGCGTTGGGTGTTCACTTCTATTATTTTAGGGCGGTACCGGAATTCGATCCAGGGCTGACCTATGATGTTCCAGTGGGTGGCCATGTGGTGGGAATCGGTTATGATGCGGCAGATGGGAAGCGGATCCCATTTCCTCCAAAGTTTTATCTCCCAGCCAGTACTGAAACACAGGCAGTAGAAGCGGTGTCAGGACCTACTCCCATTTATCTTGGCGGGCAAGTGAAAGAAGAACAATTTGGGCAAGGCACTGAAACATCCTACTATGATTTTAGGACCCCTGTTACGGTTGAAGCGGTCCCTGATGGCGGTTACAGCTTTGGGGGCTGGACCGTGGGTGAAGGCTATGCACCGGTGATGGGCGAAGGTAACCGCGGAATGATCATGATGGCGAACGATGCCACCGTGAAGCCGATTTTCATTAAGGATCCTTCGACGCACAAGCGACATAAGACAACTGCGGCAGTGACGCCAGCAGCGGTTCTGCAAGAAGAACCTGTGCCCTTGGGGGCTGTCATCAAACAACTGTTCATCGGATACCCTGTTGGGGATTTGAGAATGTTCGGATGCTTGAGCCGCGGTGAGCTTTCTGTTGTTGTTCAGCGGGCCTTGGCCTATGATGTTTCCAATCCGGCGCCGGTTGTCGTAGCGGACCCGTTGGAGAACTGGTATCGAAATGAAGCACTGATGGCAATTGGCAACGGATACATGCCATTGAATGGGATGAGCCAGTTCCGAGGAAACGATTTGGTGACGGCCGATGAACTGACGTCTGCTCTAAGCAAGGCATTTGGGAAAGACGTGACCCTGCAGTCGGCGAATGGCATTACCCAGGAGCAGGTTGCAAAAATTCTCAAATCTACAGCCAATGACTTCAGCACGGTGATGGATACCCAGATTCCTCTGGGCGCTCCAAGTGCCGGGGATCAGCCCGTAACCCGCAATTTTGTTGCCCGTTTGATCTACGGGTTGCTGTACCCGGTTGAAGCTGAAAAATAGAAGGCAGGACAGATCAACTCTACCAGAAACGCCTTGGATCCATTGATCCAAGGCGTTTTTTTCTTGTGAGGGCTTAAGTGAACGACATAAGCAAACCCGCCACCTTATGAAGGCAGCGGGCTTTTTCATGAGTTAGTAGAATTTGGCGGCACGGTACTCGGTATCGGTCTTGGCCATGCTGGTCTTGGCTCCGGCAGCTTTGAAAGCGGCATCGTAGGTGGTGTCAATGTAGACCCATTTCTTATTCAGGTACACCTGGTTCCAAGCATGGTATTCAGTGATATCGTTTTTGTATCCCTTGATCAATTTTGTGGGAACACCGACACTGCGAAGCATGGAGCCGAAGAGTGCCGAGTAATCATAACAGATTCCAAGGTTCGTAGCGTAGGTGTCTTCAATATTGGGAACATAGGTGCTTTTGAGCTTGCTGATCTTGGCATAATCGTATTTGATCTTGGCGGTGATGTATCCATAAACCAGCTGCACCTTTTCAGCGTCTGTTTTAGCACTGGCGGTGATGGTTTTTGCTTTTCCGATGGAAACCATATCAGGGGCCCAGTTCAGCACCTGCGAGCTTCCCAGGAAGGGCACGAAATCATCGGGAAGGTCGACCACTACTGTGGTTTGATCAAGGAGCCGGAACTGGGTTCCCTGAACCTTTTGATACAGTGAAATCTTATAGCTGCCATCGCCGAACTGCAGGGGAAAGGCTTCCTTTGATTTTAGAAGATCGTAGGTATAGGATTGACTTCCCATGGCAACCATCACCTTGATGGAAGTGGTGGCGGTCACCGGATAGCTTACCCGGACAACGCCCTGTGTCTTATCAACCGTGGCCATGGATTCGGCGTGAACACTCAGTGTCATTCCTAACAATAGGATGACGGTTAGAGCGCAACGGTTTAATAGCCTGTAAGCTCGCATAATCATCTCTCCTTCGGTAGCTGGCTGTCTTGAGGAATCCCAAGACCCTATAGCTTTGCGTCCCTATCTTGCGATAGGTTTGCCTTTTCGTGACGTCTGCCTCAGATTAGAAGCGCCTAAACTTATTTTACCACAGAGTGGGATATTAATACAGAACCAGGAGATTTCAAATCTGTTGCAGCGGTATTTCAAGGAAAGGCTTTTGAGTGGGTAGGCGCTTCTGGAAAATACGATTGAAAATCCGCAGCGAATTGCTCCTGCAAAGCTTTTACGGTGTGTAGCTGGGAGCGCAGGACATCGGGATTTTTACTTAAAGAGGCGTGTTCCATCTTTTCGAAAGTTTCCGCAAATGAAAACAGGCAGAGGTTGGCAGCGTCTCCCTTCATTTTGTGCAGCTTCTCTTTGGTCATGGGCCACTCTTGGTTGGAAACGGCAGCTTCTAACTCATGGAGATCCCTGCGCAATTCAGTTTGATAAAGCGTCATCAGGTTCAGGATATCTTCCGAATCCATTTCCATTTCCCTGGTGATGTGGTTGAAATCAAAGGTTGGGTTCATGTTAATCCTCCATCAGCTGTCCGGGGTTGAAATTGAACGGACCCCTTTAAGGTCCATCAGAGCCGCTATCAGGAATGAGGCGGTGATATCTCGGGGTGCTTTTAGAGACAGATGGATCTTGGCCTCGTAATCGTCGAGGGGCTCCACTTCCATATCCAGGATCAAGGCGTGGTATTCGCCAAGCAGTGTCCCAATTCTGCCGATTTGGCCGGGTTCATTGACCGCAATCAGGCTGATGGCCATGGTGCCTCTGCTGGTTGAAATACGTTTCTCCAGCTTGAAGAACAAGGTGAGTGTGCTAAAGACCGCCAGTGTGGCCATGATTGCCCCGGCGTAGAAGCCGGCGCCGACAGCCAGACCGATACAGGCGACTGTCCAGAGGGTTGCTGCCGTGGTGAGTCCTTTGACAGTTGCTCCTTCTTTGATGATGGTTCCGGCACCCAGAAAACCAATGCCGCTGACAACCTGCGCGGCGATCCGGGAGGGATCGATGGGGACGATGTGGAGATAGAGATTCATGAGATAGATGTTGGTCTGCATAGCCAGAGTGGCGCCGACACAAACCAGGATGTGGGTTCTGAAACCGGCGGGGCGCTTCAGACTCTCGCGCTCAACGCCGATCATCCCCCCTAAAACACAAGCCATAAGGATTTCCAAACCCATTTGCACATATTCATTCATCGGGGGGCGTGCCTCCATCAGGTGAGATTAATTCATCATTTGTAATTATATACCCAATAAAGTTACGGCTAATACGAGAATATCTTCAAAATTCAAAACTAAATTTGTTGACACCGGCTTTTGACGTTTTAATGACGAGGGATTGTTAGGCTGTCATCAGATTCATCAACCGAACGGAGGAACGAATGATGCTATCAAACATGGAAATTGGACAAGCGATGACTGTTAAACTGGATGCGGTATTACCGGAATATCCAGCATTCGAACCAGGGTACCGACGCGCGCCTAAGCGGGAACTGACCCTGACACAACCACAGATGGAATTGGCGCTCCGCAATGCTCTGCGCTATGTGCCGGAAGAGCTTCACCCTGTATTGGCACCGGAATTCATGGAAGAGCTGCTGACTCATGGCCGCATCTATGGCTATCGTTTCAGACCCGTGGGCAGCCTTGTGGGAAAACCTTTGGATGAATATAAGGGGACATGCACAGAGGCCAAAGGGATCCAGGTCATGATCGATAACAATCTTGATTTTGCCATTGCCCTGTATCCCTATGAGCTGGTGACCTACGGCGAAACGGGCCAGGTGTGTCAGAACTGGATGCAGTATCAACTGATTAAGAAGTACCTGGAGATCATGACCAACGATCAAACCCTGGTCATCATGTCCGGTCATCCCCTTGGATTGTTCCATTCACACGCATCCGCACCTCGGGTGATCATCACCAACGGATTGATGGTAGGTCTTTACGACAATCCGGAGGCTTTCGCAAAAGCGGCTGCTCTGGGGGTTGCCAACTACGGACAGATGACGGCGGGCGGTTTCATGTACATCGGGCCTCAGGGTATCGTTCACGGCACATTCAACACCATCCTCAATGCCGGTCGTTTGAAGTACGGTCTGGGCACGCAGGATGATATGGGGGGCTTCATGTTCGTCAGCTCCGGTCTTGGCGGCATGAGCGGCGCTCAGGGTAAAGCGGCTAAGATTGCCAATTGCGTTGGTATCGTAGCGGAAGTGGATCTTTCCAGAATCAAGACCCGTCATGAACAGGGCTGGGTAGACAGCTGGCATGCCGATCCCAAGGCTTTGTTTGAAGAAGCAGACGTGTATATGGCTAAGAAAGAGGGCCGTGCCATTGCGTTCTACGGCAATATCGTCGATCTGCTGCAGTATGCTGTGGACAACAACATCACCGTCCACCTGCTTTCCGACCAGACTTCCTGCCACGTGCCTTACGAGGGCGGTTATTGCCCACAGGGCCTCACCTTTGAAGAACGGACGGATATGCTCCGTGATGACAAACCCCAGTTCATCAAGCGTGTCAATGAAACCCTTCAGAAGCACTATGCATTGATTGAGACGCTGTCCGAGCGGGGAACTTATTTCTTCGATTACGGCAACGCGTTCTTGAAGTCGGTGTATGATACCGGCATCAAGGGGATCTGCAAGAACGGCTACGATGAGACTGACGGCTTCATTTACCCATCCTATGTTGAAGACATCATGGGCCCCATGCTGTTCGACTACGGCTATGGCCCCTTCCGATGGGTTTGCCTGAGCCGGAAGCCTGAAGATCTTCGGAAGACCGATGAAGCGGCCATGGCCTGCATCGATCCGAACCGAAGAGGCCAGGACCGCGATAACTGGGTATGGGTCCGGGATGCGGAAAAGAACGGTCTTGTTGTCGGCACACAGGCGCGTATCCTGTATCAGGATGCCCTGGGCCGGATGAATATCGCTCTGAAGTTCAATGAAATGGTTAGAAGCGGCGAAGTAGGCCCCATCATGCTGGGCCGTGACCACCACGATACCGGTGGCACGGATTCACCTTTCCGTGAAACCTCCAATATCAAGGATGGCTCCAACGTCATGGCCGAGATGGCGACCCAGTGCTTTGCGGGGAACGCTGCTCGGGGAATGACCATGATTGCGCTCCATAACGGCGGCGGCGTGGGAATCGGCAAATCCATCAACGGCGGATTCGGTCTGATTCTGGACGGAAGTGCACGGGTTGATGAAATCATCCGCCAAGCGATGCCTTGGGATACGATGATCGGCGTGGCCAGACGGAACTGGGCCCGCAATGAGAATGCCGTGTCCACTTGTGCGGAGTACAATGATAAATATGAAGGCATGGATCACATCACCATCCCCTACAGCGTGGCAGAGGATCTGATCAGCCGGACGGTTGCGGAGAAATGCAAAAAGTAAGACAGAAGTGCTGTGTTATCTGTAGTGAGCTGTGAGATAATGGATGCATCTTAACGACACTAAACAATAAACAGGAGGGTTTAATCATGGAGAGAATCGTACAGTGTGTGCCTAACTTCAGTGAGGGCCGGGATCTTGAGAAAATCGAAAAAATTGTTGAGAACTTTCGCGGCAAGGAAGGCGTAAAACTGTTGGACTACAGCCGGGACGAAGATCACAACCGATGTGTCGTAACCGTGGTAGGAGAGCCTGAGCCCTTGAAAGCGGCAGTTATCGCTGCGATGGGTGTTGCGGCCAGCCTGATTGATATGACGAAGCATGAAGGTCAGCATCCCCGTATGGGCGCCACCGATGTGGTTCCGTTCATCCCCATCAAGGGCGTGACCATGGATGAGTGCATCGCTTTGGCAAAAGAAACCGCTAAAGCGGTCTACGAAGCACATCAGCTGCCCAGCTTCTTCTATGAAAAAGCAGCCAGCGCTCCCCACCGCGAGAACCTGGCAGAAGTCCGCAAGGGCCAATTCGAAGGGATGGCAGCCAAGGTGAAGGAAGCGAAATGGCATCCTGATTTCGGAACGGATATCCACCCGACAGCTGGCATCACAGCCATTGGCGCCCGTATGCCCCTGGTCGCTTTCAACGTAAACCTGGACACAAGCAACCTGGAAATCGCTGATAAGATCGCGAAAAATGTGCGTCACCTCAGCGGCGGCCTTCGCTACTGTAAAGCCATCGGCATCATGCTGGAAGACCGGAACATCGCTCAGGTTTCCATGAACATGACCGATTACTCAAAAACGCCTCTGTACCGTGCACTAGAGCTGATTCGGATCGAAGCCCGCCGTTATGGCGTGAACATCATCGGCAGTGAAGTGATTGGTCTGGTTCCTATGGAAGCGATGATCCGCACTGCTGAATACTACCTGGGCGTTGAAGATTTCTCCATGAGCCAGGTACTTGAAACCCGTATCATGGACTAACCCATGAAAAAGAATCTGATTATCCGGAACGCTTCAGAGCTGGTCACCAACAGCGGATTCACTGCTAAAAAAGGTCTGGCAATGCGGGAACTCAAGGTAATCCCCGATGGCGCCGTTGTCGTTGAAAACGGCATCATCACCCGGGTTGGCACCACTGATGAGGTAATGGCCGGTCTTGATCCCTCGAAGTATGAAGTGATTGATGCCACCGGTAAAACCGTATTGCCCGGTTTTGTAGATTCCCACACGCATTTTATCTTCGGCGGCTATCGGGCTGACGAGTATGGCTGGCGTCTGGAAGGTGTCCCTTATATGGACATCATGAACCGCGGCGGCGGAATCATCAACTCCGTTAAAGGGACCCGGGACGCGTCTGAGGCAGAACTGACAGAGCTGGGGTTGAACCGGCTGGACAGTATGCTGGCTCTGGGGGTTACCACGGTGGAAGGCAAGAGCGGTTACGGTCTTGATACTGCCACGGAGCTGAAACAACTCCGCGTGATGCGGGCCGTGAATCAGCAGCATCCTCTGGATGTGGTGTCCACCTTCATGGGGGCCCATGCGGTTCCCCCTGAATACAAGGGACGGGGCATGGATTTCATTGATCTGCTGATTGCTGAAACCTTGCCTGCGGTTGTGGCGGAGGACTTGGCAGAGTTCTGTGATGTCTTTTGCGAAAAGAACGTTTTTTCAATCGAAGAATCCCGCAAGCTGATGCATAAAGCCAAGGAACTGGGCTTGAAGGTGAAGCTTCACGCGGATGAGATTGTTCAGTTAGGCGGCGCGGAATTGGCTGCAGAACTGGGAGCCACTTCCGCGGACCATCTGCTCCAAGCCAGCAATGAAGGGATCTCAGCGATGGCTCAGGGTGATGTGGTGGCGACATGCCTGCCCTGTACAGCCTTCAGTCTGCGGGAGCATTATGCACGGGCCCGATTCATGATCGATCAGGGCTGCGCTGTGGCCCTGGCGACGGATTTCAACCCGGGCAGCTGCTTTACGGAATCCATTCCGTTGGTAATCGCCCTTTCAACGCTTTACATGAACATGACCCTCGAAGAAGTCATCACCGCTCTCACGCTGAACGGTGCGGCAGCGGTTGGCCGGGCAGATAAAGTGGGGAGCATCGATATCGGCAAGGCAGGGGATCTGGTGATCCACGAATTCCCGTCTTATCGGTTCCTGCCCTACCATATCGCTATGCCCACTGCAGAGACCGTTGTTAAAAATGGACAGGTTGTCTACCGGAAGCAGAAAAATTCGCCAAGGAACAGCTGATCGCGTCGTGAAAACCAGACTGATTTTGTAAGAGTTCTACATATAGCCTCAGAACTCTGATATGATATTCTTAACAAAAACGCGGGAGGAAATAAAATGCTAATCAATAAGACTGTAAAAGAATTCGTAGAGGCGACTGCTTCCAGTGAACCGGTTCCTGGCGGCGGCAGTGTCGCTGCACTGGCTGCATCCATCGCTGCGGCGTTGGGTGAAATGGTAGCGAACCTGACCATTGGCAAGAAAAAATACGCTGAGGTTGAAGAAGAGATGAAAGTCATCTCTGAAAAAATGGCAAGCTGCCGTCAAGTGCTTTTGGAGTACATTGACAAAGACGCTCAGTCCTTCGATGAAGTCATGAAAGCTTATGGCATGGCAAAGGATACGGACGAAGAGAAAGCTGCCCGCAGTGCTGCCATTCAGGAAGCCATGAAAGATGCGACAGCGGTTCCCCTGGCGGTAGCGAAAAGCACCTTCGATCTGATGGCGCCCATCAAAGCGGTTGTCCTGAAAGGGAACAGCAATGCTGTCACTGATGGCGCAGTTGCGGCTATGATGGCGCGCACAGCGGTATTGGGCGCTCTGTACAATGTGAAGATCAATCTTTCTTCCATTAAAGATACGGATTTCGTCAGCAAAGTGAATGCGGATGTAACCCGACTTGAAAAAGAAGTTGTTCAAATTGAACAGGAAATCCTGGCTGCTGTACAAATCTAGTCCCCTGTAATTTTACAACTGCATCTGAGGTTGTCTGCGTGAATACAGTCATGGCGCGGCGGTCTTTCCTTGAATTTCAGTAGGGTCACTGATCTGACCCGGAAAATACGAAACCAAAGGGAAGGAGCGCCGCGTCGTTTTGTGTATACTCACGGGGCATCGGCTTTAACACATCACCGTAGTACAGTGCTATTTGCATGCTTTATTAATTAGAATTCAGCAATCAACAAATTTTATTAAATCGTATGTTGGGTCACTTTGCTCATTTATTCAGTCAGGACTCTGCCTAGAGCCGCCAAAAAAGAGCTCTCAGTTCCATGCTGTTTAATTCTTGTCTTTTCATGGTTTTTCAACAAAGAGAATCCGTAGTCAGCGGCTAAAAAATTTGGTATATTGAACAGGAAGGCTGTATGGATTTACAAACACAGCCGGGAGGGATTCCGATGGCAGAGGTTCGGCTGACTCAGGTTCAGATGGTTGTCACCGACGATAAAGCAGATAATCTCCAGCGGGCTTCTGAACGCATCGGCAGGGCGGCCAGTCAGGGTTCGGAAATCGTTTGCCTGCCGGAAATGTTCACAACCCCTTATGCCAATGATTTCTTCCCGCGGTTCGCCGAAACAGCGGAGGGGCCTACGGCAGAAATGCTCTCCAGAGAAGCTCAGAAAAACGGGATTGTCCTGGTAGGCGGTTCTTTTCCGGAATCAGATAGGGGTAAGCTTTATAATACGTCCCTGACCTTTGGTCCTCAGGGGCAGCTGCTTGCAAAACACCGAAAAATTCACCTGTTTGACGTAGCGATTCAAGGGGAATTCAGTTTCAAGGAATCGGATACCCTGAGTCGGGGTAATGAGATCACCGTGTTCGATACACCGGTTGGTCGCATCGGCGTCGCTATCTGTTTTGATATCCGCTTCCCAGAGTTGTTCAGACTGATGGCACTCCAGGGGGCTCGGATCATTCTGGTTCCGGCGGCATTCAACACTGTCACTGGACCGGCACACTGGCACCTGTTGGCCAGAAGTCGGGCCGTGGACAACCAGATCTACATCGGGCTGACGTCACCGGCTCGGAGCAGCACAGGATTTGAGGCTTATGGCCATACCCTGATCACCGATCCCTGGGGGAATATCCTCAGTGAGGCAGGAGAGGGAGAGGAATTGGTTGAAAGTGTACTGGACATGGGGTTTCTGGATAAAACCAGAAGGGAACTGCCCCTGCTCAATGCACGCAGAACGGATTTGTATCAGCTTAACGCGTTAGTCATGTCGCCCAGGCGGCAATGATATATGAAAGAAGGGGGAAGTACATATGCAAAAGAAGCTTTTCATTCCCGGCCCGGTAACTGTAAGGGAAGATGTTCTTCAAGCCATGGCGACACAACAGATCGGTCACAGATCCAAGGAGGCTTCTGCACTTCAAAGAGGCATTTCTGAAAAAATGAGAAAAGTGATGTTCACTGAAAATGTGATTGTCCTGTCCACAACTTCAGGCAGCGGTCTGATGGAAGCGGCGATCCGTTCCTGTACAGCCAAGCGTGCTGCAGTGTTCTCTGTCGGGGCGTTCGGGGATAGATGGTATAAAATGGCTGTTGCCAATGGCGTACCGGCCGATAAATTCTCATCCACACCAGGGTTGCCCACAACGCCGGAGATGGTTGAAGAAGCGCTGGCAACCGGCAAGTACGATCTGGTTACCGTAACACACAACGAAACATCCTCAGGCCTCCAAAACCCTGTTGCAGCAATCAGTGAAGTTGTAAAAAAATATCCGGATGTGATTTTCTGCGTGGATACCGTCAGCTCCATGGGCGGCGCTAAAATCGAAGTGGATGCTTGGGGTATCGATGTGTGCATCACGTCCACACAAAAGTGCTTGGGACTGCCAGCGGGCTTGTCCATCGCATCCGTTTCCGAAAGAGCGTACGAGCGAGCCAAGACTGTTCCGAACAGAGGACTTTACTTGGATTTGGTTGAGCTCTACGATTTTGTTATTAAAAAGGATCATCAATATCCTTCCACACCATCACTTTCCCACATGTTCGCTCTTGAGTACCAGCTCACGCAAATCGTTGAAGTTGAAGGCGTTGAGAACAGAATCAAGCGTCATGGCGAGATGGCGGATGTGGTAAGAGCCTGGGCTAAAAAATATTTCGATATTTTCCCTGCTGCCGGCTATGAGTCGAACACGCTTACCGTTGTCAAGAACACAAGAGGGATCAGCGTTTCGGACCTCAACAAGGAGCTTGGCAAGCGCGGCTACGAAATCGCCAACGGCTACGGAGATAACAAGGACATCACCTTCCGGATTGCCCACATGGCAGATGCATCCATGCAGGATATCAATGATCTTCTGGCTACGATCAATGAGATCCTTGGCCTTAAATAGCAAAACCTGGCGCTAACGCACCGCTGACCACCTAGAGTCTGGCGGGCGAACCTGTTGTGAGAAACAGAGCGATGCTTCACCCCTGAGAAAGAGAGGAATTGAAATTGCGGAGAATTTTGGCGAATGACGGTTTGGAAAGCATGGCGGTTAAAGTCCTGACTGAAAAAGGTTTTGAAGTGGTGACAGACCATTACGACGTGCCTGAGCTTAAAGAAAAACTGCAGGGCTTCGATGCCTTGATTGTCCGCTCGGCCACGAAGGTTCGGAAAGAAGTCATCGATGCCGCTGCGGGCAGCAAATTGAAACTGGTGATCCGTGCAGGTGTCGGCGTGGACAACATCGATGTGGATTACGCTCAGGAAGCTGGGATTGAAGTCCGCAATACCCCCAATGCCAGCAGTGATTCTGTGGCAGAACTGGCTCTGGCCCACATGCTGGTACTGGCTCGCCACCTGCATCATTCCAATGTCACCATGAAAAAGGGTGAATGGAACAAGAAGCACTACCAAGGCACGGAGCTCAATGGCAAAACCCTTGGTTTTATCGGCTTTGGGCGGATTGCTAAATCATTGGCGAAGAAAGCCAGTGCCCTGGGGATGAGCATCATCTACCATGATCTGATTCCGGCAAAAGGCATGGATGAATTCAAATTCGTATCTTTTGAAACCGTTTTGGAGCAAGCCGATTTCCTGAGCCTGCATATTCCGTTTACGCCCGAGCAGGGAGCCGTAATCGGCGAAAAGGAACTGGCCACAATGAAAAGCACCGCTTACATCATCAACACCGCCCGTGGGGGAATCGTTGATGAGAAGGCCTTGGTGGCTGCCCTGGATGCAGGGATCATCGCCGGCGCCGCGCTGGATGTGTTCATCCTGGAGCCAACGAAGGATGAAGCGATCCTGAACCATCCGAAGATATCCCTCACACCACACGTGGGCGCTTCTACGGATGAGGCACAAGAGCGGATTGGCGCAGAAGTTGTTCAAACTGTCTTGGATTTTTTTCAAGCATAAGATAATCAGGAGGAAACCATGGCTATTGTAAGACCATTTAAAGGCGTCCGACCCAATCCGGGTCTGGAAGAGAAAGTCGCATGCCTGCCCTACGATGTTATGAACCGGGCTGAAGCGAAAGTGATGGCTGAAGGAAATCCGTTCTCATACTTGCATGTATGCCGTTCAGAAATTGATCTGGACGATTCTGTAGGAGCTTACGAGCCCTTGGTATACGAAACTGCCCGAAAAAATCTGGACCAGATGCAGAAAGACGGCACGCTGATCCAGGATGGCCAACCCATTTACTACATTTACCGTCAGCTGATGAATGGCCGGGTTCAGACGGGGATCGTGGCGACTGTGAGCATTGATGAGTACCAAGAGGACATCATCAAAAAGCATGAGTTCACCCGCCCTGAAAAAGAAGTGGACCGGATCAATAACTTTGATGTGTGTGATGCCCATACAGAGCCGGTATTCCTGTCATACCGACGCAGCGACGAGATCAACCTGATCGTCAATGACTGGATCAAATTCCACATGCCTACGTACAACTTCAACTCCGTGGACGGGATCACCCATATCCTGTGGCCTTTGGATGATGCAAGTATCGTAGAACGGCTCCAGAAGCTGTTCGGCGGCATTAAGTACCTGTACATTGCAGATGGTCACCACCGCAGCGCATCCTCTGTCAAAGTGGGCCTGAAGCGTCGGGAAGAGAACCCGAATTTCACCGGCGAAGAGGAGTTCAATTTCTTCATGGCGGTCATTTTCCCAGATGAAGACCTTTTCATCATGGATTACAACCGCGTTGTGAAGGATCTGAACGGTTATACGAAAGTTGAGTTCATGGATAAGATCGAAGAGAAGTTCACTGTGGAGAAGAAAGGTTCCGCAGAGCCCTTCAAACCCATGGAGCGCCGCACCTTCGGCATGCATCTGGATGGCGAGTGGTACAAATTGACCATCAAGAAGGGCTTCTTTAACCCTGCTGATCCCGTAGAGCGTCTGGATGTATCCATCCTTCAACGGAACCTGCTGGAGCCGATTCTTGGCATTGTAAACCCACGGACAGACAAACGGATTGATTTTGTCGGCGGAATCCGCGGTTTGAAAGAGCTGGAGCGTCGCTGCACCGTTGACATGAAAGTGGCCTTCTCCATGTATCCCACCACCATGGACGACCTGCTTTCCATCGCTGATGCCGGAGAAGTCATGCCGCCCAAGAGCACTTGGTTTGAGCCGAAACTGGCAAGCGGGCTGTTCCTGCACAAAATGAACGACTAAGTCATACAAAGCGAGGACGAGATTGCTAGGCGATCTCGTCCTTTTTGCGTGGCAAAGGGCACTTTATTCCGGTGAAAATCTCAGTTTTGCCCTGTACCCCAGAGCACGTACATGTTATAATGACTAAAATTCATGTTAAGCCGGGTGAAGCGTGCGGAAGCGGAAGCAACCGTACGGGGACGGGCCTCTGGAGAGACTCTTTTAAGAGCACCGACGGGGAAACTCACGAACAGTGGGGAAACTCTCAGGTAAAAGGACAGGGGATTAAGTGCAGGCCAATCATCAAATGGCTTTTCTGTGCTATTTCCGTAAACCCATTCTCATTCAGAATGGGTTTTTCTATGGCCAAAATCAAACTATCTGATTGAGGAGGGAACACCATGAAAGCAGTGATTACAGTAATGGGCAAGGATCGAAAGGGCATTATCGCGAAGGTGGCAACGGTGCTGTCGGAATCAGGGGCCAACATCGATGATATCAGCCAGACCATCATGCAGGGAATTTTCACCATGGTGATGCTGGTGGATCTGGAATCTCTGGAAGTGAGTTTCGGTGAGCTGCAGGAGAGTCTGCAGGCCTGTGCACTGGCGCTTGGGATGGAAATACGGGTGCAGCGGGAAGAAATTTTTACAGCCATGCATCAGGTTTAGAGCCAGTAGAGTTGACTACAAGGAGGCGGACACGTGCTTACAATAAGAAACATCACTGAAACGTTGGAAATGTTTGAAGAACAGAAGCTCGATATACGGACGGTAACCATGGGGATCTCCCTGATGGACTGCGGGGACAGTGACGGAAAAAAGCTGTGCCAGCGGATTTATGAGAAAATTACCCGGTGTGCAGAACGCCTGGTGCCGGAAGCCGAAGCGATTGAGAGGGAATTTGGAATCCCGATCATCCACAAGCGAATCTCGGTGACCCCGATCGGCATGCTGGCAGGGACCTCCAGCGAGGACGTGACGCTGGAAATCGCCAAAACTTTAGATCGGGCCGGAAAAACGGTGGGCGTCAATTTCATCGGCGGATTTTCAGCCTTGGTGCACAAGGGATTCACGGTTGGAGACCACCGGCTGATTCGCAGTATCCCAGAGGCTCTGGCGACAACCGATATCGTGTGCTCGTCAGTCAATGTGGCGACCACCCGGGCGGGGATGAACATGGATGCGATTCGGGAAATGGGCTATGTGGTGAAGCGGGCAGCGGAGCTGACGAAGGATCGTGACAGCATCGGCTGCGCCAAGCTGGTTATTTTTTCGAATGCGGTGGAGGACAACCCCTTTATGGCCGGGGCATTCCATGGAACCGGGGAAGCGGATACCACCATCAACGTCGGGGTCAGCGGGCCGGGAGTCATCAAGGTAGCCCTGGAAGGGGTTCGCGGCGCCTCCTTCGATGAGGTGTCAGAAACCATCAAGAAGGCGGCCTTCAAGGTGACGCGCATGGGGGAACTGGTTGCCCGTGAAGCCTCCCGCAGGCTTGCGGTCCCCTATGGCATCGTCGATCTTTCCCTGGCACCGACGCCGGAGGTAGGCGACAGCGTGGCGCGGATTCTGGAGGAAATGGGGCTGGAGGTGTGCGGAACCCACGGAACCACTGCGGCGCTGGCCATGCTGAACGATGCGGTTAAAAAAGGCGGCGCCATGGCATCCTCTCATGTGGGGGGGCTCAGTGGGGCGTTTATCCCGGTCAGTGAGGACGAGGGCATGATCGCCGCTGTTGAGAAGGGGGTTCTGACCATCGACAAGCTGGAGGCGATGACCTGCGTCTGCTCAGTGGGTCTGGATATGATCGCCATCCCCGGAGATACGCCGGCGGAGACGATCTCTGCCATGATTGCCGATGAAGCGGCGATCGGCATGATCAATGGAAAAACAACAGCGGTTCGGGTGATTCCGGTCCATGGCAAAGGCGTTGGTGATTCGGTGGAGTTCGGCGGCCTCCTGGGCAGGGCGCCCATCATGCCGGTGCACACGGCTTCATCCAAGGCGTTTGTCGATCGCGGCGGTCGGATTCCGGCCCCCATCCATAGTCTCCGGAACTGATCAAAGCTTCGGTTGCACGCAAAAAATCTGCCATCAGGATATCAAATGCCTGGAGGCAGATTTTTTATGGGGGTCACTCCGCGTACCGTGCGAATATCGCATATCCCAGCACCAGGGGGCCGGCAACCAATAAGACCTTGATCAGCTCCACTGCTGCGGCCAGGCTGGCTTCCGTCACGGTGAAATTCCCAGTGTAAAAGGTCTTGAGGTAATGGATTTCCTGCACGGAATGAAAAGCAACGGCGGCGATGACCGCCGTGATGAGCAAACCAACAATCAGTTTCACACGATTCTTCATGGGATCACCCTCCTTTGGCACAGGATCTCAGCCTTTCTCCCCAAACAGCACCAGGAATTCGCCATAGCCTTCCTTCTCCAGATCGGCGACGGGGATGAAGCGCAGGGAAGCGCTGTTGATACAGTACCGCAGGCCGCCGCGCTCCTTGGGCCCGTCAGTGAAAACATGGCCCAGGTGGCTGTCTCCGGACCGGCTGCGAACCTCGACCCGGACCATTCCGTGGGTCAGATCCTTCAGCTCCTTGATTCCCTCAGGATCGATGGGCTCGGTGAAGCTGGGCCAGCCGCAGTTGGAGTCGAATTTTTCAAGGGATGTGAACAGGGGTTCTCCGGTGACGATATCCACATAAAGCCCTTCGGCGGTGTTGTCCCAGTAGCCCTCTGAAAAGGGGCGCTCCGTAGCCGCGTTCTGTGTAACCGCGTACTGCAGGTCATTCAGTTTTTTTCGCAGAACCTCATCCGAGGGCTTTTGATACGTCTCAGAATTCACTTTCATGGGGCATTCCTCCTTGGTCCATTGATACCCGGATGAAAGGAAAAACCGACACAAATCCGACCCGGGGAATAAGAATTAAAAATATCTTTTCCTTCCTTCTAAACAAGAGTATAATTATAAACGTGTGGCCAACGGGCCACACAAAAACCTGTGGCTAATGAACTTTTTATAGATTGAGAGGAGGAACCGTCGGGCTGTCTGGCGGGAAAAAGATGATTACAGTAACCGATCTGCATTTACGTTATGGTGACAAGAAACTGTTCGAAGAAGTGACAATGAAATTTACCCCAGGGAATTGCTATGGGGTTATCGGGGCCAATGGCGCCGGGAAAACAACGTTCCTGAGAGTCCTTTCCGGTGAAGTGGAGCCGAACAAAGGGGAGATTTCCATTCCGCCGGGGATGCGGATGGCGGTCCTCAAGCAAAACCATTTTGAATTTGATACGCATACGGTATTGAGCACCGTGATCATGGGGCATAAGCACCTGTACGACATCATGGTGGAAAAGGATGCCCTTTACGCAAAAGAAGATTTCTCCGATGAAGACGGCATGCGTGCCTCCGTTCTTGAAGGGGAATTCGCTGATATGGACGGCTGGGATGCCGAGATGAACGCGGAGAAGCTTTTGATGGGTCTTGGCGTCACGAAGGATCTCCATGACAAGCTCATGTCCGAACTGCTTGCCGGTGACAAGGTTAAAGTGCTTCTGGCACAGGCCCTGTTTGGCAATCCGCATATCCTGCTTCTGGATGAACCGACGAACCACTTGGATTTCCGCGCCATCACATGGTTGGAAGAATTCCTGATGAACTATGAGAACACCGTTATCGTTGTATCCCATGACCGTCACTTCCTGAACAAGGTCTGTACGCACATGGTGGATATCGATTTCGGCAAGGCGAAGATGTTTGTCGGGAACTACGATTTCTGGTACGAGTCCAGCCAACTGATCCAGCGCCTGATGAAGGACCAGAACAAGAAGAAGGAAGAAAAGGTCGCCGAGCTTCAGAGCTTTATCGCCCGGTTCAGTTCCAATGCGTCCAAGGCCAAGCAGGCAACTGCGCGGAAAAAGATGCTGGACAAGATCACGATTGAAGATATGCCCTCTTCCTCCCGCCGGTACCCGTTTGTCGGATTTGTTCCGGAGCGGGAAGCGGGTAAGGATGTTCTGTTTATTGAAGGGATTACAAAGACGATTGACGGCGTGAAATTGCTGGACAATGTCAGCTTCACCGTGAATAAAGGGGACAAGATTGTTTTCATGGCCCGCAATGAAATGGCCCGAACCGCTCTTTTCAAAATCCTGATGGGCGAGATGGAGCCTGATAGCGGTAGCTTCAAATGGGGTGTCACCACATCCCGCGGCTATGTCCCCCGTGATAATAATGAATATTTCGACGACTGTGATCTGAGCTTGGTGGATTGGCTGCGTCAGTATTCCACAGAAAAGGACGAGACCTTTATCCGTGGCTTCCTGGGGAAAATGCTCTTTTCCGGCGAGGAAGCACTGAAAAGTGCCAAGGTCATTTCTGGGGGAGAGAAAATGCGCTGCATGTTCTCTCGGCTGATGCTGGCTTCTTCCAACGTCCTGATTCTGGATGAGCCGACCAACCACTTGGATTTGGAATCCATTCAAGCGGTGAACAACGGCTTGGTGGCCTTTAAAGGCACCCTGTTGTTCGCATCCCATGACCATGAATTCGTTCAGTCGGTGGCGGACCGCGTGATTGAAATCACGCCGGCTGGCCTCTTCGATAAATACATGGCCTTTGATGAATTCCTGGAAGATACTGAAATTCAGAATAAGATCGATACGATGTATCTATAAGAAAATTCCTCTCCGGATCCGGAGAGGAATTTTTTTTATGCAGGGGCAGAATGTTGAGCGTATTCCATGCGATTTGAGGGTAAGTGTCCGGTGTAATCAGGAAACTGACTTTTTTAACGGAAAGGAGCACCAGACTCTATGGGTAAGATGATGCTGACAGGAAATCAGGCGGTTGCCAGGGGATTTTATGAAGCGGGGGGGACCCTTGCAGCCAGCTATCCTGGATCGCCGACTGTGGAAGTGATGCAGACGATCAAGGACACGTATCCGGAAATCTATGGGGAATTCTCGGTGAATGAAAAAGTGGCCCTGGAGGTGGCCATTGGAGGCTCCTTCGGCGGGTCCCGCTCCATGGCGATCATGAAGCACGTTGGGGTCAATGTGGCCATGGACCCGCTGATGACCTTCACCCAAACGGCGATCAACGGCGGATTCCTGCTGGTCACCGGCGATGATCCGGGAATGGCCTCATCTCAGAATGAACAGGACAACCGGATTCTAGGGGCATTCGCCCATATGGCGGTTCTGGACCCCGGCAGCAGCCAAGATGCTCTGACCTTCACCAAGAAAGCCTTTGAAATCAGCGAAAATTATGGCACGCCGGTGATGCTGCGGATCACCAGCCGGGTCTGTCACAGCCGGGGCGTGGTGGAAACCGGTGAGCGGGAAGTCCAGGTGCGCAGCGGTTTTTCGAAAAATCCGGCGGACTATGGGATGATCCCTCCCTTCACGGGACCGAAGCAGGAGGTGCTGGCCCAGCGGGTCCAACAGCTGAGGCTGGCGGCGGACACTATGGACATCAACCGCTACGAGCCCTCGGCGTCGGGGAGAAAGGATGTGCTGATCCTCACCTCCGGGCTGATGTACCATAATTACCGGGAACTGAACCTGGACGCCAGTGTCTATAACCTGGGCATGGTCCACCCCCTCCCCCTGGACAGGCTGAATCACCTATACGAAACGTACGGTCGGATCATCATCATTGAAGAGATGATGCCCTTCATCGAAAATCAGCTGCTGGCAGCAGGAATCCCCTGTGAAGGGAAACAGTGGTTCAGCACAACCGGGGAACTGGATACGGAAACCATCCGGTCGGGGCTTCAGAGCGCAGGGGTTTTGGCGGGGGATGCGGCCCTGGAGGTGAAAGGGATGGACACCGTTCCCCGAATCTCCCTGTTCTGTGCAGGGTGCCCCCATCGCCCGGTTTTCGACATCCTGAAGAAGATGAAGACCAGTATCATCGGTGATATCGGGTGCTACTCCATGGCCGTCCTGGAGCCTTTGGAATGTCTGAATTCGATTATTTCCATGGGGGCCAGCCTGGGTATCATGAAGGGGCTCAGCAAGGCCAATCGCCTCATGGGCCGACAGGAACCCCTGGTCAGTGTGATCGGGGACGGGACATTCTTTCATTCCGGCATGACGGGGATGCTGAATATGCTCCATCAATTGCATCCTGAGGACAACATGACGGTCATCCTCCTGAACAATGGGACCACCGCCATGACCGGAGGCCAGCCGACGGCTGCCAGCGGCGCCTATACCCCGGAAGCGGATCTCTCCGTTGCCATTCCCGACATGCTAAGGGTTCTGGGGGTTGAGGATGTTACGGTGGTGGACCAGTTCGCGTATAAGGAGGCCCAGACAGCGATCAGGGATGCCGTCCAGCGGCCCGGTCTTTCTGTCGTTATGACCACCCGGCCCTGCGCCCTGGCCTTCAAGATCAAGGAGCCGGTATTCCAGGTGGATCCGACGGTATGCATTGCCTGTCGGAGCTGCATCCGCACCAATTGCCCACCCCTGCTGATGAAAAGCTATGAGGGGATCGATAAACTGAAATCATCCATCCATCCCGACATGTGTGTGGGCTGCTCGGTATGCTCCCAAGTGTGTCCTGTCGGCGCAATCAATCGGGTGTCAGAGGAGGTGGGACAATGACGAATATTCTATTCGGAGCCGTTGGCGGTCAGGGATTGGTCCTGGCTACCCGGATTGTCTGTGAAGCGGCCTTTCTGGCCGGTAAGGATGTGAAGAGCAATGACGTCGTGGGGCTCAGTCAGCGGGGCGGCAAGATCTGGGGCAGCGTCCGCTACGGTGAGAAGGTCTGGTCCCCCAATATCCCCCGGGGGGGCGCAGATATCCTGGTAGGTCTGGAACCTTTGGAAGGACTGCGCTGGAGCGACATGCTGAAGGCGGGGGGGCTGGTGATTCTGAACACAGCCGAGGTGCCGCCGGTCCCCGTCGTGATGGAAAAGGAGCGCTATCCGGAGGCTATCGGATCGGTGCTTCGCGAAAAATACCGCGTGCTGGATCTGGATGCGGCATCGGAGGCCAAGGCCCTGGGGAATGGCAAGATGGCCAATATCCTGCTGCTGGGAATCCTGGGCCGGGAACTGAAGCTGCCGGAAGCCCACTGGGAGACGGCAATCCGGGCCTTCGTCCCCCAAACTGCCGTGGAGCTGAACCTGAAGGCGTTCAGACAGGGCTGGGACTTTAAAGGGGTAGACTAGGGCAATAAAAAAGGAGGTCTCCGTTGGAGACTTCCTTTTGTTGTCCGGGCTACCGGTTGACGTTCTGAAGGTTATTGATGGCGTTCTGGTTGTCGGGGTTCAGTTCGACAGCGGCCTCGAAGGCCTTCCGGGCATCATCCTTGCGTTCCTGCATCGTCATGGCAACGCCCATGAGGTTCTGAAGCTCTGAAGCGGCAGCTGCTTCCGGGTTTTGTGAAAGCGCTCTTTTGCAAAAGCTTTCTGCCTCCGCGGGTTGCTTGGCGTTGAGGTTGAGCAGGGCGATCTGGAAGTACAGGTTGATATCGGACGCATTGTAATCCAAGGCCTTTGTGTAGTACATCAGGGCTTTTTCCGGGTCGGGAGCAACCTCCTTGCCCTTTGCGTACATAGCGCCAAGGGTGGTATAGCCGTAGTAAATCCGGTGCTGGTAGATATCGGCTGTTTCGCCCCGACAGATTTTCCAGGTTCCGTCCTCAAACACAACGGTCCGGGTATATTCATAGGTGTTTTCGCTTTTGGTCTGGTGGTCGAAATCGGTTTGCGTAATCGTAAACTCGGAAGCCCGGGCGTAGCGATTGCCAAAGGGATCTTTGAAATTATTAACGTCTTTACCGGCGCTGAGTTTGAAGGATTTAATCTCTTCGGTTTGCTTATACAGCGTCTGCCATGTGGTGAAATCTTCTGAAGAAATGACTGCCTGATCAGCTTTGCAAAGCTGGCTGTAAGCGGTGGAATAATCCTGAGCAAGCGTGGCGTTGAAATATCTATTCAAAGGGGCGTCGATGGCCTCTTGAGAGGATGCGTGGCAACCTGCTGCAATAATCATCAGAGCGGTGATAAGCAGTACTGGGGCGAATCTTTTGAGCATGAAGGAATCTCCTTTGTGATATGACACTCCTTATAATACCATAAAATGATGTTAAAAAAAATGCGCTAACGGATTTCTCCGATCGGACTGATCTGGAGGCGGGCATAATGGCCGGCGATGAGAGAACGGGCAGTGACGGAGGCGATGACAACGGCGCCGCCGATCAAGGTCCATACGCCGGGTTTTTCGCCGATGAAAAGGAAGACCCATACCGGATTTAAAATGGGTTCGATGACAGGGACCAGGATGGCTTCAATCGCTGAAATGTGTTTGATGGCCAGTGCGTACAGCAGGTAAGAGCAGCCTAACTGGAAAATGCCCAGGAGCAGGAGCCCGATAATGCTCCGGGTAGAGGGGACGCCGCTGGTTAGGATAAAGGGGAGGGCGACGACAAATGTGATCAAATTTCCAAGAAGAACCGTTTCGATGGGGTCGCCATCCTTCTGAAGGCGGAGGAAAATAACGACACCGGCCAATCCGACGCCGCTGAGCACTGCCAGGATATTCCCTGTGAAGCTGCCGCCGGAGATACCCTCGCGGAAGAAGAGCATCATCCCGATCAGGGTCACGGCGATGGAGGCCCAGTCGTACCAGCGGATCTTTTCTCTTAGAACCCAGCCGGCCATTATCGCAACCCAAATAGGCGCGGTGTACTGAAGCAGAATTGCGTTTGCGGCGGTGGTCAGCTTCGTTGCAATGACGAAAAGGATCACGGTGGATGCGTATGTGAGGGCGCCCAGAATGAGAGGCCATGACCACTTCAGCTTGAATTTTCTCACATATCCCAGGATCAATAGTCCTGCAATCAGGCTGCGGATTCCGGATATGGCCACGGGGTTCCAGTCGACCAGCTTGATCAGGATTCCGCCGGTGCTCCACAGGACGGAAGCGGCAATTAAAAAAAGGATGGATTTTTTTCTTTGAGAATCAGGTGTCAGTAATCGGGGTTCCATGGGTCACCTCTTCCGGCGTTATTTCACTCCCATTATTATGAACCACTTGTCCAGTTAATTCAATGACTGCGTGGGTTCTTTTAAAGGGAATGCCAGAATGTGACGAAAAGGAAGGGCTGATCCCGAAGAATCAACCCTGGTATGCGACAACGCTTTTTTATCAGTTGATGAAAAGGTTGCGACGGTATTCAGCATAAAGCTCAGTGAGCTTCTGGACTTCCTGCATCATCTCGATCTGCATTTCGGAGACTTCATCGTAGTTTCCGGAATCGACTGCCTCGCGGATCCGTGTGAACAGGGATTGCTTGGTCAGGCTGTCCTTCATCAGATAAAGGCGCAGGCTGTTGATTTTTTCCCACATGACAACGTCCAGGTCGGCCACGTTTTCCATGTCGTTGCTGTGAAGCTTGGCGGCGTCTCGAACCACTTCCATGTTCTTGGGAATGATCCGCGTAGCGACTTCGTTGGTCCACTTAGCCAGGATGGAGAGCTCGTAGGATTCGATGATGGCCTCGGGGAATACATCGCAACGGTTGAGGACCTTGCGCTTATCCACGCAGGTTTGCAGGGAACGAATGTTTTCCCAGACGGTTGTGGGGGGCTTGCCAAAGAGGGCATCC
Organism: uncultured Peptostreptococcaceae bacterium; assembly: GCA_964424355.1. Classification (GTDB taxonomy): domain Bacteria; phylum Bacillota; class Clostridia; order Peptostreptococcales; family Acidaminobacteraceae; genus CAZEHS01. The sequence goes on from CAYRIO010000002.1 coordinate 23,953, forward strand.
CGTTCCTCGGCGGTGAAGTCGTCGAAAACATCTTCCTCTGAACGGTATTGACGATCTTTTTCCAGATAGAAGCTGGGCTCGCCGGCTTTTTTGCTGAATTCTCTTTCGAGGTCATCGGCGGACTTGCCGGATTTTGCTGCAGCCTCCATACCATCCAGCATGGCCAGATAGACAGCGGCAATGGCCAGATAGGAGTTGGTGTTTGGATTAGGGGAACGGAGTTCGAAGCGGGTTGAAAGCGGGCTGTCAAGATCGCGGACCAAACCGCACAGGACAGTCCTGTTCCGAGTGGGGACTTCGACTGAGTGACCCAGGGAGCCTACGATACAGACGGGCGCTTCAAAACCAGGCTTGAGGCGGTTAAAGGCATCATTGGTGCTGGTGACGAAGGGGTTGATAACCTCGTAGTTCTTCAGCATGCCCATAAAGGCGCCGAATCCCAGGCTGCTGAGGTATTGCCGCTTGTTGTCGGCGGGGGCGAAGAGGTTGATGAGCTTGCCGTTTTTCAGTTTCATGGCCACGCCTACATGGTGGTGTTCGCCGCTGCCGGCTACGCCTTCAATTGGTTTGGCGTTGAAGGTGATTTTCAGGCCGTGCTTGTGGAAGATATCGCTGATGTAATCTTTTGCAAACATCTCGTTATCCGCAGATTGAAGCGCTTCGTCATATTTCCAATCGATTTCCAATTGCTCCATGATGTGTGTGTAAACATTGCTGCCGGAAAGCTTTGAAGGGACGCCGCCAACTTCTTTGTGGCCCATTTCGGCTTCGAGGCCCAACCGGTTGAGGTGGATCAGGGCTTCTTCAAGAGCGGATCGGACGGGGCCCACGGTTCGTTTCCAGTATTGCTCCTTCAAGGCTTGTGAAGCGGAGAGCTTTTCGGTATCGGATTTGTAATCCGGGGTACTGACCCAGAACTCCAGCTCGGTGGCGGAGGTAAGAACGATCCGTTCGATATCTTCGGCGGAGCTGATGCCGAATTCCTTGCAGAGGTCGGGGTATTTCTTGAAGAGTTTCTTCGTCTCTTTATCCATACAGCGCTCTGCGTTTTGGAGAATTGCTCTGGAATCCACCAGCTTCCCATCGTGCATCAGATAAGCGGGGATGATCAGGGTGCCCACGGGCATGCCCGTTTCGGGAAGGATATAGTCATAATTGTAGTCAACGAACCAGCGAACCTTCAAATCGGGCACAAGGTCTACCTTGGCGTTGTTGATATCGGCGATGCGAGGCAGGTATACACTGGAGCCATCGGTTTGGACGCCTGTTTTCAAGAACTTATCGGTACTGTCAATGACCATTTCCACGGGGATCTTCTCGTCGGTGTGGTTGTTGCCTAGATCGACTGCGACCAGGGACAGGAACTTGATTTCCGGATGGTTTTTCAGAAGCTCTTCTAATTTCTTCGGGGTATGCATTTCCTTGGGAACGATATGGATCAGATTGTTCATAAGACACCTCCGCATATTTATGCGCACAATGTATATATATTCACTTTCTGCGCTTGTTGAAACTCATGTGTCCATTATAACAAATAACCACTCGAAGTAAAGGGGGATAAAGAGTATGAAACCGTTTTCACAAAAAATAAATGAAATCGATAAAAACATATCAGCCAATAAGAAGGTGTTTAAGGTTTTGTGATGCTGAAAAAGCGCGTGTCGGATGAGTGGGTGTCGAGGAAGGTGGCGATGACGTGCCCCCTTTCCGATTCGGACCGGCGCAAGCCATAAAGTCATTATAACCAATAAATCTATAAAATTCAGTTGATTTGACCGCATAAAAATACTCTTTTGAGGAAGCGCACTCCGGATGCGATGAAATTCGGGGAAATCGGAATAGTCACCGGAATGAAAGTGAATTACAATAGAGAGAAGAGAACCGAAAGCATAAAATAAGAATCCTGGAGGACCCTATGAAATGGACAGATCTGCGCAGTGATACCGTGACACACCCCACTGAAGCCATGAGAAAGGCCATGGCGGCAGCGGAGGTTGGGGATGACGTTTATGGGGACGACCCCACGGTAAACCGGCTTGAAAAGCTGGCGGCTGAGATTCTTGGAAAAGAGGCGGGCATGTTCGTGCCTTCCGGGACCTTTGGAAACCAGGTGGCCATTATGACCCACACCCGGCGCGGAGATGAAATCTTGGTTGGGTCAGATTGCCATATCATGATGCATGAAGTGGGCGCCGCCGCGGTGCTGTCCGGCGTTCAGACCCGGTCGGTCCCTACGGATGGCGGGACGATGGACCCCATGCTGCTTAAATCCATGATTCGGCACGAGGATATCCATTATCCGGATACCGGGTTGATTTGTATTGAGAATGCTCATTCCGGCGGGAAAGTGGTCAGCTATGAGAATATGAAGGATATTCATGCGGTGGCTTTGTCATCGGGTATTCCGGTTCATTTGGACGGTGCGCGTATTTTCAACGCCGCTGCAGCGCTGGGAGTTCCGGTGGTGAAACTGGCGGCTTGTGCGGATTCGGTCAATGTCTGCCTTTCCAAGGGGTTGTGTGCACCGGTGGGTTCTGTCCTGGTGGGATCAGAATCCTTCATCAGAAAAGCGCGGAAGAATAGAAAGCTGATGGGCGGCGGCTTGCGCCAGGCTGGGATTCTTGCGGCGGCGGGAATCATTGCGCTGACGGAGATGCCGGGGCGGCTGGCCGAAGATCATACCAATGCCCGCTATATGGCGGACCGTTTGGAAGAGATCGAGGGGCTTCGCGTCCTGCGGGACAGGCTGGCGATCAATATGGTGTTCTTCACCTTGCCGGAATCCATTATTGGTGAGCAGGAACTGGTGGCAGGACTCCTCAAAGCCCAAATAAAAGTGAATGGCCTTGAAGACGGGGAATACCGTTTTGTGACCAACCATGGCGTGAGCCGGAGAGATGTTGATGCCGTCGTAGAGGCAATGAAAGCAATCATCGGGAGGTGATCAGTTGGAACCCAGAGAGAGAAGCACCTTAAGTGAACGGGAAACCTGGTCCGTAGACGAAATGTATCCAGGGATGACCGTTCTGGAATCGGATTTTGACAGGCTTGAGAGCTTGCTGACGGAAATCGGGAAAGCGTCCGGACATTTGACGGACTCCGTCCAGGATTTGTTGTCTGGCCTGGAGCTCCGTGACGCAATCTGGCGGATTTCCGCTAATCTATACACCTATGCCCGGATGAAGAAGGACGAAGATAACCGGATTCCAGAGCGCCAGGCCTTGTATGACAGGGCTGCCGGGGCCTCGATCCGGGCGGACAGCGCCATCAGTTTTTTTGTGCCGGAACTGCTGGCGGCGGATGAAAAGCATTTGAAGAAACTGATGACATCGGAGCTGCTGAAGGATTACCGGTTCCACATAACGGATCTTCTGCGCCGCAAGGAGCATACCCTTTCGTCAGCGGAGGAGCGCCTCCTGGCCATGTCTGGAGAATTGGCGGCTGCGCCGCGGAACATCTTCTCCATGATGAACAACGCGGATCTTCAGTTCGGAAAAATCAGGAATGAACAGGGAGAAGAAGTGGAGCTGACCAAGGGGAATTATGTCAGCTTTATGGAGTCTCCGGACCGGGCGGTGCGAAAAGCGGCCTATGAAGCCCTGTACAATGCGTATAAAGCCCTGAAGAATACGATTGGCACCACCCTGATCTCCGCTTTTAAAAAAGATACCTTCTATGCAAAGGCTCGGAACTATGATTCCGTTCTGGCCATGGGTCTGGATGATGACCATGTCCCGGAAGCCGTATATGATGGCCTGATTGAAGCGATTCATAGCAATCGCCCTACGTTGCACCGGTATGTGGATATCCGGTGCCGGATGCTGAAACTGGAAACCCTGGGCTTCTATGATCTGTATATGCCTCTGGTCCATGAAGCGAACCGGAAGATTCCTTATCCGGAGGCGGTATCATTGGTTCAGGCAGGGCTGTCTCCCTTGGGAGAAGCTTATGGGGCCATCCTGAAAGAAGGCTTTGAAAACCGATGGATTGATATTTATGAGACGCCGGGCAAGACCAGCGGCGCCTACTCCTGGGGCACCTATGATTCCAAACCCTTTGTAATGCTGAACTATCAGGAGAACCTGAATTACGTGTTCACCATCGCCCATGAGATGGGGCATTCCCTGCACAGCTATCTTTCCCGGAAAGCCCAGCCCTATATCAATTCCGATTATAAGATTTTTGTGGCGGAGGTGGCTTCCACGGTCAACGAGGCGCTGCTGATGCAGCATCTGCTGGCTCAGGAGATATCAGACCCTGAGCGGTTATTCCTGCTGAACCACTTTATGGAACAGTACAAAGGGACCGTTTACCGTCAGACCATGTTCGCCGAATTCGAAAAAACAGTTCACGGGCTGGTGGATCAGGATGAACCGGTCACCACGGACAAACTCTGCGAGATTTACGGGCAGCTGAATCGGGAGTACTATGGTCCCCGGGTGATGATGGATGAGCAGATTCCCTTTGAGTGGATGCGGATCCCGCATTTTTACTCCCCGTTCTATGTCTATAAGTACGCCACCGGATTCTGTGCGGCCATGGCCATCAGCCGGCGGATCTTGAAAGAGGGGCAGCCTGCTGTGGATGATTATATGCGCTTTCTTTCCGCCGGCGGATCGGATCATCCCATTGAGTTGCTGAAAATTGCCGGGGTGGATATGACATCGCCCAAAACCGTCGACGAAGGGCTGAAAATTTTCAGTGAGATTCTGGACCAGGCAGAGGCGTTAATCGGCAAAATGGATAACCGTTAAGGGGGAATGGCGCATGTCGCAGAGAGACTATCACTATCCATTGATGGAATGGATTGAAAAACGCTGGTCCCCCCGGGCAATCAGCCCGGTATCTCTGGATCCGGAGGAAGTGGCGGCGGTCATCGATGGCGCAAGACAGGCACCCTCGTGTTTCAATGAGCAGCCCTGGCGGTTTGTTGTCGCTCAGGATGACGTCTCCCTGGGCGTTCTGCGGGGATTCCTAAGCGAAAAAAACCTGCGCTGGGCGGGGAAAGCCCCGGTATTGATGCTGGTCCTGGCAACCCGGAATTTTAAAGCCAATGGCAAACCCAACCGCTGGAACCAGTTTGATACCGGCACCGCGTGGGGGTTCCTGTCTCTGGAAGCGATGCGACGGGGCTATGTGACCCATGCCATGGCAGGGTTTGACAGGAAAAAGGCCACAGAGACCCTGAAGATACCGGAGGATTACGATGTGATTGCGATGGTGGCCATGGGCCGCTATGGCAACCCGGATGAGCTGGATGAGGAGTTTAAAGCCACGGAACAGCCCAGCGGACGGATTCCCCTGGAAGAAATCCTGTTGGATTTTAAAGCGTTCATGTGAAATAAAAGGCCCGATGCCAGGAATACTTGGCATCGGGCCTTGGTTCGTATGGGGGATCGTCAGCAGCAGGAGGGACCCTTTTTCTTAAATAGGCCGCTGATGATGGCAATGGCACATCCGGTTCCAGAATCCACCCGGATGGCATTGAAAGCGCAGTTTGTCATGCAGGCCCCGCATTCCATGCACCGGCTGAGATCGGTGATGGCGATTTTCCCGGAACTTGCCTGGAGAACAGCACGGGGGCACACGGTAAGGCACAGGCCGCAGCCGGTGCAGTTTTCCGGAACCAATTCCAGGGTGGGTGTGTTTTTCAGATAAGACAGCGTCATGTCAATAGCCTCCCAACCAAGCGGAAAACAGCTGAAGCGATAAGCCGATGATGAACACCAAAGCCATGGGGCGAACACCCCGGGCAATTTCGCGGCGAACGCCGCTGTGGCCGGTGTAGACGGTGGAACCGGTAAAATTCAGGGCTTGCCAGGCGGATACCGTTGCCCCGCAAAGCCAGAGTCCAGTCCCGGCGACAGCGGACAAGGCAAGTGGGATGCCCATAGCCGGCAGAAGTCCGGGCAGGGCCACCGCAGCTAGGGGCAAAGCGGCCAGGTATCCCTTCATAATGAAAGAGCGGAATGGAATCCACGGCAATGCGAAGGGGACGAGGAGGGTGCCGATGAGGATTGCCGCCATATATACGGCCCAGTTCAAGAGGAACTGGCCTGAAAACAGGGAAGGATTCGAGACGAGGTATGGGAGTGCGGCAATCAGGCTGAATCCGGCGGTCGCAAGGACCACCTGCCAAGCGTGGATCACTTCAGTGAGGGTCAGGGTGAGGCGGTCCTTCAGGGTGAAGGTCACTTCCCGCATCGCTGAGGTCGCCTGCATACCCTGTGCCAGGAACGCGGGGATGTCCGCTGCCCGGATGGGGCCGAAGATCGCTTTGAAGCCGGTTTTTTGAGACGCCTTCGGAGCGGAAACCCCAGGGCCTGCCAGCTGGGGGAGGATGACTGTCCGATGGGATACCAGTTTGTCCACCCGATTCGTGGCCATGGCGCGGATCACATTGTCGGTGCCAAAAGAGCCTTTTCCTGCCGCGCACCAGACATTGATCCCCTGCGTATCGATGACCAGGATCCAGGCATTCACACCGGAAAGCTCACGGCGCAGTGCATCAAAGGTCAGTTTGTAATTGGCGGTGATCAGGATAGGGGACTCAGCCATGGGCTGGCCAACGCCATAGAGTCCGGGAACGATCCGATAAGTATCCCGGTTAAAACCGGCACGGACCGTGAAGGTTCCCAGCCAGTCCTGGGGGGTGAGCTGGGTGGCGACAAGGGGGACATTGCCGCAGGGGCTTTCTGTATGCCCAATGATGAAAGGGTGGTCATTGCCTGTGAGTTCTGAAGTTTTGCGGTCGTACACGATCGCTTTCGGTTCAGGTGCTCAGCAGTCTTGTTTTCGAATTTCGGTCATGGTCTACGCTCCTGGTCTTCGGGAAACTCTGTTTCTGCCGGTTTCCTTCGCGATATACAAGCCCGCATCGGCATGCTCCAATAGTTCCCGGTTATTCCGACCATCTTGCGGGTAGGTGGCGATTCCGATGGAAATGGTGAAGTGTGGGTCTTCGGTTTCCTGAATCTGCTGACGGAACCGCTCGGCAATCTGGAATGCGGTGTCGGTGTCGGTGCCCGGCAGCAGGATCATGAACTCGTCTCCGCCGTAACGGCCCAAGGAATCCCCAGGCCTCAGGTTGGCCCGTGCGATCTGGGAGAGGGTTTTAAGACATTTGTCCCCAACCGGGTGCCCCATGAGATCGTTGATATTCTTGAACTTATCAATGTCGAAAATGAAGATGGAGAACTGATTGTGGCTGCGATCGTCTACCAGACGTTCGATCTGATCCATGATGCCCTTGCGGTTCAGCACATCTGTCAAGGAATCGGTCTGGGAAATCTTCGCCATTTTCTCCTGGTTCCTTTCCATATAAAAAACCTGTTTTTTAACTTCTTTGCGGAGCTCATCGTTGAAGTCCTTCCGGATCCGCCGGGCGTCCTTCACTTCCTTCATGATTTCCTGGTGAATCATGCTGAATAGCAGTCGGGTCATGTGGAAATAGAAGTAGGCTTTGAAAGCCAGGGAAGCGGCAGCAACCAAAGGAATGGATTCAAAGAGGGCCAGGAGCTGTGCGATGCCGAGAAACACAAATCCCCCTGTCAGCGGCGCCTCCGGTGTGTTTCGGGTGAGGATCACCAGGGCAGAGGTAAGAGCAAAGCCGGCCATCAGGTATATTCTCAGTTCCTGGTGCATCATGGGAGACAGGTTAAGGGATGAAAGTGCGATACAGAGTGCGCCGCTCGTCAGCAGACTGATGAAAAGTGAGGCTTCTAAAGAGGCGCGGTATTTCAGGAGGGCCACATGGACAATCAGGAGCAGGACCATAGCTATTTCGCTAAGGGCAATGACCTGGGTCATCGGCAGATTTTTTTCAAAGATGAAGCCGTAGACAGTGACGACCAAAGGGATCAGAAAAGCACTGCCAATCAGATTGACCTTGATCTGGACATGTCTGAAAAACCAGACATAAGAAATCAGCGCACAGCTGAAACCGGTAATGGTGATTACTGACAGGGGAAGAATCCAAGCGAAAGTCTGGGGGGTCATAGGGGCCTCCGGATTTGGGGATGTAATCTATCATTTTCTCAGTATATATCAAGCAAGGTCATTCAATCAACCACAGCATCAGGTGTCTGCGCTTTACGGTCATAAAAAAATAGTCTATAATAGCGGTATCTACTTAAATGCCATGTGCAGCGGCACCAGGAGGGCCTTATGGAAAAGGTTTTTGTGAAAGATATTGCTCGGAATCCTGAAAAATTTGCGGGGAAACCGGTGCGGATCCAAGGATGGATCAGAACACTCCGTTCATCCAACGCCTTCGGATTCATTGAATTGAATGATGGCTCCTTTTTTAAAAACATACAGGTGGTCTTTGAAGACAAGCTGGAGAACTACAAGGAACTGACCAAACTCACCATAGCTGCGGCGGTAACGGTTGAAGGGGTTCTTGAAATGACGCCGGATGCCAAACAGCCCTACGAAATCAAAGCCACGGAAGTGATCATCGAGGGTGAGTCCGATAGTGATTACCCCCTGCAAAAGAAACGGCATTCCCTGGAGTACCTGCGGACCATTGCGCACCTGCGTCCCCGCAGCAACACCTTCTCAGCGGTGTTCCGGGTTCGTTCCCTGGCCGCCCATGCGATCAACAGCTTTTTCCAGGATCGCGGTTTTGTGTATGTACATACCCCCATCATCACCGGCAGTGACTGCGAGGGTGCGGGGCAGATGTTTCGCCTGACCACGCTGGATCTGCTGAATCCTCCCAAAACAGAGGGCGGGAAAATTGATGTAACCAAGGACTTTTTCGGCCGGGAAACCAATTTGACAGTTTCGGGGCAACTGGAAGCAGAAACCTTCGCCTTGGCTTTCAACAAGGTCTATACCTTTGGCCCGACCTTCCGGGCAGAAAACTCCAACACCGCCCGGCACGCGTCTGAGTTCTGGATGATTGAGCCGGAGGTGGCCTTTGCCGATCTGAAAGACAACATGCAGCTGGGCGAGGATATGCTGAAGTACCTGATCAATTACGTCATGGAAAACGCCCCGGAAGAAATGGAATTCTTCAACACCCATATCGACCAAGGGCTGATTGAGCGGCTGAAGCATGTGGCCAATAGCGATTTCGGCCGTGTCACCTATACGGAGGCCGTTGAGATCCTGAAGAAATCGGGACACCCCTTTGAGTATCCTGTTGAGTGGGGTCTGGATCTTCAAACCGAGCATGAACGCTATCTGACCGAAAAGGTCTTCAACAAACCGATTTTTGTAACCGACTATCCCAAGGATATCAAGGCCTTCTACATGCGGCTCAATGATGACGGCAAGACCGTTGCCGCCATGGACTGCCTGGTCCCTGGCGTCGGCGAGATCATCGGCGGCAGCCAGCGTGAGGAGCGGTTGGATGTCCTGAAGAGCCGCTTGGCGGAGATGGAACTCCATGAAGAGGACTACTGGTGGTATATGGATCTGCGCAGATACGGCGGTGTCAAGCATGCCGGATACGGCTTGGGTTTTGAGCGCGCCATCATGTATCTCACGGGGATGAGCAATATCCGGGATGTCATCCCTTTCCCAAGAACCCCAAAATCCGCAGATTTTTAGGATGTTCAACAGCCGACTCTTTCGAGTCGGCTTCTTTTAGAAAGTCTTGTATGTTGGGAGGAAGACAGCATGTCACGGATACGTCTGGAACAGGTGGACAAAGTTTTTTCAAACGGCAGGAACCCCGTCCGGAATTTCAGTGTGGAAATACCTGAAGGAGAACTGTTGGCATTGGTGGGACCCGCAACCTGCGGGAAAAGCGTTTTGATCAAGATGATTGCCGGACTGGAATCCCCCACGGGGGGGACCATCTATTTCGATGAGGATCCGGTAAACCAGCTTTCTGCCCAGGAACGGGAAACCGTCATTATTTCGAAGGAGCAGTCCCTTTATCCTGATTTGACGGTATACGAGAATATCGCCATCGGCTTGAAATTGAAACGGATGAATCCGGAGATGATTGATGAACGAATCCAAGGGATCAGCGATCTCCTCCATATCACGGACATTCTGGCGGTACAGGCGCAGCAGCTGACGCCGGAATTGGCTCAGCGGGTCACCATGGCCCGGTATGCTGCCCGCAGACCCCGGGTGATCCTGTTGGATGAGCCCTACAGCACCTTGGATTCCGTTGTTCGGGAATCGCTGCTGAAGGATCTGGTGAACCTGAACCGGAGTCTGGGCATTACGATGATCTATGCCACCGGAAGCATCCGGGACGCTCAAAAGCTGGGATGCAGGCTGTGTATCATGCACCGTGGAAATTTCCAGCAGATGGGCACGTGGGAGGCAATCACCTCTCGGCCCGCAACGCCCTTTGTTGCCGGCTATGTGGGGGATATATTCACCAATCACCTGGAAATCGTCCTGGAAAAAGGATCGGCTGGTCTTTGGGCCCGGCTGGCCGGGCAAAGCCTGAAGATTCCTGATAATCTCGTTCAGAAGTTCGGCTTGAATGGACATATTGGAGAAACCTGCTTTCTGGGAATCCATGCAGACAGTGTCAGCTTCGCAAGAGCCCCGGGACTCCATGCCCTGAAGGGCAGGGTATCCTCCAAGGAGGTCCATGAAGGCATTATCCTGTGGAGTGCCAAGGTGGATAATGAACAGGTTCTCAGTACCAGTTTTGATCAGGAGATCCGACTGAATGAAGATATTTATCTGAACTTCAATATGGATGATGCGACGTTTCAATTCCGGTAGAAAGACGGTGGTGCCATGGATCGCAACAAACGAAAACGGGTGTTTCGGAAAATCATAGATAAAATGGGCTGTTCGGTTGTTTTTGCAGACCGGAAGGGGTACATCCTGGAAAGCTCGGAGCCCAGCAGGGTGGGACAGTTCCTAAAGGTTCCCGCTCTGGAGCAGGACCAGCTGTACTACCGGGAAGGGAACCTGCTGATCCATATCCTCACCGGCGTGACAGGGAGTGTCCAGTTCATCGGGATTGACAGCGGCATTCCAGGGGCAGAAACGCTTTTGAAGCTGATCGGCATCATGGTTCTGGATGAGCTGGATGAGATGACCCGGGAGGATTTCATTCTGGAATCCCTTTCAGGGAAATTTTCAGAGGAACAACTCCTGCACTATATGAAAAAATTCAATTTACCCCTGTATCAGCATATCCAGGTCCTGGTGGTGCAGATTAAAGTGGAGCACGGAGATGATGTGGAGTTTATCCTGAATACCCTTTTTGCAGGGGAGCCGGTGCTTCGTGTCAGCTCTCACCGCTATGCGGTGATCCGTAAGCCGGACAGGATTTCCGGAGAAGAGGCCGGGCGGCGGATTTATCAGGGGATTTTCAGCGAATTGGTCTTTGTGCCCTATGTCGGGGTGGGGACAGAAGCGGAAAGCTTCCTGGATCTCAAATCTTCATTTGAGAAAGCCGTCAAAGCCCTGGAGATCGGCATGCTCCACGATCCGCAAACCGGCGTCTACTCCTATCGTAAACTGGCGGTCCCGCTGCTGATAGACCACATGGACTTCCAGGCGGTTGAGAATCTCTATCAGGATACTGCCGGCAATATCAACGCGGTTCTCAACGATGAGGAACTGATTGTCACGGCCCAGCGCTTCTTCGAGAATGATCTCAATATCACGGAGACCTCCCGGAAATTGTATGTCCATAGGAACACCCTAATTTACCGGTTGAACAAGATTCATAAGCTGACCTATTACGATCTCAGGAAGTTCGAGGATGCCCTGAACTTTAGCATTGGGCTGTATCTGCATAATGTCATGAAGAATCACAGCAGCTAAGAAATTTTAAAAACCCGGAAGCCTCCGGGTTTTTTCTGTTGATTCGGGGTATAGACCGTTTATAATGAAACTTTCAGCGGGGGCGGGTATGGCACTCTACAACGCAGGACTTTTTCTGGTGATGTTCTTATCCATCTTCATGATTCTATTGGTCAGCGGGCGCATGGCCATGCGGGGAGCTATCCCAATGCTGCATTTGTTGGCAGGGATGAGTATCTGGAGCATGTGCCAGCTGCTGCATATTTTTGTGATCGATCCGCAGGCCAAGTTTTTTTGGTATGAGGCCAAGTTCTTGGGAATCTCTGTTCTACCTGCTGCCTTTGTCATGCTGGCTGCAGACCTTTCTGCGCGCAAAAATCTCATCAAGCCATGGCACATAAAGGGATTTATCATCGGCATGGCTCTGACACTGGCAGCGGTGATCACGGATCCCTGGCTTCACCTTTTCAGAAAAGAGGTGTCGTACGTGATTGCAGAGCAGTTTATCCTGGTCACGACAGTGGATGGCCCGGCCTTTTGGGCCTTCACCATCTACTCATATATGCTGATCATGATCTGTATCCTGTTGTTGGCCGAGAAAGCAGTGAAGAGTACCGGCACTGAGAGGAAGCAGTCGGTGCTGATGCTTATTGGGTGCGCATTTCCCTGGGTATGGAATATTATTTTTCTCACAGTGCTGGACCCCCTGTTTCCACTGGATTATACCCCTGCCTTCATGCTGATTACAGAAATAGTCTTTCTGATTACGCTGTTTTACTACCGGATGTTCAGTATTGTTCCTTTCACAAAACGGGCTGTTTTCGAGAGCCTGGAAGATTTGGTGCTGGTGGTCGATCAGGGGGGCGTCGTTCAGGACATGAACCCGGCTGCGCAGGAGGTCTTTGAAACCGGACAGGAGCTCATGGGCCGTGATTTTTCGGAGCTGATGGTTTGTCTGAGGCCTGTTCCTGAAGGGACTCTTGAGGAAATTCAGGGAGAATTTCAGGGAAATAGGCAGGGGCGCACCCGGGATTATCTGGCCACGGTCACGCCGATACCCGGGAAACGGGGGACCCCCATCGGCAATCTTCTGGTTTTCAAGGATATCACGGAGCTTTCCGATTCAAGGCGGGCACTGGAAATGGCAACCCGTGAGCTGGCTATTCAGAATGAAAAGAAAATGCTCTTTGTAAAACAGGTGAACAGGAACATCCGGACCCCGATGAACAGGATCCTCGGATACGCAGAGGCGTTTGGACAGAAGTCCCTTTCAGAGAATCAGCAGGAAGCGGTGGCGCATCTATCCCTATCAGGGGAGCATCTGATCCAGTTGATCAACGATATCACGGATTATTCGAAGATCGAGACCGGGAGGATGGCATTGGTTGAAAAGCCCACTCAGATTTTCGATGTGATCCGTCATGTCTGTCGGCTCTTCGAGTATCCGGCGGAGCAGAAGGGGATCGCAATCAAGTATGCCATTGCTGGCGACGTGCCGATTGCGTTGCTGGCAGATTCCCTCCGGTTGAACCAGGTTTTATGCAACATCATGGGGAATGCGGTGAAATTCACAGAACAGGGACAGGTTGCCCTTACGGTGAAAAAACTGCCTGGACCCTGGATGGAAATCGCCATCAGCGACACAGGCATCGGCATATCGGAAAAGAATATCAGCAAGCTTTTTACGCCGTATCAGCAGGCCGAGGCGGGAACCGCTCTGAAATTCGGCGGAACCGGATTGGGTCTTGCCATCGTTAAGGAGTTGGTGGCACGCATGGGGGGAGAAATAAGTATGACCAGTACGTTAGGCGCTGGGACAACCTTTGTGTTGAAACTGCCCTGTGTGGAGAGCGCCGTACAGTCTCCTATTTATAACCTTGAACAGATGAGCGATTACAGGAACAAGCCGTTCCATGTGGGGGCAGTCACCCGGGATCCCGTTCAGCGGTCGCTGATTCATCGCTTTTTCAGAACCTGGCCCCAGGCCACCTTCATGGCGGTTCAGGAACCGGAGCTCGGATTGAAGTCGGAAATTCCCTGGGATATCCTGCTGGTGAATCTCGATGATTTTCCAGAGAATACGGTACGGCAGATCCTGATGCGCCAGGGTGCCGCGGGCGACAGGAGACTGCCAGCCTTGATTGGCATGACCAATGATACGGATATCATGGAATGGGAACAGCAGGGTCGTGGGGTTATGGATGGCTGTATCCTGATGCCGTTCAGCTTTACGGCCCTGAACCGGGTTCTTCGAAAACTGGTCCTCCGGCAATAACCGACATGAAAAAGGGAACCGCTGTATTGGAAGCGATTCCCTTTTGTTCTTTTAAGCGTGTTTCAAGCGGTTCTTGATCAACTGTCCCATTTCCCGGGTGCCGGTAACCTGCTCTCCGGGGTTTGCGATGTCCCGGGTGCGGTAGCCTTCCGAAAGAACGGCCGTCACAGCATTTTCAATGGCCTGGGCCTCCGTCTCCAACTGGAAGGAGTACCGGAGCATCATGGCCACGGAAAGGATCGTGGCGATGGGATTGGCCAGATCCTGGCCGGCGATGTCCGGGGCCGAGCCATGGATCGGTTCATAGATTCCCAGGGTGCCGGCACCCAGACTGGCGCTGGGGAGCATGCCGATGGAACCGGTGATCATGCTGGCCTCGTCGGAGAGGATATCCCCGAACATATTGGTGGTCAGCATCACATCGAACTGCTGGGGGTTTCGCACCAGCTGCATGGCGGCGTTGTCCACCAGGAGATGGTTCAGTTCCACATCCGGATATTCCTCAGCCACCTTCAGCACCGTTTCACGCCAGAGCCGGGAGCTTTCAAGGACGTTCATCTTATCCACGTTGGTCAGCTTATTGCCCCGCTTTCGGGCCACCTCGAAAGCCACCCGGGCGATGCGGTCCACTTCCATCACGCTGTAGGCTTCCGTGTCATAGGCCTCCGGTCCGTTGGGGCCGATACGGCGTCCCCGGTCTCCAAAGTACATGCCGCCGGTCAGCTCGCGGATCACCATGATATCCAGTCCCCCGGCAACCAATTCGGGTTTCAGCGGGCAGGCATCCTTAAGCGCTTCATGGAGCACCGCTGGGCGGATATTGGCGTAAAGGCCCAAGGCCTGGCGGATTCCGAGGAGGCCGCTCTCGGGCCGCAGGTGCCCCGGGAGGGTGTCCCATTTGGGACCGCCCACAGCGCCCAGCAGGACGGCATCGCTCTCTTTGCAGATGGCAATGGTTTCTTCAGGAAGCGGAACGCCTTTCACATCAATGGCAGCGCCGCCGGCAAGGACGTGGGTGAACTGAAACTGGTGCCCGAACAGCTTGCCTACTTCTGTCAGGACAGCCTCTGCCTGAACGGTGATATCCGGGCCGATGCCGTCTCCGGGAATGACTGCGATTTTATAGTTCATCAGTTCTTACCTCCCTGGGTTCTCAAAGATTCGATGAGACCGCCCCCCGCAATGATCTCCTGCATGAAGGGGGGGAGGGGCTCTCCCTGGTAGGCCTCGTTTTTCGTGTGGTTGGTGATTACGCCGGTTTCAAAGTTCACAGAAACCTGGTCCCCATCGGCGATTTTTTGGGCAGCCTCCGCACACTCGACAATGGGCAGCCCAATGTTGAAGGCGTTGCGGTAGAAAATCCGGGCGAAGGTTTCAGCGATGACACAGGAGATCCCAGCGGCCTTGATGGAAAGGGGAGCGTGCTCCCGGGAAGAGCCGCAGCCGAAGTTCCGCTGCCCCACAATCATGTCCCCTGGCTGAACCTTGGCCACAAAGGTGGCGTCGATATCCTCCATACAGTGTTTTGCCAGTTCGGCGGGATCGGCGGTGTTCAGATACCGGGCGGGGATGATGACATCGGTATCGACATTGTCGCCATATTTAAAAGCACGTCCTGAATGCTGCATATAAGTATTCTCCTTTGGGATGTGAAGTGAATGAAAGGTGATTTTTTCGGTTAAAATTTTTCGGGATTGCTGATCTTTCCGGTGAGGGCTGAAACGGCAGCGACTGCCGGGCTTGCCAGATACACCTCTGATTGGGGATGCCCCATTCGGCCGACGAAATTCCGGTTGGTGGTGGCGAGTGCCCGCTCCCCCTTCGCCAGGATGCCCATATGGCCGCCCAGACAGGGGCCGCAGGTGGGGGTGCTGACAATGGCGCCGGCTTCAATGAAGATTTCGATGAGGCCTTCCCGGAGGGCCTGCAAATAGATTTTCTGAGTAGCGGGGAAGATGATGACCCGCATCCCCTGAGCGACCTTCCGGCCCTTCAGGTAATGGGCGGCAATCCGCAGATCGTCGATGCGGCCGTTGGTGCAGGAACCGATGACCACCTGATCGATGGCGATATCGCCCACTTCATCGATGGTACGGGTGTTGTCCGGCGAATGGGGGAAAGAAACGGTGGGGCGGATGGTGCTGAGGTCGATTTCGTGAACGGCCACATAGGCTGCATCGGAATCCGCCGTGTAGGTGATGGGTTCCCGCTGGCTGTGTTCACGGGCATAGGCCAGGGTTTTCTCATCCACGGGGAAGATGCCGTTCTTGGCGCCGGCCTCTATCGCCATATTGGCGATGGTGAACCGATCGTCCATGGTGAGATGGGCAACCCCTTCGCCGGTGAATTCCATGGATTGGTACCGGGCGCCGTCCACGCCGATTTTGCCGATGATGTGGAGGATCAGGTCCTTTCCGCTGACATGGGGCTGGAACTTCCCTTTTAAGATGAATTGCTGAGCCTCGGGTACGCGGAACCAGCATCTCCCCGTAGCCATAGCCGCTGCCATGTCGGTGCTGCCGATGCCAGTGGAAAAGGCACCCAGGGCGCCGTAGGTGCAGGTGTGGCTGTCGGCGCCGATGACGGCATCTCCGGGGACCACGAGGCCCTTTTCAGGGATCAGGGCATGTTCGATGCCCATTTCACCGATTTCGAAGTAGTTCTCAATCGCCATGTCCTTGGCGAAACAGCGCATCTGCTTGCAATGCTCGGCGCTCTGGATATCCTTGTTGGGTGTAAAGTGGTCTGGAACCAAGGCAATCCGGGATTTGTCAAAAACGTGGTCCTGCTCCAATCGGTTGAATTCACGGATAGCCACTGGGGTTGTAACATCGTTGCCCAGGACCAGGTCCAATTTGGCGCTGATGAATTCCCCGGCTCTAACGCTGTCTTTGCCCGCGTGGGCGGCTAGAATCTTTTGCGTCATGGTCATCTTCATAAGTCAGGCTCCTTCTCTTTCATCTTGCGCTGTCATAACCCAGTGGGCGAGCGCTTTTTTAGTTTTCATCATCTTTAATCAGTTTATATTCCATGGAATCAGTGAGTGCAATGAGACTGGCTTCAATGATGTCGGTGGAGACACCGACGGAGCTCCAGTTTTCCTTGCCGTCCGTCGATTCGATGAGAACCCGGACCTTTGCCCCAGAAGCATTGTCGCTGTTCAGTACCCGCACCTTGTAGTCCACCAGATGTACAGCCTTCAGAGCGGGGTAGAATACCTCCAGTGCCTTCCGGATCGCTTTGTCCAGCGCATTGACAGGACCGTTGCCCTGGGTGGCTGTCAGTTCCTCCTGATCACCCACCTGGATCTTTAGGATGCTGGAGGCGCCAAAGTTGCTGTCAGTGGTGGGGTGTTCGCTGATGATCTTGAAATGCTGGATATTGAAATGGGGGATACACAGGCCCAGCTCTCTGCGAACAAGCAGTTCGAAAGAACTTTCAGCCCCTTCGTACTGGTAGCCGGCATGCTCCTTGGCTTTGACCGTATCGATGAGGGCCTGGGCCGCGGGGCTTTCTTTTGTAATGGCGGGTGCGACCTTTTGGATCTTCGCCAACAGGGTGCTCCGCCCGGAAACCTCGCTCATCAGGAATGAACGCTGGTTGCCAATGTCTTCCGGATCTGTGTGTTCAAAGGAACGGGGATTTTTCATGACACCGTCGATATGCATGCCGCCTTTGTGCGCAAAAGCGCTGATCCCCACATAGGGCATACCGTGCTCCAGGGAGACATTGGCCACTTCAGCCAGATAATGAGCCGTCGTGGTCAGCAACGGCAGATTTTCCGGCGGGATGCAGGGATAACCATACTTCACCTGCAGGTTGCCGATCAGGGTGCTGAGATTGGCATTGCCGCACCGTTCTCCAAAACCGATGTAAGTGCCCTGTACATGCCGGGAGCCTGCCAGGACCGCCATCACCGAGTTGGCAACAGCCATGCCGCAGTCGTTATGGCAGTGGATTCCTACGGGAATCGTCACCTGTTTCAGGACTTCCTTCGTCACCGCAAAGATTTCATCTGGAAAAGTCCCGCCGTTGGTGTCGCATAGGACCAGGCAGTCTGCGCCACCGGCCTCAGCGGCTTTCAGGGCCGCGATCGCATAACTGGAATTGGCCCGGTATCCGTCGAAAAAATGCTCGGCGTCGAAGATGACCTCCTTGCCCCGGTCCTTGAAAAAAGCAAGGGTTTCCTGAATCATGGCAAGGTTCTCTTCCAGAGTGGTCTTGATGATATCGGTCACGTGGAAGTCCCACGATTTTCCAAAAATCGCCACGGCGGGGGTTCCTGCTTCGCATAGGGCCAGGACCTGCTCGTCCTGATCCGCCGACATCCCTTTGCGCCGTGTGCTTCCAAAAGCTGTGAGCCGCGCATTTACAAGGGGGATGGCACCCATGCGCCGGAAAAATTCGAGATCCTTCTGGTTCGATCCGGGATTGCCCGCTTCAATATAAGAAACACCCAGCGCGTCCAGCACTTTTACAATCTTCAGTTTGTCGTCAACAGAAAAGGAAATGCCTTCTCCCTGAGCGCCATCCCGAAGGGTCGAATCGAATATGGAAACCTTAGGAAGCATTTTGCTTTTCCCCCTCCTGCTGCTGGACCACTAGCTTTTGCGCGGCATTCAGGTAAGCCAGGATGCTGGCTTCGATGACATCGGTGGAAAGGCCTCTTCCGGTGACCGGCTTTCCTCTCCCCTTCAGCTTGACAATCGCTTCGCCCAGGGAATCCTTCCCCTCGGTGACCGAATGGACGGAGTAATCTTCAAGGACCGCGTTGGTGTTGATGATCTTTTCAATGGCCTTGTAGGACGCATCGACTGGTCCGTCACCGGTGGAGACTTCCTCGGTGGAAACGCCGTCCACCGTGAGCACTACCGTGGCGGTAGCTGTGA
The DNA here is from genome assembly GCA_964424355.1 of uncultured Peptostreptococcaceae bacterium. GTDB lineage: Bacteria > Bacillota > Clostridia > Peptostreptococcales > Acidaminobacteraceae > CAZEHS01. The sequence continues at coordinate 42,853 of CAYRIO010000002.1, forward strand.
TGGTATTGCCGCTGTTGATGATGAAGCGTTCCAAAACGAAAACCTCCGCATCGGCCATCACATCATCCCGGAGAATCGCTTCGATATCCCGGTCATCCACGGTTTTCTTCTTGTCGGCCAGAATTTTGAATTCTTCAAAGGCCTGATTGATTTCAGCAGGTTGCAACTCGTACCCCAGGGTCTTTAACCGATCCTCGAAGGCATGGCGGCCAGAGTGCTTGCCAAGGACCATCGAATTTGTCTTGAGCCCTACGGATTCAGGGGTCATGATTTCGTAGGTCTCCACATTGGCCAGGACCCCGTGTTGGTGGATACCGGATTCGTGGGCGAAGGCATTGGCGCCGACAATGGCTTTGTTAGGCTGAACGGGGATTCCGGTGATGTTTGTCAGCAGCTTGGAGGCACGGGTGATTTGCTGGGTATCGATAGTGGTGACGGCCCCGTAGAAATCGGATCGGGTCTTCAATGCCATGACGATTTCTTCCATGGCGGCATTCCCGGCCCGCTCGCCGATACCATTCACCGTGCATTCCAGCTGGGTGGCACCGGCTTTGGCCGCTGCCAGGGTGTTGGCCACAGCCAGTCCCAAATCGTTATGGCAGTGTACGGAGATATCCACCCGGTGGATCCCGTTGACCTTCTCCCGCAGGGTGTGGATCAGCTGGGTATACTCCCCGGGCGTGGTGTAACCCACGGTGTCCGGTACGTTCAGAACCGTGGCACCGGCCTTGATCACGGCTTCATAGATCCGGCAGAGGAATTCCGGTGTGGATCGGGTGGCATCCTCTGCGGAGAACTCGATGTCCTCGCACTTCGCTTTAGCGTATTTCACCATGGCGACCGCCCGTTCCAGCACTTCTTCCTCTGTCATCCGCAATTTGTACTGCATATGGATGGGGCTGGTGGCGATAAATGTGTGGATGCGGGGGTGCCGTGCGTGCTTCACTGCTTCCCAGGCGCAGTCGATGTCTTTTTCCAGTGTGCGGGCCAGGCTGGCCACCGTTGCCTCACGGCATTCTTTTGCAATAGCGCTGACCGATTCAAAATCTCCGGGGGAAGCAATGGCAAAGCCGGCTTCGATGATATTCACTTTTAGGCGTTCCAGCTGCCTTGCGAACTCGATTTTTTCTTTCAGGGTCATGCTGCAGCCGGGAGACTGTTCGCCATCGCGCAGAGTCGTGTCAAAAATCTTGATGGTATTCATTGTTTGGCCTTCCATGTGCCTTCCTCCTTCTTTGTTTTATGGCAATAAAAAAGAGCCCGTCCTATATAAGGACGAGCTCTGTGCCCGCGTTACCACCCTTGTTCTGCTCCTGTTACAGGAACAACGCTTAAACGGTTCTGACAAACCGCTGCCGATATCGGGGCGTCCGGCTTCACCTACACCCGGTGGGGTTCGGAGAAACTGCTCCGGAGTGAGGTTTCGCCCGATGTCATTGCCGGCTTACACCAAGTCCGGCTCGCTAAGGAATGACGGTACGGGAGAACATGTCTCCATCTGCGCATTGAGTTATTAGAATTGATAATAGCAAGGGGGGGCGCGTAAGTCAAGTGAATATTGCAAAATTTCAATTAATTTGAACCCTTGAAAATTTGTCATAATTCAAATAAGTTCCTTGGCGTTGAAATATGACCGCCTCTCTGATATGATACTTAATATTAAGACCAGATAATAATCTGGGGAAGAGGATTCACCCTTCTGCAAGGCGGGGATCAGCTTCCAGGCCGTGGGGAATGAAGAAACCTCGGCATCACAGCCATTGCCTGACCAAGGTTATGAAAAAACAGCGATAATGTAATCGAGTAGCACTTAAGAATAAGGGAGAGTTGACATGGGAAATCTTGTGGCTAAACAGAATATATTGGTGATGGGTGTTGCCAACAAATGGAGCATTGCCTGGGGAATCGCTCAGAAGCTTCATGAGGAAGGCGCCAATCTTATTTTTTCTTACTATGGGGACAGCAGCCTGCGCAATCTTGAAAAATTGCTGAATTCGGAGGGCATTCAAGGGGCTTTGCTGCTGGAAGTCGATGTGACCCGGGACGAGCAGTTGGATCAGGCCTTTGAGACGCTGCGAGAAAAAGTCGGGGTCTTGCATGGCCTCGTTCACAGCATCGCCCATGCAAAAAAAGAGGAACTTTCCGGTGAATACCTGAACACTTCCCGTGATGGCTTCGCCATGGCACATGACATCAGCGCTTACTCCCTGGTGGCAGCCACCCGGCGAGCGGTTCCGATGATGACTGAAGGGGGCAGCGTGATTGCCCTGACGTACCTTGGCGGCGAGCGGGTCGTTAAGAATTACAATGTCATGGGGGTTGCCAAGGCCTCCCTGGAAGCCAGCGTGAAGTACCTGGCCCATGATCTGGGCGTTCAGAACATCCGGGTCAACGCCATCTCGGCAGGACCCATCAAGACCCTTGCGGCCAAAGGGATCGGCGAGATCGATAAGCTTCTGAAAGCCTTTGAAGAAAAAGCCCCCATGCATCGCGGCGTCACCCAGGAAGAAGTTGGAAATTCTGCATTATTCCTGCTCAGTCATCTCAGCAGTGCCATTACCGGCGAAGTACTCCATGTAGATTGTGGGTACAGCATCCTGGGTTACTAGAAAACACATGGACCGTTGACAAATTATCTAATGTCAACGGTTTAATTTTTTCCAGCAACCGATTATACTGGAGATAGATGATTGATTAAAACGATAACTGATCATTTTGGGGGAAAACCATGCTTGATAGAATCAATTCGCTAAAGGCGGCGGTACTGGAATTGGAACAGGCTGTAAAGGAAAGTGATGGTGCCGGGTTCAACCGGAACCTTCAGATGATTCGGGAACTTTGCAGTGACCTGAAGCTGGTCACCCAGTCGCGGGAGACAGAAACCCGGAAAGATGTGCCCTACCAGGTCATCAACACCATCCCCTTCCTGATGAAGCCAGTGATGCGGGAGAACCTCTTTGAAGGGAATTACCTGGAAACTTTCTCGGAGGAACGCACAGAGCAGCTGATGCGTTCCGGAGCAATCAATAATCACAATGAGTTCTGGAAGCAGCATGACACGATTCGGGGGAACGTCTACGGCTCCGTGCCTGTGGAGCTGATCGCCCCGGAAGCGGCGGCGGCCCTGAGCAGTTGTGGGTGGGAAACCGTAGAGGTGGATATCCTGGATTTCGGACGGAAACGGGTGGATATCCGGCTGGCTACGGAATTCTGTCAGAAGAACTTCGATTACTATATTCTGGTCAAGGAAACCTCGACAGATATGGTTTTAGCCCTGGTTTTCAATATGTAGTGCCGTGAAGACGATCCCGCCCTCAAAGGCGGGGTTTCACCTTTCTTTACCAGATTACTTTCTAAAAGGAGTGCGCATGCAGCTAGGCGGGGACGCCCAGACGATTGACTATATCGTCCGGGAAGAGGATCAGGGAAAAAAAGTGATAGAAGTGATGGCCCGTTGCATGGGTCTTTCCAGCCGGATGATCCGGCGCTGCAAGCAGGAAAAACTGATGACCGTCAATGAGGTGACCCGTTCGGTGAATGCGATCGTGATCAAAGGGGATATCATTGCCGTTCAGCTGGAGCCGGAGGCGAATATCTTTAATCCGGAGCCGATTCCTGTGGAGATTATCTATGAGGATCCTGACGTGCTGGTGGTGAACAAGGCGGCGGGCCTGGTTGTACACCCAACCAAGGGACACCCGGGAGGCACCTTGGGCAATGCCCTGGCTTGGTATGCCCTTAAAAACGAAGAAAACTATAAGATCCGCTTTGTAAATCGTCTGGACCGTGACACGACCGGCCTGCTCATCATTGCCAAGAACGGATTTGCCCAGCAGTTCATTTCCGACAGGATGCAGGACGGCGCTGTTGAAAAATTGTATCTGGCCTTGGTGCACGGCTGTCCGGAATCGGATGAGGGGACGGTGGATGCACCGATCCAACGGACTCAGCCGGAGGATATCACCCGGGAGGTTCACGCGGATGGAAAATCCTGTGTGACCCATTACAAGGTTCTGAAAAAATGGCCGGGAGCATCGCTCCTGCAGCTTAATCTGGAAACCGGCAGGACTCACCAGATCCGGGTTCATATGCAGCATATCGGAAATCCGCTTTTCGGGGATCCGCTCTACGGAAAAGAGGCGTCAGATGGCATGGATCGCCAAGCTCTCCATGCCTGGAAGCTGAGCTTTGAAACACCTCGGCGCGGAGCGGTCTGCCTGAAAGCGCCCCTTCCGAAGGATTTTATGGATTGCATGGCGTCCCTTGGCGGGGACAGTGTGTTGGAGGAGTTGCTATGAAAGCATATCGGGTTGTCATCAGAGGCGTGGTACAGGGGATCGGGTTCCGCTATTTTACCCGCATGACCGCTAACCGGCTTGGGATTTTCGGTTGGGTAAGGAACTGCCCGGACGGCAGTGTGGAAGTACACGGGGAGGGGAATGAAGCCAGCCTGCAGGTGTTTTTATCAGAACTCCGGCTCGGGCCGTCAGGGCTTGTGGTCGATTCATTCGACGTGAAGGAAATGTCTCCCGACTACTTCTATGGGTTTGAAATCCGTTGTTGAGCGGAGAACATCACAGAATTTCACAGCAAATTGCATAGAATGATGAGGAGAAGGGGCGTCTCAAATAGGAAGTAATTCCTGATTTGAGACGCCCCTTTTATTTTTGTTCAATGGACGGGAAATCCTGATTTTTGCAGGGGTTTCATGAAATTATTGCGTGATGGGGACGGCTGGCGGGTATTAAAAGATAACGGATAATGGGATTCCAAAGGAGAAACGCATGTCAAATCCAGTGATCCTCTGTATCGGTGATGACGAATTGATCCTGAACAGCCTGAAGCATGAGCTCAAGCTGGCCTTTGGCACGGAATACACCGTGCAGGGAGCCTGTTCCGAGGCAGAGGCCCTGGCGCTGGTCCATGAATATATCCATGCCGATATCCAGGTTCCCGTGGTGGTAGCGGATGATAAGATGCCACAGACCCGCGGGGATCGATTGCTTTATGAGATCCACTTGCTCTTACCCGCCTCCCGCAAGATCATGCTGACCAGCCATGCAATCGTGGAAGAGAGTGCCGATGCCAACAACAATGCCGGTTTGTATCGGCTCATCACGAAGCCATGGGATCACGAGGCGTTGATCCTGGCCATCCGCGAGGCTGTCAAAAGTCATTATCAGGAGCAGGCGACTGAAAGTCCCCATGATTCCCTGGAAGAGATGAACCACGCTCTTAAGAAGCTGGTGATCGAGCGGACAATGGAACTGATGGAGGCAAAAAAGAAGCTGGAAACCGCAAATATGATTCTGACGCATGAAAAAGAGCAGTTCCACACGGCAGCCATTACGGACAGCCTGACACAGCTATTCAACCGCGGTTATTTTATGAAGCGCATGGAGGAAGAAGTCCTCCTCTTCGAGCGATACGGCTCTGAATTCTGTCTGATGCTGGTCGATATCGACGATTTTAAAAGAATCAATGAGACCTATGGCCATGGGCTGGGTGATGAAGTGCTGGCTCGGACCGGGGACCTCTTCAGGCATGTGTTCAGGGAAACTGACTTGGTGAGCCGCTTTGGCGGCGAAGAATTCTTAGTCCTCATGCGGACGGATTCAAAGACAGACTGCCTGGTCATCGCGGAGCGGTTCCGAACGAATTTTGAAGAGCTGGTGTTTACTGATTCCAGGCTGAGAGTCACTGTCAGTATAGGGATCATCCATTACCAGGGAGAGGGAATCGCGGAAGTCATCAAGAAAGTGGATGCCCTGATGTCCACCGCCAAGGCAGCCGGGAAGAATCGTGTGGCGACACTACCGACGCTACCCTCAAAAATAGTTGACTCTTGAGATGACGCAAAAGGGGTGGCTGTAATGCAGGATACCATTTTGACCATTGAGAATCTGACTAAAATATACAGGATGGGTGAAGTGGATGTATTCGCCCTGAGAAATGCGTCCTTTCAGGTGAAACAGGGGGAGTTCATTGTGATCCTGGGCCCCAGTGGCTCGGGGAAAAGCACCCTGCTCAATATCCTGGGGGGGATGGATCAGCCAACCTCGGGCAGCGTCCGGTTTCGGGAGAATCCCCTGGAAAACATGTCGGAAAAAGCGCTGACGGAATACCGGCGGGAACAGGTGGGGTTTGTGTTTCAGTTCTACAACCTCATGGCCAATCTGACAGCGCGGGAAAATGTGGAGCTGGCGACTGAAATCTGTCGGGAACCCTTAAGCATTGATGACGTCATGGAGAGTGTGGGGCTGGGTGAACGGAAAAAGCATTTCCCCTCTCAGCTCAGCGGCGGAGAACAGCAGCGGGTAGCCATAGCCCGGGCGGTGGCCAAGAATCCCGAGCTCCTATTGTGTGATGAACCCACCGGTGCGCTGGATTATGCAACGGGTATCCAGATCCTTATCCTGCTTAAACAAATCAATCAGGCCTATGGTAAGACGGTGGTGGTAATCACCCACAATGCTCCCATCGGTGCCATGGGTGACCGGGTTATCCGGATGCGCAGCGGCGAAATCGCTGAAATTCTGGTGAATCCTGAACCGGTTCCCCCCGAAAGGATTGAATGGTGATGAAAAAACTGCACCTGCGCATGCTTCGGATGATCCGCAATCAGTTAGGACAGTTCATTGCCGTCGCTGCGGTCATCGCGGTGGGGCTTTTGATGTATACGGCCATGAACATGGCCTCTGTCAATCTCGAAAACTCGGTGAACCATTACTATGAGAGCAATCGGTTTGCGGATGTATTTGTTGAACTGATCAGAATCCCGGATGCTGCGGTATCGGATATCCTGAAGGTGGAGGATGTCGACACGGCGGCTGGAAGAATTGTGCAGGATGTCCCCCTGGATGTGGCGGATAAAGACAGCCGGGTGCGGATCCGCCTCATATCGACCCCGCCTGGGGGCAATACCATCAATCAGCTGTATACGGTGAAGGGAAACGGCAGAGTCCTTTCAGATAGCGATATCCTTGTGGTGGAGCTTTTTGCCAAGGCCAGAAGCCTCCGCTTGAAGGATTCCCTGAAGCCCCATATCGGCGGACGGTCCTACCCGCTTACGGTTCAGGGCATCATTACCACACCGGAATATATCTACCTGATGGAAAACGAGCAGTCCCTGCTGCCGGATAAGAAGAATTTTGGTGTAGGCTTTGTTTCCCAGGATTTTGCTCAACGGGCCTTCGGATTCGAAAAGAGTTTCAATCAGGTTCTTGTCAAGGCTAAGCCTGGAACGAATCTGGATCTTCTAAAAGACCGACTGGAAAAGCGGCTTAAGAAATATGGCATCAGGCGGATTTATACCCGGGAGACCCAGATGAGTGCCCGGATCGTTGAGGAAGAAATCAAGGGGAATCGCAAGGCGGCACAGGTGGTGCCGACGATTTTCCTCATCGTAGCCGCATCGGTCATGATCATCATGATCCAGCGGATGGTGCGCAATGATCGGATGGCCATCGGCATTTTCAAGGCCCTGGGCTATACGAATGCGCGGATAATCGGGCATTACACCCTGTTTTCCCTGATGATTGGCATCAGCGGTGCGCTGCCGGGGCTCCTGTTGGGAACCTGGTTGGCAGGCGTCATCGCAACCATGTACACCTCCGATTTCTACAATGTGCCGGAGATGGTGGGAAAAATCTACCCGGAGTATTATGGCGGAGCCTTGTTTCTGGCGTTGGTATTTTGCCTGGGTGCAGGTATCTGGGGCGCGCGCTCGGTGATGGATATCACGCCGGCGGAAGCGATGTGGCCAGAGGTCCCCAAGTCTGGACACCGGATCTGGTTGGAAAATCAAAATTGGATTTGGAAACGGATCAATTTTACATGGAAAATGACAATTCGCAATATTTCCAGAAGCAAACGGCGCTTTGCCACCGTTGTTTTCGGCATCGCCATCACCTATGCGGTCACCTATATCCCTCTGTATCTCACCAACAGTTCCATGACGGCGTTTACAGAGCAGTATACGGTCTTTCAGACCATGGACTACACCCTTACGTTTTCAAAGCCCATGGATGCGGCGGTGGTTGCGGATCTGAAAGGGGTGCCTGGGGTCAGCCGTGTGGAACCCTATGATGAATTTCCTTTTGAAATCAGCAAGGGCTGGCGGACCCAGGTGGTCAATGTGGTGGGGTTACAGCGGGATACTGGGTTCTTCAACTTGAAAAACCCCGCTGGGGGCCTCCATGCCGTTCCCCGGGAGGGGATTCTGATTTCGGAGAGCCTGGCTCGGATTTTGGACGCGGATGTGGGCGATCAGCTGGTCTTCAAAAGCTTTATCCCCAATCGCAAGGATAAGGCCTTCCGGGTGGTGGGGCTGGTACAGCAGACCCTGGGTACCAATATCTATATGTCTCAGGCGCACATGCAGCAGGAGCTCCTGGCGCCGGGCTGGGTTACCGGGGCCCTCATTGCAGGGGATTCAAAAGTGAAAGGGGCCTTGGTGGATTGGAAGAACATCCTAACGGTCCAATCCAGCACGGATCTGATGAAGATATTCCAGGAGTATATGCAGCTTTCTCTAGCCAGCATATCCATCATGGTCATGTTCTCCTTCATCTTGGGGTTCGCCATCGTCTATAATTCCACGATGATGACAATCAATGAAAGGTTGATGGAGTTCTCATCTCTCAGGGTGCTGGGATTCAGTACCGGGCAGATATTCAGCCTGCTGCTGAAAGAAAATCTTCTGGTGACCCTGTTGGGGCTCCTGGTGGGGATCCCATTGGGGTGGCAGATGGTGGTCATCACCGTTCGTTTCTACAGCAATGAGCTCTACACCTTTACCGCAATTCCGGAGCTGGAATCATTTTTGCATGCCGGAATCCTGACAGTGGTATTTGTCGTTTTGGCCCAGGGGGCCACCTATACGCGCATTCGAAGATTGGATTTCATTGAAGCGTTGAAGAACCGGGTGTCATGAATCGAGTTGGAGGTGGTCACATGGATAAGGGGTTGCTGAAGCAATGGCAGTCAGCGGTTTTCAAGCATAAAAAGTGGGTGCTGGCAGGGATCGCCATGTTGATGATCCTGGGATTCGCCCTGAAGGGTGGTGCGGCTCTGCCGGTCACGACTCAGGATGTGAAACTGGGAACCGTCAGCAAAATCATAGAGGCCACCGCCACAGTGGAAAGTCAGACGGAACGGACCATACAGGGGCAGATTTCCGGGGAGGTCCTGGAGGTTTTCAAAGCCACAGGGGATGCAGTCAAAGTGGGCGATCTTCTCGCCTTGGTCGATGTGCGGGATATCGCCCTGACGATTAAAGGACTGGAAGCCCAAAAGGCTTCTCTGGCATCAGCGATGGCCGATGCCGATGCCCCCACACCGGAAGCACTGAGGCAAGCGGAGGCACAGATGAAGGCTGATGCCATCGCTTGGTCGGCTGCAACACGGGGCTATAAACAGGCAAAGACCCTGTACGATTCCGGCGCGGCCAGCTTGGAACTGCTGCAGAGTGCAAAAGAGGGGATGGACAGCGCGGAACAGACCGCCATCATCAGTGAGGCAGCCTACGGTGCTATCCGGAACGGACTCAGCTCACACCAGCGTGACCGGTATCAGGCTGAGATTGCAGCGGTTCAATCCCAGATCGATCAGGTGAAGGTAAACCAAGACCGTTTCCGGATCATCAGCCCGGTGAATGGCGTTGTGACACTTCGGGGAGTTGAACCCGGGCAGATGATCGTGGCGGGCACGCCGCTGTTTGAGATTGACGATACTGCCCTCCTCAGGCTGGCTGCAGACCTGCTGGTCCAGGATGCTGCCCGGATCAATCTGGGCACACCAATTCGCGCCTTTGATGAAGAGTCCGGTATTGCGGTCACAGGAACTGTTTCAAAAATAGACCCCAAGGCTTTCAGCAAGCTGTCCGATCTGGGCATCGAGCAGAAACGGGTGCGGGTTCAAATCAGCCTAAGCCCCGGAACACCGATTCTGAGAATTGGAATGGAACTGGATCTGGAGGCCATCGAGGCACAAAAGGACGGTGTCCCCATGCTATCGGATAGCGCGGTGTTCCGGATCAATGAAAAAGCCCATGTGTTCAGGATCATCGGCGGGGTTGCAAAGCTGACGCCGATTGAAGTGGGTCTTGAGGGGAAAAACACCGTTGAAATCCTGTCCGGACTGCAGGTAGGAGACCGAGTCGTCGATGCCCCGGGCAATGATCTGAAGGATGGGGCAAAGGTTAAAATAGACTAGTGAAGCAAAAACCGGCACTTTTAACACTAACGACTATAAAGAAACGTTATCATAGGTTAAATCAACTAAAAAAACTTGATTTTATAGAATGATAGATTATAATGTGAGTATAAGACATGTAATTATCATTCGAATGGGGGAAGGTATATGTTCAGGACCGTTCAGGAAGTAAAGGAATTCTGCAGTCGAGAATCGGTGGATTTCATTGATTTCAAGGTCATTGATCTGGCAGGTCGATGGCACCACCTCACAATCACGCCGGATCGTTTTACAGAGAATGTGATGGAAGACGGCATCGGATTTGACGGCTCCAGCTATGGATTCCTGATGGTCAATAAATCCGATATGGTGTTCATACCCGATCTCAGCACGGCGTTCATGGACCCTTTCACAGCTCGAAAAACCCTCACCATGATCGCGAACATCTACTCCCTTCAAGAGGGTGTGAAACGCTATGAGGGGGATCCACGCTACATTGCCTTTAAAGCCGAAGAATACATGAAATCCACCGGGATTGCAGATCACAGTTCCCTGGGGCCTGAATTTGAATTCTATATCCTGGACCACGTATCCTATGAAGTAAGCCCCCACCGGATGAATGTTACACTGGATGCGGAGCAGGCGGAATGGAATACCGGTAACACCGATAAGAACAATCTGGGTTTCAAGGTGCGCCACCACGGTGGCTATCATGTGGATATGCCCCATGATGTGAACTTCGATCTTCGGAACGAAATGGTCCTGATGCTGGAAGCCAACGGGGTACCCGTCAAATACCACCATCCGGAGGTTGGGGGTCCTGGACAGCTGGAAATCGAAGTGAATTTCGGAAACGCCTTCGAAATGGCAGACCGGACAATGAAGCTCAAGTACATTGTCAGAAACCTCTCCGTGAAGCATGGTAAGACTGTAACGTTCATGCCCAAGCCATTTTTCAAGGAAGCCGGCAGCGGCATGCATGTCCACTTCCATCTGTTCAAGGATGGGAAGCCGCTCTTTTATGATGCGGCGGGCTATGCGGGCCTCAGCGATATCGGTCTCTACTGCATCGGGGGAATGTTGAAGCATGCGGCAGCCCTCAGCGCCATCTGCAATCCCAGCACGAACTCATACAAGCGGCTGATCCCCGGTTATGAAGCGCCGGTCAGCATCTGCTTCGCTCTTTCCAACCGAAGTGCCGTCATCCGGATCCCCGGCTATGCCAACCGTCCTGAAGACAAACGGTTTGAATACCGCTCCTCGGATGCCACCTGTAATCCCTATTTGGCATACTCGGCGCTTCTCATGGCAGCCCTGGACGGCATCGTGAATAAGATTGACCCCACGGTGGAGGGCTTTGGTCCCATCGACAAGAATATTTTTGATCTCCCTGCGGAAGAAAAGGCAAAAATCAAGGGCCTTCCCAAAACCCTGGACGAAGCCTGCGACGCGCTGGAATCCGATTATGAATTCCTGCTGGCAGGGGGCGTGTTCACCCAAGAGCTCATTGGGAATATCCTCAAAGCCAATCGCAGGGATGCCCTGGCGGTGGCGAACATCCCGCACCCCGCCGAATTTCAAATGTACTACGACTTATAGACGAAAAAAAATGCAGGACAGTCACGATGACTGTCCTGCATTTTTTTCGTTTGTCATTGGAGCATCAAATACACCGAACCCACCATCAAAGCAACCCCCAACAGATAGTAGAAATACTCATTGAAGCTGCCGGTATAGGGAAATTTGGTCTGGGTGATCCGGATCATGTCCTGCACGGCATCCTGCACGTCCTTTTCGCCGCGGCTTTTCTTGATGATCAGCATGCAATCGCCTACTTTGCCACGGGACGGACGGCTGGAGCTGAAATGAATGACCGCGCTGCAATTCTGCAGGTCCAGTCGCTTTTTAATCCGGTATTTGCTGTCTTCCGCGACAACGATCTTTGTGCCGATCCCTTTTGCTTTCAGCGTGGATTTCAAAACCTCCGGCAGCTGTTCCCAGCCCTTCGTTGAAATCAGGATGCGTTTGGACGAGAGACCACCGGTCAGCAGAAAGATAATAACGAAAATTCCCATGACCCAGACAAGAATCCCGTAGTCGCCTGTTTTCATGATGAACCCAAACCATGAAAAGGCAAGGAGGGCAGGAACCGTTGCCAGGATCCTGTCAATATCCCGAACGACTCCACCTCTTAAACGCTGCAGAATGCCGGGAAGCATGACGATGATGCCAAATAAGAACAGTAGTTGCGTGTTGTTCATGTATGTCTCCTGAGTGGTTTCTAGGTTCAGTAAAATGTCCCTTTATAGAATGGCATTCGAACTACCAAATGTCAACGGGCATAAAAAACCGCCAGGCAGGAGCCTGGCGGCAGATAATCCGTTTATTTGAGGCCATCAACTTCGAGATGTTTGAAGCCCAGTACATGTCCTATTTTAATGAGAACATCGTGCTGTTCATCCACAAGATCCTTTTCAATGTAGACTTTGAATCCTTCGATGTCATATGCTGTAAACTGATCTGCAATGCCGGTTTCGGGGATGCCAAAGTGAATCTCCAGTTGTTTAACCGGCTCGCCCAGACGCTCATAGTACACGTGGCGGGCGTAAACTTCCAAAACATCTTTGTGTTTCTTGTGAAGATAGTCTTTTACTTCTGGGCTCAGTTCAATTTTCATACCTAACACCTCCGTCTGTTGATAAAGAATTCTGAAATGACCTTCCCAACTTTACACAACGCCTACTTTCCCTTAAAACTTTTGGTTGTATTGTATAGTTACCCAACTAAAACGCAATTATCATATTTTGAAAAAAAAAAATGAAATTTTTTTAGCGGCACTCAAGATAAAGGGAAAGAGATAACTGTGGGGTTCAGGGTGTTGAATTGATGGCTTCAGAGAATTTTGTGTCAGAATGGGATTACAGGGTAATCCAAGTCTTCAAGCTTTAATCAAAAATTTTTGTTGATAGAGTATGCATATGTAAATAAATGGGTTGATATTTGTAGTTTACTCTTAAAATTCGGTATTTTCAATGTTCAATCCGGCTATTCCTGTGTTAAATTTGTGACAGAACCTACAAAAATGCTGCAATTATATACAGCAACGAGCAATTTGTAACTCGAAGAGGCGATACGCCAAAACAAAGAAAATCAAACAAGACGAGCACGCTAAATAGTAAAGAACTTTCCCTTGCTTACTTGAAAAATAAACTCAATAAGGTAAACTGTATACAGTATAAACAAGTAATTTGTCCGCTAGATATCAAGGAGTGTGATTATGGGTAATAAAGAGGAAGGGATTGTCATCGAGGCGGAAGGGAGCTTCGCTTACATCAAGGCCATTCGGCACACCAGCTGCAAAAACTGCGGATCCTGTCCAGGGGACCAGGCCATGCTGGTGAAAACTTTCAATAAAGCTAAAGCTGTACCGGGAGACCACGTCATCTTTGAAATGAATGAGTTCGCAATGTTGAAATCAGCATTCATCGTCTTCGTTCTCCCGTTTATCCTGTTGTTCACTGGGGCATACATCGGCGGCGTAATCAGCCCGACGATGGGATTGACCGCTCAGATTGTCGGCGGCGCATGTGGATTCCTGATATCCCTTGCCATCCTCAGGTTGACTGAAAAGCGTCTGGATAAAGATGCAAGGCAGCTGCCTATTGTGACCCAAATTGTAAAATGAAAGACTGCTCACCGATGTAAGGCACAGTTTCACAGGACATTTCCGTAATTGTACGGATGTTAAATTATCATTATGAATGGATGAGGTGGCATTATGGCTAAATCTTTCGTTGGCGGAATTCACCCAAAGGACAGCAAGGCACTCACTGCCGGAAAGCCCATTGAGCGGATGCCGATTCCGGAAAAAGTAATTATTCCGGTCCGTCAGCACATCGGTGCGCCCTGCACCCCGATCGTCCAGAAAGGCGATGCGGTAAAAAAGGGACAAGTAATTGCTGATACGGACAGTTTTGTGTCCAGCCCTGTTCATGCGACGATTTCGGGCACCGTTTCGGATATTGGGGATTACCCCCACGCCGTTTTCGGGAAATGCCTGTCCATCGTCATCACGTCCGACGGACAGGACGAATGGCTGGCAGGTATCCCATCTGCCCGTGACTGGGAGAGCCTGAGCAACGAGGAACTGATCAAGCTGGTTCGTCAGGCTGGAATCGTGGGCATGGGTGGTGCAACATTCCCGACCCATGTGAAGCTGCAGGTGCCTGCCGACAAGAAGATTGAAATCTTTATTCTTAATGCTGCGGAATGTGAACCTTATCTGACAGCAGACCATCGCTTGATGCTGGAGAACCCGGCTGAGATCATCAGTGGGATGAAAATCATCATGAAGCTTCTGGGTGCGGAAAAGGCTTTCATCGGCATCGAGGACAATAAACCGGATGCCATTGAATCCATGGCGACTGCCTGTGTGGGAACCGGGATCACGGTTGCGGCTCTGCCTACAAAGTATCCTCAGGGTGCTGAGAAGATGCTGATCAAGGCCATCGCCGGCAGAGAAGTCCCCTCAGGGAAGCTGCCCTTGGATGTTGGCGTTGTGGTACAGAATGTCGGTACCGCCATTGCGATCAGCCAGGCCGTTACCCAAGGGATTCCGTTGATTGAGCGTGTTACAACAGTCAGCGGCAAGGCTGTCAAATCACCAAAGAACGTATTGGTTCGAATCGGTACGACCTTTGAGGATGTCATCGAGTTCTGCGGCGGCTTTGTCAAGCAACCGGAGAAAATCGTCATGGGCGGCCCGATGATGGGTTTCGCACAGTCCGATTTGAAAGTTTCCGTCATCAAAGGGGTTTCCGGAATCCTTGCCCTTTCAAAAGCAGAAGTGAACAGCGATCGGGAATATCCCTGTATCCGATGCGGCCGCTGTGTCGAGGCGTGTCCGATGGGTCTTACCCCGGCGATGTTCGGTGTATTGGGTCAGAAAGGGCTTCATGAAGAAGCGCGGGATACTTACAGCCTGCTTGACTGCGCAGAATGCGGAAGCTGTGTGTTCGTCTGTCCCTCCAAGCGAAATCTTGTCCAGTATGTACGGTACTGCAAGCAGAAAAATGCCCAGCAGCCGAAAAAGAAATAGGAGGTTCTGTGAATGAGTGATATGAGCAATCCCGCAAAGCCGGTCTTTACGGTTTCCCCTTCCCCGCATATCCGGTCGGAGGTGTCCGTACCCAAAATCATGAGGGCTGTCATTTTCGCCTTGGTACCTGCGGCTGCGTTCGCAGTCTGGCACTTCGGTATGCCTGCCCTGATCAACCTGCTGGCGGGTTCTCTGTCGGCGGTATTCTTTGAGTGGGCGGTTCTGAAGATTCGCAAGCGTCCTGAAACAGTGGCTGATGGCAGTGCTTTCCTCACCGGTTTGCTGCTGGCGATGTGTGTGCCGCCGCAACTGCCGCTTTTCATGACAATCCTTGGTTCGTTCATGGCCATTGTCATTGCCAAACACTCCATGGGCGGTCTGGGTTACAATATCTTCAACCCTGCTCATATCGGTCGAGCGGCTCTGATGGTTTCCTGGCCGGTTGCTATGACCACTTGGACTGAAATGACAACGAAGGTTGATGTCGTAACCAGCGCAACACCGCTTAATATTTTGAAGCAGCAGGGCTATGACGCTCTGATTCAGACCTATGGATCTCAGGCTGAGCTGCACAAGGCACTTTTCTTTGGTATGCGGAACGGCAGTATCGGTGAAACCTGTACCATTCTTCTGGTGCTGGGCGGCCTTTATCTTATTTACAAAGGATTTGTAAACTGGCAGGTTCCAGCCTTTATGATTGGTACGGTTGGGCTTCTTACCTGGACCTTCGGCCCCCACGGCATGTTCACCGGGGACCCCATTTTCCACATGATGGCAGGCGGACTCATTATCGGTTCATTCTTTATGGCGACGGACATGGTTACGGTTCCGATCACGAAGAAGGGGCAGATCATATTTGCAATAGGCTGCGGAGCCATCACGACGCTGATTCGGCTCAAGGGTGGCTATCCAGAGGGTGTCTGCTACTCTATCCTTCTGATGAACAGCTTGACGCCGTTGATCGACAGATATGTCGCTCCCATCAAATTCGGAACAGGGAGGGGTTAGCCATGAGCCAGCATCACGAAAAAGAATATTCCATCCTCGAAATCGCGTTGAATCTTTTTGGCGCCTGCGTTATCTCTGGCATCATCATCGGTGCGGTGTACTTCCTGACGGCGGATATCGCCATTGCAAAATCTGAAATGCTGAAGAACCAGGCCATGCAATCCCTGGTCGCTGATGCGGACGCTTTCACAGCGATCAGCGGCAAGGAAGGCTGGTTTGAAGCCAAGAGCGGCAGCGATGTCATTGCATATGTGGTTCCTGGAGAAAGCAAAGGTTTCGGCGGTGAAATCAAAATGTTGGTCGCCATCAGTAAGGAAGGCGCCGTTATGGATTATGTCGTATTGAAGCATAACGAGACTCCTGGTTTGGGTGACCTGGCAGGCAAGGAGCCTTTCAAGGGACAATTCAAGGGCAAGACAAGTGAACAGCTTGAAGTTACCAAGGACCCCTCCAAAACAGAGAACATTCAGGCACTCACTGGAGCCACCATCACAACCCGTGCTGTCACCAAGGGTGTGAAGGAAGCTCTGGAAGAAGTCAAGCAGTATATGGAGGGCCTATAAGATGAATATGAAAGCACTTTGGAAGGTTTATAATAAAGGGATCGTCATGGAGAACCCGATCTTTGTCCTGGCTCTGAGCCTGTGTCCGGCCCTGGCCGTCACGACAACCGTGGCCAATGCCTTGACCATGGGTCTCTCCGTCATGTTTGTTATCACAGCCAATAACACGGTGGTTTCCTTTACTCGGAAATGGGTCAACCCCAAGGTCCGTGTACCGGTTTACATCACTTCCATCGCCACAATCGTAACGTTGGTCCAATTGCTGCTTCAGGCGTTTGCGCCGCTGCTTTACAAAGAACTGGGCATCTATCTGGCCCTGGTGGTTGTATTCGCCATCATCCTGGCCCGTTCGGAAGTATTCGCCTCTAAGAACCCTGTCCTGCCTTCCTTCCTGGATGGTCTGGGCATGGGAACCGGCTTTACGGTGGCCATGGTTGCCATCGGAATCATCCGGGAACTGTTGGGTTCCGGGAGCCTCTTGGGTTACCCTGTCCTAGGCGATTGGTATAACCCGGCTATGATCATGGTGCTGCCCCCTGGGGCCTTCATTCTGATCGGTTATATGGTTGCAGGTTTCAAGATGATGATGCAGCATTATGAAAAAAAAGCTCTTGAGAAAGGAGAAGTGGCATGAACGAATACCTATTGCTTTTTGCAGGGGCCGTGGTCGTTAACAACTTCGTCCTGACACGATTCCTGGGTTTGTGTATCTTCTTCGGCGTATCAAAAAACCTCAGCGCATCCATCGGAATGGGGATGGCGGTAACCGCCGTTATGACTGCCAGCTCCATGCTGGCTTGGCTGATGCACCATTTCATCCTGGTGCCGCTTCATCTTCAATTCATCACCACCATCGTATTCGTCCTCCTGATCGCCAGCTTTGTTCAGCTGCTGGAGATGGTCATCAAGAAACAGATGCCGGCCCTGTATAATATGTGGGGCATTTATCTGCTGTTGATTGCAACGAACTGTGTTGTTCTGGGCGTACCGTTGATCAATGCGGATAACGGCTACCCATTTATCAAGAGCGTTGTCCATGCATTCGGATCCGGCACAGGCTTTGCTCTGGCAATCATCATGATGGCCAGCCTGCGTGAGAAGCTACAGTATGCAGATGTTCCAAAATCCCTGGAGGGTCTTGGTATTGCCTTCATCCTCGCCGGGATGCTTTCCCTTTCATTCCTGGGCTTTTCCGGGATGATTCCTCTCTAAACGGCGACCACTCAAACCAGTATAAAGGAGTCTACCATTATGGTTCAAACGTCTTTGATGGTTCTCGTGGTCATGGGAATCATCGGCATGGTGTTCGGCTTGATCCTTGCCTATGCCAACAAGAAATTTTCTATTGAGGTGAACCCCCTCATCCATATCGTTGAAGATATTCTGCCAAAGGGCCAGTGCGGCGCTTGTGGGTATGCCGGATGTATGGCATATGCCGAGGCCGTGGTGCTGGATCCAGATGTTGCGCCGAATCTGTGCACACCGGGTAAAGCAGCTGTTGCAAGACTGGTCGGGGAACTGACCGGGAAGCTCGCTCCCGATATCGAACCGCGGATTGCCCACGTGAAGTGTGCCGGTACTTTGGATAAAGCGGACCGGAAGTATTATTACGCTGGCCTGGAAGACTGCCTGGCAGCAACGCAGCTTCACGGCGGTCCCAAAGGCTGTACGTATGGCTGCCTGGGCTTTGGCACCTGTGAGAAAGCCTGTCCCTTCGATGCCATTGTCATGGGGGATGACGGGTTGCCGAAAATCAGCCGGACGAAATGTACCGGCTGCGGCAAATGTGAAACCGTCTGTCCCAAGAACGTGATTCAGATGGTTCCACCGGATGCAAAGGTAACAGTGAACTGCAACTCCAACGATAAGGGCGCTGTTGCCCGTCAGCTCTGTAAGGTGGCTTGTATCGGCTGTGGTATCTGCAGCAAGAACTGCCCTCACGGCGCCATCAATATGGAAAGCAGTTTGGCAGTTGTGAATTTCGAAATCTGCAAAACAATCTGTCAGGAAGCTGTCTGCTTCGAAAAATGCCCCACAAAGGCGATCCTTCCTGTTAAAGCGTAAGGAATCATCTCAGTGAACGCCGAAACCCCCAGTTCAAATTGAACCGGGGGTTTCGGCGTTCTGGGCATAGGAGCCAGATATTGATGGATCTTAGAACCGCAGGGACAGACAGCTCAATCCGCCGTCGATTTTTCGGTATTCGCTGGTATCCACGATGATGACATCGTAACCGGCATCCTTGACGGCTTGGGTTGTTTTTTCATATCCGGCAGGAACGATGACCTTGCCGTTCATCCAGATGCAGTTTGCGGAATAGCTCTCATCCGGTGTGATTTCAATGCGGTTGAATTTCTGGAAGTCTTCCTTCGTTGTGAATTCCCCGGATACCAGAAGGTTGTTGTTCTCCAGATAGGAAAGTCCGGTTTTAAGGTGCAGCACCTCAGTGAGCGTCACAACGGATCCGGTATAGCCGAAGCTTTCCAGTGCCGCGATGAACTGTCGGGCGCCCTCGGCGTTGGTGCGGGCGGAAAGACCGATGTAGAAGTGGTCGCCCACCATCATGACGTCGCCGCCTTCAATGGTGCCGGGGCTCTGGATGCGAACGGTTTGTTCAGGGGTGAAGAAGTTTTTCAGCACGTGGCTCATGGATTCAACTTCACCTTTGCGGCTCTGTGCGCCGGGGTTGGAGATGATGGCGCAGCTGCGGGTCAGGATTGCAGTATCTTCAACGAAACAGGAGTCCGGATAGGTCTCGTCCGCTTCTAGGACAGTTACCGCAACGCCGCAGGCTTTCAACGCTTCAATATAGGTGTCGTGCTGTTTAAGTGCCAGATCGTAGTTGGGTTTGCCCAGTTCGGGAGCCGAGGTGATGCCCTCAGCCAAAGAACGGCCGGGTCGCTTGACAATGACATTTTTAAACATGTGAGTTCCTCCAGGATTCAGATTGCGGTCATCGCCGCTTTTTATCAATATACAATATATTATATATCAAGTCAAGTTGTCTGACAATTTCCTCGGGTTTATTCGAAGTCGGACTTGCCGAAAGCAGGGCCCATAATATAATATATAGTATTATGGGCTATAAGCCTGTAATACAGGAGTGGAGGACCCCATGAGCCATATGTTCGTATCATTGAAAGATCATGTTTACAATTATATCTCCGAGCAAATCGGGAACGGAAATTTGAAGCCGGATCAAAAGATCAATGAGCAGCAGATCAGCGAGTATCTGAATATCAGCCGGACGCCGGTGAGGGAAGCTCTCATTCATCTGGCTGCGGAGGGTTATATCGAAAATATTCCCCGGAAAGGGTTCATCGTGCGGCCACTGGAACAGAAACGGGCCAGCGAGCTGTACAGGATCATCGGTTCTCTGGAGGCGCTGGCGATTTCCGATGCCCTGGACCATATGACCGATCAGATGATCCAGGAAATGAAAGGGCTGGTAGACCGAATGTATGAAGCGATTACTGGCGGGCAGGTGGAACTGTATTATCAGTTTCAGAACGAGTTCCACAATCGCTACATTGATGTGAGCGCTAATACAGAGCTGGCGATTTTGCTGCGAAAACTGAAGAAGAACTTTATCCGGCAGGGGTATGCGGTGTCTGGAACCGAAGATATCTGCAATGTCCTGCGGAGCACCAACGACGAGCACGCCCGGATGGCGGCGCTCTTTGAGGCCCGGGATAAAGGTGCACTGATGGCCTATGTGCAGAATGTCCATTGGCGTTCAGAACAGACCACTTATGATGTTTTATAGTTCTTGGTGCTGAAATTTCGGCGATACAGCGCGGTTTGTTTTTGTGATAGAATAAATAATTGGATAAAAGCAGGCATGTGCTTTAAGGGTGAGTGGATGAAGCGTACATTTGGAATCATGGTCTGGGCCGCCCTCTCGGGGGTTGGTATTGCAGGAATTCTTAACACTATTCTGATTATCGCCTCCGGATTGGGGCGCTTCAACCTGGGGAACGCTCTGCCAGCTTTGTTGGGTGGCCTTTTACTGGGTATCGGTGTCAAAAAACTGATGAGACCGGATCGCCCGGTGTTTTCCAATTCCAAAGTCCGGCTGTTTTTCAGCGGAACCCTTGCTTTGGCGGGGGTATGGTTTGTGGTGGTGCTGCTCCTGATTGGCTATGGGTGGCCCCGGACCGACGGTGAAACGGCGGAATGGATGCTGGTTCCCGGAGCAGGGCTGCGGGGGGACCAACTGAGCCTGACCCTGATGGAACGGCTGGATACGGCTGCGGCCTATTGGCGTCAGCATCCGGATGTCAAGATCATGGTTTCGGGCGGTCAGGGGCCGGATGAGCTGATTTCGGAGGCGGAGGCCATGTATCGCTATCTGGAACAGATGGGGATTCCAAGCACCCGGATTCATCAGGAGAATCAGTCCACCAGTACCTGGGAGAATATTGCATTTTCAAAGACTGCCATGGATCAAGCGGGACGAGACTCCTTGCGTCCTCTGGTGATTGCTTCGAGCCGGTATCATCTGTTTCGGGCAATCGGCATCGCAGAAGCGCAGGGTGTCCAGGCAGTGGGGATACCTGCTGCGGTGCCGGGGAGCGTATTCATCGGAAGCTATATGCGGGAAACGCTGGCGGTAACCAAGTTTCTTATCTTGGGCCATTAGCTGTAAACGAAATGCCATGAACAGCTTCGGCTGTTGCGGCGGTTGTCATTACTCATCAAGAGAGAAACTGGAGTTGAAACCCTATGGATATGCGTTATTTGGAAGCGGTACATGTGAACAACGCTGTGGCCCACGTGCTGGATAAGCGGCTGGAAGAACCCCTGTTGGGGATAGAAGAGCTGGAGCTTTCCGAGGATCTTCATGAATTTTTCATGAAGCATATCCTTCGGGGCCTTCGGGGAGAAGATGCTGAAAAGGCGAAATTCGTTGGAGAAGGGGCCGTTAAGCTCCTGGTCCGCCGTATTTTTGATGAGCCGGAGTCCTTCCTGGAATGCACCCAGGAGATGGGCCGCCGTCTGTTCAGCATCATGCGGCCCATGGAGAGCATCAATGGGGGAGATTTGGCCATTGTCAACTTCCACTCCGGTGAAGCCCGGTATCTGGGCATCCTGAAGCTGGATTATCAGAAGTCCTACAGCCACGAGATCGAATACCAGAACGAACAGTTCAACGTCAAGCTGGTGGCACAGGATACGGGCCTGCCCCTGACGCATCAGAAGCTAACGGCCTGTGCCTTTATCAAGGAAGATGCCTCCGATGAATCCTATGACATGGTCCTGGTGGAACGCTCCACCGGAGAGGATGGACCCCGGTTCTTCCTGAACCGGTTCCTGGGAGCCGATCGGGTGCTGGATAAGCGGGATAAGACCAAGCTGCTCCGCAAGAGTGTGGAGCAGTGGACCCGCACGAATCTGAAGAATGACATGGATAAGGCGGGAGAAGTGCGGAGCCTTTTGAATGAAGAGCTGATGGGCAGTGCCTACATCGATCTGGAGGCGTTCTCACAGGACCTCTTCTCCAACGCGTCGGATGCCCGGGAAAAATTCGATAAGAAAATGCAGGCTGTCGGCCTGGCGGATGGGGAAAAAATCGAAGTGGACCGGCTGTGGGTCACCGATAAGATGAAGAACCGTGCGGTTAAAACCGACACCGGTTTCACAATCCGTGGGGAACACGAGTTTTTTGACGATCCCGCCCGGTTTGAAATGCGGCGGAATGGGGATGGCAGCGTGGATTATGTGCTGAAGAACGTCAGGAATGTCTCTGAGCGATAGACCATGTATACACGATGTTCCCCTTTCAATCTGTTTGAAAATCAAGTAAACTAAAGAAAAGAACCTGGGATGTGCGTAGCTGATCGAAATACAACCACTAGATATTTCGAGGGAACACGTGTTCCTGTACCAATGGCATGCCGTTTAGCACGGAAGGCAGACGTACAGGATAGTGCACCCACCTGTTGAGGTGTGGTGTGTGTTATTTCAAAGGCGACGGCATTCCGGGGCTTTTTCTTTTTTTGCAGACAGGAAAACGGCACATTGTGTCGAAACAATAGTCATACCTATTTCAAGATGGAGGTCCTGGAGATGCCGATTGCTGTAATCAATCTGGATAAGAATGCGGGTGACCATCTGTATCATCAGCTCTACCGTCAGCTGCGGGATCAGATTGCCGAGGGGGTTTTACGCCCCAACGAAAAACTCCCCACCATCCGTGGCCTGGCAGAATCCCTCCAGGTCAATACCGTTACGGTGGTCAATGCCTACCGATGCCTGGAAGAGGAAGGGCTGATCCATAAACAGGTCGGCAGCGGCTCCTTTGTTGCGCCCCGGAAATCCCTGGCCGGCAACACCACCGTCGTCCAGGAGGATACGGAGCTGCGTCAACTGACTGTCGGTGAGGCGGCTTACAACTTTGCCAGCGGAACCCCCACGACGGATCTGTTTCCGGTGGCGCGGTTCAAGGATGTGCTCAATGAAGTGCTGGACAGGGATATGGGGGAAGCTTTCGGGTATCACGATCCCCAGGGATATTACCCCCTCCGGGTGGCCATCTCAGAACTGATTGGCGCCCAGGGAATGGCAGTGAATGCCGACGGGATCCAAATCATCTCCGGGGCTCAGCAGGGAATCGACATCGTTTCCAAGGCCATGCTCAAATATGGGGATACGGTACTGGTAGAAGCACCCACCTATGCCGGGGCTCTGGCCACCTTCCGTTCCCGCGGGGTGCGGGTGGAATCCTTCCCCATCACCGCCGACGGCCCGGATCTGGGAAAGGTGGAGGCGCTGCTGCGCAAGCATCGGCCCAGGCTGATCTACGTGATGCCCAACTTTCACAATCCAACCGGGTGGACCTATCCGGAGGCCTCTAAAATAGCGCTGCTCAAACTGTGCGGCACCTTCGATACCATGATCCTGGAGGACGACTACGCCAGTGAACTGAACTTTACACCCCAGACGATCCTGCCGCTGAAGGCGCTGGATACGGAAAATCGGGTGATTTATATCAAGAGCTTTTCAAAGATCATGATGCCGGGTCTCCGACTGGGATTGATGACCATTCCGCCGCGGTTGGAAGGTCCGATCCTGTCGGCCAAGCAGTCCACGGATGTATCCACCTTTGGGCTGACACAGCGGGCTTTTGAGCTGTTCATCCGAAAGGGGTACTGGGCCCAGCAGGTGGCATCGGTCAGACAGGTTTTTAAAGAACGGTACGCTGCATTCGTCCAGGCCTCCGAATCCCTTCTGATCCCGCCGCTGTCCTTGGATATACCGGCTGGGGGGATACATTTCTGGTTCAAGGTGCCTGTTTCGGCAGCCGATGCCCTGTATACGGAAGCGACACGACGGGGGGTCCTGGTGGTTCCGGGGGATCACTTTTACATGCAGCCGGTCTCGGAGAAGTACCTGCGGCTCAGCACGGCGTCCATGGATCCGGAGGATATCGTCAGGGGATTGGAGCTGTTTTCGGAAGCGGTGGCTGTGGTGCTGGGCAGGCGCACGGCGATCCCGAAGCGCAGCGCCTATACGCCGATTCTCTGATGGCTCTGTGTGTTAATCTTCTGTAATGTTTACAGGCCAATGACTGCAAGCGTTTGAAATTTGATATACTGAGAACAGCGAAACACATAAAGGGGGAAATGTCATGGACCAACGGATCAAAGATTTTGCAGGAATCATCATCAACTACTCCACCGAGATAAAACCCGGTGATAATATTCTGATTCACTGCACCGGGACGGCTCCTCAGCCTTTGGTGAGAGCTCTGGTAGCAGAGGCTTACAAGGCAGGGGGAAAGCCCTTTGTGAAATGGACGGATCCCCGAACGGAGCGGGAGCTGCTGATGGGGGCAACCCAGGAACAGCTGGAAACCAAAGCAACCCTGGAACTGGCTGAAATGAAAGAAATGCAGGCATACATCGGTATACGCGGCGGTGAGAACATCAATGAGATGAGCGATGTGCCAGCGGATAAGATGAAGCTCTATATGGAAATCACCCGGCCGGTGACCCAGTACCGGGTCGATCACACCAAGTGGGTGGTCATGCGGTACCCCAACGGCTCCATGGCCCAGGGCGCCAGCATGAGCCAGGATGCCTTTGAGGATTTTTACTACAAAGTATGCACCCTGGACTACGTGAAGATGTCCCACGCCATGGATAAGCTGGTGACCCTGATGGAACATACGGATCAGGTGCATATCAAAGGCAAGGGAACGGATCTCCGATTCTCCATCAAGGGCATTCCTGCCATCAAATGCGATGGGAAGATGAATCTCCCCGATGGCGAGGTGTTCACAGCACCGGTGAAGGACAGCGTTAACGGCCAGATCACCTTCAACTGTCCGGCGGTTTACCAGGGAAACACCTATGAGCACATCACGCTGATCTTCAACGATGGCAAGATTGTCAACGCCACGGCCAACGATACCGATAAACTCAACCACGTTCTGGATACCGATGAGGGTGCCCGTTACATTGGGGAATTCGCCATCGGTGTGAATCCCTATATCCTCAAACCCATGAAGGATACGCTGTTTGACGAAAAAATCATGGGCAGCTTCCACTTCACTCCCGGAGAGTGTTACGAGGAGGCTTCCAATGGTAATAAATCCGCCATTCACTGGGATCTGGTGTGTATCCAGACCCACGAGTACGGCGGCGGTGAAATGTATTTTGACGGCGTCCTGATCCGCAAGGACGGACGGTTCGTGATCCCTGAACTGGAGGACTTGAATCCGGAACGGTTGATGGGATAATGGATTTGATTGTGACGGGGGCCAGGCTTGGAGGTATTCAAGCCTGGCCCTTTCTGAATCTCGCGGGTCCTTTCTTTTCTGGTATACTGGATGTATTGAATGAATCAGGAGTGTTCTATGACTTTACTTGAAATATACAGCGTGTATTTTCGAATCGGCATCATGACCTTTGGCGGCGGCTATGCCATGATCGGCATCATGGAGCGGGAAGTGGTGACCCGGCGGGGGTGGATTGAGAAGCCGGAATTCCTGGATATGGTGGCCTTGACCCAAAGCCTGCCCGGAGCCCTGGCAGTGAACCTGGCGGCCATGTCCGGAAGTCGGATGCGCCCGCGGTGGGGGGCGATTACCGCCTATGCAGGGGTCATTACGCCATCCCTGCTGGTGATCTACATCATCGCCCGATTTTTTGAGCCCTATATGGATCTGCCCCTGGTGCGGGCGGTCTTTTCCGGCATCAATCCGGCGGTGATTGGTCTGATGCTGGCCTCTGTCCTGCAGCTGGGCCGCTCCATCAAGCCGGTGCCCTTCAATCTGCTGCTGGGAGCCTTCGGACTCTGTGCCATCACGGTGTTGGGGTGGCATCCCCTGGTGATGATCCTGGTGGCCGGAATCATCGGATTCATGATGAAGGGGCGGGTGGTCCTATGAGCATCTTTCTCAAACTGATATTTTCCTTCGTCAAGATCGGCGCGTTCAGCTTCGGCGGCGGCTATGCCATGATTCCCTTCATCCGGGAAGAGGTGGTGGAGATCCATCATTGGATCAGCGCAGGGCGGCTTGTGGATCTCATTGGGATATCCCAGTCCACGCCGGGGCCCATCGCCATCAATCTGGCGACGTTCATCGGATACCAGCAAGCGGGTTTCGGGGGATCCCTGGCAGCCACACTGGCGGTCTCACTGCCCTCGTTCCTGATGGCAAGATTCCTCTGGCATTTGAAAAAACAGGGGGCAGGGCTTCCGAGTCTGGAGGCTGTCTTCTTGGGGATCCGACCTGCTGCACTGGGACTGATTGCCGGTGTATGCTTCACCATGGGTATGGACGCGGTGAAAAATCCGATTCAGCTTTTCATCTGTCTGCTGGCCTTCACCCTCTGCGTGAAAACCCGAGTCAGAACAGGCGGAATTTTGGCGGTATCGGCGGTGATGGGGATTATCTTCACCCATTTTGGGCTGATGGGGGGGATGTAATGAAAGCGAACAGTAAAATCATCGCCCTGGTATTTGTCGTGATGATGCTCATTCCACTGGGAATCCTGGTGTATTATAATCGGACACCGGCCCCGATGGCTTCAGAAACGTTGATTATGGATGACCAGGTGCTGGCGGTAGATACCCCTTATTTCGTTGAGGATGGAAGGGTTTTCCTGAGAACGGCTGTGCTGGACTCCTTGGGAATCCAGCACACGATTGAAACCCCTGAGGGCAGGCTGATTCTGCATGTCCGTTCCGGGGCGGTAGCATTCGAGGATGATCCCCTGACACAGCAGATAACGGCCCAGGCAGAGCAGGTGAATTTTCCCCTGAAGGCTCTGAACGATGGCTGGTATATTGAATTGGAACGGTTGACGGAGTGGTTGGGACTTGACTTCACCCTGTCACCGGACCAAAAGGTTCTTCTGCTGGATTCGAAAGGGGAAAGGATTCTGGGAATTGTTTCGCCGGAAGGATCTCCGTTTTTTTCAGAACCCGGAGGCAAAGGGAAGCATCTGCGGGATCTGGTGGAGGGTGAAAAGCTGCGCCTGTTCTCGGAGAACGGCGGCGAATATCGCCT
Source organism: uncultured Peptostreptococcaceae bacterium (assembly GCA_964424355.1). Lineage (GTDB taxonomy): Bacteria > Bacillota > Clostridia > Peptostreptococcales > Acidaminobacteraceae > CAZEHS01. The sequence goes on from CAYRIO010000002.1 coordinate 70,235, forward strand.
GAGAACCCTGGATGGTCTCATCGGTTACGGACACAAGGCCGCAATCATCTCCTATCCGGAAACGGTAGACGGCCAGCAGCCCTTCACACAAATCCGGACGGTACCGGAGCAATATGGGCCGATCAATATCACCTTCGAATACGTCAATAAATACAGCACTAACCCCGATTTATCGAAAACGCCTAAGATAAAGGGTCTGGATGTGCTCTGTCCGACGTGGTTCTCATTGAATGCGAACGGGATTGTCACTAATGATGCCTCCATCCGGTATGCACGGGAGGCCCACGATAAGGGCTATCGGGTATGGGGTGTGTGCAGGAATGGCTTTGAACCGGATCGGACCCATCTGCTGCTGACGGACGAGGCTCTGAAAGCACGGGCCATTGCGGATATTGCATTCTATACGGCCTTTTACGAGCTTGACGGCATCAATATCGATTTTGAAAATGTCTACAAAAAAGATCAGGCCTCTCTCTCGGGATTCCTGAAAGAGCTGGACGGCGCCCTGACCCGGCAGGGTGTCACCCTGTCCGTTGATGCGGCACCGCCCTGGGGAAGCGACCAGTGGTCCCTGTTCTTGGATCGGGGAGCTGCGGCCCGGACGGCGGACTATATCATTCTCATGGCCTATGACGAGCACTATGCCAACAGCCCGGAAAGCGGATCGGTAGCCTCACTGGATTGGACTGAAAAAGCCGTGTCGGAATCCCTGAAGGTGATTCCTCCTGAAAAACTGGTCATGGCGGTTCCGCTTTACACCCGGGTCTGGACGGAGACCCCGGACGGCTCCGGCGGGGTTTCGGTTTCCTCCCGGGCTATCGGCATGAAGGACCAGGACGAGGTTTTGCTGGGCAAGAATCCAACGTATCTCTTTGATGAAAAGGCTGGGCAGATGACTGTCAGCTATGAGGAAGCGGGTGCGGTCAAACGGATCTGGCTGGAGGATGAAGTCTCCATGAAGGCCCGATTGCAGCTGATTAAGAAATATGAGCTGGCGGGAGTGGCTTCCTGGCGGCGGGGATTTGAAACGGAAACCTTCTGGACATGGATCCGGGAGCAATTGAAAGGACAGTGATCTCATGGATTTTTATGCCTCGCTTAGCCGTTATTATGATGTGTTATTTCCGCCCAATCCCAAGCAAATCAATTTTTTAGCGGCCCACTGCCCTGCTCAGGGCAAGGTATTGGATATCGGGGCCGGTACCGGCGGCTATGCCGCTGCTCTGGCTGCAGCGGGTGCTGACGTTGAGGCCCTGGAGATCGGTGCCATGGTTCCCTATCTGCAAAGGACTGCCGCCCAAAAGGGATTCAGTGCCCGGGAGATGGGCATGGAACAGATCCGGGATCTGCCTGAAAAAAGCTACAACCTGGTGTACTGCATCGGCAATACCCTGGTCCATTTGGAGAATGCAGCCCAGGTCACTGAATTTCTCAAGGACTGCAAGCGCTTGCTCCTGCCTGGGGGGCAGCTGATTCTCCAGATTGTGAACTATGACCGGGTGATTGCGGGCAATCAGACAGAGCTGCCCGTCATCACGGTGGCGGATCCGCCCCTTACGCTGATTCGACACTATGAAATAGGGAATGGCTCCGTTCAATTCACCACCCGGCTCAGCTGCGGGGATGAGCAGTGGCTCAGTGAAACCCGGCTCTTGGCTCTGAAACAGGCGGAGTTGGCTCAGTGCCTCCATGCTGCGGATTTTAAAGCGGTTCTGTTCCAGGGGGATTTTGAAGGGGCCCCGTGGAATTCTGCCAGTCCGGCCACTGTTGTCATTGCACAGGTATAAGGGCGATTGAACAGCTGATGACAAACTTGAAAGACATGACAAAGGGGCCGTCTCAATAGGAAGTAATTCCTGACTTGAGACAGCCCCTTTCATTATTTTTGTGGGATTAGGGGACTCCAGGGTCCGCAGGTATACAGATCCAGTCGGTGGAGAGCCCGGGTGCAGGCAATGTAAAGGAGTTTGCGGTCCTGCTCCGTTGTGTAGCTGGTATCTGCGCCAATCACCTGGGCGGCATCGAATTCAAGCCCCTTCGCCAGGTAGACGGGGAGTATGAGGATGCCCGGATCGATCTCCTGATCATCCTGAATCACCAGTCGGACATCCTCAGGGCTTTTCATGCGGGTATAAAGATCCTGGGCCTGCCGTCGGGTCCGGCACAACAGCACAACGGAGGCGTGGCCATCGCTCAGGGATTTTCGGGCGTCTGCCAGGGCTTGATCAGCCAGCTGAATTTCCGTTTTGAAGTGCAGCAGTCGGGGTTCATCGCCGTGACGCTCGAAGGCCTTGGTCATATCGTTGTTTCCCAGGATATTACGGGCGAAGGCGGTGATCTCCAGGGTGGAACGGTAGCTGCGGTCCAGGGTCAGCTGAACGGTCTTGGGCTTGGCAAGGACCTGGGCCATTTGTGCATAGTGGTCAGCATCCACGGTGCTGCCCACTGTCTGATGGATATCGCCGATGATCGTGTAGCGGGCCGGGGGGAAAAGCTCCCTGAAAATCGCACAGTGCAGGGGGTGATAATCCTGGGCTTCATCGATGACCACCTGCCGGATATCCCCGTAGTGATCGTGCCCTTCGGCTTTCAGCTTCAGGTAGACCACCGCGGCCGCATCCTCGTAGGGAAGATGCCCTGCCTCCAGGGCTTCCAGGGTGTATTCCCTGAAGGAATCGACATCTGCCGGAAGGTCCAAGCCTTGGGATAATCGCTCGAAAAGTCCCTTGTCTCGGAAGAGCCGCAGGTACAGCGCCTGGCAATTCAGCTCCGTCATCCGTTTCAGCCGTTCCATAAAGGTCTTGTTTTCCTTCATGGCCAGCAGGCGGGCGTAGGAGCGGATTTCAAATTCATGGCCGCCGTTTTTCTCAACCACTTCCTCCAACGCACGGAGCCGCTTTCTGTAGAGGGGCTTCATGCGCTCCAGGATGCGTCCTTCAATCCGCTTCAGGCGGCGGGTCATGGAGGCGCCGGTTTTGTTATTGAGGAATTCGTTTTTCAACGTGCTGGCCGTAAACAGGGTGGTTCCCCCGTACTGGATGTCCTCAAACCGGAGCAGCTTCCGTTCGGCATAGTCCAGAAGCCGGTCCAGCAGGGTGATGAATCCCACGGACCCCTTGTACGCAACCCATCCGGTAAGCCGGCTTTCTCGGCCAGACAGCATGGCCTCCATCTGCCGGTTCCGGGCCTCGTGGAGCCGGTTTTGCCCCAGACAGCGGTTCAGGATATCCTCCAGGGTCAGCTGTTCCACCGCTTCTTCCCCCAGCTCGGGGAGCACGCCGGCGATATACCGTTCAAAAACCCCATTGGGTGAGAGGATCAGGATATTGTTGGCTTCCAGCTTGGCAGACAGACCCTCGTAAAGGAGAAACGCCACCCGATGCAGGGCGATGGAGGTCTTGCCGCTGCCAGCTGCTCCCTGAACCATCAGCACATCGCTTTCCGTATCCCGGATGATCAGGTCCTGTTCCTTCTGGATGGTCTCCACAATGGTGCGCATTTTCGGAGAGGCACTGCGGCCCAAGGCTTCCTGCAGAATTTCATCTCGGATCTGGATGGAGCAGTCGAAGAAATACAACAGCTCGGATTTTCGGATCTTGAACTGCCGCTTCAAGGTCACTTCTCCTGTCACAGTGCCGTCCGGCGCCGGATATTCTGCGGGGCCGGGTTCGAAACGATAGAAGACACTGGCGATCGGGGAACGCCAATCGTACACATAGATGGTATAATCCTCGGAATCCATCAGGGTGGAGATGCCGATGTAAATCTTCTCGACTTCCGGACTGCCAACCTCTATAAAATCGAATCGGCCGAAATAGGGTACATCCATCATCCGGTGCAGGCGATCCACCTGTTTTTCCGTGTGTCCATAGGTGTTGGTCTGGCTGGCCAGCTCCGTCAGGTGCTGATTGATTTCGGTCATTCGGGCAAAATCGTTGCTGAAATGCACGGTGTTTTCATACATCTCCCGCCGGGCCTCCAGCAGGTTTTTGCGGCGCCGGGACAGGTGATCCTCCTGCCGGTCCAGCTCCCGGTGGATGAATGCCATGACTTCGGCCAGGTACTGTCTTTCTGCTGCCAATTCATCTATATGTTCGGTCATTTGAACCCTCCAAGCTCTCTAATCAGTGATATCACATCATTCCATTGTATCAGATTCGGAGGCTTCGGTACAGGATGAATGGCAAAAACCACCCCTGCAATCTCTTCTCCCAGGGGAGCTGGAGGGCTGCAGGGGTGGTTAAATTCAATCAGGGTGAGCCAGATGCATCGGCGGGTCAGACCAGGTCAACCCGGTCCCTCTGGCCGCCGAGATAATGAAGCACGTTCTGAGCAGAACGGCGGCGGCACTCTTCCAGGGATTCTACGGAATAGTAGGCCACGTGGGGGGTGATGATGACATTCTTCATCGCAAAGAGGGGGCTGGAGAAGTCCGGCGGTTCGTTCCGCAGCACATCGAGAGCCGCCCCGCTGATAAGCCCTTGTTCCAGGGCCGTCATCAAATCGCTTTCATTCACGACCCGACCCCGGGAGGTATTCACAAACAGAGGTCTTTTTTTCATTTTATCAAAAAGGGCAAGCGAGAAGAAATCCGCATTCTTTTCGGTATACGGGATATGGGAGGAAATGATGTCGGAGACACCCAACAGCTCATCCAGGCAGACCCGCCTGACCCCGTGAGCCTCCAGGATATCCTCAGGCACGGAGGAATAGGTGATCACCCGGATCCCGAAAGCCTGGGCCCGGACCGCAACTGCCCGGGCGATGTTCCCGAAGCCTACCAGCCCCAGGGTCTTGCCGGCCAGGCGGTTCATTGGGGGAACCGCATCAAGATCCCACGTGCCGGCCATCACGGAGGCATGGTATCGGACAATGTTGCGGCAGCCTGCCAGAATCAGGGCCAGGGTGTGGTCCGCCACTTCTCCGGAGCAGTAGTCAGGCACATTGGCCACGGCAATGCCAAACTCCTTGGCTGCGGCGGCATCGATGTTGTCGTAGCCCGTGGAGGTGTTGGAGATGATCTTGCAGTTCTTTAACTGCTCCAGTACCCGACGGGTCACCGGGGCATACTCCGTCAGGATGCCGTCCGCATCGGCGCATGCCCGGATCAGCTCGTCCTCTGTCCTGCACTGGTGGCCCTCTACGATCCAGTCCTCCGGGAATTGTTCTTTTTCAATGGCGATAGCATTCCAGCTGCAATCCGCAATCACGATCTTCATGGCAGGCCCTCCGGCGTTCTGTTTTCAATCCCTGCATCCATGCTATCATCCGGCTTGCTTTTTTTCCAGATGAACGTGCTGAAGCGTCCGCCGCTTTTCGCGGGATATCCGCAGATTTTTCTGAAAAATCACTTTACGCTGGAAAAGGATTCTGCTATAGTAGGGTCATACTAAGTTAACTTTATTAAGAAAGTTGGTGTCCTGTGAGAGATATGGGCAGTAAACAGCATGACATCAAAGAAAATAACCAAAAATCCATCATTAATTCATTGATTCAACGGGGGCCCACATCCCGGGCAGATCTGGCAAAATACCTGGGTCTCAGTGCGCCCAGTATTTCCAAGAACATAGCCCATCTGCTGGACGCTGGGATCCTGTTTGAGATGGGTGAAGGGGAATCCATGGGGGGGCGGAAGCCCATCATGCTGGATATCAACTATCAAATCGCCCTGGTGGGTGGCGTGGATCTGGGAGGCAGCTCCATCCGCGTCGCAATCAGCGGCTTGAACCGTAAGCTCATCCTTCGCAGGGACATCCCCTTTCCGGAGGATACCATCGGTCATTCAACGGCAGAGGCCATCATTTCTGCGTTGGATTCCCTGATGCTGGAGCTTAAGCTGCCGACCGAACTCCTGAAGGTCCTGGTGATCGGCATGCCGGCCGTCGTGAATGAAGACACAGGCATGATCAAGGTTCCGGGGCCGTGGATTCGCCTGAATGACGTGGCAGTGCTCAAGGGAGACCTTCAGGAACGCTTCGGGGTCAAGGTACTGATCAAGAACGATGTCAACCTGGCCGCCCTTGGCGAATCCGCATTCGGCGAAGGTCAAAGCTCGGATCACCTGTTGTATATCAACATCGATATGGGGGTTGGGGCTGGACTCATCATCAATCGGAAAATATTTGAAGGCTCCCGGTGTGCGGCGGGGGAAGTGGGCTATTACAGCTTTGATAAACTGAAGCCGGGCAACATGGACCGGGTGTATGGACCTCTGGAAGCCCGGGTATCCATTCCGGCCATTCTTAAGAAAGTGCAGCCGGAATTCGGCAGACTGCTGAAACATTCCGATTTGGAGCAACATCCGGAGGATCAGCTGAAGCTGGCAATCCAGCGACAGGAACCCTTGGTGCTGGCTGCCATGGAAGAGGTCTACGAGGATCTGACCCTTGTTCTTTGCAATGTGGTCTATATGTTGGATCTGGACAGGATCATCCTGGGCGGGAAGATATCGGAGATCGACCCGGCCTGTGCTGAAAAGGTGACTCATCGGATCAACGCATTCCTGCCGTTTCCGACTGAGGTGGTGAATGGCCGACTGGGAAGCCGTGCGGTCTTGTATGGTGCATTTGAACTGGGAGCCCAATTCCTGCTGGAGCGTATTCTTCAGTTCTGATTTTTTTTAAGAACTTAATTAACAAAGTTAACAAAGTGGAAGGGGGCACCTTTTGATGCCATTCAATGCGGAATCCTTCAGTATCGGCATCGATATCGGGGGAACTAAAATACTGATCATGATCATGAACCGGAATCAGGACGTTGTTTTTCGGAAAAAAATCGCTACGGAACCGAAATTGGAGCGGATCATTGATCTGATCCACGAAACGCTGGCTGAGGCGGAAGTGCCTGAGGGGAAAATACGGGGCATGGCAGTGGGAATACCGGGGCGGGTGAATCCTGAAACGGGGGTGGTCTTGGATGCCCCATCCCTCCGCTGGAGTGATGTTCCGGTTTCGGAGATTCTATCAGAAGCGTTCCACTGGCCTGTTCTGGTGCGGAACGACGTTAACTACGCCCTGTTGGGCGAACGTGCCCAAGGCGCGGGAAAAGGTCTGTCGGATCTGATCTACCTGAGCATCGGCACGGGGGTGGGCAGTGCTGTCATGATCCACAATGTGCTTGTAGAAGGCAGCAGCGCTTCTGCCGGCGAGGTAGGCTTTACCATAGAAACAGCGGAAGTGCTCCAAGGGGTGCGAATGACCCGAACGGATTTCGGCGCTTACGAAAAACGGGCTTCAGGCCTGGCGCTGACCCAAAAGGCCGCAGCGCTGGATTTAAGACCGGCAGAACTGTTTGTAAGGGCATCGGAGGGCCAACCCGACGCGGCCCTGCTGATCGATCAGTTCATCGTGGATATCTCGGTGCTCTGCGCCAACACCATCAGCCTCCTGAATCCCCAGCGGATCATCATCGGCGGCGGTGTCAGCGTATCCATGGGAAGCGTATTAAAGGATATCCAACGATTGACTGAAAATCTGACACCAAATCCTGTTGATATAAAGCTGTCTGAACTTGGAGGAGATGCAGGAGCCATTGGTGCGTGTTATGAAGTGTTCAACAGGCTTGAATAACTAAGGAGGGGAAAACAGATGAAAAGAATTTTGGCTTTAGGCTTGGCAGCGCTGCTGACGGTAGGGGGATTCACCGGTTGTGCGCCCAAGGCGGCACCGGCAGAAACACCGGCGGCACCCGCAGCAGGAGAAAAGGTGGCTCTGTCGGCGCTGTTCATGAAACAGGCAGGGTACAGCGAAGAGGATGTTACCAAGATCACAGAGGAGTTCAAAGCAGCGAATCCTGATATCGACGTACAGCTTACCTTTGTCGCCTATGAGGCCCTGGAACAGAAGATTCTCACCTCTGCCCAGTCCGGCGGATATGATGTGGTGCTGATCGATGCACCCTGGACTGCAAAATTCGCCAAGGCAGGCTTCGTAAAGGATGTTACAGATAAACTGGCGGCGACGGACCGAGAAAATATTTTCACGGGGGCGCTGGATGCCGTCAGCTATGGGGATAAGCTCTACGGCATGCCGTGGCTGAATGATACCCGGTATCTCTTCTATAACAAGAAGATGCTGACAGCGGCAGGCTTCGATCATGCGCCCGCCACCTTCCAGGAGATGTATGACCAAGCCAAGGTCATGAAGGAAAAAGGCATTGTAGAATACCCCATCGTGGCCAGCTGGGCACAGGCAGAAACCCTGGTATGTGATTTCACATCCCTGACGGAAGCCTTTGGACCCGGGATGGTTGACGCCACTGGCAAGCCTGTGCTGACTTCGGAAAGCAATGTCAAGGCCTTGGATTTCATGGTGAAAACCCTGAAGGACGGCCTGACGAACCCCAGTTCCACAGAATTCCTGGAGGAGGATGTCCGCGGTGTCTTCAGCAGCGGGAAAGCAGCCTTCGCCCTGAACTGGACCTACATGTACAACATGGCCAAAGATCCTGCGCAATCCAGCATAACAGAGGATGTCGGCATTGCACCAAGTCCGGGTACTGAATTCAAAAAAAGCGCTTCTGTCAATGGTGGGATGGGCCTGTCTGTAACCAGCGGTTCCAAACACCCGGAAGAAGCCTGGAAATACATCACCTTCCTCTCGTCCCAGGATGTTCAGAAACGGTTTGCGAAAAACGCCCTGCCCATCTGGAAGAACCTCTATTCCGATCCGGCAGTGGTTGCGACAAGCCCGGAAGTGGTTGCCGCTTCAATCATCCAATATGAATTCCTTGCCAATCGCCCCCGCGTTCCCTGGTATGGCGAACTGTCCCTGGAGCTTCAAACCCAGATTCAAAAGTCAATGCTGGGTGAATTGAGCCCTCAGGAAGCGCTGCAGAATGTTCAGACGAAAGCTGAAGAAATGCAGAAGAAGTAATAAGGTTTGCTCACCTGTGGGGGCGGTGGCCTCAAACCCGCCCCCGCAGCGGAGTACCTTGTGAATGACACGGCGAGAGAATGCATTGCCTGGACCGTCATGCTCCGAATCGGCAGAAGGAGACCGTCATGAAAAAATCAAACAATGAACAAGCCTTCGCTTATGCCATTACATCGCCGGCGGCCTTGATCATTTTCGGAGTGGTGCTGATTCCCCTGGGGACAACGCTCCTTTACAGCTTGAAGAACATCGATCTCACAGCCATGGAATCCGGCGCTTTCGTCGGCCTGAGCAACTATTGGGAACTGATTATGTCACCGGAGTTCTGGGCATCCTTTGGCCGCACCCTCTACTTCGCAGGGGTATCCATCACCCTGGAGCTGTTCCTGGGCATGATGATCGCCCTGCTTCTCAATGACGGCATCAAAGGACAGGGCTTCCTGAGAGCCATCATCATCCTGCCCTGGGCTATTCCGACCATCGTTAACGGGAGCATGTGGAAATGGATCTATCACTCCCAGTATGGGGTGCTCAATGCGATCCTGACCCAGGCGCATCTGATGGACGGCTACCGCTCCTGGCTCAATACCCCAGCCCTGGCCATGAACATGGTCATTCTGGCGGATGTCTGGAAGATGACGCCTCTGATCACGATATTTTTCCTGGCCAGCCTACAAATGATCAACACCTCGGTGTATGAGGCGGCCGTGATTGACGGTGCGGGGGTTTTCAAGCGCTTCTGGTACCTGACTCTGCCTTATCTGAAGCCCACCATCCTGGTTCTGGTGGTGATCCGGACCATGGAAGCCTTCAAGGCCTTTGATATCTTCTATGCCATCACCCGGGGCGGCCCCGCCAACGGCACCATGGTCCTTACCTATGATGCCTATCTCAAGGCCTTCAACAATCTCCAGTTTTCAAAGGGTGCCACCATCGCCTATACGATTGCCATGATTGTCGCCCTGCTGGTGGTCATCTATGTACAGGCCATGAAAAAGGAGGAGAGCAGCCATGTTTAATAAGAGTCCGCTCCTCCGTGCTCTGCAGTACGTCTTTGCAGCCTTCATCACCGTGTTCACCCTGGGACCGTTTCTGTGGCTGTTCATTTCCAGCATCTCTTTTCAGAAAAACCTCACAACAACCCCGCTTCAGTTCATTCCTGCCGAAGTAACCTGGCAGCGCTATATAGATGTGTTCGCCAACCCGGATAATGCCATGGCCTACACCTTCCGCATCGCCATGCAGAACAGCCTGCTGGTTGCCCTGGCGGTGACCCTGCTCACGCTGGTGGCAGGGAGCCTGGCAGCCTATGCCTTCACACGGCTTCGGTTCCGGTTCCGGAAAAGCATGATCTACCTCTTCCTCTTCACGTATATGATTCCGCCCATCGTCATTGTGATGCCCCTGTACATGATCATTCAGTCCCTGGGGCTCCTGGATTTAAAGCGGACCTTGGTCTTCCTGTATGCAGCCTCGGTGACCCCTTTTGTCACCTGGGTCATGCAGAGTTATTTTGCCGGAGTCCCCAAATCTTTTGAGGAAGCGGCCGACATTGACGGCTGCAGCCGGATACAAACCCTGTGGTATGTGGTGGTTCCCATTGTCAGACCGGGACTCATCGCTACGGGGATCATGGCCTTCCTCATGGCCTGGGACGAATTCTTCATGTCCCTGATCTTCACGTCCTCATTGAACGCCAAGACCATTTCGGTCGCCATCGCTGAATTCAGCGGTAAAAACGCTGTGGATTACGGCATGATCGCCACAGGTGGGATCATCGCCTCAATACCGCCACTGATAATTGCCATCCTGTTCCAAAAATATCTGGTTCAGGGGATGATGGCAGGAGGGAGCAAGGAATAATGATAAAGAGCCTTAAAAACTGCGGACTCAAGGTTTTACCGAACTATGAAGCGTTCTGCAAAGAAGCGGCAGCGGTGATAGCGGACCAAATTCGCAGGAAGCCGGATTCCGTCTTGGGGCTGGCCACTGGCAAAACCCCCATCGGGATTTATCGGGAACTGGTACGTCTGCATCAGACAGAGGGCCTGGATTTTTCCCAGGTGCACACCTTCAATCTGGATGAATATCTGGGGTTGGCAGCGGATCACCCCTTAAGCTATGGGGATTTCATGCAGAAGCATCTCTTCAGCCAGATCAATATCCCGGCAAGCCAAGTGCGGCTGTTGGATGGCTTGGCTGAGGACCCTGCGGAAGAATGCCGACGGTTCGATCAGGCGATTGCGGCTGCAGGGGGCGTCGATCTGATGCTGCTGGGCATCGGCCGCAACGGGCACATTGGATTCAATGAACCGGACAGCAGTCTGAACATGAGCAGCCATATCGCCCAGCTGGACCCAGATACCCGGCAGCTGTATGCCCCGGATTTCGGCTCCCTGGAAGCGGTTCCGAAGCAGGCCCTGGCCATGGGGGTCGGCGCTATTTTCAGCGCAAAGAAGGTGCTCCTGGCAGCCAACGGTCACAGTAAGAAATCCGCGGTAGAGGGAATGCTGTCCGGAAGGATTGATACCATGCTGCCCGCAAGCCTGCTTCAACTCCATGGAAACCTGATGATCCTGCTGGATCAGGAAGCTGCACCTGCCGGCATTTAATGCAGAAGAAACACCCCCTGGATCTTATCCCTTGCCCTGGATTTTTAAAATTTGATATAATGAATCATCACAATCATTCAGGGAGGGTTCACCCATGGATTTAGACAGAAATAAGGCTTTAGCGCTTCTTCATAAACATGTGACATCCGAGCACATCATCCCCCATTCTTATGCAGTGGAAGCAGTCATGCGGAAGCTGGCTCAAAAATTCGATCCGGAGCATGAGGAGCTGTGGGCAATCACCGGCCTCCTGCACGATTTAGACAACAACCTGGTGGACTGGCAGACCGACAAGAGCCTTCACGGTCCCAAGGCGGTAGAGATCCTGAAGGCGGAGGGTTTTGGAGACGAAGCGATGTACCATGGAATTTTGGCCCACAATCAGGCCACCGGAGCAAAGCGGGAATCCCTCTTGGATAAATGCATCTATGCCGCCGATCCGATAACGGGGTTCATCAACGCCATCGCCCTTGTCTACCCGGATAAGAATGTGAACAGTGTGAAGGTGAAATCCATCACGAAGCGGATGGACGAAACACGGTTCGCTGCGGGGGCTGATCGGGAGGCCATGCGGTCCATTGAGAAGCTGATGAAGTTCCCAGAATTTGCCGAGCTGGCGTTGAACGCCATGCAGGAGATCTCCGAAGAGCTGGGCTTCAAGAAGATCGGTTAAGAATTCCACGGGAATGGACAACACAGCCCCTGGGCGCATATCGCTATGCTCCCAGGGGCTGAATGTTTTGGACACAATGAAAAAAACGCTCCGAAGATAATCTTCAGAACGCCTTTTGGTGGAGACAGAGCGGGGCCAACAACGGACAAAACAGTGTGGACGTCTATGGAGCTTGCGTGCACGGTTATTCGCCGGACATAGATGCGTATGAATCTGCGAAGTTCTTCCGGATCTACGATGTTGTCGAAGGAAAAGGATTCAATCATAGCTCTGGCAGCCAGAATATCCGGGGTGGATTTTGGAGCCGATTCTGCGCTTTTAATTGTGGCCAGGGCGGTTATCTTTTGGTTTTCCAAATCGGTGAGCTTATCTATTAACGATGAGTGAAACATGCCTTTTGCCACGGCCATGGTGATATTTGATATCTGGCCCTCAATATCCTGGAGGTTTGAACGTGCCGCATCGATTTCTTTTCGGGCAACGGATTCTCGGGAGTTGTACTGGATTTCTATTTCACCCAGGATCTCATTTACCCTGTCGGGGTTTATGACCTCATCGCGGATCCGTGAGAGTACCAGGTCCTCAAGGAAATCTGCTCTGATGTTCCGATTACCGCACGGCTTCAAATGTTTTCTGCTGGAACAGATGTAATAGGCATAGGGGGTTTTTCCACGGGCGGAGGTTGTCCAATTGCCGCTCATAGGGAGCCCACATTCCCCACAGAACACAAGACCGGATAGAAGGTATATTCTCTTTGAAGTGGCCCTTCCGTGGAATGTGCGGTCAGCCATGCGCGCACGGACGGCTGCAAAGGTTTCGTCACTGATGATACGGGGCATGCCATCCGGAACTCTGATGATATCATTTTCACTTTTAGACTTGCGGTGCTGGCGCTGGCCATCGGCGTTTTTTGCGATTGATCGATTGTAGATGTACACACCGGTGTATTTTTCGTTTTTCAGGATATCATGGATGCTGTTTCGAGTGAAAGCCTTGCCGGACTTAGACTGATAGCCCATATCGTGGAGCTTCTTAATGATGCTGGCATGGGAGCACTCTGTAGCCGCCATATCAAAAATAAGCCTGACGGCAACAGCTTCATGCTCATTGATGATATAGGTTTTTTCGGGGGTAACACTATACCCCAGGGGCGGGATCCCACCGTTATGCTTACACTTGAGGGCGTTTTCCTTCTGCCCTTTTTTAATTTCTCTGGCCAGGTTTTTAGAGTAATACTCAGCCATGCCTTCCAGGACGGACAGCAGGATTACGGATTCAGGGCTATCATCCATGGGCTCCAGGACGGATACCAGCTGCACGCTGTTCTTGCCAAGCTCTCGCCGGTAGAAAGCCGCATCGTACCTGTTTCGTGCAAACCGATCCAGCTTATGAACAACAGCGGCCTCAAATTCTTTGTTGGCAGAGTCTTTGATCATATCCAGGAACCGCGGTCGATTATCATTGGTGGCGGTTTTGGCTTCGTCCACATAAGTGGCAACAATTTCATGATTGCCTTTTTCAGCCCATTCCGTAATGGCGCGTACCTGGGCATCGATGCTTGCATCAGTCTGGTTGTCACTGCTGAAGCGGGCGTATATGGCAATTTTCACAGGGGTTCATCTCCTTGACACGGACCACTCTCCAATAAGGGAGAGATGGTTTTTTATTTGCGAACTCCGGAATCTATTGAATGTCATTGATTACAGGATGGTTATTGGGACACTGCTGCTGCATTTGCTTCCCGAATGCATCAAATCTAACAATTTCACCGCATTCTAGGCACATCAGTCGTATTATTTCTGTGTTACCAGGAGCTGGAGGGTACGCTTTATGCATCATTTCGATTAATTTTAAGCCATCAATAAGATTGATCCTGTTCTTTTCTGCATATTCATATGCTGTGCTTGCAAAGGAAGATGTAGTTATAAAGAAACCGGCTTTAGCACGTTCTTCGTAGATGGCAGCAAAAAACTTCTGTAAATGTGGTCGGCCAATTTTTTTAGATGGCTCATACCGCTTACATTCAATTAGATATTTTTCACCTTCTTTGAAAGCAATTCCATCCTTGCCTCTATCATTTGAATAGCTTGTCTGTTTAACCCGATATCCGAGCGCTCTGTACATTTTCATAATTTCATCTTCGAATTCGTATGGGGAGAGTGAATACAGGTTCTCAAGGCTTCTAAGTTTCCGGCGTTGGTGCGTCTGTTGTTCGTCTGAGTGCAGCATGCGTGCGCGATGCTCGATATCCAATTTGCGTCGATAATCATTGTAAACTCGCAGGCATTCCGGGCAAGCATTTTGGATTTCACCACCAGGGATACCATGGACACAGGGTTGAGTATTTTTCTTGTGTTTACGATAACGCATCGCCACATAAATAAGACCAACTTGAAGAACTACAGCGATTGTGTAGTAACTCCATTCATCTGTTTTAATGACAATATAGGGCTTTATAATAGCGGGGATTGCTAATAATAACATGATAGCCCAAAACAGCATCATTAAAACGCCTGGTATATGAACCAGGAAATCTATCAATTGGATCACTTTTTTCTGTTTGTTATTAAACATCCTCATTATCAGAATCCTTTCGCATAAACCAGATATGCGTCTATGCAAACAAATATCCTGGTTCGTGAAAAACTATATAGAAGAACCACCGTCATATTTTCTTCATAACTCCCAAGGGATCAAAATAGACAACATGGCCACTAGGAGTCACTGTAAGCAACCCGTGCTTGCGTTTATAGTATTCAATTGACTCAGCAATAAATGCTTCTGTTATGTCTAAAAATTCGGCTATTTCAAAACGATTTCTGCATCCATGCTCAAAAGCATCTATAAATCTATCAACAGGCAGGAGTTTTTCATATGCCCACGCACGGGCCCGAAGCTCCTGTTTTTCGTTTTTGTGCTTTGCCTGATTAAGAATATCTCCGTAGCTGGTGAAGTGGTGACCGAGTTCTTCGGCCAAAATGCAGGTTTTAGCATGAGAAGCTATGTTTTTTTCGATGGCAATAGTTTTATCAGTGTATAGCCCTGAGAGCCCACAGGGAAGGGGGTATTCTACTACATGTATATCTTCATCCTCAGCGAGGGCGTAAAGTTCAATCATTCTATTTCCTCTGTGATTTCAGAAATTTTGCAAATTCACGTACTTTTTCGCGCTCTTCCTCAGTGAGATCATTGTCGGAGTGGGCGGCGATTGTAGTTATATTTATGGAGCCGTTCTTGTCATTAGTTCGACCAAGGAGATAGTCGACGGACACATCAAAGAAGTCTGCTATTTTAATTATCGTGTCATTATTCGGTTCAAGGTCTCCGCGTTCATATTTAGAAATTGTTGAACTTGTCATGTTTAATATTTCTGCAAATCGCACCTGTGTTAGATCTCGGCTTTCTCTTAAATCTTTAAGTCTTTGATTAAATTCCATTTTGGACACCTCCTATATAAATTATACGTCCAAAATGGACAGCCAAACAAATAATGTCCATAATAGAAAAAAACATTTGACATATTCCATAATGGACTATAGAATAAAATTATCCAAAGCGGACAAAAGGAGGTGCGACATGTACGAAAAACTTAAGAGCATAAGAATACAGAGAAATATTCCGGTTCCTGAGTTATGTGCTGTGATTGGCTTGAAAACCGAGTCTGCATACTACAAAAAAGAAACAGGGTCTATTCGGTGTTCGCTTATCGAAGCTAAAAAAATTGCGGATTACATTGGAATATCGATTGAAGATCTTTTTTTTGCAAACGAATTGTCCGAAATGGACTAATGCAAGGGAGGTAAATGTTATGAATGATTTGATTCGGGTTGAGAATGGCGAAGTGAAAATTGATAGTCGCATGATAGCGGATCACTTCGGGAAAGAGCATAAAAATGTAATGCGGGATATTCAAAATGAAATCGAAAGTCTGGAAAAATCCGGTTTATGTGATGCGCTCATTTTTGAGCCTATCCAATATTTGGACTCGATGAAACGAAAGCGGGAAGCTTTCGAAATGGGCGAAGAAGGCGCCATGCAATTAGCCGCCCGATACGATGCAGTATCCCGCCGCAAGCTAATCCTCAAAATCAAAGAGCTGAAGACCCAGACTCAACAACGGGTTCCGCAAAGCCCAATGGAGTTCATAGCCATGATGGCCCAGCAGAGCCTTGAGCAAGAAAAGCAAATTCAAAAGGTTACTGGGGACGTGCAGACGATTAAGGATGCGATGCTGCCTGAAACAGACAACTGGCGGACCAATACCAATACGAAGATTAACCGGATTGTGATGGCCCGGGGCGGTGTGCGAAACGATCATATCGCAATACGTCGTGAGAGTTATGAAATGCTTGAGCGCACTGCAAAGGCTGATCTTGACCGGAGGCTTCAAGGATTACAGGACCGATTGAGACGGACAGGGGCGAAGGCATCTGCTATTAAAGCGGCAAGCAAGATGGACATTATTGAGAATGATCCGAAGCTTAGGGCGATTTACTCGGGCGTGATTGAGAAGATGGTTATCAAGTATTGCTAAGGCCGAAGAGACGGCGTAGGAGGCCGGCATGATAAAACACGAAACCTTCACCCGGGATGGAGACCTGATTACCATAGAGTATTTGCCGGATGCACCGGAGCCTGATCATCGGGCAGCGGTAAAAATTTTGGCGAGTTTGATTATAAGGAAAATGGAAGCAGGCGGGATAGGGAGGGCTGAGCATGTATAAAACAATCTACTTGTCTATAAATCAAGAATCCTTGCCTGGAATTGAAACGCGAGTCTATGATGGCAAGCTCGGTGTACATGCGGTAGTGCAGTTTGATATTGAAACACAGCTGCAGATCCGCAGCGATGCCCTGCGTGGCTTCATTGAAAAACTGGAAGCAGTAGAGGCTGAGATAAATGGAAAAGCCGCAGAACACATTGAACAGATCCGGTTTCATCGGCATGTTTCTGTGATGCCTGAGGGCGAGGATTTAACGGCGAACCAGCTGAAAGGGATCCTTCAAAGAAACGGCACGGTAATGCCATGAAAGACACTTATCATCGGAATCATTGGCAGAATGTTGTGCAGGGCGGTAATCGGCAAGCGGCCAAGCAAAAGGCGCACCTGTGCATGGTGATGACAGAAGGGCTGATTTACGGCTATTCGGATCAGCTGACTGAAAAAGAACGCCGGGCTGCCCTGGATGCAAAGCGTACTTATGAGAGGATTGTGAACCGGCTGAGAAAGGACGGGGTTAAATGAAAAAAAGTAAACGATGGCAGGCAATGGCCCGTCAAGAAAAAGAGGCTATGGAGCTATGGGGCACGGCAATGGCGATTATGACAGTGCTTGTGGCCGGGTTTGCGGTGGTATGGGGGTGGGTTAGATGATGGGTGGATGGAGACTACTGACTCCGGATGAGCGCCGGGATATCCGCCAGAGAGACACCATTAAGATGATGGCGGCGCTGCTGATTGTGATGCTACTGGTGATTGGGTGGCAGGCCTGGAATCGGCATAAGGATGCCAAGGTGATGATGGGCATGGACGCGCTGAATAAATCGGATGAGCTATGGATTACAAATCTGGTGGACCGGGTGGATGGTCTGGAGGTGAAACTGAATCAGGTTGAAATTGACGCGAAGAAGCCGGTGAGCAGAGGGGCCCAGATGCAGAGACTGCGGGTAGATGAACTGAGGGAGTTGGCCGGCACGGTGCATGCAGAGGCTCGGGGTGAAGGGCCATTGGGGAAGATGTTGGTGGCGAAGGTGGCGATTAACCGGTACCGGTGGAACCCCGGCATGACGATGCACGATGTTTTACATAGACCGGATCAGTTTGCCACCGGCACGGTGTACACCGATGCGGATATGGATGCGGTATATTCGGCGCTGCGGGACAGCGATTATAACCACCTGGCCGGGTTTCATAATCCGGATACGGCGACCGATCCGGAAGCGAAAGAAAAGCAGATTCTGATTAAGGTAGGGCGGCACGAATTTTGGTAATCAAGGGGGAAATGATTGATGTTTGCGGTTTTCAAACTGGAAGAGCAGCGGATTGAGCTGGGGGCGGAAGAGTTTGAAGGGTTTATTGAGCGCCTGGAGATGGATCAGCATATTGCAGCTGATGTGATTGATTACGGTACCGGATACTCGATGGTGGAGCCGGGCGAGACGCACAAGGCCACGGTACGGGTGATAGAAGCGACAACAGGGGAATGGTGCCGGATTGGCTTTGAATACCGCACTGGGGTGTTGTGGGTGGAATCGGAATGGGTGGATGCCTTTATGAATCTTTTGAAGGTGCTGATGCCGGTGGCGGTGATGGATCCGGATGAAAGAGAGGTTGTTGCGTGATGGATATCAAAGAGGTTAAGCTGGCTGATCTGAATAAGATATTTTGGCAGAATCAGCCGAAGGGTCGGTTTCTGGCCAAGACGAAGTGCGTATGGCTTGCGCTGAATAATCTAGTTGGTGGTCCGGTTGAGATGGGGTTTCCGACCAGGGAAGCGGCGGTGGCATGGCTGAGTGCTGAAGAACCGCAAAAAGAAAAGGCCCCCGAATAGATGGGGCCCATAAGAAAAACTGTTATTTAACAAATATCACAGATCCGGTGGGTCTGTCAAATGTGGAGGATCTGATGAACAAAAAAGAATTGATTGATTTGGTTGATGAATTCATGAAACGGAAGCTTCAGGACGTTTGTGACGTTCAAGGCAAAGAGGAGCTCCGGATGAAGAACAAGTATGTGGATCATCTGCGGGGCGTCAAATCATTCCAAGCGGCATACGAGGCCTTCGACAGTGCGCTTACAGCCATGGCAAACCAAATTCCAGCCATGGCACAGGATAGATACATTGGCATCTTCAACTTTATTGACCAGAAACGCCTTGTACCAAGTGCAAAGGATATTGTGATGGACGGAATAAAATTTAGTCAGATAGCTGAATTTCGAACCATGTACGATGTCCATTCAGATGAGCGTGATGCCATTAGGGCAGAGCATGCCAAGGTTACCGCTCACTGCAAAACCCTGCGCGACGGCAAGGAGGTACGGAAGTATCTGTTGGAGCTGGGATTTTCGATACCGGACGAAGGTAAGGACCAGCTGCCTATGTTACCGGTTGATACGACGAAGCTTTTTTGAGGGAGGCGCATACCATGGAAAAGGTATTTGGAAACTTTGAATCCGTTGACGATCTGAATGAAACGGCCAGGAATCTGAAGGAGGAAGGTGTACCTGATGAGGTGCATCTTCTGGCCAAGGAAAACGGCATCGATGCTGCCACGGTTGAATCGTTCCTGGCGGGAGGGCGAGAGACGCTGGCTGATGAGTTGTCGGCCGGCGATGCCATCAGCGCGGAGGAACCAGCAGAAGGCGGCACTGTAACGGCCACTGAAAAGTTGGACGGTGAGCTTAAGGCCCAAAAAAGCCAGCTGGCGAAGCCGATTTATGACCATCTGAGGGCAAAGACCGAAGCGGACGAAGCCTTTGCGGCCTTTGTGATGAAGAAGAGCCTAAACGGGTGCCTGGACTACATTCAGGGCCAGGCTAAAACGTTGTTGGGTGGAAAGAGCGGCTATCTGGCACCGGAAACGGTGTATCAGCTGGCCGAGGATTTTTACAGGCTGGATAAGCCGGAGAAGGCCGCCACACTGAGCGCTCCTAAGCAGGTAACTGATAAACCGGCTGTGAAAAAACCTGAAAAAACTGCAGCTGTGCCGGCGCAGGCTAAACCCAGCAAACCGGCTGAAAAACCTGAAACACCGCCTGAAAAACCGAAGGCGCTGGCGAAGGGTATTTCTGAGGGCCAGCTGGATCTGTTCACTTTTGGAGGCTGACGATGAAAAAGAGCATTCTGGATAAACACCCGATTGCACTGGCTCATGACAGTTACGCAGCCTATGCCGAGGAAAACGACGGCTTTTGGTATCTTGTGCAGGCCCGGGTGGATAAGATTAACCGCGAGGAGCTGCTGGTGCTCCATTTTTACAGCCGTGAGGATTTGATGCTGGTGAGTGAGCGGCCTATACTGCGGGTGTTCCTGACCCATGAGGACTATATCAGCCAGCAGATAAAGGATAAGAAATGGTGCGTGGGGCGCATTGCCCACCTGATTGAATGTGCTGGTTGCTTTGGCTGGCGCTGGCACGGTGCGGACCGGTGCCGGGTGGCTGATCAGGCATCAGCTGATGCGATTACGGCGTTTCTGGGGGCCAGTGATAATCCGCTGGAGAAGGTTGATGAGCATCAGAACACTGTACTGGCAAAGCGCCTGGATAAACGCCATGCGGCGACACTGAAGCGCATCGATGATGCCATGGCGCCGGTGCGGGATGTTCCGGCAGATTTTGAGCAGTGGATCCGAAATGATGCACTGTATGACAGCCGGTACATCTATTACAAGTACAGCAAGCGCAAGGAGATGGACGGCTATTGTACTCACTGCCGTAACGATTTGAAGGTGACTGAAGCCCGGCATAACAGCATGGGTACGTGCCCGGCCTGCGGAAGTGTGATTCGGTATAAGGCTGAGAAGAAATCAAGGCTGGTGAATGATTATGTGAATGCGGCCTTGATGCAGCCTTATGAGGATGGCCTGGTTATCCGTTATTTTGGGGCAAGCTTTGATTATAGGGAAAATTACCGGAAGCCCCGGTTTTATTACGGCGAGGTTGCCCGGGCGATTTTAAAAGCGGACGGTAACTCTAAATGGTATGAGTGGACAGTTTTCAAGCAACGTGGAGCTTGCCGATGGTGCGACGATGAAGGAAAGACAACCCTGAGGCATCAGGCGCTTTACACGGCGAACCTGGAGGCCCTGCTGCATGACACGAAGTACCGGTATTCGGCCATTGAACGCTTTGCGGCAGTGCCAGGCAATAAGTTTTATGTGTTTCAGTACCTGACCCAGTATCTGAAACATATGGCGCTGGAGTACCTGGTAAAGTTGGGCTTCATAAGCCTTGTGAAGCAGTTAACTGACGGTTCAACGCCTTCGTGCATCGATTTGAAAGGCAAAACGCCGCAGGAGATTCTGAAGCTGAGCACGGCGGGGATCCACCGGGCAAAGGTGATGAACGCGAATATCGATGAGATACGAACAATCCAGAAATGCGAAAAGCTGAAGGTCCATCTGGAGGATGATCAGATTCGCTCTATTGCAAAGAACCTGCATTACGATGCGCTGGAGCGCCTGCTTAAATACACATCGGTGAGTAAGGGGATCCGTTATCTGAACGAGCAACTGGGCCGGTACATAAAAGAGCAAAATACACGCAGGGGCGCAAATTGGGAAATGTGCGACATCTTTAACGACTGGATGGATTTCTTGGCTAACGCCACGAAGCTGAAATATGACCTGAAGAATGATTTTGTTCTGTTCCCCCGGGATTTGAAAAGAGCTCATGACAATGCTGCCTTGTTGGTGAAAGAGAAGGATGCCAAGAAGCATGCGAAGGCTTTTGAAAAGTTGGTTCCGGAACTGATTGAAAAATACAGCTGGCAGTATGGGCCATATATGATTCATGTGCCTAAATCAGCTGATGAAGTAATCAAGGAAGGGCATACGTTGCATCACTGCGTTGGAACCTATCTGGAAAGTATTGCAAACGGCAGCACCGTGGTGCTGATGCTTCGGAGAAAGGATAACCCTGCCGAGCCATTTTATACGGTTGAGGTGCGCAACGGCGAGGTTTGGCAGTGCCGGGGTAAGTGCAATGCATCGATGGATTCGAAGATTAAAAAGGTCATGGACCGGTTTAAGCAGGAGAAGCTGGCACCGATGCGGGCGGCGATGTGATGCACTTTGAATTTGTACCTGAGGACGTTCTCAGGCTTACCCGGGGCATAGTGCTGAAGAATGATAAAAAATGCGGTGGTTGTGAGCTACAGATCCCGGCGAACACCGACTGCATCCAAGAACTCTGGCACAGCCAGGGCGGACCCTATTTGATTCACAAGCATTACGAATGCACGGAAGTGAAAGAAGGTGATTGATTGGCGCGGTCGAGGAATATTAAGCCAGGATTTTTCAAGAACGATTTACTGGCGGAGGTTCATCCGCTGGGCAGAATATTGTTTGCAGGGCTCTGGGCTATAGCTGACAGGGCCGGGCGGTTGGAGGATAGGGCTAAAAGGATAAAGGCAGAGGTGCTGCCTTATGACGAAGTAGATGTGGATGCTTTACTAAATGAGTTGTACCTGAGGGGATTTATTGTCAGATATTCCGTTGATGGATATGGGTTGATTCAAATATCTAATTGGAGTAAGCATCAAAACCCCAGTAAGAAAGAGGCACAGAGCCAGTTGCCGGGAATACCGGTAGAGCATCAAATAAGCATAGAACAAGTACAGTGCTTTCATACAACTAATTCTGCTGATTCCCTCTTACTGATTCCTGATATCCCTCTTACTGATGTACTGATTCCTGATTCCCTCTCACTGATAACTGATTCCTTGACTCTTGAGCCAAAAGGAGAAGAACCTGCAGCTGTTGCAGATATAACAGGACCATTTCGAGATGGATATAAAGACGCTGCGTTCGCTGATCTGGCTAAGGCATATCAGGATAACATACGCCCAATCACACCGATGGAAGCGGATCGATTGATTGAATGGTCGACTAGAGTGGATCCTGCGGTGATAAAGATGGCCATTGCTGAGGCAGTGAGTAACGGGGCAAGGACAATGAAGTACATAGAGGGCATACTGAGGGCTTGGGACGGTGCGGGAGCAACCACGGTTGAATCGGTAGAGGCTCATCAAAGGGATTTTGTTGAAAAGAAAAACAGAGGCAAGGGGCCACCTGGTAAAAATTCAATCACAATGAACAAATTTGATAAATTCGAAGGCCCTATGGCGAAAATGACTGATGCCGAGCTTAAATCCTTGAACGAAAAGATGAATGCCAAGAGACAGGAGGCTGTACCATGATTGGACAATGCTATGAATGCCACACCTATCAAGAAATTGAACAGCATCACTGCATGGGCGGCCGTACTGGGGACAGGAAGACATCCAGGAAGTATCCGGAGCTGCAGTTTGATCTGTGCTATAAGTGCCATCAAGGCACCAACGGAGTCCATGGAAAGAACGGGGCGGCTCTGGCACTGAAGCTGAAGAAGGTTGGTCAAACTGAATTTGTAGCCAGGCATGGTATGGATGAGTGGATGCGGGTGTTTGGGAGGAACTATTTATGATGGACGCTAACCAGATAGAGAAGATGATTGAGGCGGCTGAGTGGTGCAAGGGATCGGGATCAGAATGTCCAGCGTGTCCGGCGAACAGGGGATACGAAGAAAATTGCATGACAAGAATTCTTGAAAAATTGGACACCCACGCTCAATTTGATCTATCGGAACTGATTGTGGCTATGAAAGTATATTACGAGGCCCAGCGCAAAGCAGATAAGGCGGCGTGGATATCCGAGGCGAAAGGTATTATTGAGCAATATGTAGGAAGGGATACACGGCATACAGTGCTTGAAAAGTTAGACGAAATGGAGGCCCGGAATGGCTAAGATATGGTGCGAAAGATGCAAAGGAAGTGGAAAGTTTGTTTACACTCCATCAGATAGTCAATACAAAGAGGTGATGGATTGCAGGCATTGCCACGGATACGGCCACACGGATCAGGAAGTGGTGGGGGTGAGTGAGGTTGAATCAACATTAAGCAGACTATGCACAAGCTATCGTTTGGACGAGGACGAAATTTGGGAACATATTTGGGGATGGGTATACTCACTGAAGGAGGTAAAAACCCATGAATGAAGAAAAACGAAAATCATTTGAAATTGCGTGTCAACCATTACTTGAATGGCGTAAAAAACACTTGTGTCCGCATGACGTAATAGTAATTGATGCATCATTCGCAGAAGTGTTAAACGGAGAGTTTGGATTTCCTGTTGATCTTTACCAAAAGGATAAGGAGGTGCAGAATGACTAAATATGTTGCGGTATTTGATTTGCCGGACGAAGGATACGTTTGTTGGTCATGTCCAATACAACACGGAGAGGGATGCGACTTGCAACCGGATGGGGGTGAAACTGATTCATGGGATTCTCTGTCCGCGAATTGCCCACTGGTTAAAGAGAGTGATTATCAAACCACCCAAAACCCGTGGCGCAGGATTGATGATGTGGAGGGGTTGACTGGACTATCAAACGGTGATGCGTTGTTACTATGTAAAAAAGGCGAATTGAGACTTGGTCTTTATGCTGGCGGTGGCATTAACTCACCAATTGCAAATCCAACCCATTACATGGTCATCCCGGAGGTTCCGAATGAGACTGATTGATGCGAGTGATTTGAAGAAAAAAGTATTTCACAATAAAAATTGTTTTGGATTCAGGGACAGAGTGCTTATGGTTATCGACGCCCAGCCCACCTTCGAGCAGCAGGATAAGGTGGCAATAGTCAAAATTAGGCTCCCGGTTGGGAGAGAGAAAGCCCATCAACACTATTGTAGTGAGTGTGATTATAAAAATATTGCATACAGCAATAAATACTGCCCCAACTGCGGGGCCAGATTCACCGAGTTCAGCAGGGAGGTAACTAAATGAAAATGCTTATGGCACACATACAGGAAGTGCTGATTACGGATGAAGGACTCATCATCACAGGAAGCCCGATAGATAGCAACGATGAACAACATAACTGTGATTGCGCTGGATGTAGCAGCCTGACTCATGTAGTTTATCGCAACGGCGAACCTCAGGTATCGGTAATGGATTTGGATGGAGTAGATGGGTCATATGCGGAGGAACCTGATGCTGACAACAACGATTAAGTGGGTGCCAGGAGCGCCGGTTGAGCCTACGGATGAAAGCTTATGGTTTGTGTTGACCGGAGCAAATAGAATATACACCGCCAGATACAATTTTATTTCAAAAGAATTTTGGGCCGGGAGTCTTGGAGGGTTTGTTATTGATACAAACAATATAATTCACCACGCACCATACCAACCCCCGCAAGAAACCCCATCAGCCAGAGAGATGATCGAGGCTGAGATTGAAGAAGTAAGAGCGCAGAGAGTGAAAATGGACACTCCTGAGTTCAGCTTTAAGCAAGGAGTGCTTTATGGGTTGAAGTTTGGGATGCAATGTCTGGACAAGGAGGGCAAGCAAGAATGAGATACAACTGGGATGCCATGACAGACGCACAGAAAATCAAGTGCATTGACCACGAACTTAGCCTCTATACCCACATGGGAGTAACCAAGGATGACCTGATAAACATGATCCGGTATATGAGGGATCAGTTCGAAGTGGAGGAGACGGAAGAAAGCGAACCTGAGCCAAAACCGACATGGCGTTTAGATGTGGATGCAAATGGCAGGACTATCGCAACCGGAAAACCCGGAACAAGCGGTGGGGGTATCTGTCGGTGAAGCAATTCGTTCAACCCAAGCACCCCGGCGAAATGCCAGACACATCGCGGATCAGTAAAGCGGCCAAGGTGCGGCCGGAGGATATCAAGGTTAAGGCGGAGGTGCGGGATGAGAGAAATCAAATTCAGAGGCAAGCGGATTGATAATGGCGAGTGGGTGTATGGGTACCCAGTAAGGGTTGTTAGTTCACTGGGCTCAGGGTGGCAAATGAGCGTACCAGCGAAAGACCCTGACGATTACCACAAGGTATACCCGATTGATAGAGATACGCTGGGCCAGTACGTATGGTGCAACACATCGGGAGATTTTTATGAGGATGATATATTTCATGATCCTCATCTCGAAAATGATTTTACGATTGTGTTTGATGACATCTGGTTTTGTGCGAAGTCGGAAGACTGGTTGGAATCGCTTGAAATACTTGATAAGGACTCGTATGTTGTCGGCAACATCCACGACAAGGAGGCCTCCGAATGAACTGTGTCGTAATGGTAGGCCGCCTAACCCGAGATCCCGAACTCCGTTTTATAGCCGGCAGCGGAAAAGCCGTTGCAACCTTCGCCATCGCCGTAGACCGGCCATTCGCCAAAGAAAAGATAGCTGACTTCTTCAATGTGGTGGTATGGGGCAAGCCCGCAGAGAATGCCGCCAACTATCTGGCCAAAGGGCGCCAGGTAGCGGTAAAAGGGTTTCTGCAGAGCCGGTCATATGATGATAAGGCCGGGGTAAAGCGGTATGTTACGGAGATCGTGGCGGATAATGTGGAGTTTATAGGCGGCAAGCCTAAGGGCCAGGCTGATGATAATGGGGCTGATAGCTTTGGTGAGGATTTCGGTGCGGATGGGTTTACGGCTTTTGAAGATGACGGAGATATTCCATTTTAGGAGGATTAATGACCAGACATAAAACAAACGATCTGCGGATGCCTTCAGATATGACGGCAGGGAGTTACAATAAGTGCATTGGCTGTGAGTTTAACAAGCCTGCGGGGTGGTGCACGAAGGTAAAGGGATGGGGCTATCGTGTAAGCGGCAAATGCGGGGAGCCTGGCAAGACCAAGAAAAAGTAAAGCTGATTGGCACAGAAGCCAATTCGCAGCAGTATAAAAAATAACGGGGTGGCAACATGAACATAAAAAAAGCGCTTGATGAGTACCCGACCATCATGGATCAGGTGCGCGGGCTCCGGGAAAGCATTGAAACGATGCGTGCTACCCGGCATGACACGAAGATTACGGCGGGGATCAGCGGCATGCCTGGCGGTGGCGGGATATCGAACCCGACGATGGATCAGGTGATGGAGATTGATGACCGAATTGGATGTGCTGTTAAAGAAGCTTTGGAGGATATTGCTGATCTGCTGGAACTGAAGGCGATGGTTGAAGCAAGGTTAAAGCGACTTGGCATCCAGGAGCGCCGGGTGATAGAGCTGAAATACTTTGATAAAATCAGGCAGTGGGCGGATATCGGCAAGAAACTGAATTATTCAAAAGTGCATTGCCAGAGATTACATAAGGCCGCGATAGACATTTTGGAAAAAGATGATACTAAATGATACTAAATGATACTTTATGTTATCTTTTGGTATTAAAAAAATGTGATACTATAGAATTGACCGATTGTCCGAAGTGACAGTCCTAAATGTGGATGTATCCGAAAAGCCCTGGTGAGTGTAACCGGGGCTTTTTTATTGGCCTGGGGGGGTGCTGCTATGGAACGTAATCCGGATTGCGCTCATAAAGAGATTAATCATTGTGGATACTTCCACTGCAGCTGTTCTGATGTGGCATCGTGCCTGATAAGTTATGAGCATAGCAAGACAAGGCCTGCGTATCCGGACGGTTCTGCTGCACCTCCTTCAGTGGGGCCGCCAATCTCTTATGGGCCGGGTGACGGCCATGGCTAAGAAACGGCCCCAGAAGCGACCCGCGAACCCCATCAAGGATCAGGAACGGGTGTATGACATTCAAGATTACTTAAAAGGCCACAGAGAACGTGATTATGTGCTATTTGTGCTGGGAATCACCACGGGTTACCGGGCAGGTGACCTGGTGAAACTGAAGGTGCGGGATATTAGGAAGGCGCTTGCTGCCGGATATTTTGAAATACTGGAAGGCAAGAAAGCCAACAATCCGCACACGAAGAACATGAAGCCCAGGCGGGTGAAGGTGATTGATAATCTGGCAGCCATTCTGAGCAAGTATGCTGATGGGCATCAAGATTATGAATATATGTTTCTAAGCCGTAAAGGGAATCAGCCGATCACGGTTAACAGTGTGAGCCGGATCCTGGCGGAGGCTGGCAAGGAATTTGAACTGAAGAACATAACGGCGCACAGCATGCGGAAGACTTATGCCTGGTGCATCTTTGTAGACAGTGGGTTTAATATCACGCTGGTGATGGAGATGTTGGGGCATAGTTCCGAGAAATACACCCGGGCCTATTTGGGGCTGGACAGAGAAACCTACGATAAGTACAGCGATGGCTTAAACAGCATGGTACGGATCTGATAGGTTTTTATTATTTTTACGGCGAATGGGCGAAAAATCAATGATTGTGCATTGGAGAGTAAGTTTTTCGGTGCATTAAGAAGTAGTGAGTGAGCAAAAGCGGATGCATGGTTGTATAGATAAATCATGCATTCAAAGTTGACAGAAAAACTGGCATGAAATGGTTGGTAATTCGATGACAGAAGGCAGTCTTAAGCGAGATTGACAAAAACCGTTTATGTTTTAGAACTGATAGGGTGTTACAGTTCAAAAATGGTAATGGAAATCATCGTGTTCTTAATGGTGCTGGAAGTTATCAGGTACCTCAATAGGTTTGAAACAGACGTTACTGTCATCGGAATTTCAAAAAATCACCTAGGACAATTCAACTGATCAATGCATATTCAGCAGGAATGAACAGTTGAAGGCGGTTCGACTGACAGTCAAAAATGACAGTTAAAAAGGCGGTGGTGGAGATGAGCAAGAAGCCGAACCCAAACAGGGAGAAGGCTTTCGAGATATACAGGGAGCATTCGGCAGCCATCACAGCCAAGGAAATTTCTATGCAGCTGGGCGAGACGGTTCGCAATATAACATTCTGGAAGGCCGCCGACAAATGGGCCGAAAGGTATAACCCGAAAGGCGGAGCCCCTACCGGGAACCAAAACGCTGTGGGGAATACTGGCGGTCCTCCTCTGGGGAATCAGAACGCCAGAACCTACGGGTGGTATTCGAAGCATTTTCCGATTGAGAGCAGGAACCTGATCAAAGAGGCTGAGGAATCCGGCGGATCCGCACTGGATATCCTATGGGCTCAGATACAGACGCAGTGGATTGCCATCATCCGGGCCCAGAAAATTATGCATGTGAAGGACCAGGACGATATGACCAAGGAGCTTAAAAGTGAATCGACCAGTCAACATGGCGGTTCAGAATCATTTGAGATCCAGTACGCCTGGGATAAACACGCAGCCTTCCTGAATGCTCAGAGCCGGGCAATGACCACGCTGACCAATATGCTGGTGAAGTACAACGACATGTTGAGCGCGGATCCTGCGGCGGCATCGGAAGAACAGCGGCTGCGGCTTAAACTGCTTCAGGCACAGATTGCCAATCAGGAAGGAAATCCGGATTCGGCGCCTCAACAGGTGGTGTTTGGTTCTCCGCCGCCTCAGAAGATCAACGATGAGGATACCGTTAATGCCTGGAACAAAGGGATTGATGGGTCATGAGTATAACAGGGCCTGTAAATCCTACAGTTATTCAGGGGATCATTGACTGGGCGCTTCAGCCAAAGCAGTTTATGGCTCAGCAGTGCCCGGCACGGGAAGTGATGTATGGGGGAGCTGCCGGCGGCGGGAAAACGGATTTGCTGTTGTATAAAGCCTTGGAACACTGCTTGATGTACGCAGGTGCCAAGGCGATTATCTTCCGGCGGACGTATCCGGAGCTGGAGCAGGAGATTATCCCACGGAGCAAACAGAAATTTGTGTTCCAGGACGGCAAGCCCATTGGGCGTTATATCGAATCTAAGAAAATGTGGCGGTTCCCCAATGGATCCGTCATGTTTTTTAGGCAGGCCCAGCATGAAAAGGATATTGAGAACTACCAGGGCGGTGAATACAGCTTTGTTGGGTTTGATGAACTGACGAAGTTCACACATTACCAGTACGCTTATATGCGCTCCAGAGCCAGAACAACCTTGCCAGGCGTGATACCGCAGATTATCAGCACCACTAACCCCGGCGGTGTGGGGCATGGCTGGGTGAAGCATTACTTCCGGGTTCACGATAAGAGTATGAAGATATTCCGGGACCCTGAAACGGGACTGACACGGTGTTTCATACCAGCCAAGTTGGATGATAACAAAATCCTGATGGATGCGGATCCTCTTTATGAGGCTAATCTGCGCAGCCTTCCGGATGCACTGAGGCGGGCACTGCGTGAAGGGGACTGGGAAGTGTTTGCCGGACAGGTATTCACAGAGTTCAAAAACGACCCATCAGGATACAGGTCCCATATTGGTACCCATGTGATTGAGCCATTCGTTATTCCTGCCAGTTGGAAGCGGTTCAGAAGCTATGATTTCGGTTATGCAAAGCCGTTTTCAGTGGCCTGGTGGGCAGTAGACCATGAAGGGCGCGTTTACCGGTACCGGGAATACTACGGCTGCACAGGAACGCCCAATGAAGGTGTAAAGCTTCATCCACGGGAAGTGGCCAGAAAAATCAAAGAGATTGAGGATGCCTTTGAGAAGGACGCTGGTGGCACAAAATACATTGTCAGAGGGATTGCAGACCCATCCATATGGGATGCATCCCGAGGCGAGAGCATAGCCGACCAGATGGCAGCAGAACGGGTTTACTTTGATCCGGGGGATAATGCACGGCTTGCCGGAAAGATGCAGCTGCATTATCGACTGGCATTTGGGCCAGACAACAAGCCGATGCTCTACTCATTCACAACATGCCCGGAGTTTAACCGAACGATTCCGGAACTTGTTTATAGTGACACAAAGGTTGAGGATATCAACACCGATGGCGAGGATCACATCTATGATGAGGCTCGCTATTTTTTAATGGATAACCCCATGAATCCCCCTCAGTATCTGCCAAGTGCGCCAAAGCCTTATGACCCGTTATCGGCAAACGAGCCGGTGAGGATGTACGGATTTATGAATATGTAACAGGAGGTGCCTATGGAACCAGACCAAATCATTACCGAGCAGGAACAGACCTATCAAAGCCCAGTGAATGAATCGTTTATCAGTGAGCTGACGAAGCAGCTGATGACCTACACCACTGGAAAGAAAACCATGGAAGCCAGGATCATTGAGAACGACAAGTGGTATAAGAGCCTGCACTGGGATATTGTACGGGGAAAATCAAAATCGGTGAATGACCCTGAGCCGGTAACAGCCTACTTGTTCAGCACAATTGCCAATAAACACGCTGATGCCATGGACTACTATCCTGAACCCAACATTCTGGCCAGGGAAGAGAACGACAAGGAAGAGAGCCAAAAACTATCAAAGATTGTGCCGGTGGTGCTGGATAAGATCAATTACCGAAAGGCCTATTCGGATGCATGGTGGTACAAGCTGAAGCAAGGTGGATCCGCGACGGGCGTGTTTTGGAACACTGAATCCGAGAATGGATTGGGCGACATCGATATTCAGAAGTTGGACCTGCTGAACATTTACTGGGAACCGGGCATTACGAACATTCAGAAATCTCGGTACTTATTCGTTGTGACGTTGATGGACAACGACCTGATTAGCCAAGCTTACCCGCAGACACTGGACAAGCTGGGCGGTAACGGCGGGCTGGACGTGAAGCAGTATGTAACAGATGATTCAGTGGACATCACCAACAAGAGTCTCCTGGTTGACTGCTATTACAAAAAACAGAACCCTGATGGCCGCATGGTGGTGCATCTGACTAAGTTTGTGAACAGCATTGCGCTTGCATCCACCGAGGATAGCGAAGATACGGCACGTTCCGGCCTTTACGATCATGGGATGTATCCGGTTCTGCTGGATGTTCTGTTTCCGGAAGAATCAACCCCCGTTGGGTTTGGATATATCGATATCATCAAGAACCCTCAGATGTACATCGATAAACTAGACCAGATTATCATACGGAACAGCTTGATTGCTGGGAAACAGCGAACATTCATAGGTGACAGCCTACAGATCAACGAAACAGAGCTTAAAGACCTGTCCGTTGATTTTGTGCATTTCGCCGGAAAGATGGATGCCGGATCCAACTATCATGTAGAGCAGGGCAAGCCGCTACCAAGCTTTATTATGCAGCACAGGCTGAACAAAATCACGGAGCTGAAAGAGACATCCGGAACCAATGACTTCGGGAGGGGAGATATCGGCGGGGGGATTACAGCGGCTGCGGCCATTGAGATGATTCAGGAGGCCGGGAACAAGCTTAGCCGGGACATGATTGGCGAGAGTTACAGCGTATATGGCCAGATGATTTACATGGTTATTGAGCTGATACGGCAGTTTTACGATGAGCCACGGCAGTTCCGCATTCTGGACGAAGCGGGTACTGAGAAGTATGTATCTTATACCAATCAAAACCTGAAACCACAGGAACAGCCTCCCGCCTACGAGGGTGAGGGCATGATTCAGGACCCGGAAACGGGGCAGATGGTGAAGGATCCGAACCATAAGCCGCAGTACCGGGCTCCGGTGTTCGACATTAAGGTTAAACCTGAGAAGGCCAACCCTTTCAGCAGGGCGGCACAAAATGAAATGGCCAAGGAGCTTTTTAACCTTGGCTTTTTTAATCCCCAGCGAGCGGTAGAGGCCAAGGTTGCCCTGGAGATGATGAGTTTTGAGGGCAAGGACAAGATTTATAAGGTGGTAGCTGAAAACGGGGACTTATCCCAGCAGTTGCAGGAGATGCAAAAGCAGACACAACAGATGGGGCAGCAGATGGGCCAGATGGAGCAGGTGATTAGCCGCATGAATGAGGTTGTGAAGCGGACCACCGGTAAGGATCTGATGGCGCCGCGGGAACAGACCCCTCAGGGAGCACAGCCAGGACCTGAACAACAGCCAGCACAGGGAGGAATACCAAGATGATTAATGTGATATTCACCAGGGCACCGGATGCACTGACCCTTGAAGTGACGGGGCATGCCAATGCGGGGCCTCATGGACAGGATTTGGTGTGTGCCAGTGTTTCGGTGCTGGCGCAGACCTATGTGGCGGCGCTGATTACTGCAGGATTTGAACCAGAATACAGGATTGAGCCAGGGGATGCAGTTTGTATCTGCGGGTTTGGTAAGTTGGACAAGCCTAACGATTATCAGAAAGCCAAGCAGGTTGTTGGAGAAACAATCATAAAAGCGATTCATCACACGGTGTATACCGGTATGGCATATCTGGCAGAGAGCTATCCGGAATACATTCGAGTGACACAAGAATAGGGGGAACAAAAAGTGAAAAACTATATTGGAAATAAGATGGTAACTGCACAACCTGCAACCTTTGGCGATGTAAGAAAAGGCAAAGCAGATGCCGCAGGAATCACATTTGAACCAACATCAGACGATGAATCGCCTGGTTACCTTGTGATCTATGAGGATGGATATGTTTCATGGATCCCCAAGGATGTGTTTGAGGAGGCCTACCGTGTTACAGATGGTATGAACTTTGGACTTGCCATCGAAGCCGCAAAGAAGGGAAACAAGATTTCACGTCCGGGATGGAATGGCAGGGGCATGTTTGTGGTGTTTCAGAAAGGATATCCCCAAGGAATCCAGTGTAACAAGCAGACAGCTGATGCTTTTAAAATCAACGAAGGTGATTTGTTTGTATGCAATCCGTATCTCCAAATCAAAAATGTGGATGGCTCTGTGAGTATGTGGGTGCCATCGATCAATGATTGTCTGGCAGATGATTGGATGATTGTGCAGTAACTTAAAGCAGGGATGAACGGGACATTCCCGTTACCAATAGCCTACGGGCTGACGTGGCGAAAGAGCCGGAAGGATGGAACACATGAAAAGAACATTATTCCCTTTCAGACTACAGCTTTTCAATGAGGTCGATGGGGCGGGTGTAGAACCAGCAGCTGTGGACACCCAGCAGCAGGAGCAAGTACAGAGCGAACCGGTGGTCATTTACGGGAAGGCGCCTGAACCGGGACCCGAAGCCACTGAACTAGATGCCGGCAGCGCTCAGCCGGGAACAGAAAATGAACCGACTGTGGTAGCTCCGGAGGTGTTCACCTTTGATTTTAATCAGCTGACACCGGAACTTAGGCCAGCAGCATACGACCAGTTCAAAAATCAGTTCAAGGATGAATTTACCCAGGACTTTCAGAGCCACTTTAACCGGCGGTTCAAGGACCATAAAGCAGTTGAAACACGGCTTGGCACGGTTGACCCGATCATTGGGAACCTGATGCAGTTCTACGGTGTAAAATCCGTTGAGGAGCTTCAGGGGATCATTGATCAGGAGATTATGCCGGAGCTTGCAAGCCGGGAAGGGTTCACGGATCCTGATAAGTATCGGGATTACTTGAATACCCGGCAAAAGGCTGAACAGTTTGACGCTTTTCAGAAGCAGACCCAGGAACAGACCCAGGCGGAAGCACAGCAGAATGCGACAGTTCAGAAATGGATTGAGCAGGGGAAGGCGCTTCAAACCACGGTTGCCGGGTTTGACCTATCGGCAGAACTGAGCAATCCCGCCTTTGCACAGCGGTTGGAACAAGGGTACAGCGTGGCTGATGCCTACCAGCTGGCCCATATGAATGATCAGATAACAGAAGCGGCACGACGTGCCCAGGAAGCGACCCTGCAAAGCATTAAATCCAAGAACACCCGGATTCCCGAGGTGGGTCTGAAACCGTCTGCTCCGGCGATTGTGAAGAACGATCCGTCGAAGTGGTCGAAGAAGGACATGGAGGAAGTACGGCGCCGGGTGATTAAAGGCGAAACCATCACTCTATAACCCAGGAGGTTCACAATGATTAGAAAATGGCTCTATGGACTGCAGCCCATGAATCTGCAGCTGTTCAACAACACCAACATTACCGGTGACTCTGGCATGACTGCCGAGATGAAGACGTTTTATGATAAGGATCTGATTGAGAATGCCAAGCCCAAGCTGGTGCATAATCAGTTTGGCCAGAAGCGGAACATCCCCCAGGGGAAAGGAAAGACCATTGAATTCCGAAAGTTCGATCCACTGCCAAAGGCACTCACAGCACTGACCGAAGGGGTTACACCCAACGGCAGAAAGCTCAACGTGACCAGCGCTTCCGCCACGGTTGCTCAGTACGGCGACTATGTGGAATACTCCGATATGCTGCAGCTGACGGCTATTGACCGCACGTTGGTAGAAGGAAACCGGCTCCTGGGCCAACAGGCCGGGGAAACACTGGATACCATTACCCGTGAAGTGCTGAACGCCGGCACGAACGTGCTCTATTCCGACAGCCGTGTGGCTGCCCGTTACCTGCTGGTTGGTGGGGATGCGACCTTTGCGAACAACCACTATTTCAACTGTGAGTGTATCCGCCAGATTACTCTTGCACTCAGAAAGGCGAAGGCATCTCCGGTAAAAGATGGCATGTTCGTGATCATCGTCCATCCAGACCAGGAATACAGCCTGAAAAAGGATCCAGAATGGCAGGAATCCGTGAAGTACATGAAAGCTGAGAAGATTTTTGATGGTGAGATTGGTGAGTTTGATGGCGCCAAAATCGTTGTAACCACAGAATCAAAAGTTTTCCATGCAGCGGATGTGTCGGCAGCGAACCGGAACATTACGGTTGCTTCCCTTGCAACCAAAACCTTCACGGTGCAGGAAGCGCTTACTGCTGGGGATGCCACGGCGCTGGTTGGCCGTAAGCTGATCATTAAAGGGTATCTGTACACCGTGGCTTCTGCTGTGGCTGGCAGTGCCGGTGCGGCTACGGTAACGGTTGCTGAAACGGTATCCGGAACACCTACCAACGGTGAAAAGATTTATCCCGGTGAATCCGGAGGCGCTGGGCGGGACATTTATTCTGCTCTGGGTCTTGGGAGTGATGCTTACGGCACCACGGAGATTGACGGGGGCGGCCTGAAAATGGTCGTAAAACAGCTTGGCTCCGCCGGATCTGCTGACCCTCTGGATCAGCGATCCACTCAAGGTTGGAAGGCCATCCATACGGCCAAGATTCTGACGGAAGCCTTCATGGTACGATGCGAAACCACTACCCCTTACCAAGCGGGTGCGAACTAAGTAACTGATGAGAGGGGCCCTAGAGGCCCCTTTTAATATCCTGAGGAGGGTTTTGATATGAAAAAAGATGAAATTGCTGAAGTTGTTGAACTGACACCGGAACAGTATCTGGAAGAGCGGGTACCCGTGCAGCTGTTCAAGGGCGGTGAATTCAAGGATGATGTGTATGTTTCGGTGAACGGCGAAGGGATTCAGATTCAGCGGGGTGTTACCGTGAGCATCAAGCGAAAGCATGCCCTGGTACTTGAAGCGCAGTACGCTCAGCAGATTGTTGCCCAGAAGCTGCAGGAATCCCTTGCAAAACAAGATTAGGAAGGGTGTGAAGACCCATGCCAAATAACCTGGGCGAGATTTACACCTACCTGAATACCAATCTGCTGGATGGCGAGCTGGAAGGCATCGATGGGGTGATTGGGTACCTGGAAGAATGCCAGCAGAAAATTTCGGAAAAGTTTCCGATTGAGGCTCCGATCCTATCCGTGATACTTGAATCGGATACCATTGCGGTACCTGTGGATATGCGGCAGTTGGTGAAGATTGTCGTTGATGATAACCGGATCCAGCCAAAAGAAGTTTGGGGTGGTACTATCTACCTGCCTGCCGGATACCAAACCAAGACGGCTAAGGTGTATTATCACCGGAAGCCTACGGTCCTGGACCCACTTAACCTGAGCCAGGTGCCCGATGTTGATTCTAAGTTCTTCAATATTATGGCGGACTACGCGGCCCAACGTTACTATTTGGCAGACGATGATGAAGATATGCGGGCAAAGTTTGAAAAAGCATTCTGGGATGGAATGACGGCTTTCTCGGGTACCGGTAAGGTGAGGGAAAGCAATTACACGAATGTGTGGTAGCTAAATTTAACAGAACATGAAACGGGGGTGATGCCGGGATGGAACGATATCAATTGACACTGCCGCTACCCACCGGGGGCATTAATCTGGTGGATGACAGCCTGATAGCTGACAATGAAGCAGCAGAAGGGACGATTAACATTTCCTTCAAGGACGGCATCCCCCAGACACGAAAGGGCTATGTAAAAAGTAGCCCTTTTAATTTTGCATCAGATGCAAAATCACTATTCATGCACCGGACCGCAGGGGCTAAGACAAAACTTGTGGCATCCGGAGGAAAGATAAAGAAGCAGGCAGGGGCAAGCTTTACGGATATAACGGGTGCGGTATCATCTGATGTGGTTGAAACACAGTTGTATCCCTGTACGGTAGGCGCGGCCCATTACCCCACCCTGGTGCTTGCAGACGGCGGGGCCGGATCACTGGCAGCGGGTACCTATTATTACCGGATTGCCGCCATTACTGCCAACGGTCAAACGGATCCGTGCCCTGAGGTGGGTGCGACTGTGGCGGCCAGCAAAGCAATCACACTGACATGGAAAAAGATCCAGGGGGCAACGAGCTATAAGATCTACGGCCGGACCCAGAACGCAGAACTGCTGATGCAGACCATTGCCAGCGGGGACACCCTGACCTGGACAGATACCGGATCGGTAACGCCATCCGGCGCCATGCCCCCCACCAATGCGACCGCTTCAGCCTTCACAGACAAGCTGTTTATCTTGGATGGGACAACCTATCAATATTACGATGCAGAGGGAAACGCCTTGGCAGCAGTAAAGCCACGGTCCCCATCATCTGAAGAGGCCGAGACTTATGGCCTTAATGTGCTGATTACAACCCCTGATGAGGTCAACAAACAGAAATTCATCCTAAATGACGATGAGCGGATATGGGTGTCGGGATATGGGAAGATTGTTCGAATATCTCACCTGCAACAGCCGGATTATTTCCCATCAAACCAGGTATGGAAGCTGGAAGAGGATTGTACAGGCATGGGGAGATTTATGGGCGAGGTTATACTGTTCACTGATAACACAGCAACACTGATCAGCGGGAAAACCCCTAACTGGGAACTGCCAGAGAAGTATGAGTACATCAAATTGCCTGGAGGATATGGCTGTTCTGCACACCGTAGCATATCGGTTGGGAACAATGCAGCTTACTGGGCGAATAAATCTGGTGTGTACCGGTACAGGTACTTGCCATCGGGCTATTCAATTCCGGAATGTGTGAGTGAGTTTGAGGCATCGGATGGACATAAGCGCACCATCAAGAAATGGATTTCCGAAGTTACCGATTGGACGAAGGTCTATGCCGTATTCCTCGACCAGGAGTACCGGTTACACCTGGGTGGCGGAAAGGTTGCGGTATTTGATACCTTGGGCAGCACCTGGGCGCTATTCGAATACGACCGTGAATTCCGGTGCGGGCTGGTGGACCAGAACACCCTGTATTATGCAGGTCCGTATCTGTGGCAGATGGACTATGTGAATGATCCAAGCCTGAATACGGATGGGCTCAGTGATGACGGGGTAGCCATTACCTTCAAAATAAAGTCGAAGTTCTTTGATTTTGGGAAGGCAGCCAATAAGAAACGCTTCAGAAAGCTGTATGCAACCCTCTACACGGAACTGACAAGCTATGACATTGATCTGATCATGAACCTGGACAATGAGTATCAGACTATATCCAACCAGATCACGAACATGGTGGCCAGGTTTGGCGAGATGCGGTTTGGTGAGCGGCTCAACTTCTCAAAGACCAACCTGAACTATCCGGTGAAAATAAACCACCGGGGCAAGAAATACAATTTGCAATATGAACTGGTGTGCGATCAGCTGAACATGGCATTCACCCTGATATCGCTGGTGCTGATGCTTAAAGTAAAGGAGTTGAAATAGATGCTTGGACAAATCAGTTTGAAGCATGATTATGCGGATAGATCCATGTTGGACCCTGTACGTTGGAATGCTGATCAGTTGGCTCTGGAGACGGCTATCAATAAGCTGGTGAGCAGTGTGGCAGATGGAGATTCCGGAGCGGATTCCATGGCTATGACTCCAATTGCTGAACTTGGTGAGGCTAATCGAGTGCAGACGGTGGTTGAGGCCCTGGTGACGGTGCTGAGGGGAACTGCGGGTGGTACCGGAGCCGATTTTATCAAATCGCAGGCGGTTTCGGGCCTTGCAGGGGATACGGTTCATGCCCTGATTGTAGCTCTTAAAGCTTATGTGGATACCCACAAGGACAG
The DNA here is from genome assembly GCA_964424355.1 of uncultured Peptostreptococcaceae bacterium. Lineage (GTDB taxonomy): Bacteria > Bacillota > Clostridia > Peptostreptococcales > Acidaminobacteraceae > CAZEHS01. Next base: position 109,127 of record CAYRIO010000002.1, read on the forward strand.
TGACGATCATGATGAACGGTATTTTACAGAGGCAGAAATTACGGCACTGTTCGCTGCAGCATTGTCGGCTGAAAATGACAAGGTAACAGCGATTGGTAATCGAAACACAGCTGATGAACTGGCGCTTGAAACACATAAGGGGTCCGACGACCATGATTTACGGTACTACATGAAGAATGCAGTGGACGCATTTATCAATTCCACAATGACGGCAATAAACAGCGTAGCGGATTTTCTAACTGCGCATAAGATAAGTACAGACCATGATAATAGGTATATCGCCAGAGACAATACTTTAGGGTTTGTCCCAACAAACGGCGGGCACCCCGCAACAAAAGCGTATGTTGACGGTGTTTTGGCGGGTGCAACATTGGGGGCCATTGCCGACGGTTCTATCGAAGAGATTAAGATCGGACCAACCCTGCTTGCAACTATCCACGCTCCGGCAGAGGATATCGGGGATATTACGGCACTTACCACTACAGCAAAGACTGACTTGGTAGCCGCAATCAACGAGGTAAACGCTAAACCCACAACCCCGGGTTCTGGGAGTGTAACAAATGACATGCTTGCGGCAGAGATTAAGCCGGGGCTACTCTCTGCACTTACCACAACTGCTAAGGGAACCTTTGTCGCGGCAATTAATGAGCTGGTAACGGCCCTTGGTACGAAGCTGGCATCTGCAAGCTACACTGCGGCTGATGTGTTTGCGAAGGCAAAATCAATCAATACCGCAAGCAACTTGGACGGAGCTAATGCGTTTGGGCTTTCTTGGTTTATGGCTTGGAAGGCGTATGCGGGTACAGTCATATTTGACGCATCGGCAGGCACTTCACCGACAGGATCAGCGGTAAGTAGTGCTACCCCCGCGCAAGCGTGGCAAGCGTCATACCCCACATTGATGGGGTGGAATGGTGCAACCACATTTGGCGTTCGTGTAGACAGCGCACGGGTCGCTGATAAAGCGGCAAACATTACGGTATCTTCTTCAGCGGCATCTGGCGGTGTGGACGGAGATATTTGGATAACCTACTAATGGCGGGGTGGCGACATGGCGTTTAAAGCAAAATTTCCACAAGCTAATTACTCAGTGACCACGCCCGAAGTTGCTATGACTCTTGTGGAGTATGAAGAAAACCATCTGCACGGTGGGCACAAAGCCGCCATGACCCCCAATGGAGATGCATTTGTTATCCTACGGGATAATGGTACGGTGTATCTCAGAAAAAGGACTGCGACTGGTGCTAAAAGCACGATAGCCTCATGGGTGTCCCCGGGAAGTGGTGCCATTGATACTGATGGGACATATCTCTATTTGGTGGTCACGTTTGCTACCACGGCTAAGTTTTATAAACTAGACCAAGCTGGAAATATCCTCATCCAGACGGACGTGTGCCCGGGCCAAAATTCAATGGACCTAACATGCGACATAAAGATTTCAGCTACAGGCAAGCTGTGCATGACGTTTGGCATAAAGAACGCCACACGACCAAACTCATTTAACGTGGGGGTAAGCATCTCTATAAATGGGGGCACCACATGGAGTGCCTGGGAAAACTTAACCACGCATACAAGCGCATATATGTATTCTGGTTACGCAACAATTGTATTCAAGGCCGATGGAAACCCATACATCGTCTATCAGTATTCATATAGCAACACACCAACATACACCCTGTATTCAAGGTCGCACAACGGTTCTGCGTGGGGTGCCGCAGTAGTTATTATGACAAGCTCCACGGAGAGTTACGAGTATCCGAAGTTAACTAAAACACCAGACAATAGGATACATCTTGTGCACTGTACTGGTGGAAATGGGTACGTTGAGTACCGGTATTCCACAGACCATGGTGTGACGTGGAGTTCCGCTGTGAGGATTGACCCCAGTTACGCATTTCAGTATGCCCCAGATTTAACCTACGACGCTGACGGTAATCTGTACATCTTGTGGATTGCACTAAAGAATGGCTATAACATTGGAGAAAGAGACGTTAGAATTATAAAATTCAATGGCTCGTGGGGGGCAATAACAGACATAACGAACAGCAAAACCTCCCGGCAATACGCGCACTTTTGCAGGGGGTTCACCAACTTCACATCGGCCCCGCCACTCGTGTTCAATTTAAGTTACACGAGCCTGATGTTCTGGGGAACGTGGTTCACTGGTGGATGGGTTCCAACAAAGGTGTGGGTGAAGGTGGCGGGCACTTGGAGGTTAGGAACCGTGTACGCAAGAATGGGCGGCGTATGGAAGGCTGTATAAAGGAGGGATTCTATGTATGTTCGGATAGCAAACACAGGTGTAGGGTTTGAAACGTACCAAGAACAGGTGGATGCGGGGATGGGACTTCATCACTTACATGGGAATTACTATTCTCTAACGTCAAAGAAACCCACCCCAGAGGAGATATGCCGCATGTTCGGGTATGTCCCGGTGCAAGAATCCGAGGTTTATCCCCCGGCACCAATTGTTGTAGTTCCTGAACCGCCATCCTTGGCTGACAGGTTAAGTGTAGTAGAGGCTCAAAACGCTGAGTATTCGGCAATAATTGAAGACGCAATCATGCGGGGGGTATTGTAATGGCTACAGCAGTAGAGGTTTTCATGGCTAAGAGAATCATCGCAGACCCCAGCAAGTATACAACAGTCGTAATGACAAGACCGGACTTAAAGGACGGGATTGATGAGTATCTCACGTCAATTGGAAGGGGTGATCTGATTGGCAGCTAATCAATCGATTATTTCAAAAGCAAAGAGCGCATGGGCGGCAGCATCGGCCAAAGGAGACAGCGCCGGTATGGCCAAGGCTCACGCGGCGGCAGAATCCGAACGGGCGAAAGACGGATACTCTGGGGGCAGTGATGGGAGCGCGAAGGTATCGCTTGCCTCAAAGAGCACGACAAGCAATTCAAGCTCTAAAACCCCTGGAACGGTTTCCATTAGTTCCTCGACCGGCGGCACAAAGAAAGTTAGCTCCACTGATGGGCTGAACCAGCAGGAGAAATCGATATACTTGGGAGCGACCCTCCCCAAAGACGGCAAAAGCTATGCGTATACCGATGATTATGGCTTTGAACATGTTGGCGACCAGGCACAGGCGCTGGCATATTCGGGTAATGGAAAGACCTTCGAATATAACGGCGCATCTGGTGGCGGCTATGCCAGGGATGCAAACGGAAACCGGGCCATGATGGGGCTGGATGGATCAGTAGATTACGGGAATGCCCCATTGGACGACAAGGGGAATATCATTCGGTATAAAGCCGCTGGAACCTTTTCGAATGTAGCAAACAGCGGATCAAAAGAAAACACGAACACGCTGGCATTTAGCAATGAACCCACGCCTCAAGGCAGTGCATCATTGAACACGGTGTCTAACTCCGGTGATTCACAATCCATCATCAAGCAGGCCCAGGCAGCCTGGGCAAAGGCGAATCAAAATGGAGATACCGCAGGGATGGAAGCCGCCCACGCAACAGCTGAAAAGGCCCGTGCATCGATGGGCTATTCCGGCGGTACGGACGGTACGAAATACAATGCGTTCCAGACAGTTCAGAATGAAGCGGTTCCAGCATCTACATTTTCCGGTTCAGGATACGGTGGGATGGACCAGACGGAGTATATGGATACGTTGATGAAAAAAGCCAAGAGCGGCGTGAATCAGTCCGCAAATACGCAATATTCATCGATTCAACAGAACCTGGACGATGTGCTCTCTCAACTGGATGCTGAAAAGAGCACCCTTGACCCGACGTACCAAGATGCACTTGGATCCATCAAAGCCCGGGAGTTTTCATCTTCGGAAGCAGCCAAAGAACTGATGAACCAAAGCGGGTGGAACACGACCAACAGCGGACTATCCATTGGCGAACTGAACAAAATCAGTATGCAGTCCAGCGACCAACAGGCATCTGCCAAAGAGGACCTGGTAAAGGCCCTTGAGGATGTAGTGAGGCGCAGCACCCTGGCACAGACCAAAGCCTCCAATGAAGAATTGGCCGTTGATCAGTGGAAAGCACAGGCTCTGGCAACTGCTCAGGCAGATGCGCTGATTCAGGCAGACAGCCGGAACTATGGGCAGTATACGGACAACCGGAATTTTGGCCTTCAGAGTGATCAGTTTGATTTTACAAAACAGAACGCTGATAGGACATACGATAGAGGCGTTGTGGAGAGTGACCGGAACAGTCTGCTTCAACAGGCCCAGCTCGAATGGCAAAAGGCAACCGACCAGCGGGATTATGACAGGGGTGTACTGGAAAGCAATACTGCTTTGAAGCTTGCGGCAGCCAAGGCGGCTAAGAGTGGTTCCGGAAGCGGATCTTCAGGGGCAAAAGTATCAGAATCTCAGCTGAATACCTTGATGAACAATTTCAACAAAGCAATCACCTCGAATCCATATTTCAAATACGATTACAGCAACGATAAGCAGGCAGCATATACAACGCCTGCTCAGAAAAAGACGATTTTGGATAACTACATTGCGAATCTGATGTCTAAAATTAATGCGGGTGCAATTGATCCTGCAACTGGTCAGGCGATGCTCAGTTATGTTGAGAAAACACCGGAGTACATGTCGTTAATCGGCCAATAGGGAGAGGTGCGCATGGGTATTAAGGATTATGCAAATGGATTACTTAAGCAGCGACAGGAAGCGGCACAGCGACAGGTACAGGCCGCCAACACTCATCAGGCTTATAAAAGCGTTGAAAAACAGCAGGATGCACTTGAATCCGGGCGTATTACCAGCCTGGTTGCCCTGAGGGCAAAGAATGAAGCGAAGCGGAAGGCGGAAACCCTGCGAACGATGAGCCCCAGCCAGACGATGAACGTGGGGTTTAATGAATCGAAGGTGAGGCTTGCTCCGGAAGAGCAGGCAAAGATAGATGCACGAAACGCGGCTCTGGTGGATACAAAACCCGGAGCCTTTGTTTATGGGGCGTTTGAAGGTATGGCGAGCCCCATGAAAGCTGTTGGGAATTTGCTGGGCTATAAGGAGACCAATCAGGAACGCTCCCTGGTAGCTTTAGCTGCAAAGAATAAACTGGCATCGCAGATGGATGTATCGAAAGGCATGGGTGCCCCGCAGATCATAACAGGACATTCGCTGGGTATGGAGGGGGCCGGTAAACTGGCCGGTTCCCTGATACCTTTCAGTGCTGCTGAACAGGTTGCCGGAAAAGTTTTGACAAAGGTTGCACCCAAGCTGGCCGGCATGGCCCGTAATGTTACCCGGGGCGCAATGGCGGGCTCTGCCATTCAGGGGCTTGATTCGGCGGGACAAGGAAAGAGCGCCGGAGAGGTAGCATCAGACGTGGCCCTTGGCGCAGTGATGGGCGTTGGCGCGGACGTTGGCCTTGGATACCTGGGAAAGGCAATCAGCCGGATACGGGCGGGAAGCAAGGCAGCTGATGTAATAGCGGACATGGCCCAATCAGAACCGACCGTGAAGGTATCTATTGAAGAAGAACTTGGCTTGCCAAAGGGATCCACATGGGCAGAAATTGAGACCAAACTGGAGCGGGAAGCACAGGCTGAGGATTATTACCGAAGCATGGAGGACATGCAGGAGAAGGCACAGCAATCAGCAGGTAAACCTACTATTCAGGATGAACTTGGGCTTCCAAAAGGCATGAGCGCTCAGGAGTACCAGGTACAGCTGCAGCGTGATCTGCAAAACGCGGATGTAGAAAACTATTACAAACAGTTTGAGGACCAACCAATTCCACCGACTGCCACTGAAATTCCGGTGAGCCCGACTAAACCAACAATACAAGAAGAGTTGGGGCTGCCAAAAGGGATGAGCGCAGAAGCGTACCAGGAGAAGCTGAAGAAGGATATGCTGGCGGATGAGGCGGACAGGTATTATAAGCATTTGGAAGCTGGAGGCAACCCAGTTGACTTCAAACCCTATCAGGTGGATAATGGAAACATAAATCCATCCGAAGGGGTGAACATCCATGGACGAACCAACCTTTCTGAGACGCCGGAATTTCGATCAGGAACTGAAGGATGGCAAGATAACCCAAGAAGAATACCAGAGTTTGACTACGTACCAGAGCACACCGGAGCAGGCCGCCGTGATGCAGAAATTCTACGAAGACTTGCAAAAAAGGAAGTTAGAGCGTACAAAGTAAAAGGAGATCCAAACGCTAACCAGGTTGATGGCTTCATTAAAGATGATGTATTTCACTACAATAAGGATTCCAATGAGAGTGTGGCGTTCGTTGGGTCGCATGAGATGTATCATGATATCAAAACCGTTAACCCGGCCCACGCCGATGAATTCGCGCATATTGAGAATGAGTTGGCGGATGGTTCCTTTTCCTGGATGCTCGATGATTTTATAAATACCCATTATGATAATCCGAAAAGCCAGGCGTACCTCCGGAATAACCGAAAGTGGGCTGCTGAAGAAATGCTTGCAAATGTTACCGGGGACATAGTAGACGGCATCGCCAATGGCAGCAATATGGTTAACAAGTATGATCCTCAGCTGGTACGCATGGTATCTGACGGCATTGAATCCATTCAAGGTATAAAACTATCGGAACTCACGAAAGATCTTCCTAAAGGCACCTCACCAGGTGTCTTTTCTAATGGAGCCAGTATTCAAAATGAACTGGGTCTTAACCCGGGATTTATTCCGGATGCGCCGACAGCAAGACCCATCGCCCCCTATTTGAAACCACCAACAAAACCAGCATTGCCAAACATTCAATCCGAGCTGTTCCCTGCACAGCTAAAGATCGATCCCAAAACAGAGTTTGTTCCAACCCGGAGTTTAGTAGCCCTAAAGGCTAAATCGGATGCAGAGAAAGCGCTTAGGATCAGTGGGGGTTTTCCGGGAGAGACACCACTCAAGGCATCCAGTGAGATTACGACAAGCGAGAAGATGAGACCCAGCTTAGTGGAACTGAGAGACAGAAACGGAGCCGTAAGAGAAGCACAGGAGCAACTGAGGCCGTCGTTGACCAATACGAAGAATCAGGTTCCAAAGGCTCAGAACATGGGTGAAGTGGTTATGAGGGCGCCTAATTATAAGGATGTTGGGACGGCTGAAAGATGGACAACCGATGTGTACAGAGTATTCCAGAAAGTGTTTGGTCAGGATTATGATGTTGTGAAACGATTTGTGCTGGATCCGTTTGATGCTGCCAAGAAGGCCCGGGTGCAGGATGAAAAAGTGCTGACAGATGCGCTTAAGAAGGATATTGTGGATGGACTTGGCATCAAGAAGGGGTCTAAGGAATCAGCCCTGGTGATGCGGTATGGTGAGGGGCATTTGGTGGACGATGAACTGCTGAAGGAAGTGGGCTATGACAAAGCAGATAAAATCAAGGCCGCAGATCAGTGGTTCAGGGCCCAGTACGACAAGCTGATTGAAGAAATCAACGCGCCGAGGATTGCCCAAGGGAAAACTCCTATACCGAAGCGGCAGGATTATTACCGTCACTACATTGAAATGAGTGATGCATTTTCAGGGATTAAGAACATATTTGATACAACTGCGCAAATTTCACCTAAATTGGTCGGGCTTTCAGAGTACACGCGGCCTGGTGAAAAGTGGGCAGGGTTTAAACAACGGCGGATCACCGGCACTGCCTTCACTGAGGATGCCGTTGGAGGCTTCCTGGACTATGTGAAGGCAGGAACCTATGCCAAGCATATCGATCCAGAGATCCAGAAGTTTAGGGACCTTGAAACGCAGTTAAAGAACGCCACAGAGGGCACGAAGAACATGAATAACTTTGTGGGTTTCCTGAACGAGTTCACGGATGATTTATCTGGAAAAACAAACATGTTTGACCGGACGGTGCAGGAACTGATTGGCAGGAAAGCTTTTCATATTATAAATGCTCTCAATAGCAGAATTAAATCAAATGCAGTGCTTGGAAACGTGGGCTCTGCACTTGCACAGGTTGCGAATTTGCCACAGAGTGTTGCGTATGTGAAGGATCCGCGGCTGATGGCAAAGGGGCTGACTGGATTCTATCAATCACTGGCGGGGAAGGGGCATGCTGACTTGTATAAGCAATCCGGATTCCTTCAAGAGCGGATTTCTGATGTTTACAGTCAGTTTGACACCAAGTGGATAGATCAGCCAAAGAAAATGGCGGCATGGTTGCTGCAGGCGACGGATGAGGTTGGAACAAAAAGCATATGGTCTAGCGTATATGAGAAAGGACTTGCGGCGAGGGTGGCCGACCCTATTAAGTATGCGGATGATGTGACACGCAGCCTGGTTGCTGGGAGAGGTATTGGCGAAGTTCCCATACTTCAAAAGTCGAAATTGTTTCAGGTAATCGCTCCGTTTACCTATGAGGTAAATAACTTATGGAAAGTGCAGAAGGACTTTGCAAGAAACAAAGATTTTGCAGGCATTGCAATGTTATTTACTGCAAATTTTGTGCTGAATAACGTGATTGAAGATATCAGAGGTTCACGGGTAACGTTCGATCCGATTAAAGCCATTGGCCAAGGATTTCAGACTGCCGGCGATGGCGTAGGGGATAAATTGATTGGTGTAGCGGGTGGACTTGCTGGAGAGGTATTATCCAATGTTCCGCTGGGGCAGTACGTTGCAGCTGCATATCCTGAGTATGGAAAAGTTTTATACGATGGAGCTGGTGATGAGGGGAAACAGATTAAATTACCTTCAAGGCAAGAGTTATTTGGAAAGAATGATCCAACTCGGTTTGGTGTGGGTGTTCCTTTAATAAAGGCGTTTCAGGATCCTGTGAAAAGTCTGGTTCTTCCTTTTGGCGGAACTCAGCTGAACAAGACACTGAAGAGCGCTGAAACCCTTGGATTAATGCCTAAATTGGGGCAGGCTAAACATCCGTTCCCTGCATCGTATACACCAAAAGGAGAGCTTAAAATTCCTGTAACACCGTCATTGGTGTCGATAGCGAAGGGTCTGACGTTTGGAGAGGGCGCAATCCCTGAGGTGCGTGACTACTACAAGCGGGACGGAAAACCAATAAGTCTGGTAAAAACCCCGAGATTCGAAGCGTTGGTTGCAGATGGTATGGATGAGAAGAAGCTGTATAATATCGTTACCGAGGTGCGGAAGCAAGGACTCACCAAGAAAGATGATATTAAAAGGCTACTGATCAATTCGGATTTTAGCCATTCAGACTGGAACAAAATCCTTTCGATGTACTATTTCCCTCCAGATAAGAAATAGCTTTATTTACAGCCTCACTGGATCCGTTCAGTGGGGCTGATTTTATAAACCAGGATGGTGCCCATGGAAGGTGATGGCGTTAGATGCCCCCAGCACGGGGAACATGAATGGCGGTTGAGAGCCGTTGAGGAAACAGTAAAAGAGATACCGGATATTAAAGAGCGCATGACTTCGGCAGAAGCCTCGAGCAAATCAGCCCATCATAGGCTGGACTCACAGGAAGAGCAGACGCGGGCCATTGTGAAGATGGGGGTGGCTGTTGAGCAGATGGCCAAAGAAACAAAGGAAACCATCGCCCTGCTGAAAGAACATGATGGACGGCTTTATGATCTGGAACGGGTGCCAGGGGAAGCGGTGCTGAAATCCATTGAAGGGCTGGCAACAAGGATTGAAGCACTGGAGAAGGCTCCTGGGGAGGAAGCGCTGGGGTATGCCAGGCTGGCGAAGAAGAAGGTGGTGGACCTGCTTACTGCTGCAGCTGTGGGGGCAGTATTGACGCTATTTGGTCTTTTGGCACTGGCACCGAAGCTGATTGTACTGGCAGGTAGGACGCCATGAAGCCCCTGACAGAGAATCATGAGAAGCACCTATACAATGGCGGGGCCTTGATCAGCATGGTGATTCTGTGGTACTGCGCGATAACCAGCCAGGGAACACCTGAGGCCATCGCTGCCGTATTTGGGGTATTCCTGTTCTGTACCCTCAGCAGTCTGGCCAGAAAGCTATCAAAGTATCACAATGGCAAGTCTTTCCTGGATGAACTGAAGAGCTTCAGCCTGAATAGGGATGGCGTAACTGTGGAAATGAAAGGAGATGTGAGTAATGACCCCCCGGACCTTTAAGCAGCAATTTATTCCTAAGCACAGCAGTATCGAACTGAAGCCGGAAGGCATTGTGCTTCACGAAACGGCAACGCCCGGAGCTACTGCTGAGGCAGAGTTCAAATTTTTCAGCCGATACACTAAGGCCAACGCCCACGCATTTATCGACTGGTTTCAAGACCTGCAGATCATCCCTTGGAATCGTAGAGCGTGGCATTGCGGCCCCACCGGGAATAGCAAGTATATTGGCGTGGAAATGTGCCATCCCAAAGGGCATGATCCTGAGAAATTCATTATTGTTTACTGGGCATCTGTAGATGCCGTGGCACGGCTATTCCGATTCATTCTGAAAACCAAGGTCGTAACGAGTCAGAATCTGAGAAGCCACAAAGAGGTTTCGCAAGAATGGAAGGAATCAACTCATGTGGATCCTATTTCGTTTCTGGCTGAGTATGGCAAGACAATGGAAGGATTCCGTGCAGATGTTCAATACAGGCTTGATGAAAAATGGAGGGCATAACCTATGGATATAACATTGCTGATCTTTATTTGCGCATCGATCATTGCAGTAGCAGTCAAGACTTTCAGGCCGGCGCTTTATCTGGCAGTTGGGTGGTTCATTGAGGCGATGGTCAGGTCTGCCGAGCAGCAGTACAAGGAGACATCAGGGCGTATTGACCGCCGTAAAGTAGCCAATGAGCAGATTCGGGCTGTTCTGAAGTGGGTGGGAATTAATCCGGATAAATGGAATGCTCATATTGATTGGCTGATGGACGCGGCGATTACACGACTCCCTAAAACCCATACTTCGACTGACGACTCTGCCGGAATGGAATGCACAGAATAATCAAAGCCCCTGGACCTTAACCGGATCCAGGGGCATTCGTCATGTAATAGATAAGAAATATATCAATCGAAAAAATATAGCAAAGTAAATGTTAAAATTCAATGCTTTGACACCAACATGTTGGGTATTTACCCAAAAAGATTTATTTGAGGAAACATGAATTGTAAAATAGTGTGATAGAATATATTTGTTTAACACATTCGCTAACCCGGTGGTTAGTGCAAAGGTTGTACAGATTTTCTAATCAATCTCGGATGGTGGCGGAATGAGCCAAGCACTTCTCGACAAGTCAACTGAAAATAGAGCTGTTGCAATTTGGGCAGAACAACAAGGGTACTATCACGCAGCAGTTAGCCGAAATTATTACGCACTTTATCAGCGGCTTCTTTCTATTTTGTATAGTGACACAGACTATGAAAGTGAAAATGAAGGGTGTAATCATTACGATACAATATCTCTGTTTTTAAAAAGCATTAAAGGAAAATTGACTAGGGAAGAGAAAATGGATCTTGCAATCATGAACGCTTTAAGACGAAAACGCACTGAGTATGAGTACTATGAGGAAAAGATAACATCAAAACCCCAATATGATCGCGTTTTCAACAATGATTTTATTAAAGTCAAAACAATTATGGACAAATTGATTACCCCGATGAATTAGAGAATGGAGGAATCATTGTGAATATTAATGTTAGAATTGAACAATTTGTGAAAGAAATAAAGGAAAGTTATCCCAAACTCGCAGTGAGATGTACTTATTTTAACAAGTTTGGCCATTACGAAATTTGGCATAACAGCGAGAAGTTAGAGTATCGAGATCCTGAGTTTAAAGGGTTTGCTGCGATATTGTTTGAAAAGTACTTTGATGATGTCTATAATGTGGTTTTCAATTACGAGTCAGGGTTGACATTGTTTGATCCGTATGCTCCAGAAAGCCTGACCCAGTGGGAAAAGCCGCTTTATACTGCTAAAGAACTGATTCAAAGTATTAAATTGATTTCAGTGGTTGAAAGGCCAGAAAACTGGATGTCTTCGAATAACGGTGAACTACCCAATTGGGATAAAACAAGTTATACCGCTAATTTTAAAACACACCATGCGGAATCGCATTGCGGGACTGAAAATGGAAAGTATGGGAGGTGGGTAGCGTGAATCCGGAGAAGCAACCGGGTATTCTCTGTGAAGGAGTAATGCTAATTGAGGAAAAATTCAGTAGAATACCTAAGATAACAGAGGATGCCGAATTGTCGTATGAGTTTGAATATGAGTGTGGAAGCGACGACAATTTATTTGGAGTGGGAGAAATGAAGTTTACGGCTAGTATTCATAAAGAACAGGATGTAGAAGCGGAGCTCGAACTCCGATATGTAGGCCTGTTCAGGGTAGATTCAGAGGAACCAAACATGGAAATGAGTGAATTCTTGAAGAATGCTGCACCTGCAATAATCCTTCCATACATAAGAGAGCATGTATGTAGCATGAGCGCAAAAGCGGGACTTAAGCCCATTTATCTTCCGCCCGTTAACATAATCGCTGCTCTCAAAGCAAATGAAGAGTGTTGTGAAGTTTCAGAATAACTTTATAGTCAACACCCTGGACTTCAATCCAGGGTGTTTTTTATTGGGCCTTTACACGAACGCAAGTTCGGCGTACAATCTCCATACGGAGGTGAATCAGCATGCAAGCCATCATGAAACCAGTCGACTGCACAACCCGCCACGGAAAAAAGGGATCCGTCCGCCCGGTTAGGATCAGGTACGATGACCAGGGCGAAACTGTGACTATCAATGTGGATAACATTGTGTCATTTAATGAAGTAACGGGGAAGGAACGGAAACTGATATACCTCTGCCTATCCATAATAAACGGAATGATACGTCAATTTGAGCTGATGTATGATATCAATAAGACGACGTGGTATTTATATAGAATGTGAAACTTTCCCCTGACCTAACAGTTGGGGGATTTTTCTTTTGGAACAAAAACGAAAAAGAGACCGGAATAATCCGATCCCTTCAGTTCAGTCAAGGTCTGGCGTATGACTTCGATTGCTCAAGCGTCATCCATGTTTTGACCGTCGCTGGTGGAGACAGAGGGACTCGAACCCTCGACACCTTGGCTGCCAGCCAAGTACTCTCCCAACTGAGCTATGCCCCCGTATGTTGCTGTTTCCTGGTAAGAAACAGCGATGGTGCGAGATGCGGGACTCGAACCCACGACTCCTTGCACGTCAAGCAAGCACTCTACCAGCTGAGTTAATCTCGCGTGTCACTATATCATTATAAGAAGGGGAGGCGGTTTCGTCAAGGGCGGATTTGAAAAACCGTGTTTTTTTCTATTTGCGGAACTTTTTTGCCCCGGGATTCGTCTGACTGATCAGGATGAAACACACCGATCGACAGGGAAAAGAGGGATCAGGGGGCGAGGAGATGTCAATTAAGAAGTGGGTGATGGTTCTCGGGATTGCGGGGGCTGTCCTGCTCCTGACAGGGGTGTGGGGCAACGGCACAGAGTGGAGCCCGCGTAATCCATTACAGCGGCTTCCGGTTGTCAGGGTTCTGCTTCAGGAAGAGGTCCCCTGGCTCTCTGAAGGCTTGCGGGTTCTTCACAGGGGATTTGACATCAGTTGCGTAATAATTAGAAAGGCAGGATGATTGATAAGCGGAGTTTACAATGCTAAGATGAGATATCACATCCACGTTTGGAGGGTCTATGTTCGGAAAGAAGAAGCAGGTGCGTCTGGATCTTAAAATGGAATCCGGTTATTATCGGCTGATTGTCGATTATTTCGATGCCAAGGATAAGGGCAAGGTCAGGGACGTTCTCTATGCACATTTAGCGGAAGCTTATGGTGAACAGCTCCTTCAAGTGGATTCGAATTTTATCAACCGAAAAATGGATGGCAAGGAAGGCCCCTGGATGGAAGAGCTGATCAAGTGGGGAGAAGAAAACGGGATGGACGTGGAAAGCTTCATGTTCAAGCGGGAAGTCTCCGGCAGCATCCTGGGGAGCATGATGGGCAGTAAGGTTTCAAAACCCGGCTACCGGATCGGGATGATCATGAAGCCTGATTGTGCCGCTGAGGCGGTGGCCCGCCACAACGAAATCGGTTTGGGTGTCCATCTGGGGTGCGGGGTTCTGTCTGAAAAGCGGGATGAGCTGCTGAAGGATTTCTGCGGCGGTCGGATCGATGAAATGAATTTCGAAAAATATTACACCATTGATTTTTATGATTATGATCTGATCAGTCGCTGTGTGATGAAATGCCTGACAGCGGAACCGCTTAAAAATACAGAAAAATTCTTGAAAGAGCAACTGCTGAAATGATGACGGGTGCGGCAGCCTCCAAAGTCACCGCTTAGAATCGAGGTTTCGATGTTCCAACAACAAATGAATCTGATCGTTCGGGATGTCATGTCCCTGGAGTATATGACCTTTGACCCCCATGCCAGTTTTGAAACCGTTCTGGAAGCCATGCTGAGCAGGAATCTACAGGATGCGTTCATTCAGAGTGCTGGGGTACTCAAAGGGATCATCACCCTTTCGGATGTCGCGCGCCTGAAAAAGGCCGGTGCGAATTTCGGCACATCCGTAGGGAACTACCTGCATCCGGAGCTTCACTGGATCTCGCCGGATGAACCACTCAAAACCGGACGGGACCGGATGCAGAAATATCAAGTGGGGCGCCTGCCCGTGGTGGATAACGGTGTCCTGAAAGGGGTCATCCGGGAAAAGGAACTGCGGGAATTCTTCTATATGCGGCTGGAAGAGTACAATGATCAGCTGAGCCAGGTGCTGGACGCTCTCCATGAAGCGGTATGCGTTACGGACCGAAATGGTGTCGTCATCCTCTGGAACCGCAGCTCCGAAAAGCTCTATAAGGTGACAAAGGAAGAAATTCTGGGCGGTCCCATCGACAAATTCTTCCCCAATGCCATGCTCCTGAAGGTCCTGAAATCAGAGAAACCGATCTGGAACATGTACCATGCCCCCCGGGAGAATTTCCACGTCGTGCTCAGCACGGAGCCCATCTTTGTAGATGGGGAACTGGTAGGGGCGGTGTCCACCGACAGGGATGTCACGGAAATGACGGAGCTGTCCAAGCAGCTGGAACACGCCACCACCGCGGTGAAATATCTTGAAGATCAGGTGAAGCAGTTCACCAAAAGCAGCTTCGACGCGATTGTGGGCACCAACGAGAACCTGATGAAACGGGTACGCGTGGCGGCTCAGGTGGCAAAGACGGAAGCGACCATTCTGATTTCCGGCGAAAGCGGCACCGGGAAAGAGGTTTTTTCCAGAGCGATCCACGATGCCAGCGAACGGAAGGGGCTTTTTGTCCCGCTGAACTGCAGCGCCATACCGGCAGGGCTTTTCGAAAGTGAGCTGTTCGGCTATGTTGAAGGTGCCTTCACCGGTGCCCGAAAAACCGGGAAGATGGGGGTTTTTGAAATCGCCAATACCGGCACAGTGTTTCTGGATGAAATCGGGGATATGCCGCTGCACATGCAGGCCAAGCTCCTTCGTGTACTTCAGGAGCGGGAAGTGTACCGGGTGGGCGGTGAGAAAAGCATCAAGGTGAATACCCGGGTGATTTCTGCCTCCAACAGGGATCTGAAACAAATGGTAAAGGAAGGCAAATTCCGGGAGGACCTGTACTACCGCCTGAACGTGGTGGAAATCGATCTGCCGCCTCTCCGGGAAAGACGTTCAGATATTCCGCTCCTGATCACGGCGTTTCTCAAAGAGCTATGCGAAAAGGAAGGGCGGGCAAAACCCTTGCTGGATCAGGAAGTCGTGGCGATTTTGGAAAATTATCAGTGGGAGGGGAATGTCCGTCAGCTTAAGAATACGGTGGAGTATCTCATGGTCATGAGTCCGGAAGACCGGATTTCCCGAGAACAGATTCCTTCCTATATATTAAATGACGTTCAGCCGGGGATTGTTATCGGCGAACAGCTGCTGGATCTGACCGCGGCTGTTTCCCGGGTTGAATCGGAAACGATCCGGTTGGCCCTCGAAAAGGCGGACCAGAACCGGGCGGCGGCGGCAAAGCTGCTGAATATCCCACGGACGACACTTTACTATAAGATGCAGCAATACAATCTGAATAAGATATGACTAAAAACCGACACCGTCTAAAAATAGACAGTGTCGGTTTTTTTACGTATACCCGTTCAAAATACTGAGTTAAGTCGAAAGCGCTCTTGATTTGAGGGGCGAATACCGTCTAAATTTAGACGTTAATCTTTTGTCGAAGAAAAGGGTTTCAGACCATGAAGAAACCGAATACATTGGTAACAGCCATTCGTAAACCTTATAGGACGGCTGTTAAAACTTTGGCATGCAACTTGCTCTATAAAGGCAGTGTAACTGAAATACATGTGAGGAGGTGAACAAATGAAGATCCGAATTCCTTTAAAACAGCATGTAGGGAAACCATGTACCCCAGTGGTGGCATTACAGGATGTTGTTGTTAAAGGGCAGTTGATTGCAGTGCCCAGTGGTCTTGGCGCAAACATTCATGCCAGCGTGAGCGGCGTAATCTGCGAGATCACGGAAAACGATGTCGCTATCCTGATGGATGCGGAGCAGCCAGTTGATTATCAGCGAATTCCGGAAACTGCGACCCATCTGGAAGCCATTGAGGATGCGGGTGTAGTTGGCGCAGGTGGTGCCGGATTTCCAACCCATGTGAAGCTGAAAAGCCCCATCACTGGTGGAACGGTCATCATTAACGCAGCGGAATGTGAACCCATCCTGAAACATAACATGGCAGTTTCTGCTGAATATCCCGAGCGTATCCTTCGGGGATTAAAATACGTGATGGAGATTGTCGGTGCGGCTGAGGGTGTTATCGCCATCAAGCCAAAGAATCGCAAGGCGCTGTTGGCCTTGGGGAAAGCCTGTATGGGTGATCCAACTGTCAGTGTGAAGTATCTGCCGGAAATTTATCCTGCCGGTGATGAACGGGTGATCATCCGTGAAATCATGGGGGTTGAATTGGAGCCGGGCGCGTTGCCTTCTGTGGCGAATGCGGTGGTCCTCAATGTGGAGACGGTGAAAAATATCACTGCAGCCATTGAAGATCGCAAGCCCGTAATCACCAAGGATATCACAGTTGGCGGTCGGGTGAAGGATGCCCGTGAAGGAGTCGCTTTTGCCGATGTTCCTATTGGAATGCCGGTTGACACATATATCAAGCAGGCTGGAGGCTTTGTAGAGCCCTATGGCGAAATCGTCTTAGGAGGACCATTCACCGGAAAAGTGGGTGAATTGGAAAGCCCGGTTACCAAAACTCTGGGAGGGGTGTTGGTAGCAATGCCGTTTCCCTCTGAAAAGAGAAAAGTGGGAATCATAGCCTGTGAGTGCGGTGCTCAAGAAGAGCGGCTGCGAGAAATTGCAGCGGGGATGGGGGCCGAAGTGGTCGCCGAAACCAAATGCAAACGGATGGTTGAGGTTGGCGGCAGATTCCGATGTGAGAAGCCTGGAAGCTGTCCCGGACAAACTGAAAAAGTTTTAGAGCTTAGAAAGAAAGGTGCCCAGGTGATTCTCACTGGAACCTGTGAGGACTGAACTAACACGGTCATGAAAGTGGCTCCCAGTTTGGGAGTCCCGGTGTATCACAGCACAGACCATGTTCTCAGAGCCTCCGGCCATCGATTGTATCGCAGACTTAAATAATCAAATGGAGGATGAGACATGTCTATTACTGCTGAAACAGCCCAGGCTCATGCAAATGACCCAGCTGTGACCTGTTGTCGGTTTGAAGCCGGTACAGTGATTGCTCCCAGTAACCTTGAAGATCCGGCTATCTTGCCAGACCTTGAGGATTCCGGGCTTTTGAAAATGCCAGAAAACGGTTTGAAAATCGGAGAGGTTCTCGGTGCGAAATTGAAAGTCACTGTAGATGCCTTGACACCTTTGACAGCGGATCTTCTGGAGGGTGTTGTGAGCGCAAGCGCTCCTGTTGCGGCTGAAGTTGCTGCAGCGGCTCCTGCAGCTGTTGTTGCTCCTGCTCCGCAGGCTGCAGCCACTTATAGCGCAGGCTCCGGAAGCATTAAGATTTCCATCGGCGAAGGCAAGAACATCATGCTGGAAATCCCCTTGGGAATCGCTCCTGCCATGGGAATCCCTGCAGGCGCGGTTCAGGAAGTTGCTGCTCCAGTGGTTGCAGCTGCGGTTGCTCCTGCTGTTGTAAAAGAAGAGAACAAGCTGATCCGTCAGCTGGTTCGCAAGCATTTCAAAATTGAGAAAGTTGAGCTTGGCGATGTAACGAAGATTGACGGCACGACGCTGATCATCCGAAAAGACATCTGTGCCGACGCTCTTAAAACACAGCACCTTGTGACTGACATCAAGTTTGAAATCGTTACACCTGATAAATACAATACTTATTCTGAAACCATCATGGATGTTCAGCCCATTGCCACGAAAGAATCCGGCAAGCTTGGCGACGGCGTAACCCGTGTTCTTGATGGCGTTGTCATGGTTCTTACCGGTGTGGACGAAAACCGCGTTCAAATCGGTGAATTCGGTTCTTCCGAAGGCGAAATGGACAAGAACATCATGTTCGGCCGTCCTGGCTGCCCTGATAAAGGCGAGATCCTGATCAAAGCAGAAGTTGTAATCCAGGCCCACACGAACATGGAGCGTCCAGGTCCTTTGGCTGCCCACCTTGCCTGTGACTTCATCACAGACGAAATCCGTAAAGCACTGAAAGAGGCGTCTGAGTCTCTGGTCGTTGCTACGGAAGAATTCCAGCAAGTTCGTAGAACTGGCCGCAAGAAAATCGTCATCGTCAAAGAGATCATGGGCCAAGGCGCTATGCATGATAACTTGATCTTGCCGGTTGAGCCAGTAGGCACTTTGGGCGCGAAGCCCAACGTTGACCTTGGCAACCTGCCCATCGCCATTGCTCCTACAGAAGTCATCGATGGCGCAATCCACGCGTTGACCTGCATCGGGCCTGCTTCCAAGGAAATGAGCCGCCACTACTTCAGAGAGCCTTTGGTACTGGCTGCTATGGCTGATGAAGAGCTGGACCTTGCAACGGTAATCTTCGTAGGTTCTCCTCAGGTAAACAATGAGAAGTTCTACGTATCCGATCGTCTGGGGATGATGATTGAAGCCATGGACGTTGATGGCGTAATCATCACAACTGAAGGCTTCGGAAACAACCACATCGATTTTGCTGCGCACCACGAGCAAGTGGGTATGCGTGGGATCCCCGTTGTTGGGATGTCTTTCTCCGCTACTCAAGGGGCCCTGGTTGTCGGTAACAAGTACATGACGCACATGGTTGACAACAATAAATCCAAGCAGGGTATTGAGAACGAGATTCTTGCGAACAATACACTGTGTCCTGAAGATGCTGTCCGTGCCCTTACGATGCTTAAAGCAGCGATTGCCGGCGAGCCTGTGAAGGAAGCCGAGCGCAAGTTCAACAGCAACGTAAAGACTGGGAACATTGAGCGAATCCAGGAAACTACGGGCGTTAAGTTTGAGCGGGTTGAGAATGAGCAAATTCTTCAAAAAAGCAAAAAGCGGGCTGAAATCTACGAAGTGGAAGCATAAACCATGGCAGTCGATCAGCTGCAATATGCATACAACCCCTCTTATTTCGAGGGAATCATTGTGGAGATTTCCGATGGTGCAGTTGCCATTGATTTAAAGGGTCGTCTGGGGTATTTCAAAATGCCCAAGCGGATGCTGATCTGCAATGAAGAGTTGAAACTGGGACAAGAGGTGGGGTTCATCATGAGTTACCCCGAAGTCCTTGGACCGGAAGTAAACCAAAATTATTTGGATAAACTGAATCGGACTACAGAAAATAAAGAGGAGGGTGACGCATGAGCCTGACAATCGTCAAGGGACTTCAGAGCGAAATCTATGTTCCCATTACACCACCGCCGGTCTGGACACCGGTGACAAAACCCCTGAAAGAGATGCGGATCGCTATGGCAACTGCAGCTGGGGTACATTTGAAATCAGATAAGCGATTCAATTTCGCCGGCGATTTTTCTTACCGTATGATCCCTGGAGATGCTTCCGTGGATGATATGATGGTTTCCCACGGCGGATACGATAACGGCGATGTCAACAAAGACATCAACTGCATGTTCCCCCTGGATCGTCTTCGGGAACTGGCTGCTGAGGGTTATATCGGCAGCGTTGCTCCGGAGCACTTCGGCTTCATGGGTGGCGGCGGAGACCAACAGAAATTCACAGAAGAGACAGGCCCAGAAATTGCCCGTCGCCTGAAAGCAGAAGGCGTCGATGGCGTTCTTCTCACCGCCGGGTGAGGGACTTGCCACCGCTCTGCCGTGATCGTGCAGAGAGCCATTGAAGAGGCCGGTATCCCTACAATCATTATCGCCGCCCTTCCGCCGGTTGTCCGGCAAAACGGTACCCCCCGTGCAGTTGCACCGTTGGTACCGATGGGAGCAAACGCTGGTGCACCCAATGATATCCCCATGCAAACAGCGATTGTCCGTGATACACTGAAATACCTCATCGAAATCACAAGCGCAGGAAAAATCGTACCACTGCCTTACGAATACCACGCAAAAGTATAAAGGTGAACCCCATGGAGACGGTGCAAAGAACGCTGACAATCCGACAGTTCCACATCAATCAGGTGCTGTTGGGTGACAGGTGTGCCGTCTCTTCGGGGTATCTGACTTTAGACCAAAAGTTGCCGCAAAAACTGGCAGAAGGTGACGCGCGGATTGACAGCATATCGGTCCGCGTCATCACCCCTGCAGAACGAAAATGCTATACAGACACCATCATGGATGTGATCCCGATTTCCACGAAGGCCCTCGGGCGCCTTGGGGAAGGGATTACGCATACCCTGACAGGGGCCTACATGGTACTTTGCGGCTGTGATTCCGAGGGGAAGCAGATGGCTGAATTCGGATCCTCCGAAGGGACACTGAGTGAGCAAATGATTCTGGGCCGGGCAGGAACGCCTGGCGAGACTGATCTGATAATTCACATGACGGTTGTGCTCAAGCCCGGAGTGATTGGCGAACAGCGGATTGCTCCAGATTTGATCCACCAGACTGCCGATACATACCTGCAGTCCATCCGGAACGTGTTAAAAGAACTGGAAGCGCGGGAAGCAACAAGCAGCAATGTTTATAAGGATAGGATCCGCCATGGCGGCAAGCGTGTTATCCTGATCAAACAGATAGGCGGTCAGGGCGCCATGCACGATAACCGAATATTGCCTGAGGAACCGTCCGGCTTTTCCGGCGGACATTCCAATATCGATATGGGAAATATTCCAATCATTCTATCTCCCAATGAATATCGCGACGGCGCAATCCGCGCAATGACTTAGGAGGCAGCATGGGAATTGGACCTTCTACGAAAGAGACAACCCTGCATCACTTCAGGGATCCGCTGCTGGACATTTTAGACAAGGACACCGATATCGACCTGTTGGGCGTCATGCTGGTGGGAACGCCACAGGACAATGCCGATAAGCATTTTGTCGGTACGCGGGTGGCCCAATGGACAGAGGCCATGCGTGCTGACGGCGCGATTGTTTCAGTGGATGGTTGGGGAAATTCACATGTGGATTACGCCAACACCCTGGAAGAAATCGGGATCAGAGGCATACCGGTGGTGGGTCTGAGTTTTATAGGTGTCCAGGCTCGCTTTGTCGTAACGAACAAATATATGGATACCATTGTAGACTTGAATAAATCCGCAAAGGGTATTGAAACAGAAGTGGTTGGCGAAAACACGGCAGATGCGCTGGATGCCAGAAAGGCTGTAGCGCTGCTCAAGTTGAAGATGAAAGCGAAGGGAGCACAAAAATGAAATTTATCCGAAGCATTCACGCCATTGATTCACACACCATGGGAGAACCGACCCGTATTGTAATCGGGGGCATTCCTAAGATTCCAGGGAACACCATGGTAGAGAAAAAAGAGTACCTTGAAAAGAACCTGGATAACTTGCGAACAGCTATCATGCTGGAGCCACGGGGTCACGCGGACATGTTCGGTTCAATCATCACAGAGCCCTGCATGAAGGAAGCTGATTTCGGAATCATCTTCATGGATGGCGGCGGTTACCTGAACATGTGCGGCCATGGTTCCATCGGAGCGATGACAATCGCTGTTGAAACGGGCATGGTAGAACCTGTAGAGCCAGTAACACATATCAAGATGGAAGCACCGGCGGGGCTGATCCTTGGCGAAGTTAAAGTTGAGAACGGCAAAGCGCGGGAAGTCTCTATTGTCAATGTTCCTGCATTCCTTTACAAATCCGATGTAGCCATCCAGGTTCCAGGCCTTGGCGAAATCAAAGTGGATATATCCTTCGGCGGCAGCTTCTTTGTCCTGGTGTCTGCAGATCAGCTGGGCGTTGAAGTTGACGCGAAGAACATCAACAAATTGCGGGATCTTGGGCTTCAAATTCGTGAAATTGTTAACAAAACAGTTCCGATGCAGCACCCGACACTGAGCCACATCAAAACTGCGGACTTGGTTGAGATCTATGGCAAGCCTCAGCATCCGGAAGCACACTACAAGAACGTGGTTGTATTCGGAAACGGAAATATCGACCGTTCCCCTTGCGGAACGGGCACCAGCGCAAAAATGGCTACACTTTACAGCAAAGGCCACTTGAAAGTTGGGGAGCAATTCGTTTATGAAAGTATTCTTGGGACGCTCTTCAAAGGGATGATCCTGGATACCCTCAAAGTAGGCGAGTTTGACGCCATAACGCCACAAATCACAGGCTCTGCGTATATCACTGGCTTCAACCATTTTGTCATTGATGAGGCGGATCCATTAAAATACGGATTTGCGCTGTAGCCACAAATTTTTATAATGCAAACGCTTGCAAAGTGCTATGTATTAGAATATAATATGACCGATACAACTAAAATTATTTAGTGTTTGGTCATCGGTACTGTGGTTTCAGCACCAACACTGTGCTCTGCACGGTGAGCATTCATACTTCACACTTTTATGAGGAGGAACGACAATGATTATTGCAGTCCAAGGAACGCTCGTAGCAATAACAGTTTGGTTTTCAGCGGTTTTCGGTATGGATTTTATGAAGCACAAGAACAGCCTGGAGAGTGACACTTCCTGGGGAAAAATGCTGGGTATCGGTTTCATCACTGACTTTTTCGATACGCTGGGAATCGGTTCTTTTGCTCCGACCGTAGCACTTTCCAAAATGTTCAAGCAGGTTCATGACCGTGTTATGCCCGGTACACTCAACGTTGCGCACACGATTCCTGTTGTTGCAGAAGCGCTGATCTTCATCACAATCATCGAAGTTGAACCCATCACACTGGTTTCCATGCTGGTTTCCGCAACATTGGGCGCATGGTTGGGCGCTGGCGTTGTCGCTAAGCTTCCAGAGAACAAGATCCAAATGTTCATGGGTATCGCTCTGTTTGTTACTGCTTTCATCATGTTCGCTGGTAAAATGGGCTGGATGCCAGGCGGCGGAGACGCAATCGGTCTTACTGGCGGCGCTCTGATTGCTGGTAACGTTGGAAACTTCATCCTGGGTGCCTTGATGACAGCCGGTATTGGTCTGTATGCTCCTTGTATGGCTCTGATCTACATCTTGGGCATGAGCGCGAAGGTTGCGTTCCCAATCATGATGGCTTCCTGTGCATTCCTGATGCCTGTTGCTTCCATCAAGTTCATCAAAGAAGGCGCTTACGATCGTAAAGCTTCCATGGCTATCTCCATTGCAGGAACTGTCGGCGTATTCATCGCTGCATTCCTTGTTAAATCTTTGCCATTGGATGTCCTGCGATGGATCGTTATCGCAGTAATCCTCTACACTTCTGTCACTATGATCCGACGCAGCCTGAACAACGCTACAGGTACAAAAGCTGCATAGACAGAATGATTAACGCTTACCCCATACCCTACTCCTTTTGAATCGCAGGAAAGGCCTTGTGCCTTTTCTGCATTTTTTTTTGATTGCCCCTCGGGAGGGTTTTAGGTGCCCCCAATGGGGTAATTATGGGAAAATAAGACCAACAAGGAGGGAGCCTCATGGAAGAAAAAGTACTGGCGTGTTTGAAAAGCGCATCGGAGCCCCTGCGCCCTGGAGAAATTGCAGAAGCGTTGGGTGCCGATAAAAAAGAAGTTGAAAAGGCCATCAAGAAATTGAAGGATTCAGACGTGATCCATTCACCGAAACGGTGTTTTTACGCAGCACGATAGGAGGATACATGAAATCCATCAAAGCGAAGATCCTGGCTGCAGTGTTGATCAATATGGCCCTGGTGGCCCTCGTAGTTGGAGGTATCGGGTTCTGGACCATTTATCAGCAGAACCAGGACCGGATAAACCAGCTGGAAACCCTTATGTACAAGAACTACGACGCCCAGATCAAGGAGCATACGAACACATTGGTCAGCTCGCTGACCGGCATTAAGAATCAGATAATGGCAGGGGTCCTGACGAAGGAACAGGGCCAGATTTTAGCGGCGGATGTGATTCGACAGGCAAAATACGGCGAAGGGGGATACTTCTGGGCGGATACGGTTGAAGGAACCAATGTCGTCCTGTTGGGAAAAGCTGATGTAGAAGGGACCAGCCGGATCGATCTGACGGATAAGCAGGGGGTAAAAATCATCCAGGAATTCATCAAGCTGACCAGCGCCAAGGGGGAAGGATATCTGGACTATCAGTTTCCCAAAGCGGGGGAAACCGAACCCTCGCCTAAACGGGGCTATGTCCAATTGGACAAGGATCTCGGATGGATAATTGGAACGGGAAACTATGTGGATGATATTGAAGCCTTCCTGGCGGATGAACGGACCCAAGCCAAGGAACAGTTTTCTAAAAGCATCCTGCTGATGTCGGGTGGGCTGCTGGCGGTCATCATTCTCAGCGGGATCACAGCGCTTGCCATGAGCAACAGCATCAGTCGCCCGATCCTCAGAGTGACAGAGCTGGTGAATAAGACTGCGCAGCTGGATATCGCCCATGATCAGAGCTATGAGGATATCACGCGTTATTCAGATGAAACCGGCATCATCGCCCGGGCCGTTGCAAATCTACGGGTCGTTCTCCAAGAAACCGTAGGCAGCATTAAACGGGATTCTGATATTCTAGAAAAGACATCCGATGATCTGGGTTCTGTAACCCGTTCTGGAACGGAGTCCATTAAAGGGGTGGCTTCTGCGGTTCAGGATTACGCCTCCGGCGCTCAGGATCAAGCCTCCGATGCCCAGAGCAGTGTAGAGCTCCTGAACCAGCTGGCGAAGGATATCGAATCCAGTGTGGAAAGGGCCGAAATCCTTAAAGGGCTGACTGGAACGGTGGAAACCATGAATCGCAGCAGTGTTGGCGCCATCCAGGAGCTTTCTGAAAAATTCAGCAGCGCTCGAAAAGCCACGGAAGAACTGGATGCCAACGTGCTTGTGCTTTCAGAGCGCTCCTCTCAAATCGGCAATATCGTGGCAACGATCCAAAGCATTGCGGGACAGACGAATCTGCTCGCCCTGAATGCCGCCATTGAGGCCGCACGGGCCGGTGAAGCGGGAAGAGGATTCGCCGTTGTTGCGGATGAAATCCGAAAGCTGGCTGAGCAAACCTCAAAATCAACCGATCAGATTGAAGGGATCATCTCGGATATTCTGAAGGAAATCGGAGAAACCCGCGGCAATATGGAATTTTCAAAAGGCGCAGTTCTTTCAGCCTCCGACGTCATGGAGAAAGTCTTTGAGGCATTCAAAGCCATTGAGATCTCCATGAGCGAAACCTTGGGGCAATTGGACGGACTCAGCGGCAGTATTCGCGACATCGACGATCGAAAAAATGGCGTGATGGATGCGATTACCGGCATTTCAGCAGTCACCGAGGAAAACGCCGCTGCCAGCGAAGAAATTTCTGCGACGATGGAAACCCAGAGCGAATTGATGCAGGAAATCAACGGCAGTGCGGAGAATATAGCTTCCATCGCCAGACGTTTGGGCGAATTGATTGCAAAGTTCAGGGTGTGACAGTGAAAAATGATCTGGGAGGTGGCTTATGAACAGGAAGAATGTCAGCATCGCGTTGGGGATTTTCAGTTTCATCATGATGATCGGAGGACTTCTGGGTTACCTGTATCACATGGATTGCTGCGGACTGAAGGGCAAGTGTTCCGAAATGAAGAATAAATGCGGCAGCTGGAAAAGCAAGTGCTGCTGTGGGAAAGAAGAATAGAAGCAATAAAAGAGCCTGCGCGGTCGCGCAGGCTCTTTTATTGCTTCTAAAGCAGTTTTGGGTCAATGGTCTGCACCCCTGTGATCAGGATGCTGTTCTTTTTCATCAAATCAATACTGACCTCGCTGATGCGGCCTGTGCCGCGGGCAACATACCGGATTACCGGCCGCAGGGGGAAGTTGCTGTTCACCTCTGTGACAACGGCAATCTGGTCGTTGCTGAGGGTGACCAGGGTGCCGGGGGGGTAGGGGATGATCTTCCGGACAAAAAGCGTGACCAGATCAAAATCAAATTCAGTGCCAGCGGCCCCCATCAGGTATTCCATGGCTTCGTTCGGGGGAACCGATGGCCCGGCAGAGGTATCCGACGTCAACACGTCGTAGCAGTTGGCGATGCTGACGATCCGGGAGGCGACATTGACATATTCACCTGGGGTTCCTCGGGGATAGCCGGTTCCGTCATAATGCTCGTGATGCTGCAGGATAATGGCTTTGGCAGTGCCATCGATGCTGTGGGATTCTTTCATATACTCATAGCCCTTTAAGGGGTGGGCTTTTAGGATCAATTGGTCCTCAGGACTGAGGGAATTGCTGGCTTTGACCGGAAGCAGGACCTTGCCGATATCGTGGAGCAGGGCGCCGATAAAAAGGGAATGCAGGTGGTTTCTGCTCAGCTTGCTTTCAATGCCAAGAATCAGTGACAGGACAGCGACATTTAGGGCATGTTCATACGCATGGTTATCATAGGACTTGATATCCACCAGGTTGATCATAAGGGACTGACTGCTCAGGATGTTGTCGATAATCTGGGAGGACACGGCTTTGACAGCGTCCAGATACTTGCCCATGCTTTTATGGATCAGCAGTTTTTTAACGTCCTGAAGCTCGTCCTGGGGATGTTTGGGTTTTTTCTCAATCAAATCGAACACGTTTCGGATGGAATTGATGGCCCGGTGCTTGACCTCCGGCTGAATGATGTCCTGAATTTCCTGCTGGGAGTACCCATCATCCACATACACCAGAAAAACACCGTTCTCTTCTAATCGGCTCAACAGGGAAGGGTTCAGTTCGATGCCCTGCTTGAGCAGGATGCTTCCTGTACCGCTATACAGGGTTTTGCCCAACAGGGTGCCTGGGCGGACGCAGTTAACCGGTACTAAGCGCATGGCGCCTCCTGACTGAAAGCAGCTCAGCCTTCACTATAGGTTTTTCGTTGTTCCAGGACTTTGCTGACATACGCTTGCGTTTCTTTGAAGGGCGGAATTCCGCCATATTGTTTTACCCGGCCGGGGCCTGCGTTGTAGGCGGCCAGCGCCAGTTCTTCGTTGTTCTGGAAGCGCTCAAGGAGTCCCTTGAGATAACGGACCCCCCCGGAGATATTCTCTTTAGGGTCATAGGGGTTACTGACTCCCAGGGCCTTCGCTGTGCCAGGCATCAGCTGCATGAGCCCCATGGCCCCTGCGGAAGAAACCGCTGTGGGGTTGAAGGAGGACTCCGCGTTGATGACGGCCTTGACCAAAGAAAAATCAACGCCGTTTGCATCCGCAGCCTCTCTAATCATGGAATCATAGGCTGAGGCGCTTTGATTGGTGCTCGGAGTCGAAAGCTTCTCATCGCCGGCCGTTTCAGCGCCAAAGATGGCTTGGAAAGAAGGCATGCCGCCTAAACGGATAGGAATCCGGCTCTGGATTTCATTCAATTTTTCCTGAAAGACCTCTTGTACATTCTTGAATTCCATGGGAGCTCCTAAGTTCACAGATTGCCTGCCGCAGCATAGCTTTGTCCCTATATGCCATTTCATTATACCATTTGCAGGACGCAGTTCAGCGGGAATTGTCATAAAAAACCTTGAATAAATCACCGGTGTGATATAATGCATACAAACGGTTTCGAAATGAGGTGAATGCCTTGTCTGAGCCCCATGATCCCCCACAGCCGAAAAGCATTTGGCGGGTCCTGAAGTTCATACTGCCCCTGCTGTTCCTGTTCATTGGATTCTTCGGCGTCCAGATCTGGATGGTTTGGGATGAACAGAATAGCGTAAAACCCGATAAACCAATTTCGGTTGAGTCCAAAGCAGCTACTGTAAAAGCGGATTTGGCTAAACTGGCCGAACCTTCAAAGGCGACACCTCTGGAGACGCCGATTACTCTGACCAAGCCGGCGGTTGATAATGAGCAGGCGATCACCTCGGGCATTCCCGGGATTTCGTACTATCGACTCCAGGTGGGAAGCTTCAAAGAGGCGCAGGGGGCTGAAAAGCTAAAAAAGAAGCTGCAGGAAATGGGCTATGGAAGCCTGACCGTGAAAAACACGGAACGATCCGAGGTCTTCACGATGATATTCTTCAGTCAGGATCAGGCGGCAGCGATTCAAGACAGACTGGCCTCGAAGGGGGTTTCCGGCTATCCTGAAAAGGTCACCGTTCCGATGAGGGGGATCATGCTTCAAGGTGACAGCGAAAGGCTCCAGGGATTCATGGATGGTTCTCTTATAGAGGTTCCGGAGCTTCTCAGGGAGTTGTGTGATACTTACTATATCTATGAAAGCCAAGGTCTGGACGCCAGTGCCCATTCAGCGTTTCTCCTCCAGCAAATCAGCCGGGTATCTGATCTGAAGACCCGCGTGGAAAACATGCAGGTGAGTCCAGCGGATCAAGCCCTGCAAACTGAGTTGAAGGACTATCTGGCAGGCTATCTGAAGTATTTGGAAAGTGCGAAGAAGGTAAAAACCCTGGATCGCAAGTCTTTGTGGCCCGGTCTGTTGGAACGGATAGAATCTTTTGCCGCTTTGGGGAAAAGTATCACAGCAAATTGAATGAACACGCCGCCGGTTGGACCTGACAAGTCTGACCGGCGGTGTTTTTATAGGATTCCCCCCTCTAAGGTTTTCAAAAAACTTTATTTTGAAATGGGGATAGATTGGCGAAAACGGTGTATGAATAGATTGGATGAATTAAAAGCGCTACGGGGGCATCGGCCAACGGCTGGATAGAAAGGGGTGGGAACAATGGGGATTCTGACATTCAAGGGTGGTATCCATCCCCCTTATGCGAAGGCGTTGACAGAGCATCTGGCGATAGAAAAAGCCCCAGATCCCCAAGTGGTGGTGATAGCGCTCCAGCAGCACATTGGAGCTCCCTGCGAGCCGCTTGTGAAGAAAGGGGATTCTGTTGAAGTCGGGCAGAGGATCGGGGAGCCGGTCTCTTTCATTTCAGCACCGGTCCATAGCAGTGTTTCGGGAATCGTAAAGGATGTTGTTTCAAAAGAGATTCTTGGTGGAACGACTGTCTGTGTGGTTATTGAATCAGACGGACTGGGCACCGTTCACCAGAGCGTTCAACCCAAGGGGAATCTGGATTCCCTGACAGGAACGGCTATCCTGGGAATCATCAGGGACGCCGGAATTGTCGGGATGGGCGGCGCGGGCTTTCCGACCCACGTCAAGCTCGCGCCACCCCTGGAGAAGACAATCGATGTCGTCATCCTCAATGGGGCTGAATGTGAACCGTATCTGACGGCGGATCATCGCCTGATGCTGGAGGAGCCGGAAAAAGTGATCTTCGGTCTGAAGGCCATCATGAAGACCCTGAACGTCACGAAGGGGTATGTCGGCATTGAGAACAACAAACCGGATGCGATTGAAAGAATGCGGGCTGCTGTCAAGCCGGGAGACGCGGTAGAGATCGTGGGGCTGTGTACAAAATACCCTCAGGGCGCGGAAAGGCAATTGATAAAAGCGGTTTCGGGCCGTGAGGTTCCCTCTGGCGGCTTACCGATGGATGTCGGCGCTGTGGTGAATAATGTTGCGACAGCGGCGGCTATCGCCGATGCGATCCGAACGGGGATGCCTCTGGTGGAACGGATCTGCACCGTCACGGGCAAAGGCGTGGTGTCTCCTAAAAATCTTCGCATCAAGATAGGTACCAGCATCAAGGCCTTAATTGAGCAGTGCGGCGGTTACCAAGGGATTCCCGGCAAAGTGATTCTGGGCGGACCCATGATGGGGATTGCCCTTCATACGGATGACATGCCTGCGACGAAGACCACCTCGGGGCTCCTGGTTCTCACTCCTGAGGAAGCTGAAACCCCGGAGCCGGAGAACTGTATGCGCTGTGCACGCTGTGCCGATATTTGCCCTGTATTTCTCCAACCCCTGACGATAAGCGCCTATGCTCTGAAGGATCGATTCGACATGGCTGCCAAATATCATGCGATGGACTGTATCGAGTGTGGGTCCTGCTCGTACATCTGCCCTGCCAGACGGCCGCTGCTTCAATCCATCCGCCTGGCGAAACGCGAAATCCTCGCCGATCGCCGGAAGTCAAAATAGCCAGGAGGTGCGTCAATGGAACAGAGACTGGTCATATCCGCTTCACCTCACGTGCGGACGGCTGAAACCGTCAGCAGGATCATGCGCCAGGTGCTGATCGCTTTGGTGCCTGCCACGGCCTGGGGAATCCATATCTTTGGGATCCATGCAGCTCTGGTGATCTTGACCTGCATCACCGGCGCTGTCGTTTCAGAAGCGGCGGTTCAAAAAATCAGAAGGAAGAAAATCACTGTCAATGATTACAGCGCCGTTTTAACCGGGCTCCTGCTGGCCCTGTGCCTGCCGCCTTCACTGCCGTTGTGGATGGCGTTCCTGGGGTCTGTCTTCGCAATCGCTGTCGTTAAGCAGCTATTCGGCGGACTGGGTCATAACTTCATGAACCCGGCGCACGCCGGCCGTGCCTTTCTGATGGCTTCCTATCCGGTTGCCATGACTTCCTGGCACGGCCCCTTTGCACTGAATCAACCGGATGCGGTCACCTCTGCGACCCCCCTTGGGATGATGAAACTGGGGGATACGTCAAACCTTCCCGGTTTCACCGATGCAGCCCTGGGATTTGTAGGCGGTTCCATTGGAGAAACCAGTGCGGTTCTGCTTCTGTTGGGCGGCCTCTACCTGATCTGGAAAGGCGTGATCAAATTTCATATCCCGGCGGTCTATCTGGGCACGGTCTTCATTCTGGCAACCCTGTTCTCCGGATTCAACCCGGCAATGGGTGCCTACCACCTGGTGACCGGCGGTCTGATGATCGGTGCGTTTTTCATGGCGACGGATTACTCAACCACTCCCGTTACATACCGCGGCCAGCTCATTTTCGCCTTGGGATGCGGCATCATCACCACCCTGGTCCGCTTTTACGGCGGTTACCCGGAGGGGGTGTGCTATGCCATCCTGATCATGAACCTTGCAACGCCTCTGATTGAAAAATACACAGCGCCTAAGGTGTTCGGAGGTGGAAGCACATGAAGCTGGATACGAAAGAAATCCTTCGGCTGGGGCTTATCCTGTGTGTCATCTGCCTGGTTTCCACAGCATTACTGGCTTGGGTAAAAGAAATTACCGCACCGAAGATCGTGGCACAGCGCCTTCTTGCGGCGGAAGAGAGCCGGAAGGAGGTCCTTCCCATGGCGGAGACCTTTGAAGCACTGGATGCAGCGGGATTGAAAAAACTTCAGGAAGCGGATGCCGCGATTGTTGAAGTCTTTGTGGGCAAGAAGGGCAGCGCGGTTGTGGGGTATTTTGTGAAAGCAGCGCCAGCCGGTTATGCCGGGGGCGTAGAAATCATGACCGGAATCGATAACGATGGGACAATCGTCAACGTCAAGATGGGACGCAATTCAGAAACGCCGGGCCTTGGAACGGTGATTGGCGAACCGGCATTCACATCCCAGTTCAAAGGGAAAGGCACGGCGGACTCCCTGGAAGTGATCAAGACGCCGGTTGCCGGCGAAAAACAGATTATTGCGGTCACGGGAGCCACCATCACATCCCGCTGCATGACAAACGGCGTCAACTCAGCTATCAAAGCCGTCAAGGCACTTGAAAAATAGGGGAGGTGGGCAACGATGAAACTGAGCAATCTAACGAATGGTTTCTTTAAAGAAAACCCGATTTTTTTTCAGCTGATTGGCATGTGTCCGACCCTGGCTGTCACCTCAAAGGCCGAAAACGGCATCGGGATGGGTCTGGCAACCACAGCTGTGCTGCTTGCCTCCAACGTGGTCATCTCCATGCTTCGGAAATTCATACCGAATAAGATCAGGATTCCGGCCTTCGTGGTCGTTATTTCTTCCTTTGTAACCATCGTCAGCATGCTGATGGAAGCCTATACCCCCGTGCTGTTTACGGCCTTGGGGATTTTCATTCCCCTGATTGTCGTTAACTGCTTGATCCTGGCCCGTGCGGAATCCTTTGCATTTAAAAATACCGTGGCCGACTCTACACTGGACGGCATCGGGATGGGGCTGGGATTTACCCTTGCCCTGGGCATTCTGGGGATGATTCGGGAACTGTTCGGAAATGGCACGATTTTTGGTTGGAGCATCTTCGGAGCATCCTATAAACCGGCACTGATCATGATCTTGCCGCCTGGAGCGTTCCTGACGCTGGGTTTCCTGCTGGCGATCAATAATGTCATTAAGAACCGGAAAGTGATGTAGAGGAGGGGTGATTTTTGGAGCATGCAAATCTGTTTGTCATCATTGTGAGCGCGCTATTGGTAAACAACGTCGTGCTTGCCAGAATCCTTGGCATCTGTCCCTTCATTGGGGTTTCGAAGCAGGTGGAAACCGCAACAGGCATGGGAATGGCCGTAACCTTTGTCATTACCATGGCCGGGACGATCACCTGGGTCGTCTATTATTATCTGCTGGTTCCCCTTAACATGGAATATCTGCAGACCGGTGCCTTCATCCTGGTCATTGCGGCCCTGGTTCAGTTCGTGGAATTCGTTCTTCAGAAGACGTCTCCCACCCTCTATCAGGCCCTGGGCGTGTACCTTCCGCTGATCACAACGAACTGTGCGGTCTTGGGCCTTGCGCTGCTCAATATTCAGTACAAATATGGGTTCATTGCCTCCCTGGTGAACTCCGTAGCCACTCCCCTGGGCTTTATGCTGGCAATCGTCCTGTTCGCGGGTATTCGGGAACGCTTGGAGCTGTCGGATATTCCCAAACCATTTGTCGGCTTCCCTATTGCCCTGATTACGGCTAGCTTAATGGCCATCGCATTCTTGGGCTTCTCAGGACTCGTATAAAAAGGAGAGTACTGATATGGACATCAGCGGTATTTTGATTGCCAGTGTCAGCCTTGGTTGTATGGGTCTGCTCTTTGGATCGGCGCTGGCCTATGCGTCACAGAAATTTGCTGTGGAAACGGACCCCAGAATATCAGGTGTGGTCGATGTTTTGCCGGGTATCAACTGCGGGGGGTGCGGTTACCCCGGGTGTGTCAGTTTTGCCGGTGCGGTTGTATCCGGGCTTGCTCCGGTAGACGGATGCGTGGTGGGCGGATCGGACTGCGCGGTAAAGGTGGCTGCGATCATGGGGGTCAAAACGGAAACCGGCCCTCGGAAACTGGCCAGGGTTCTGTGTAAAGGAGATTGCGATAATTCACTGGAACGTTTTAAATATGAGGGGATTCAGGATTGCAAAGCGGCGGCGATGCTTTTAGGCGGCAGCAAATCCTGTCAGAACGGCTGTATGGGGCTGGGGACCTGCGAGCGGGTCTGTCCCTTCGATGCTATCCACGTCAACGATAAGGGGCTGGCGGTGGTGGATGCTGACAAGTGTGTTGCCTGCGGTCTTTGCATCCGGGCGTGCCCCAAGGCCGTTATCGCCTATGTGCCCTTTGGACAGCGGGTCATCGTGGATTGCAGCAACCGTGAAAAAGGCAGGCACGTGAGAAAAAACTGCAATGCTGCCTGCGTCGCCTGTGGTCTTTGTGAAAAGAACTGTCCTGTTGACGCCATCCACGTCCAAGACAATCTGGCGGGAATCGACTACGCCAAGTGTACCTCCTGCATGATCTGTGTCGAAAAGTGCCCGACAAAAGCCATTGCCGGGCGATGAACTTCTGGAGGATTAAAAAACGATTGTTGGTCCTGTGTAGGATAAATCCCCTATGCAGGGCTGCTTTTTTAGGGTTATTGGGATGGATAGGAAAAGATGCTTGTCACCCCTGTATACAAATGCTAAACTGATAAATGATAGGTTGCATTCATCGTAATTCAAGCAAAACCAGCCCAAAGGGGCAATTTTTTTGGCTTCATGCCGAACTGGAGGCGGGGATGAAATCATCTCAAAACACCTTGTCATTCTTGCTGGTTCTCTTGGTGGGACTGGTTTTAGGCGGTATCCTGGGTGAACTGCTGAAGGATGTCGTGCCCATATTGGCTTACGGCAAATCTATTGGCTTTCAACCGGTAAAGGTGGATCTCAGCGTCATCACCCTGACCCTGGGTCTGACCATGCAGGTGAATCTTGCCGCGATCATCGGGATCATGGCAGCCATTTTTATTTTTAAGAAGCTATAAGAAGGATGGAAGAGATCATGGAAAAACTGATTCTTGCGTCGGGATCTCCTCGCCGCAAAGAAATCCTGGGCCTTTTTGGAAGACCCTTTGAAATTATCACCAGTGACATTGAAGAACCCGTGAATGAATCAGATCCCCCGGAAGTGACGGTCA
Source organism: uncultured Peptostreptococcaceae bacterium (assembly GCA_964424355.1). Lineage (GTDB taxonomy): Bacteria > Bacillota > Clostridia > Peptostreptococcales > Acidaminobacteraceae > CAZEHS01. The sequence continues at coordinate 143,708 of CAYRIO010000002.1, forward strand.
TGGCTTTGGCGCTCGAGAAAGCACTGGATGTGGCGTCGCGGGCCGAACGGGGCACCTTGGTCATTGGGGCGGATACCCTGGTTTACTGCGAGGGCTATATGGGGAAACCGCAGGATGATTCGGATGCCAGACAGATGCTCCAGCGGCTCCAGGGCCGAGCGCATCAGGTGTACACCGGCGTGGCCGTTATCCGTGCCGGTACGGATGAAAAAGTGGTGGACTCTGTCTGCACAACGGTTCAAATGAAGCCGTTGACGGATGAATTGATCCAGAACTACATCAATACGGGGGAACCCATGGGGAAGGCTGGCGCCTACGCCATTCAAGGAAAAGGGACCCTGCTGATTGAGGGGATCCAGGGCGATTATTTCAACGTCGTGGGGCTTCCGGTCCAACGGCTGGGAGAACTGCTGGAGAAAAGATTCGGCTACTGCCTGATGGGATAGCTCTCACTCCCAAAGCCTTACCCGCGAGGAGACTGTATGAAACCAGAGAACGGTTTTTCAATCAGAGATCTGGCACCTCAGGAGCGACCCCGAGAAAAAATGATTCAAAATGGCTCAGAAACGCTTTCTAATGCGGAGCTTTTAGCGATTCTCATCCGTACCGGTACGAAGGATTATTCGGCTCTGGATCTGGGAAACCGGATTCTGGCGCTATCTGATGACGGCCTTGGGCATTTGGGGCAGTGCAGCCCCGAGGACTTGGCTAAGGTGAACGGTATCGGCCCTTCAAAGGCCTGCCAGATCCTGGCGGGCGTGGAGCTGGGCAGGCGCATGACCCGTGCAAGACTGATGAATCCCCGGATTCTCAATCACCCCCGGGAAGTGGCGGCCTACCTGATTGAGGATATGAAGGATCTTCGCCAGGAATGGTTCAGAGTGCTGCTTCTCAATAATCGGAAACAGGTTTTGGGCTATGAAACCATCTCAGTAGGAACACTCAACGCATCCCTGGTACATCCCCGGGACGTGTTTGAAAAAGCAATTCGCAAGAATGCTTCAACGATGATTCTGGTACACAATCATCCCAGTGGAAATCCGAGTCCCAGCGATGAAGACCGTCTCCTGACAAAGCGGTTGACGGCGGCGGGGACGTTGATGGGCATAGAAGTGATCGATCACGTCATTGTAGGCAACGGCAACTATTACAGCTTTAAAGAAAACCAAGTAGGTTGACCCTGAAAGGAGACAAACATGTTCAAGTTCGGAAGCAAAGATATGGGAATAGATTTAGGTACAGCCAACACCCTGGTGAACCTCAAGGGGAAAGGGATTGTCGTCAGAGAGCCATCGGTCGTGGCCCTGCGTGCGGATACCCGAGAAGTTCTGGCCGTAGGCCTTGAAGCAAAGAAAATGATCGGGCGGACACCGGGCAATATCGTCGCCATCCGCCCGCTGCGGGACGGGGTCATCGCGGATTTCGACATCACCCAGAAGATGCTCAAGTATTTCATCCGCAGGGCATATCCGAAGAAATCCATGTTTTTTGCCCCACGGGTGGTTGTCGGTGTACCTGTCGGCATCACTGAAGTTGAAAAACGCGCAGTCATCGAGGCGGCTATGGCCGCTGGCGCCAAGGATGCCCTGCTCATTGAAGAGCCCATGGCGGCAGCCATCGGAGCCGGTCTTCCTGTGGCAGAGCCCAACGGCAGCATGGTGGTGGATATCGGCGGGGGCACCACGGAAATCGCTGTGATCTCCCTGGGTGGAATCGTTACAGCCAAATCAGTCCGCATTGGCGGAGATGAGATGGATGAAGCGATTGTCCACTACATGAAGCGGGAATACAGCCTGATGATCGGGGAGCGGACTGCTGAACAGATCAAGATTGAAATCGGCTCGGCCTATGCGGGTCCTGAGCGCAGAATGGAAGTGACAGGCCGGAATCTGGTCACAGGGCTTCCGAAAACCATGGTCGTGGGATCCTCCGAAATTCTTGAAGCGTTGCGGGAACCCGTGACGATCATTATGGAAGGCATCAAGAGCACGCTGGAAAAAACGCCTCCGGAGCTGGCTTCCGACATCATGCTCCAAGGGATCATGCTCACTGGCGGCGGCGCGTTGCTGGATGGCATGGACCGTCTGATTCACAATGAAACAAAAATGCCGGTGAGAATTGCAGAAAATCCGCTGGATTGCGTTGCCCAAGGCACTGGAATCGCACTGGAAAACTTTGATATGCTCAAGACTGTCTTTATCCGTTCCAAAAAGTAAAGCACTGGGTCCAGGTGAATGTATGAATCTAAATATGAAATGGCGGGCATGGCTGACCTTGGCCGCAGCTGCCGTTCTGATCATTGTCATTGGCGTGACCATGGGTGGACGCAGCCGCATCACCTCCGTGGAAAACCTGATCGGATCACTAATCACCCCGGTCCAGCTGACGCTTCATGGCGCGGGGAATGCTGTGGGGGAAAAGCTGGCACCCTTGGTGGATGTATGGTCCTATGAGGCTCAGAATGCCCAGTTGAAGGCAGAAAACGAAAAACTTCGCAGCGATTTGATCAAAGCGACGCTAACCAGTCAGGAGCTTAACACCCTGGCTGATTTGCGTACGTCGCTGAACTACGCAAAATCACAGAATATCAACAATTACATCACCTGCGACATCATCGCCAAGGATCCGGGAAACTGGTATAACCTCTTTGTCATCAATGGCGGGTCCAAGCAGGGGATTTTGAAGAACAGCACGGTCCTGTGCGGTGAAGGGTTGGTGGGTCTGGTCTACGAGGTGGGAGATGATTGGTCCAAGGTGATCAGCATCATTGATAACAAAAGCGCCGTAGGCTTTGAAATCATGGATATTCAAAACAACTATGATGGCCGGGTGACTGGCAGTGTGGATGGATCGCTGAGCGGCTATCTGTATGACCCCCAGGCGGAGGTTCATACGGGGCAGAAGATCATCACGTCCGGACTGGGCATCTATCCACGGGGCATACTGATTGGTGAGATCGGTGAGGTCATCATCAATAAGGATAATCTTCTGAAAGAGATCGTCGTAAAGCCGGAAGTTAATTTTATTAAGCTGGAACGGGTCTTTGTCATCCCCAAGACAAATACCTTTGTCGAATAGAGGGGCCTATGAAAAATCGCTACATGATCCTTTTCGCCCTCTTGAATTTCATGCTGCAGACCGTTCTGGCCCCCTATCTCAGGATTTATGGCATTACCCCTAACACGGCACTGATCCTGGTTGTTGTGATTGCAATGCTGGGCGGGCTCGCCAAAGGGCTGACGTTTGGTTTGACTGCCGGCATCCTGCAGGATCTTTTTTTCTCAAAGGCCCTGGGGGTGCATACGCTGATTTATGGTCTCCTGGCCTTAGGGGTGGGCATCTTCGAGAACAAATTGTTCAAGGATAACCGCCTGACGCCGACGGTGCTGATCGTGGGAGCCACCTTGTTTTTTTATCTGGTGACCTATTCCATGCTGTACTTTGCGGATGAAGTGAACAGCATTTCGTTTGTACTGACCCATCTGTTTCCATTGGAAGCTCTGTATAATACAGGGGTGTGCCTGCTTTTTTACCGCAGGCTCTTTTCGAGGATATACGGATACGGCCTGAATTGAGAGGTTCCCCATGCTGGACAGATTCTATGATCGCAAAAGCCATATACAGCTGTTTTTCGTGATTGTCACCTGCCTGTTAATCATCAAGCTGGCCATTGTCACCATCGTGGACGGAAACGATTACCGGGAGATGTCCCTGAATAAACGGCTGAAAAAGATCCCACAGGTGGCGAAACGGGGCGAGGTCTTAGACCGCAACGGCCAGATCCTGGCAGGCAACACGACGGCATTCACGGTTCAGCTGATGTCCGGAGAGCTCCCGGCAGAGGCATTCGGGAAGGTCGCTGTGCGGATTTTTTCCATATTGGACGAAAAGGGTGAGAGCCATATTGAGTTTCCCATCCGATTTCAGGGAGAAACCCCCTACTATCAATCCGATGTGGACGCAAAGGATTGGCTGGCCGCCAACGGCTACGACTCAAACCTGACAGCGGAACAGGTTTTTCAGCAGGTGCGGGATCAACAGCAGATTTCCCCGGATCTGGATGCGTATACGGCCCAAAAATTCCTGATTCTCAAGGGTGTGACCCTGCCCATCTCAGTTAAAGAGATGAAATTCACGCATCAACTGGAGAAGAAGAAATTCCTCTCCCTCTACAATCTGCCGGAAACCACTTCAGCGGCGGATGCGTATGCAAAAATCAGACAGAAATTTAAAATCCCAGAGACCTATACCAGTGTGGATGCCTATAAGATCATGGCGCTCTATCACGCGCTCCGGGAAAAGGGGTATCGAAAATACGAACCGGTCAAGATTGCCAATGGCATCCACAAGGAAACAGCAATCCTGATTGAAGAAATGGGAATGGATCTGCCAGGGATCAAAGTTGAAATCGAGCCGGTCCGGATTTATCCCTTTGCCAACCAGGCAGCTCATGTGCTGGGGTATATGGGGAAAATCGCATCGGATAAAGAATATGAGACCTTCGTCACCGGGAAAGGCTATCTGCCGGGAGACCTGATCGGCAAGTCAGGGATTGAAGGAGCCTTTGAGGACACCCTGCGGGGCCAGAACGGCTTCAAATATATCGAAGTCGATGCCTATGGCCGTCAGGTTCGGGAAGTGAATCGGGATTTCGATGGGGTGGAAAGCGCCACGCCGAAATCCGGTAAAAGCATTGCCCTGACCATTGATGTAGAGCTTCAAAAGACAGCGGATGAGTCCTTGGCGAAAGCGCTGGCAGCCATCCAGGTGGGGGGCACCTACCAAAGCCCCTGGGGCAGCTACAACTATTCCAAGGCTTACCCCAAGGCGCGGAGCGGCGCGGCGGTGGTGGTGAATGTCAAGACCGGTGAGGTCCTGGCTTTGGCCAACTACCCCTCTTATGATCTGAACCTTTTTTCAACAGGCATCAGCAGTGAGGACTGGGCGGCTCTGCAGCCCGAAAACCCCAGGGACCCCCTGGCGCCTCGGCCGCTGTTCAATCTGGCAGCTCAGACTGCGGTCCAGCCGGGGTCGACCTTTAAAATGATCACCGGGTACGCTGCGGTCGCACAGGGATTGTCTCCAACCGCAAAACTCATGGATGGCGGGGCGATCACAACCGCCGACGGCACGACCCGGGCCTGTTGGATTTGGAATAAAAGTCATGGAAATCATGGCTATGTCGATCTGCCCCATGCGCTGGAAGTGTCCTGCAACTATTATTTCTTCGATGTTTCCAATGGCAAGGATTACTATGGGAATCGCTCCCTGGGCATCGATATGAATGCGGCAAAACTCATCGATTACGCCAGGCTTTTCGGCTTGGATGAAGCGTCCGGTGTGGAGATCGGTGAAACCGTGGCAGGGGTTCCAGACCCGGAAAAGAAAAAACAAGAGCTCTTGAAGGCCCTTCACCGTAAAATGAAAGAGATCGGACCCAAGTATTTTCCGGCCTCGGTGATTCAGGATGAAGACCAATTCAAGGCCTTGATGGCAAAAATCGATGCCTTGGCCGATGAAAATCTGGGCAGAAGAGCACTGGTCAGACGCCTTATTGCCCTGGGGGCCAATAAGGATGAAACCTATACGGAAGGGCTGGCCGATGTCATCAAGTTCAGCTTTTTCACCCAAATGCGCTGGTTCGAGGGGGATACCTTCAACCTGGCCATCGGCCAGGGGAGCCATGCCTATACACCGCTTCAGATGGCCCGCTATATCGCGGCGGTGGCCAATGACGGAACCCTGAACAAGCTGACACTGGTCAAATCGGTTGATGGCGTGGCACCGGTTCGGGAAAAGCCCCAATATATCAATGATAAGGATATCATGCACTATCTTCGGGAGGGCATGTATCTGGTGGCCAATGGGGATAAAGGAACATCCCGGGCCGCCTTCGCCGGATTTCCAATCAAGGTTGCCGCGAAGACCGGTACCGCCGAGAAGGAAGGAAAGCTTCCGCCGGAGCGGGAAGAGGATTACATCAAGCAATATCTGAGACTGATTGCCCCCAAGCTGAGATATAGCCAAGTGGATGAGATGGCCGGTCAAATCCTGGCAAAGCGGAATGTGGATCTGGGTGCGCTGGAACAGCAGCTTCAAACAACCACGGACGAGGCGTTGAAGACGAAACTGAGTGAGAAGATCAACAACTATTTCGCCTATGATGAACTCAGCCGGGGCTCGGCCATGCGTGAAGCCATTAAGCAGCTCAGCAGCGGCACCATCAAGGATGAGGACATTGACCGTTACAAGGACGGCTACGACAACTTCACCTGGTTTGTGTCCTTCGCGCCCTACGATGATCCGGAAATTGCGGTAGTCGTGCTGATTCCCCAAGGGGGAGCGGGCGGATATGCGGGACCGATTGTCAAGGATATCTATGCGAAATACTTCAATCTGCAGTCCACAGGAACCTCAACGGTGATTCAGAACGTGGAAGCGGATGCGAACCTCCATTAGGCTGGGAGCCACGTGTTTTTCTCCGTGCCTTCCCGGGGGTGAATGTGATATACTGGGATTGTTCAAGATCCTTGTAATTGGAGGCTGTACCCCATGAGCGCGACACACTTGGTTGAATTCAAAGGACATAGAGAAGGGATTTACCTTCAATTTCATACAGAAGCACCCCTGGCTGAGATTCTTAGGCATCTGCGGGCCCGGCTGGCTGGAACCAGTGATTTTTTCAAAGGGGCCCGGGTTATCGGCATTCTGGAACGGGATTTGGAGAAGGATGAAATAGAAGCGGTCCGCGCAATCATCACCGGTGAATTCGGATTGGAGATGGTGGAGACCCCCGTCAAAAAATCCCCGAAGCTGATTTTTGATCTGGAAGGCATTCCTGAATCTGAAGCCCATGAGGAATCGGGACCTCAAGTTTTAGGGGATACCGTCTTCCATCGGGGCAACCTGAGGAGCGGCAGACGGATCGAATCCCATGGCCATCTGATCGTGATGGGGGATGTCAAACCCGGAGCGGAGCTGATTGCTGATGGCAACATCATCGTCATGGGAGTATTGAAAGGTCTTGCCCATGCAGGGCGAAGCGGCGATGAGGCGGCTTATGTAGCTGCCAACAAACTGGAACCCACTCAGCTCCGGATAGCAGGGCTCATCACCCGGTCGCCGGATGAAGGCTATGAGGAACCGGAATATCCGGAACTGGCACGCATTCAGGATGGACGCATCATATTCGAACCGACAGTATAACAAGAGAATCGCATCAACAGGAGGATCATAATGGGTGAAGTAATCGTAATAACCTCTGGCAAAGGGGGCGTCGGTAAAACGACGACTACAGCGAATATCGGAACAGGTCTGGCGCTTCGGGGCAAAAAAGTCGTAGTGGTGGACGCCGACATCGGTCTGAGAAACCTGGACGTCGTCCTGGGGCTGGAAAACCGGATTGTCTATGATATCGTCGATGTCGTGACCGGGGTCTGCAAGACCAGACAGGCACTGATCAAGGATAAGCGCTACGAGGGGCTTTTCCTGCTCCCGGCCGCGCAGACAAAAGACAAGAACTCTGTGACGGAAGATCAGATGCGGGTACTGTGCAGTGAACTGAAGGCAACACACGATTACGTCATCGTGGATTGTCCTGCCGGCATCGAACAGGGCTTTAAAAATGCCATCGCCGGAGCGGACCGGGCCGTTGTCGTCACGACGCCGGAAATATCGGCAGTACGGGATGCGGACAGAATCATCGGCCTGCTGGAAGCGGCAGACCTTGGGGATCCCAAATTAGTCGTCAACCGGATCCGGTACGATATGGTGAAGCGGGGCGATATGATGACCATTGAGGATATGCAGGATATCCTGGCCATTGATCTCATCGGCATCGTTCCAGACGATCAGGATATCATCATCACAACCAACCGTGGCGAACCGGCAGTATGCATCGAAAATTCCCTGTCGGGGCAAGCCTTTAGGAACATCACCGCAAGGATCATCGGTGATACGGTCCCGTTTATCAATCTGGATGTTCAGGATGGGTTCATGTTGCGGCTGAAGAAACTGTTCAATATCGGCAGATAGGAGGGATATCATGTTGGATCTTTTAAAATTTTTAAGTCGGGAAAATTCCAGTAAGAACGTTGCAAAAGAGCGGCTTAAGCTGGTTCTGGTCCATGACCGGGCCAACTGCTCTCCAGAATTCCTGGAGCGGGTCAAAGGGGATTTGCTGCGAGCGATATCTCAATATATGGAAATAGATGAGGACAATCTGGATATCCAGATTACCCGGACCCCTGGCAAAGACGGGAACCGTCCTGCTTTGGTGGCTAATATCCCCATCAAACACATGAAGCGGTAACACGCTCACTTGAAATCTGAAAGAATTGCCATGGGCACCTAAGCTCCCATGGCTTTCTTGTGTCAGACAGGAGATTCTTATGATTCAGACACTCCTTAAAGGAATCGATACAAAGCTGATGACAGCTGTGACCCTGATTTTTATCATTGGGATGCTGATGATTGCCAGCGCCACCAATGTACCGGAAACAGGCCTTAACCGGCAGATCACAATCCAGGCGGTTGCTTTTCTTCTGGGCCTGGTCTGCATGTTCTTGGTCATGTGCATTGACTACAACACCTTCGGGGATTTTTACAAGATCGTCTATGTGTTCTCAATCCTCTCCTTGCTGCTGGTCTATATACCGGGGCTGGGGGTGGCTCACGCAGGTGCGAGAAGCTGGATCAACCTGGGCGTCATTGATTTTCAGACGTCTGAAATTGCCAAATTGGGTTATATCCTGTTTCTTGCCAAGTATCTGGAGCAGCAGAACGGACAGCTGGATACGCTGAAGGATCTGCTGATGCCTATTCTACTGGCTTCCCCTTTCCTGCTGCTGCTCCTTAAACAGCCGGATTTGGGCGGAACCTTGGTTTTCCTGTCCATCACCATGGGGATGGTTTACGTGGCCAATATCAACGGGCGCCTCTTTTATGGCGGCATCGGTGCGGCACTTTTGGCAACGCCCCTGGCCTACTTTCTGATGAAGCCCCACCAGCGGATTCGAATCGACGCGTTCCTGAACCCCAATGACCCGTCCTTGCCAGGAAACTACCAGGTCATGCAGTCCAAGATCACCATTGGCTCCGGGCAGCTCTCTGGCCGGGGTATTTTCAATGGGGTATTCCATCGCTACGATTACCTCCCTGTTCAAGAATCGGATTTCATCTATGCCGTGCTGGGAGAGGAAACAGGCTTCATTGGCGGAACCATCGTCATCCTGCTGTTCTTCTGGCTCCTGAGCCGGATGATGGCGATTGCTTCCTTATCCCGTGATCTTTACGGGACCTTGGTTGTGACAGGGATTGCCTGTTTGTTCGCGTTTCAAATTTTTGAGAATATCGGCATGACCATCGGCCTCATGCCCGTTACCGGTGTCACCCTGCCTTTCATGAGCTACGGGGGCACCTCCATCATCACCAGCCTGATCGCCTTGGGATTGGTAAACAATGTCTATATGCGCCGAAGAAGAAGCGGATTTACACTTTAGCACAGCTGCAGGAGGAAACATTGAATTCAAAAAAATATGAGCAACTCATCAGTCAAGTCGAGAAGCCCAGCCGATACATCGGCGGAGAAATCAATACCATCGTCAAACCCCACGGGGCCGACATGTCCCGATTCGGATTCCTATTTCCGGATGTCTATGAAGTCGGCATGTCCCATCTGGGGATGCATATCCTGTATCAACTGATCAACACCATGCCTCACTGGAACTGCGAGCGGGTCTTTTCACCCTGGGTGGACATGGAAGCCAAGCTGCGGGAAGCAGAACTCCCCCTGGCGACCCTGGAAACACAAACCCCTCTCCACGAGCTGGAGATGCTGGGAATCACCCTCCAGTACGAACTGAGCTACAGCAATATCCTGAATGCTCTGGACCTGGGCGGCATCCCGCTGAAATCCGCAGACCGCAGCGTCAGTCATCCCATCGTCATGGCCGGCGGCCCCTGCGCCTACAATCCCGAGCCCCTGGCTGAATTCATCGATGTTTTCGCATTGGGTGAAGGGGAAGAGATGATGCCGGAGCTGCTGGACCTCTATACGAAAATGGATGGTCGCCGGAATCGGCAGGCTTTCCTGGAAGCAGTAGCCCTTCTCGACGGATTCTATGTGCCAGCCCTCTATGATGTCACCTACAAGGAGGATGGCACCATTGCCGCCTTCACGCCGAATCACCCCAACGCACGGCCCACCATTAAGAAACGGATCCTCGAAGATCTGGATGCTGCCTATTATCCTGAAAAGGTGATTGTCCCCTTTACCGATATCATCCATGACCGTGCCATGATTGAAATCTTCCGGGGCTGCACCCGGGGCTGTCGGTTCTGCCAGGCGGGGATGCTGTACCGCCCCAACCGCGAGCGGACACCGGAAACCGTCATGGCTCTGGCGGACCAGCTCCTGGCCAATACCGGTTATGAGGAACTGTCCCTTACCTCCCTTTCAACTTGCGATTACAGCGCCATCCGCCAGCTGGTGGAGGAACTGATCAAGCGCCAGGAAGCCAAACGGGTCAGCCTCAGCCTGCCCTCCCTCCGGCTGGATGATTTCCCGGGGGATATTGTAAGGGAGCTGCAGAAAATCAAGAAAACCGGCCTTACCTTTGCGCCGGAAGCGGGTACGCAGCGGATGCGGGATGTCATCAACAAGGGCGTTACGGAAGAGGATCTTGAAAAAACCCTCACGGAGGTCTATAGCTCCGGGTGGGATCGGGTGAAGCTTTATTTCATGATCGGTCTTCCTACCGAAACCATGGAAGACGTTGAAGGGATCGCGGCAATCGGTCAGCGTGCCATCGACCTGTTCTATGCGGTGCCCAAAGGTCAGCGGGCCATGGGGATCAATGTGACCCTCAGTGCGTCTTCCTTCGTGCCGAAACCCTTCACCCCCTTCCAGTGGGAACCTCAGGACACCATGGCGGTTCTCCAGGAAAAACAGCAGCACCTCAAGCGAAGCAACACCAACAAGAAAGTGCGATTCACCTACCACAGCGCCACGGTCAGCTATCTGGAAGGGGCCTTCGCCCGAGGAGACCGCAGATTGGGTGCCGTTCTTCTGAAAGCCTGGGAGATGGGGGCCAAGTTCGACGGCTGGGATGAATTCTTCAAATTCGAACTCTGGATGGAAGCCTTCAAAGAATGCGGCGTAGACCCGGCGTTTTATGCCAACCGCCGTCGGGAATTCGATGAAGTATTGCCCTGGGACCATATCAATGCCGGGGTTACCAAGGCTTATCTGAAAGAAGAATATGATCGGGCTGTAGCCGGCACGATCACGCCGGACTGCCGTGCCGGTTGTACCGGTTGCGGCATCACGTCAGCTTTTGGGGGAGGAATCTGCAGTGTACAAACTGAGAATTAAGTATCATAAAGAGCATCACCTCCGCTTTGTCGCCCATTTGGAGATGGTTCGGCTCATGGAGCGGGTTTTCCGCCGTATGGATCTGCCGCTCCACTACACCCAGGGCTTTAACCCGCACCCCCGCATCAGCTTCGCGTCCCCGCTTTCCGTGGGCGTTGAGAGCGTTGCGGAACTCCTGGATGTGGAACTGATTGAAAAAATGCCGGTGGCGGAAGTCCTGGCTCGGTCCCAAGCGGCTCTGCCCCGGGGACTCTCCTTCGAGTCCGCCAAGTACGTTGAAGATAAACGTTCCCTGATGAGTCTGGTCACCTGGGCTGAATACACGGTACGGCTGGACTGCTTCATTGAAGCCTGGCGCATGAAGGAGCTGATTGGGCAGGTCATGGCCATGGAAACCCTGCCGGTCAAGAAAAAAGGCGGGAAATCCGATGGCAAAACCGTGGATATCCGGGCGCAGATAGCGGAGATATCCCTGGTTGACAGTGAGCAGGGCGCTGCGCTGCGCATGGTCCTGGCCAACGGGTCCGGGGGCAGTCTGAAACCGGAGCTCTTGGTACAGACCCTCGGCACCCTGGGGAACACGGATCTGACCATTGAGAAGATCGTCCGGACGAATCTGTTCACCACAATCGACGATCAGCGCACGGAAATCCTGGAGATCAACTGACCATGAATACCCTGGTGATCGATGCCGGAGCAGAATATGAGCGGATCGCTTTCTACAGGGATTATGTTCTGGATGACCTGTTGATTGAGGCAGCGGCGGCGCCCTCCCTGGTGGGGCGGATCTACAAGGGCCGCGTTGAAAAAGTGGAAATCGCTTTGGATGCGGCCTTCGTTGAAATCGGTCAGGGGAAGGCCGGCTATCTGGGCATCAGGGACATCCTCCCGCCGGATAAACGGGCGGGTGCTTTTATCCGGGACCATATCAAGGGCGGCCAGGAATTGCTGGTCCAGGTAATCAAGGATGCCCGGGAAGAGAAAGGCGTCCAGCTGACCACCCGGATCACCCTGGCAGGAAAATATCTGGTTCTGACGCCGGATGAGCCGGTGGTGAGCCTGTCCCATAAGATCTCCGGCTCCCAAAAACGAAGCGCTCTGGGCGATTGGATCCAGTCCATTCTGCCGGAACAGATCGGTGCGGTTGTGCGAACAGAGGCCGGCTCTGCTGACCGTCAGGCTGTCGAGGCGGAGCTGAACCGTCTTGTGGAACTTTGGCGGCAGGTTTCAGCCTACCGGAGCAAGGGCAGCGCTCCGATGCTGGTTTTTAAAGACGCTGGTCCGGCTCTCAAACTGCTCAGAAGGCTGAAGGAACCGGTCATTCACCGAATCCGCTCCAATAGCGCCTCTCAGACTGCTGAGGTGCTGGCATTCTTCACGAACCGGAATCTGGAAAAGCCGGTTGTCATCGAGAGTATTGAAAAAGAGATCCTGGACAAGGATGTGGCGGATGCCCTGAATCCCTTTGTCCCGCTTCCGGCAGGCGGATCCCTGTGGATTGAGCCCACCCGGGCCTTGACCGTGATTGACGTCAATTCCGGCGGCATCAAAGGCAGCGGCGACGCCCAAAGCACCTTTTTCCGGGTCAACCTGGCGGCAGCTCTTGAAATAGCCCGGCAGCTGAGGATTCGAAACATCACGGGAATGATCCTCATCGATTTCATCGACATGAAGAACCCTGAACACCGGAAAGCGCTGATTTCAGCGCTCCGTGACGCAGTCCAGGGGGATCGGATGCCGGTGGCCATTCTGGGGTATACCCAGCTGGGAATCCTGGAGCTGACGCGAAAAAGCGAGCAGCCTGCCCTGAGGGATATCGTCACATCTCCCTGCCTGCAGTGTGAGGGGACAGGCCGTGTCAGTAAGGCAGTTTTTCTTGACAGAAAACAGACCCTATGATATCATTTTAGACTGATGGACATCCGCTCAGAACGGGTCAGGAAATCCACAACGGATACCCAGTATCTGGCGAGTATACTAACGAGGAGGTGTCATATGTACGCTATCATCGCAACAGGCGGTAAGCAATACCGCGTCCAAGAAGGCGATACGATCAAAATTGAAAAGCTCGTGGCTGAAGCAGGCCAAACGATTGAATTCGATCAGATTCTCGCTGTCTCAGACGAAAACGGCATGAAAGTGGGTACGCCCACAGTTGCCGGCGCTGCTGTTAAAGCAACGGTCGTTGATCATGGAAAGAACAAGAAGGTTATCATCTTCAAGTACAAAGCCAAGAAAGATTCCCGTAAGAAGCGCGGTCATCGTCAGCCATACACAGCTGTAATGATCAATTCCATCACTCTGTAATCAGAGCATGGTTCACATCACAGTAGAATGGCAGGCAGGACACATTGTCGCAATGACAGTGGATGGTCATGCCGAAACAGGCGAGGATTATGACAATATTGTCTGTGCCAGCATTTCGATACTGGCTCAGACCTGCGTGCTGGCCTTGGCCCATGTAGCTGGAATCGAGGAGTTTGAATACGGTATCGACGACGGGCATCTTGCCTTCCGTCTGCCGGATCAGCTTACCGAGGAACAGCGCACAAAAGCCGAGATCATCACCGCAACGTTAATGATAGGCATTCAGGGAACACAAGAGATGCATCCTCAATATATTGAGATTTGCGAAAGGGAGGTGCGGTCAGATGCTATTTAAAATGAATCTTCAGCTTTTCGCCAGTAAGAAAGGGGTCGGTTCCTCCAGAAACGGACGGGACTCCCAATCCAAGAGACTGGGCGTCAAGCGGGCAGACGGACAATTCGTTTCTGCAGGGAGCATTCTTATCAGACAACGTGGTACGAAATTTCACCCTGGCAATAATGTCGGCAAGGGTGGCGATGATACACTGTTTGCTCTGGTAGACGGTGTCGTACGCTTTGAGCGTAAGGACAAAGCCCGTAAGCAGGTCAGCGTATACGCCCAGCAGTAATCGGCAGGCTGAACAAGACGAACTGGTTTTATCAAACCAAGGCCGTACAGAAACGGACTGCGCAGCAGATCCCATTTTTGTCGGCCTTTTGTTCTTTTAAGAAACAGGAGAAATTATGTTTATTGATCAGGCGAAAATATCCATCAAGGCGGGCAACGGCGGCAACGGCTGCGTGTCCTTCCGAAAAGAAAAATATGTACCCGCTGGAGGCCCTGATGGGGGTGACGGCGGCAGGGGCGGCCATCTGTACGCCCAGGTTGATGAGGGCATGCGGACCCTGATGGATTTCCGTTATAAAACAAAGTATGCTGCCCAAGACGGCGAGAACGGCATGTACAAGAATATGACCGGCAAGGATGCGGAAGACCTGATCATCAAGGTTCCCCCTGGAACCGTGATTCGAGATGCTGCAACCGGACGAGTCTTGGCGGATATGACGGAAAAAAATCAGAAGGCGATGCTGGCTAAGGGTGGCAGACGGGGTAAAGGCAACACCTGGTTCAAGAACTCTGTTCGCCAGGCGCCCACTTACGCCGAGCAAGGGGTAAAAGGGGAAGAACGCACCATTATCCTGGAGCTCAAGCTGATTGCCGACGTTGGTCTGGTGGGTTATCCGAATGTCGGGAAATCAACTATCCTCAGCGTTGTTACAAAAGCCAAGCCCAAAATTGCCAATTACCATTTTACGACCCTGACCCCTAACCTGGGCGTCTGTGAAATCGTTCGGGGAAAAGGCTTTGTTCTGGCGGATATCCCTGGTTTGATTGAAGGGGCAGCTGATGGCGTCGGTCTGGGTCATGATTTCCTCAGACACGTTGAACGGACCCGCTTGCTCATTCATGTGGTGGATATTTCCGGATCAGAAGGCCGAGACCCTCTGGAGGACTTCGACCAGATCAACAAGGAACTTGATCAGTATAATGCCAATCTGGCAAACCGGGAACAGATCGTCATCGCCAACAAGATGGATCTGCTCTTTGATCAGGAACCCTATGAAAAGTTTAAAACCGAGCTGGAAAGCCGGGGCTACAAGGTGTTCCCTGTATCCGCAGCCACGCTTCAAGGACTTGACGAGGCAATGCGCCTTGTAACCGAGCGCCTTGATATGATTGAGCCGGTACAGCTGGATGAACCAGTCTACGAAGATATGGAACCCGTCGATCCGAAAGCGATTACCATTGAGGTGGAAGATAAGGTATATGTCCTCAAAGGTATGATCCTGGAGCGTCTGATGTTTTCCACGGACTTCGAAGACATGGATTCCCTGCGGCACTTTGAAAACCAGCTGCGTAAACGCGGCATATTCCAGAGACTTAAAGAATTGGGCATTGATGATGGCGATACCGTCCGCATCAACAACTTTGAATTTGAATTCTACGACTAAGAGGACCTTATGCTGACAGGAAAACAACGCAGTTATCTGAAGGGCCTGGCTAATCCCATGCAGGCAATCTTACAGATTGGCAAGGAAGGGGTTACGGACAGTTTCGTTGCCCAGCTGGCCATGACCATCGGCACCAAGGAATTGGTGAAGATCTCGATTCTGGAATCCTCTGCGGATCTGGATGTGAAACAGACCGCTTTCATGCTGGCAGATCGGACAGGCAGCGAGTTTGTCCAGTCCATCGGCCGCAAGATCGTTCTTTATAAGGAAGCTGAAGAGCCGGAAAAAAGAAAGATCGTCGTTCCTCAGGAAAAAAAGCGAAGAGGATAGGAGCATGGCAGGTCTGAAGATCGGTATATTCGGGGGTTCTTTCAACCCCATACATAACGGGCATCTTGCCTTAGGTAAAACGGTCTGTGACGAACTGGCGCTGGATCAGTTGATTTTCATTCCTGCCGGTTTTCCACCCCATAAATCCCATCAATTCCTGGCACCGGCTGAACACCGGTATGCCATGGTCAAGCTGGCAGTCACTTGTGACCGCCGCTTTTCTGTATCCAGGTTAGAGCTGGATTCGGAGGAGACAACGTATACGGTGACCACCTTAAAGGCCTTCCGACAGCTCTTTACCGATGAAGATCAGCTGTTCTTCATCATGGGGGCGGATTCTCTGGTGGATCTTGTGAATTGGTGGTCCTTCGGGGAGTTGGTAACCCTGTGTACCTTCGTGGCTGCTGCCCGGCCGGGAATTTCACGGGAGACCATGACCCAGCAGATAGAGGTGCTGAAAAGCCAATTCGGAGCAAAGGTGATGGTTGTGGATATGCCATTGATGGATCTGTCTGCTTCCGAAATTCGCCATAGGATAGCCCGTGGCGAAGGCATCAGTCCCCTTGTTCCTGAACCAGTAGCGTCTTATATCGTTCAAAACGGCCTATACGGAGGCGTTGGATATGACCCTGAAGCAACTTAAGGCGGTTCTGAAGGAGAGACTTCAGAACAAACGCTATGAACACTCTGTTCACGTGATGGAGATGGCTGTATCCTTGGCTGCGGTTCATGGCGTGGATGAGGAGTCTGCCGCAGTGGCGGGCCTTCTTCATGACTATGCCAAGAATATGAGCCCGGAGGAACTGCGCCAGGCCGCCAATGAACTGGGGCTGGAACTGGATTCCGTGGTTTGCCGCCATATGATGCTTGCTCATGGCCCGGTGGGAGCCGCCTTGATAGAGCGGGACCTGCACGTATCCGATCCGGCAATCCTCAATGCGATCCGCTACCATACCTATGGGTGTACCGGCATGGGCATGTTGGAAAAAATCATCTACCTGGCAGATTACATCGAGCCGGGACGAAAATTCAAGGGCGCCGATGAACTTCGGAAAATCGCCTTTGAAAATTTGGATAAAGCGGTGCTGATCGCATTGGAGGCTTCCATTGCCTATCTGATCGGCACGGACCGGCTGATGCACCCCAATACCCTCTATGCCCGCAATGAACTGACCATTGAGCAGAACAACAGGAGGCATCATGGACTTGATTCGGGAACAGGCAAAGAAAATTGCCCATCTCTTGGATAGTAAGAAAGGCATGGATATCTCCCTGCTGGATGTGCGGGGAATCAGCAGCATTACGGACTATTTCATCATCGCGACAGGAACCTCGGCGCGCCATGTCCTAGCCTTGGCCGATTATGTGGAAGGCGGCGTACGGCCCCTTGAAATGACGCTGCGCCATAAGGAAGGACACCGCACAGGGGACTGGGTCATCCTGGATTATGCGGATGTGGTCGTGCATATTTTTGTGCGTGAAACCCGGGATTATTATGGCTTGGACAGGATGTGGCGGGATGCCCGGCATGTGGAATTCCCCCTTGACACTGGGGTCAAAGCCTTATAATATTGATTCTAAGCATTCATAATGATTTGAGCAGCAGTAGGAATAGAAAATCGCTTCAGAGAGCCGGTGGATGGTGTGAACCGGTGCGACGATGTTCTGAACTCAGCTCCTGAGAATGGGATGGTTCCCCGTATCGGACCGATAAGAGGACATAGTTATGTCAAGTAGGGTGGTACCGCGGAATTTTCCGTCCCTACGCATCTGATAGGGTGCCGTTTTTATTTTTTGGAGAATCAGGACCCACGTTCAGTCTATTCAGCAATCAGGAGGCCCCATCATGGAGAAGTATCTATTTACGGAAATTGAACAGAAATGGCAGGACAAATGGCTTAGCGGTGATGATTTCAAGACAGGGGAGGACCCCTCCAAACCTAAATATTATGTGTTGGAAATGTTCCCATACCCATCCGGAAAGCTCCACATGGGTCATGTGCGCAACTATTCCATCGGGGATGTCATTGCCCGGTTCAAGAAAATGAACGGCTTCAATGTGCTGCACCCCATGGGCTGGGATGCTTTTGGCCTGCCTGCGGAAAATGCAGCCATTGCCCATGGCATTCATCCGGATCCCTGGACACGGAATAACATCGCTGAGATGAAAGTGGCCCTCAACACCCTGGGCATCAGCTATGATTGGGACCGTGAAGTGGGCACGTGCATGCCGGACTATTACAAGTGGACCCAGTGGATTTTCATTGAATTCTATAAAAAAGGCTTGGCGTATAAGAAGAAATCCCCAGTGAACTGGTGCCCTTCCTGTGAAACGGTATTGGCCAACGAGCAGGTGGTCGGCGGCCAGTGCGAGCGCTGTGACAGCGTGGTCGGCAAGAAGAACCTGGAGCAGTGGTACCTGAAGATCACGGACTACGCCAACGAGCTCTTGGATGACCTAGACAACCTCCCGGGCTGGCCCGACAAGGTCAAGACCATGCAGGCCAACTGGATCGGCAGAAGCATCGGTGCTGAGGTTGATTTTGGGTTGGAAGGCTCCGATGAAAAGCTGAAGGTCTTTACGACTCGTCCGGATACGATTTTCGGCGCTACCTTCATGGTGCTGGCTCCAGAGCATCCTCTGGTCGCAGAACTGACTGCAGGGACGGAATATGAAGAGCAGATCAAGGCCTTCAATGAAAAACAGCAGTTCCTCACAGAAATTGAGCGGTCTTCTACGGAATTGGTAAAGGAAGGGGCATTCACCGGAAAATACGCGATCAATCCCCTGAACGGCTCAAAAGTACCTATCTGGGTTGCAAACTACGTGTTGATGCACTACGGAACCGGCGCCATCATGGCGGTACCGGCCCATGATGAACGGGATTTCGAGTTTGCCCGCAAATACGATATCGAGATTGTTCCGGTTATTTCTGAAGATGGAAGCGTTTACGAAGGTACCTCCATGACCGAGGCCTATACGGGGTCCGGCAAAATGATTCACTCAGGAAAGTACTCCGGTTTGGATGTGGAAGCGGGCATCGAAGCACTTGTTGGGGATTTGGAAGAACAGAAAGCCGGAAAAAAGACTATCAATTTCCGTCTTCGTGACTGGCTGATTTCCCGTCAGCGTTATTGGGGTGTTCCGATCCCCATCATGTACTGTGATACCTGCGGCGAGGTTGCTGTTCCTGAGCAAGAGCTGCCCCTTCTGCTCCCTCTGGACGTGAAGTTTACCGGCAAAGGCGAATCTCCGCTGCTGACCAGTGAAACCTTTGGATACACCACATGTCCCCACTGTGGCGGCAAGGCCCGGCGGGAAACGGATACCATGGACACCTTCGTCGATTCCTCCTGGTACTTCCTCCGTTACTGCGACAATCACAATGACTCCGCTCCCTTCAGCAAGGAAAAGGCGGAATACTGGATGGATGTGGACCAATACATCGGCGGCGTGGAACATGCCATCCTTCATCTGCTGTACTCCCGATTCTATACCCGGGTACTCTATGATATGGGACTGTCCCCGGTTAAGGAGCCCTTCCGCAATCTGCTGACCCAGGGCATGGTCCTGAAGGATGGGGCAAAAATGTCCAAATCCAAGGGCAATGTCGTCAGCCCCAAAGAAATCATCGACAAGTACGGCGCTGATACCGCCCGTCTCTTCATCCTGTTCGCCGCACCGCCGGAGCGGGATCTGGACTGGAACGACGATGGGGTTGAGGGATCCTTCCGCTTCCTGAACCGCGTCTGGCGTCTGGTGCAGGATGCCAAGGACAGCCTGGATCCAAGCGCAGTGCTGGGCGAGCTCTCGGCAGCCGATAAGGACCTGAACTTCGTCCTTCATAAAACAGTCAAAAAAGTGACCGATGACATCTCGGACCGATTCAACTTCAACACGGCCATCAGTGCGGTCATGGAGCTGGTCAACGAGCTGTACCGATACCGTGAGGCTGGGGCAGTCAACAAAGCCCTGATGACGGACGCGATCAATAAAGTAGTCATGCTGATGGCTCCCTTCGCACCCCATATGACGGAAGAACTGTGGCTCACACTGGGCAATACAGAGTCCGTGCACACCATGGCTTGGCCTCAGTATGATGAAAAGGCTCTGGTCAAGGAAGAGGTGGAAGTGGTTCTCCAGATCAACGGAAAGGTTCGGGACAAGATCACCGTGCCTCGGGAAATCAATCAGGCTGCCCTTGAGCAGATGGTCATGGCCAATGAACGGATCCTCAAGTTCATCGATGGCCGGGAGATTGTGAAAGTGGTTCTGATACCTCAAAAGTTGGTCAACATTGTTGTGAAGGGTTAACCCAGGAGGTGTCTATGAGTAAAGAAGTCAAGCCGATATTCAAACGGTACCTGTCTATCGCCAAGGGCGTTTCGGATACCTTCGGGCCCAACTGCGAAGTCGTGATCCACGATTTCAGCCTGAAACCCAACTCCATCGTGGCCATCGAGAACGGTCATGTCACGGGACGGGTTGTGGGGAGCCCGGTCACGGAAAACTCTCTTCAAAAGGTCTTCAAAAGCCAGTCTGGGGAAGACGTGATCAACTACAGCGGAAAAACCCCGGATGGGCGGGTGCTTAAATGCACCACGGTCTACATCAAGGATGACGATGGGGAACCGGTGGGATGCATGTGCATCAACTACGACCTGACAGAGCTCCTGCTGGCCAAAAAAGCCCTGGATGATATCATGAAAATCGATATCACCGCTTCTGAACGCGAGGTTGAAGGCGAGCCTGTCAACCGGATCAATGACGTGTTGACCGATATCGTCCTCAACACCATTGAGGAATCCGGAAAACCGGTCGCCTACCTCACGAAAGAGGAAAAAGTGGATATCGTTAAGAAACTCGATGTCCAGGGAGCCTTCCTGATAAAAGGGGCGATTGATTATGTTGCAAAAGTCCTTTGTGTTTCCCGTTATACCATCTATAATTATCTTGATGAGATCCGCGTATCAAAAACCAGTCTCTAAGGAGGATTCACATGACACTTCAACCCATTGCAACAGAAAAAGCCCCTGCGGCTCTTGGCCCTTACTCACAAGGGATCATCGCTGGGAACATGGTATTCCTTTCCGGTCAGCTGCCCATCAACCCAGCTGAAGGCAAGATCACAGCAGAGAGTATTGAAGACATGACCCGTCAAAGCCTTGAAAACTGCAAAGCTGTCCTGGACAATGCCGGTGCTTCTTTGAAGGATGTGGCCAAGGTCACCATCTTCATCAAGAACATGGGTGATTTTGCCCGGATCAATGGCATCTATGCAGAGTATTTCTCTGAACATAAACCAGCCCGGTCCACTGTAGAAGTGGCTCGACTCCCACTGGATGCTCAGATTGAGATCGAAATGATCGCTGTAAAAGGATAACTGACATTAAAAAACCGCAGTTCGCTGGATCACTCCAGGAGGTGCGGTTTTTTCTTTGGCGATAAAAGGATTATGCGTGTCTATTCATCGTGGTTTCAGGGTATAATCAATTCAAATGACAGGGAAATACCGAGGTGCCTTATGAATCACGTGGTCGATTTCATTGATAAGCCTTTTTACCAGGACAATCAGCAGATCAGCAGCCGAACGGCGCGGGTCAGCTTTATTTCGCCTACGGGAATCATCCTGAAACGGGAGGAATTCGGATGCTGGGATAAGGAAGCGGTCTATGAGGCCCTGCGGCAGGGGAAGGAAGTGTGCCTGGATAATCTGTACATTCGGGATTTCACCCTGAACGAGATCCGTAAGACGGACTATGACCGTGTGAAAATCGAGAATATCAGCGCCCGCCACGTGTTTTTCGACGGCAATACGGATTTCAGTATCTCGGAGTTCACGGGAACCGCCGCCACGTTCAGGAACTCGGTTTTCCATGGCGCAACGGTGGATTTTCGGGATGTGCGCTTCAACTGCGGCGAGTTGGATTTCGGAAAAACCGAGCTGAGCCTTCGGAACATTTATTTCAACAACTCCCAGTTTGATCATTGCCCCCTGGATTTCGGGGGGATGGTCGTCCGGAGCGGCGATTTTCATTTCTATCATGTGTTGTGCAATGCCAGTTCCCTCAATTTTATCAGCACGCATTTCTCAGACGGATTCAAGGATTTTAGAAAGCTCAAGGTCATCCAAGGCAATCTGATTTTCCGCAGCGTATTCTTCAACGATGGGGATACGGATTTCATAGAAATGGATCTGGATCAGGGGAATATCGATTTTCGGCTGGCCCGGTTCGGGTCCGGAGAGCTGAACTTTGGCGGCAGCAACCTGGGTGAGGGGGATAAGGACTTCAGCGGCGTGATTTTCCCCCGGGGCATGGTGAGTTTCACTGGGGCGACATTTGGTAAGGGCAGCCTTCATATGATCGATGCGATCTTCCGCAGAGGAAACATCCATTTTAACGCCTGTAGCTTCGGTTGTGAGGATATCCATATCACCAGCACGGATTTCGGGGACGGGTTCCTGGAGTTCACGGACAGTGTCTTTGAAACCCAGGTGTTCAATATTGTATCCTGCCGATTCGGCAGAGGGGATATCGATTTTAACCGCAGCAACCTGTCTCAAACGGTTCTGAACTTCTATGGCACAGAATTCAATCAGGGGAAGCTCAACTTCTTCGATACCATCGCCGACACGGTGACCTTTCACGAGTGCACCTTCGACAACCATGTGTACATGAACTTTGAGAGCTGCAATTTCCTCAGTATCCTGAACTCCATCATTGAGAAGACCATGGACCTCCGCAGCAACATCGCCCTCAACACCCAAAAGATCAACGCCATCAATCTCAGCGGCACGAAAAATCTGGGGCATATCTATGTGGATTGGAAAATGAATCATGTCAAAGAAATGATATACGCCCAGGGTGATGGGACGGACATGATGGACAAGGCCAGTCAGTTCCGCCTGCTGAAGGAAAACTTCAGGAGCATCGGCCAATATGACGATGAGGACCATGCTTATGTGGAGTTTAAACGCTGCCAGCGGGAAGGGCACTACATACAGGATGCCACCATGATCCGTTCCCTCCAAAAGGACCTGTTACCTCGGTTCGTATGGCTTTTCAGGGCCCGGGCGGCTCAGTTTTTCAACTGGCTGATTTTTGATAAGATCGGAAGATATGGCACTTCACCTCTCCATGTGTTTATGGCAATGGTTCAGGTTCTTTTGATTTTCACAGTCATCTATCTGCCGCCCTATGTGGGGCTGGAGGACCCGGGGAAATTTGCCGATATAACGAATCCGTTTTCCAGAAGGGTTCTCCTGTGTTTTTATCACAGCTTGGCAACGTTTCTCACCGTGGGGTACGGCGATGTGAATCCGTCGAATCTTGCAGGGGTTCTGCTCTCCGGAGCCGAAGGGTTTTCCGGGGTGTTCCTCACCGCTTTCTTCGCCATTACAGTTGTCAGGAAGCTTTTAAGATGAAGACACAGGTTATGCATAAAGCCAGAAGGCTATCCGCTTTTTCAGTGGATAGCCTTCTTTTTATGTCTCCCGCCCATGACTTCGCTGACATCGTGAATCGTGACAAACGCCTCGGGATCCTTGTCCAGCACAATGGCCCGGAGCTTGGCGACCTCCAGCCGAGTGATGACCGCATAGATGATCATCCGGCGATCAATGGCACCGTCGATCCCTGAACCGAAAAAGTAGGTGACATTCCGCCCCAGCCGGTCCTGAATGGCCTCGGCAATGTCCTGAAAATGATGGGAAATAATTGTTGCCGCCTTGGCTTCCTCAAGGCCCTCAATGGTGATATCAATCACCTTGTAGGCAATGAAGTAAGCAATCAGGGAATACATGGCACGGTCCCAACCGAATACCAGACCGGCACTGCTGAGAATAAACACATTGAACAGCATGACGGTTTCACCGACTGAAAAAACGCTTTGCTTATTAAGGATAAGCGCAACCATCTCGGTACCGTCCAGAGAGCCGCCGTATCGAATGATCAGCCCCACGCCGACCCCTAAGATGATCCCGCCAAAAACTGCCGCTAGCATCACGTCTTGAGTCAATCCGGGTATCGGATGCAGGATGTTCACAAACACCGACAGGCAGGATATTGAAAAAAGTGAGGTGATGACAAAGGTCTTGCCAATGTACTTGTAGCCCAATACCAGGAATGGGATATTCAAAACAAAGATGAGGATTCCGATAGGCACCCCGGTCAGATAACCGGCGATGATTGAAATCCCGACGATGCCGCCATCAACGATGTTATTTGGAATCAGAAAGATTTCAAGGCCGACAGCGGCCAAAATAGAGCCTAAGAGCAGGAACAGGAACCGATTGATCTCTCTTGCGATTGTTTTACGTTTCATCATGACCTCCTTGTGAACGGCTGCATTTGACGGGGATTATCTATTCCTATTATAACAGGCTTTCAATTTGAGTATCATGATGGTTACCCTGCTTTCATCTATTTGACGCATTTTCAGCACGAAAACAGACATTCCTGTACAAATCGTTGAGTGGATTCAGGGATATCTGGTAAAATGAAGGTATCACTGGAGGCGAAATTCATGGAACTGCAAGAGAAAGGCTTCAAACTGAAATTCAAGCTGTTCAAGCCGAAAAATATCGAGAATGATGGCTATGAACCTGACGTAAAGAAGCAAAAGAAAGCTGCCGGAATAGCGGCAGTGATCCTGGCTGTCTTGGTGAAAAGTAAAGTGTTGATCTTATTTTTGCTCCAAACATTGAAATTGGATATTGTCCTTCAATTGTTCAAGCTGGGCAGTATGGGAGGCACCCTGGTAACAATGGCCGTCATGGCCTGGGTGTACGCAACCACTTACGGATGGCTGTTTGCCATCGGCTTGGTCGCTCTTATTTTCATTCATGAGATGGGTCATTATATTGCGGCCCGATATACGGGCGTGGATGTGAGTGCCCCCGTATTCATTCCGTTTTTAGGCGCTTTTATCGGCATGAAAGAGAAACCCGCCAACGCGGAGATTGAAGGCAAAATAGCCATTGCAGGCCCCTTGGCCGGCACCCTGGGCACCTGTCTGGCCGCGGTGGGCTGGCTCCTGACAGGCAATGAGCTGTTGAAAGGCCTGATCTACTTCAACCTGGTCATGACCCTGTTCAACCTCATTCCCTTCGGATTTCTGGATGGCGGGCGCATCGCTTCTGCGGTATCGGGCAAATATTGGATTGTCGGACTCATCATTTTTGGAGCACTGGCAATCTACAGCCATAACCCCGTCCTGCTGGTCCTGCTGATTTCCGGCTCCATAAGCGCCTGGAAAAAACGGAAACTCAATCGGGATGCCGATTCCTACTACGATATCGATACCGAGTCCCGGAATATCCTGTCCTTGGCCTACTTCGGCACCCTGCTTGTCAATGGGATGGCACTGGTTGTCTTTTTCGCCATGGAGCAGGGCATTTCGCTATTGGGATAACCCCTCACAGCCAGTGGAGGATATCCCATGCCATGGGCGGATCAAGAAGAAATCCATCTGAAGTACAGCTAAATAAACACTTTAGAAATGAAAAAAGGGGTTGAAATAACCGAAGACGATGCTATAATGATACTTGTAGTCCGGTTTTCGGGGTGTGGCTCAGCTTGGTAGAGCGCTTGACTGGGGGTCAAGAGGCCGCAGGTTCAAATCCTGTCACTCCGACCAAATAGCAATGGTTTCAAGGCTGGAAATGGTTATAAGCGGGTTTTTACCCCTTTTACTACCCACTTTTGAAACAAATGAGCAGAGATCGTTAATCGGTCTCTGCTTTTTTTATGCCTTAAAGCAAGGCCCTTGGATAGTTTGTCCAAGGGCCTTGCTTTTCTCAGGGGTCGGGTTTGGCTTGAAGGTTTTTAGATTTGATCCAAGCAATTTTCTTGAGATAAGAATCCGTACCACAAGACTCTCTTGTGGAAATATAATGCAATATAGGATAATAAGAATCATTATGGGACTTGATGTTTTTGCGCGATCTAATGTAACATACATTTGGGTTCTAAATAATTGACGGTTAAGTTTCGAGTAGGACTTAATTAATAAAATACAAAGTCGGGATTTGTCGAAATTTGTCGAATGAACTTGAAGATATATTTTCCATTGAAGGTCTCGTGTAATAAACCGCAAAAAAATACCTGCATCCACCATCCTGCCGTATCCATGTGAAAGATCCTTCACTGCGTTACATGGGCGGGGTTCTTGGATTCATACAGGAGAGGTTATCCACATCAGACCTGGCATGACAGCTTAGGCGGAAGTTAAGGACGGTTTTGAATTGAGATAGAAGGATAGATAGGACTAAAACTGGCTGTCAACGTGTGTACCCGGCAAAACACCAGTAGGAGCACGGTAAGTAAAACACTATGATGGAGGGATAGAACATGAGCATTGTTATGAAAATTGAACATATAGAAAATGATTATCAATGGATGGATTTGCAAACAGAACTTACAAAGATTAAGGCAGATCTTGAGTCGGCCGACAAATCCAACATCACCCCCGGCGACACCCTCCGCACATACAACCCAGACACTAGCCTATGCGTAGTCATCTTCAACAACCGCTACACTGACATTGCCAAGCTAGCGACCGCCCATGCTGAGATGGCCGCCCATGAAAAAAATGAAATGGAGAGAACCATTATGACATCAAGCAGAAAATCATCAATGGAAGCAAAGCGAAGAGCTCACAGAAAATATGGATTGCTATTGGCTCTCATTGCTTTATTAATTATGGGCACACTAACAGGCTGTTATGCTCAGGAGTCGGAGAAGATCACAGGCAACGGCTTTAATGTTGGAGAAATGACGGATAAAGCTCTGGCGGATGAGAAAACCCGTACCTTGAGTGAGCGAGATTCACTAAAACAGGAAATGGACCGCATGTATGGCAGTGGCTTGTATGAACTGGATATGAAGGCTACCGAAGAACGGCTGACAAAGGAGCTGGTAGAAAAGCAGGAAAAGCGGCTTCCAGAACTATTAGGCGGGCCAGTGATCGTTCGGTGTGAGGTGGTGTATTACAGAGATTCCTTAAGGGAAGCACAGGATAATAATGTGCACATCGATGACTTGCTTAAGGCTCAGGATAGCGGTGGCAAGCCATTCGCAAGAAGCGGTATAACAACAATCTACGGATTTGCCGATCCAAGCATGGAACTGGAAGCATTGCGGCAGTTCAAATACAACACGTCTTTAGGAATGTCTGATGAAACGGTTCTGTTCATTTATCCCAAAAGTGTCCTTAAAACGTACAATCTTGAACAGATTCGGGCAATGGAGTATCCATTCATCGAACTGAACAAGGTATCCGAGTATTTCTTTTCTGCTCCAATCGCAAGTGGGTCAAACATGGAGCTAATCCATGACACAAAGAAAAGGCTGAAAGAGAAGTATCATGAGGATTTTGAATGTATGAATGATTTTAGGGCTGAGTATTGGTGCCCAGTGAAAGATCCGAGCTTATGGTTTGACCATATGGTGGAAAATGATGACATGTACCTGCCAACTCTAGCTCAAAAGCGGATGAGTGAAACCATCAATCAGATTATTGAAGAGGAGGGCGGTAAAGACAGTATTGTCCAGTATTCGCGCATTGAGAATACAAGCACTTCTAACGGCGAAATATTCAAAAAACCTTATGATACGCGAAATCTGACAGATTCAAATGAAATCTTTACAAAGGCCTATATTGGAAACTTTCACACAGGGTTGTTTTACCTATTAAGCCCTGGTGAAACGGTGGATTACGACAAGTTGGCAAGGATTTCAAAGCGGGTCAAGGCTATATTGGGGGAAGAAAAGCCAGAAGACAAAATTAAACATGTACTACGGATCTACTTTTATCAAGTGCCCACAGATATAAAACCGATAGCAATTGAGCAGTTCAAGAAGGAGTTGACTCCTGATAATGCTGAGATAACGATACACCTGACAGATAGTTTTGAACAGGGAACCCTTACGGAAGGCGATACCGAGGGCTTTCGGTTGCTAAGAGTATATGGCGAGAGGCAAAATTGGTATGCCCCATACGTATTGTATTTCGAAAAAGATATGACTGGGGAAGAATTCAAAGGTGAGTTTTTCAAACCGCTATATAAATAAAGGTAGTTCATGGAGGATAATAAGATGGCAGAATTGATGAATATTAATGATGGAATGCTGGAATTACAACGAAGTCTAGCTACTTTACGCGAAATGTGTCCAATCCCAACAGTCCAAGGAACAAAGGTAATTGATCCAAATCAATTATCGGTGGTGATTTATGGTAACGATTATACGGATACGGTGGAACAATCAAAGGCATTAACGGCATTGAATACTGCAGAGCAAAATTTGGGTGCAGTCAGTGCATCAAAAGATCAGCTAAGAATATATATGCTTGATAAACTATCACAAGATGACCCGCTAATGGGGCAGTTGGAAGCGCGGTTAGATTTTCTCATGGAGGATTTGCTTAAGGAGAAGCCTGAGGGGTCAGACTAAAGAAATTAAGTAGCTCTGGGGAAACTCAAACCGTTTATTAACGTGAAGGTCAACTTTTAGGAGTTAAAATGCATCGTAAACCATGCATCCATTATTCAGGAGCTCTATACCATGTTATTGTTCGCGGTAATAACCGGTAATTGGAACAGCCTCCGTTAAGAGGTGCATGATAGGAAAATCAGCGATAAATGCACACAAAATGGACCCTCTCAAAATGATTTCATAATCATTGAGAGGGCCCATTTGTTTGCATCATTCATATGAAAATCACTGTGACGCCGTGTCCCAGAATTTCATATGCAGTTCGTGGACTTCGGCGCACCGATGCAGCCGTTTCAGGTGCCAGGTCTTCGGGAAAAGATTTTGGTAGCGCCTGGATTGGTAGCGGTCATCCAGGAGAAGCACAACCCCGCGGTCGGTTTCGGTCCGGATGAGTCGCCCGACGGCCTGAACCACTTTATTGATGGCCGGATAAACAAAGGCATAGGTATAGCCGTCTTTGTCGAGGCTGTCGTAATACATCTGGATAATGCTGTTTTCCGTACTCACGTAGGGGGTGCCCAGCCCAACGATGGCAACGCCCTCCAACCGGCTTCCCGACAGATCGATCCCTTCAGCGAAGGAGCCGCCCAGAACCGCCAGGCCGATCACGGTCTGATCGCCTTCGGCTTCAAAAACTGACAGGTAGGCCACTTTTTCAGCATCGGTCATTCCCGGCGCTTGCGGGTGAAGGATCCAGGAGGCGTTTCGAGACGCCAGCAAGTCGCCGATGCGGTTCATGAAATCATAGGAGGGGAAGAACACCAGGTAATTGGCCTGCCTTCCCTGGACCAGGGCTTCAATGTAATCGGCGATGGGGCCATAGGAGGTTTCGCGGCTGCGCAGGCGGGTATCCACGCCGCCTCCATGGAGCATCAGGCGGTTTTCCTGGGGGAAGGGGCTGTCCAGAACGAGTTTACGGCATCCGACAAGCCCCAGGACCTCTTCATAGTAGGGATAGGGCGCCATGGTTGCGGAAAAGATGACGGTTGACACCGCCTGTTGGTAGCAATTCCTCAGCAGCTCGGAGGGATCAATGCACATCAGGCGTCCGGTACCGCCGCCCTGGGTGGATTCCAGCCAGATGTACCCCCCGGAGAAGAGCTCGGAAATCGCATCAAACCGATAGAGGTTGGAGAGGATCTCGCTTTCTTCTCGTGGCAGCTCAAAGCCCTCCGTATCGGCGATGTACGCGGAAGCCGCATCGAAGCACTTGCGCGTTTGGGAGCAGATGAGGGGGGAGGGCAGGGGGTCTGTGATATAGTCCTTTCCCCGGGCCTCCAGGAAGTTGGGGGTTTCTTTGAGCGTCTTGACCAGTTTGCCGAGCTCCCGATAGGGTGCCGCTTTCCGCGGGAAGGCTTTTCTGAGGGTGGTCAGTTCATCCTTAACCACTTGGGCACTGTACATATCCCGGGCTCTGGCGGGAAGATTGTGGGCCTCGTCGACCAGAAAGGCATACCGTTCGGTGACTTCGCTAAAGAATCGTTGGATTTTTACCAAGGGATCGAAGACATGATTGTAATCACAGATCACCACATCGGAAAAGGAGGCCATATCGAAGGAGAATTCGAAGGGGCAGACGTGGTGCTTCTCGGCGTAAAAAACGACGCGCTCCCGGTCCATATGGTCTTCATTCTGGAGCGCATCCATCAGGCAGTCGTTGATACGATCGAAATGGCCTCGGGCAT
Organism: uncultured Peptostreptococcaceae bacterium; assembly: GCA_964424355.1. Classification (GTDB taxonomy): domain Bacteria; phylum Bacillota; class Clostridia; order Peptostreptococcales; family Acidaminobacteraceae; genus CAZEHS01. Next base: position 173,915 of record CAYRIO010000002.1, read on the forward strand.
AGGTGCAGTCCACGGGGGTGCATTTCTTCTCGCCGGTGAAGCAGATCTTGTCTTTTGCAGTCAGCGTGACGGATTTGACGCGCCCCCCGGCCCGGCGCATATCCTGGGCAGCGTCTTCTGCCACCGTCCTGGCTACGGTTTTGGCTGTCAGATAGAAAATTTTATCGATCCGGTCTTCGCCCATGGCCTTCAATGCAGGAAAGAGGGTCGATATGGTTTTCCCGACGCCGGTAGGCGCTTCTGCCATCATCAGGAGGCCGTCGCGGATAGTGGTATAGACAGCGGCCGCCAGCTTGCGCTGCCCGAACCGATAATCCCCATAGGGAAAAGGCATGGCCTGGAGCCCCTGGGACCGCTTCTGTGCCCATTGAAGCTGAAGCTGGTGCCAGACGGCGTACCGGGTGATCAGGTCCTCTACATAGGCTTTGAGATAAGCCGGGATATATTTTCTGCGGAGGTCTTTGCGGTCCTCCGTCCGGTCATTGTAGTAGGTCAGCAGGATTTCAACCTCTTCAAGCCCCTCGGCCTCCGCCAGCAGATAGGCATAGCACATGGCCTGGGCCCAGTGGATCTCGAGACCGTCTGTATCCCAGTCGGCGAGGGAGCGGCGTGTGCTTTTGATCTCATGGATCAGCCGCCGCTCAAAGACGCCGTCGGCCCGGCCCTGAATCTGAATGCCCTGGGCTTCGAAGGTTTTCTTGAAAGGGACTTCCTTCTCCCAGCCTTCATCATAAGCGCTCTGCAGCAGGCGATGAACCTTCTGGCCCTCTTCCATCCGCCCCCCGGCACTTGCCCGGCTGTCAATGTCTCCGCTGCGCAGGACCAATTGAACCATTTCACCGATAGATACCGATTTCACCGCTTTCCCTCCTTTGCCCAAACGTACGTTCCCTGTTTTGATTATACAGGGGTCTGTCCGGGAATGGAACAGCAAACGGCTTATTTCGGTCTCTTGGCTTCTAATTCGTAGGGGTGTTGATGTGAATCCGGTCTGCAGCTTCATCCCACGAAACATTGAAACCGATCTGTGCAGCGATGTCCCGAAGTTTGAAATAATTGCTGTTGTTGATGGTGTACGCAGTCAGCGTGATGCTCCTGCCATCCAGCATGATGTTGGGCTGCGTCTGCCGGTACGGCTGAGATTGGGATGCGCCCGGCAGGGTTAATTCCCCTCCGATGGGGAAGTAGGCTTTGCCTGATGCCAGTGTCATGGTCCTTTCCGAATCGTTCCAGGTGATTTCAAATTGCTTGCTGGAGCCACTTAGCAACATGGCAAGGTCACGCAGTTTAAAGTAGTTGCTGTTGTCGATGTTGTAGGCCTCCAAGGCCATATCCTTGCCGTTGATGCGGACGGCGGCTGAAACTGGGGCTGCACTGGGTTGATTGGCGCTGCTGGGGACCGTGTTCGCAATGGTCAGTTTGGTGTCGGCGTGCATGGAAATTCCGGACATGACAGGATACCAGGAGCCTCCGATATTATTCTCCACCGTCGTATTGTCGAGCTTGATATCGCCGGTGTGATCATTGGTAACAAAGAAAATACCGGATCCGTAGGCATTCACCCGGTTGTTTTCGATGCGGGTCCCCGAAAGGGACAACGTCATTTTATTGCCATCGTTGTAAATGGCACCGCCGCTTCCGCCTCCTGACGTACCGGGTTTTGCTGGATTTCCGCCCTGTCCGATGGCTTCGTTGTAGGAAAAGACACTGTTGATGATCGTCCAGGAAACGCCGATGCTGCTGAGGGCACCACCGTTGGCGCCAACGTTCCCCAAGCCTTTTCCGCCGCCAAACGTGCTGTTCACAACATAAACCGGCAAATCTTCGTATTGGTCGAATACGCGGAGGGCGCCACCGCCCACATCGGCCCCGGTGCTGGCGCACACGTTGTTGGTGAACAGGCAGTTAACCACCTTGAATCGCCCTCCCCGGACCCAAATGGCACCGCCGCCATCATACACCGTATCTGCCGTGGCATTACCATGGGTAAAGGTAAGGTTTTGAACGGTCAGGCGGGGATAGTCCTGATTTTGAGCATGATCTGTTGTCCAGACCTGATTGGGGTCACAGGTGTTCATATACAGAATGCGGGTTTTTCCCCCGCCGCTGAGGGTCACCAGTCCGCCGCCGTCAATGATGACATCCGGGTTGGCGTTGTTGAATATCTTGGCGCACCGATCCAACGTGAGGGTGAAGGGCTTGGATCCGCCATTGAAAACGATTTTGCCTCCCTTTGCAACGGCCTGGATGAATGCTTCACTGGTGCAGCTCTCGGGGGTGCCGGTACCAATGACGTGATCGGGTTTGGAGACATCTTCTTGTCGGGCTTCTTGAGGAATGGCCATTTTTCCATCCGGATTGCCGGGAATGGCACCTGAATAGACGCTCATGGAGCCGGAAACGATGGCTGTGACGGAAAGGAAACAGAGAAACACCGCTTTAAAACGGGCTTTAAAAAGATTCTTCATGGCAAGGGCACTCCTTTTGGGGGGTGAGCGATCATTTTAATCCGTGTCGTTCCAGTTGGGTCAAAAGCATGTCAGTGACCAATTTTTCCGTCAACAATTCTTTGAATGTAACGGTCTTGCCTTTGCCTGCGCTGCGGAGGGCTTCCAGCTCGGAGGGGATTGCATGGTGCCTTGCAATCAAATGGTCCTGCAAATTTTCAAATTTGGCCAGCTTCTCGATGGCCTCGCCATAATAGTCTTCCTGTGCAACCTGCCCCGCAATGCTGTCTGAAACATAAAAGCCGTGGTCTTCGGACAGTCTTGTGAGTCTGTTCATGTCTTCACCTCTCTCCGTGATTCATGGGTGTGCATCACTTTCTTCTCATATTATGCCATAAATCAGGGGGCGCCGTGGGATGGTCCTATGACCCCGGAAAAAAGCAACCGTTCTTGGCGGATAGACTGCGCAAGGAACGGTTGCTTTCGTAGAATGGCTTTTGGCGAAGCGGTTATTTGAGTTGCCGCCATTCGGTGGCGTATTGCTGCAGGATGCGCCGCAGGACCGTTCCGATGGTGGCATAGGAGGCGTCGTTCAGGTTTGCCAGGGAAACGCGGATGGACCATTCCGGTCCGTGGAATCCGCTGCCGCTCAGCAGAACGATGGAGGATTCCTCCGCCAGCCGGAGGAGCACGTCAACGGGTTTGCAGCTGGTTTGAAGGTACTGTGCAAATTCCGCATTGTAGTTTTGCCGTGCCCATTGCAGCAGATCGAACTGGGTATAGTAGGCCGCGTCATAGGGATCCTGCCGGAGGGGCAGTCCCAAGCCCTCGCACAATAACCGCTGCCGTCTCCGGCAGATGGCCATGGTCTGTTTCTTATAAACATTCCCGTGATCCGTCAGGGCAGCCAGGGAACAGAAGGCCATCATCACCTGCTGGGGCGTTGAAAGGCCAGCGGTATGGTTCAGGGCTACCTGGCGGCTGTCTGCCACCACCCGGTCAATGAAACGGATGTCTTCCGGATGGATGGAAAGGGCGGAGTACCTTCTTCGGGCACGCTCCTGTTTATCGGCATCCAGGTTTTTCAGCAGTTTTTCAAAGACATTCTCCTCGTGGAGGGCAATGGTTCCAAGCCGCCACCCCGTAACGCCGAAGTATTTTGAATAGGAGTAGACACCGATGGTGTTGTAGGGAAGCTCCGTCATCAGGGACTGAAAGCCGTCCACGAAGGTGCCGTAGACATCATCGGAAATGATCATGAGATCAGGATTGTGTGTCCTGACAGTCTCGGCCAGATGCCGTACCGTCTCCGGCCGCATGGCAGCGGAAGGGGGATTGCTGGGGTTGACGATAAACAAGGCTTTGATAGCGGGATCCTTCAATTTATCTATTTCTGAATCCGGATACTGCCAGGTGTTGTCGCCGTTCTCATCCAATTCGGAAGCCTGAATCTCCACGACCTCGAATCCGTACCGGGGAAGGTGCGGAATCTCCAGATAGGGGGTGAAAATAGGGGTCAGCAGGGCGATCTTATCCCCTTTAGAAAAAATGTTGTTGGCAATGAGGGTGTCAAAGATATAGCACATGGCCGCCGTTGCCCCCTCCACTGCGTACAGCATCATGGGTCCGTTCTTAGGGCTGTAGCCCAACTCCTGAACCAGGTAATCCTGAACCACCTTTTCCACATGGCGCAGCATCCGGTCGGGATAAGGATAGTTGTCGCCGATGATGGCGTCCGTCAGCTCATACACCCATGCGTCCGGATTGAATTGGCGGATGTGGACCCCATAACCGATCATACGGTCCAGCAACTGGATGCCGGGAGCGGTGGGGTGGTTTTCAATGTAGGTCCGCAGACGTTCCGCGGCCCCTTCCTTCTGGGGCATGCCCGCCAGATCCCCATCGTTCCAGGTGAGCCGGGTTTCCTGCACGGCAAACTGACCAAAGGTGAAGAACGCCTCCCGGACAGAGGCCGCAGTCCAGTTCGGATTCCCCCTGCCGGCGTCCAGCAGGGTGTGAGCCCCGCTGCGATTGATTTCTTTGGCGTAGCTGATCAGTTTGTCCTTCAGTTCAAACGGGCTGATCTTCCCGTAGATGGTTTCAATTTCTTTGCGTTGAATACTTTCTGTACCCATGGGGGCCTCCTCGGCTTCTATCAGATCGTGGCGGATCTTAGTTTTTCGCTGGTGGATGACGACAGGATGATATAGGTTTCAGTGCTTCCGAACTGCTGAATCTTTCCGAGGAGTGTTTCCAGTTCGTCCATGTTGCGGAGCCGGGCCTGCAGGATCCGGCTGTAGGGACCGGTCACATGGTGGCATTCAAAAATCGCCTCCTCAGAATCTACAAATTCCATGAACTTTTCCGCCCGCTGGATTTTCAGATTGACGTTGATCTGCACATGGACCACCCGGCCTAACCGATCGTAGTTCACGATGGCCTTGTAGCCTTCAATCACCCCGGCATCTTCAAGCCGCCGCACCCGTTCGGCAACCGCGGGAGGGCTGAGAGAAACCTGGACAGCCAATTCTTTCAGTTGGATCCGGCCGTTTTTCAGCAGAACATTGATGATGTGGTAATCTGTTGCATCCATAATGCCTCCCGATAGAAAACTTCCTGGTCACGATAGGGTTGAAGGTCAATAAGCGTCGGTTTCGAAAATGGCTCGGATCTCTGCCGGATCCCGGCTGTAGCCCAGGGCCACCATCAGCTTGATCCGGGCTTTGTGCCCCGGCAGGTTGTCTCCCAGGATCACGCCCATCTGGGTCAGCTCGCGCCCGGCTCCGGGATACCCGTAATCATCCATGACCTTCCCCAGGAGGCACCGTGAAACCAGCACAACCGGCAGTCCCATCTCCAGGGCGTATGCCACGCCGGGGACCATGTCGGGGGGGATATTCCCTTTCCCCATGCCTTCGATCACAATCCCCTGAGCGCCTGAATCCACTGCAAAGCGGAGGAAGCGGTCATCCATTCCGCAGCCGCACTTGATGAGATCGACCCGGGGTTCGATGGCGGTTGCCGCGATGGTCTGACGCCGTGTATACCGGTAGTGGAAATGAACCTTGTCATGGTGTACAAAGCCAACGGGCCCGAATTCCTTGCTTGTGAAGGTGTGCAGTGTGTGGGTACTGGTTTTGGTCACCTGGGAGGCCGCATGGATTTCGCCCCCCATCACCACCATGACGCCCCTGTCGGCAGCATCGGTCATTGTGGCGGTGCGCACAGCGTCAATCAGGTTTTCGGGGCCATCCCACCCCAATTCGGAGCTGTTTTTCATAGACCCTACAAAAATCAGCGGTTGGTGACCGGCATAGAGGAGATCGACCAAGAGGGCGGTTTCTTCCAGAGAATCAGTGCCATGGGTAACAACAAAGCCGTCACAATCGTCCAGGTGCGCCTGGATGCAGGCGTATAGCTCGAACATTTTCGCAGGTGTCATGTGGGGGCTGGGAATCATGCCAAAATCCAGACACCGGATGTCGGCCAGCCCCTTCAATCCCGAAACCTGGGCCATGATGGCCTCGCCGCTGAGGGCGGGCTTGGCTGATTGGGTCTGGGCATCATTCTGCATGGAAATGGTGCCCCCTGTGAACACAATTAGAATCCGCTTCATTTTAGGATTACCTGCCTTTGCTGGATGGATCATAGGTCTCAGATCTGATGTAATTAAATTCTAGCACGGAGGATAATCAGGGTACATGTGCGTAAAAATCAAATTCCAGTCATACGGTTTATCAAAATACCTCTTTTGAGAATCCACATTATTTAATAAAGTGTACCCTTGGGGTTGCCGGGGAAACACCTATCCGTGCAAAATTCAAATCGGTAGAGTGGAGGCATCGGATAAAAAAGAACCCGCATTGAGACGGCGTCTCAGGGCGGGTTCTTGGGGTTGCAGATTGAATGTATGGGTGGATCAGCTCGTGATCTCCAACCGGTTCCCATCAGGGTCCAGCAGGCAGCTTTCGTAATACCCATCGCCGGTAAAGCGGGGTTCGCTGACCACCGGATACCCGCCTTTCCGCAATTCCTCGGTGAGGTGGTCGACCATTTCGTTGCTCCCAACGGAAAAGGCCAGGTGCGTTAGGCCAAGGTACTGGCTCATCACATCATTCCCCTTTTCGGGGATGTTTGGCATCTGCATCAGTTCAAGCCGGGTTCCTGAATCGAATTGAATGAAATACGATTCAAAAGATTTGGCGGCGTTCCTGTATTTTTCTCCGGCAGTGCCCCCGAAGTATCGGGTGTAAAAAGCTTTGAGGTCTTCAAGATTTCTTGTCCATATTGCAACGTGTTCAATTTTCATGACGATTCCATCCTTTCTCTGATGTCCACAAAACGTTCACATAACCGTTACGGTTTCAACACAAACTTAGCCTATGATTGCTTTAGGACAATAACGGAGGTTCAAGAGATGATCACAGGGTTAAAAAAGTGGGTAGTAAAGGGAAGTCTTATCTTATGTCTGACATTGGCGGGTTTTGGCGGTTTCGGCACGGTGCTGGGAACTTTGGGCACGGCAGATCTGTCTGCGATGAATACAGGATACACTTTCAGTACGGCGCAGATCAACGCCATCAGTGCATACGATCGGCTGATCGCCTCAGAGGGCTACCTGCGAAATATGGTGGATGCGGTTGAAAAAGCGCTGACCGCGAAAAAAGAAGTGAAACATGCACAGGGGATTCAGCCCAAGGCCGCTGCCGGGACGTACACCTCGGAGGCGGGAGCCGCGCCTCTGGATTGGACTGGGGAATCGGGAAGCGTGCGTGACGACCGAGCGGCATAAGTCGGATTAAGAGCGTATGAGAGGGCCCCAAAGGGGCTCTTTTTCTATGGGTTCAGATGGGGGGCATTTCATGGAGCCGGTTGGATCGAAGCCTTCCGGTTCATGCTTCTGAACTCCTTGGGGTTCTGGCCGGTCCATTTGCGAAAAAGCTGAGAGAAATAGGCGGGGTCATCAATGCCGACGGTCAGGGCGATTTCATAGGTTTTCAGATCGCTGTTCAGGAGCAGCTCCCTGGATTTTTCAATCCGCAGGGCGGTAATGGCGTCGGTAAGGGTTTCCCCGGTTTCCCGGCGGAAAAGACGGCTCAGATAGGCGTTGCTGACATGGACATGGCGGGCGATTTCTTCCAGATAGACCTTGTCCGTGTAGTGTTCGTGAATGTATTCGCGAACACGGCTGATGATGAAATGCGTCTGCCGCTCCCGGCTGTTCAGCTGACCACAGACCGACTCGATGATGGTCTCCAGTTGCCGGAGCAGCGCTTTTACCGACCGGGATTCCATGAGGTTCAGGTAGGTCCGGGCATTGGATTCCACCGAAACGGAGAGGTTCAGGTTGTGGTTGCCCAACAGCCGTGAACACAGCGAGACGATGACCATCGCAATCTCTTTCACCTCGGTGATGGAGGCTTTTTCGTGCTTCAGCAAAGTGAAGAGGCTGCGGAGCTGCTCCTGTGCGGCGGGCAGTTCAGCGGCGCGGAGGTGTTCCATGATGCTGTCCGTGCTTTTTCGGATGACGGTGGGAGCGATCCGAAGCTCCGGCAGCCGGTCGGGATGGTAGACAGCCAGGTGGATATCACCGAAAAAAACATTCCCCAGGGCGAGGTCCGCCTCCTGGTAGGCCTGTGGAAGCTTGGAGGAATCTTGGTGGAACTGGCTGATTCCGGCCAGTACCAGGCAGGAAAAAAAACCTTCCATCATCCGGATGGCTTCGTCGCATCCATGGAGCACCGTCTCCAGATTGGCGGGGGTGTCGTTTTCTGCAAAGTCGATCAGCAGGCAGAACCGGTTGTTGCCCAAGGAAACAAGGGTATGTTTATGATTCCTGAAGGGTTCGGAAAGGGTCTGCCGTACCTGGCGGGAGTCGCGGAGGGTTTCGGATTTTCGATCGGCTCCGGTCTCCGGGTCATCCAGCTCAAAGCGGACGGTGCAGAAGGTATGCAGGGAAATCCCCAGGAGATCCGTCTGTGAACGGATCTCGGCAGGGTTGGTGAGCGTGCCGTCGAAGATTTCCCGGAGGCACTTTTCCTGAACCTCTGAAAGGCTGGCTTCCATACGGGTTTCAAGGGATTTCATCCGTTCGTCCCGCAGGCTGTCGGCCGCAAGGATGCCGATGGCTTTTTCGACGGCTTCGACGATTTTTTCGGTGGAGGTGGGCTTGAGGATGAAATCCACGACGTTGTACCGGATTGCTGACCGGGCGTACTCAAAATCCGGATAGCCGGTCAGAATGATCACCTTCGTCGACCGATACTGCTGGAAGATATGGCGGGCCAGCTCCAGGCCGTCTGCGCCAGGGATGCGGATATCGGTGATGACGATGTCCGGTTGATGCTCGGACAGCTTTTCCAGGGCCTCGACGCCATCGCCGGCCTCGCAGATAATACGGCAGTTCAGGGCGTTCCAATCAATCACGGTGCAGAGTCCCTTGCGAATGATGGGTTCGTCGTCAATGATCATGACTCTATACATGGCGTATCCTCCCTGTCAGCAGGCAAATTCATCATGGCCCGGGTGCCTTCACCCAATGTGCTTTCGATTTTCAGTGCGTAGGCATCGCCATACAGCAGGTGGATCCGGCGATGGACGTTATAGAGACCGATGCTTGTATGGCCTTCCCGGCGGAAGACAATGGGGTCGACGGCTCCCCAATTGAGGCAGGCGGTGTCGAAGCCCACCCCGTCATCCAGGATGCAGCAGCACAGTTCGGCTTCCTCTTCCCATATTTGAATCTTCAGGCTGCCATGCCCCAATTTGGGCTCCAGTCCATGAATGATGGCGTTTTCCACCAAAGGCTGAATGGAAAGCTTGGGAATCCGGCAGTCTAAAAGCCGGTCGTCAGCCAGGGAAACCGAAATGTCCAGCCGATGGCCGAAGCGGCTCCGCTGCAGGTTCAGATAGTATTCCACATAGCTGAGTTCTTCACGGAGCGTCACCGTTTCCATGCCGTTGAAGGTGACATTGGCCTGCATCAGCTTGGAAAGGGAGTCTGTGAGCCCATAGATCGTGTCGTTCTCGGCAATGCGGGCATGCCAGCTGATGGTTTCGAGGACGTTCCGGATAAAATGGGGATTGATCTGGGATTGGAGGAACTTCAGCTCCGATTCCTTCATCAGAAGCTGTTTATCATAGACCTGGTTGATCAGGGTGCCGATTTCGTCCGTCATGGTGTTGAAGTGGTGGCTGATCCGGTTCAGTTCATCGTAACGGTATTCCGGCATCCTGGATGTGAAATTTCCGTCCCGGACATCGGCGATGCTGTCCAGCAGCCCCTGCAGCGGGCGGGAGAGATAGGCGTAGAAGACCAGGGCAAAGATCAGGGCGGTGGCTGCCAGCATCAGAATCCCCAGGGAATAGGTCTGGACCCGACTGTACAGTTCCTGGTAAACTTCCGATTTTTCAACGGTAAGGGCGGTTGTCAGCCCATAATCCTGTAGGATCTGGGTAGCCAGAAAACATCGGCGTCCGTCCAGTGTCAGGGGGATGATCCCCTGGGCGCTCCGGCTCTGGAATATCTCCGGGGCTATTTTTTTGCCCACCTGGCTGCTGTCCGACGCGGAAATGATGATGCCATCGCTGTTGAAGGTGAAAACCCGGGCGGTCCGGTACACCCGGACATCGGCGTGGAGCTGCGACAGCGCCCGGGGGTCGATGGCGATGATCAGGATCCCTTTGTATTTCAGCGTGTTCAGATCGTTGCAGCTGCGGACGAAATAGACGGTGGCGTTATCCGTTGTCGGCGGCAGAATCATGCGCACAGGCTTGATGGGGGCCATTTTTTCATATACTGTCAGATTATCAGCCACGGCCTTGCGCCGGGCGGTATCCCTCAGGACGGAATAGTAGGTCTTTTCATTGCGGAAGACGAAGATCGATTTGATCAGCTTGCTGTCCCAGGCATAGTTGAAAAGCAGCATGGGGGTCAGCTGGTCATCCACCATGGAAATGGCCTGGCTCCGATTGAAAAGGTCCTCCTCGGCGGGATCGGCGCTTTCAAGGATCCGATTGATGGCGCGGTTGGCCAGGATCATTTTTGCGGTGCTGTCGATCACATCGAACTTGGAGGCGATTTCGCCGTTCACCTGTTTGACGAAATTCTTCAGGTTCCCGTCCGCCTCTGTTTTCAGATTCTGGGACAGCGTTGAATAGAAGAAGATGCAGGAGAGGGCCATGGGGGCCAGAACCATCAGCAGGATAGAGGCGATGATGACGGTTTTGATGGATTGACGGATCCGGGCAGCCCGCAGGATCAGATTTTTAAAAAAGTGAGCCATTGAAAAACCTCCGGAGTCCAGGATATCCTTATTATATCAAACCCGCATGCGGATGGGGCAGGCCGTGCGAAAAGGTCAAAAGAGTCCAATACCGACAAGAAAATCATAAAAAGAGCGGAGAAATGCCCTTCGTTTTCCCAGGGCGTCTCCCGGCCGAGAAATCCGTAAAAATAACAACAGCTTCAGTCGGCATTTTCAATTCAATTAACCGGGTTCCGATTCTATACTGAGACTAACCTCAGTGAGGCAGTTCAAATTGAAAGGGGAGAATCAATTGAATCAATCTGTACGGAAAGTATGTGCACTCCTGTTGGCGGGGGTCATGACGCTGTCCCTGACCGCTTGCGCAAAAGCACCGGCGCAGGCAGCGGCACCAGCGGAGAGCAAGGAGCCCATCGTTATCAAGTACCCCACGTTCCAGGTGGGTGTCAACACGTCAGCGCCAGTCCTTGAAGAGCTGGTCAAGAACTTCAATGCGCAGTATGGCAGTGAAGTGAAGATCGAAATCGAAGAAATTCCAGGTGATGCGAATTACGTGGAAAAAATGAAGGTGCTTCTTTCTTCCGATCAGCTTCCCGATATCGTTTACGGGGGCGGCTACAACCTGCTCGATATGGCCCTGGCCAAAAACAGCGTGGTCGATCTGACGCCGTATCTGGAGAAGGATGCAGAGTGGAAAGCGGTGTTCGATCAACGGACATTGGATTACAACAGCCGTGACGGCAAGGTCTACTCATTGCCGGATGAAAGCTCGCTTATCGGCTATTTCTATAACAAAGAGCTGTTCCAAAAGGCAGGGATCACGGCGCCTGCAAAGACGTGGGATGAATTCTTCGCCGATTGCGATAAGCTGAAAGCGGCTGGAATCACACCCTTGTCCATGGATACCGCGGATTCCGGCTGGATCACCAGCCTGTGGGCAGGTGCCCTCGTTGGTACCAGCGGGGATACCGGCAATCAGTTTATGGATACGATGATGCCTGAAAACTACGAAACCCCTGAGTTCCTGGCAGCTACGAAACAAATCCAAAGGATGCTGAAGGACTATACAACGCCGGATGCCATCGGCGGGAAATATGAAAACGGCGCCAACAACTTCCTGTCCGGCAACACCGCCATGATCGCCAATGGCGTGTGGATGATCGGCGATTTCACGGATGAAACCAAAACCGTGAAGGGCTTCGGCGAGAAAGTCGGCATGGCCATGTACCCAGGGGATGGCATGTACAACGCGCCGATGCTGGGCTATTTCGTAGCTGGCAAGGATCCTGCCCGGATCGAAGCCGCTGTGAAGGTGCTGAAGTATTTCACCAGCAAAGACGCTCAGCTTCTGGCCCTCAATAAGATCAGCCGTGTGCCCTCTTCCCCGGCAGTGAAGCCTGACACCGAGGTCACCAAGAAATACCCCCTGCTGGCTGATGCGCTGACACTGAGCGGTGTTGCCAAGCATCAGTTCAATTATCTGCAGGCCACGATGTACCCCAATGTAAATGATCTCTTCTCTCAGAACCTGCCCTCGTTGGCAGCTGGGAAAATGTCGCCCGAAGAGTTCTGCAAGGCTCTCTCCGAAGCAGCAAAAAAGAATAAGTAGCCCTCTCCATGATTCCTCCCGACACCTGGTGCCGGGGGGAATCAAAACTCAGAGGGGAAGATAATCCAGAAATACATGTCCGGGGGTCATCCCATGCTAAAAAACACACCCATAGGTCAAAACCGGTTCAGTATCCTGTTGTTCTTACTGCCAACGGTGGCGCTCTTCCTGCTGATTTATGGATTTCCGCTGATCACCCTGTTTTTCACCTCCCTGTTCGATTACCGCATCTTTCCCAACCGGTTTGAATTTGTGGGGCTCGGCAACTACATTCAACTGTTCACCCAGGATCCCATCTTCCACAAAGCCTTTGCCAACACCATGATCTGGGTGCTGATCCACAGCATCTTCCACGTAGCCCTGGGGGTTACCGTGGCCCTGGTCCTGGCCCGAAAACCCTTTGGCTGGAAATTTGTCCGCACGGTCTACATGGTTCCCAATATCATTTCCAGTGCGGCCCTGGCCATGATCTTCATTAATCTGTACAATCCGCAATACGGTCTTATCAACGGCGTTATCCGCCTGATGGGTTTCGCCGGGTTCAGCCAGAACTGGCTTTTCAGTGAAAGTACGGCCTTTGGGTCCATCACCCTCACCTGGTTCCTGTTTTCCGCCTATACCGCCACCCTGGTGCTGGGCGAAATCGCTGCGATTCCGGAGGATATTTTTGAAGCGGCCCGGATCGATGGGGCTTCACCGCTGCAGATCGATCTGTTCATTACCCTGCCGCTGCTCAGGAATATCATCGGAACAACGGTGATCATGGCGGCGACCTATATGCTTCAGATGTTCGATCTGATCTATATGACAACGAAGGGAGGGCCCGGCGATGTCACGATGAACCTGCCCCTCTACCTGTATAAGACAGCCCTGCTTGAAAACAACTACGGATACGCCAATACCATCGGGGCCACCATCATCCTGGTCGGCATCGTGGCCATGGTTCTGATCACCCGGCTGTTCCGCATCGGAGAAGCAAAGTGAAAATGAGGGAGGGAACACAGATGGATAGCAAACACACCCCTCACCGCTTCCTGGGCGGGCTGAAGGGGATTGGCCGATTGGGCGCCGCGGCAGGCACCTACGGGTTTCTGGCGATCATCACGCTGATAGCGCTGCTGCCCATGGTCTGGGTCGTGATGTCTTCATTTAAAACGAACGCGGAAATCCTCAGTTCAGGGCTTTCGCTCCCCACGCATATTGGATTCGGGGGATTTGTCACCGCTTTTAAAATGGCGCCCCTGGCCCTGTTCTTTTTCAACAGCTTGGTCATCTCAATCATCAGCACGGTCTTCAATGTGCTGGTGGTCTCCATGGCGGCTTACGTCATTGCCCGGTTCGAGTTCCGGTTCAAGAATCTCGTGATCATTCTGCTGACATCGTCCATGATGATCCCAATGGTGGCGCTGATGCATCCGGTGTTCATGGTCATCAAGACCCTGGGGCTGTACGATACCAAGCTGGCACTGATCCTGGTGTATTCCGGACTGGGGCTCCCGATGTCCCTGCTGATCCTGCGGAGCTATTTCCTATCCATTCCGGCAGGGCTGGAAGAGGCGGCGGCCATCGACGGCGCAGGCTTCCTGCGCACGTTCTTCCAGATCATCCTGCCGATTGCCAAACCGGGCCTGGCCAGTGCGGCGGTCCTTCAGTTCCTGCTGTCGTGGAACGAATTCCTGTTCGCATTGATGCTGACCAGCTCCAAGGATGTGCGGACACTTCCGCTTTCCCTGAGCTATTTCACATCCCAGTTCAGCTTCAACTACACTGCCATGTTTTCTGCCATTACGGTGGCAGTCATTCCCAGCATCCTGATTTATGCACTTTTCCAGGAACAGATTGTACGCAGCATCACCGCAGGCGCCATGAAAGAATAGACAAACCCCAAGAGGAGAACATATGATTATTCGTGTAGGTATTATAGGACTGGGCGAGGTTGCCCAACTGATGCACTTGCCCGCCCTGGCGGATCTTGGCGAACAGTTCCGCATCGAAGCGGTGGCGGATGTATCCCCATCAGTGGTCAGCTATATCGGGAATCGGTACGGCATTCCCCGGACCTATCATTCGTCCGAGGAACTGATTGCGGACCCGGAGCTGGATGCGGTCATCATCCTTTCGCCGGACCAGCACCACGGCGAATATGCAGCGGCGGCCCTGCGCAGCGGCAAACATGTCTTCATTGAAAAACCGGCGGCCCTGGATCCGGAAGAGATCCGATTCCTGATGGCCTTGGAACAGCAGCATCCCAAACAGGTGGTCATGGTGGGGTACATGCGGCGTTATGCAGGCTCCCTGATCAAGGCCAAAGAGATGATGGGTACGGTTCCGGTGCAATACGCCCGGTTCCGGGACATTATTCTGGAAGCGCCGTTTTTCATCGGTCAGACCCGGCCCGTGTTTTATCCCACGGACATTCCAGAGGCGGTCATACAGGCGTCTTCCGCCCGGCGGAAACAGCAGCTGGACAACGTGCTGGGTGCGGATTGCCCCCCGCATATCCGAACTGCCTACCAGATGCTTGCCGGTCTGGGGTGTCACAGCTTTTCGGCGGTGCGCGAGCTGCTGGGGCTTCCCAAGCGGGTATTGTCCGCAGTGAGCTCCGCGAACGGTGAGCAGCTGGTCATTGTTCTGGAATATGAGGGGTTCATCGGAACCTATGAGCTGGTCAATAACCAGCAGATCGTCCAGTTCGATGCGGCCATTGAGCTGTTCCAAGGCAATCGGAAACTGAAGGTGAAATATGAGACCCCCTATATCCGGCACCAGGCGGGAACCCTGGAGGTTACCGACTCCACTGAGACGGATACCCAAACCGTCTGCTACGGGCCGGACTACCGGGATCCGTTCACCACGGAATTAAAGACGTTCCACAGCTGCATTCAGGAAGGCGGCCGTCCCAAGACCACGCTGGCGGATTCCCTGGAAGACCTGCTGTTTTTCAGTGACATCATTGCCGCACTGCGGAAGGGGGTATAAACGATGAAACTCACCATTGCAACGGCCCCTTGTTCCTGGGGCGTTTGGTACGCTGACGGCACGCCCTCCGGCACCCCCTATCCGGTATTCCTGGATCAGGCGGCAGCCTCCGGATATAAAGCGCTGGAACTGGGACCTTCAGGCTATCTGCCAACGGATCCGGGCCTTCTGCGGCACGAACTGGAATCCCGGGGGCTGACCCTGTGCTCGGGAACCTCCTGCCATCGGTTGGACCAGCTCCAAGGCTTTGCAGACCTGCGACCTGAAATTGACGCTCTGTGCAGGACCCTGAGCCAGTTTGGGGCCAAGGATCTGGTGGCGATGGATGAATCCGACGTGGGGCGTTTCAGCGAAAAGAAGCAGACTATGCCCAAGGAATTGCGGATGAAGTATCTGGGAATCGTGAAGGAGCTGGCCCGCTTCACCCAGGAAGCGCACGGAATCCGGCTGGTGTACCATCCCCATGTGAAATCGCTGTTCGAATACGAGGTGGAAATTGAAGAGCTGATGGATGTGGCCGGGGTGGACCTGTGCTTTGATACCGGGCACCACGCATACAGCAATGGCGGCACAGAATCCGGGGATCTCTCGGCACTGAACTTTCTGCGAAAACACAGCGGACGCATTCCCTACCTGCATTTCAAGAATGTCGACGGCGCCGTCCGTAAAAAGGTGATCGCTGACAACCTTGATGCGGATCAGGCCTTCGATATCAACGTCATGTGTGATTTGGAGGATGGCATCATTCCCTTCACGCAGTTGAAAACCATTCTTGATGAAATCAATTTCACCGGCATCGCCGTCATTGAGCAGGATATGCCCCGGGCAACAACCGATGAGGCCTTTGCTGCGGCCCGCCGCAATCTGGAATATCTGCGGCGGATCAGTATGTTGTAGGTGCACCCATGGCGGATCCTTTCAGAAAATCCAATGGCCGGGGCTATCTCTTAGCCGGAGCGGCAGATATCGGAGGAACAAAGGTATCGGTAGGGATTGTGGACGAGCAGGGGCAGATTCTTGCCCGGGAAACCGTTGCAACCCCGCTGGGGCCGGGGAGCTGCGCCGCGGGGGCCCGGATGATCGCGGATATCCTGGAAAAGCAGATGAACGGCCTGGGGCTCACCGTCAAGGACCTGAAAGGGATCGGGGTCGGTTGTGCGGGCCCGGTGGATGTCTCCTCCGGGATGATCCTCAATCCGTTCACCCTTCCCGGGTGGGAAGAGGAATCCTTCACCCGGCGGCTGGCTCAGGAAACCGGGCGCCCCTGTTTCATCGAGAACGATGCCGGGGCGGCTCTTTTGGGGGAGGTCCTGCTGAACCACCTGAACCGGGAAACCGTTCTGATGCTTACCTTCGGCACCGGTGTCGGGGGGGCGGTCTGGCATGAGGGGCGGCTTTTCAGAGCGACCGGGGGCTATCACCCGGAACTGGGCCATGTGGTGGTCAATCCTGCGGGCCCGGTGTGCTACTGTGGCGCCAGGGGGTGTCTGGAGAGCGTTTGGTCCGGCACGGCTCTCAACGGCTGGGCGAATCGACAGGGCTACGGTGATTTCAACGGTATCCGGGATGCCTGCGAAACGGGGGACACTGCCGCAGAGGCGTTGATGGCTGAGGCAATCGCGCTTCTGGAAATAGGCCTGTGGAACCTGATGGTGGTCTTTCGCCCTCAAACGGTCATCCTGGGGGGCGGGGTCATGGCCCGGCATTTTACGTATATACAGCAACGAATGAAGGCGCAGGGGATTGAGAATCGCAATTTTGTGGACAGCTGCCAGCTGAGAGGTGCCAAGGCGGAAACGGATTCGGCCTTGGTAGGGGCTTCGGAGCTGGTCTACCGGGAGGAATACTACCATGAATAACCACATCAACGGACCGGTGTTTATTGCAACTGAAGGCTATGATGCCCTGAGCCGAGCGATGGCCCGGATGATGGCCGACTGTGTGAGCCAGAAGCCTGATGCCCTGATATGTCTGGCGAGCGGCCACTCCACCCTGGAAGCCTATCGGCTCTTCGTCCAGCTGGTGGCCGATGAATCCATCGATGTTTCCAAAATGCGGGTCATCAAACTGGATGAATGGCTGGGGATGCCTATGGATCACCCCGCCTCCTGCCAGACATTCCTTGAGCAGCACGTCATCAGGCCCTTGAGAATTCCAGCGGACCGCTGTATCGCCTTTGACAGCAGCGTGGAGGATCCGGAAGCGGAATGCCGGCGGGTGGCCGGGCTGCTGGCAGAGCAGGGGCCCATCGACCTGTGCCTGCTGGGAATCGGTAAAAATGGTCATCTGGGCCTCAACGAGCCAGGAGAGCTTCTTCAGCCATTCACCCACACAGTGGTTCTGGATGAACGCACACAGGGGCACGCCATGCTGAAGGAGACGGATTTTCTTCCGACCCGGGGGATGACAATCGGTTTGGCCGATATCATGGCATCCCGGTCGGTGGTTCTGGGAATCACCGGGAGCGGGAAAGAAGCGGCCTATTCCCGGTTCATGGCAGGGCAGATCACCACCATGGTCCCGGCCACTTTCCTGTGGCTGCATCCCCGGGCGACTTGCCTGGTGGATACGGCGTGGTTCTCTATCGCCCCTTGATGGGGGGCATCTTTCGAAAAACGATGGGGTTGGCAAGCGTCTTGGGGATTCTCTCCGAGGCGCTTTTTCTTGTTTTCATTTTGTGGGAATTACTCACAGCCTCTTGACCGAAATACATATAACGGGTATGATAATATCACATAGATACTATCTGAGGAGGTATACTGCCAGATGGCACATGCGAATCTGCTGAACAAGCAAGGGATGAACGAGGTGGATTTTTTAAAGGCCTACACACCGGGGGATTATGAACGGCCTTCTGTCACTGTGGATATGGTGATCTTCACGGTGGCTGAGGAGGAAACGAAGAACTATCGGAAGCTGCCGGAAAAGACGCTGAGCATCCTGATGATCCAGCGGGGCGACCATCCCTGCATCGGTCAATGGGCGCTCCCCGGGGGTTTCGTGAATATGGACGAGAGCCTGGAGGATGCCGCCCGGCGGGAATTGAAGGAAGAAACCAATATTGAGGACATCTATATGGAACAGCTCTATACCTGGGGCGATGTGGGGCGAGATCCCCGCACCCGGATCATCAGCTGCTCGTACCTGTCCCTGGTGGATAAGGAGCTCCTGGATGTGCAGTCCGGGGATGACGCGGCGGATGCGGGGTGGTTCACAGTATCCTCTAAGGTCTTCCGGGAAAACAAACAGCTGACAGCGGAGGGCTCCATCCACGAGCAGTGGGTAAACCTTCGGCTGACCGGGAAGGACATCACCCTTTCCGCCACGGTCAAAACGACAAAAACCGTGGTCGGGAAGGTGGCCCGGGTGAAACGGGAGGTGGTGGAGACCGATAACATCGCCTTCGACCATGCCCTGGTAATCCATTACGGGGTGGAGCGGCTCCGCAGCAAGGTGGCCTATACGGATATCGCCTTCAACCTCATGGGGGACCTTTTCACCCTGACGGAGCTGCAGCAGGTGTATGAGATCATCTTGGATCAGGAGCTGCTCAAAGCGAATTTTCGACGAAAAATTGCCGGGCGGGTGTTGGAGACCAAGGAATACAGGAAGGATGCAGGGCATCGCCCTTCCAAACTGTTCCGGTTCAATCCGGACTGGACCCAGACACTGGAGTGATAAGGAGGGATCTGTATGGAACTGGACAGGAACGCATTCGTCAGCGGGGGCAGTGCCGCGCTGGCATCGATTCATGAAATATTGATGGGCCTGAAGGATCTCCCGCTGGCGGAGGTGGCCCCCGATAAAACCGTGCTGATCACCGTGGATATGATCAACGGCTTTGCCAAGGCGGGGGCCCTTTACAGCCCCCGGGTGGCGGCTTTGATTCCGGGGATTTCGGATCTCGGCAAGGCCTGCAAACACCTGGGTATCCCCCAGCTGGCCTTCGCCGATGCCCACCCGGAGGATTCTCCGGAATTCTCATCCTATCCCCCCCACTGTCTGGCGGGGAGCGTGGAAAGTGAACTGGTGGCCGAGCTGAAGTCAGCGGGAGACTTCAGGCTGATCCCTAAAAATTCCACAAACGGCTTTCTGGAGCCGGAATTCCAGGCCTGGCTCCGTGAACATGACCATCTGGATACCTTCATCATCACGGGGGACTGCACGGACATCTGCATCGAGCAGTTCGCCACTACGCTGAAATGCAGCTTTAACCGCATCAACCGCCCCGTGCGGGTCATTGTTCCGATGAATCTGGTGGATACCTTTGATTTTGGCAGCCACCATGGGGACCTGATGCATGGGGTGGCCCTGATGATGCTGATCGGGAACGGAATCGATGTAGTGAGGGGGATTACGTATGCATGAGATCAATCACAAGAATCTCACCCTGTTGGCTGATTTCTATGAGTTGACGATGGCCAATGGCTACTTTGAAAATGGTTTGCATGAAAAGACAGCGGTTTTCGACATGTTTTTCCGCAGTGTGCCGGATGGGGGCGGCTTTGCCATCATGGCAGGGGTCGAACAGCTGGTGGATTACCTGAAGACCCTTTCCTTTGAACCCTCTGATATCGCCTACCTGCGCAGCAAGAATCTCTTCAGCGAGGAATTTTTGGAATACCTCAGCACCTTCACGTTCACCTGTGATGTCTGGGCGGTTCCGGAAGGGACCCCCATCTTTCCCAACGAGCCCATCGTAACGGTCCGGGGGCCGGTAATCCAAGCCCAGTTCATTGAAACCATGGTTCTGCTGACCATCAACCATCAGAGTCTCATCGCCACAAAGGCCAACCGGATTGTCCGGGCCGCCGGCGGGCGGGATGTCATCGAGTTCGGCTCCCGGCGGGCTCAGGGGGGCGATGGTGCGGTTCTCGGCGCCCGGGGCGCCTATATCGGCGGCTGTACCGGAACGGCCTGCACCCTGGCGGAGCGGAGATTCGGCATTCCGGCCATGGGAACCATGGCTCACAGCTGGATCCAGATGTTTCCGACGGAGCTGGAAGCCTTTCAGGCCTATGCCCGGACCTATCCGGATCAGTGCACCCTGCTGGTGGATACCTACAACGTGCTGAATTCAGGGATCCCCAACGCAATCCAGGCGTTCCGGGACGAGGTGGTCTCCCGGGGATTCCGGCCCAAGGGGATCCGGATTGACAGCGGCGACCTCACCTACCTCAGCCGTGAAGCCAGGAAAATGCTGGATGCGGCGGGTTTCAGTGACTGCAGGATCGTGGCCTCCAATGCGCTGGATGAAACCATCATCCGAGACATCCTCATCCAGGGGGCACAGGTCGATATTTTCGGTGTCGGTGAGCGGCTGATCACCTCCCGGTCGGAGCCTGTTTTCGGCGGGGTCTACAAGCTGGTTGCCGTAGAAGGGGCTGGCGGTGAGCTCATCCCGCGGATCAAGCTCAGCGAAAATGTCGGAAAAATCACCAACCCAGGCTTTAAAGAGGTGTGGCGACTTTTTGACCGAAGCACCGGGAAAGCCTTGGTAGATATCATCACCCTGGCGGGAGAAAACATCGACGACTCCCGGGAGTACGTGATCTTTGATCCGGTCTATACCTGGAAGCGGAAGGTTCTAAAGGATTTCAGGGCCCAGAAGCTGATGGTGCAGCTTTTCGACCAAGGGGAATGCCTGTACGGGCCTGAGGACATCCATGCCATCAGAACCCGCTGCAGGGAGCAGGTGGAAACCCTGTGGGAATCGGTTCTGCGGTTTGAGAATCCCCACGCCTATTTTGTGGATCTTTCCCGGGATATGTGGGAAGTGAAACAAAAGCTCCTGGCAGAGCACGTGGGCTGAGGATAATCCCATCAATTTATTTTGATGGGATTATCCTTATGAATAAGCGGGTATAGTGATAGCGTCTATCAACGGAAAGATCAAGGAGGCCCCTGATGCCCAGAACCAGCGGTATACTGTTACATATCACATCCCTGCCAGGTCCGTATGGGATTGGAACCCTGGGCAGGGAAGCGGAGAAGTTCATCACCTTCCTGAAACGGTCAGGTCAGGCCTGGTGGCAGATCCTGCCCTTGGGGCCCACAGGCTTTGGCAATTCACCTTATCAGGCCTACAGTACCTTTGCGGGCAACCCCAACCTCATCGATCTGGACGATCTGGTAGCCCAGGGCCTGCTGAAAGCGAAGGAACTGGAGAAACTGGAATGCGGCCGCAATCCGGCCCGGATCGATTTCCCCAAATTGGAGCAGGCCAAACAGCAAATCCTGCGGCGGGCATTTCGCCGGAGCCGCTGGCATTTTAACCGTCCTCTCCGGCTGTTTGCAGAACGGGAGAAGGAATGGCTGCGGGATTATGCCCTGTTCATGGCATTGAAACACGAATACAAAGGCATCCCCTGGCAAAAGTGGCCGGAGGCCCTCCGAGTCCGAGAGCCCCAGGCGCTGGAAGCGGCGGAGAAGAAGCTGAAACGGGAAATGGATTACTGGATTTTTGTTCAATATATCTTCGACAGGCAGTGGGCCCATATCCGGCAGGTGGCTTCGGAGAACGGGGTATCCATCATTGGGGATGTCCCGATCTATGTTTCCGCAGACAGTGCCGATGCCTGGGCCTCTCCGGAGCTCTTTCTCCTGGATGCGGAGCGGAAACCCCTGGTGGTGGCCGGGTGTCCGCCGGACGGTTTCACCGCGGATGGGCAGATGTGGGGGAACCCCCTTTACGATTGGCCGGTTCATGAAGAGACCGGCTATGCCTGGTGGATCAAGCGGATCCGGCGTCATGCAGAACTCTTTGAAAAGACCCGGATTGATCATTTCAGAGGCTTTGAATCCTATTGGGAGATTCCCGCCGGGGAGCCGACCGCCGTGAATGGCAGATGGGTTCAAGGGCCTGGCATGAAGCTCTTCACAGCCATTGAAAAATCACTGGGCAAGCTGGATATCATTGCGGAGGATCTGGGTTTTCTCACGCCGGAGGTCCACGCCTTCAGGGAAGCGTCCGGTTTTCCGGGCATGAAGGTGCTGCAGTTTGCCTTCTCGGTCAAGGAAGAGAGCGATTATCTGACCCATCAATACGAAAAACACTGTGTGGTCTACACGGGCACCCACGACAACAACACCGTCACAGGGTGGTTGGATACGGTTCCGGTTCCCGAGATGATCCACGCCTGCCGGTATTTGAACCTGACCCGGGACGAAGGGCTGAACTGGGGGATTGTCCGGGGCGCGTGGAGCTCCGTGGGGGAGCTGGCGGTGGCGCAGATGCAGGATTTTCTGGATCTGGGGAGTGAGGCGCGGATGAATATCCCTTCAACGGTGGGGGATCACAACTGGAGCTGGCGGATGCTTCCGGGGCAACTGACCGAAGAACTGGCCGACCGGATCTACCAGATGACTAAACTCTACGGGAGGGTCAAACGCCATGTTCGATGAAGCGCAATTCAAGGAAACCCTGGGCACCTTTGCCCGGAGCGAATACGGAAAGCAATTGTCGGAGCTGTCTTCGGAAGAGCTCTACCCGGTGGTGGGCAAGGCGGTGATGGAACAGGCCGCTGTGAACTGGAGCGCCACCCGGAAAGCCCAGGAAAAGACCAAGCAGGCCTACTATCTGTCTGCGGAATTTCTCATGGGCAGGGCTCTGGGGAACAATCTCCTGAATCTGGGCCTTGAGGGGCCGGTGGGGAAGGTGCTCCGGGAAATGGGGCTTTCGCTCAGCGCAATTGAAGCGGCCGAGGAGGATGCGGGGCTGGGCAATGGGGGATTGGGGCGCTTGGCCGCCTGCTTCCTGGATTCTGCGGCAACCCACGATCTGCCCCTTCAGGGTTATGGCATCCGGTATGAGTATGGCATCTTCAAACAGGCCTTCGTGAATGACTGTCAGGTGGAGGCGGCGGATAACTGGCTCAAACGGGGAGATCCGTGGTCGGTACGGCGCTATGGGGAAGCGGTGCCGGTGACCTTTGCGGATACCACGGTACTGGCGGTTCCCTATGATACCCCGGTGATCGGCTATGGCACCACCACTGTCAACACCCTGCGGCTGTGGCGGGCTGAACCCCTGGAATCCTTCGATTTCAGCCGGTTCAATTCTCAGGATTACGATCAGGCCGTCTGGGAGAAGAACCGAGCGGAGGATATCTCCCGGGTCTTGTACCCCAACGATTCCCGGATTGAAGGGAAAATTCTGCGATTGAAACAGCAGTATTTCTTCGTGTCCGCCTCCCTGCAGGACCTGGTACGAAAATACAAGGCCCGCAAAAAGCCGGACTGGTCCAAATTTGCAGAATTCCATGCCATCCAGCTCAACGATACCCATCCTGCCGTAGCCGTAGCGGAGCTCATGCGGCTCCTCACCACCGAGGCCGGCCTTTCCTGGGATGCCGCCTGGAACATCGGCGTCGCCACGCTGGCGTACACCAACCACACCATCATGGCCGAGGCCCTGGAGCAGTGGGATCAGGAGCTGTACCGGTCCGTGCTGCCGGAGATCGTCACCCTCATCGAAAAGATCGATGTTCAGCTCAGAGCCGATCTTAAAAAGAAGAAAGTGCCCGCCAAACAGCAGACACCGTACCATATCATTGAAAATGGCCGCATCCATATGGCCAACCTGGCTATTTACGGTACCCATGCCACCAACGGCGTAGCGGCGCTCCACACGGACCTGCTGAAAAGCCGGGAGCTCCATCACTGGCATACCCTGTATCCCACCCGGTTCCAGAACAAGACCAACGGCATCACCCAGCGGCGCTGGCTGGCTCTGAGTAATCCCGAGCTTTCCGCTCTCATCACGGAGCTTCTGGGATCCAACCGCTGGATCAAGGAGCTGGATGACCTGAAGGGGCTGGAGAAATTTGCGGACGACAAGCCCGTGCTAGACCGCTTCATCGCCATCAAAAAACTGAAAAAACAGCAGCTGTGCGCATTCATCTATCAAAAGGAGGGCATCCGCCTGAACCCGGACGCGTTGTTCGATATCCAGATCAAGCGCCTCCATGAGTACAAGCGGCAGCTTCTGAACGCCCTCCATATCGTGGATCTGTATTACCGGATCAAGGAGAATCCCACCGTGCCGGTGGTGCCTCACACCTTCATTTTCGGTGCCAAGGCAGCTCCGGGTTATGACCGGGCTAAGGCCATCATCCGCTATATCAACCAGATCGCCAGGCTCGTTGCCGCAGACCCGGATATGAAGGGCAAGCTCCAGGTGCACTTTGTGGAGAATTACAACGTGTCTTACGGGGAACTGCTTTTCCCGGCGGCGGATCTGTCTGAGCAGATTTCAGCAGCGGGGACCGAAGCCTCCGGCACCGGCAATATGAAATTCATGCTCAACGGCACTCCCACCCTGGGCACCTATGACGGGGCCAATGTGGAAATCGTGGAGAACGCCGGATTTGAAAACAACCTGATCTTCGGGGCCCGGGTGGAGGATCTGGAAGCCATCAAGGACAGCTACGATCCCAAGGTGCTCTACCGGAATGTACCCGGGCTGAAGCGGGCCCTGGACACCCTCATCGACATCACCTTCGATGACGGAGAAACCGGCCAGTTCCGGGAGCTCTATCAGGCTATCCTGAAGGGAGCCAGCTGGCATAAGCCGGACCACTACTTCATCCTCCAGGACTTTGCCGCGTATCGGCAGGCCCATGATGAGGCCAGTGTCCTCTGGGAGGATACCTATGGCTGGGCACGGAAATGCTGGCTGAATCTGGCTAATGCCGGTGCCTTCAGCAGCGACCGCACCATCCGGCAGTACGCCGATGAAATCTGGGGCTTGAAGCCGGTTAAAATCAAAAAGTAGAAAAAACACTACAGTTATTTCTGGTAAAAGCAGATTCGTCGAATTATGTGTAGAAAAATATATACAAAATTCCGGACGCATGGAAAATGCATCAGTGAAGCTTGTGGATGTGTAGAAAAAAATATACACACCCGGAGGCGCGAAAGAAAGCATGAGATAAAATCCTGCATTTGCAAGCGGTGTATCTCATGCTTTTTCTTTGGCACGGGAATTGCTTATATAGAATGGCAAGAACAACCTGGAGGTGTTACCTTGAACAAACTTGTATCCATTGAAACGGCTGTCGACAAGATCAAAGACGGCATGACTGTTATGATCGGCGGATTCCTGGGCGTAGGTTCCCCGGAAAGACTGATTGATGCCCTGGTGGCAAAAGGCGTTAAAGACCTGACCATCATCGCAAACGACACAGCCTTTGTAGACAAAGGGCTGGGCAAGCTGATCGTTACCAAACAGGCGAAGAAAGTAATCGTTTCCCACATCGGAACCAATAAAGAAACCGGCCGACAAATGACTGCCGGAGAGCTGGACGTGGTCCTCACGCCTCAGGGAACGTTGGCAGAGCAGGTTCGCTCCGGCGGCGCAGGCCTCGGCGGCGTGCTGACGCCAATCGGCATTGGTACGGTGGTGGAGGAAGGCAAGCAGAAGCTGACCGTGCAAGGCAAAGAATATCTGCTCTTTGAACCGCTCCGTGCGGATGTGGCTCTGATTTACGGATCCATCGTGGACACGAAGGGAAATGTGTTCTACGGAAAGACAACCCAAAACTTTAACCCGCTGATGGCCAGTGCGGCTGATATCGTCATCTGCGATGCACAAAAAATCGTTCCCGTGGGCGAGCTGGATCCCCATATGGTCATGACGCCGGGTATTTTTGTTAACTACGTTGTAGGGGGAGATAAATAATGGATGCCAATCAAGCCAAAGAAGTCATCGCAAAAAGGGTTGCACAGGAGTTCAAGGATGGAGACGCTGTCAACCTCGGCATCGGCCTGCCTACGCTGGTAGCCAATTATCTGCCCACTGATGTTGAAATCATGCTGCATTCCGAAAACGGATTCCTGGGTTTGGGCGCGGCCCCTGCCCCCGGCGAAGAAGATCCGGAGCTCAGCAATGCAGGCGGGATGCCGGTATCCATCATCCCTGGCGGCATGTACTTTGACAGCTGCATGTCCTTCACCATCATTCGCGGCGGTCATCTCCAGGCAACGGTCCTGGGAGCCCTGCAGGTGGATGAGAAGGGCAACCTGGCGAACTGGATGGTTCCTGGCGTTATGGTCCCCGGCATGGGTGGGGCCATGGATCTGGTCGGCGGCGCCAAGCGCGTGATCATCGCCATGAACCACACCGCTAAAGGCGAAAAGAAAATCCTGAAGCACTGCACCCTGCCCTTGACAGCGGCAGGCAAAGTCAGCTTGATCGTTACCGAAATGGCTGTGATCGAAGTGACACCGGCGGGCTTGGTATTGAAGGAAGTCCATCCGGAATTCACTGTGGAGCAAGTCATTGCCGATACAGAAGCCACCCTGATCATCCCCGCGGATGTGAAGGCCATGGTGGTCTAATCACCGTAAACCGTTAACCGTGTACCGTTTCAAGGAGGAATAAACATGCGTGAAGTCGTTATTGTCAGTGCAGTCAGAACACCAGTTGGAGCCTTTGGCGGCTCTTTGAAAGATATCACGCCGGCCGATCTGGGGGCGTGTGCAGTTAAAGCCGCTCTGGAGCGGGCTGGTGTAGCCCCGGAGCAGGTGGATGAAGTGATCATGGGCTGTGTGCTCCAGGCAGGCCATGGGCAAGGGGTTGCCCGTCAGGTGTCAATCAAGGCCGGCATTCCCAAAGAAGTACCCGCCTGGACCCTGAACATGATCTGCGGTTCCGGTCTGAAGTCCGTTGCCATGGCCGCCGCCCTGATTAAAGCAGGAGAAGCGGAAATCGTTGTGGCTGGCGGTACTGAGAACATGAGTATGGCAGCCTATGTCATGAAGAACGCCCGTTGGGGCTTCCGCATGGGGGATGAGAAAATCATCGACACCATGGTCCACGATGGCCTCACAGAGGTTTTCAACGGCTATCACATGGGGATCACTGCTGAAAACATCGCGGAGCAGTGGGGCATCACCCGTGAAGATCAGGATGCCTTCGCCGCCAGAAGTCAGCAATTGGCTGGCAAAGCACTGGAAGAAAACCGGTTTGCCGATGAAATCGTTCCGGTGATGATTCCTCAGCGCAAAGGGGAGCCCATTGCATTCAGCAAGGATGAATACCCCAAAACAGGCACCACCGCAGAAACCCTCGCCAAGCTTCGGCCCGCCTTTAAAAAAGACGGCACCGTCACTGCCGGGAACTCCTCCGGTATCAATGACGCCGCAGCAGCGCTGGTGATCATGAGCAAAGAGAAAGCTGACGAACTAGGTCTTGTACCCTTGGCTGTAATAGCTGCCCACGCATCTGCCGGGGTAGACCCCGCGGTCATGGGTATCGGTCCGGTTCCAGCAACCCTCAAAGCGATGAAATCAGCCGGCATTTCTATAGAACAGCTGGATCTTATCGAAGCCAATGAAGCCTTCGCCGCGCAAGCTCTTGCAGTAGGCCGCGAGCTGAACTTCAATATGGACAAGGTCAACGTCAACGGCGGCGCCATCGCCATCGGCCATCCCATCGGCGCATCCGGTGCTCGGATTCTCGTTTCCCTGCTGCATGAAATGAAAAAGCGGGACGCCAAGACCGGCCTGGCTACGCTGTGTATCGGCGGAGGCATGGGGCAGGCACTGATCGTAAAACGGTAATTTGTAAGCAAGAACGGAATGAACGCAATAAGAGCCTGGCAATTGACAAGGGAATCCTTGTCAGCTGCCAGGCTTGTTTTATCTCAGAAGAAATGAACCTTCTGTATATGTGGATACTCCTGAAAAATACAATCATTAAAGATTATAATATAAGCTTATATTTGCTCTAGGTTATAATATGACGGGATACAAATGCGTCTGTATGGGAATAACGAGAAAATCATTTGACAATATAATCTATAAAGATTATATTATTCGCATATCAACGGATTTGATTATAATACACTGTTATATTGAGACGTTTGCAGGGGGTGTTGAAATTGATTTATTGTGCAATCATGGGTGATATTGTGGAATCGAAGCGGATTCCGGTGGGGGAAAGAAAGGAAATTCAACGAATTCTTCTGGAGGCGCTAAAAAAGATTAATGACTCCAATCAATACCAATCCACCATAGCATCCAAATTCAATCTGGTATTCGGCGATGAATTCCAGGGTCTACTGAACGATGAGTATCTCAGCTATGATGTTGTTCGCGTCATAGAAAATGAAATTGAGAAACACTTTCCTTCAAAATACAAATTGTACATTGGAATTGGTATTGGAACAATATCAACAGAGATATCCTATGAAAATTCCAACTTGGTGGATGGTCCAGCATTTCATCAAGCCAGAATTGCTTTCGACAGGGCCAAAAGGGGCAAGGGGTTAAACTCAAGGATTGTATACTCTTATGAGAACAATGATGTCAAACCAGTTGTTAACCTCATGAATGCCACACTGGATCTTGTTGACTATATTAAGTGTAAGCAAACAGATGCTCAGAAAATGGCAATCTACACATACGAAGAATTCTATAATCAAACTGATGCGGCGGAAAAACTGAAGGTGTCACAGGCTCAAATCAGCAATCATCTGAAGCGCTCAGGATACCGGCAAATCAAAGAGGCAGAAGAAACTATAAATGGAACCCTTCGAATATTGCGGGGACTTCAAACTGACTATACGCAATTCTTTTAGACCCCAAAGGAGCTGATGGAATGAATACGGTGTTGATAGTATTGATCATAATTCACATCATTTCTCATATAATTCTGGAAACTGACTATTTGTTAGAATTGAAAGAGAAATGGAAAAAATTCATTTTCTTCCATGCGTGTGTTAGAGGGTTGATATTCATTGTAGTTCTTTCCACGCTGTATAAACTCGACATAAGGGTTTTCGGGGATGTAATTCTATTGATGACTGCTCAACTTATTGTTGAGTGGATAGTTCACTGGAGAAAACTCTATGGTATATTCTGTTATCTCGTATGCCAGCTCCTGTACGCGACTACGGTTATTATCGTCTATTATAATGATCTTATAAATCGCGATTTTTCTCCCGGGGCTATTACTGCAAAGGAGGCCGCCATACATCAATTGAATAAAATGGAATTCGATTTTTCAATACATACTGCTTTTGTTTGGCTGTTTGCGTTGTTAATTCTCTGGAAGGTTGCATCAGCGGCAATTGGGATTGCCATTAAAGATTTTAAAATAAGTGACAGCATAAATGAAAAAGAAAGCATGGCTACCATCGAGACGTCCTATCATCAATGTTCGTGTGGAAATGTCACTCTGATTGTTAAAGACAATATCCAGGCGAGCCCAGTTCTTGATAAATCAGAAGCAGGGACAGTGGAAGAACCTATAGTTCAAGGTATCCCAGAGGTTAAGTTGAAGGAATTTTTGAAATTCTATGCAGCCTCTTTCTCCTCTGCTGGAAAAAGCGGAGGTGAGCGGATTGGAATAGCTGAAAGGATGATTGTCTTTATCTTGGTGTTATCAAGTCAATACACGGCAATTGCTTTTGTTGTGGCAGCTAAAGCAATCGCAAGACATGATAAGATTTCTAAAGATATTGCATTTGGAGATAAATTTTTGCTGGGAACTTTTATGAGTATCATTTTCTCGGTGTTAACGGCACTGTTTTGTAAGCGGTTTGCTTAGCCTGATATTCAAAGCTTGATCCTCTTGAACTGTCGATTGATGCTGCCCGTTTTGATCGTAAAACGGTAATCTGTAAGCAAGAACGGAATGAACGCAAAAAGAGCCTGGCAATTGACAAGGGAATCCTTGTCAGCTGCCAGGCTCTTTTGTTGAATCAATACAAGGGGAAAGCTATTTCTTCGGGGGGACATCCCAACATTTACTGCACCGGAGACAGGCAGCGGAGGAGTAATTGTTGCAGTGCCTCGACTCCGGTATCTTTAACGTCTTCGGTTTTTCACCCTTGATGAATAGCCAGTTTTCGGCGCATTTTGTTTTAAATCGGTCCCGCTGTTTATGCAGGGCGTTGCTGACAGCTTCCATGATCATCACTTCCCGGTTCATAAAGTCAGTGGCAAATCTGCTACCTTGTCACTATACCATGAACAGAGAGCTGTAGGATGTAACGCAGGTTACTGGGATGGGTACCATGCCGTTAAAGGTTATGTTCGTGATCCTGCACAATGTAATATCCGGTGGTGATCAGGGCCTTTTCCCGGCAGGCCATTTCGTCATAAAGCCCCATTCCTTTGAAGTAGTCGAAGTTTTTAAGATACAGGTCTGCAGACTCTGGTACTCTGTACTTGCCTTTTTCAATTTCGAAAAGCAATTGTACATCCATTTTCACACCTCCCAAATTTAGATATCCGTTATATACCCAGGTTGTTATTCTTTAAACAAATAAAAAAGTAAATATGGGAATATATTGAATGGGAGATGTTCCTTATGTTCATCTCTGGAGAGAATACCGCTTTAAAAATTCATCATACCCCCGGTTCCTCAGTCCGCAAGCCGGGCAGTTGCAACAGCCGGATCCCGGAATGCCATTGTAGCAGGTGAGGGTCTCCGCCCGGATGATATCC
Organism: uncultured Peptostreptococcaceae bacterium; assembly: GCA_964424355.1. Classification (GTDB taxonomy): domain Bacteria; phylum Bacillota; class Clostridia; order Peptostreptococcales; family Acidaminobacteraceae; genus CAZEHS01. Next base: position 204,673 of record CAYRIO010000002.1, read on the forward strand.
AACACGCCCAGGTCATCTGCCAGCTTCCAGGTGTCGGCCTTGTCAATCCACATCAAGGGGGTGTGGATAACGAACCCGTGATCCATGGCGAGGTTCAGTGTCACGTTGGCGGATTTGATGAACACGTCCCGACAGTCGGGGTACCCGCTGAAATCGCTTTGGGAAACACCGGTGACGATGTGACGGATGCCCTGCACCTTGGCGTGGATGGCGGCGAAGGTGAGGAAGAGCAGATTTCGGCCTTCCACAAAGGTGTTCGGAACGGTGCCCTCCATAGCGGTTGTCTCCACCGCCATGTCCGAACGGGTCAGGGAATTGGGCGCCAGCCGGTTGAGGAGAGCCATATCCATAACCTGATGGGAGAAGCCGTGCCGGTCGGCCAGGGCCTTGGCCATATCAAGCTCCAGACTGTGCCGCTGACCGTAATTGAAGGACAGGGTATGCACCTGTCGGAAATGCTTGTGTGCCCAGAAAAGGCAGGTGGTGCTGTCTTGTCCCCCGCTGAAAACAACCAGGGCATCTTCATTTTTGAACATGTGCTAAACCCCTCTCTGTGATGGATCCCAAATATATTTATGGAGCTGCAGCTGAAGGCGCACCCGGTTCAGCTGTTTTTCTTTCATGAAGTCCACGATCTCACGGGGGTGAAGGCTGCCGGATACGGCGCTGATATAAACCTGGGTGCGCTCCGTGAGCCGGTGCTGGGCAATGATCTGGGCTGCCCGCTCCAGGTCCCCCCGGGAGGAGGCCACGAACTTCACCACATCCTGATGCCCGACAAGGGCCAGGTTGGTCAGGCGCATCGCTGCTTCCATGCCGCTGTCGGGCAGCTTATAATCCAGCGTGAAGCTCAGATGGTCGTCCAGGGGGCTGCGCAGGCCCAACAGATCATCCAGGGGCAGGGAACCGTTGGTTTCAATCTCCACGGCATGTCCCTGGGTCGTCAGCCTGCGGATCAGTTCGTGAAGCCGCTTTTGCAGCAGGGGTTCACCGCCGGTGAGGGTGATATTGGTGATGCCGCTTGCCTCTGCATCGGCTGCCAATTGGGAGACTTCCAGGAACTCCAGGGCGCTGTCTGAGGCCTGGGACCAGGAGGTGTCGCAATAGGCGCACTGGAGGTTGCAGCCGGCAAACCGGATGAACTGACAGAGCTCTCCGGCCTTGCGCCCTTCACCGTTGATACTGATGAACCGTTCGGCGATGGGCATTTTCATTGGGGCGCTCCTTTGTGTTCTCCGGTATAGACGGCGGCGTTGTTGGGGGTTTCGTAGACCGTGAGGCTGCTCACCGGAAACCCCTGTTTTCTCATGGCGTCAAAAATATGCCGGGCCATGTTCTCTGCAGTGGGGGTGAAGGGGAGAGCCAACAGGGTGAAGCCCTCTTCCGCCAGCGCGGCGAGGGTCCCCGGCTTCAGGGCTCCCGCTTCGTAGATCAGTTGGTGGTCCAGGGAATCAGCCAGCGTCTTCAGGGCGCTTTTCAGGGTGCTGAAGTCAACGAGCATGCCCCGTTCGGCCCCTTCATGCTGAAGACTTTCCCCCTGGATCTCGCAGATGACACGCCAGCGGTGGCCGTGGATATTGGCACATTTTCCAGGGTAGCCCTTCAGAAAATGGGCACTGTCGAATTCGGTTTCGGTGATGAGTCTATACATGGGTTTTCTCCTGTTCCGGGTTTTGGGTTTTCATCCAGTGGAATCCGTAACGGCAGCAGCCGATAGCGCCATTGAATTGAGGATCATTCAGCACGGCAGTGTTTCCCACCGTTTGGTTTAAAAGGTGGATCACGCCCCGGTTCAGGGCGACCCCGCCGCTGACCAGGATGGGTTTTCCTGCGTAGGGCATGATCATGGGCAGCATGCGGCGGACCATGGAATCATTCACGCCGGCACAAAGCCGAGGCAACGGAATGCCCTCTGCAATTTTCCCGATCAGCTCCGATTCAGAGAAAACGGCGCAGGTGGCATTCAGTTCAACGGGGTTCCGGTGGTGTTTTCCCAATTCCTCTGCGGTGATCTCCAGGAGCTGGGCCATGTTTTCAAGATACCTGCCACAGGAAGCGGCACATTTGTCGTTGAGATCCAAATCGCAGACCATTCCGGCTGCAACGTGGACAATCTTGGTGTCCTGCCCCCCGAGATCCAGCAGAACAAAATCCCGTAAGCCGCTCTGCCAGGATGCCCCGTGGACATGGGCCTTGATCTCGGAGATGGGTTTGAAATTCTGGAGATCCGTATTGTTCCGGCCGTAACCGGTGGAGACACACTGATTGAAATCGGAAGGCAGATAGCCCAGCTTCTCCAGATCCACCACAATCCGGTCTTCGTACCGGCAAAAGTGACGGTAGAAATGGATGGTGGAAAAGCTGCGCTTCTCCAGTATGGTGGTTTCATCGGCAATGACCAGCTTCACTTCCCGGCTGCCGAGGTCGATTCCCATCACCTTCATAGGGAAATCCCCCTTTCCCGATCCTGGAGCATATCCAGAAACGCTTCCAACCGAAGCCGGGTACGGGCATCCAGAGCAGTTTCCCGGTCTGCGGTAATGGAAAGGACCGGCACCCCCAGCCGCTGCTTGAGGATGATGTCCTCCACTGCCCGGTGGCAGAAGGTCTGACTGTAGTGAAGGATTCCCGTGATGCCCCGGAGGGCGATCTGGCGGCGGATCTCCGCGATGCGTTTTTCCAGGGAGTAGGGGTACGTGTAGTTCTGATACTGCTCATAGATATCCTGGCAGGCCATGGCACGGGGAAATGCGAATTCCCGCTGTACCTCATTGTAGACAACCCGTGCTCCCCGCTCCTCGGTAAAGCTGTAGAGGTCTGCTGTCATGGGGGGCACGCCGATATATCCCAGGCGGGTTCCGCCGAGTGATTCGGGGCGTTGTTTATACGACGTGATGGCGCTGCGCATATTTTCTTCGAAAGCAGCTGGGTTCCCGTCAAAATCGGAGCAGGATACCAGATGCAGGTGGTTTTCAAACCCCGTCACGCGGCCCTCTTCCCAGGTCATCCGATCGATTTCGGCCGCCAGGCGCCGGATCGGCATCAGCTTCTGCCGCATGGCTTCCACCGCTTCTTCGGAAACCCCGAAGAGGGTCATGAACTGTTGGATTTCACGCTTTAATACGGCTGCATCCCCTGAGTAGGGATAGGAGAAGGGGTGTATCCGGATCTGGTTTTCTGCCAGGACATCTGCCATCACCCGGGTGTTGGAGCAGTCCCCTTCGATGACCCCAACGACCTCCCGGATGCCATGCTGGATAGCGGCAGCATAGATTCCCTTGATCCAGGCGCACAGACTTCGGGGGAATCCCTGAGCCTCTGAGAAGCTCAGCATGGAACCGGCTTGGCCGGAGGTGATGAACAGATTATTCAGATCGACCACAGGGCGGCCGGCTGCCAGGATCACTTCTGCCGGGATGGTGGTGGTGATGCCGATGGGGTCTTTACAGGCTGCTGTATTCATAGGATCTCCATTTCAGGGCAACAAAAAAATGGCCGCTAAGCGCCCATTATCAAAAGCCCGTGTGGATACACGGGTGAGGCCTAGTTTTGTTTAAAGACAGGAGGGTTACGAACTGTCTGATTCAATTTAACATTCCTATTCTAGCGTGAAAATAATTAGAAGGCAAGTTTTTGTCAGTCCAACGGATGATTTAATGCTTTTGTAATCCATTTGTAACCCCTTCGGAACCTGATATGGAAATTAATTTACTATAATAGACACAGACGCAGCACTATCCGGGGTGAATCGGCTTCGGGTAACATGAGACAGGAGGGTACATATGCATTCAAAGGGTAAAAAACTTCTCGCATGGGGGCTGGCCTGCAGCCTGATGCTCAGCACGCTAGCGGGTCCGGTGTACGGCGGATCCCAGCTTTATGAAACAAAAGAAACCCAGACGATTGCCGACGGGGTCACGTACCAGCATATCCTCAGATTCGGCGATCAGGGATGGGTCAATATCAATGTGGTCCGAAAGGATTTGAAAAACATGAATTCCGTTTTGCAGCTGGTGAACAGCGCCAGCGGCGTCAGCACCCGGGAGACTGTGCCTACGTTGGCGAAACAGGTGCAAAACCCTGTGGCGGCAATCAATGCGGATTTCTTTTACCTGATGAAGCCGGATTCCCCCTTGGGCGTCATGGTGAAAGATGGCAAGCTGGTCAGCAGCCCGGTGTTGGTAAAGCCCTATAATGCCCTGTCGGTCACGGCGGGGGGGCAAGCGTCCTTTGGAACCTGGCAGAATAACCTGAGTGTTTCCACGGCCCAGGGGACGGTAATCCCGGTCAGCGCCTTCAACAAGATCACGTGGAACTACCGGATGGTGACGATTCTGGACCGAAACTGGGGAGCGATGACCCCTGGGGTGGCGCCGGATTATCCGGATCTGGTGGAAATCGTCGTTGAGAACGATGTGGTGAAAGAGATACGGCAGGGACAGCCAGCGACGGCGATTCCCGCAAACGGCTATGTCCTGCTGGCTTCCGATGCCCAGGGGCAGCTGCTGGCCCAGGCGATAGCCAGTGGCGATAGGATTTCCTTCAATCCCAATACCAGCCCGAATCTGGCCGATATCCGCCTGGCCGTCGGCGGCGGAACCCTGCTGGTGCAAAACGGACAGATTCCCGCCTTCACAGAACCGGTGGCGGGCTACTCCTCCCGAACGGCGCTGGGTACCAATGTTTCCGGCGATCAGCTGATGATGGTGACGGTGGATGGACGCCATACCTCCTATAAAGGGCTGGATAATCAGCAGATGGCGGCGTTGATGCTGGAACTGGGTGCCTACAACGCCATGATGATGGATGGCGGCGGCTCCACAACAATGATCAAGCGGGGCTTGGGAGAACAGAATACAGAAGTGCTTACATATGCTTCCGACGGAAACTTGAGACCGGTTATCAATGGCCTGGTGGTATCGTCGGGCTTGCCGACCGGCGAGCTGGCGGGTCTGGTTTTGAAGACGGGTCAGGAAACAGCGTTTTTGGGAACGCCTGTCTCCCTATCAGCTCTGGGCTATGATACCACCTATAGCCCCATGACTCCGACGGCATCCGAAGTGGTCTATACGGTGGATGCCGGTCAGGGACGCATTGAGAACGGCCGGTTAATTCCGGAGGCTCCCGGAACAGTGGTCATCAAAGGGGAATACCAGGGGAAAACCGCAACAAAAGGCCTGAAGGTGCTATCCGGTTTGGCGGGGATAGAACTGGACGCTTCCCGGTCCACGCTGAACCCAGGGGAAACCCTGACGCTGACCGTTACCGGCATCGACCAGAACGGCTATCGGGCTTCCCTCAGCCCGGATGCAGTGCAGTTCAGCGACGACAAGGGGATGGGGACGGTTCATAATGGTGTCTACACCGCGGGGCAGCAGGAAGGGTCCACCGTGATCCGGGCTTCCTTCGGAGGGTTTAAAGCCGCCGCAGCGGTTGCCACAGGAACTCAGCGGGTTTCCCTGGGATCCTTGGATCAGTATGGCCCGGCGTTCCTCAGCTACCCGACGACAGTTCTGGGAGATGTGGGAATGGTCACCGGGGGTCAGGTGAATGCCAGCGCTGCCCGATTGAATTATGATTTCACCGGGAGTGCGGAGACCACCGCCGCGTATCTGACTTTTGCCAACGGCGGGATCCCTCTCAAGGCAAGACCTCAGAAAATAGGTGTGTGGGTTTACGCGGATCAGAACACCCCCCACTGGATCCGCGGACAGCTCAAAGACAAGAACGGCAGCACGCAGACCATCGAATTCAAGCAGGGGGTCGATTGGACAGGGTGGAAGCGTCTGGAAGCCTCGGTGCCGCAAACCCTTGCCATGCCTGCCACGTTGGAGCGGCTCTACGTTGTGGAGCCAACCGCCTACAAGACTCGGGGAACCTTGCTGTTTGACGGCCTGGAACTCATGAATCCGTTGTCCTTGCCGACCCTCACTGCTGAAGAGCGGGGAGGCGCCGTGAAGGACGCGCTCAACCAGAAGCCCAGTACCTATGAGCAGAGGTGGATGGTCTATGGCGGCAGCAGTAAAGCGGATTCTCAGGTGAAGGTTGTGGATACCCTGGCTGAAGGGTATGATATGGCCCTTTTCACAGGCCCCTACGACTCTGCGGTGATCAGCCAGTCCGGCAAAACCGTTGCGGGAACCAACGCAGGCTATGCCACCGCTGCGCGTGAAAACGAGCTGTTGGTGTTCCTGAACAATTCCGGTGACGGGCTCCGTAAAACCGATTACAATCAGTGGCCCTGGCTAAAGAACCTGCTGGCGGCCAATCAAAAGAAAAATGTGCTTATTTTCCTGCAAAAGCCGATTTGGGGCTCCGGCGGTTTCAGCGATAAACTGGAAGCCAATCTTCTGGGGGATCAGTTGACGGCCTTGGCGGAAAAAGGGACGAATGTCTATGTGTTCTACGGCAGCGGCAGCACCAGTATTGAAACGCGGAACGGTGTCCGTTATCTGGGTACCGGAAAAGAGAAGGACCAATTCATCAGTCTCTACAAGAAGGATGGCCAGATCCTCTATACGGTGGAGAAACTGACCGTGAAACGTTAGATGATATAAAAAAGAAGGTAGAGTGTGCCACGGTGATGGCAACCTCTACCTTCTTCATTTATTGTGGCGTCTTTAATTTCTTCGGGCGGTTTCTTCCAGCACAATCCCTTCGTTCCGTTCCTCGGCGGTTCGGATGGACCAGGGGTTTTGGAAAAGCATAACCGGATGATCGTTTCCATCATGGGCCAAAGCGGAATCCATCGGCAGGGAAAGGGGCTTCTTGCCATAGTTATCCATTTTGATCCACCGGATATGCCGGAAAGGCAGCCGTTCTGTCAGGACATCCACGCCGTACTCATTTTTCAGCCGGTATTCCAGGACCTCGAACTGCAGGACACCAACCACGCCGATGATCAGTTCTTCAATCCCGATATTGGGGCGTTTGAAGACCTGGATGGACCCTTCTTCGGAAAGCTGGGAGATGCCCTTGAGGAATTGCTTCCGCTTCAAGGCGTTCGGTGTGTAGACCTTGGCGAAATGCTCCGGAGCGAATACGGGAATCCCTTCGTACTGCACCTTGGAATCGTCTGCACAGAGGGTGTCGCCGATATTGAAGATGCCCGGGTCGTGGATGCCGATGATATCACCGGGATATGCAGTTTCAACGGTTACGCGGTCCTGAGCCATGAACTGCTGCGGCTGGGCCAGCTTGACCTTCTTGTTTTCCTGTACGTGGTTCACAACCATCCCCCGTTCGAATTTGCCGGAGCAGATCCGTAGGAAGGCGATGCGGTCCCGGTGGGTCGGGTTCATATTGGCCTGGATCTTGAAAATGAAACCGGAAAAATTCTCGTTTTCAGGGCTGATGGGCCCTAAGTTGCTGGGGCGTGGTTGGGGCGGCATCGTGATGTTCAGGAAGGATTCCAGAAAGGGTTCGATGCCGAAATTGGTCAGGGCGCTGCCGAAGAAAACGGGGGTCAGTTCGCCCCGGAGGATTTTATCAAGGTCGAAGCCGTCTCCGGCATGGTCCAGCAGTTCCACATCGTCCAGCAGCTTCTTGTGGAGATGGGGCCCCAGCAGCTGACTGAATTTTTCATCGGTCAGTTCCCCGGTAACGGCATGGGCAATGGCCTGGCCGTGGTTGCTGTCGCCAAAGAGTTCAATCTGATTCTTGTGGCGGTTGTAGACCCCTTTGAAATCGCGGTCTGAGCCGATGGGCCAGTTCATGGGGTACGACTGGATCCCCAGGGTCTGCTCGATATCCTCCAACAGCTCATAGGGGTCCTTGCCATGCCGATCCAGCTTGTTGATGAAGGTGAAAATGGGGATTCCCCGCATCTTGCACACCTTAAACAGCTTCTTGGTCTGGTCTTCCACCCCTTTGGAGCAGTCCACCACCATGACGGCGCTGTCGGCGGCAATCAGGGTCCGGTAAGTGTCTTCACTGAAATCCTGATGGCCTGGGGTGTCCAGGATGTTGATGCAAAAGCCGTCGTAATTGAATTGAAGCACGCTGGAGGTCACGGAAATTCCCCGCTGCTTTTCAATCTCCATCCAGTCGGATACGGCATGCTTCTGGGACCGCCTGGATTTGACGGATCCGGCCTCCCGGATGGCTCCTCCGTACAGCAGGAATTTTTCGGTCAGGGTTGTTTTCCCGGCATCGGGATGGGAGATGATGGCGAAGGTTCTTCTGCGTTTGATCTCGTTGATAAAAGGCTGATTTTCTGCGGACATTTTTTCCTCTTCCTTCTATAGTCAAGTGGTGAACAGTCTCTGGACAAAAAACAGGGTACAACCTTATAAATTTAACCCGCCAGGCGGAATATGTCAACCGTATTCACTAAAATTCGCCGGAGTAGGCTTGTCTTTTGCCTTGTAAATCCCAGCTTTCAATGAGAAAATGAAGGAAACACATCCCGCCCGGAGGAAAGTCATGAACAAGCACACGGATCTCCAGGAATCGGAGATTGAAGATATGCGCAGAGAGTTGGAACGGCTTCGGTTTCATGAAGCGGTCATTGATCAGCTGGTGGAAACGGCTTATGAGGGCCTGGTCGTGGTCGATGAACACGGGAATATCACCAAATGCAAATATGAAAAGCTGATGGGGATCAAGGAAGCGGAGGTCATTGGGAAGCCGGTGACCGAGGTCATTGAAAATACACGGGTCCACGAGGTCTTACGGACGGGCCGCAGTGAAATCGGACAGATCCAGACCATCAACGGGCACGATATGATCGCCTCCCGGATTGCGGTCTGGCGGGACGGGAAGGTCATCGGCGCCGTTGGGACCGTTCTTTTCAAGGATGTCAAAGAGGTGAAAGCCCTGGCAAACCGATTGGAAAACCTGGAAAGCAAGGTGAAGACCTATGAAGGGGAGATCAGCCGCCTCCATCAGGCCAAGTATACCTTTGACCATATCATCACTCGGAACAACCAGATGCGCCACCTGATCGATCTGGCGCGAAAAGCGGCGGACAGCCATTCCACAGTGCTGCTGGAGGGTGAAAGTGGAACAGGAAAGGAATACTTTTCCCATGCGATCCATAAAGGCAGCTACCGGTGCAACGGACCCTTTGTGCAGATCAACTGTGCGGCCATCCCGCGGGAGCTCATCGAATCGGAGCTTTTCGGGTATGTGGAGGGCGCGTTCACCGGGGCCAGCAAAGGCGGAAAACTGGGGAAATTCGAGCTGGCAAATGGCGGCACCTTATTTTTGGATGAAGTCGGGGCGCTGCCCCTGGATATGCAGGCAAAACTCCTCCGAGTGCTGGAGGAGCGGGAGTATGAGCGGATTGGCGGAAACCAAAAAATCGCTGTGGATATCCGGGTGATTGCCGCCACCAACGAACATCTCAGCGATATGGTTCAAAAGGGGAAATTCCGGGAGGATCTCTACTATCGGCTCAACGTGCTCCAATTGTTCCTGCCGCCGCTTCGGGAACGGAAGGAGGATATTCCCCTCCTGGCAGAGCATATCCTGGATAACTTCTGCCGCCAGTACAACCATCCCACTGTCAGGCTTTCCAATGGCGCCATGGAACGGCTCCAGGCCCACGATTGGCCGGGGAACGTCCGGGAACTGCGCAATGCCATGGAACGGGCTCTGATGGTTTCAGAGGGCAGAGTGCTCTATACCAAGGACCTGCCGGATATCTTCCTGGATGGGGAAGTGATGCCCCAAACGGCGGATCATGATGTGCCTCTCACCTTGGCAACGGCCGTGGAAGCAGCGGAGGCGGATGCGATCCGCCGTGCCCTGATCCGCTGTGACGGAAGCCGGACAGAGGCTGCCAAGCTGTTGGGAATCCACCGCACCGGTCTGCACAAGAAAATGAAGCAGTTCGGAATAGAGTGAGGCGTTATCGGCTCACGGGCCGTTCATTCATCAGCACGGTTCTGCTTTCGCTGAGCCACGCCACGTCGTAACCGAAGGCGGCCATCAGATAGCGGACGGGCAGATAGGCGCGTTCCCGCTTGATCAGGGGTGGCGCTTCCATGGCAATGGGCTGGTCGTCAAAAGTCAGGGTGTTGCTGTGAAGCCCAATGATCATCGTGTGATGATCCTTTTGCACGCGGATGGTCTCGGTGTCGGCAAGGAATGTCACCGTTGCCCCCAGAGCTTCCATGGTTTTCTTGACCGGCATCATCAGGTGGTCCTCGGGATTGATAAAGGGCTTACCGGTTTCCTTGCTGCTGGTGAACTGCAGCTCGTGGGTGTTCATCACACAGGTGATTTCCTGGCGCAGCTCTTCGGGATCAGTCTGTGCCGCCCGGGTCTTCAGGGCGGCCACCATGCTGAGCACGCTGGTGCCATCCAGGGTATCCTCGTGGATATCAAAAAGCATCACCCCGCCGGCATCGAGAAGAGCCATGCGGGTTTTTTCTTTTAAGGTGGCCAGGCCGTTGTACCAGGATTCCAGAGGGGCACCCGGGGCATAGTCCTGCCAGGCGTTCTCCCGGCTTTCCGCGACCAACTCGCGATACTGCTTCCAGCTGGGGCGGGCATACAGCGGCATTCCCAGGATGATTTTTTCCCGGGGCATCCCGCGATTGGCCCAGAACGCGATGGAGGTATCGGCGTACCAGAGAGGGGCATGCTGGGACCCATAGAGGTCATAGGACATCACCGTGATCCAGTCGAAGGCGTTCAGACACTGGGTGCTCACGCCGTTGGAAAAATCGGTGCCGTCGAATTTGGTCCAGGCGCCGCTGACAGCTGCTGAAAACAGCTTGTTGCGGGAAGACAGCTTTCCGTCCAGGGTGGTGACCAGGGCTTCATAATTCCTGGCGGATTCGCCGGGGACGGGATATTCCCAGTCCAGTTCAACGCCATCCAAATGATACAGATCCACAAAAGCCATCACTTCATCCGCCAGCTTCCGGCGGGATGCATCTGTGGCGGCCAGCGCTTCAAAATTCGGTGCCAGGGGGATATCCCGATACGCCCATCCGCCTAAAGCCACCGATACCTTGACATGATGGCGATGAGCCTGCTTTACCATGGCCTTGAGCCGCTCAGGTTTCTCAATGGGCAGCAGGGTTCCGTCTGCTCGGGGAATGAGGAAGGCGTAGACGATGTGGGTCAGTTTCTCAAACTGGATGGTCTCAATCGGATCATTAAAGGGCAGCTCGGAGCTATAAGCCATCACCTTGAAGTTTTCAGGTTTCCACTGCGTCTTTTCGCTGTCAGGCGTCAGGGTTGCGCCCAATAAGAGGGTCAGGATCAGGACGACAATACTCTTCTTCATGCTTGTCCTCCTTGCGGGGTATATCGGATGATTCTTCTCCGATTATACCCTTTTCAGCGTCATTGCAATCAAGAAATCCGAATCTGCTTTGGCCCTTGCCCTGTGGGCGAGGATTGCATACAATGGGTACATAGATGAAATTGACTACTTTGGAGGAAAAATAATGAAACGGTTTGGAATCATCGGGGCAATGGATTTGGAAGTGGAGATGCTTAAAGAAGTGATGACGATAGAAGGCCGTCGGACCCTGGCAGGGATGGATTTCTGCGTGGGGACCCTGGAGGGGCAGCAGGCAGTGGTGGTCATCAGCGGTATCGGCAAGGTGAATGCGGCGGTATGCGCTCAGGTGCTGGTTTCTGTCTTCGGCTGCACCCATGTCATCAATACCGGGGTGGCCGGGGCAATCCACGAGGACCTCAATGTTGGGGATCTGGTGATCTCCACGGATGTATTGGAACATGATTTCGATGCCACTGGCTTCGGCTACGAGCTGGGGCAGATTCCCCGGATGAGTGAATGGATATTCAAAGCGGACCCGGAACTGATCCAATTGGCTCAAAAGGCCATTGAGCAGGAAGAAATTCCCCATCAGGTCCTTCAGGGCCGCATCGTGTCAGGGGATATCTTCGTCAGCAGCGGCGAGATCAAAGAGCGGCTGAAAACCCAATTCGGCGCCTATGCGACGGAAATGGAAGGGGCGGCCATCGGTCACAGCTGCTGGCTGAACGCGGTGCCGTTCCTGATCCTCCGTGCGATGTCCGATAAAGCCGATGGCACGGCCCATGAAAGCTTTGATGAATTCTGCAAGGATGCAGCCGTTAATTCCAGCCGCATCGTGCGGCATATGCTTAGACACTCAGCTTGATCAGGAGGCCCCGTGCAGATTTATGATGTCGTCATACCGGAAGAAATGGAAGGCCTGCGACTGGACGCCTGCGTCGCCAAACTGGTGGCGGGACGCTCCAGGACCTATCTGCAGCAAATGATTGAACAGGGCTGCGTCACCGTCAATGACGAATCCGAGCTCTCGAAAAAAGCCCGGGTTTCTGCCGGGGACGAAATCCATATCGAATTACCGGACCCCGTCGAACTGGATGTGGTGCCTGAAAATATCCCCATCGAAATCGTCTATGAGGATCCGCACCTCCTGGTGGTGAACAAGCCCCAGGGGATGGTGGTGCATCCGGCACCGGGGAATTATACCGGCACCCTTGTGAATGCACTGATGTATCACTGCAAGGATCTCTCCTCCATCAATGGCGTGGTTCGGCCGGGCATCGTGCACCGGATCGATAAGGATACCAGCGGTCTCCTCATGGTCGCCAAGGATGACAAGGCCCACCAGGGACTGGCGGAACAGCTGAAGGAACACACGATCCTCCGCAGATATCACGCCCTTGTCCATGGGACCATCAAGGCTGACACGGGCCGTATTGAAGGCGCCATCGGGCGCAATCCGTCGAACCGCCTGCAGATGGCAGTGGTGGACTATGGCGGCAAAGAGGCGGTCACCTATTATAAGGTCCTTGAGCGCATCAACGGCTACACCTATGTGGAGGTATCCCTTGAAACCGGGCGTACCCACCAGATACGGGTCCACATGGCCTGGAAGGGCCATCCCCTGGCGGGGGATCCTGTTTATGGGGTCAAGAAGGAAAAAGTAAAGCACGCCGGGCAGATCCTGCATGCAAAAGTCTTGGGATTCAAGCACCCGCACAGCGGCGAGTGGATGGAATTCGATGCACCGCTGCCTGAATACTTCAGCACGTATCTCGAAAAAGTGCGGCATTTGAGCCGCCAGGAGGGGTAACATGCAATTCAAGGCCAAAATCATGGATGAGAACGCCATGAACCGGTCCATCAAACGGCTGGCCCACGAGATCATCGAGCACAATAAGGGTGTTGAGAACGTGGTGCTGGTCGGTATCCTTTCCCGGGGCGTACCCCTGGCCTGGCGGATCGTGGATATGATTGAAGAAATAGAAGGGCTGCGGATTCCCGTAGGTTCTCTGGACATCACCCTGTATCGGGATGATCTGTCAGAGGTGAACGCGGAACCGATCGTGCGGAATAACAACATTCCGTTCTCGGTGTCCGGCAAGCACATTGTTCTGGTGGATGATGTGATTTACACCGGTCGAACCGTCCGGGCGGCACTGGATGCGCTCATCGACCTGGGGCGCCCCCTCACAATCCAGCTGGCTGTGCTGGTGGACCGCGGGCACCGGGAACTGCCCATTCGGCCGGATTATGTGGGGAAGAACGTCCCCACCGCCCGTCGGGAGATCATCAGCGTCAAGCTGAAGGAGGAGGACGGCGCCAACGAAGTCGTCATCAATACCCTGGACAGCGATGCGGAGGACGAACAATACCCCCTGAAGTGATGCACGATAAAATTAAAGGGCTGACCCCTGACAGCGCACGTGTGCTTTCTGTCGGGAGTCAGCCCTTGTTGCTTTTTCGCTTACTGAGCGGGAATCTGCAGAATCTGACCCGGGATGATCAGGTTCGGATTTTTCAGGTTGTTGAATTCAGCCAGGTGCTTCCAATCCACCTTGAACTGGGCGGCAATTTTCCAAAGCATATCATTGGCCTTCACCGTATATGAGACCGCAGCCCCTGGTACGGAAGGCATGGTTGGAACCGCAACCGGTGCGGGTTTCACTTCTGCCTTAGGAACGGCGGCTTCAATCACCTTGACACGGCCGTCTGTGGCCGGTGAAACAGAACCTGCTTTGGCGATGTAAGCAGCCAGGATTTCGTCAAGGGCAGGGTACTCACCCTTGACCTTGTTATCGGCGAACATCGTGTAACCATCTCCGCCGGCTGCCATGAAATCGTTGGTTGCCAATGTGTAAGTACCGGCAGGGTCGATGGGGCTGCCGGCGGCTGTAGCGGATAGGATTCTGGAACCGGCTGGTTTCCCGGCATCGAAGGTGAACTGGATTCCGGCAACATGGGGGAAGGGGCCGTTTTCTTCAGGATATTTGCTGACGCCCAATTCCAGAGCATCCAGCAGATCCTGTCCGGTGATATCCTTCACCACCACATAGTTTCCAAAGGGCAGGACCGTAATGATCTCGCCTTTTGTGATCTCGCCGGCGTCAATGGAAGCACGGATACCGCCGCCGTTGGTGAAGGCCACATCAGCGCCGGTGGCATCCAGCATGGCCGCAGTGATGAGATTTCCCAGATTCGTTTCGCCGCGGCGGACCTTCCCGCGTTCGCCGTCAAGGGCCACTGCGGCAGAGCCGACTTTCACATCGGTGACCACCTTGTTGGCGGTGTCAAGCTCGGTAATCAGCGCGGCCATGACAGGGTCAGGCGTCAGGGTGGCTGCCTGTTCCTTGGTGAAAAGAGCTGCTGTGCTGGCTGTAACCTTTCCGCCTGCAACAGTCAGTTCAATCATCCCCAGGTTCTTGTCATAATCGCCGGTCTGCCCGATGAGGGTGTTGCCGACCTTGAGGCCGTCCTTCAGGACGGTGTGGCTGTGGCCGTCGATGATGACATCAATGCCCGGAACGGATTCCGCCACCAGCTTGCTGGTGAACGCAGACCCTTCATTCAAGCCCAAGTGGGAAAGGCAGACAATCACATCGGTCTGGTCCTGCAGCTGGGCAACCATGGTCTTTGCCTCGGCGACGGGATCGGAAAAGCTTAGGCCGGCCACGTTATCCGGATGTGTCATGTAGGCGGTTTCAGGTGTTGAAAGGGCGAAGATGCCGACTTTGATGCCGCCGATTTCCTTGATGGCAGATGCGGGCAGCAGTGTTTTTCCATCGGCTTTTTTTATATTAGCGCTCAACAGGGGGAACGTCATT
Source organism: uncultured Peptostreptococcaceae bacterium (assembly GCA_964424355.1). Taxonomy (GTDB): domain Bacteria; phylum Bacillota; class Clostridia; order Peptostreptococcales; family Acidaminobacteraceae; genus CAZEHS01. Next base: position 219,736 of record CAYRIO010000002.1, read on the forward strand.
TCGCCAGCGAGGGCCAGCAGACGGTCCTGCCCGTAATTGAAGTCGTGGTTGCCCGGGGTCATGGCATCGTATTTCATCAGATTCATGAGTTTAACGATGCTTTCGCCTTTGTTCAACGTGGCAAAGGTTTGTCCGTGCAGGGTGTCTCCGGCATCCAGAAGCAAGACGTTGGGATTCTCTGTCCGCACTTTTGAGATTTCGGCGGCCAGTTTGGCAAATCCCATGCCATCGTTCTTGCCTTCTAAGATCCGTGCGTGGGTGTCGTTGGTATGCAGAATGACCAGCTTGGTATCGGTGGCCGTGTCTGCGTAGCCGAAGCTGAACAGGCTGATCATCAGCGCCAGCATCAGCATCCAACTGATGTTCTTTCTTAACATGGTATCTCCTCCTGTAATGTTGAATGGGAGCCATGGGAGAACAATTTCGCCCATGCTCCTGACTCTGAGAGTTCTATACCCAATTGGAAAACCCTTTATCTGTTAACAACAAAAAAAGACAAATGTCCTTAAAAATATATTGCGGCTGCCCCAAGGCGATATCCCTCTCATCCGTGCAGCGATGTCCGGGGAATTATGGAGGCTCTGAAGTGCGTCCGCCAGCCATTTTGGAGTGTCTTGTCCCGCTCGGGATTATTTTCGGTATAATGGTTCCAAACCCGCGTTATTTCTGATAACATAGCAGTGTTAATCATTCGATAATTAAGGGAGAAAAAGGGTGCCATATGGGTCGACATGGAAAGCGGCAGTCACATGAAGAGCATGGGGGAAATCACGAGCGCTGGTTGCTGACCTATGCGGATATGATTACACTGCTTATGATCTTTTTCATTATTATGTACTCCATGAGTATCGTAGACGCCAAGAAGTTCTCGGAACTGTCGAGCTCTCTGTCTGGGGTCATGGGCCAGGGGCAATCAGTGCTGCCTGCTTCCCAAGGGGTCATGGAAGGGAATCCTCCGGTTCAGTCGCCGCCGCAGCCATACACGGCTACTGCTGCTGCCGATGCCGCAGAGTTGCAAAAGGCGATGGAACAAGTGGAGGCGCTGATTGAAGAAAAACAGCTGGGCGGTCAACTCAGTGTTCAGATGACTTCGGCCGGTGTCACGATCAGGATGAAAGACAATCTTCTCTTCGATTCGGGATCTGCTACACTTCAGACTGGATCCTATGGCACGTTGGATAGCATCACTGCAATCTTGAATTCCATGCAGAACCGGATTCGGATCGAAGGCTATACAGATAATGTCCCCATGCACTCCGTGCAGTTTCAAAGCAACTGGGAACTGGCCAGCCAGCGGGCGATCAATGTCCTGTACTACTTTGCAGGAAAAGGGGTTGCTCAGGGACGCCTTTCGGCAGAAAGCTTCGGTGAGTTCAAACAAATGGTTCCTAACGATACATCAGAAAACCGCCAGCAAAACAGGCGGGTCGATATCGTCATTATTCACGCTGAAACAGAGAAACCGCCGGAAATCGGAGGCATAGCTGCCCAATAAGCCGATGGAACATGATTGAGGATGAGTGAAAGCACAGCTAGGCGACGAGTCTACCACGGAGGGTTAAAAAATGGATATCGCAACCATAATAGGTTTATTTTTAGGCTTTGGTATGTTGATTCTCGGCTTTATTCTGGAAGGGGGCCATGTGGGGTCGCTCTTTCTTTTATCCCCGGCCATCATCGTATTTGGCGGACTGTCCGGAGCGTTATTGGTTTCTTTTACGATGCCTCAGTTTCTCAGCATATTCCCCCTTTTCCTTCAAGCAACAAAAGCGCCTCCCAGTGAAGGCGAAGAGCGGATGAACCAGATCGTAAAAATGGCGGAAGTAGCCAGACGTGAAGGCCTTCTGGCTTTGGATGAGCAGGTGGAGAATGCCGGTCTGACGCCTTTGACGAAGCGGGGCATCAAGATGATCGTCGATGGTATGGATCCGGAGCTGGTACGTCAGATCCTGGAAACAGAGCTGTATGTCATGGACGAACAGAGCAAGCTGAATGTTTCGATATTTGAAGCGGCGGGGGGCTATTCTCCGACCATGGGGATTATCGGGACCGTCATGGGTCTGGTTCACGTTCTGGGGAACCTGTCCAACCCGGATACACTGGGGCCGGCAATTGCGGCTGCTTTTATCGCCACGTTGTACGGTGTAGCTTTTGCGAACTTGGTGTTCCTGCCGGTTGCGGGTAAGCTCAAGGTTCAGCACAAGTTAGCCCGAATTATTGAAGAAATGACGATAGAAGGCGTTCTGTCCATTCAGGCAGGAGAATCTCCGATGATCATTCGTGAAAAACTCAGCACCTTCCTGGGGGAAATCAAGAAGGCCAAAAAAGGCGCTGAGTCCGCTGAAGAGTAAGCGAAGGCGCTGAACGTCAACTGAGATGCCAGATGGAGATACATACTTAACAAAGGAAATACCCTGCCGCTACCTGGCAGGGTATTTCCTTTGTTAAGGGAATCGTAAGAATTCTGTCAAACCGCCTGTAAGACATCCTTGATAGGATGGGACTAGAAAACAGGGAAGGGGGGCATGATATAATGAGGGCAAATACGATGGAGCGGGACGGCGCCTTATGAATATACTGATTTGCGATGATGAAAAAGAAATCGTGGAAGCGATTGCGATCTATCTGAAAAACGAAGGCTATGCGGTATACAAAGCCTTCAATGGGGCAGAAGCGTTGGCCCTCCTGGAGCAGGAGACCATTCACCTGGTGATCATGGATATCATGATGCCGGTGATGGATGGATCGCAGGCAACGATGAAGATTCGGGAACGCAGCAATGTTCCGGTGATTATGCTGACCGCCAAAACAGAGGATACGGATACGATCCTGGGCCTTGCCATGGGAGCGGATGACTATATCGCCAAGCCGTTTAAACCCCTGGAATTGATTGCACGGGTGAAATCCCAGCTGCGGCGCTATACGACCTTGGGTGGCTGCGCCGCGGTATCGGATCAGCTCAGCACCGGCGGTCTGAGGATTGATGATGAACGAAAGGAAGTCAGTGTGGATGGAGAACCGGTGAGGATGACCCCGGTGGAATACAAAATTCTGAAGCTGCTGTGCGAAAATGCAGGGCGGGTGTTCTCCATTGATCAGATTTACGAGAAGGTGTGGAACGAGCCGGCATTCAATCCGGAAAACACCGTGGCGGTACATATCCGACGGATTCGTGAAAAGATTGAGATCAGTCCAAAGGAACCAAAATACTTGAAGGTGGTGTGGGGTGTTGGATACAAAGTGGAAAAATTATAGATATTCAGGGTGGCTGAAAGCTGCAGCGGTTGTTCTATGCCTGGCGGGACTCTTTACGGTAGCCTATGGCTGTCTGAAGGCTCCCTATTTTGTAGAGGTCATGGAAAGCAAGGACTATCAGGACAGCCGTATCAGTGCTCGGCCTTTGGAAGAGCTGTATCAGGACGTTTATCGTGCCGCCTTCGATTATCAAAGCACGGAAAAGATAAAGGCAGGTGAGGGGCTTTATAAGGAACGGCTCATGGGAGAGACCAACATGTTTTCCGATGAGCGCCGGCAAAAGATTGGAGAGGTCACTGAGCAATATGATGAATGGATTGAAAATGCGCGAAGCACCGAAAATGGCGCGGAGGTCAGCCGTCTTCAACAGGAACTGGATGCGCGGATGGCCCAGATCAATGCGGGTTATGATGAAAGCGTGGGGGATGTGAAGAACCGGCTGATTGAGGAGCGTCTGCAGGAATATGCAGTCCTTCTCAAAAAGCTGGAAAGGACAGAGGGCCTCTATTACAGTGTCTTTTTTTCAGACGGCAGGCTTCAAAGCAATCTGCAAGGTCTGGCGAGTGGCGAGCCCGCCTATCGAAAGCTTCCCGTCTACTATCGGATCAGTTCTGACGAGACGGTGGGAACCAATGATCTGGCCAGCTACAGCCTGACCCCGGATGGCAGTGTCGTGTATGTGGGCATGTCGCAGGAACGGTTCGACAGTGAAAGAAAGGCCTATGAAGCAAATCGGGAAAAAGGGCGCATTGGGATTTATCAGGTGATTGTCGGGAAGCTGCTGTTCTTAACCGGGATGGTCTACCTGATATACGCAGCCGGTCGTCGTCCCGAGTCGGAGGGTGTGCATCTTATCTGGGCCGACCGGATCTATCTGGATGTGGAACTGGCCCTGGTCGTTCCGGCTATCGCCCTGCAAGTGGTTGGTGTCTATGCGCTGTGGGAGAACCTGTATCCTCATAACCCTGAGCTTTTCTATGTCCTGGCATCCATGCTGATCATCCTGGCGGCCCTGATGGGGATTGCAGCCGGAACCAGTGCTGTCAAGCGGCTAAAACGCAGGGAGTTCCTCCGCCATACCCTGGTGGGCAGCCTGTTTCTCTGGGCCTTCGGACACCCTAAGAAATTAGTTGATACCCTGCGGCAAGAACTGAAAAAGGGGCCGTTGGCACTTCGGACGGCGCTGCTGTTCGCGCTGTATGGAGGCGGCGTTGTCGTATCGGTGGTGGTTACAGCAATTTTAGGATCCAATGCTGGATTTTTAGGCGTACTCATGGGCGGGGGGATATTTTTAAGCGTTAATCTTGTTGCCCTGGTTTTCACGCTGAAAAAAGTAGCGGTGATCAAAGAAATCACAGCGGGAACAGAGCGGATCCGTTCCGGTGAATTGGCCTACCGGATTGCCGGGACCGGCGAGCCTGAAACCGATGCCCTCATCGACAGCATCAATCAGATGGCCCAAGGATTGAAGGCATCTGTAGAAAACGAAGTCAAGGCCGAACGGCTGAAGGCGGAGCTGGTGACCAACGTGTCTCATGATCTGAAAACACCGCTCACATCGATCATCAATTATGTGGATCTGCTGAAAACAGAGGGCATCTGCTCCGAAAACGCCCCCAGGTATTTGGAGGTCTTGGATCAGAAATCCCAGCGCCTGAAGGCTCTGACAGAGGACCTTTTCGAAGCGGCGAAGGCTTCCAGCGGCAACATGACCTTCGCTTTGGAAAAACTGGACATCACGGACCTCATCGCCCAGGGGCTGGGAGAACTCTCTGACAAGATCCAGGAATCGGGTCTGGATTTCAAGGTCACTGCGCCGGAAGAGAAGGTGTATGCCCTCGGGGATGGCAAGCTCCTGTGGCGTGTCATGGAGAATCTGCTCTCCAACGTGTTCAAATACGCCCAACCGGGCTCCCGGGTCTATATCGATACCAGCTGCCAGAACGGACAGGTGCTGGTCACCTTGAAGAATGTATCCGCCTTCGAACTGAACATCCATGCGGATGAGTTGATGGAGCGGTTCAAACGGGGGGATGAATCCCGCAGCAGTGAAGGCTCCGGGCTGGGGCTTTCCATTGCCAGGAGTCTCACGGAACTGCAGGGGGGAAGCTTCACCCTGGCCATCGATGGGGATTTGTTCAAGGTCACCGTGATAATGCCGGCGTATCTCAAGTAAACAGAGATGAGCAAAGACACCCCTTCGGGTGTCTTTGGCGTTTCAGGAGGACAGATGCTCCTTGATTTCATTTTCTATCGGGGTCACATACAGGGTTTTCTGATGGTCGTAAATCACCATGCCAGGCCGTGCGCCGGCGGGTTTTCGAACGTGGCGCACCAGGGTATAATCCACGGCGACATTCTCCCCCTGCCGGCCCTTTGAATGCCAGGCGGCGATACGGGCAGCCAGATCCAGTGTGGTTTCCGGCACGTCCTGCCCCTGTGTGCGAATGATCACATGGGACCCGGGGATTTCCTTCGTATGGAACCACCAATCGCTGTTGGAGGCGGTTTTCAGGGTCAGGCGGTCGTTTTCGAGATTGTTGCGGCCCACCAGGATCTCAAAGCCCTCAGCGCTTTTGAACAGCAGGGGCTTGAAGGAATCCTTCGTCTTCTTGCCCCCCTTGCCTTTCTTGGGCGCTTTCAGATACCCCTGGGCTGCCAGCTCCATCTGGATCTGCTCGATGTCGGAGGGCTCCCGGCTGGTATCGATGGCCGTCATGACGGATTCCAAATAGGCCAGCTCCGACTGGGTTTCCTGCATCTGGCGCTGGACTTCCGTCTGGGCGGTTTTCAGCTTGTTGTATTTGCGGTAGAACCGCTGGGCGTTTTCGGAGGGCGTCAGGCGCACATCCAGGGGGATGGTCCGTTCAGGCTGATCCGGCTGGAAAAAATCCAGCACCGTCACCTCGTTCATGCCCTTGGACACCTGGTAGATGTTGCCGGTCAGCAGATCGCCCAGAATTCTGGATTCATCCGCATTCTCAGCGAAATAGAGATCCTCCAGGAGGTTCTGCATTTTCTTTTCCAGTCGGGCGATCCGGGTTCCCAGGAGCTTGCGCAGGCTCATGGATTTGCCCTTTACCCGGGCCTCCCGGGATTTTTCCCCATAGAAGGTTTCCAGAAGCTGGCTGATGGAATCGTAGGGTTCCGCGGTCATTCCGGCGGAGAGGAGATGGGTCATGGGCAAAGCGCTGAATGCCTCCGGACTGCCCTTTTCATTACGGATCAGGGTCGGTTCGTACCGATGTTCCACCAGGATGGTGTGGAATTTTTCAAGGGTGGCGCCCAGGCCGTCCAAGAGCCCTGGTGTCCACTGTTCCCGGGGCTCATCTGCCAGCCCGCCCCGGAAAAGCAGTTCCCGGCACATCAGGGGGCTCAAGCCTTCAAAGGCCTCCAGCAGGGCGCTGGAAAGGTTCTTTCCCCGGGTTTCCTGCAGCCGTGCCAGGATTTCAGCCGGCGCCAGGTCCAGAAAATTCACCTTGGTTGTAGGCAGGGCTTCAAACAGCAGCCCTGGATGGATCTGCCGTACCCGGCTCATGCTTTCGCTGATCCGGTGGATACAGTCGATGATGCGCCCCGTGGTCAGGTTGTAGAAGACCATGTTGGAGTGCTTTCCCATCAGCTCGATGTGGAGCCGGTTGGCGGTGGGATAGCCCATTTCATCCCGGCATTCGATATCCAGGGTCAAAATCCTGTCCAGTCCCTGCTGGGAGATGCCAAGGACACGGCCGCCGGACAGATGCTTGCGCAGCAACATGCAAAGCAGGGGAGCGGTGGTGGGGTTTTCACGCTTTTCCTGGGTCAGGCTCACCCGGGGACAGGCGGAATTCACACTGATCATCAGGCGGTAGGCCTCTCTGTTCCTGTGAATCTGGAAAATCAGTTCATCCTGTTCCGGTTGCGTGATCTTATCGATGCGTCCCTGCAACAGGGTCGTATTCAATTCGTGGGTCAAAGCGCGGAGAACGATGCCGTCTAATGCCATTCGGAACCTCCAAAGAGTCTTTTCTTCTGCATGATCGTGACATTCTATGATATCATAATAACAAAAGAGCCTCAAACAGGGAGTGATCGGGTGCGATTCACTAAAATGCACGGAGCGGGCAATGACTTCGTTCTATTAAAAGCGGAAGATATTCAGGGTCAAGATCCTGCGGTGCTGGCTAAGGCCATGTGCCATCGCCACTTTGGCATCGGTGCCGACGGGTTGATGGTGGTTTTTCCCTCCGATTCGGCGGATGTCCGGATGGAGTACTATAACAGCGACGGCTCTCTGGCGGCCATGTGCGGCAACGGGATCCGCTGTTTTTCAAAATTTGCCCACGATATCGGCATAGTCACGAAGACGGAGTTCACAGTAGAAACCCGGGCCGGAATCAAGGCGGTTCGAATCATCGGGCACGGATCGGACGTAAGGGTGCGTGTTTCCATGGGCGCCCCGGAACTCCTGGCCTGTGAAGTGCCTGCTAAGGTAGATGCTCCCAGAGTATGGGCCTATCCCGTGGATGCGGCAGGTGTCTCCTACCCGATCTATTCCGTGCGCATGGGGGTTCCCCACACCGTTGTGCTGGTGGATGCCATCAGTGCCGAGCTGACGGAATCCGTCGGGCCGGTACTTGAAAAAAATCGGATTTTTCCTGAACGGACCAATGTCAATTTCGTACAGGTTATTTCAAAAGAACAGATGAAGGTGGATACCTGGGAGCGGGGCGCAGGACATACCCTGGCCTGCGGCACCGGTGTCTGTGCCAGTGTATGGATCGCCCATGAGCTGGGGCTGACAGACAGGACGGTCCGGGTTCAGACCCCGGGCGGCGAACTGACCATCCTTCTGGATGCAAATGAAGTGATTATGGAAGGCGGCGCTGTGAAAATCTGCAGCGGCGAATATTTTGAAGAATAAATCTGACGGAGGCACCTATGGTATACAGCATGACAGGCTTCGGCCGCGGTGAAGCGACACGGGAGCAGTTCAAATTCGTTGTGGAGATCAAGACAGTCAATCATCGGTACCTGGACATCCTGATTCGTATGCCGAAAAAGCTCAATCAGTTCGAGGACAGGCTGAAGGCCATCATCAAGGGCAAAATCTCCCGGGGACGGGTTGAAATCTATATTACATCCGAGGAAAGTGTGGCGGATGATTTCGTCATCACCCCGAATTTCGTGGTGCTGGACCAATATCAAAAGGCCATGGACGCCATTAAAGACCGCTACGGCATCACGGATTCCGTGAGTCTGTCCATGCTGGCCCGGCACCCGGAGGCGCTGAAGACCGAATCGAAGGAATCCGATGAAGAGACCATCTGGGAGACGCTTTCCGAAGCCTCCGGGAAAGCCCTGGAAGCCCTGATGGATATGCGCCGCCGGGAAGGGGCCAGTCTTCGGTCCGACATCGTGGACCGTGTGGCGGTGGTGCGCAAGACCGCCCTCGAGATCGACAGCTTCTCACCGCAGATCCTGGCCGCTTACCGCCAGAAGATGTCGGACCGGATCCGGGAGATCCTGGCGGATACCGTTGAGCTGGATGAGGGGAGAATCCTTCACGAGGTTGCCATCTATGCGGATAAAAGCAACGTAGCCGAAGAAATCGTTCGCCTGAACTGCCATCTGGACCAGGTGGGCCGCATTCTTGATGATCCGGCACCTGCTGGCCGCAAGCTTGATTTCCTGGTCCAGGAGATGAACCGCGAGATAAACACCATCGGATCAAAATCCCCAGACCTGACCATTGCAAATCACGTGATTGAAGTGAAAAGCGAAATCGAGAAGATCCGTGAACAGATCCAAAACATCGAATAAGGTTAAAGCTTTACATCCAACCGCGCTCACACTATAATGGTAGTCAGTCCATTTGTACAGAAGGAGAATAACAATGCAGGCCAGGGGTCTTCTGATTGTGGTGTCCGGCCCTTCCGGGGCAGGCAAAGGCACCATTTGTAAAGAACTTCTCAGGAATGATGGGAATGTGGGCATCAGTGTATCGGTGACCACACGGCAACCCCGCGCAGGGGAAGTTCACGGCGTGAATTATTTTTTCAAGACCCGTGAGGAATTCCAGAGAATGATCGAACAGGATGAGCTGCTGGAATACGCAGAGGTTTACGGAAACTATTATGGAACCCCCAAACAGTTTGTTGTGGATCAGATTCGAAGCGGTCAGGACATTCTGTTGGAAATTGATATTCAGGGGGCCATGCAGATCCGCAACAAATATAGGGAAGGCATCTTTGTCTTCATCGTCCCGCCCAGCATGGCGGAACTGAAAAACAGGATCATCAAGCGCGGCAGTGAAACGGCGGATACGCTGGAAACCCGTTTTTCAAGCGCGTTTGAAGAGATTGAGTTCATTACGAAATACGATTATTTCATTATCAACGATACGGTCGATGCGGCTGTTGAACAGTTGCACAGCATCGTTCAGGCGGAAAAATGCCGGGTCATCGATGGCAGTATCGAGGAATTGATCCAAGAATTCAAGGAGGGACTCTACCATGCTTAAACCACCCATTAACGAACTGATAGCAAAAGCAGGAAGTCGGTACGGCCTGGTGATCATCGCATCCAAACGGGCGCGGCAGATCATTGAGGGCGCTGAGGTTCTGACAAAGAGCAAATCCACAAAGCCGGTGTCACTGGCTACGGACGAGATCTACAAGGATCTGGTGAGAGTCGTTGATAAGGAAATCCTGAAGTAGGAGGCCCTCATGTTGAAGGATAAGAAAATCGTATTGGGCGTCACCGGGGGAATCGCGGCCTACAAGGCAGCAGATCTGGTGAGCCGTTTAAAAAAATCCGGAGCAGAAGTCTTTGTCATCATGACGGACCATGCTTCGGAATTTGTCATGCCCCTGACTTTTCAAACCCTTTCCCAGAATCCGGTGGTAGCGGATATGTTCGCCGCGCCGGAGACTTGGGATGTGGAGCATATCGCCCTGGCGAAGAAGGCGGATTTGTTTGTAATCGCCCCTGCCAGTGCCAATGTCATTGGGAAGATTGCCTGCGGGATTGCCGATGACATGCTGACAACGACCGTCATGGCCACCCGGGCCCCGGTGCTGCTGGCCCCGGCGATGAATACCCAGATGTATATGAATCCCATTGTACAGCGGAACATCGAAACGCTGAAGGCTCTGGGGTATCACTTCGAAAATCCCGGTACAGGTCGGTTGGCCTGTGCCGATGTCGGCGTGGGAAAAATGGCGGAACCTCAGGACCTCATCGAAAAAATCCGGCTGCTGCTAGCCGATCAAAAGGATCTGGCAGGGATTCGGGTCATGATAACAGCCGGTCCCACCCGGGAAGCCATTGATCCGGTGCGCTACATCACCAACCACAGCAGTGGGAAAATGGGGTATGCACTGGCAGAACAGGCTCTGCAGCGCGGCGCGGAGGTGACACTCATCAGCGGGAAAACCGCCTTGAAGCCGCCGGTCGGCGTCAAGCTGGTGCCAGTGACCACCGCGGCAGAAATGCACGAGGCGGTCATGACACACTACCAGGACTGCCAGGTGTTGATAAAGGCGGCGGCTGTGGCGGATTACCGGCCTAAAACCGTGGCAGAACGGAAAATGAAGAAAAAAGACGACGATCTGGTGATCGCTTTGGAGAAAACACAGGACATCGCCCTTGCCCTGGGAAAAGTGAAAGGGAACCGGATTTTTGTGGGGTTTGCCGCTGAAACCAATGATCTCATAGAAAATGCCAAAGACAAGATCACTAGGAAAAACTTCGATTTCATCGTGGCCAACAATGTCCTTCAGGCAGGTGCCGGTTTTGACGGGGACACCAACATCGTCACGCTGATTGATCCGGACGGCTCCCAGCAGAGTCTGGAGCTGATGACGAAACGGGAAGTTGCAGAAATCATCCTGAACAGGATAGCGGCTCTTTTGGCGGCCCGTGTTGGATGAAGATGATCGGCTAAGGGCTGTGGGGTTGTCATACCGCGGCCTTTCGTTATTTTAGACAGATGAGGTTGCTATGGACAACTATGCAGATATCGCACTGATCAGGCATTCCAGGGCTACAGATCAACTGTACACCTATGGTATCCCCGAGGAACTGAATAGCAGCATTGCCGTCGGAACCCGCGTGATTGTCAGCTTTGGCAAGGGGGACACCCCAGTGGAGGCCTATGTCCTAGCGCTTCACGGGAATCCGCCGACTTGGAAGACCAAGGCGATCCGTGCGGTTTTTCAGGAAGGGGGCCATTTGACACCCAGCCAGGTCGCCCTGTGCAGGTGGCTCAGGGATACGACCCTGTGTTCCTGGACAGAAGCCCTGCTGAGCATGATCCCTTCTGGAACCGTATTGAAACGGACACTCTTCTGGGATGTTCTTTCGGATGGCGGGCTGGCACCGGATGATTTAACCACGGCGCTGCTTGACCGCCTGATCGTGAGTAAGGGAAATACGGAAACCCTCAGCCCGGAAGAATTGAAACTGGGCCTTAAGCTGAAGCAGCAGGGGCTTTTGAAGGAACGGGAAGTTTTCAGTGCGCCGGTTCGTGAAAAACAGCAGATCATCCTCAGTGCGTCCGGCACCGAGGAGGACCTGCTAAAGGTCTTTAAACGGGCTGGCGGGCGGATGGATATGTACCGCGAAATCATGCGTTTCCTCAATCTGGTCGGGCCGGTTCCTGCACGGGATTTGAAAACGGCTCTGGTAGCGGAAACCCGGCATATTAAAGCCCTGGTGGATAAAGGGCTGATCCGTGAAACGACAGAGCAGGAAGAACGGACGCCCTTGATGCTCACGAAGCAGGAGCCGGAGGGGTTCGAGCAGCTGACCGGAGACCAGGAACGGGTTTACAATCAGCTGGCGGGTGCTCCTGCCGGGAGCCAGTGGCTCCTCCATGGGGTTACCGGCAGCGGAAAGACAGAGATATACCTCCATCTGACGCGGAAAATCCTGAGAGAGAATAAACAGGTGATCATCCTGGTACCGGAGATATCCCTGACCCCTCAGATCGTCGGCCGATTCGCACGGCGTTTCGGATCCCGGATCGCCGTGCTCCACAGCCGGCTCTCTCCGGGGGAGCGGCTGGATCAGTGGAACCGGATTGCCCGGGGTCAGGCCGATGTCATCGTCGGCCCCCGATCGGCCCTCTTCGCACCGGTAGAGAATCCCGGTCTGATCATTCTGGATGAAGAGCATGACGGCGCCTATAAATCCGAGTCCGCCCCGCGCTACCATGCCCGGGATGTTGCCAGCCATTTGATTGAAAGGCATCAGGGCCTGCTCGTTCTGGGGTCCGCCACCCCCTCGGTGGAAACCTACTATGCGGCGAAGCGAGGCCTGCTGCATCTCACAGAGCTTCCTAACCGGGTTAATCAGCTTCCCATGCCGACGGTGGATCTGGTGGACATGCGGGAAGAACTCCTGAGGGGAAATCGCGGCATCCTCAGCCAAGCCCTGACGGAGGGGATTGGCGAGCGGCTGAGGCTGGGAGAGCAGACAATGATCCTGCTGAACCGGAAAGGCTATGCGGCCTTCCTCAGCTGTCAGACCTGCGGATTTGTCCTGAAATGTCCCAAATGCGACATTTCGATGACCTATTTCAAAGGCGTTCAGCATGCACGCTGCAGCTACTGCGGCTATGCTGCGGCGGTGAGCCCGTCTTGCCCGGAATGCAGCGGCAAGGATTATCGCCCCATGGGAACGGGAACGGAAAAGTTGGAAGAAACCCTGCAGCAGCTTTTTCCCAGTGCGCGGATCGACCGGATGGACGCCGAAAGCACCACGCGGAAAGGGGCTTTGGAAGGGATCATCAAACGGGCCGAGCAGGGACTGACCGATATCCTGGTTGGGACCCAGATGATTGCCAAAGGCCTGCATTTTCCCAACGTGACCCTGGTGGGGATTCTTTCGGCCGATATGACTCTGAATTTTCCGGATTATAAGGCCAACGAGCGGGCTTTTCAGCTGCTGACACAGGTTTCAGGGCGGACAGGCCGGGGCAGCCGCCCGGGAACGGTCCTGATCCAGACATACCGACCGGATCACTACGCCATCACCGCTTCGGCAGCCCATGATTATACCGGGTATTTCCAATCGGAGATACGGATCAGGAAAGCATTCCGATACCCCCCCTTCATCGAAATGGTGAACCTGACTCTCCAGGGGGAGCGGGAAGAAACGGTACTCAAAGCCTCCAAAGAATTGTATAATAAGATAGGACAAACGTTGAAGGGCCTGGGCCTCGTTTTTCAAATGCTGGGCCCTCATCCCGCGGCTTTTGCACGCATCCGCGGCGCATGGCGCTACCAGATCCTGATTAAATTCCTCAAAGCCGATGAAACAGCTGTTTTTGAAACACTGAGCATGCTCCGGCGGGATGAAATTCCCGGAGTTGCCTTGATTGTAGATACCCGACCCGTAACGACACTTTAGGAGGAAATATGGCAATACGTACAATTCGCAAGGATGGCGATCCGATTCTCAGGAAAATGTGCAAGGCACAGGAGAATTTTGATGAGCGCCTGGCACTGCTGGTTCAGGATATGATCGATACGATGTATGAAGCGGACGGCGTGGGTTTGGCCGCACCCCAGATCGGGGTGATGAAACGGATCATCGTCGTGGATGTCTATGACGACACCGGTGTGAAAGTGCTGATCAACCCTGAAATTCTTGAGACCCGAGGCGAGCAGTGTGATCTGGAGGCCTGCCTCAGTGTTCCGGGCCGTTCGGGCTATGTGAAACGTCCCCAGTGGGTACGGGTCAAAGGGCAGGACGTTACCGGAAAGACCGTGGAATATGTGGGAGAAGACCTGCTGGCGGTGGCGTTCTGCCACGAAATCGACCATCTCAACGGCATTTTATTTGTTGATATCATGACTGAGGAAGGTACAAATGAAAATCGTGTTCATGGGAACGTCTGATTTTGCTGTCCCCTGTTTGAAGAGTCTTTTACAAAATCACGAGGTGACAGCGGTTTTTACCCAGCCGGACAAGCCGAAGGGCCGGGGCATGAAGCTCCAACCCACTCCGGTGAAGGCGGAGGCGTTGAACTGGAACATTCCGGTACATCAACCCTTGAAAATCCGTGGCGATGAATCCTTAGAAATACTAAAAGCCCTGGAACCGGATTGCATCGTTGTGGTGTCTTATGGCCAGATCCTTCCCAAGGCAATCCTTGAGATTCCCAAGCTAGGCTGCATCAATGTCCATGCTTCCCTGCTTCCAGACTATCGGGGCGCCGCACCCATTCACTGGGCCATCCTCAAGGGTGAAAAAACCACGGGGGTCACCACGATGCATATGGATGTGGGCCTGGATACCGGTGATATGATTCTCAAATCAACCCACCCCATCGATGCCACCGTAACGGTGGGAGAACTCCATGACAGCCTGGCGCTTCAGGGCGCGGAACTGCTTATTGATACCTTGGAACAGCTTGAAAAAGGAACGGCGCCCAGGACACCGCAGGATCTGAACGCGGGCTCCTATGCCCCTATGATCGGCCGGGAACTATCAGAAATAGACTGGAGCTGTGATGCTGTGAGCATTTGCAATCAGATTCGCGGCCTCGACCCATGGCCGGCGGCCCAAACCACGCTTCAGGAAATACGCATCAAGCTATTCAAGCCCCTGCATGTCCCTATGGATCATCAGCAGGCGCCGGGAACCATTCTCTCAGTGAAGCCGGAAGGACTCCTGATTGCGGCCGGTAGTGACGCGGTCCTCGTTCAGGCGCTACAGGCGGCAGGCTCCAAACGGATGCTGGTTTCAGCATATATTCTGGGCAGGACCATTTCCGCAGGTGCCCGATTCGGAGGCTGATATGGGTTCAAAGATACCCCAAGAGAACCTATTGATTAAAACCCTGCTGGCGGTGATTGCCGGCGCTGCACTGCTCCTTGCGCTGATGGTTCTGGTTTTGCGTGCCAAGGCGTCGGCATGGACCCTGATCCTCCTTTGGGGCAGCATCATCGGCTTGGGGTTGTTCATGGCCGTGGTGTTCTGGTATCTTTTGGAGCTTTTCCGTCTCCAGAAGGGCGCAGTGAAATCGGGGAAAACCCTCGCTCTGATCCGAACCCTTCTGCATGAGCTGTATCCAGCGCTCTACTGGCTCACCGGTTTTTTCAAAGTGGATAAGGATGCCCTGGAGATTGCCTACATTCAAACCAATAACCATACGATCCAAGGGCTTATCGATAAGGTTCCCGCGGAAAAAGTGTTGATTCTGCTGCCGCATTGCCTGCAGTGGCATGAATGTCCCCACAAAGTGGCCGGTGACGGGAACCGGTGCGTCTCCTGCGGGAAATGCATGATTGGTGATTTGAGGGCTCTGACTCAAAGATTGGGTCTGCCCTTGGTCATAGCAACCGGGGGAACCCTGGCTCGGAAAGCGATAAAGGAAAACCGGCCGCAGCTGATCCTTGCAGTGGCTTGCGAACGGGATCTGGCTGCCGGTATCTACGATATGCGGAAGCTGCCGGTAATCGGCCTGCTCAATGAGCGGCCTGAGGGTCCCTGTAAGAATACCCGGGTGGATATGACCGCTTTGGAGGAACTGATCCACCGTTTTGTCATTGCCCCTGATCAAAAGCTTCAAAAATAAAATCTTCCACAGTGAATGTTCATAAATTCTTCTCATTTTCCTGTTACACTGAAAAAAACAAAGATATCAGCTCAATACCCAAGGAGGCTACTTTATGTATTACGGATTCGACCCAACCATGATCCTGCTGATTCCGGCCATGATCCTGGCGATGGTTGCCCAGGTAAAGGTTAAGTCAACATTCAACAAATTCATGCAGGTAGGTAACCAGCGGGGGTTGACCGGCGCTGATGTGGCACGGCAAATTCTTAATGACAACGGCCTGTCCCATGTTCCGGTGGAACAGGTAGCTGGCTCCCTATCCGACCATTACGATCCTCGGGACACCACGGTGCGTCTGTCTCCGGAAGTTTTTTCGGGACGTTCCATCGCCTCAGTCAGTGTTGCTGCCCATGAAGTGGGACACGCCATTCAGCATGCGGAATATTACAAGCCCATGACCTTGCGGGCGGCGATATTCCCTGCAGTCAACATCAGCTCCCAGGCGGCCATTCCGCTGGCGATCATCGGTCTGGTCGTGGGATTCACGCCGCTCATCGATATCGGTATCCTGCTGTTCACCATCGTCGTAGCCTTTCATATGGTGACCCTGCCGGTGGAGTTCAATGCCAGCAGCCGGGCGATTGCCCAACTGGTCCAAGGTGGTTTCATCTACGATGAAGAACGGCCCCTTGCAAAAAAAGTACTCAATGCGGCGGCCATGACATATGTTGCAGCGGCAGCGGTAGCGGTGATGCATCTGGTTCGGCTCCTGGTACTGAGAGGACGCAGTGACGATTGATCAACAATGCCGGGTAACGGCATAAAAAGAACGTATCAGGCCTGGGGCCGGAAAGGGATTCCTTGTTCCGAACCCCGGGCCTTTTGATGAGAAGGAGAAATCATGAGCCCGGCAAATCCACGAAAAGCAGCACTGGAACTTCTGTGCCGCATCGAAACAGAAGGAACCTACAGTAACCTGGGGCTCAATGACGCTCTGGGGGCGGTACAATATACGGCGGCGGACCGGAGACTCCTCACGCGATTGGTGTATGGGGTTCTGGAAAATCGCCTGTATATCGATGCAGTGATCCGGAAATATTCGAAAACACCCCCTGAAAAAATGAAGCCCTGGGTGCTGAACGCCCTGAGGATCGCACTTTACCAGCTCAAGTGGATGGACAGGATCCCTGCGGCTGCAGCCATCAACGAGTCGGTTAAACTGGTGAAGCTTCGCCACGGAGCGCTCAGCGGCTTTGCCAATGGCGTGCTGAGAACGGCTCAACGACAAGGAGTGGAGCCACCTGAAACCGATCCCGGAAGCCTGGCTGGGCTTTCGCTCCTGTACTCTCATCCGGAGTGGCTGGTGGCGCGATGGGTGAGTGCGTTCGGATTTGACAGGGCTGAGTCCATTCTCAAGGCCAACAACACCCCAACGGTTCTAACCCTTCGTGTCAACCGGCTCAAGGGATCACCGGAGAATCTGATCAGGCTCCTTCACAGCCAGGGTGTCGAAGCGAAGCCGTCCCTCATTTTGGATGAAGCCCTTCTGGTTACAGAGCTGGGTGACCGGGAACTCCCGGACCTTCCTGCTTTTCAGGAAGGCTTTTTCACGGTTCAGGACATCAGCTCCATGCTGGTTGCAAAAGCCATGGCGCCAGCCCCTGGAGAACGGGTCCTGGACTTGTGCGCAGCCCCTGGAGGAAAGACGACCCACATGGCGGAAGTCATGGGAAACACCGGCGAGATCATCGCACAGGATATCCATCCACACAAGGTGAAGCTGATCCAGGATAATGCCCTGCGGATGGGAATCACCATGGTGGACGCTGTTGAAGGGGATGCCCTTGAATTCCGCGAACCTTGGCAGGGGGCCTTCGACCATGTTCTGCTGGATGCACCCTGCAGCGGCACCGGCATCATCCGGAAGAAGCCGGAGATCCGATACAACCGGAAACCGGAGGATGTCCAAAGCCTCTCAACGCTTCAATTTACCCTGTTGGAACAGGCCAAGGCCTATGTAAAAAACCATGGACAACTGATTTACAGTACATGTACAATGGAATATGAGGAAAATGAAGGGGTTGTGGCGCGGTTTCTCAGCGCAAATCCCGAATTTAGCCTGGTGGATGTCAACGGAAATATCCCTGAGTCCTTGCGGAGTTCAAACCCCACCGTCCGGATATTTCCCAGCGAGAATGGACTGGATGGATTCTTTATCGCTGTGATGAAAAAAAGTGTAATGGAGTGATAAAATGAGAAGCTTTGCCGCCACCGACATCGGTCGGGTTCGGAAAATCAATGAAGATGCCTATTACAATGATCCGGATAAGCTGGGTCTTTACATCGTAGCCGATGGTATGGGGGGCCACTTGGCCGGTGAAGTGGCCAGTGCTTTGGCTGTTGAAACCCTCAGCACGTTCATCAGCCCCTCCCTGAAAGCCCGGAAACTGCGTTCGGCGGAGATTGATGAGCTTTTGAGAGATGGCATTGTTAAAACCAATCAGACAATCTACAGCCTGGCAACCTCCAAACCCAACTACCATGGGATGGGCACCACCGTCGTGGCCTGCATCCTTCGGGATGGAAAGGCCCATATTGCGCATATCGGTGACAGCCGGGCCTATCTGGTTCGGAGCAAGTCGCTGAAACAGTTGACGACGGATCATTCCTTGGTTCAGGAGCTTCTGAGCAAGGGCCGGATTACAGAGGAAGAAGCGGTGGACCATCCCCGCAAAAATATCCTGACCCGTGCGCTGGGGACCGACCCCGCAGTGGCGGTTGATACGATGGCTCTCCCGCTTCAGCCGGGGGATACCCTGATGTTCTGTACAGATGGCATCACGAACCATGTGGATACACAGGAACTGCTGAATCTTGTGTCTGAGAATTCCCCGGAACAGGCTTGCGGAGAATTGATCAAGCTGGCCAACAGTCGGGGCGGGTTCGACAACATGACGGTCCTCATTTTTGAGAACACCCCTGTACAGGAGGGTAACCAATGATAGGCAGAATGCTGGGAAACAGATACGAAATCCTCGAACTCATCGGTGAAGGCGGCATGGCCGGCGTGTATAAAGCCCGATGCCATTTGCTGAACCGGTTTGTGGCAGTGAAGATACTCCGGTCTGAATTTGTTTCAGATGATGAATTCCTCAAGAAATTCGAGAAGGAGGCGCAGGCCTCAGCCAGCCTGTCCCATCCTAACATTGTGAATGTCTATGATGTCGGCACCGATGGCGATGTGCACTATATCGTCATGGAGCTGGTCAATGGGATCACGCTGAAACAGTACATTCAAAATAAAGCCACCTACCTGTCCACCCAGGAAATCGTCCAGATTACGCGGCAGATTGCCATGGCTTTGGATCATGCCCATTCCAACGGTATCATTCACCGGGACATCAAGCCCCACAACATTCTGATCACAGAAGACGGGCACATCAAGGTGGCGGATTTCGGCATTGCCCGTGCGACCACCTCTGCCACGATCGTGAAGACCAATGAAGCCATGGGATCGGTTCACTATGCCTCGCCGGAACAGGCCCGGGGCGGATTCATAGATGCCCGCAGTGATCTGTATTCACTGGGAATCCTAATGTTCGAACTGGCAACCGGCCGGGTTCCCTTCGATGGGGAAACCCCAGTCAGTATTGCGCTGAAGCATTTGAAAGAAGAAGTGGTTCCGCCCTCCATGGTCAATGTCCATGTGAGCGCAAGCCTTGAGGCTGTCATCATGAAGCTGATCCAAAAGGATGTCAGCATGCGTTACCAGAGCGCAGCCCGATTGGTTGACGATTTGGAAATGATCCAGGCGAACCCGGAGAAAGAGATTGATGTGTACCTGCGAGATATGGATTCCCCCACCACGATGCTGCCCCGATTGGATGATTTCGATCTGGGCCCCAGCAGGAAACCGCGGAAAAAGGGCGAGGATCCAAAAAAGAAGAGAGGGCTGATGATTCTGACGGTCTTGGGCGCGCTTCTTTTGGCGTTGCTGATTACCGTGCCGTTCTTCTTTTCATCCATCATGGACAAACTCTCTTCGGCCTCGGTAGAAATACCGGATGTCGTCAATATGGCTCAGGCGGATGCCGAAAAGGCCTTGTCGGATCTGGGGTTGAAAAGTGAAGTGGTCGACACGGTGAATGAGCCGGATATCGATTCCGGCAATATCGTCAGCACAGACCCTGTATCCGGCACGAAGGTGAAAACGGGCTTCACGGTTCGCCTCACCGTCAGCGGTGGCGGCTCCCAGGTAAAGGTCCCCAATGTGATCAATAAGGATCAAAAGGACGCAGAAATCATGATCACAAACAAGAAGCTTCGGGTAGGCAACGTGGAGCAGGTGTTCAATGACCTGCCAGCGGGCACTGTCGTCAGTCAGGACCCGGAGGCCGGGGTATCCATCCGGGAGAAGGATACCGTCGACCTGAAGGTCAGCCAGGGGCCTGAAAAGCCTAACGTGAACATGCCGAACCTGACAGGGAAAACCCTGGAAGAAGCCCGCACGATCCTAGAAGGCCTTCAACTGAAGGTAGGGACTGTTGAGAGCAAGGCTTCATCAACCATCGATCCGGGGCGGGTCCTTTCCCAAAGCATTGCGCAGGGAACGGAAGCCATGGTCGATACGGCGGTGGACCTGGTGGTCAGCAAGGCATCGGATGGAACGGATTCCTCCGGGCAGCCTTCGGCACAATTGGTCACAAAACCAGTGTTTATTCCCACGAATTTCGATAAAGCCACAGAAATCATCAAGGTCGTCCTGGTTGATGCTTCTGGAACCAGCAAAGTGGTGTATGAAAAACAGCATGCAAAAACCGAGAACACCGTGAAAGTGGATGTTAAAGGGTCCGGTACCGGAACGCTGAAAGTCTACTACGGAGAAACATTGGTTTATTCTGAGCCGATTGTATTCAATTGAGGAGGAACGGATGATAGAGGGAAGAATCCTGAAAGGTATCGGTGGATTCTATTATGTACTGGTAGGAGAAATCCTTTACGAATGCAAGGCACGGGGAATATTCAAGGTGCAGGGGAAGTCGCCCATGGTGGGGGATCGTGTGATGATCACTGTCCAGGATGAAAATCCGCCGCTGGGTGTTATTGAAGACATTCTTGAGCGCCAAGTGGTCCTTCGGCGTCCGGCGGTGGCGAATGTAGATCAGGCCATCATCGTTTTTGCTGTGAAGAACCCTGAAATTCACCCGATTCTTCTGGATAAACTACTGATCCAGTGCGCCCACGGGGGGATCAAACCCCTGATCTGTTTCAATAAATCCGACTTGGAGGTGTCTCCAGCCATTAAGGAACTGGAGGAAATCTACGAGGCGGCCGGTTACGGCATTATTCTGACCAGCGCCCGCATTCCCTTGGGGATTGATGAAATGAATGATGTACTCAAAGATCGCGTCACTGTTTTTGCCGGACCTTCCGGCGTGGGGAAATCAACCCTCCTGAATGTGCTGGAACCGGGTCTGACGCTGCAAACCGGCGCTATCAGCGAAAAAATAAAACGGGGTAAGCACACGACCCGGCACTCGGAGCTGATTCCTCTGAAGAACGGCGGTTGGGTCGTGGATACGCCGGGCTTCACATCCCTGGATCTTGAAGGAGTTGAAGTTCGGGACCTTGCCGGCTACTACCTTGATTTCATCCCGTACATTCCGGCATGCCGTTTTTCTGACTGCAGTCATATCAATGAACCGGGCTGTGCTGTCCTTGCCCAGGTCGGCAAGGGAATCCACCCGTGGCGGTACGAATCCTATAAGACGATTTATGCTCAGATACAAGAACAGAGGAGGAACCAATCATGGTGAAATTGGCACCCAGCATTCTTTCGGCGGATTTTGGAAGGCTGCTGGAATCCGTTAAGCAGGTGGAGAAGGCAGAGGTGGATCTCCTGCATATCGATATCATGGACGGTCATTTCGTCCCGAATATCTCTTTTGGCCCCCTGGTCATGAAAGGCATTCAAGGGAAAACGGATCTCCCCTTCGACGTCCACTTGATGATCCAGGATCCCGATCGGTATCTGGAGGAGTTTGCCAATGCCGGAGCGGATTGGATCACCGTTCATGCGGAGGCCTGCGTGCACCTGCACCGAACCATCCAGAGCATCCGTGCACTGGGCGTGAAGGCTGGGGTTTCATTGAACCCTGCCACACCGCTGTCAGCCATCGAAGAAATCCTGCCAGAGGTCGATATGGTCCTCCTGATGTCGGTGAATCCGGGCTTTGGTGGTCAGAGCTTCATTGAGAGCACGTTGGACAAGGTCAGACGGCTGCGGACCATGATGGATGAGCGGGGTCTCAAAACCGAAATCCAGGTGGATGGCGGCGTAACCCTTAAGAACGCCCGAGCCGTGGCAGAAGCAGGCGCAACAATCCTGGTGGCCGGTTCCGCAGTCTTCAACACCCCGGATATCTCCGCCACGGTGAGAGCATTCCGACAGGAGCTGTCAGGGCTGTGAAGCGCTGTGTGATTTTTGTCGGCGGGGACATCCTGGACTACAGCAGTGTGGCATCCCGTCTGATGGAAGGGGATATTCTCATTGCGGCGGATAGCGGTGCCCGTCACGTAGCGGCACTGGGGAAAATCCCCCACATGCTTATCGGTGATATGGATTCCATTGATCCGATCATTCGCCAGCGATTTCAGGCAGCGGGGTCCCACTGTAAGGTTTATCGTCCTGAAAAGGACGAAACCGACGGGGAACTGGCGGTCGAGGCCGCCCTTGAGACCGGAGCGGACCGGATCCTTATTTTTGGCATCCTGGGAGACCGGCTGGATCATTTCCTGGGAGTCCTCAGTCTTTTAAAACGTCTGCTGGATGCAGGGGTCCGGAGCAGCATGGTGTCAGATACCCAGGAAATCTGGCTGATCCAGGGTGAAGAGATCCTGGAACTGCCTGAGGGCAGTCTCGTTTCATTCCTGCCCTTTGGAGACCGGGCAACCGGGGTCACCCTGAGGGGCTTCCAGTATCCCCTGACGGAGTATGCGTATTCACAGGGAAAGCCCATCGGTCTCAGCAATCTCATAAAAAAAAGCCCGGCGACTGTTACGGTCGGCCGGGGCATCCTGATAGCTGTTCATACGCATGAGGATGTCAAAAAAGACTAAAACCTGCTCTACGCAGGTTTTTTTCTCGTGATTATACTGTTCTTGTTACGGCACCTGAACGCAGGCATCGCGCACATACCATGACTCTCTGAGGAGAACCGTTGATAGTAGCTTTGACTCTTCGAAGATTCGGAGCCCATGAACGGCGAGTATGGTTATTAGCATGACTCACGTTGTTGCCGAATATCCGGCCTTTTCCACAAACGACACAAGATCGACCCATTTATTTACACCTCCCTAGAGTTGATAGC
>CAYRIO010000003.1:0-230057 GCA_964424355.1 uncultured Peptostreptococcaceae bacterium
TAAGAATAAGGCTCAATTCAAACCGGAAGGGTTGCATTTCGATTTGCAATTGAGGTTTGAGTTCCCGTCGGTCAGCAACCCAGAAAAAACGCCCTGTTCCATAGGCAGATCCCATGAAACAGAGCATTTTTAACGACTTAGAGTGTATCCTGTATTTATCGTTCTGCATCAATTGATTTTTCGATTTGATCCCGGATGTAGTCGGCAAGAATTCCGTGAATCTCTTCAAGGGCGCTGATCAGGCCAAGCAGCTCTTCGGGATTCACTTTGCTGGGGTCAAGTTCGGGGGAACCCTTCATATGGGCATATGAATTCCTCAGGCATCGGGCTGCTTCAAGTTCGGAAGACCGTGTCGTTGAAAGGATGACATCGATGGCATTTTTTCGGCATCTGCTGAATTCGATATCACCGGGGAAAAATTTATTGGTGATGTAGGTGAGGGTCCCATTCACATATTCATAGAGGGCAATGAATTTTGTGCGAATGCCGGTATCAAGGAAACCCGAATTCTCTGCCTGCCGTTCCGATACGGCAGCCCTGGAATAGAATTGGATGTCTGCCCGCAGCTCACGGGTCAATTTGATCTGAGGACTAGAAATCAGGTGTAGTTTTGAAAGCTTGTGCTGGGGTGAAAGTTTGGACCAGTCCGAGGTGGGGTGCTTCGGCTGCTTATAGATGGAGGTTTTGGCCGGTCTTTTTGAATTTGTTCCTTTTTTCATGCAAATTCTCCTTGGGTCCTCTTCAGATACTTCTGCAGGAGGCCTCACCATTGTATCATAAAGAGAATGCGGGCATCAAAAGACTCCCAAGAGGAATGGAGATGCCGCTGTGTTCAGTCATCGTCATTGAGTCCCCAGATGACACTGTTTTTTTGCTGCTGCGCAAGTAGAGCCTTAACGCGTTCAAGGTCAACTTCTTTTTTACGCAAAGTTGCCTCTAGGTTTTTTTTTGCCTTTTTTGTCTGGTAGAGCTGTTTTTTAAGAATAGTCACTTCCTGGATATGATTTTCTTCTTTATGTGTACCATTATGATCAATGTGTTTCATTCTCTCTGAATTTTGAGCCATAGATGCTACCTCCGATTTCTTCAAGTTCATGCCATTCCGCTGGAATCCATATCCGTATCAGGAGAGAAGGCTCCTGGGAAATGAGCCTCAGCCTGATTGTACTGCACCCAGGTTATGCTTGGAGAGATAACAGTTTAAATGCGGGTTATGAATAAGTTAAGTGGATCTGTGTCCTATCTGGAGTAAATCAGATAACAAATAAGACAGCATCATGACTTTAACTATTTTATACATATTTAACATTGATCCAGTATGATGAAGGCGCATAGCGAATATTACAAAAATAATCCTGGTGTGGAGCGTGAATGAAAGAATTGTGATTGCTGACAATACCGGTTTTTTAGTCGCAGGCAGCACTGATGGACTGCGGAGGAAGCTGGAAACGGACCCCCAAGAGCTCAACCGGCTGAATCCCCTGTGTCCGGAGGCCGCCATGGACCAGCTTAAGGCAGGCGTCGGTACTCAATTTGATGAAGCCGTGGTGACCATGTTGGAACAAATACTCAGAGAACAGGGGGAGCTTGATCCAGTCTGAAAGGATCTGTAGCAGAAAATTTACCAAAAACAAAACATTGATTTAATGTTCATCCTGTACCATTAAGTCAAGAATGGAGGTACACGGATGCACATCTGGACACATAAGCTCTTGGCAGATCTGTTGTATGAAGGGGTTTCAAAGGTTTACCCTGGGGTTCTCAGTCGAAGGGCGTTTCTGAACGGGAACCTGCTTCCGGATCTGGACAGTCGGTATCAGCAATTTCAACATTACACCCATGGAAGCTGGACCTATCTGGAGCGGCTGATGGGAGAGATGGAGGATTTGTCCTGTAGCTCTGAAAGTGGGTCGGAAAAATTGGGAATCATCTGTCATTTTATTGCGGATTTCTTCTGTAAGGTTCATAACCGCCCCTATTCAGAGCAGCATTCGCTGTTGGGCCATGTGATGTATGAGCATCAGCTGCATAAGCTGTACCGGGAAATGAAGAAGGACAAAGCCCAGCTCATGGTCTTTCCTCGAGCATCATCGACAAATTGCGGCGACACTGGCAAACACTGGGTCAACACGAAGATGGCAGGAATCCATCGGGAATACATGGAAGGCACCCCTGAGATGGAGCGGGATATCTGCTATGCCATCGGGTCCTGCATCGAGGCCTGCAACTTCCTGATCGCAAAGGATAAAACCGAGTCTTGGCCGCGGAAGCTATCGCTTGAGAGAAGATGAAAATTGTGCAATGAGTACTTTTTCATACCAGCGCTTTCTCAAAATCGGATCTGTAAGAAATGAGCCCGCCCCCCGATGACAGGCATCTGGAGAGGCGGGCTTCTTAACTACATTCGACTGGCGGCATCGTGGGCCAGATTGGACCGTTCGCATTCATCCGGCTGCATGGTGATTTGGTAGCAGTAAGGGCTGTCCTTCATACGTTCTGCCGCATAGCTCAGGCCGTTGGTCCGTTCGTCCAGCAGGGGGTGATCGATCTGCTGGGGGTCACCCAGCAGGATAACTTTGGTGCCTTTCCCAACCCGGGTGATGATCCCCTTCACCTGCTTAGGGGTCAGATTTTGGGCTTCGTCGATCATCAGGTAGGTATAGGTGAGGGATCTTCCCCGGATGAAGTTCATGGCTTCTGCAGTGATGATGCCCCGATCGAAGAGCTCATCGATCTTGCCCCGGAGCTCTTTTTCATTACTGTATCGTTCTTTTTCATCCCTATCCACCAGGATTTCAAGATTATCGATGACCGGTCGCAGGAAGGGGGCGATTTTTTCCTGCTCACTGCCGGGCAGGAATCCGATCTCTGCGTCGAACTGCACGTTGGGGCGGCAGATTAGAATCCGCCGGTAATCCGGGCTGGATTGGTTATAGATACGCTCCAGGCCAACTGCCAGGGTATAGAAGGTCTTGGCTGTACCGGCGGTCCCCTTGACAATCACCAGGGGTGCATGCTTGGAATCGGCCATGAGTGCCTCCTGCAGGAAGTGCTGACCCAAGTTGCGGGGCTTCACACCGAAGGGATGCTCGTTCTGATACCGAAGGGGAACCACCGCCTTGCCGTCGAAGCGGCCCAGGAGGGTTTTCTTTTCGGATACGTCGGACCGGATGGTATAGAATTGGTTCATTACAGGCACCACAGCCTTGGGGTTCCCCGAGAGGTCAACGGTGTAGAGCTCTGTGGCCGGTATGCCACTTTTTTTGAAGGAGGACATGTTAGTGTCTGCCGTATAGGCCTCAGAACGGCCAGTATACTGACTTTGTGCCTCGGGGACCTGATCCGTGGTGAAGTCCTCAGCCGGTACCCCCATCATCTGAGCCTTGATGCGCACAAGAATGTCCCGTGTTACGAGAACCGTGGTATGCCCATCATCGATGAGCCCCTTGCATACCTTCAGGATACGGTTGTCATTACTTCGATCATCAAAGCCGTTGGGCAGAGGCACATCCCGATGATTGATTTCCAGCCGAAGAGAGCCGCCGTTATCCAGAGGGATCCCATCGGGCAGATGCCCCTTTTGCCGGAGCTGCTCCAGAAACCGGATGACCTGACGGGTATTGGCGCCCCGTTCTCCATCCTCTGTCTTGAAGCGGTCCAGCTCCTCCAACACGGCCACAGGCAGCACCACATGGTTATCCTCAAAGGATTCCAGGGCATAGGGTGCTTGAATCAGAACGTTGGTATCCAGCACATAGGTTTTCGTCATGCTGTCACGCCTCCTGAAATTGGTTTGACGGACGTCGCCGAGAATGGAAGTGTCCGTCTATTCTAATGATAAACGGACACTGTTTCAGAAATGTGTCCTTCAAATGAAATTGAGGTAAACTCTTTTCCGGCTCACACCGTTATCAAAGAAATCGAATGGGGATTGGAACTTGATAGACCAAGAATAAAGAGGATGTACCTGATCAAAATAATGTTCGTACCCCTTGGTAATATCTGCAGAGATTAGTAGTGGAGTTTGTTTATTTTGAAAGGTTGATCTTAACGGAGAATCGCCAGCACACCATTCCTGGAGACCGCGGTTTCCGTACAGCGGCTGAGGTCAAAGCAGCAGGGTCTGTTCTTGCCGGCTTTCAGCTTTGAGCAGGTGACTTCAATCCGTTTTTGCCGTGTCGCCGGATTGTTGGTGAAACGGATCCAGCGGATCCATTCCCAGCGGGCTCTGACCGTGATTCCACCCCAGCGGTCCAGCAGCCCGGCGGCAGTCAATGCGTCTTTCAAATCCAAGGGAACTTCGGGCTCGTGCCAAAGCTTGATGGGCTCAGCAATCACAGTCACCGTATCACCGGCAGCAGCCCCGGCTTCAGCAGAAAGCGCATCACTGACCCTGAACCAGTGGCTCCCCGCGCCGTCCGGCTCCAGTGCAGTTTCGAAATCAACGCCGTTCATGGTTCCCCGGATCATCAGGGTGCCCCGTGTGGGAAGCTTTTCGCTGGCATGATTCGGGAAGCGGAGGATCCGCCACCCGTTTATTTCGTAGAGGTCGGTTTCAAACCTGATTTCTGACATCCTGTTCACCTCTTGTCATGTGTTCGCATGGTTCCGTCATACAAGTCTTTTATACCCAGGTGTCAACGCGGATAAAATCCGCCCCAGGAAACATTTGTGTCTCTCGGCATCATTTCCGGACCCACGCCGGACGGTTTAGCAGCTGTTTACCCAGGGGGTGGCCATCAGTCAGATTTTCGGTTGAATTTTAAAATTTTCACAGCAAAATAGGGTACAATATTCATAAATTCAGTATAAGGAGACAATCAGATGAGTGCTAAAGAAAAAGTGTTGGAAGCCATGAAGGCGGCAGGGAAGCCTGTAAGCGCCGGTGAAGTGGAGAAGCTGTCAGGCCTGGATCGTAAAGAGGTTGATAATGCCTTTAAAGAACTGAAGAAGGAAAATGCCATTGTGTCTCCGGTGCGCTGCAAATGGGAGCCGGCACAATAGCGCTTTTGACGGATCATTATTGTGAGACGAAGCATGCCGCCAAACCCTTATCCGGTTCGGCGGCATTTTTTTATCTGCGGAGATAGAGGTCAATCACGACGAGAGAACGTATCATTCCCAGGGCTATTCAATGATATACGCGCTGACAATCTCCCCGTAGTAAGCGGTATGATAATCCTTATTGGCACCGGAGAAGGAACTGTCAACGTCTTTGGGGTAGAACGCATTTCGGTTTTCTTCCGTAATCGACGGGGCATCTTGCTCTTGCTTGTAAATGACCCTGCATTCCAGGGTCAGGGGCAATTCCCTGATGCCCGGTACGGAGATCTTGTCTGGGGCCTCAAGGGTGAGGCCAAGCTCTTTGAGCTTATTGACGGTGTGGCCGGATTTTGTGCCGCAGAAGCCCAATATCTTTTTATCGTAGGCACCGTAGGGGATATTTATGGTGAACTCAGGATTTGTATCGAGCTGATGTTTTGTGAAGCGGTTTTCCCGCACAAAGACAGTAAAGATCGGTTTGGCCCACTCAATGCCGAGGGTACCCCAGGAAATGGTCATGGCATTCACCGTGTCCCCGGTCTTCGTTGTCAGCAGAACCCCTGTCTTTACAGCGGTCATGATTTCGGTCGCATAGTCCAGTACCTCAATGTTCTTTTTCATGGATGTTCTCCTTTTCAATTGATGGCACTATCGTATGACACTATAATCCCTTTGACCAGTATGCACCTTTTGGAAAGATACTATCCTATAAGACGGTGAAGGCCGGCATTATTTAATAATGTGGATGAGAAGTCACTGGGAATATAGGCGTGGCCTTTCACCGGGAAAGGGGGTAAAATGTGTTTAAAACAATGGGATGAAACTGGTTCGGAGCGGTCCCGATTTCCTTTTTTGACGGAGGTTTCCATGAATATCACCAAGCTGAAGGCAATGGAAGAGCAATTCCTGAGACGCTACCCCGGTGGGTTTCAGAACCCGGAGATGGCACAGGTGGCTAAGCGCCACAGTATCCCCAAACTGGTCAGCTTCGCCCAGAGCGAGCTGGGGCCCGATGTGTTCTCCAATCCGGATAAAGCCATGGAGGCTATCGGAAAGCTGGTTTCCAGGTCGTCCCTGGTTTCTGTTTTCGAAAAAACGGCCTTTAAAAACCATCTGAATGGACTGCCGCCGGTTGAAAGGGCCGATCTGGCAGAGGCATTCCGGGAACTGCTTCATGGCAATCAGGAAGCTGGCTTCGGCCAGGCGGTGGACCTGTTGGCACCCTATAAACTGGCAAAATGGACAATCATCACAGCGGTGCTGTATTATATGAATCCGATGATAGAGCTGGTCATCAAGCCAACCACCGTGAAGGCTGTAATTGACAGCTTTGTCCTAGAGGATGTGGTTTATCAGCCAAGGCCCACTTATGATTTTTACCAGAAGTATCGGGAGCGGATTCAGGTGTTGAAACAATCCGTGGGGGAAGAGCTGCAGGTTGAAAATGGCGCTTTCTGCGGTTTTCTGATGTTTGCCACGGGGAGATTCAACTAGGAAGAATAGATTTCACCAGAAATGCCGGATCAGACGCCATGTTACCTCCTGGGTATAGGCCTCATATCCGGGAAGCTCCTTGATCAGAATCTTTTCTTCATGGTGAATCCGATAAATCAGGATTGCAGGGGTAATGACCGCCAGGGCAAGCGCCGCCCAATAAGAGCCCAGGGCAAGGGGAGAGAAGATGTAGATGATCAGGATCGAGAAATACATCGGGTGGCGTACTACCGAGTAGGGGCCGGTGGAGATGACCTTTTGGTTTTCGGAGACCTCAATGATCCGCGAAGCATATGAATTTTCTTTTAAAACCAGAAAGAACAGGTAGTAGCCTGTGAGCACCGCGATATCGGCCATGATGACGATGAGAACAGGCACTTCGGACCAGCTGAACCGTTGATCCAAACCCGGGACGATAAAAGCGATGAACAGTGAGACAATTCCGATACCCATCACTTTTTTCTGTGCAGGATCACGTTCGCCAACCTGCAGCCTTTTCATCAGAAGATCCGGATCGTTTTTCAGGAGATACCTGAACACCAAAAGTACCGGTGTAAAAAGGACGATGAGGAACAGCCATGCTTCCCAGTAATCAAGGGTGCCTGCAGGGAGAAACAGCATGATCCCCATGACAGGAACCGATAGGATTAACCGCTCAAGTGCTTTTCTTTTGATGTCGGAATGCCTGTCCAGGTTTCCGCTGTTCAGTCTGCTCATGCCGATCACTCCTTTTCCAGAGAGGTTATAAGGCGTAAGGGGAAAACAGAACAATCTGCCTGGGTTATATATACCCATTTTTCGTCAGATTATTGATGAAAGCAGGACCGGTTCCTGTTGCTTCCGCAGCATATCAGCGAGTGGTATACTTCAATTTAAGAGGTGATAACATGCCAGTGATTCGTAAGCTCACACGGGAAGATTGGGACATCGTAGACCGATTTTGCCTGGAAAATTCCAGTTATTTTATCGTTCAGTCTGGGGATAATGCTGAAACCCGTGCCGCAGAGGATCTGTTTCAGTCCCTGCCGGCGGGCAAATCTCTTGATGACAAATTCATCTTTGGGTATTTCTTGGGAGATCGGCTGGCTGGGATAGCAGAAGGAATCCGGGATTACCCTCAGGAAGGATCCTGGGTCATCGGGTTCTTTATCATTGCAGAAGAGTTGCGCAAACAGTCGCTGGGCAAAGACTTCCTTCAGGGGTTAGAGGGAAGGCTGAGGGATTCTGGAGCCTTGTGCCTCCGAATCGGGGTGCTGGATGTAAATCAAGGCGGCATGGTGTTTTGGGAGAAGTCGGGGTATATCAGGACCGGCGAGGTCAAAGAGATGACTTTTGATGAGCGTGTTCACCGTGTCCATGTACTCACCAAGGAATAAGGTGAGAAATCATTTAATTAAGGAAGTTGATGACAGCATGCGCATGATTCCGGCAAAGACCATCCTATCCGGCTATGCCACGAAAAATATGTGGTTCGGAAACAATTACAATATGAATATCTACAAGGGCTGCAGTCATGGGTGTATCTACTGCGACAGCCGCAGCGAGTGCTATGGCGTTGAAAATTTTGATGAGGTGAGGGCCAAGGAAAACGCTCTGATCCTGATTGAAAAAGAACTCAGGTCGAAAACGCGAACGGGGATCGTTGGTACCGGCGCCATGAGTGACCCCTATAATCCGATGGAGAAGGAATACGAGCTGACGCGAGGGGCTTTAAAACTCATCCATCAGTATCGATATGGCGTATCCATCGCCACGAAAAGCAACCTGGTGGTGCGGGATATCGATGTGTTAAAAGCGATTGCAACCCATTCGCCTGTACTGGTGAAAATAACGGTCACAACCTGTGACGATGCCCTTGCAAAAAAGCTGGAATCCAACGTGGCTCTGCCTTCAGAGCGATTTGAGGCGATAAAGGCACTCTCGGACCAGGGTATTCATACCGGGGTGCTGATGATGCCCATCCTTCCGTTTATCGAAGACAATGCGGAAAACATAGAAGGCATCCTGAAGCAGGCCCATGAGAGCGGAGCCAGGTTCGTGTATCCTGCCTTTGGTGTTACGCTGAGGCAGAATCAACGGGAGTGGTTTTACAGAAAGCTGGATGAGGATTTTCCAGGCGTTAAGCAGCTCTACATCAAACGATATGGAAATGCCTACAGCTGCAGCTCCCCCAATGCGAAGGCGCTTTGGCATATCGTGGAGGAGAGATGCCGATCCTATGGGATGGCCTGTAAGATGAAGGATATTATCGCAGGCTATACGGCGGGTTATGGGAGCCAGCAGTTGAGTTTTTTGTAGGCTTTACATGAAAAAGGATAAACCCCGGAAGAACCGGGGTTTATCCTTTTTTGGAGTCCTATGAATTGCCGTTGAAGGCCCGTTCCAGGGCGGCGATGTCGAACTTCTTCATCTGCAGGAAGGCTTCTGTAACCCGTTGAACGGCTTCAGGGGATCCCTTTCCCATCATATCGTCCATGATGGTGGGTACAATCTGCCAGGAAACGCCGAAGGGGTCCTTCAGCCATCCACACTGCTCGGATTCGGGCACGAAGGAGAGCTTTTCCCAGTAGTAGTCGATCTCTGCTTGGTTCTCGCACCGCACGATCAGTGAAAAGGCTTCATTGAAGTTAAAGGGGGCATCGTAGCCGTTGTCCATGGCGGAAAGGCTATAGCCCAGGAGTTTGAAGGCGGCATAGTTGATATCGGCCTTTGGGAGCATGGCCTCTCCGGGGGCGTACCGGCTAACCATTCCGGTTTCCGAGGGCTTGAAAACCTCGGTGTAGAAGCGGATGGCTTCCTCGGTCCTGCCGCAGACATCGCCGGAGAACAGCAGATTCGGCGTGACCATCTGCTGGGTGATATCCTCCGTGAACATCAACTGCCAGGACAGGCCGTAACGGTCCTGAATCCAGCCGTAGCGCTTGCTGAAGGGGTATTCCCCCAGTTCCATGAGGGGGGACCCTCCCTCGGAAAGGGCCTGCCATTTTGCATCCACTTCGGCGGCGGTGCTGCAGGCAACCATCAGGGAAATGGACGGGTTGAACTTGAAGTAAGGGCCTGCGCTGATGGCCATGAATTGCTGGCCCGCCAGCTCAAAGCGGAGGAAATCCGCGTCACCGGAGGGGGTATCGTGAATCGTATTCAGACTGAGGAGCCTGGACCCTTCAAAAAGTGACATGTAGAACTGGACCGCTTCCTTGGCTTCGGTGTCGTACCAGAGGTGGGGAACTATCTTTTGCATAAGGGGCCTCCTTGGGCGCTTATATTCTAGAGAGGGCAGTGAAGTCTTACAGACAATCAATACCCATTATCAGTTGGGTTAATCTAAAAAATGAACCCCCAGGCAGGGCAAGACCGTTGTGACTGTTTCAAATGAACCGCTTTGGGTAAATATAGAATGACATATTAAAAGCTTAACCGACCGCTCAGGTTGGTTTTTTGTAGTTTCTAAATGAAGTTGGACAAGTTCAACGAAGGAGGGCTCGCATATGAAGCTTATGGAGACATTGCAGGCAAAGCTCAGCGGATTAGTCGGCGCAATCTCCCGCTATCCGATCACGATTGTTTTCCTTGTTGCGGCGGCAGTCGTCAATGCCATGGCCATCAACCGGGAAGTGGATTATTTCAAGTTCTTTCTGACCTATGCGGTTGGGGCATGTCTGGGCTTTACACTGCAGGCGGTTTGGGAGCGCTATCATGACAGGCTGTCGGCCCGGGTGGTTCTGATGGGCGTGGGCTTGCTGATGACCCTGGGCTATTTCCTCATTGTGAACCGCTATACCACCACCAGCGTAGAGACCTGGATCAGGACTTCCGTCGCTCTGTTCGCCCTGGTGATCGCCTATATCTGGGTACCGGTGATAAGAAGCAGGGTCAGCTTCAACGAAAGCTTCATGACGGCCTTCAAGTCCTTTTTCAATTCCCTGCTGTTCGCCGCAGTGCTGTTCCTGGGGGTATCCTTGATTATCACCGCCACGGACCTGCTTCTTTTCCGGGTGGATGAGAAAATCTACATGCATGCGATGAACCTGATTGCCGTGATTTTCGCACCGATCTATTTCCTGTCCTTGATCCCGGTTTATCCGGGGGGATCGGAGAAGGCACTCCCGCCGGAGATCCTGGCCCGCCGTGAGGAGCGAATCGGCAAGTCCTCCAGCTGTCCCAAATTCCTGGAGATTCTGATATCCTCCATCATCATTCCGTTGCTGTCACTGTATAGTGTGATCCTGGTGATCTACATCGCCACCAACATCACCGGGAAGTTCTGGACGGACAACCGCCTGGAGCCGATGTTCGTGGGCTATGCCATCACAGTCATCCTGGTCTATATCCTGGCCAGCAGACTGGAGAATAGATTCGCCGTCCTTTTCCGCAGGGTTTTTCCGAAGCTGTTGGTCCCCATTGTGGTATTCCAGATTGTCTCCTCGGTCCTGCGGACGATGGACACGGGGATCATGCATGGGCGCTACTATGTGATCCTGTTCGGCATCTTTGCGGCAATCACCGGTATCCTCCTGAGCTTTCTGCCGGTGCGCAAGAACGGGGTCGTAGCGGCACTGTTGATTGTCTTTTCGGTAATCTCCATCGTTCCACCGGTGGACGCCTTCACGATCAGCCGGACAAACCAGGTGGGCATGCTTCAGGACACTCTGGTGAGGAACGGCATGCTTCAGGAGAATAAGGTCATTCCCAATGCAGCGGTTCCTGAGGCGGACAGGAAGATCATCTCAAAAACTGTGAACTATCTGGGGATGATGGCGTATACAAAGGATATTGCATTCCTCGGGAAGGATTTTGAACCCTATGAGGATTTTTATGATACCTTCGGATTTTACAGATATGAGGAAACCCTTTACGGTCAGAATGCAGTGTATGTGAACCTTGACCCCAAATCGCCGATAGATATTACAGGGTACGACAGGCTGGTTTCTGTAGGGACCTATTTTGACAAGGGAAGCCCCGAACCGGTGAAAAAGGTGTGCGATTTCGTTAAGGATGGTGTCACATACACCCTGTCAAACGCCGGAACCCCTGATCCTGGAAGACTCTGGCTTTCAGATGACAAAGGCCGGGAACTGATCAGCATGGAGATGAAAGCGGTGTTCGATCATTTCGATACGTCTACCGGCGGCAGCTACCAGATCAGCAAGGAGGCTGTGCCCGCTGAGGAGGCAACCTACACCCAGGAGAACGACAGGGCCGTCATTTCCCTGGTGGCACTGAATCTGTATATTGAAAAATCCAATACGGAGCAGCCCTATAGTGGTGAATTTTACGCGCTGATCAAAATCAAATAGGATACTGTCCCGAATGTGCAAGAGCGGGTTCGGTGCCCCCCCAAAAAAAATGAACTGGACGGTGGCGGCTTTTGTGGTATGTTTAAGAGGCAGGCACATAAAAAACCGAAAGGGGTTGTATAGTATGTACAGAACACATGAAACGGAGATTGTCCTTAAAGGGGAGGTGTCCGCAGAATAAACTTGTTAGACCCTCCCCAAACTGGGTTTGTAAAAATTCAGGGAGGATAAGGACCATGAAAAAAATCAATTTGATTGCGATAGGATTAACGGATCGTCAACGGCAGGAAGCGCAGCTTTACAGCGGCACGTTGCATCTCGGACGGGTATCCGTTCAGCATCGGGACCAGTACCGGGTCATGACCGAAGATGGGGAAATCAAGGCCGGGGTTTCCGGAAAGCTCAGCTATGCCACCTCTGCCATTGCAGATTATCCTGCAGTGGGGGACTGGGTGCTGGTGGACCGCACCGCAGATGAAGCGGGCAATGCCGTGATTCACGGGATACTCACCCGGAAAAGCTGTTTTGAACGGTTGGCGGCGGGAACGGGTGGGGAACGGCAGATTATTGCCGCAAACATCGATACGGTTTTCATCTGTATGGCGCTGAACAGCGATTACAATCTGCGCCGTCTGGAGCGGTATCTTGCGGT
This sequence comes from uncultured Peptostreptococcaceae bacterium, assembly GCA_964424355.1. GTDB lineage: Bacteria > Bacillota > Clostridia > Peptostreptococcales > Acidaminobacteraceae > CAZEHS01. The sequence goes on from CAYRIO010000003.1 coordinate 12,487, forward strand.
TGTTTGGGATAGTGGCGCTACTCCGGTGGTTCTGCTGACCAAAGCGGATTTGTGTACGGATCTGGACGCCCGCCTCATGGAGATCCAGGGCATTGCCCTGGGAGTGGAGGTGATTGTCACTTCCGCTTTCAGTGGGGATTGCAGCGTAGAAATCCAGCGGTTTTTAACCCCTGGGAGCACGGCGGCTTTTATCGGTTCCTCAGGAGTCGGGAAATCGACCCTGATCAACCGGTTGATCGGCGCGGAGGTATTGGCCACCAATGGGCTTCGGAATGATGACCGGGGCCGGCATACCACCACCCATCGCCAACTCCTGCTGCTGCCAGCGGGCGGCGTGGTGATTGATACTCCGGGTCTTCGGGAGCTACAGCTGGCTGGGGCGGATTTGTCATCGACCTTTTCAGAGATTGAAGCATTGGCCCAGGCTTGCAGTTTCAAGGACTGCCGCCATCGGGCGGAGCCTGGTTGCGCCGTCAGGCATGCAATTGCAGCAGGTGAACTTTCGGCAGAACGTCTTGAAAGCTTCAATAAGCTTCAAAAGGAAATGATTCACGAAGAACGGAAAAGCACCATGACAGCCCACCAAGCCCAGAAGCAGAAAACGATCGACATGATGGGAGCGCTGGGGGCATATCGGAAGATCCAGAAGCATAATCGGAAGAATTCTTCCGGCAAATAGCGAAGAGATGAGAAACGCCTCCCAAGATACTTCCGGGAGGCGTTTCTCTGTGAAGGCAAGGGCATGAAGAACAGGGCGGTGACCTTGTTCAGAAAAAACTCAATTCACACAGAATAATTCACAAAAAACATGTAGTCAAAACGAAAAAAGCCTGCTATAATTGCTCTATACTAACCACTCGGGTGGTTATTGATAAATCAATCTAAAGGGGAACATGATCATGAGCGGATATAACGCAGTATTGGCAAGAAATACGGAAAATGCTCCAAAAAGTATCGGTCCTTATTCACAAACCGTAGCGTTCTCTCATTACAATAACCTTTCAGCTCAACTGCCCATCGATCCCAAATCCGGCAAATTGGTAGCCGGTGGTATCAAAGAGCAGGCTGAACAGTGCTTCAAAAATATCCAGGCAATTGTAGAAAGCATCGACCATGCCATGACTGATGTTGTTAGAATCACAGTATTCGTTAAGAACATCAAAGATGTTGACGCTGTCGACACCGTTTATAAATCCTTCTTCCCAACCTATGTTCCCACACGGACCACGGTAGCAGTTGCTGCTTTGCCCCTGGATGCTTTGGTGCAGGTTGAAGCACTTATTTCAAACGGTGTCGGTTCAATTCCAAACGCACCTCAGGCAGGGGATCTCATCAAGCTGACAAATAACACGGCGAATGCACCCATCAGCGCTCTGTCTACACAAACTGTGTCTTTCTCCCATTACAATAACCTTTCAGCGCAGCTGCCCATCGATCCCAAATCCGGCAGATTGGTTGAAGGTGGTATCAAAGCCCAAGCCGCACAGTGCCTGAAAAATATCAAGGCAATCTTGGAAAGCATCGACGTTCCCTTTGATGATATCGTTAAGATCAACATCTTCCTCAAGGACCTTGCGGATGTTGCTGCCGTAAACGAAGTGTACACAACATTCTTCCCAGACTCCGCCATCGCCCGTGCTGTAGCCTATGTTCCTGCGCGGACAGTCATTGCAGCTTCCGCTTTGCCCATGGATGCGTTGGTACAGTTTGAAGCAGTAGTGTCACACGGAGATGGTACTCCCCCACAAGCCGTTGAAGACCGGCACGGGCTCATCATCGAAGCAAACAATACTGAAAATGCACCCAAGTGTGCGCTTTCTACACAGACTGTAGCGTTTTCTCATTACAACCACCTTTCCGCTCAATTGCCTATCGACCCCAAAACCGGTGAAATAGTAGCCGGTGGTGTCAAAGAGCAGGCTGCACAGTGCTTGAAGAACATCCAGGCAATTGTTGAAAGCATCGACCATAAGATGGCCGATGTGGTTAAAGTAAATATCTTCCTTAAAAACATCGCAGATATGGCTGCTGTGGACGAAGCGTACACCACATTCTTCCCAGGCGGTGTGCCTGCCCGACGAACCGTTGGCGTATCCGCTATCTCGAAAGATGCGTTGATCCAAATCGATGTTGTTTTAGGAAACGAAGAAGGAACACCCCCCAGAGCATAATCGCATTTGTTTGTAAAAAAGCTCGTATTGCGCCGGAAAGTCATGATATCCGGCCTGTACGAGCTTTTTGTTGCATCTACAGCATCGTCGAATCCGCAAAGCTTAACGGTCTGGGTCCGAAAAGACCGGCACGTCTTCACGTTTTCTGCATCTTCTTGTGAAGCAACTGAATAATCCTGCCGCACCCAGGGTATTAACAAGACAACAGGGCTTCGAAACGGCAGCTGCTGAGTGTTTCAACAGGCATAAAGGAGGAGCGGATATGGCAGAGAATTCAAAATATTGGATTGTAAAGCTCGGGAAGCTGTATTATTCCTGTGGACTCAGCCGAGTGTCACAGGTGTATTCCGATGCGGTGAGTTTTGAAATGACCACGGAGGAAATGGTGGCCTGGCCCTTTAAACATGTAGAAATTGCAGTGGGTATCGCTGAAGAGATAGGTGGGGTCGTGATTGAAAAAGAGGGCGACATTGAGGTATATGTATCCCATGCGGAGAGGAACCTGGATTATCTGGGGAGTGAGCCTAAATCTGAGAAGCGGCATGCGGTGACCTCTAAGAAGCGGTCCAGAGTCAACAGGAATGGCATGCGGCTTAAAAACGCTTGATATCCTTCCAATCAGTGATAAAATGGTTATGCCCTTATGCAGTCTTTTATTCGCATGTGATTTCCCCCTCCGATTACCGGAGGTTTTTTTTAGATTGCTGATGCAACGGAAAATGAGAAGGAGAGCATTCGATGAACAGAGTATTCCTGTGTTACCCCAAATGCAGTACGTGCCAGAAGGCAAAAGCGTGGCTGGATGAGAATCAGGTGCCGTATACCCAAAGGCTGATCGTTGAACAGAACCCTACCCGGCAGGAACTGGAGAAATGGGTGGCCCTCAGCGGACTTCCGCTGAAGCGTTTTTTCAACACCAGCGGCTTGCTTTACAAAGAGCTTAATTTGAAGGACAGGCTGGCCGGGATGACTGAAGCAGAACAGCTGGATTTGCTGGCAACCAACGGCATGCTGGTGAAACGGCCACTGCTGGTGGATGAAAATGCGGTGAGGGTCGGCTTTAAACTGGCAGAGTGGGAAGCCGTTGCTTCACATCAGGTGAGGGCATGAGGAATCTGCTGATTGTGGTTTCAATTACCGCAGCGTTGCTATCCGGCTGCGGCGCAGTGGAAAACATCGATGTCCAAAAGACAGCGGAAGTGGCTTCGGATGTAGCGGGGATTGCTGTTGAAAAGGCAGCTGAAACCCTGGGGTACCTCAAAGAAGCCGGGCAGGGTACTGAGGTAACCGATTTCAAAGCGCTCCCTTCGCCGGAAAGCGGCTATTCCCTAACACTCAATGAAAAGATCAACTTTGTCTGCAAATTGGACAAAGCCACGGGGACGGTGAATCTGAATGCCGCTGCTCCGGACGAAGAAAAGTATTATGCGGGTATTGCGGACCTTCTGGTCGGAAAGAATGAAAAGTATCTATCCAAGCAGTCGGTGATCGATCTTTTGAAATCGAAGGGATTGTCCAATGAACTGAACGGAAAGCTGGTGCTGATGTTTCCGTATTCACTGAAGGTCGTTAAAGAGAACGGAACTGTAAACGCCGGCATGTCCATCACGCTGAACCCCTGAACGATCAGTCGTGCAACCAGAGCATCAAAGGGAAGTCACTCAATTATGGGTGACTTTTTTTCGTTTTGAGGCGGGGAATTTGTGCGTAAAAACGGGGGCGGGGGGTATTGTTATACCGACATCCATTTATTGTAACTCGTGGTCGGAGGAGGGATTGTTTTGAGAAGCATCAGCCGAAAAATCATGCTTTCTATATTTTTGTGCACCTTTGTGATGGCTGCACTGATCCTTGGGACCTTCAATACGATTGGCAGCCGTATTATCAGTGGGGAGACCAGTGCGAAGAACCAATTGTTCCTCGAAAGCCAGGTGAAGGACCTGAATCAGCTGTTTCATACCTCGGAGCAGATGGTGACGGAGCTGTCCTCACTACTCACCGATGGCATTGATTATGAACGTTTCCGCACGGATCCGGATTATGCAAAGGGCTATCTGGAAAGCCGTAAAGGCATCCTCGCCAACTTCTCAAAGAACGATGCAAACATCATGGGGCTCTATACTTATTTTGATCCTGCCGCCAGCGGCCGTGTGGATTCCCTGTGGTTCGTCAGGAATGAAGCCACAGGTGTCATGGAGCAAAGCGACGATGAATCGTCCCCGTCCGAGTTCGCGCCGGATAATGCCGATTACATATGGTTCTACGGTCCAATGGATGCCAAAGGTCTTTTCTGGACCCCCCTCTATGTGGATAAGGATCTTGGGGTTTCAATGATTTCCTGCACCTACCCCCTGTTTGTCGGGGACCAGATCGTGGGGATGGTGGGCGTGGATATCAACTTCAAGATTTTCAGTGATATGCTGGGCACGATGAAGGTGGGAGAAAGCGGTTATGCCGCGATGATCGATAGCGATGGCACGATCCTTTCGCATCCGACCCTGCCCCAGGAACAGAACCTAGGGGCGGTATCCGATGGGCTGCACAAGCCTCTCTTCGAGGCCATGGTCAAGAACGGGCAAGGAACCTTCTCCTATTCTGAAAAGGGGCAGGAGCACCGGGTTTCATACACCCAGGCCTCCAACGGCAAGTTCTTCATGTTCGACATGCTGAAAAACGAAATGTTCTCGAATCTGAACACCCTGCGCAACATCATGCTGGGCATCGCTGCAGCGAGTATCCTGGGCGCCCTGCTTCTGTCGTTCCTGTTGGGACGATCCATTGGCAGGCCCATCGTGGCGCTTTCGAATGCAGCAAACCGGCTTGCTGTGGGAGACATCGGTGTGAAGCTGGAAACGACCAGTCGGGATGAGGTGGGGGTACTCACAGAGTCCTTCATGAAAATGGTGGATAATATCAAAGACAACGTCCATGTGGCTGAGAACATTGCTTCGGGCAATATCGACGTGGCGGTGCATATCAAATCCGAGCAGGATATCCTGGGAAGAAAGCAGCAGGAGATGATCAATGCCATCAGGGCGATGGTGGAGGATTCAACACGGCTGGCGGATGCCGCCGTTGAAGGGAAGCTGGATGTGCGGGCCAACGCGTCACGGCATGGTGGAGATTTCCGCAAGATCGTGGAGGGCGTCAATCGAACCCTGGATGCGGTGATTCTGCCGGTAAAAGAAGCTGGAGCCGTTCTTTCCGAGATGGCGAAGGGGAATCTGAAGCTCCGGGTCCAGGGGGATTATAGAGGTGATAACGCTGCAATAAAAACAGCACTCAATACAACCCTGGATGCGCTGTCCGTGTACGTGGAGGAAATCTCCCGCACCCTGGAGGAGATGGCGGATTCCAATCTGGCCCTGGAGATCCGAAACGATTACAAAGGCGATTTTGCCCGAATCAAGGAAGCGCTGAACATCATTTTGGCATCCTTCAATTCTGTTTTAAGTGAGATCAATGAAGCGGCTGACCAAGTGGCTTCCGGCTCAAAACGCCTGTCTGAAGGCAGTCAGAACCTGTCGCAGGGGGCGATGGCACAGGCGGGCGCCATTGATGAGCTGACGGTTTCCATCGCACAGATTTCAGCACATACGATGCAGAATGCCCGCAATGCAGATCAGGCCAATCAGCTGGCTTTAACGGCGCGGGAAAAAGCAACGGCGAGTAATAACAGCATGGATGGCATGCTGAGCGCCATGCAGGAAATCAATGAATCCTCAAAAGGCATCTCGAAAATTATCAAGATCATCGATTCCATTGCGTTCCAAACCAATATTCTGGCGTTGAACGCAGCTGTAGAAGCCGCCCGGGCCGGTCAGCACGGAAAGGGATTTGCCGTTGTGGCTGAAGAGGTTCGGAATCTGGCGGCCCAAAGCGCTGATGCGGCCAAGGAAACCACGGCGATGATTGAAAATTCCATGAAAAAAGTCTCTGATGGCGCACGGATCGCCAATGAAACGGCCCTCATGCTGAATCAGGTCACGGAAGGCATTGCAACGACGGCCGAACTGGTAGGGGACATCGCGTTGTCTTCGAAGGCGCAGAGCTCTGAAATTTCCCAGATCAATGTCGGTGTGGAGCAAGTGTCCCGGGTGATCCAAACAAATTCCGCCACGGCGGAGGAATGTGCTGCTGCCAGTGAAGAGCTGTCCGGTCAATCCCATGCACTGAAAGACAGGGTTGGAGAATTCCGGCTGCTGGACCATCGTTCCGGTAAAAGAGGCGGTTCTTTGAGCTTCAATACAGGGGAGGATGTGCCGCCTCAGTTAAGGCTTTCCAAAGGTGACGGCAAAGAAGGGGATCTGCTGCAATGATCAGCATCTAAACCGATTGAAGTCACCGCGTAGATTTTCACAAAAGTGGCAGGCTCTAATAGGAATTATATTCCTATTAGAGCCTGCCACTTTTGTGATTTTTTTAAAGTTTGTCTTCGCAAGCAAAGCCTCAACACTTTTTTACCCCTTTCTGGTTATCATCAGAGAAAGAAACCATTGGATAGGTTGGTTGACATGACAACTAATCCTTGGTATACTTTGGTTGTCATGTCAACGGTTTTTCCGCAGAAAGGGAGTAACACATGGAGAAAGCAATGGAATGCAGGAGTATAGGCAGACTGATTTCCATCCTTCACAGACAAGCTCAGATCTACATCAATAGCGCGTTGAAGGATCTGGACATCGGTTCCTCAGAGCATGTGTTCCTCATTACCCTGTTGAAGGAAGGCCCCATGACCCAAGAGGAGCTTTCTGCCAGGATTCTGATCGATAAGGCGGCCACCGCCAGGGCAGTGAAATCCCTGGAAGAAAAGGGCTATGTGACCCGGGAAGCAGACGCGGATGATAAACGGGCTAAACGGGTGTCCTGCACAGCGAAGACAATCGCCAGCGGAGATGTCATCCATGAAGCCCTTCAAAAATGGACAGCATTCCTGATGGCAGGCCTGGACCCTAAAACCGCACAGCTGGTGACGGCTTCTTTGGAAAACATGTCAGAAAGAGCACGGAACGCAGATTTTAAAGAACTGATAAAAAAGGAGAATACAATTGGATCATTCAAGACAACTCGGTGAAGATAATATCGTTAAACTGCTTTTGAAATTTTCAATACCAGCAATTATCGGCATGCTCGTCAATGCCATGTACAATATCGTAGACCGGATTTTCATCGGCAACGGGGTAGGTTCCCTGGGAATAGCCGGAATCACCATCGCATTCCCGCTGATGCTGTTTATCATGGCCTGCGGCATGCTGATCGGTCTGGGAGCGAATTCGTTGGTTTCCATCCGTTTAGGACAGGGACGTGGGGATGAAGCGGAACTGATCATGGGGAATGCATTGACTCTGCTCATCGCATTTTCTGTGGTGATCACCGCTGCAGGGCTTCTGTTTCTGGATCCACTCCTGACGCTCATGGGTGCCAGTGCCGCTGTCATGCCTTATGCCCGGGATTTTACGGAGATCATCCTGTGGGGAACGCTTTTCCAGTCCATCGGATTCGGCATGAACAACTTCATCCGTTCAGAAGGACAGCCGCGGATCGCCATGATCACCATGCTGGCCGGGGCCATTCTGAATGCGATGCTGAATCCCCTGTTCATCTTTGTGTTTCACTGGGGAATCAAAGGAGCGGCTTTTGCAACGGTCCTTTCTCAATTCGTATCAGCCCTGTGGGTAATGTACTACTACTTCGGCGGGCGGAGTGCCTTGAAAATCCACCTGCGGAATATGCGGTTGGATTGGGGCTCCGTTAACAGAATCCTGGCGATGGGATCGGCGCCCTTTGCCATGCAGATGGCGGCCAGCTTGCTGAATATCATCATGAACCGCTCGTTGACGGCTTACGGCGGGGATGTTGCCGTCTCTGCCATGGGGGTGGTCAACAGTGTTGCGGTCCTGTTCCTGATGCCGATATTCGGCATCAATCAAGGGGTTCAGCCCATCCTTGGCTACAATTACGGCGCAAAAAAATATGAACGGGTCAAACAGGCATTGAAGCTGGCGACTATCAGCGCAACCGCCATTGTCGTCTTCGGATTCATCGTCACTCAGGTGTACTCCCGGGAGATCGTCAGCTTTTTCAATCCCCAGGATGCGGAGCTGATTGCATTCGGCTCCCACGCTCTCCGCGTATTCCTGGTGTTCCTGCCGATCATCGGATTCCAGATCGTTTCAGCTAATTATTTCCAAGCCACAGGGAAGCCAAAGCAAGCGATGTTCCTCAGCCTCTCCCGACAGGTGGTGGTTCTGATACCGGCCCTGCTGATCCTTCCGAAATTCTTTGGGGTGAACGGTGTACTGTATGCCGGACCCCTTGCGGATTTGGTCGCATCCGGCATTACAGGGATATTCATCGTGAGAGAGATGAAGCGCCTGGGTGTCAATACGGAAACACCTCTGAAAGAAATTGCATGACAACCGAAGAATCTTTTCAAAATAAAACAGCCTGTAACGGACGAAATCCGCCGCAGGCTGTTTTTCGTAGATTGAGGATTGATTTACAAGACATCCGCACCCAGGGTGCCCACCAATGTTTCAAGATACCCATCCGTTTCAAGCATCTTCCGTTCGGTGTGGATTCTTTCCAGCCGCTCATCATATTTGAACTCTTTGATGATCGACTGGTTGATCGGATTGGAGATGAAGGCCGTGAGATTGGCGATTTTTTGCTCAGCCAGATTGATTTCCAGCTGCTGTTTGTTCTTAAGCCTTCTCCGGTACCATTCGCTTTTAAGAATCGTCTCCTTCTTGAACAAGTCTCTTACTTCACGGGATTCAATGCCGTGTCCCTCATAGCTGCCATGCGCCATGATTGCCAGCAGTGCTTTCAATGGCGGAATTGCCGCGGCGGCACTGCCATCCTCAAAATAGGAAAGTGCCGACTTCTTATGGCCGTTTGCAATGTTCAGGACTCCATCCACAAAGGCCTCGAGATCCTGTTTTTCAGGCCGAAGGATCCCCTCATCAAAAATCGTTTGGGGTTCATCGAAAATCTTCCCTAAGTAGCTGTAGGAGAAGACCTCTGTAACCCTGTACCCCAGTCTGCTAGCGGGTACGGGCACACCGTTGTGGACAAAGTCCTCCACTTTTTCAAGGGCACCCTCTGCGATCAGGTTTCTCGGATCACGTTCTTTTTCCGTTAGCCGCGCCCATATTTCAGGCACCAGCATGGAAATGTCATGATCCACCCGGACCTTGGGTCCAATGTGTCCGGCCGGAGTGGTGTAGACCGCATAATCCCCCAAAGCGTAGGCCAGGAGTGCGCTGTTGAGGTCGTAGATCGGCAGCAGCATATTGAAGGGGCCTTTTGTCAGGGCGCCCTCAGATCCGGCTCCGGTCGTTGACGGGGATTTTCCGGTCAGACTGCTGATCAGGTCCATAAAGAGCTCCGGCAGCTCCTGGTAATGGATGGGGTTGTATACGCTGAGGGGGAGGATCTTCTTGCCCTTTTCAAGGCCTGGAGGATTGTTCCTGCGGCCTGCCAAGATGGCGTTCACCGGCATGAGGACAGGTCTATCCGTGGGGATTTTTCGCGCAAGCCGTGTGCCAACCTCGGCCACATAGTTCTTCAAGGGATCGATGAAGTCAGAGCGCGTTTCAAGGTACCGTGGATTCTTGGTGGGCTTTCCGTCGACAATCCTTGGCTCGGAGGATACGACACAGTAGGTGTCGTTGCCCTTCAAGAAGGCCTCAATGTGTTCCTTAACAGGCTCGGTGTACGAAATATACCCCATTACATCCTCTTTGATTTCCTGGACCGCTTTTTTATCCAAGGGTTCAAAATTGGTTACAAAGAGATTGTTGCTGGAAAGGTCTTTCTCCGCCTGTCGGTCGTATCCCTTGTGGACGGCGTCATCCGGCCGTTGGAAGAACCGGTATTCGCAGTTCTTTGAGAATTTATAGCTGCCGTTCTGGTATTCGGGATTGAGGTTTTCAAGGCGACCGGCGGGTACCATGACAGAGGCGGTGATGTCATCCTCCGTCTGGATTTTCTCGGCGGGCATGAAATCCATCCGCAGTTTGAAGACGCGCCAGGAGTGGTCCTCTTCGAACCCGACACGAAGGTAGCTGGGCCGAACCTTGCGGTCATTGAACTTCACCTCGTTGCCCGGTCTGCCGTTGATGATGTCCACGGAAAAATGGCTGCGCCAGTCATCCTGCCAGGATACCTGGTAGAACCGCTTCACCAGGAATACCAGTGCTTTGACGTGGTTGGGGATGGCTTCCAGGTAGGTGTTGAATTCATCCGTATAGGCAGGAGAAGGGGTTAACAGCTTGATGACGGAACCCAGGGTTCTCTTAATGGAGAGGATGGACCGTGAGGGCCGTGTTCGGGTGGGTTCCACCCGCCACCGCTTGCTGTAGTCATAATTCAGGATCTTTTCCACGTGGTCCAGGTCTTTTTCTAAATCATGGACATAATAGTTGCCATAGATGATGGAGTTGCTCAGGGATTTGGAGATTTCTGATTTGCCGCCCCCTGAAACCGTGCAGGGCTTATGGCAGAACGTGCCTTCCGGTTCGGTACCCACCAGCTTCCATGCCGGGGCGGAGGGATGCTTTTCCATGTGGATCTTATCGCCGTTGGGCAGGATATACATGTTTGTAGGCAGCAATTTCAGACTTTTTATTTCCCCTGCGTGCTCCCATTTGATGGACGTGCCATGCAGATCGATTTCAACATTTTCAGGCAGATAAATGATTGTGCTGAAGGTCTTATCCACACCGTAATTATCCGGGTGCAGCGTCATCATTGAACCAAAACGGTCCTTGACCTCCGCGAAGGTGTATCCCACCAGGGTGGCGTTATCCCGGGCATTGAAATTCTCCCCAAGGTTCAGCCGGGGGTAAGCGATGGTCCCCCCCGCGTGTTCTTCTTCAGCATTGCCATATGAATTGGCGGCAAAGCTGATCTGGGTCTTCACCTCTTTTTTGGAGTAGCCGAAATAGTTGTCGGCAATCAAGGTTACCGCAACACCGCTTTTATCCCTACAGGTCAGTTTGAAGGCCTGACCTTCATTGTAGAGCTCGTTTTCATCCGTATAGCACATGCCGTCCCGCCGTTGTCGTTCAGTGGCCACATCATAATGGGGGAGGCCAACGTCCATTTTCCGCAGCTTCGTCAAGTGGGGAGCCAGGAGGATATGCCCGGTCTGCCCGGACCACCCGTCGACATCAAGCCCGGAGTCATTCAGGTGCAAGCTGGGATCCCCCGCATTGCCGAACACGGATTCAACAAAATCAAGATTGGAAACCAGGCTCCCCGGGGCAGTCAACAGGATTTCCATGGTTTTTTCTTTCATGACACCGGGGACTTCAGGAGAAACGATGGGCTTGATCAGCAGAGAGACAAAAGTCTTGGCCTTTTCCGCCTGATTCGCGGTGAAGGGCAGCTCCTTCAATTCCTCCGGCGGGTTCACCGCTTCCTTGTAAAGCTTCAGGAAGGTGCCCTTTGGCACCGCTTTTTTATCAAACGGAACAGCGAGCCCCCCCTCAACGATGTGAAAAGAGCCCTCCGTGGTTCTGCGGTCATTCTTGGGATTATTCAGGATCCCCTGCTTGATCCTGTAGCTATGCACATACTCATTGGCATATGTGTCACAGCCGGGGGGCAGTGACAGGGTGCGGGCCAAGCCGTAATGGTCCAGGGTGAAATAGCTGTCCACCACCTTGACGGTGCCGGCGCTTACTTTCATGTAGTCACTGAAAAAACGGTTGATGCGCTTATTGATGCCGATTTCATGGACATTGACCATGCGTATTTTTTCCTGATAGTCCTTGATGATCCCATCGAACAGATCGATGAAATAAGCGCCGGAATCCTTGGAATCCGCTTCTGACCGATACACCGGCAGACCTAGCGCCGCCAGTTTGAAATTGATGTATTTGATCTGGTCATCATCGCTTATGTTGAGATTGATATCTCCGTATTCAATGCCGAGTTTTTTTCTGAGCTGCATAGATCCTCCCTTAACAAGGTTGAGCGAAAGATGATAGTGAACAGTGATTTGTGGATTAATATACCCGAAATGTTTTGTTAATTCAAATTTATTTTACGAATTTGTAATATATGATAACAACTTGTCGTCATTGTACAAAAGGTTCACGGTTAAACCTGGTGTTTTCATACTTCTTCCCGGATCATCCGGTAGCTCAGCAGGGGGATGAATAAGTTGCAAAGGAGCAGGCCCATATAAAGCGGCGATTCAAAACCGGAGTACCAGAGATAAACCGCCCCGAAAAAGAGACAGCGGCCCAGGGTGAGGAGAATCACCCGGGTTTGCAGGATCCCCAGCATCTCCGCCTCATCCGAAGCGTGGGCTTTGGCACAATGGATCTGAACCCCGGTCAGAGGCTGCCCGAAGAATGCCCCACCGATGGCGGTGGCCAGGTTATACAGGATGAACGAGACCAGTGAAGGCTGGAACAGGAAGAAAATAGCTGCGGTATGGGCGATCGCCCCGGAAAACATCAGATGGCGGCGGGTCCATTTTTTCTGGAGCAGCCGATAAACCCAGAACATCAGGATTGAGGCGATGGCGAAGGTGCTGTTCAGGACACCGGTCAGGGCTTCATTCTGGGTCAGGATGTAAATGAACACGCTGTTGGTGAGGATCGTGAACTCGTTGTAAGGGGCCCGGACCACGTGGGTCAGCAGGGTGCTGCGCAGAGACGGACGTTCCCACATGGCTTTGAAATTGAATCGCGGGAGAGAGCCGACCCGACCGGCAGGCAGGGTGAGTGCCAGGGCAAACTGGAAAATCAGAAGTGCCAGGAGGGTCATTGCCATGGCGCGGAAGCCGTACAGAGCAGTCAGCAGACCTGAAATCAACGGCGACAGGATGGATGTGACCTTGGTGACAATCCCCATCCAGACCATGAAATGATCCATCTCATCCTTGTTCAGCTCACTGGCCTGAAAGGTATTGAGATTAAAGAAAAAGAAACCGTCTCCCAGACCGCCCAGGATACCGATCCAGGCTGCATACCGCCAGGTATCTTCTCCCTGCCAAATGGCAATCAGGAAAAGGGCGATAAAGGACAGGGAGGAAAGCAGGTAATTGATACGGCCGTTTCTGAGCGCCACGAGATTCCCCAGATGAAAGGAAGCGGAGGCTGCCAGGTAGTTGAACAGATTGAACAGAGCTACCGCCTGAATGCTGTGGCCGGTCTGCCACAGATAGATATTGACGAAAATCATGATAAAATTCTTAAAGAACGAGTAGATCACGCGCATGAGAGATATTTTAAAGGCGGTGTGTGTCATGGGACCTTCCTTTTCAGAGATTGAGAGGGACATCGTCATAGAAGACGCTGTTAGGATATCACAGAAGCCCCGACCCGTGAAGCGCGCCGCTGCAATCCCATCCCTTGCGTGGGTGTCCATAAAGAGTATAATAGGAAGGTCGACATGCAGGCACTACGGCTTTATCATCGGAGGTTTCTTAAAAGAAATATGGAACTCATACACAAAGGGCAATCAATCATCTACACCATCGCCTATGAAAAACGGAAGAAAATCATCCTCAGCATCGATCCTTCGGGATTCGTTAAGCTGAAAGCCCCCAGGGGGACGGAGGAAGCCCGGCTGGTCCAAGCCATTGAGGATAAAGCCCCATGGATTCTGGAACAGTTGGCGCGGATACAGCAGAAGTCCGGTATTTTTGAACAGCCCCAGGAAAAGCGCTTTATGGAAGGGGAGTCGTTCCTGTATCTGGGGCAGGCATATCCCATTGAAATACAGGAGACCCCAGGGCTTGAAAAAAGCAAGGTTTCATTCAATGGCAAGGTGCTTTCAATCGCTGTGGCCACAGCAGACGAAGCGGCTATCCGTGCGGCCCTGCTGAAATTCTATAACCGGGAATGCCGTCAGTTGATCCTTAAACGGATCGCTTACTACCAGAGCCAATTCAAAGTCAAACCTTCTTCCGTGGAGATAAAGGACACCCCCTCAAAATGGGGCCTGTGCAGCTCCGATAGGAAGATTGTTTTCAACTGGAAGCTGATCATGGCCCCCCTGGAGGTACTGGACTATGTTGTGGTGCACGAGATGTGCCATCTGGTGCATATGAACCATGACCGATCCTTTTGGCGGCTTGTCGGAAAGATCCTGCCGGATCATGAGACCAGAACGCAGTGGCTGGCACGGAATGGCGCGGAAATGAGCTTTTAACGAACAAACCTCTGTCGGTTAACGCTGACAGAGGTTTTTATATGAGGAGATCATAACGGGTTCTGAACCGATTATCTCTGATGGCATGCATGTATTTGGCGTAAGTGGCCAAGCCCTGCTGCTTGTGAATATCGCTGGTAATGGTCTGCACAGCCGCCCGGGTGTTCGATGAGACGAGACCGGATCTGAGTGAAGTCGTATTGAAAATGCCCGTACCCGTGGAGGAGGCACCTTTAAAAGAGGGTATACTCGCTTGCTCGGCCACCGGCGCCCCGGAAACCGAGTAGGTTTTCCCTTTTGATCGCAGTGTTGCCGCAGATACATTTTGGATCATTGAGAAATCCATAAACTCACCTTCTGGAGAACGATATATGATGCATAGGATATATACCCAAATCCATTGTAAAAAAACAAAAATCGTGCATCGCAAAACAGAGGATCCGCCCACGGGGGCGGATATTATAATTGCAGAACAGGATTTACAAAACAGCAGTGTGGGACTATAATAAATACTATCGAATATAATGAATGAATGTTCATTTAAAGTTGGAGGCGCTGATATGAATTACGACAGATTAAAAATAACACTGCTGGTCTTGTCCGGTCTTTTGATTTTTAGCGGATGCGCGGCGGGCGCACAGGACGGCAGCGCCAAAACAGAGTTTCAAGGGAC
Organism: uncultured Peptostreptococcaceae bacterium; assembly: GCA_964424355.1. Classification (GTDB taxonomy): domain Bacteria; phylum Bacillota; class Clostridia; order Peptostreptococcales; family Acidaminobacteraceae; genus CAZEHS01. The sequence goes on from CAYRIO010000003.1 coordinate 27,505, forward strand.
CATTGAAGCTCGGTCCGTGGACATCAACGCCAAAATTCCCGGCAAGATTTCAGAAATGATTGCGGAGGAAGGACAGACCCTGAAAGCGGGGGATCCCATCGCGGTGATCGATGCCAAGGATATTACGGCGAAAAAAGACGGCCTCAGTGCTCAGGCCCAGGCCGCAGCAGCGGGTGTCAGCGCCGCGGAGGCACAGCTCAAGGCGGCCCAGGGACAGCTGCAGGTGGCGGAGGCGACCCTGCAGAAGGCAAAGAACGGAGCCCGGTCACAGGAAATCAATAAAGCTCAGGCAAATTACGATATCCTTAAAAAAGGGTATGACAGGGTCTTGTCTCTGTTTAACGCCGGAGCGGCTTCTCAGGCCCAGCTGGATGAAGTGGAAACCAAGCTGGATATCGCGCGGCAGGATCTGGATATGGCCAAGGAAGGGGCGCGCAAGGAGGATATCAATGCAGCCCAGGCACAGGTGGCTGCAGCGAATGGCTCAGTGGCCGCAGCCAGCAGCAATGTGGTGGTGGCCCAAGAAAAATATCAGCAGTCCATGGCAGGGGTTCAGGAAGTGGATACCTACCTGACCGATGCCTTGATCAATGCGCCCATCGGCGGCATTGTAACGATGATCAATACCGACCAGGGAGAGCTGGTGTCAACCGGGATGAGCCTGGCTACGCTTACGGATCTTACGGATGTGTGGGTCGAATTAGAGGTGGATGAGTTGCAGCTGCCCAAGTTCTCAGAAGGCCAGGCCGTTAAGGTCCGCGTGCCGGCATATGGGGATCAGGTCTTTGCAGGCAAGGTGATGCGGCTGAATCCCAACCCGGACTATGCCGTGAAAAAAGCCAGTAACGAAAACGGTGAGTTCGATCTGGTTTCCTATGGCATCAAGGTTCGGATCACACAATCGGATAAGGTTCTGCGCCCGGGAATGACGGCCTTTGTAGACCTTCAACAATAAGGAGGGCTGCCGGATGATCAAGCTTAAAAAATACATCGTTCCCCTGTTGCTGATTATCCTGTTGCCACAACTGGTGAACCTGCTCTGCTGCTGGATGATCAGCAGCCGGCAGCTGCATGAGCTTCCCACGGTTGTCTATATGGGGGATAACAGTGCATTAAGCCGGAAAATCGTCACTGCTTATGATAACCATGACACCTTTGCGGTCACGATCTATGCCGAGACGCCTGAGGCGGTTCCGGTCATGATCCAAGAGGGAAAGGCCGTTTTTGGCCTGGTCATTCCAAGGCATTTCACAGAAGATATGATCAATGGAAAAGCACCCAAGCTGATGACCGTGGTGGATGGCAGCCAGCTTTCGGCCGCTTCCTTCACCAAAATCGCATCCTCCGAAATTCTGCTGGAAATAAAAAGTGAGCTGCTTCAGGAAAAACTGAGGGATCAATTCAACCTGACAGGCAGTCAGGCAAAAAGTGCGGCGGCTTCACTGGTTTTCCAAAGCAGATTGCTGGGGAACCCAACCCGGAACTACCTGAACTTCCTGATGCCCGGGATGATGACGTGTTTGGTGCAGGTCGGTCTGGCCATGGGGGCGGCATCCTGTGTGGACCGGGAGAAGCGAAGAACTCTGGGAACTTATCTGGGCTCGAAAGCCCTGGCTTATACGGGGATCGGTTTTCTGTCACTGATGGTGGTGATCGGTGTCCAGATCCTCCTGTTTAAAGTGCCGATGAAAAGCGGATTGCTGCCGATTGTGGTTTTAAGCCTGCTGTTCTCTTTTACGGTTTCTTCTGCAGGGGTGATGCTGTCGACGGTATTCTGGAACAAGGTGTTGGCATCTCAGGCTGCTGCCATATGGTTCATCCCCAGTTCCATTCTTTCGGGATACACATGGCCCCTCAGCTCCATGCCGGTCTTTTATCAAAAACTGGCCTGGGTCATGCCCTTCACCCATTATGGTGAGGTGCTCCGGGATCTGCTTTTGAAAGGGGTCAATGGAAATCTCACAGGTCACTGCATCTTCCTGTTTTCCTCAGGAGTCCTGGCTCTGGGTTTTGCCATGATCTTTGAGCAGTTCCGCGAAAAACTGAGCGAAAGGGGGCAGCGCCATGCAAATCCTGCGTGAAGAAGCCCTTAAATTCATAAAAGTCCCCAAGAACATGATTCTCCTTGTCCTGGGGCCCCTGTTCTTTACGTTTTTTTTCGGGTTTGTTTACTACAATGATTATCTGAACGATATCACGGTAGGGGTACTGGATCAGGATCACAGCTCGGTTTCACGGATGATCATCCAGACCTTTGATGACAGCGACCGGTTCGTGGTCACAGAAACCCCAACGAATCAGCAGGACTTCAAGGCGCTCATGGCAGATAAAAAGATCCATCTGGGCGTATTCATCCCCCAGGGCTTTGAGAAGGATATCCGGCGGGGCAGGGATACCGGTGCGCTGCTGCTGGTGGACGGTGCCAATATCGCCATCGGCAATAATGCCCTGGCAACGGCGGGAGAGATTCTGAACACCCTGAACGCAGGGGTTTCCATCAAGGTCTTCGAAGGCCACGATGCCAGCCCGGAATCTGCGGAGAAACTGGCAAAACTCTTTCAGTTTCAGGGACGGGTCCTGTACGACTCAAAGCTGTCCTATAAGTACTACATCATGCCAGGCCTGCTGATGGTCGTGATTCAGCAGCTGTTCCTCTCGGTATTCGTGCCCAACTTCATTGAAGATCCGGTGAATCCGTTTAGAAAAGGTGTGGTATACATTTCGGCGGCGCTTCTCTCCTATGGGCTATGTCTGCTGGCCCTGAACAAGGCGGTTGGCGTAGAATTTGCCGGAAACCCGGTCTGGGCAATCTGTTTGATGGCGGTGTACCTTTTCAGTCTCCTGGGCAGTGCCATGACCTTGGGAGCGGTTTTCAGGAACCGTCTGGTGGCCACTCAGATCTGTATGATGCTCAGCACGCCAACCTTTCTGCTGGCAGGCTATATGTGGCCCATCAGCCAGATGCCGCCGGTGCTGACAGTGGCCATTAAGCTGTGCTGGCCTCTGATCCACCTTCTCAGCCCGGTCCGAGACATCTTATTGAAAGGGACACCCATCGGTGTTTTTTCAGGAAACATTGCGGCGGTCACGGCTTTTGGTGTCGTCTGGTTCTTCATCGGCAGCCATTTGGTGAAGATCAGGCTGGGACAAAGGCTGGAAAAGAGGAGCTCCGAAGAGCAGCTGCCAGATCCGGCGGGAATCAACGCATAATAGACAACAAAAGCGTACACGGGCGAACTGCTCCGGTGTACGCTTTTTCTATGGGGACGGGACTATTCGATCTGGTCAGAGATATCGGTGAATGCGATGAAGCAGACATCAGGTTTCAATTGATAGATGACATCCTTCCGTTCCACAATGACCTCGGTGATCTGGGAGAGGCGGGCATCGGCCCGCAGATTGATCAGAAGCTCCCGGGTGGGATTGATGGCAATGGGATGGCCCACGAGATTGAACATGGAGAGGTCCCCGTTGGTATCCCCGTAGGCATAGCTGCTGTCCAAATCGATGGCATATTGTTCCACAAACCGTTGGATAGCCAAGAATTTGCTTTCCGAATCCCACATTTTCAGGACTTCCCCGGTATACCGGTTCTCTTCATCCACCAGGTAGTGGGAGCCGACGCAGTCGGTGACGCCGTAGCGCTGGGCCATTTTTTTCACCAGGTAATCAGGGCTGCCTGAAATGAAGAAAACCTTGAACCCATTATCCAGATGCCACTGGATGCGGTTCCGGGTGTACATATAGACCTTGTCGCCCTGCAAATCGATGACCTGGCTGGTTACGAATTCCATCTTGCTCTTCTCAAGGCCTTTCAGAGATTCAATGTAGATGGTAGCCAGTTCCATCATGTAATCGTCATAATTCCCCCGGCGCTTATGCCAGTTCTCGTAGGTCTGCTTCACATGGGTGTGCCAAAGGCTCTGGTCCAGGACTTCATATTTAAGAAGCTTTTTGAAGTGTTCAATCATCAGGGAATCCCGGTACAGGGTTCCGTCTATATCAAAAAATGCCGCTTTGTTCATGGGATCACCTCGGATTCGCTATGGTCCTATTTTACCTCTTGGAAGGGTTTACATCAACTGATGGACAGCTGCACTCAGATAAAAATATGGATTGGGTGAATAAACCGCCGATGACCTTGGTATATATGGAATAACAACTAAGGAGGCGATAACCATGTTGAATACCATCATCATCGCACTGTGGCTGACAATGCTTCTCGGATTCCTGCTGGAATCCATCAAAACCCGGGCAGCTGATGTCCATGTCCAACAGGTGAATCGCCAGCTGGAAAGCAGGCTGATGGCGCTCATGTCAGGTCTCAGCGATGTCAGCGTGTTTTCAGTGCGGGATCTCCGGAATGTGCTGATGGAGGAGTTTGTGAAGCCCCGCCTCATCGACGACCTGGAGATTTACAAGGTGGATGCCCACAATATCCATATGAAATACCATAAAAAGAGGGCGGAGCAGGAGTTCCAGATCCATGTGGAGCGTGACCGGTTCCTCATGGAAGAAATTGTTGAGGAAACCGATGGATTTGACGGGGGCCATGTTTAAAATCTTAAACAGTGGGTATAATAATGGTATGAAACTTCCCTCGTGGGAGTTCATATAAATCCTGTCACAAGGATGACCTAAGGATGTAGATCCAACACCGACACACCTATCACACCCCTGATTTACGGAAAGTATTTGAAAAAGTATGTTCGTTGAAAGCAGTCAGGAAATGGAGGCGTTGTTATAGAAATACCGAAGCGTTTGAAAACTGAATATGTGATATTTACCAATCATGCTTGTGACAGATGAAAAGGGCTATCCCATTAAAAATCAGGGATGGCCCAATTCATTTTTTGAAGTGATCTGCTGGCAGAAGTCGGCAATGATTTTTGCGGTCATGCCCCAGATGATTGTGTTTTCATAAATGTAGAAAAGAATCGGATACGTGGTGGATTTCCAGGCGTACTGACGGCCGTTTTGAATCAGATGGTAGGGGAAATCCTCGGGGAAATCGAACTGCGATGTCACCGTGTATTCCAACGGCTCCTGGCTGAGGAACCAGCGCAGAGGCACCGAAAAGACGGAGGCGACTTCATCCGGGTTCATCCGGATATCCTCAGGGAACGAAAAGGGGGCCAACCAGCCGACAAAGGGATGCAACGCGTAGCGGAAGGGGGTGTACAGGGGCGGTGTGGCACCTAAGAGCTCCACCTTCTCCGGGCAGATTCCCAGTTCTTCACAGGTTTCACGGAGTGCGGTGCTCCTGGGGGCTTCATCGATCTCCAGGCGTCCGCCCGGCAGGCAGATTTCACCGGGCTGGCTATTCAGATTTTTACTGCGGACTTCAAAAAGCACGTGGATTTCACCCTCGGCTGAGAACAGCGGAATCATAACGGCAAACTCCTGAAAAGGCGATGTGACTTCCGGTGTTTTTGTCAGCGCATGGCGAATGGCTTCTCTATTCATGGGACTCTCCATATGAACGACTTATCCGACTGGCGGCTAAACAGGAACTCAGGTATAATAATTATACGATGTTGCATGCGCCATCACAACGCTTAATCATAGAGGTGTCTATGAAACACATATTTGTCGTGGATGATGAACCCCGGATCCGGGATCTGATTGAGAAGTACCTAGTAAAGGAAGGGTATCTGGTCACCGGTTTTTCTGAAGGCAAATCGGCATTGGCCGAATTCGGACGGCAAAAGCCGGACCTGATTGTGCTGGATGTGAATATGCCGGGCATGGATGGTTTGGAGGTATGTCGGGAAGTCAGAAAGACCTCTGAGCTGCCCATCGTCTTTGTAACGGCCCGGGATGAGGAAATAGACCGGATTCTGGGGCTCGAGATCGGCGGGGATGATTACCTGGCGAAGCCCTTCAGCCCCCGGGAGTTGGTGGCGCGGATCCGCAATATCTTCAGAAGGATGGACCGGGCAGCTGTTCCGGCAGAATCCTCCCAGGTTGGGAATCTTTCAGTGGATACCGCGCGGCGTGTGGTTTCAACCCCTGTCGGGGAACTGAAACTGACAGCCAAGGAATATGAGCTGCTTGAATTTTTCGCACGGCATCAGGAAATGCCCTTTACCCGGGAACAGCTGCTGGAGAAGGTTTGGGGGTATGATTACCTGGGGGATTTGCGGGCGGTGGACGATTTGGTCAAACGCATCCGGAAGAAGCTCAAAGAGGCAGAAGCTGTTGCAGCCATAGAAACGGTATGGGGATATGGATACAAAATCACAGTCACACCATAATGTCATTGGACGCCGGATATTCCTGACCAATCTTACCACATTGGGCATTACCCTGATTGTGGTTTTTCTTATGTTCTCTTTTCTGATTCCGCTGTATTTCAGGAAAGCGGCAAAGACGGAGCTCCGGTCAGCCGGCCAGAATATTGTCAAGGCCCTGGATACCATGCAGACCCTGAAGGACGGAACCGCAACTGACCGGCAGAAGCGGGTCCAGCTTCTCCGAAGTCTGCAGGAGATAAGGGTTGCAGGTAAGGTCGTCAACGCGAAGATGGCTCTGGTGGATGCACAGGGCAATATCCGATTCACCAATATCAATGATTTGCAGCCTGAATCATTGCAGAAGGTCCTCAACGAACTGAAGAACGAAAAAAGCGCGTATGTGTACGTGGAAATCCCTTTCAAATCCGCGGAGAACGGGCGCAGCGGGGCGCTTTACCTCTTCACGAAAACCGATGATGTCAGCGGGGTGAACCGGGGCGTCTTTATGATCCTGGGTGCAAGCCTTGTCCTTGGAGGCGTGGTTGCGTTCGGATTCAGCCTGCTTCAACAGCGCCGGATCGGCAGGCCTCTGAAAAAATTGGTCCATGCGGTGGAGGCGTTCTCCACGCGGAGCTATACGCCGGTGACGATTGAGAGCCGTGATGAGATCCAGACTCTGGCAGAGACATTCAATCGGATGGCCTGGAAGCTGAAGCTGGCAGATGAGGCCCAGACCCGATTGCTCCAGGATATTTCCCATGAACTGAAAACTCCCCTCATGTCTGTGCAAGGGTATGCGGAGGGCATCAAGGACGGGATCCTGGCAGGGGACGATGCCGAGAAAAGCCTGGATATCATTATCGAGGAAAGTCAGCGGCTGAAGCGGCTGGTTGAGGATCTGCTTCTTCTTTCAAAACTTGAAAACCAGGATTCCGCCTACAGCTTCAGGGAATGCTCTGCCGCCGCAGTCCTCAACCAGGCGGTGGACGCCGTCGGGGGCTATGCCCGGGAACAGCGGATCGAGCTGGAGCTGGTTCAGGAAAAAGACTTCACCGCCATGATGGATCAGGACCGCATCATCCAGTGCCTCATCAATATTCTAGGGAATGGTGTCCGCTATGCGGCATCCCGGGTCCGGATCGTGCTCAGCGATGACGGCCATGTCGGAACCATCCGCATTGAGGATGATGGCAAGGGCTTTGAAGCGGGAGAGTCCGGGCGCATCTTCGAAAGATTCTACAAAGGAACCCTCGGCGGTGCGGGCATCGGCCTGACAATTGCTCAGACCATCGCTGAAAGGCACGGCGGGACGATCCGTGCTCAAAATGGTACTTTCGGGGGTGCTGAATTTATCCTGACAATTCCTCATAATTAATCTTGAAGTAAGTCCTGCAAATCGGTAAGATAGGAATGAATACATTATACAGGAGGAACCTATGGATTGTCGTGTACCCATTATGAACAACGTTCACTGGATTGGTGTCAATGACCGTGAAACAACTCTATTCGAAAACTTCTGGCCACTGGATAAAGGGGTGGCTTATAACTCATACCTGATCAATGATGAGAAAATCGCCCTGGTCGATACGGTGAAATTCAATAAGACGGAGCAGTACCTGGCCAAGATCAAGGAAATCATCGGAGATCGCCAGGTGGATTATCTTATCGTCAATCATATGGAACCGGATCATTCAGGCTCCATGCAGGCCGTGATTGCCGCGTATCCGGATGTTCAGATTGTCGGAAACAAGAAAACCTTTGAATTTATCAACAATTTCTACGGAATCACGAAGAACTGGTATGAAATCAAGGAAGGGGACGAACTGGACCTGGGCTACCACAAGCTCACCTTCTTCATCACCCCCATGATTCACTGGCCGGAAACCATGATGACCTACGATAAGACCGATAAACTCCTGTTCTCCATGGATGCGTTCGGCGGCTTCGGCTCCCTGGACGGCGGTATTTTTGATGATGAAGTGAACATTGAATTCTATGAGGATGAAATCCGACGGTACTATTCCAATATCGTAGCCAGTTATTCCCCCATCGTACAGCGGGCGCTGAAACGGCTGGCAGATGTGGAAATCAACGTGATTCTCAGCACGCACGGGCCTATCTGGCGCAGCAATCCAGGGGTGATTGTGGATTATTACGACAAATGGAGCCGGTATGAAGCCGAAGAAGGTGTGGTCATCGTTTACAGCACGATGTACGGAAACACCGCTAAAATGGCGGATTTTGTGGCTCGAGTCGTTTCTGAGCATGGCGTTAAGAATGTGCGTGTCTATGATGCGTCCAAAACCCATCTGTCTTACATCATCAGTGATATCTGGCGTTACAAAGGAGTGATCTTGGGCTCCTGTGCCTACAATACCCACCTGTTCCCCGCCATGGAATCCCTGGTCAACAAAATTGAGCACAGCGGCTTGAAGAACCGGTTCCTCAGCGTTTTTGGCTGTAAGTCCTGGAGCGGTGGGGGCGTGAACAATCTGAATGCGTTTGCGGATCGGGTTAAGTGGGAAAAAATCGGTCCGTCGGTGGAAGCCACCTGTACGCCGAAGAACTCTGAATTTGAAGGACTTCTGGAAATCGGCCGGATGATGGCAGAGGCAGTGAAGAACAATCCGAAGTAGCATGTAGGGAGGCTGGGGAATGGAGCGCAGATTTTCATCCCTGCTGGACAAATGTCCGGAAGAGTATAAGAAAAAGATGGTCCAGGTCACTTATCGGGCCGGTGAGGATATCGTGGAGCAGGGGGGGCGTGTTAAGGCCTTCCATTACATCGTCGAGGGGCTTGTGAAGGTTTTTTACGAAACCCCCGGCGGGAAGAGCCACATTCAGAACCTGCTGGAAAGCGGTGATATCTTCGGTGAACTGGAAGTCATGCAGGAAAAGTACGGCATCTGTACGGTGAAGGCCATCAAGGATACAACGGTGCTGTCTATTCCGCGGGAAGCCTACATGGCATGGATCTCCAACGATTGCGAGTTCTCCCTGTTCATCCTGGAAACCATTTGCAACAAGTTTTACCTGAAATCCAAGAAAATGTCGGAGGATGCCCTGTATCCCCTGCAATTCCGTTTGATCAATGAAATCCTGCTGCTTACCAAGAAGCAGGAAAAGCTCAGCATCGCCTGGGATAAACCTCTGGTGGCAGAAGAACTGGCCACATCACTCAGGAGCCTGAACCGGCTGATTCAGGAGTTGAAGGATAAGGGGCTGGTGGATGTGAAAAAGAACATCATCACGGTGCTGAATATGAAGGGTTTGGAAATGGAAAAGGAAAAATATCTTTAGGGATCTGCCTCGGCAGATCCCTTTTTTTGCGGCGCTTTATCAGGCTACAATTGTGTGTTTTTACGTTGACGCTCCCAAAGGGCAAAGTTATAATGACAACAAGCAAGCCTTGATAGCGAGGAGATTTCAGATGATTCTGATGATCGATAACTTTGATTCATTCACATATAACCTTGTACAGTATTTACAAGGCCTGCAGGAGGACGTGGCGGTTTACCGCAATGACGCCATCACCTGTGCCCAGATTGAAACGCTGAATCCGGACTGCATTGTGATTTCTCCCGGCCCCAAAACGCCGGATGAAGCCGGGGTGAGCCTGGAGGTGATCCGCTGCTTCACGGGCAGGATTCCGATCCTGGGCGTTTGCCTGGGGCATCAGGCCATCGGGCAGGCTTTCGGCGCGACTGTCATTAAGGCGCTGGAGCCGGTTCACGGGAAGGTGCATGCTATCACCCATGGGAATGCAGGGGTATTCAGAGGATTGAACAACCCCCTGCGGGTGACCCGATACCACTCCCTGGTACTGGATAAGGAATCCCTGCCGGAATGCCTGGAAATAACCGCCTGGACAGATGCCGGAGAAATCATGGGCATACGGCATAAGACCCAGCTGGTGGAAGGGGTTCAGTTTCATCCAGAGGCGATTCTCACGGAGATGGGCATGGCACTTTTACAGAACTTCTTAGTGGAGGCAAAGCATTGGAAAGAATCGCAGTGATTCCAAAAACCTATCCCGTCAATGTGGATCTGAACCCCTACGAGATTCTCTGCTGCCTTGAGGGTGAGCCCCACCCGGTCCTGTTGGAAAGCGGCGTAGATGCAGGGGGCCTGGGGCGCTATTCAATCATCTCTGCCGATCCTCACCTGTGCTTTCAAAGCCATGGGGAAGGATACAGCCTGAAACGCCGGGGCGAATCAGAACACTGCATGGGGGAGCCTTTCCAGGGTTTGGAAGCCCTGCTGAAGCGCTATGAATCCAGTCACCGGGGCCCGCTGCCCTTTTATGGCGGCGCCATCGGGGCCTTCTCCTATGACTTGAAGGACCGTCTGGAACGCTTGCCCGACACTGCTGACCGGGATATTCCTTTTCCTGAAATCTGGTTGGGCTTTTATCACTGGGCACTGATCGTAGATCATCAGTTGGGCCGTCTTTCCATGGTGATCTCAGAATGGGAACCGGAGCCGGAGCACTGCTATGAGAGGGTCATGGACCTGCTTCGCAAAAAAGGGCCGGAGGCTGCCATGCGCAAGCTGCCGCCCCGGATCGTGCCACCGGTATTTGAGACGAATATGACCAAGGATTCCTATTTGAACGCGATTGAGCGGGTCCGGGACTATATCTGCAGGGGTGACATTTATCAGGCTAACTATACACAGCGGTTTCACTGCAATATAGAAGGAGGTGCCCAAACCCTATATGGAAAGATGCGCCAGGTGAATCCAGCCCCCTTTGCCGCCTATCTCGATATCGGCGAATTTCAGGTGGTTTCCGCTTCACCGGAACGGTTCATCCAGGTCAAGGACCGGATCATTGAGACCCGGCCCATCAAAGGCACCCGCCCCCGGGGCAAAACACCGGAAGAAGACGCTGCGAACAGCAGGGAATTGATGGCAAGTGAAAAGGATCAGGCCGAGCTGCTGATGATCGTGGATCTTGAACGCAATGATCTGAGCCGCTTGGCAAAGACCGGAACCGTTGAAGTCACGGAGCTGTTCAAACTGGAAACCTATGCCACGGTCTTTCACCTGGTAGCGACGGTGAAGGCTCACCTGAAAGATGGGGTGAGCACGGTGGATTGTCTGAGAGCCACCTTTCCCGGCGGCTCCATCACCGGAGCGCCTAAAATCAGGGCCATGGAGATCATTGATGAGTTGGAACCCACTGCCCGGAATATTTATACAGGGTCCATCGGCTATATCGGATACAATGGGGATCTTGATCTGAACATTGTAATCCGCACGGTGCTCTGTCAGGGGGAGAATGCCTGGTTCCAAGTGGGGGGCGGCATTGTATGGGATTCGGATCCTCAGATGGAATATGAGGAGTGTCTGCATAAGGCAAAGGGGCAGATTGCGGCACTGAGCATGTAGGGGCTTCTGGAGGACACTGAAGTGAAAATATTCGCCGTCAACGGGAACTGGATAGAAGACGCAGAGCACATGGGCCAGACCGATGCTTTTCAGTTCGGTGCCGGAATATTTGAAACCATCCGGATCCAAGGGAATCAGCCACTGCTCTGGGACGCTCACATGGAGCGGCTCGTTGCCAGCGCGGCGGCATTGGGACTGTCCGGCGGACTGGATCGGGAACAACTGGCACAGTGGGTGTCGAAGCTGCTCCAGGAAAGTGCCCCCCAATCCTGTGCCCTGAAAATCGCTTGGGTTTCAAACGCTGCCAGCGGGAAGGCCCTGTTCTATCTCCGCCCCCTGGGTTATACGGCGGCCCAGCGAACTCAAGGGTTGAAGGCAAGTCTGGGTGAAATCCGCCGGAATCCCTATAGCCGGGTGACTGCCCACAAGACCCTGAACTATCTGGATAACCTGTTGGAGCGCCGGGCGGTGCGGACTGCCGGCTACGATGAGGCGATTTTGCTCAATGTATGGGGTGAGGTAGCGGAGGGGACCGCGACAAATGTTTTCATCCAAAGGGAAGGTGTCCTCGTCACACCGCCGACCGGGGCCGGCATTCTGCCGGGAGTTCAGCGCAAAGCGATCATCACGGTGTGCCAGCAGCATGAAATTCCGATTTTTGAGGAAACAATTACATTAGAAATGTTGAATCAGGCAGAAGGAATTTACCTGTCAAATGCTCTGATGGGATTCATGCCGGTTTCAAATTTCATAGGGAACTGTTATGATAAGGATGACTCCCTGGTAAGCCGGATTAACCGGCTCACCGGGATTGCTGATGAAAACTGATCTGATGAGGAGGCTCATTTTATGCAAATAGCCGAGGAACTGAAAGCTGTCATCAATACCTTCACCGATGATGAATCCGTCATATCCATCTCCCTGATCGGAGCCGCTGCCGATGAAGTTCCCCTGATCCTCGAACGTCTCAACGATCTGGACCTGCTGGTGGTTCGGAAAACGGACGAACCCTTCGCCCGTGAAGTCCGGGATTATGATGGCCTGCCTTTAGATATCTCCTATGTGTCCCTTGCGGACCTGGAGCGGATTTCTCAAAAGGATAATCACCAATGGGTGCGAATCCTGGCAAAATCCAAGAACATTTATAAACGCACGGCGGAAGCCACCCCGTTTTTTCAGCGGGCCCGGGATATCTATTTCGATGGTCCTGATGCATTGACCGTTGAGGATATCAATTATTGCCGTTTTGTGCTGACGCATATTTTTGATGATCTGATGGCGCGGTCTGAAAATGAAATGGAAGCGGAATTCCTGTGTGGGTTGTTTACGCTGGAAGCCCTGCGGACTTATTTCAAAATCAACAACGCATGGGTCCCCCGGGACAAGAAACTGCTTAAGGCCCTGTTCCAAACGGATCTGATCCTTTACGAACTGATGAAATGCACGTTGAAAGAGAAAAAACTGCGTAAAAAAATCAATTCCTGCAGAGATATCCTCCACTATATCCTTAAGCCACACGGAGGCCCCCTGGAACGGTGGGAACGCGGGAAATACCCCCTTTAACGAAGGAGAACTACCATGGATAAAGAACGAATCCAGAATGCGGTCAGAGAAATCCTGTTTGCCATTGGAGAAAACCCGGACCGAGAAGGCTTGAAGGATACACCCAAGCGGATTGCAAAGATGTATGAGGAAATATTTTCAGGCTTGCATGAGGATCCCAAGGATCATCTGCAGATCTTTTTTGAAGAGGAAGAGCACCGGGAGCTGGTCCTGGTGAAGGATATCCCCTTCTATTCCATGTGTGAGCACCATCTGGTACCTTTCTTCGGTCATGCCCACGTGGGCTACCTGCCCAAGGAAGGCCGTCTGACCGGGCTGAGCAAGCTGGCCCGGGTTGTGGAGACAGTGGCCCGCAGACCTCAGCTTCAGGAACGGCTGACCACTTGCATTGCCGACAGTCTGATGGAAACACTGGATCCGTACGGCGTCATCGTCGTCATCGAGGCAGAGCATATGTGCATGACCATGCGGGGCGTGAAGAAGGCCGGCAGCAAGACCATCACCTCAGCGGTGCGCGGGCGTTTTGAGAAGGACGAGAAATCACGGTCCGAAGCAATGATGCTGATCCAGTTCGGCAGATAGGATGGATATGAAGATGTTAAAAATAAATGAGTCGGTCTGGGAGCTTGGAAAGCGGACCTATATCATGGGAATCCTCAACGTGACACCGGATTCTTTTTCCGATGGAGGCCGGTTCACCCAAGTGGACCATGCGGTTGAGCATGGCTTTGAGCTGATCGGTCAGGGTGCCGATATCATTGATATCGGCGGGGAATCCACCCGGCCGGGGTCACAGGAAGTCGGGGAAGAGGAAGAACTGGCCCGGATTCTGCCGGTGGTACAGAAACTCCACGGCCTGACGTCTGTGCCGGTATCGGTGGATACGTACAAGGCCCGGGTAGCCGAGCGCTGTCTGGAAGCCGGAGCGGGACTTATCAACGATATCTGGGGGCTCCAGCGTGAACCGGAGATTGCCCGGGTAGCCGCTCATTTCGGAGCCCCGGTGGTCGTCATGCACAATCAGCAGGGAACGGATTATTCCCAAGATATCATGGCCGCCATGATCGCATTTTTTGAAAAGTCCCTGGAGATCGCCTTCAAGGCAGGGCTCACTCAAGATAAAATCGTTCTGGATCCCGGCATCGGCTTCGGTAAAACCGTAGAGCAGAATATTGCGGTCATGGGCCGCCTGTCAGAACTGAAGGTATTGGGATACCCCATTCTCCTGGGAACCTCCCGTAAATCGACCATCGGCCGAATTCTGGATCTTCCCCCGGAGCAGCGGGTGGAGGGGACCGTGGCGACCACCGTATTGGGAATTCAGCAAGGGGTGGACATCGTTCGGGTGCATGATGTGATGCAGAACAAACGGGCTGCCCTGGTAGCCGATGCCATTGTCAGGGGGTACACACCATGGACAGCATCCGTTTAAAGAACATGCAGTTTTTTGGCCGCCACGGCTTGTTTGAAGCGGAAGCCGTCCTGGGCCAGCGCTTTGAAGTAGACCTGGAGGTGTTGCTGGATCTGGGTCCGGCCGGTCGATCAGACCGGATGGAGGATTCTGTCCACTACGGTGAGCTTTACGAGACAGTCAGACGGATTGTTGTGGATGAACGATTCAACCTGCTTGAAGCCCTGAGCCACCAGATAGCCGATGCCGTCCTGCGTCAGGATGAGCGGATTGCGGAGGTGGTGGTTACCGTCAGAAAGCCGGGGGTTCCCATTCCCGGCATCCTTGACTGTGCGGAGGTCATGATTCGGAGAGACCGCCATGCATGAGGTGTATCTGGGCCTGGGAAGTAATCTGGGAGATCGGCTCACGCAGATGCAAAGGGCCCTTGAATTCCTTCGGGGATCCGGTGCATTCAAGGAAATACGGGTATCCTCACTTTATGAGACGGATCCCTTAGGTTATACGGATCAGCCGCCGTTTCTCAATGCGGTCTTTTGCGGAAAAACTGAATTGCCCCCCCAGGCAGTGCTGGCCCTGTGCGCATCCGTTGAAACGGAGCTGAACCGGGTCAGGGTTATCCACTGGGGGCCAAGAACCATTGATGCAGACATCCTATTATATGATACAATGCAGATGCGGGAACCGGATTTGATCATTCCCCATCCCCGCATGTTTGAAAGAAGCTTTGTCCTTATCCCCCTGATTGAAATCTGCTCTCCGGAAATCGCTGCCTACTATGATTTGCCCGGTTGTATGGAAGCATTGACCGAACAGGGTATCAGAAAGCTGGAACCTCATGAAACGACTATTGAATGGAACTAAACGAATTATCCGCTATAAAGACCTGTGTATCGGAAGCGGCTGTCGGCCGATCCTTATCGCAGGTCCTTGTTCTGTTGAGAGCCGGGAACAGATGATCGAAACGGTTTTGGCCCTGAAAGAAATTGGGCTGGATGTGCTGCGGGGCGGTGTTTTCAAACCGCGAACCAGCCCTTTCGATTTTCAGGGTCTGGGTCTTAAGGGGCTGGAATATCTGCGGGAAGCAGGGGATCGGGCCGGTGTGCCCGTGGTGACCGAGGTGACGGACGTGTCCCTTCTGGAGCCGGTTTCCGAGCTGGCGGACATCATTCAGATCGGCTCGCGGAACATGTATCACTACGCCCTGCTCAAAGAAGTGGGAAAGCTCAAAAAACCGGTTCTACTGAAACGGGGAATGAGCGCCACCATTAAAGAATGGACCCTGGCGGCGGAGTATATCGCTCAAAGCGGCAATACCGACATCATCCTCTGCGAACGGGGGATACGGACCTACGAAACCCACACCCGGAACACCCTGGATCTCTCCGCGGTGCCCCTGATGCAGGCGGAAACCGGCCTGCCCATCCTGGTGGATCCTAGTCATGGGACAGGGCGCAGGGAACTGATTCTGCCGATGTCACGGGCTGCACTGGCATGCGGAGCAGATGGGTTGATGATTGAAGCGCACATCCGTCCGGAAGAGGCGCTTTGTGACGGCCCGCAGTCCCTTAGCCCGAATCAGTACCGTGAGCTGGTCAAGGGGATTCAAATCTTTCTTCAGGAGGGACATTGTGAATAGCACCCTGTCATTTCCCCAAAAGTTGTTCAAGAGCCTCTTCGACATCCGTTACTATGCCGAAGTGTTGAAACAGAAAACATCTAAAGCGGTGAAATTCGGAATTGTTGCGGCGCTGTTTTTCGGAAGTCTTTCCATGATCCAACCCCTGGTGGAATGGAACCGGACCATTGATCAGATTGTGACAGACATGCAGCTGCATCTTGCACCCTTCACGGTTTCCAAAGGGGTTCTGAGCAGCACGTCTGGAACCCCTTATGCTCTAAATATGGCGGGGCTGGCCATTGTGGTGGATCCCAGAACGGACGAAACGGCACTTCAGTCCGATGCCGGTTTCGGTTTTTATCTCACCAAGAGCAAGATCACGATCAAGAACGGTCTCAACGTGGGGAAAAGTCAGGGCTACAAGGAGCTGCTGAAGGAATCCTTCAACAAAGAGGACCTGATTGCGGTGATTTCAACCATGCGGTATGTCGGATGGATCCTCATTCCCCTGGGTGCCTTGTATGGCATCGTGATGCTGTTTTTCAGCGCCGCGCTGACGATGTTCTTCGGCCGTGTGGTTTATGCACTGTCGCGGAAGACGATCACCCATCGGGACAGCTTCGTCGTTGCCATCTACGCCCAGGTGTTCGCGGGTACGCTGTACCTGATGGCTACCTTGTCGCAGCTGGAAATCACCTATCTTTATCCCATGTGCATGATGGTCATGGGGCTCTATTATTTCCGGCTGTCCCGGCTGGATGAGCAGGATCACGAAGGATGAACCCGAAACACCCTGGTTTACATAACAGGGTGTTTTTTACAATACGATGACAGCGTCAGTGGTATTCTTGATTTGTTCCACTACAACTCAATGTGTCGCCCTGGCACGGCCTATGGCAGTTTAGCCTGATCATCCTCAGATGCACATGTTAAGCCATAGGCGTCCAAGTCCTATGGCTTTTTGATTGTAAATAGAGAGACCATTCAAAAACCGTAGGATTGTTCTATCAATCATCGGTTTTTTTTATTGTACTTACTTGGGAGGAATCATTATGTCACTAAATGACTTTAAACTGCGCTTCGGATCTTTGGATATCCGGATCAATATCAATCGCAATGAAGAAAGAAGGCGGGAAAAGATCCGCAAGAATTTTGAACAGGATGGCCGAATCAGAGACATGCAGGAAAGCAGAAACAAAATCAAAAGCACTTCTATTTTGTAAAAACCAGAATGGCCCCGCTTCAGTGATGCAAGCGGGGCCATTCTATCTGTTCAACCCTTGGGGTTGGTCCGGGATGTTTGGACGATCGAGGCAAACGGGGAATTGTTCTGGCTGACTGGCGGCTCAGTCGGGGGATGGATGCCGCTGATGATGGTGAAGGCCTTGTTGAATAAGGCAAGTCCGGGGAAAAAGACCGCTTCGAAAAAGTCAGGGCTATTCTGAACGGCCTTCTTAAAAAAACCGTCGTCAAATTCAAGCTGGTTGATGCCGATGATGCGGATTCCCATTTTCTCCAGATTGAATTGCTGACGCCCCAACAGATCCCCAAGGGTTTCAGAATGTCGGGTATGGAACACGCGGTCAAAGGTCAGGACAGAGGCGGTGGTCTGATTGAATTGTTTGACCAGCTCCTTGATCTGCTTCATGAACCCTTCGGGATCTTCTTTGAATGCCTTGACCATATCCCGGAACTGTTCGCCTCTTGCGTTCAGGTTCTTATGGGCAGCCAGCAGGGCTCGTGTATGTTCATGCATCAGTTCGATATTGAACATGAGGGTGGGCTTGGGATTATTCAGTTGATTGGCTGCTGGCCGGATTGGCTGTACGGCGTCAATGACAGTAGATTTTGGCGTGTAGCGCAGGGTTTTAAGGTATTTGTTCCGGTACTCTTCCTTGCTGAGGGGCGATTTTTTAGTGATTCCATCCATGGAAATCCCTCCCTTCCTAAAAGAGTTATCGGCATAAATCATGAATAATTAAATTCTAAGGGGGCAAAATCTTAGTTTCCATGTAAAGATGCTTAGGAATCCTCCGGTGTGGTAGAATTATAAATATGCTTGGAAATTGTCATGGTAACAGGGCCAATGGCTGCGATCAATATGATTAAGGGGTGGCGCGATGGAACAGGAACTGGCTGAAAAAATATATCAGGAAATCCGCAGCAATCTGCTGAGCAGCCGAATCATCAAGCGGTATCGTTTCAACCAGGATCGGCTGGAATACTTACTGAAAGATGACAGTTTCACTGAAAAACTGGTCCATATGATCAAACGTCAGGATTATTCCTGTGCGGCGGTCCTGGGAATCTGCCGGGGGATTCTGATTGAACTTTCCGCAGGGAAGCAGCCGGAAAACTGGTTGGACTATGTGTATAATTATGCCCTGGCCCAATCTTTTCCGGATGCGGTTCAAATCACTCTCAAGCCTGAATTTGAAAAAGCCTCCGTCGTCTATCTGGAATTCCTGCGGGTCATTTCAGAATATCAGAAGAAGTCTGCGGATGGCTCATTCCAATCGACTTATCCGTTTGAGCCCCTGACGCCTGATGAAGAAGCGAATCTGGAGAATGCCGACGAATATCGCCGGTTCCGGGTTTCGTTCCGAAATGATTACATCTATGAAATGATGAAGCTGAACCAGGAAGTGGCGGGCTATACGACGCTGGACCATATCTGCGGCGTGCATTTCCTCGCCCTACGGGTAGCGCGGCAATTGAAGCAGCTGGGTTTTGAGATTGACCTGGGCCGGGTATCCGGTGCAGCGGCGGGGCATGACATCGGAAAATATGGCTGCAAGCCGGAAGAGGCGAAGCGAGTCGCTTATTTTCATTACTACTACACGGATGAGTGGTTCAAGGCCCGGGAAATCACGTACATCCGGAATGTAGCCGTGAACCATTCCACCTGGGACCTGGAGTTTGAAAACCTGCCCATCGAAGCCCTGATCCTCATCTATAGCGACTTCTGCGTAAAGGCGCCCCGAGACAGCCGCTATCCTTTCGATATGCAGTTCTATGATCTGGCGGAATCCTTTGAGGTGATCCTGGAGAAGCTGGACAATGTGGACGAGGCCAAGGAGAAGCGATACCGACGGGTTTACGCCAAGCTTCGGGACTTTGAGGAGTTCATGAAGTACCACGGGGTGGAGGTGGATGTCCATAAGCCTATCCTGACATTGGGCCGCAGGGATCCTGAAGCCCGGCATTTTTCACTCCAGCAGGGGAACGCCCTGACAGAAAGTTTGAAATATCAAGCGTTTCGTCATAATATCGGCCTGCTGCATACCCTGCGGGACGAATCGTCCCTCAACGCCGTTCTTGAAAACGCCCGAAGTCTGAAACAGGTCAGTGGTCTCAGGGGATACATATTTGTACTGGAAGAATACAGCATGTACCTGACAGCCAAACAAAAGATGACGACCCTCTATTTCTTGTATGAGATGCTGGTCCATCCGGAAGAGGATATCCGCAAGCAGTGTGCCGAATTGATGGGGCGGCTGATTGCGAATTTTGATGAGGATTATCGGAAAGAACTGCCCAAGGATGTGGTATTGAAGCTTCAGGACATCACCGCCTTGGATCTGCTTAAGAAGTATCTGGAGTTGTTCCTGTTTCCGGATCAAAAGGTTACGGCAAAGCATGCCCAGTGGATCGGGCACAACCTGGCGTATCTGATCCGTTCACTTTTCAGTCATGGCAAGGAGCCTGTGAAGCAGGCTTATGTGAAAGCCATTCTGGAACAATATCAGGCGAACATGCACGATCCGGACCGCATGGGTTTCCTGCTCAGCGCCATCAAATCCCTTCCTCTGGACATCTGCCACGATGTCACGGCGGTTTTTCTGCTGAACTATGTGGTGCAGGCTCTGGAGAACCCGCAAACGGATATCCGCCTTCAGGGGCTGGATGCGTTTTTTAGCTTGGGATCCCGAATGAACGCAGAAATCCGGATGAAGATGCAACTGGGCGGTCTGCTGGAAAAAGAGGTGCAGCTGCCTGCCAATCCGGCCATTCGGAATATCCGGCTTAAAATCGCTCAAGGTCTGGATTTGGATAACGCCTTTCTTGAGCGGCTGAAGCACGAAGCGGATCAGGATTTTGCCGTGGTCTCCGAGCTGTTCCTGAGCAATTTAAAATCCGCCACCACCGAACAGGTGAAGATGCAGCAGATAGAAATCCTGTACCGCCATGCCATCGAGAAGAAGGCGGAAGAGCGGTTCTATACCGCCATGCACTTTTGTAACCTGCTGAAGGTCAGCGCGTATGAAACGGTACGGAACTACGCCGGGGAGACCCTGGTGCGCCTGAATGGGCATCTTTCCTTCGAGCAGCGCAACGATATTGTGGTCGAGCTGTGGAAGGCCCTGGAGATAGAGCGCTACCAGTTCACCAAATATATTCCGGATTACCTGGGGCAGATCATCCTGCAGCTGGATGAAAAGGAGATCGAGGAGATCCTGGAGGATCTTCACGACAAGATGAAGAAGGCCAGCCCTCAGATCTGCATGCTGATCCTCAAGACCCTGGGGGTCGCCCTGGTCCATTTTCAGCTGGGCGTCAGCCGGGAATCCAGTTCTTTGCCACAGCGGTTCCTGAAACGGATTGCCGGGATCCTGCTCAATGGCCTGGCCCATTTTGATCCGGAGGTTCATCGGACGGCAGTCAGTGTTTTCGGTCGGGATATCTTCGGATCGTCGCTGCTGACGCTGGAAGAGAAAGAACCCCTTTACCGGCTGGTTGCAAAAAAAATGCTGGCCATTACGGGGCTGGTACAAGAGGACAGTGAACTCACCTTCCTCAGCTATGCCGCGGCCTTGAATCACTTGTACCGCTTCATTGCGGATTTTTCCCACTTCAACGGGACATTGGAGCTGCCCGTTCCTGCCCGGATCGCCTTTTTCCCCGGCGCGTTCGATCCCTTCAGCCTGGCACACAAGGAAAGTGCCAAGGAGATACGGGACATGGGGTTTGAGGTGTATCTGTATGTGGATGAGTTCTCATGGAGCAAACGGACCCAGCCCAACATCATCCGGCGTCAGATCATCAAGATGTCCATCGCCGAGGAGTTCGGTCTGTTCACGTACCCCCGGGGGCTGGTGGTGAACATTGCCAACCCATCGGATCTGAAAGCCCTGCGGAATAACTTTCCAGAGGCCGATGTGCATATCGTGGTGGGCAGTGATGTCATCGCCAATGCATCCGCTTATGCCGGGGAAACCGATGCTGAAAGCATCCAGTCGTTTTCCCACATCGTCTTTGAACGGATTGCCAACCTTGGCACAGAGGAATCCGAAAGGCTGGAACAGCGTCTGCAGGGTCTTAAAAAGGCGTTGATCCGCATGAATCTGTCGGATCGGTACGAAACCATCAGCAGTACGCAGATCCGGACCCTGATTGACCAGAACCGCGATGTATCGGATCTCATTGACCCTCTGGTACAGAAATTCATCTATGAGCGGGGGCTTTACCGCCGTGAGCCGCAGTTCAAGCAAGTGTTGATGACGAAGGCCCTGTCGGTGGAGGTGCACAGTGAGCTGAGTGAAGAGCTGCTTCGGGAAGTGTGTGAGCTGTCCCGGATCCGCTATGAAAAAATGATTGCGATCCTCAACGATGTGAAATACGAGCACTCCACCCGGATCCTGACCATCCGCAGCAATGAAAAGGAAGGGGTCCTGCTGGGATTCAGCCTTTTTCACTGGCTTCGGGCCAGCAATATCTACAAGGAATTCAAGAACCAGGCCATCTGCGATTATATCTACTCCAAGTCCATGGGCCGGATCATCGTCATCGACGGCCTGTATATCCACCCGGACCACAATCTGGAGAACATGGAGCAGATGCTCCTCACAGAAACCCTGGCCGCCTGCATTGCCAAGGATTACACCTATACCATCTACCGCAACCTCTTGAGCAGGAAGATGTCGCCGCAGCTCAAAGAGGTGCTGGAGCTCCAGGGCTTTGTCGAGGTGGCGGACGATGAGGAGCACCAGAGCGTGTATGCCGTGAACATGTCTTCCCCCTGCACCCTGACCTTTGATGCCCGGGCCGCCATCAAGGATCCATACCGCCAGGAATTCCTGATGGTCAGGGCCTTCCAGCGGACCCGGAAGCGCTTGCAAAAAGCCCTGACAGAGCTGTATCCCGGAAATCTTGTCCTGAGCTTCGACCGGACGATGATGTATGAGCACCTGATCAAGAAAATCTGTGATGAGAACGGCGTCAGTACCATCCCCGAAGTGCCGCGAACGCTGGGGCCACTGATGTGTGTGCCCTACGGCGATATCTTCAAACGCTGGATCCTCCCGAACACCATCACCAAAGCCTTCCACACGGAGCGGTATTACAGCCCGGACGCCAAGCGGTATCAGGTGGAAGCATACCCGCATTATCTGAACATCGACACCCAGGTGGAGACCTTTAAATCCTTCAACCGGCAGCTGATCCTGGTGGATGACCTGCTGGACAAGGGATATCGGCTCCAAGCCATTCAAAGTGTTCTTCAGAAGAAAAATGTGGAGGTGAAGAAAATCATCGTGGCGATCCTCTCCGGACGGGGTAAATCCATGATTGAAGGGGAAAATCGGGAAGTGGATTGTGCTTACTTCATTCCGCGTCTCCGGGTGTGGTTCAACGAAAGCCATATGTATCCGTTTATCGGCGGAGATACCCTGTGGCGGGGCAGTTCCAATGAAATCAGCATCCTGCCCTCGGTGAACCTGATCATGCCCTATGCCTGGCCTTCCTATATCAAGGGCGCCAGCCGGGAATCCATCTTCAAGCTGTCTGTCGTAAGCCTGGAGAACGCCATTGAAATCATGGAGGCATTGGAAGAGGTGTATCTCATGGCCCATGAACGGAACCTGACCCTGGCGCAGCTGGGGGATGTCATGATTTCGCCCCGGTATCCCGACCGGGGAAATGATCTTCAATATGATTTGAGCAAGAAGCCCTCCGCCTACCTGAAATACGATCTTGAATCCCTGTTGCGATTCAAGGATGCCTATACCGAAAAGTGAGGACCCCATGACTATCTACACATATCAGGAAGAATTGATCCTCAGCAAGGGGCCCTTCCCTGAAGGGGTCGCCGTCGATCCGGAAGCGGCAGTGGCTTTCTCCGGGCGGATCCTTTATCTGAATGCCGGTTTGAAGAGAGCAGAAAGAGTCGCCTTTCAGGTGAATCATTGGTCGCAGTTGGGTATTACCTCTGAAAGTGAAAGCCTGCTGTGGCAGGACTCTGAGGCGGCCCCCTGGGAGCAGTGGTTGCTGGATGCCATTGAAGCCGGGCGGGTGATTTCCGTGAATACGGCACACCCGGATTGGCGGAAGCACGTCCGTTGTCCCGAAAGAAAAACCTGGCGGGTCCATGTGGTGGGCCTGGGTGATGTGGGGGGAATCCTCCTTACCGGGCTGAGGTTGTTGGGTCATGGGGATATCCGGGAGCTGGGGCTCTACGACCCGGATCCTGCCAAGTGTCAGCGCTGGCACCGGGAAATCGGCCAGATTTGCACCCCCTTTGAAGCCGATGCCATGGCCGTGCGGATTGTGGACTCGGAGGAGCTTTTTAATTGTGACCTGTTTGTGTTCTGTGCCAGCCGCAGTGTGCCGCCCCTTGATCAGGCGGTTACCGACGTGCGGATGGTCCAGTTCGTTGGGAATGCCGATATCTTGAAACCTTATGCCCGGCGGGCGGTCCGGGAAGGCTATGCAGGGATCTTTGCCGTGGTCTCCGATCCGGTGGACCAGCTCTGTCAGTCCGTTCAGATCACCATGACCGAGACCGCCGCACGGGAGAATCTTGCCCCGCTGAGGCCAGAGCAGGTGCGGGGATACGGCCTGGGGGTCATGAATGGCCGGGCATCCTGGTATGCACGGCAGAACCCTGAACTTTCCACCTATCTGACGGAGGGGCGTGCGTATGGCCCCCACGGGAAAGGCCTGATCATTGCCGACAGCGTCCGCCATTATGATAGCGGGAAAAGCCTCCACCTGACAGACCTCACCCTCAATGCCAATATCGAAGTGCGCAGTGCCGGATTCAAGCCCTATGTCGCACCGGCGCTCTCTTCCGGCGCCATTTCCCTGCTCTGCACGATCCGGGGACAGTGGCATTATTCCGCGGTTTCCTTTGGGGGGATGTTCATGGGCTGCAAGAACAGGCTGGTGCAGGGTATTCAGGAAACCGAATGCCTGGATCTGCCGGATGCGCTTAAGGAACGGATCCGGTCAACCTGCGAAATTCTGAGGGAAACCCTGTGAAGCCGCTGCTGATGATGGGGAATCCCCGGGGGTCTGCCGTTATGACCGCCATGTGGACCCCCCACATTCCGGCGTCCGTGGAATGGTCGGAAACCTATGATCCAGCCATTGTCTATCAGAATCGGAAAATCGTCTTCCTGGGAGATCTGGATGAACTGGGGGTTTGCGAAACCATCCATCACCAACTGCTGAACCTTTGGAAATCCGGCGGAAAGCATGCGCTTCAGGGATCCCAGGGAATCATCCTTGTCAGTTCCTGCGGGGAGCTATATACCAAGCGGGCGGCGCAAAGCATTGTTTTCTGGGCCAACCTGATGGGCTGCCGTTTTCCGGGTCATGCGCTGGTAGAGAGCTTGTGGGATCTGAGCAATTTCAGGACGTGGCAAAAGACCCTGCCGTTATCTTTGGCAGAAATCAGATCTCAGCAGTGTCAGCGCTTATTTGATCGGTTTTTATCATATGATCCGCCTAAAATAACGACACCGAAAATACTGGCTCTCCATGCCAGCTCCAACAAGACGTCAAACACGCTGATGCTCTGGCAGGGGATTGAACGCAACCTGCCGGCTGGCTGGGTTGAAACCACACATATTGAGAATGGCAGCGTGGTGGACTGTAAGGGCTGTGATTTTGTAACCTGTAATCACTATGCCCAGCAAAAGAGCTGCTTTTATGGCGGCATTGTCATCAGCGACCTGATCCCCGCTATTGAGGCGGCCAATGTCATTGTGTTCATTTCGCCCAACTACAACGATGCCCTTTCTGCCATGCATACGGCTCTGATCAATCGGTTGACTGCGCTGTACCGCAGAATGCCCCTTTACGATAAGCGGTTTTACGGCATCATCGTATCCGGAAATTCTGGGAGTGACAGCCTGGCCTGCCAGATGATAGGCGCCCTGAACTTTAACAAAGGGCTGGATCTGCCCCCTCATTTTGCGATGATGAAAACTGCCAACGACCCCGGGAGTATCCTGCAACATTCGGATTTTGACCTGTATACCTCTGAATTTGCGGCTTCCATCCGAAATGAGGTTGAGAGTTAAAATTAAACTTATGTATAAGCCTGCATATTGTTATTTGTTTATCAATGATATTTTGTTGCAAATAGACCATCATATCCCTGATGATTCATGCAGACACCCGGAAGCGCAGCCGGGCGTTTTCTTGTTATTTGACAAGGGATTAACGGCTGCTTCCCTTGCCATTGCTGGTAAGGGTGGTATAATGAAGGTGCAGGAAAGAAACCCTGCGATGCTTTTACAGAGGGGATGATTCCACCACAAGCGCACATTGTCAGACACACTCTGGTTGACACTCGAAGCGTAAAGGGGATGGTTTCGCTAAGTATGATGAAAAGCGGATCATTATCGGAAGAACCAAGTATCAGCAAGAAGGTTTAAGGTAACGAGTCAGATCAACATGTTTCAAGATCCATTCAAGAAGTATTCAAGGCTTAAAGAAAGATGTGCAGTTTCTTGAAAGTGAACCACGGTAAGTTTTTGAAGACAGCAAGAAGCTTGTGTACGAAATCAGAACCGATCGAAAAGCATGGATAGTGTTTTGAACAAGGATTTGGCAAGTGCTTAAAAAGAAGTTAAGCAAGCTGTTGGACAAGTGTTTGAAGAAAGAAGTTCAGTAAGCGGTACAGTAAGTAAAAGGTTGAGGTAAAATTTGATATTACGAGTGCAGTTGCTAAGTATTCCTTTTGCAAGAGCGAGTCACCAGAGCGGGCAAGGATTCACAAGCAGTAGGCACGAGATTTGATAGGATTTACAGGAACACGCTGGTTGCAAGAAGATTGAGGCAAGACAGTACAGCTTTAAGCATGAAGATTCACAGTTAGACGCGAGACGTAAGTTGTTTAGAAGTGAAGCTTTTGGCAGTAAAGGCCGGTTCCTATGGGAGCCGGCCTGTTTTGTGATGTGATCCTCAGGTCTTGAAGGCCCAGGGGAATAAGGGGGCCAGAAGGAGAAGGAGGCGTGTGCCGAAATCGGTATCTTTTGCAGTCAAACAGTTCATTCTGTTTTGGCGGATGACTGTCATACACTTTTCGAAGACGGCCCGGTTGTAAGAACGGCTTTTTTTCATTTTAAGCAGGAGATTCAGGCACTCAGTGGCATAGCTGGCCCCTGCAAGCCCAGTCAGCGCCGGATAGTTCGGTTTAATGAACCCCAAAAGCGCCTCATTGACAGTGAACAGATCCCGGTAGCGTTCACTGGGGGTGTCATGCATGATGCTGTCGTGCCGCATGAAATAATGGTACTTCGGGGATGCGCACCAGACAACCCGGTTGCTCTTGCAGATGAGCTTATACGTGGTGCCTTTGTCTTCCATGATTTGGCCTTCCGGATAGCGGACGGTATCGAACAGCTGCCGTCTGAACAGTTTGTTGCAGGCGGAATACCGCATGTGGTCCTTCCGGAACATCACCCGCAGGGCCTCTGCAGGGGTGTAGCACAGAGGGACCGTCTCCGGTGAGTGAAACCGGATGCCATCATAGTTGTAGATCTTGACGAAACCACAGGCGGAAAGATCGGCGTCGTATGTTACACTATTGCTATACAGCACCCGATACATATCCGGTTCAATCCAATCATCGCCGTCCACAAACCCAATGTATTCCCCCAAGGCGCATGCGATGCCTGCATTCCTGGCAGAGGAAGTGCCCCCGTGGCCCTTGTGGATGACACGGATTCTGGCATCGGTGGCGGCAAGCGCATCACAGAGGGGACCGGAGGCATCGGAAGAGCCATCGTCCACCAGGATCAGTTCAAAAGCTGAAAATGTCTGATTGAGAATAGATTGGATACAGGAACCTAAATAGGCTTCTACATTATAAACCGGAATGATAACGGATAGGATAGGCGGCATATTCATAAGAGGAGTCCCTCCAATGGCGAGAATTCTACATGTTCTTTCACAGATTCCATCTCAGACTGGAAGCGGTGTTTTTTTCGAAAACCTGATCCGGCAATGTGAACGGTTCGGCTATCGACAGGCTGCTGTAATCGGCCTGCCTCAGGATTTGCAGGGGTATCCGATTGATGGGATTGAAAAGAATCAAATCCATGAGGTCCTGTTCGAGACAGAAGACCTCCCTTTTAAGATACCCGGAATGAGCGATGTTATGCCCTATGCGAGCACAGTTTTCTCAGCGATGGATCAAGAACGCTTTGACCGGTATCGCCGGTGCTTCAAGGAAGCTGCGAACAAAGTCATTTCCGAATTCAGACCGGATGTGGTTCTTTCAAACCATCTGTGGGTAGCCACGGCGGCGGTTTGTGAAGCGATTGCAGAGATCAGTTCGGAGTGTCGCCCCAAACTTTTCGCTGTCTGCCATGGAACGGATATCCGCCAGATGCAACTGGCACCCCTGATGAGAGAATTTGTGACGGCGGGATGCGCGAAAGCGGATGGCATCTTCAGTTTGAACCGCCACCAGGCGGAGGCAATCCAGCAGCTGTATCAAATTCCCCCGGAGCGGGTCCATCTGATTGGAACCGGCTATGATGGGACGATGTTCCATCGGGCTCCTGCAGAACAGGAGCGGACCTCCGGAAAAACCGAGCTGGTTTACGCGGGGAAGCTGTCGGAGTCCAAAGGGTTGATGGAATTGATCCGGTGCATGCACCGCCTGGATCCCGAACGTTTCCGGTTGACAATCGCCGGACGGGGCAGCGGGCCGGAGGCGGACAGCATTCTCAGAGCCATAGCGGAGCCCGGCGCGGATATCCGGTATGTGGGACATTTGCCTCAGGAAGAGCTGGCTGCATTGTTCCGGAAATCCGATACGTTTGTGCTTCCTTCCTATTATGAAGGGCTGCCGCTGGTTGTCATTGAGGCCCTGGCATCGGGGATGCGGGTGGTGGTCAACGATTTGAGGGGTCTGCGGGAGTGGCTGGGGGATACCATCAACGATTCCGGCAGAGTGTTCTATGTAAGGATGCCTGCGCTGAAAGGCTTGGACACCTGTGCCCCAGAAGCCGCTCCTTCCTATATTGAGGATCTGGCATCCGCTCTGATGCGCTGCAGCTGTTTCGTGAACGGGTCCAGGGACTCCCTCCAAAGTTATTACAGCGCCATTGAGGAAAAATCCTGGGCGAATGTATTCATGCGCATGGAGCGGGTATTCCAGGCATCCCAATAATGGTAGCGACGTGAAGAACCCCCCGGAGAATTGAAATCCGAGGGGGTTGGTTAATTTACTGCCGCCTGCGCGTTGATGAGCCCGGCCCCGTAATGGGCGGAATCTCCCAGAGGAGCGGCGGAGTCGGTGAGATATTTTAGGATCGCGTCATAATCCAAAGTCTGAACACCTTTAGCCTCCATGATGAGAGCGACTGTGCCAGTCACATGGGGGGCTGCCATGGAGGTGCCGCTATAAGCGGCGTATTTTCCACCGGGGATGGTGGAGAGCACGTTCACCCCAGGGGCAGAGACGTCCACTTCCGTGCCAGGGGATGAGAAATAAGCGATATCGGAATTGATATCCACTGCGGCCACCGCCATGACCTTCTCGTAGGCGGCGGGGTAGTCCACATCGCGGGCATCGTTACCCGCTGCGGCGACCATGATCAGGCCGGCATCCGCGGCAATTCTGATGGCGTCTTTGAACGCCGGGTTGTCGCTGTCGGTGCCCAGGCTCATGTTAACCACATTCAAATGGTTTGTAACTGCCCACTGCAGCCCTTCAATAATATCCGACAGATAGCCGCTGCCATTGGCATTAAGGGCTTTCAAGGCATAGAGCTTGATTTCGGGGCCTACGCCGATGACACCGATTTCGTTATCAGAAGCGGCAACGGTTCCAGCCACATGGGTGCCATGGCCGTTATCATCCTTATAAGACTTGAGCGGATTGATCAGGTTTTTGCCTCCGAAAACCCTGCCCGTCAGATCCGGGTGGCTTGCATCGATTCCGGTGTCCAGAATGCCAACCTTGATGCCGGTCCCGTTGTAGGAAACCGCATCCCCGTGGATTGCGGTGATGCCCCAGGGGACGACTTCAACAGGCTGTGGTGCTGGGGATTTAGCGGGTTTGCCTAGAATCTGAACCTGCGTATCCTCATAAACCGCTAAAACATGGGGGTTCTTCATCAGGGCTTCCGTCCGAGCTTCAGGAATCTGAACAGAGCGACCGTTGATGAGTGTCAGATCACTGATCCAATTCAGGCCCAGAGCCTTACCGACCTGGTCCTTTTCTGCCTGGGCGGTGTGATCCTTGAACACAACGATCATTTGCCGCTCAGGTGCTGCGGCACCGGTCAGAAAGACAGACGCAAGCAGGATCAGCATCAGGAGCAGCGACATCGCTTTCTTGGAGACCAACATACCATCACCTCGTTTTCGTTTCTGATACAGTTTGATTCATCCGCATATTATGTATACCCATTTCTGCAGGGATTATGCTCTGCAAAGAAACAAAACCTCCGCCTCGAGGCTAGGATACAGCCAGGGAGGAGAGGTCTTGGGTGAAGGTGTTCATGAGGATGGCACGGGAACTCCGCGCATAGGGATTCAGTCGCTGGAATCCGGCATCGGTATATATTGCCGGACAGGTGCCGCCCTGTTTGACCGCTTCGATGAAGTCCTGCGTATCCCGGATGCTTCCCGGAAACACCGTGGCGTATTTTCCGATTTTTTCGACGACATGGGCATCGCTGGCACCGAAGGTGGGGATATTCAACTCAGCGGCCAGGCTGTACGCATGGAGGTTATGATGCATAGGGGTGCTGCCGTTGAAAGCCTCGATGCCGGACAGTCCTTGCACCTTGCGAATATCGTGCCCCATTCCCCGGTTGTTCTGCCTGAAGGGATGGGCGCTCATGGCCACGCCGCCGGCCTTCAGGGTGATATCAATCAGCTGCTGGGCGTGAAGCTTTTCCGTAGGGAGGTCATCTAATCCAAAGACTGTGATATCGCCTTCGTGGGTCAGGATTTCAGCGCCGACAAGGATCAGAAAACCGGTTTCTTTTGAATAGGCCAGTGCCTGATCCCGGATGGAATTACTTTCGTGGTCTGTTATGCAAACGCCGTCCAACCCTATTTTTTTCGCGCGTTCCACGATTTCGGCCAGGGACATGAAGCTGTCACTGGAATAGGTTTTTTCGTGCATGTGGGTATCGATGATCATGAATTGCCTCACTTTAGGAGAGTCTGTATACCTTATTATATGACAAAGAAATCCCAACGTTCATTGTGAGTCTTTATGGCGGCGGCGTTCAGTATAGGGAATGCTTATCCGTTGAGAAGCATCAGCCCGGGGACCGTTCTCATTATGGAATTGTCTGCAATTTAAAAGCGGCTTTATGGATTTAATATGATAAAATAGGCACGGGTACTGAGTGAAAGAACAGAATACGAGACAGCAACATGCGGGTTTATACAAAAATGTTTGTTAGGGCGCATCCAAGAGAGCGCTTTTTTTATTGGAAACGACTGGCGTGAGTGGATGGAGGCTATGATGACGATACGTTTTGGATTGATTGTGGTGTGTCTTTGTTTTGGATTATCGCTGGCGGCGTATGCGGATGAAACGGTAGATGCCGGTGTGGGCAACGCTGTTGGCAATGGGGAAATTGAGCGTGTATCAGATGGCGGGGCGGGTCTTTTGGACAATGTCCAGGGTGTTACGCCCACTCCCCCCATCCCGGATTTTCTCCCGGATGAAACACCGGTATCGTCTTTAGAGGGGCTGATAAAGAGGGATGTCGTATCGGGGACGCTGACTGGTGATTACAATGGGTTAAGCAAGGGAGACGCAGTTGAGGTCATCAAGGACCTGTATATGGGGAAAATCTACGTAGTCTCACGGCTTGGCCGGACAGAGCGCGTACAGGTTCCTGCCAGGTATCTTTATATCAATCCCGTGTGGAACATGGATACCAACCAACTTTCCCATGGCCAATTGGAAGCCTATCTGGCATATAAACAGATGAACAGCGACAGTCCCTACTTCATTTGGGTGGATATATCCCGGCAGCGGACATATATTTTCCTGAATCTCCAAGGGAAGTGGCAGGTCATCAGGGATATTCCCAGTGCGACAGGAACGAATTATATGCCAACGGAGCAGGGACTCTTCAAGGTCTATTCCAGGCAGCCGATTCTGAAGGGGCCGCAGTATGCCTATAACTGCCTTCGATTCAACGGTCCCTACATGATCCATTCTGTAACCTATACCAGTCGGGGGAATTTGCTGGATCCGACGCTTTCCAACAAGGCATCCCATGGGTGTGTCCGGGTGTCCATTGAGGACAGCAGGTGGCTTTATCAGTACATTCCATATGGCACAGCCGTATGGGTGAACTGATGCGGAGGAACGATAGGAAACGGTGTAAAACGGCTGTATAGGATTACGGAATACTGAGCCTCCAGCTATGGGGATATGAAATGATTGCCCGTGGATATTTGGTTTATAATGAGCCTGAACTTATTATAAACTTGGAGGTATTCTCATGAAGATGAACACCCGCATCATGATCCTGTGTGGTCTTGGGATCGCAATCAACTTGGTTTTAGGAACAGCGGTACAGATGTTCAAGATTCCCCTGATCTTTCTGGACACCATCGGGACAATATTTGTGGCGGCCCTCTTCGGCCCCTTCGCCGGAGCGGCCACTGGCGGTCTGACCAATGTGATTCAAGGTTTTCTGACCAGCCCCCAGGATATCCCCTTCGCGCTGGTGAACATCGCCATCGGGATCATAGTCGGTATGGTTTCTAAACGGACCTGCTTCAATCTAAAAACCGCCATCGTGACGGGGCTTGTCCTGTCTGTTGTTGCGCCTTTGATTGGAACTCCCATCGCTATCTGGATTTACGGCGGCCTTACCGGCGGCGGATCGGATTTCCTCGTGGCCTGGCTGCTCTCAACGGGCAGCAGCATCTTTACAGCGGCCTTCATTCCACGGATTACCGGAAATCTGGTGGATAAGATCGCCAGCTGCATCCTGGTTGCAGTGATGATCCAGCACTTGCCCGGAGCGATTTTGGGTGAAACCCTGCAGAACAGAAAAAAAGCGGCATGAAACGGAATCGCCGGATCGCCGTGATCTCTCACTGCATCCTGAACCAGAATGCCGTGCTGACGGAATGGGAGCGGGCCCCCGGGGCGTTCAAAGGCGTTGTGCGGGATTTGCTCGTTAAGGATGTGTCCCTGCTGCAGCTGCCCTGCCCTGAAATGACCTATGGGGGTGTGAATCGACCGCCGCTGGCCTATGCGGATTATGACACCCCAGAATTCAGAGCCCACTGCATTGCTCTGCTGACACCCAGCATCAGCCAGATCAACAGGCTGGCTGAGGACGGCTGTACCCTGGAGCTGCTTATGGGCATTGAAAACAGCCCCTGTTGTGACCTGACCCCCGGGAAAGGGGTTTTCATGGAAGAGCTCCTGCGTCTGCTGCCGCCGGAGGTCCCCGTTATCTCCAGGCGAATGGTCCCGGAAAGCTACCGGGAAGAGTCCGACGGAGCCGGTTCGTAAATGGAACATTGATGACGCCACAGGAAAACTACCGATGTTCTGTTCACATGGGTAGTTTTCCCTCTATCTGATCCTGGGCATGCCCCCTATAGGTAAAGAAATCAACGCGCGGGACCGATTTATTGGTATCATAGCCATATGAGGGTATAAGGGAAAGAGAGAAGGGGGAATGGCGATGCAACTGGGATTGATCGGTCTGGGAAAGATGGGCTATCCATTGGCTTTAAACGGGAAAGACCATGGACTTGACGTGGTGACATACAGTGAGAACCCGGAAAAGCTTGAGCGGATTCAGGCTGACGGTCTGCAAGGCTTTGGGAATCTGGCGGACTTTGTGGATGCATTGGAATCTCCACGGGTCATCTGGCTGATGATTCCGGCCGGAGATCCGGTGGATGTGATGATCCAGCGGCTGATTCCCTTGCTGAAGGCTGGGGACACGATTCTGGACGGCGGTAATTCCCAGTATCAGGACAGCATGCGGCGGCATCGGCAATTAAGCGATATGGGACTTGGCTTTGCCGATGTGGGCACCAGCGGCGGCACGGCGGGTGCACGGCACGGCGCCTGCCTGATGGTCGGGTGTGATGCAGCCGCGTATCCCGCTTTGGAGCCACTGTTCGTTGCCCTTAGCAGCGGTGCGGGGTGCGGGCATATGGGGCCTGCCGGCGCCGGTCACTACGTGAAGATGATCCATAACGGGATTGAATATGGGATGATGCAGGCGATTGGCGAGGGCCTGCAGATCCTGAGGCAAAGCGCGTTTGATTTTCAGCTGGATCAAGTGGCCCAGGTGTGGCGGGAAGGCTCCATCATCTCCGGCTTACTGATGGATGTGACGGCAGAAACGCTGAGAAAGGAACCGGGGCTTGCCTCAATAGAAGGGATTGTCAGTGCTTCCGGAGAGGCGGAGTGGACCCTTCAGGAGGCGCTGCGGCTGAGGGTTTCGGCTCCAGTCATAGCGGCATCCCTGTTTGCCCGGTTCAAATCCATGGACGGGGAGCGGTTTTCCGAAAAGTCCCTGGCCGCCATGCGCGGTGAATTCGGCGGCCATGCCGTGACACGGCGCGGGGAGGAATAAACGTGGATATTCGTGCCAATACCCTGGTTCTGTTCGGTGCCACCGGAGATCTGACGGCTCAGAAAATCCTGCCGGCCCTGAACCAGTGGTTCGAAGAAGCGGCCCCCTATGATCGGATCTGGTGTCTGGGGCGCCGGCGATATGATACGGAAACATTTTTGCGTTTTATTGAAACAAAGGGCGATTTTTCTCTGAGCGAGCCCCTTCGGAGCCGGATTGTGTATTTGACCCTGGAATTCGATACAGATGAGGACTATCAGGGGCTTTATCGGGAATTCTTGACCTGCGGCGGCGCTGGGGGAGGGATTACCTGTTACCTGGCTGTGAAACCGGAGGCATTTGTCACCATTACGGAAAAACTCAGTGCCGTCGGATTGTTTGAAAAAGGGAATCCGGCGCATAAGCTGGTTTTTGAAAAACCCTTTGGCGAAAGCCTGGAAACGGCGCAGTGGATTCAGGCGGAATTGCTGAAGCGGGCGGCAGAAAGCCAGATATACCGGATTGATCATTATCTGGGGAAGGATATGATCCGCAACATCCTGGCACTGCGGTTCGGAAACCGGCTGTTTGAAGAAAGTTGGAACGGCAGGGCTCTGTCCCTCGTGAAGATCATCAGCTCAGAAACCGCAGGGGTCGAGGAACGGCTGGATTATTATGATCGTGCGGGGGCCATCAATGATATGATCCAGAGCCATCTCCTGCAGATCATGGCCCTGGTTGCCATGGATGCGCCGCTGAATTTTGAGGCGGAAAGCATCCGGCGCAGAAAAATTGAAATCCTGAACCGTATCGGCCTGGCGAAGCATGGCACTGTCGATGTGGGCCAGTATGCAGGGTATCGGGAGGTTGCGCCGAGCTTTTCCGATTCCCGGACGGAAACA
Organism: uncultured Peptostreptococcaceae bacterium; assembly: GCA_964424355.1. Lineage (GTDB taxonomy): Bacteria > Bacillota > Clostridia > Peptostreptococcales > Acidaminobacteraceae > CAZEHS01. Next base: position 62,436 of record CAYRIO010000003.1, read on the forward strand.
TATGTCCGGGCTGTTTTGGCAGTGAATCTTCCAGAATGGGAGCACACCCGGTTTATTGTGGAAACCGGGAAGAAAATGAGTGAGAAACGGATGGAAATCGTTCTGGAATTCCGGCCCAATCTCCTGTGTATCACGAGCACCGAGCAAATGGACGTATTGCCGAATCAGCTGGTGATCCAGGTATATCCCACGGAGGGGGTACACCTGCGGTTCAATTCCAAAGCACCGGGTTACGATTTCAAAATGGAATCCGTGGATACTGAATATTGCCATTCCTGCCGGGTTATCGGGAACAGGCCGGAGGCCTACGTAAAGCTGCTGATGGATGTCCAGGCTGGGGATAAGACGCTGTTTGCCGGATGTGAAGAGTTGGCTCTCCAGTGGCGGATTTCAGATCAGATCCGTGAGGCGGCTGGTCAAACGGATCTTTGGATCTATCCGGCAGGTATTCCCAGCAGAGCGGGCGAGGCGGCAGGTGATTTTTAAGAGATTCCAGAACGGCTAAAATGGTGTAAAATGGGGGAAGGTCGAGATGATTGATACAAAAATGCGGGACTTCTTTCAACCTGCATTCACTGCGCTGAGTATCCCACTGGTGAAGGCAGGGATCAGTCCCAACACGGTTACAGGTCTGGCCTTTGTCACAGGGCTCAGCAGCGGCGCATTGGTGGCTGAGGGGCAGCTGGCCATTGGATTGACGGTGCTGTGGTTTTCAGGGCTTCTGGATGTTCTGGATGGGACAGTGGCCCGGCTCAGTGGCAGCAGCAGTAAGGCAGGTGCCTATATGGACCTGATCCTGGACCGCATGGTGGAGGCCGCTGTCATCTTAGGCTTTGCCTGGCGGTTTCCGGAATCGGCATTCGCTTACCTCTTGTTCTTTACTGCGGTGATTTTCAATTTTTCAACCTTCGTGGTAGCCGGAGCCCTGTTCAAGAACACTGGGCAAAAAAGCTTCCACCATGATGTGGGCCTGACGGAACGGACAGAAACCTTCCTGGCCTTCACTGCCATGGGAGTCTGGCCCGAACAGATTTTTGGCATCCTGATGGCGTTCAATCTACTGGTTTTTTACACCGGGATCCTCCGTTTTGTCAAGGTGGTCCGGTTTTTGAAAGTTGGATGAATTTTTTTAAAAATACTGACAATTAGGGAGAAAGTCTGTGAAACAAATAAAACGTATTATCTTGGGAATTGTTGTGCTGACGGTGGCTGTGATACTAGTGGCTTGCGGAACCCAGGCGGTTCCGGAACAGAAAACCACCGCCTTTGATAACTGGGACCAGGTGGTTTCTGAGGGACGGGACCAGGAAGTCACGATTCTCATGTGGGGAGGAAATGAAGGCATCAACCGATATATGGATGGATTCATTGCAGATAAGCTGAAAAAACAGTACGGCATCACCCTGAAGCGGGTTCCGATGAATCCGCCGGAGTATCTGGGCAAGCTGCTGAACGAGAAAAAGGGGACGGTCGATCCCGGAACAGCGGATCTTTTGTGGATCAACGCGGAAAATTTCAGAACCGCCCGTCAGGGGGATCTGCTCTGGGGGCCGTTCACCCAGCTGCTGCCGAATTTCGACACATACTACGACACCGAAGCGCCGGATATGAAGCAGGATACCGGCATCCCCATCGAGGGGTATGAAGCCATCTGGGGCAGGGCACAGCTGGTTCTCACCTACGATGAAGCGGTTACTCCCAATCCGCCGAAAAATTTCAAGGAGCTGGAGGCGTGGGTCAAAGCGAACCCTGGAAAGTTCACGTATCCTAAGCTGCCGGACGATTTTGCCGGGGTTGCCTTTGTCCGGACAGCATTCACTGAACTGACCGGAGAGGATTATACCCAGGAGATGACGGAACAGGCATTCACGATCCAAGCGGACAAGGTCATGGCTTATTTCAAAGGGATCAGCCCCTACCTGTGGCGGGAAGGCAAAGCATATCCAGCAACGCAGGCTCAGCAGGACGAATTGTTCCGAAACGGCGAAGTGGCCTTCACCATGGGCTTTGAAATCGGAAAGACCGATGGGCTTGTGAAGCAGGGGGTCTACCCGGCTACGGTGAAATCCTATGTTTTCGACACCGGCACCATTGGCAATTCTCACTACCTTGCAATACCTGCCAATGCACCGCAAAAGGCAGCGGCCCTGCTTGTCATCGATGCCCTGCAGAGTCCGGAAGCACAGCTTGAAAAATTCAAATCCGATATCTGGGGGGATATGCCGGCCTTCGATGCGGCCAAACTCAGTGCACAACAGCAGGCTGCATTGAAGGAACTGGATGGCTCCCTGTCGGTTGAAACCTTGGCAACCCACCGACTGCCGGAGATGAAAGCCCAATACATCGACTGGATCAAAGCCAGCTGGACAAAAAATCTGGGAGAATAATGATGAAACGGTTCGCCGACATGAAAAATTGGATGCTGGTACCCATACTGGTCCTTTATATGGTGTTCATCGTCGGCGGGCTTTTAGCTGTGGGCGTGGAAAGCTTTGGGATGATTCCGTCAATTGGATTGACGGATTTTTCTTTCCATGGCTATCGGGCGGTTCTCAGTCACCCGAGTTTTACGCGGAATCTCCTCTACTCAGTCTATCTGGCAGGGGTCTCTGCCACGGTGTCGGTCCTGATGGGGGTGGCACTGGCTTACGCACTGGTGGTTGTCCGCAACCGCTTCCTAAAGGCGTTGACGTTGAGAACCTTGGAATTCGGGCTGATTCTTCCGTATCTGCTGGCGGTTTTCCTGGCCATGCTCTTTTTAGGCCAGACGGGTATCCTCGCCAGGGGGGGAGCGGCCTTAGGAATCCTTAAGGATTATCGGGATTTTCCCGTGATGATTTTTGATCCCCTGGGAATCGGTATCATCTGGACCTTTGTCTTCAAAGGGGCGCCCTTCATCGCGCTTTTCACATACCGGGTCATGGAGCGGATCAGCGGCACGTATCATGAAGTGGCAAGCACCTTGCAGGCCGGGGAGTGGGCTATCTTCCGACGGATCTATCTGCCGCTTTCCGCCAACACCATCATCTGGTCTGCCTGCGTTGTGCTGGCCTATGATCTGGGTTCCTTTGAGGTGCCCTATCTCCTGAACGGACTTCGACCCGTTCCCCTGTCTTCCCAGCTGTACAGCGCCTATGTGAGCCCGGATCTGACCACCGGTGTGGAAGCGATGGCCCTGAGCCTGATCATTCTTCTGACCGGTATCCTGTGTGTCACGGCCTATGGATTGCTGCTAAAAGCGGTGCTAAGAGGAACCGGGCGATCTGGAAGCGGGGGGGCAGTGAATGATGCGGAATAAATCGGAAGTTTTCTTCTTGGCAGCTTACTGCACGGTGGCAGCAGCAGCCGTGGGATTTATCATCCTGTTTTCCCTGTTTTCATTTTACCGGTATCCCATCCTCTTACCACAAGGGTTCACATTGGATTACTGGCGCCATGGGGTTCTGGAAAACCGTATTTTACGGGAGGCGCTGCAGACATCCTGTGTTCTGGGTATCCTGAATGGCGTTTTTTCTTCTCTGATCGGACTGGTTACGGCCCGGGGACTGGCAAAATCAACCTGGGTGAATCAGCAGGTGGTCACGGTACTGTACTCCATTCCGCTGCTGATTCCAGCCATGGCCCTCTTCATCGGCGTGCATCAGATCATGATCCGCACCGGCCTGATCAATACATGGGCAGGGGTGGTGATTGCCCATTCCCTGGTGACCATTCCCTATAGCATCACGCTGTTCCTCAGCTTTTTCAAAGGGATCAGCCCCAATCTGGAAATCGTTGCCCGTTCTTTGGGTGCTGGGAATCGGCTGATATTTTTCAGGGTCCTGCTTCCCTTGATCAAGCCGGTTGTTTATATGGTCTTTGGCATCAGCTTTTTAATTTCCTTTTCGGAGTACTTTTCAACGGCCCTGATCGGTGGGGGACGGGTCATCACCCTTTCCAGTATCATGTATCCGTTGATCAGCAATGGGGATATCAACAATGGCTCGGTCATCAGCCTGGTGTTCCTGATCGTTAATGGCGCAGTTCTGCTTGTGGCTGACCACATTGCCCGCAAGAGCATCGGGAGCCGTAAATATCTTTACGAATAAGGGGACGCTTATGAAACTCTGCCTGGATAACATCACCTATGCCTATGGAGACAATTGCATCATGAGCGGCATCAATCTCTGTGTGGAGCCAGGGGAGATCCTGTCGGTCATCGGCCCCTCCGGTGCAGGGAAAACCACGTTGCTCAAATTGATCTCCGGTCAGATCCAACCGGCAGCCGGACGAATCATCATCGATGATCAGGATATGACAGGCATTCCCCCAGAAAAGCGTAACGTGGGATTTGTGTTCCAATCCCCTCTGCTTTTCCCCCACATGACCGTGGCCGAGAATATCTGCTTCGGGCTGGAGGTGAAGGGAAGCCCCCGTGCTTTCATGCGGGAACGCACGGCATATCTGCTGAAGCTTTTGAGGATAGAAGGACTGGGCAGCCGCATGCCCAATGAGATTTCAGGCGGTCAGCAGCAGCGGGTAGCCATCGCACGGGCCTTGGCTCCGTCGCCAAAGATATTGCTGATGGACGAGCCTTTCTCAAATCTTGATCCTTCTCTTCGGTATGATATGGGGATGCTGATCTTAGAGCTGCAGCGTGAAACCGGGGTGACCATTGTTTTTGTCACCCACGACCGGGAGGAGAGCATGCTGCTTTCCCATCAAATCGCGGTCCTGATGGCGGGGCGCATTCTCCAATCCGCAGCGCCTCAGAAATTGTACTATGAACCGGATTCTCTGGCGGTGGGGGCGTATATGGGACTGGGTAATGCCATCGACGGGCGGGTTCGGGGCGGGCGGTTCATCAGTTCCCATCCTGAATTCAGCGGGCTGCCCCTCGTACAAAATCCACAGGAATCCTCAGGGGGCCATCTCTATTTGCGCCCCCATCAGCTCCAGTTCGTACCGGAGCAGCAGGATTATCGGATTGTCGAGCGGCAGATTGTCGGAAAAACCGGCTTGTACCGGGTCGAAAAGGGAACCCTGTCTTTATACGTAGAAGCGTATTCAGACACCCTTCACGAAGTGGGCGCGCGCTTTGGGATTGCCCCCAAATCTGGACGGCTGCATTTTATCCCCCATGCGAAAGACACATCCATGGAAGGAACGGAGTGGTATAATGAAACCATGAAGTGACTCAGATTCACTGAGAAAGTGTGGTAGGACATATGATCAATTCCCTGTACGAGAAAAAAACACCCGTGATTCTGGTTGCAGACGATTCCAATATGGAGCGGATCAATCTTCGGGACTTTTTGAAATTTGAAGGCTATGAGGTTGTTGAAGCCCAGAATGGGGTTGAAGCGGTCGCCCTGTTTAAAAGCATGAAGCCGGATGTCGTCCTGCTGGATTTAGTCATGCCTGAAATGGACGGGATCACTGCTTGTGAACGGATGAAATCCACCAATGGAGGCCGGGGAACCGCGGTGCTTATGATGAGCGCCCTGGGGGATGAAGCCTCCGTGAACAGGGCCTACGCGGCAGGGGCAACGGATTACATCCATAAGCCTGTGAACCAGGCAGTTCTCAAGCAGCGCCTGAGGCAGGTCATTGCCGCGCAGGAAACCGCAAAGGAGCTGGTACATAATACCGCCTTTTCCGATTCGGTCATCAATCATGCCAGTGAGGGAATTATCACCATCGATGCTGACAATCGGATCCGGTATCTGAATCCAGCCATCGTAAAGCTGTTCAAATTCAGGGAGGCAGACCTCATTGGCGCAGACCTTGCCATGATCCTTCCCGCGTTCAGAGTAGAAGACAATCAGTGTCTGCGTTCAGGGGATTCCATCCAGGAGGCCCCCGTGGAATTCGAAGGGGTGGACAGTGCTGGCGCCCCCGTGCCCATTGAAATGACCGTTTGCGGATTTTTTGTGGAAGAGCATTGCTATTACACCCTGACGATACGGGATATCACTGCTCGGAAAAATTACGAAGAAAAAATCCAATATCAGGCGTTCTATGACTCCCTGACAGGGCTTCCAAACCGCGCCTTCCTGAAGGAACGGGTATCTTTTGAGATTTCCAGGGCGAGGCGGAGCGATACGAAATTTGCCCTCATGTATCTGGATCTGGACCGCTTCAAGCTGATCAACGACACCCTGGGTCACGATACGGGGGATCTGCTGCTGCAGGAGATTGCCAAGCGTTTGAAGCAGTCTATCCGCTCGGACGATCTGGTGGCCCGCATGGGCGGGGATGAGTTCGTGATTTTGCTCCCGGGGCTCTTTCATACGGAATTGGTGGGAAAGATCGCTACGAAGATTCTGGACACCGTGAAGCAGCCCATGATTATTGAAGGCAATCGGCTAAACCTCAGCATCAGCATTGGCATCACGATTTTTCCCGATGATGCTCAGGACTATGAAATGCTGCTCACCTATGCTGATATTGCCATGTACCGGGCAAAGGAGAATGGAAAGGATACTTTCCAGGCCTTTACCCAGGAGCTGAACGCCAAGGCCATGGAACGACTTGACCTTGAAAACGGATTGCGGCAGGCTATCGACGATAACGAATTCGAAGTATACTATCAGCCCAAGGTGAATACGAAGACCCTGCAGATTGTTGGGATGGAAGCCCTGGTAAGATGGCAGCACCCGAAATTGGGGATGATTTCACCCATGAGCTTCATTCCCCTGGCAGAGGAGACTGGCCTCATTGTTCCCATTGGCGCCTGGGTTCTCAAAACGGCATGTCTCCAGAACCAGTCCTTGCAGGATGAAGGATTGCCGCCATTGACGATTGCCGTAAACCTGTCCATGCGGCAGTTTGAAGCCCAGGACATGGTGGAGACCGTCATGGGGATCCTGGAAGAGACAAAAATGAACCCGATGCATCTGGAATTGGAAATTACTGAGAGTATTGCCATGAAGAACGCCCAATACACGGTTTCAGTGATCCAGATCCTTCAAAAGGTAGGCGTCACCTTTTCCATCGACGATTTTGGAACAGGTTATTCATCCCTCAGTCAGATCAACAGCCTGTCCGTGGATAAGCTGAAAATCGACAAATCCTTTGTCAGCCCCATCGACGGCATCAAAGAAAATTCAATCATCGCATCCACGGTGCTGACATTAGGTAAAAACCTGAACATGCTGGTGATTGCCGAAGGGGTAGAGACTCAGGCCCAGGTGGATTTCTTCACGGATAATGACTGTGATGAGATGCAGGGATATTTCATAGCCAAGCCCATGACTTGGGAAAGCTTTAAAGGGCTTTACCGCGACAACCTGGAGAAATACAGGCAATAAGGAACAGCATCAAGAAGGCCCCCCATCAGAATTGATAGGGGGCCTCCTTGATGCTGTATTCGGTTCTACAGTTTGAACTGTTTTACATCCGTTTCAAGATTGGAGGACATTTCATTCAGGGAGCCAGCGGCATTGCTAACCTCTTTAGCCAGAGCGGCTTGCTCTTCAACTGCGGCGGCAATGCTCTCGACGCCTTCTAACGACTGCGTTGAAAGATTGGACAGCGTATCCATGGAGTCGGAGAGGTGGGAGGTGTTGTTGTAAATCGTTTCCACGGTTTCTGCCACACCCTTTACCTGTCGGCTGACATCTGCCACTGCGATTGAAATCGTGTTGAAGGAGCTGCCGGCCTTTTCAATGAGGACAATTCCTTCCTCGGCTGAGCGGGTTCCAACTGCCATGGATTCCACAGCGTTGCTGATCTCATCCTGGATCAGCTTAATCAGTTGACCGATGTCTTCCGCAGCCTTGCCGGACTGCTCCGCCAATTTACGGACTTCCTCGGCAACCACTGCGAATCCGCGGCCATGTTCGCCAGCACGGGCGGCTTCAATGGCGGCATTCAGTGCCAGAAGATTGGTTTGGCCTGAAATGGAGGTGATCAGGGAAACAATCTGGTCGATTTCCTTGGATTTCTCGCCCAGCAGATTAACCACTGCTGAGGCATTTTGGACCTGGCTGTTGATTGCCTTCATCTGTGAAATGGAATCTTTAACAACCTGATTGCCAAGCACGGATTCCTGAGATGTCCTTTCCGAAGAATCCGCTACATCGTGTACGGTGCCTGCAATCGCCTTCATGCCTTCAGAAATCTTCTGGCTGGTCTCATAAGCGCTTACAAAAATCCGCTGCTCGTCGCTTTTTTGATGGGCCAAGGTCTGCATGGTATCCGCAATCTGTTCATTGGCCTTTTGGGTCTGATCAGCGCTTTCTGCAAGCCCGCTGCTGGTCTGAACCAGATTGGTGATGTTAAATACGACATCACCGATGACATGGCGCATGGCATCTACCATCTTATTGAGATTGACAATCATCTGTCCAATCTCATCCTCGGAAGAGGTGGTGATTGTTTGGGTGAGGTCACCACGGGCGATAACGCCGGAGAAATCGTTGACCTTTTGGACACTGTTGCGGATATAGCTGCTGTAGTAGGAAACACCCAGGGTGATGATGACCATAGCAGCAATGATGATGGCCATACTGCGCATCAGCAGATTATTCAGGGCACCATACAGCTCTTTTTCAGGGATAGCAAGGGCCAACGTCCATCCGGTTTGGTCCAGACGGGAAAAGTAAGTATGCATCTTGTCGCCGTTTTCAGTGTAATCGCCCTTGCCATTTCCCTCAGAAACCATTTGGGCCCCCAAGGCCTTCAGGGATGCATTCTCATCTTCTGAAATCTTCATTTTCATTTGCCGCACGGTTTTTGAGGTGCCGTCGTTATAAGCGATATAGGTGCCGTCCTTGCCGATCAGGAAAGCTTTTCCGGATTTGCCGACCTTGATGCCGTTTACAAGCTTCTGCATATTTGCAAGATCCATATCCCCGGTCGTGACACCGATGAATTTGCCAGTGGAATCATAGAAGGGGGCGGCGGCGGTAATCATCGTGATGCCAGTGGTTTCGTCAAAATAGGGGTCTGACCAGACAACGGGCGTTTTTACACCCGTGGCCATGGTATACCAGGACTGTGTGGGGTAGTCGTATTCCGGGGTCTCATAATCAAGGGTTGAAACCATGTTAGCCCCATCCTTGTAAACATAGGGGCCAAAATATTTTTCTGCAGCAGTGTGAGCAAAAGGTTCAAACCACAAACCTGCGCCCAATGTGGGTTCGTTTGCCGTGATGATTTTTTTGAAAATCTCCATGTATTGCTCTTTACCCAGGGTGCTGCCGGTAGATTCAACAGTTCGCGCCAAAACAACGGGGATTCTGCTGTGTTCCACCAGGATTCGGTTGATGGATTCAACCGTCTGACCCATGTTGAAATCCATTTTATACTGGATCTCCTGATTGATTAATTGCCGGGAATACTGATAACTGGTGAAGGACATGATGGCAAGAGTCAACAGAACCAACGGTAGAATCAACAAAAGCGTTCGCATCCGGATACTTCTGATTTTCATAGACATTCCTCCTAATTTTTATCATTATAACATGCTGTTACCGAGTAATTTCAACATTTTATAAGATTCTGAAAATAATGCGCCATGATAATATGGTATACTTTTTAACGGACACATTCGGCAGCTTATAGCTGCGGATCAGTATATGAATCAAGGCGGTGGAAGTGATGTGGGAGTTTCTGTTTAAAGATAAAAAGTTCTATGTTCAAATGATGGCAATCGCATTGCCAATTGCTTTTCAGAACCTGGTATCCTCTTCTTTGAATATGGTGGATACCGTGATGATTGGTGCTCTGGGCGAGCGCAGCATTACCGCAGTGGGCTTGGCGAATCAAATTTATTTCCTGCTGATGCTCTGCCTTTTCGGAGTCAACAGCGGTATTTCAATCTATATTGCACAATTTTGGGGCAAGCAGGATATCAAAAGCATTCATAAGACCCTGGGCTTCAGCATATTAGGGGGATTTCTTCTCAGTCTGCCATTCTTCGTGGGATCCGTCTTTTTTCCCAGACAGCTCATGAGCATTTTCACTGCGGATGCCGGTGTGATCCGGGATGGTGCGATTTTTCTCAAGATCAGTGGATGGAGTTTTCTACTGATGGCATTTTCATTTTCATTCGCCATTGCCTCCAGAAGCGTGGGTGAAGCGAAGCTTCCGATGATTGCCAGTGCCATTGCCCTGGCCTTCAATACCCTCCTTAACTACCTGCTGATCTTCGGCGCCTACGGGTATCCCGCCATGGGCATTGCCGGATCGGCTGTAGCAACGGTGATTGCGCGGGGTATCGAGCTGGTTGTGATCGTGGGGACCATCTATACCCGGGACCATGTTCTCAGAAGCCCTATAAAGGATCTGATTCAGCTCAACATGGATTTTATCCGACCGATTTTGCGTACGGCCTTGCCTGTCCTCTTGAATGAAGGCTTTTGGGCGGTGGGGATGACGCTCTATGCCATCGCCTACGCCCGAAGCGGCACCGACGCCTATGCGGCGGTGCAGATTGCAGGAACAGTGGAGCGTCTGTTCTTTATCTTTTCATTCGGCCTTGGCAGCGCCTGTGCAGTGATGATAGGAAACGAACTGGGGGCAGACCGTATCGCTGATGCCAAAATCTATGCCAATCGGTTCATGCGGTTGGGGGTGACCATCAGCATCGGCCTGGGCGTTTTAATGGCGCTGATTGCCGTGCCCTCAACGTACCTCTTTAATGTAGCGCCGGCCATTCGCTGGGCGGCGACCTGCATCCTTTTTGTCAATGCCCTCACGATGATTCTGAAAATGATCAGTACCATCCTGATCATTGGAATCTTTCGCGGCGGCGGCGACACCACCTTTTCTTTTCTTCTGGAAATCAGCTGTGTCTACCTGATCGGTGTCCCCCTGGCTTTTGTTGGGGCGCTGGTTCTGAAACTGCCGATCTTTATCGTTGTGCTGATGGTTTCCCTGGAAGAACTGGTTAAATCGGTAGTGGGATTATACCGGGTCAAAACCGGTGTGTGGGCGAAGAATCTGGTGGCCCATATGGGTGAAGGGGAGCAGGCAATTGAGACCCCTTGACAACAGGAAATCGGTCAGAATGGATTGTTCCTTCTGACCGATTTTTTTATCAGCCTTTTTTTCGTTCATGGATGGGTGTCACTTCTTATCGGGGTCCACCCCGTCTTTAACCCATTTGACGGCTTGGGTTTCCCAATCAGAGACGGTATGCAGATTGATATAGCGCTCCCACTGGTAAATCCCCGTTTGGCGAGCCAAACGCTGAAACTGCATGGTCGTGATCAAATCGTTGAGAATCACCGCACTGCGCTCCATGCCTTTTTCACGGAAGAGCTTCTGACCGGTTTCCATATGAATCTGAGCATCCGATTTCAGCGGTTTCAGGGCACTCATATCCACGATGACGCCGAAGGGCTTTTTAATTGAAATCAAAGCAGCTTGAGCCTCATGTAGCCACTTTTCCATTTCATCAGCATGAATGATGTCGGAAAACGTCAGCTTCAAGCCAAAATCTGTCTTATCAATCTGATACATGATGGACCTCCTTTGTTAGAATGTGGGCTTTTTTTACCCGAATTGAAAAACTTTAAACAATCTTTAACTTTTTGTAACAAATCCGGTGGATTTTCGATATAATATCCTTGTAATGAAAGCAAATGCATTGAATCCTTCATTTTTTTTTCTGAAAACCCGCAAAAATTAAGTTTTCCAAGCAAAGCGTGTGATCTTGAACGGTATAAAACTCAAAAAGTGCAGGCCCGCTTACCAAACATTCATCATGCATGAGGAGGACTTATGTCATTATTCACACCGGTTTTAGGTGCTTTAGCGCTACTGACAGCATGGCATACCTGGTTTCTCGGAAAAGATGTCCTGGCTCGGAAGAGCGAATGGGAACCTGAAACAAGCTTCGTAACCGCTGGACTCATTGGATTCTTTGTTAATTTTTTAGACACCCTGGGCATTGGCTCCTTCGCACCCTCCACATTCCTTTATAAGAGCCTGAAGCAGGTCAAGGACCGCATTATTCCCGGCACCCTGAACGTTGCCAATACCATCCCCACGGTACTGGAGGCATTGATCTTCATCACCGTCATCGAGGTGGACCCCATCACACTGCTGACAATGATCGGATCCGCAACTGCCGGAGCGTGGTTTGGAGCCGGAATCATCTCAAAACTCAATACAAAGGCCATTCAGAAAACCATGGGAACCTCTCTGTTCATTGTAGCGTTCATCATGCTGGCTGGAAAGATGCAGTGGTTTCCTATCGGCGGCGAAGAAATCGGGCTGACAGGGGCTAAGCTGATGTTTGGGATCGGCGGAAATTTCCTATTGGGCGTCTTGATGACTGCCGGCATCGGCCTTTATGCCCCTTGCATGGCGCTGGTCTATTTCCTGGGGATGTCGCCCAAGGTTGCGTTTCCCATCATGATGGGTTCCTGTGCGTTCCTGATGCCGGTTGCATCGGCGAAATTCATTAAAGAGGGCGCATACAATCGGAAAGCAGCCATCGCGATTTCCGTCTTGGGTTCGGTGGGCGTCCTCATAGCGGCTTACATCGTCAAATCTCTGCCGCTGGAGATATTAAAGTGGCTGGTCATGGCAGTGGTGCTGTATACCTCTCTGATCATGCTGAAACAGGGATTCAGCCGGAATGAAGCAGAAGAGGACAAAGCAATCATTTAAGCAACCATCAAAAACGCTTCCCGAAACACGTGGAAGCGTTTTTCTTATGCGCAAATAGTGATTAGAGGTGACTGAAAAGGGAATAATATCAGTAACTACGGGTCAAACTGCCTAGCGGCTTCGTATAAAATGACCGAATTTAAGCGTCTGGTCCACCGGAACGTGGACTTATGGCAATTCAACCAGTATGATAGTTTGGGAAATTAAAAAAGGGGGATTTTACATGTCACAAATCCGATACGCTTATCAGAATACCGGGATTGCAGAAACAGAGATTCGAAGCATTGAAAACGAAGTGATGGATGCCCATAAGAAGCTGAATGATAAATCCGGCGCCGGTTCCGACTTCCTGGGCTGGTTGAACTGGCCTGAAACGATGGATCAGGAAGAATACGCCCGGTTGAAAAGAACAGCCGCCCGCATTCGGGAAAATGCGGATGCCTTGGTGATTGTGGGGATCGGCGGCTCCTATCTGGGTTCCAAAGCGGTTCTGGACGCCCTGTGCCACCCGTTTCACAATTTGATTGCAAAAGAACAGCGTCAAGCCCCGGAGATCTACTTTGCCGGACATCAAATCAGCAGCAGCTATACAACGCGCCTACTGGAATTGTTGGCGGATAAATCAGTGTATGTGAATGTCATCTCAAAATCGGGGACGACCACTGAGCCTGCACTGGCCTTCAGACTCCTTCGGGAATTCATGGAGCGCAAGTATGGGAAAGAAGGGGCGAAGGACCGGATCATCGCCACAACGGATAAGGCCCGGGGCGCCTTGCGGGAGCTTTCCATTCAAGAAGGTTATGAAACCTATGTGATTCCTGATGATGTAGGCGGACGTTTTTCAGTGTTCACCCCAGTGGGGCTTCTTCCCCTTGCAGCGGCCGGTATCGATACGGATGCCCTGATGGCTGGTGCCCTGGAAGGCCAGAAGCTTTACAACAATCCCACTGTTGCAGAAAACCCCTGCTACCAGTATGCGGCTGTCAGGAACCTGTTGCACCGGAGCGGTAAGGATATCGAGATCATGGTTAATTATGAACCAGGGCTTCATTTCCTGTCAGAATGGTGGAAGCAGCTTTTTGGAGAAAGTGAAGGGAAGGAAGGCAAAGGGATTTTCCCGGCTGCCGTTGATTTTTCAACGGATCTGCACTCCATGGGACAATATGTTCAGGATGGCCAGCGGATTCTTTTTGAAACGGTTCTGAAGATCGATACCGATCCATGCCCCCTGACCATCCCCAAGGATCAGGATGACCGGGATCAACTGAATTTCATTGCAGGTCAGACGATGGACCATGTGAATACCAAAGCCTTCCAAGGGACACTTTTGGCCCACGTGGATGGCGGTACCCCCTGTGGGATTATCCATGTGGAGAAATTGGATGCGTTCACCTTGGGGAAATTGCTGTACTTCTTTATGAAAGCTTGCGGCATCAGCGGTTATATGCTGGATGTGAATCCCTTCGATCAACCGGGAGTTGAAGCGTATAAGAAAAACATGTTCGCCCTGTTGGGTAAAAAGGGCTATGAAGCGCTTCAAAATCAACTGGCAGCCAGAATATAGGGGGATATATGACAATTGGAGTTGATCTTGGCGGCACCAATATAGCCGCTGGCTTGGTGGATGAGGCAGGGCAGCTGATCTATTCCCTCAAGCGGCCAACCGACACCCATAGGGGCAGGGATGCCATTGTAGCGGATATGTGTGCCCTGTGCATGGAATTGGTAGCGGAAGCAGAAAAACGGGGTCTTCCCAGGCCGGTGGCGGTTGGCGTTGGGGTGCCCTGTGTTGTTGATAAATCCATGGCATTGATCCACACCGCTGCGAACCTTGGGGCCGGTTGGGTGGATGTTCCCCTCAAAAGGCTGATGGAGGATGTAACTGGCCTCAAAGTGTGGCTGGACAACGATGGCAACCTCGCAGGCCTTGCAGAGCATCAGGCGGGAGCGTTGAAGGGTGTTGAAAACGGCTTGCTGCTGACACTGGGCACCGGGATCGGCGGTGGTTTCATCCTCAATGGGAAACTGTTCCGCGGCTCCTACGGCCTGGCTCCGGAAGTTGGGCATATGGTCATCGGGGAGAATTTTTACGACTGCAACTGTGGGAAAAACGGTTGTTTTGAAACCTTCGCATCCGCCACAGCCGTGATCCGGTATGCGGAAAAACTCGTACGGGAAGGGCAGTACCCGGAGTCAAGCCTTCACCAGGCAGCCCAAATGGGGCATTTAAGCGCCCATACTATTTTTGAGGCTGCCAAGGAGTCCGATTCCCTGGGGATGGCCGCCGTGGATCGTCTGACCACGTATCTGGCAGTGGGGATTGTAAACCTCATCAATCTGATGGACCCGGAAGTGATTGCTTTGGGCGGCGGTGTAGCCCATGCCGGTGATTTCCTGCTTGACCAGGTGAAGCTGAAGGTTTCGGAAACTCTTTTCCTGAAAGATTTCCCAACCGCTCGGTTTGAGCTGGCCCAAATGGGCAACAACGCCGGCATCATTGGGGCCGCCATGCTGGGCCGCATGATGGTTGGGTAAGGGCAACAGACTGAGCAAAGCCTGCCGGAGAAGGTTTCTTATCATCGTCTCAGCGAGGGGGGACCGCTGTGCCACTGAAAATGGTCATTGCAGATAATGAACTGGAAATTCGCGATAGGATCACTCGGTGCATTGATGGGACAGCCTGCGATGTTAAAATCGTGGGCGTGGCTCAGAATTGCAGCGACCTGGTTCGGCAGTGCCGCGAGAAAAGACCGGACATCTGTCTGCTGGATATCGGGCTGCCTCAATGGGCGGGCCTTGAGCCCCTTGAAACGATTCGGAAACTGCTTCCTGAAATCAGAGTGCTCATCAGCAGCAGGGGCGACGATCCGGAGCATGAAAAGCAGGTCGTATCCAGTGGTGTCACGGCATATATCCGAAAACCCCTCGATGAAGCGTTACTGATTCAAATCCTCAAAAAAACTGCGGAAAGCATCAGAAAAGAACAAAAAAGCGCCGAGCTGTTGAAATATGGACAAAAAAGCTTGCGTGCTGAAAAACTACACATGTTCGAACCCTTCATGCATAAGTGGATTTTGCGCCAGTATTCTGCGGAAGGCATTGATTATATGCTTCGGGAGCTGAATTTGAAAAGCCCAGGATCCTATACCCTGATGCTGGTCGATCATCCGGCTTTCGAAGTGACAAAGATCAAGCTCCTGGAAACGAAAGAACAGAATTCCGCGTTGCACCGTGCCCTCGAAAAGCTGATGAAGATAAAAAAAGAGGTGCTGTGGGCTTCGTTGACGCCTCGGCGCTCTTTGGCGATTATTTACAGTGCGCCGGACGAGGTACCGGCAGTCATCCCTACGGAGTCCTTGGAAATCGCCGCGAAGCAGTTGGGGATAGAACTCCATGTGGTCAGCAGGACGGTTCAATCGATTGAGGAAGATTTTCAAGGCGCCTATGAAGAGCTGTGTCTGTCCCTGGAGCAGGAGATGAAGGGCTGCCCCATCATCAAGTCGGCGGAGCACCTTATAGAAACCGGATTCATGAACAAAAAGCTCAGCCTGAACCTGGTTGCGCAGAATCTGCACATCAGTCCTCAATATCTGAGCCGGATGTTCAAGAGTGAAATGGGGATGAGCTTTTCAGAATACCTGATTCATACTCGGATGCAGCATGCTATAAATTTGATTCTGTCAACGAATGCAACCATCCAGGAGATTGCTGATTTGGTGGGTTATCGCTCGCAGCATTATTTTTCAACCGCATTTAAAAAAGCGACCAGTTGTTGCCCCAAAGAATATCGGATGAAGCATGAAGGGTTAAGCAGACCCTCGGAATGAAATGCCGGTATGTAAGCCGAATTCAATTTAGAAGAACATCATTCCCCCGTGCCATCGATTGGTGCAGGGGAATTATTATTGCGCGCAGCGGGAAGGATACATTTTTGCATAGAGACATCAAATAATCGTAAATACGGGTCATTTATTTCAGGCTATACTCATGTAGAGAAGCGGGATTACAACGCAATGCCATCAGATGTGATCCCTGATTAGTGGATTTTGTTCAATGGAAGGAGGATTTACAGTGAAAGGGAATTTTTTATATAGGACCAGAACCGGTGAAATCAAAGTGCCGGTGGACGAATTGCTTTTTTTGAATAACCTCAATTATTTTGAAGGAATGGGCAGATACAGTAATGAAATATGCTATGAAAAGGCATTGCTTGTTACGGGCTATAGGGTCGTTAGCCCTCTGGAGCATGAAGTGGAGCAATATCAAATATAAATGAGAAGCTGGAACCGCACCGTCTTGGTCAGTCACTCTCAGTGTAGATCTCTGGGGAACAAAGAAAATGAACGCCTGCGCATCAATGCCAGGCGTTCATTTTCTTTGAATTTTGCAGAGGGGCCGACATGCGGAGCATGTTACCCTGCCAAATCAATCGCTTTATCAACTCCAACACCCTTCAAGGCTTGCAGGTCATTGGTCATCCGTGAAACCCGCTTTGGCAGGTTGGGATGAGTGGCGTTTATTTCTGAGAACCAGACCCAAAAGCCACTTTCTGTGTACGCTTGCTGTACGAAGGCTTCAACGTTTACATGGGTATAGAGTCTTTTTCCGCTGGCCAGAACCATCAACCCGGTCACTGCACCCTGAGGAACGTGGTATCCTGCAATCATGTCACAGGTGTACTCACAGGCACGGGAATAGGCGGAACCCAGGAAGGGGATCAACGTTGAGGGAATCAGCAATGTGCGCTTTGTAAGATGTTTCCGCTGGATGTGGGCAAGCTCATGACAGAGGATGAAATCAACAGCTTCTTCCCCCTGTTCGTAGGCCAGTTCTAACACATCTGAATAAATGACAACGAAATCTCGTCCCAGAAAGCGTGTGGCGAAGGCATTCAACATGCCGCCGGATTGCAGCAAATACAACTCCGGCAAAGTCCGCATGCCCATATCTTGAGACAGCCGCAATGCTTTCGCATAGATGTTTGGAAACTGGTTCTGTGTAATTTTCACGCCATTGCCTCGAAGTCCACCAATCAGCATGCCCTGCATAAACAGGAATGCAATTGCGCCAATAAGCATGTAACTGATCCCAACAATTGAGATTGTCAGGAGAATGTAAGAAATAACACTGACAACCAGACAGATTCCATAATACCTATTTTCCTTTGGATGGATCAATGTGTTCATTAGTCTTCCTCATTTCATTTATTTTGTATGCGACGGATACAACAATAACCACAATATCTTATTGCTGCCATATGGTCAATAGTGGAAATTTAATATGTATAAACTTCCAAAGTTTAAATACACCGTCAATACACTTGATGCTATTTCACCTAAATATCTGTATTCTGTCAACATCCCCCTTGAAATACCTGATTTGATTCACTATAATAGGGAGGTCAGACCTCACTCTGGAGAGATGTCCGAGTGGTCGAAGGTGACAGACTCGAAATCTGTTGAGCCGAAAGGTTCCTAGGGTTCGAATCCCTATCTCTCCGCCAAAAAGAATGGCTTCCTATTGTTGAATAGGAAGCCATTCTTTATTTTTGCCGGTTAACATCGAATATTATGGGTATATATAAGTATACAAACGGGAAGGGTTGACTTGTCATTGGGGAGGAGGGCTGTTATGCAATTCCGTAATGATTCACGTAGCAGCAAAGCCGCGCATGATCGCGGCAGAGGCATGATTGGTGAACGGACGCGCAGCCATTTCATGATGGAGCAGCGAGAGAAGAAGCATGAGCTTGAATCCAACCGGGAGTCCATACGAAAGGCTCTCAATGATGGCTTTGAGTACGATGATACAACCCGGGAGGGAGAAGGTTATAGAGTACGATTCATTAACAGAAAGACAGGAGACACAAGAGATTACCGATTCCAGTTTGAATCAAACTATGTACGTCTCAACTCGTTCTGGTGGAAAAAACAATGATATGAATGGTGGACTTCGTCGGGCTCAAAGGCCCGACGTTTTTTATTTCAGCTGTGTTTCAAAGCGGATTGCATGTACTTCATCCTTGACAGTATTCAGCAAGGCATCCAATTCGTCCTGGAGTGTGGCGCGGAATGCAAGGACTTCGGAATCCGATTCAGGATAAGCCTTATCAATCTGTTCAAGTAACACCTTGAGGTCTTGAAGAGCGCCCAATTCATTCTGCCACTCTTTAACCGCACCGATGAGGATCTGCTTGATTCCAAAACCCTGCTCCAGCATCTCCAAATGGTATCGGTACTCTTTCAATCGGATCCGGAGACAGTGGCATCCGCACAGGTCAGGCTTTTGGCAGTAATGAACAGCATTGTGAAGCTCTTGGGTCAGGTGATTAAGATAGAGGTAGGATTTAAGTTCCAATTCTTTATCGCTGATTGGCGTTTCGTGAATCAGGGTGCGTACCTTTTTTCGGATTTTCTGGAGCTGCCACTGATCCATTTCAGAAGCCAGCTTACTCAGCTTGTTTTTTTCATAGGATTTAAATAGTTCAAGAAGTTTTGGAGGGCATCCTTTTTCTGAGGAGAGCGCTCCTAAGGTGGTGATTTGTGTTTGAAGATCTCGAATCTGATTCAAGGATTTTAAATAGCGCTTCAGCTTTTTATGATAAAGCCTGTATTTGCCGGATGTGTCTTCGTTTTGATCAGACAGGAAACTGAGAAAATTCAAATGAGTGAGGAACCTGCGGATGGACACACGCAGATCGTGGATGGCTTCTTCAGTGGGACTGCCATATGCCCGTTCAAAATTCATGCACATGGTGTTCAAACGGAGTTCGGTGAATCGGATCAGAGCTGGAAATTGTATCATCTTATCCCCCGTGATGGCGACAGGCCATTGTGATATTTTATTTCAATTCCATAGGATATCCTAATCTTCTCACATTTCAAAAAATTTGCAAGAAAAACCCTCCATATTAAGGAGGGTTTGGTGTGCTATAAGGATTATTCGGTTGCTTCAGGCTTCTCGTTGACTTCCTGGATTTTTGTTTTGATATCTTCAATTTCAGCGAATTTTGCGGTGATGTCCTGATTGATTTTTCCAATCAGTTCGAGTGGAAATTCTTGTGATTTTGCATGGGCATCATAAACTAGCTCACCGATCTCGAATTTCAGTTTTTTGATATCACCCTCAATTTGAGAGATGCTCATCTTGTGTTTTCCGATTTCAACCATATCTTGAGATTTGCTGCCGATTGCTTGTGCTGTGGATACCGCTTTTTCCGAAAGGTTCTTAAAAAAACTCATCAGGGTTTCCTCCTTTTTCAGATGGTATTGAAGGGCTTTCCCTACGGTAATGCACTGAGGGGCAGTCCCTATTGCTTAATCTTACCAACAACCGGTAGTTTTTCCAAGACTTTTTTCCCGTGGGGAGACTGCTCGATCAAACTGCTGGCGTCAATGCCAGCTTGATATTTGTCCTGATGGATTCCGCCAGCCCATGGAGGGACATCGGTTACATCATAAACAACGCCATCAACAGCAATGTACGCTTTTGCGCCATCCTTACCGTTATATTTTGCTAAGTCATCCAGTGTCAATTCATTGACCTGAACGCTTTCTGTATCGGTTACAGGCGGAGCGGGCTGCTGTGCTGATGATGGAGAACACCCAGGCAAAATCAGCAATAGGATCAGAATGAAAAACAAAACATTTCTTTTCATCGGTTTACCTCCTTTTCGGCAATATACCCGTGAGAATCCCGGAATAATCACTTTTGAAAATTATTTTGTCCTTTGATAGGAAATCCGGAACATTTCAAGAATAGTACGGTTATAAAATGGAAATGCACGGGAGGGCTCATATGAAATTGAAAATCTATCAGGTCGATGCGTTTACAGACCGGGCCTATGGCGGAAACCCAGCGGGGGTTGTCCCGGATGGGCGGCTGCTTTCTGCTGGGCAAATGCAGCAGATTGCACTGGAAATGAATCTCTCTGAAACCGCTTTTGTGTTTCCGGGAGGTCCGGGCTATGATTTTGAGGTGCGTTTTTTTACGCCCCTGGAAGAGGTGGACTTATGCGGTCATGCGACTGTTGCTGCATTTCACCTGCTGAGGGAGCTTGGCAGGGTTCCTGCGGGTATGGAAAAGCTGGTTCAAAAGACGCGAGCCGGACTTTTGGAGATTGTCCTTCAGCCGGATGGCGGCATCCTGATGCGGCAGGCAAATCCCAAAAGATTAATCGTTTATGAGGACACCACTGAGCTGGCAGAGATCATGGGAGCACGGAAAGAAGATCTGAGGATTTCAGGGATATTGGAAAGTCCAGAGAGCTGGTCTACCGGTCTGCCGGACATCATGCTGCCTGTGAGCTCCGTCGCCGCTTTGAAAGCGATGGTTCCCGATATGGGGAGGCTCAGCGATTTTAGCCGAAAAGCTGAGGTGACCGGCGTCCATGCGTTTGCGTTTACTGAGGAAGGGGTGCTCTGGTGCAGGAATTTTGCGCCAGCCTGCGGTATTCCAGAGGAATCTGCCACCGGGACATCCAATGGTGCGCTGGGAGCATGCCTGCATTATCATGGCCGAAAGCAGGGAGACGTGTTGGAATTCACAGCCCATCAAGGGGACTGGATGGGGCGCCCCAGCAGGATTTCAGTGAATGTGCGGGGCGGTGCGAATCCGGAAGTCTGGGTGGGAGGCCGCGCGGTCACAGTTATTGAAGGAGATATCCTGATTCCGTGAAATAAGCAGAGCTGCTTCACTTTGTAATGATTCTAAAATCGTAAAAATACCATTAACTTCTGCTTGGGAACATTGTATAATGGAAGATGAAACGTGTTAATTTTTTAACACGTTTGTCGACATAAAAAAATGATTTAAACACATGGGGCAGGGTAAAAGAAATTTGCTGACACAGTAATCGAAAGGATGGTGGGTGTATGTCAAAAGCCAAGGCCAGAGCCAGAACAATCAGTGTACCGGATCTGCCAAAGGAAATGTACGACCAGTTGGAAGAGTACATGGCTTCCCTGGAGGATCCCAAAGGATCTCTGATTCACGTTCTGCACAAGGCACAGCACATCTTTGGGTATCTACCTATGGAAGTGCAGCTGTTTATTGCTCGGAAAATGGGCATTTCCGGCGCAGAGGTTTTCGGTGTCGTAAGTTTCTATTCCTACTTCACAACAGTTCCCCAAGGAAAGCACATCATCAATGTCTGTATGGGAACCGCTTGTTTTGTTAAGGGATCAGTAAAAATCCTGGACAAATTCAAGGACCAACTGGGTGTGAACACCGGGGACACCACGCCGGACAAAATTTTCACCCTGAAGGATGTCCGATGTCTTGGCGCCTGCGGACTTGCACCGATTATTCTGGTTGATGAAAAAGTTTACGGACATGTAAAAGCGGATGATGTTGCTGGCATCCTGAATTCGTATCGGTAGGGGAGGATCAGTATGGCGATCAAGTCTCTAGATGAACTGAAGAAAATACGGGAACAGCAGCAAAACAAGGTGAACCTTCGTGAAAGCGGCACTTTAGGTGATGATACGGCTGAAATCATGGTGGGGCTTGCAACCTGTGGCATTGCCGCCGGCGCCCGCGAAACCCTGAATGCCATGATGGATGAAGTAGAAAAGCAGGGACTTAAAAATGTGCGGTTGGTCCGTGTCGGCTGCATGGGTTATTGTCATTCCGAGCCTGTGATTCAGGTGAACGTACCTGGCATGGAACCGGTGCTCTACGGCAATGTGGATGAAGATAAGGGCCGTGAGATTGTCCGAAGACATGTCATGGGCAAAGAAATGCTGAAGGATTCCATGCTGATAAAATCTTTCAGTAAAGCCTGATTCCAGAGCGAGGAGGAGACCGATGAGTACATTTACAAGTCATATCCTGGTCTGCGGGGGAACGGGCTGCGTATCCCTTGAAAGTGACAGACTGGTTGATAACTTCACAAAGGCAGTCAAGGCTGCGGGCTATGAAAAGGAAACTCAGGTTGTCAGAACCGGATGTTTCGGCTTCTGCGGCGAAGGAACGATTGTAAAGATTCTGCCGGACAACACGGTATATGTTCAGGTTAAACCTGAGGATGCCGATGAAATCGTTAAAGAACATATCGTCAAAGGACGTAAGGTTGAGCGCCTGTTCTACAAGGGTGCCGGTGAAACCGCTCTCAGTGACAAGGATATGGATTTCTATAAGAAGCAGTATCGAATTGCCCTGCGGAACTGCGGGATGATCGATCCGGAAAATATCGATGAATATATCGGGTTCCAGGGATATGAAGCTTTAGGCAAGGTTCTGGCAGAAATGACCCCGGAGCAGGTCTGCAAAATTGTGAAAGACAGCGGCCTTCGCGGTCGTGGCGGCGGCGGTTTTGCATCCGGCCTGAAATGGGACTTGACCCGGAAGGTTCCCGGCGATGAAAAATACATCATGTGCAACGCAGATGAAGGGGATCCAGGCGCGTTCATGGACCGTTCCATCCTGGAGGGCGACCCTCACAGCGTATTGGAAGCCATGGCGATCGGCGGTTATGCTACCGGTGCCAACACCGGGATCATCTACATCCGTGCGGAATATCCCCTGGCCATCAAACGTCTTGAAATAGCGATCGATCAAGCCCGAGAATATGGCCTGTTGGGCAAAGATATCTTTGGATCCGGTTTTGACTTTGATATCAACATCAAGTATGGCGCTGGGGCCTTCGTTTGCGGTGAAGAAACCGCTCTAATCCACTCTGTGGAAGGGAAGCGGGGTGAGCCCACTAAGAAACCGCCGTTCCCATCGGAAAGCGGCTATAAAGGGAAGCCTACCTCTGTTAATAACGTTGAGACCTTTGCGAACATACCACCCATCATCCTGAAGGGCTCCGAATGGTTCTCCAGTATCGGAACGGCCACCAGCAAAGGCACCAAGGTATTTGCCCTGGCTGGCAAGGTTCAGAACGTGGGCCTCGTAGAGGTTCCCATGGGGACCACCCTGCGTGAGATCATTTTCGATATCGGCGGCGGCATCCGGGATGGCAAGAAGTTCAAAGCTGTTCAGACCGGCGGTCCTTCCGGTGGTGTCATCACGGAATTGGATTTGGATACCCCCATCGATTATGAAAGCCTGAAAGCCATCGGATCCATGATGGGCTCCGGCGGGATGATCGTTATGGATGAAGACAACTGCATGGTGGATATCGCTAAATTCTACCTGGAATTCACTCAGGACGAATCCTGCGGCAAATGTACCCCCTGCCGTGTCGGCACCAAGCGGATGTACGAGATTCTTGAGCGGATCACCAACGGTGAAGGCCGCATGGAGGATCTGACGAACCTGGACCAGCTGGGTCGAATGATCAAGGATACTGCCCTGTGCGGTCTGGGTCAGACAGCGCCTAACCCGGTTCTCAGCACCATGCATTATTTCCACGAGGAATATGAATCCCATATCAAGGACCAGATATGCCTCACCGGCAGTTGTAAGGGCCTTGGAAAATATGAAATCATACCTGAAA
Source organism: uncultured Peptostreptococcaceae bacterium (assembly GCA_964424355.1). GTDB lineage: Bacteria > Bacillota > Clostridia > Peptostreptococcales > Acidaminobacteraceae > CAZEHS01. Next base: position 86,485 of record CAYRIO010000003.1, read on the forward strand.
AATGTGTCGGCTGTACTGCGTGTGCCCGGGCTTGTCCTGTCAAGTGCATTTCCGGCAAAGTGAAGGAAGTCCATTTCATCGACCAATCCAAGTGTATCAAGTGCGGCGCCTGCTTCACGGCATGCAAATTTGATGCGGTCATCAAGCCTTAGGAGGTACACAGAGATGAAGATGATTAACCTCACCATAAACGGGAGCCCCGTGACCGTGCCCGAAGGGTCCACCATACTGGACGCAGCCAAGCTGGTCAACGTCCATATTCCAACCCTTTGTCATTTAAGTCTTCCCGATTTCGGGATTGTCAACCAAACCGCCTCCTGCCGTGTATGTATGGTAGAAGTTGAAGGCCGTCCTGCCCTGGTGCCTTCCTGTTCCGATAAGGTCACTGAGGGCATGGTGGTGCGGACCGATACGATTCGGGCCATGACGGGCCGTCGGATGTCTGTTGAGCTGATGCTCTCCAACCATCCCAAGGAGTGCCTGACCTGCCCTAAAAACTTGGATTGTGACTTACAAGCACTGGCTCATGAATTGGGCGTGCGTGACATCAAGTGGGAAGGGTACCGGATGGATTATCCCAAGGATACTTCCAGCCTGTCCATCGTGAAGGATCCCAACAAATGCGTGATGTGCCGCCGCTGTGAAACCATGTGTAATGATGTTCAGACCTGCAACATCCTCTCCGGTCAGAACCGGGGCTTCGATGCCTTCGTAGGGCCTGCCTTCAACCTGCCCATGGTGGAAACCAGCTGCACTTACTGCGGTCAGTGTGTGGCGGTTTGCCCCACGGCTGCCCTCACAGAAGTGAACAACACCCATAAGGTTTGGGCTGCCCTGAATGATCCCAAGAAACACGTGGTCGTCCAGGTGGCGCCAGCCATCCGTGTGGCCATCGGCGAGCTGTTCGGCATGGAGCATGGCACCATTGCAACGGGACAGTTGGCGACGGCCCTGCGCCGGATGGGCTTTGACTCCGTATTCGATACGGATTTCGCTGCTGACCTGACCATCATGGAAGAAGCCAGTGAATTGGTACACCGTCTGACACACAACGGAACCCTGCCGATCCTCACCAGCTGCTGCCCAGCATGGGTTAAGTTCTTCGAGCATCAGTTCCCCGACATGCTGGATATCCCATCCACCTGTAAATCTCCGCAAATCATGCTGGGTGCTGTGGCTAAAACCTATTACGCTGAAAAGATCGGCGTAGATCCTAAGGATATGGTCGTGGTTTCCGTAATGCCTTGTTTGGCTAAAAAGGCTGAAGCTGCCCGGCCGGAACTGGGTGAAGAACTGACAAAAGACGTTGACATCGTCGTGACGACCCGAGAATTCGGCGCCATGATGAAGGAAATGGGCATTGACTTTTCAACCCTTCCAGAAGGTGATTTTGACAGCATCCTGGGTGAATCCACCGGCGCTTCCGTTATTTTCGGAACCACTGGCGGCGTTATCGAGGCGGCCGTTCGAACCGCTTACGAATGGGTGACCGGCGAAGAACTGAAGCGCGTTGATTTTGAGCAGCTCCGCGGCATGGAAGGCATCCGTTCCGCAGAGGTGAAAGTGGGGGATATGACCCTGCGCATCGGAATCGCCCATGAGCTTGGGAATGCCCGGAAGCTGCTGGAAGGCATCCGAAGCGGGGAGCTTCACTTCGATGCCATTGAAATCATGGCTTGTCCCGGCGGCTGTATCGGCGGCGGCGGACAGCCCTACCACCATGGCAACATGGATGTGATTCGAAAGCGGCAGGAAGCGATTTATAAGGAAGACCGCAGCAAGGTTCTCCGCAAATCCCATGACAACCCCATGATCAAGAAGATCTATGACGAGTATCTGGGTAAGCCATACAGCGAGAAAGCCCACCACCTTCTTCACACGCATTATACGCCACGGGAAAAAATATAAGATAAAAATAAAGATGCGGGCCGCGGCCCGCATTTTTATTTTTATCCGCAATACATCCAGAAGCACATTGAAAACGCAGCTATACGAGTCTGTTCCAGTGCTTACATTTATATCTAGGACTCTGGTCCTTATTTAGTGGATTCTAAAGGGTTTACAGCACGGATGTAGAATTATATTATTAACAGAATGAAAGAATTGACATTAGGAGGCGCCAGTCATTGAAGCTCACACTCAGAAAAAAACTGGGAATGTCATTTGCTTTTTTAATCATCATAACCATTTCCGTGTTGGGAGCAACCTCCTATCAAAAGGCTCGGGATATTGTTTTGGATGAGATTCGCTATAACAATGAGCAGGCAATCCGAAATGTGAATGATTACTACCTCCGAAACTTCATGCAGGACATGGCCTATGTTGTGAACCATTGGGCCGAAGACCCTGAGATTATAAATTTTGAAATTGCGCCTGGTCAGGCGAAGATGGTGCATCATATTCCTGGAGATTTCAAACCCGTTTCAGATGCTTGGAAGGGGTATTTGTCGGGGAATCCGGACATTGCTTGGATGTATCTGGGGGTTGAGCAGGATGGATCGATCCTGTTGGCGCCTTTGGATCCGACGATGCCCAGTGATTACGACTGCCGGACTCGGGACTGGTACAAAGAAACCATTTTGATGAAGGATAAGGGGTACTGGACTCAGCCTTATTTAGATGCCGGCGAATCTGGAGAAATGATTGTCACCGTTTCCCGGGCAGCTTGGAAAAACGATAAGCTGGTTGGTGTTGTGGGTATGGATATAAAACTCCGCAAATTTTCGGAGTTGATTAAAGGCATCAATACCAATAATGATGGGTATCTGATGTTAATGGGTTCGAACGGCGATATTTATGCGCATCCGGATGACGGCATGCTGACAAAAAATCTGAAGGACCGCCCATGGATTCAAAATATCCTGGAAATCGGGGAAGGTACAGGCTTTTTCGATGACGATGGTCAGAAATACATTTATTCTTATCTGACAGTAGAGGAAACGGGTTGGAAGCTCGTGGGCGTTCGGCCAGTCAATATTCCAGCCGCCATTGGGGAAATCCGCTCATGGACGCTGGATACCGCGATTCTTGCAGGGGTTTTTATTCTCTTGGCGGGAGTGCTTTTGACCCAAGTTTTCCTGAAACCCCTTAAGACCATGATGACAACGATTACACAGGTTACTGAAGGGGATATGGATGTCCGCATGCATATTGAGAGCAAGGATGAATTCGGAATCCTCAGCGGAACCTTCAACCGAATGCTGGAGCGGATCAAGTCCTTGGTCCAGGAACGGGATATCCATGTAGAGGCGCTGATTGAGAAGAATGAAGAGGTTCTTTCCAAGAATCAGCAGATCACCGCGCTTTATGAAGAGACAGAGTCTATGAACGAAGAACTGACGGATTTGCTCACTGAAGTCCGTGAGGGCTATCTGACGACGGTCAGAGCATTGGCCAACGCCATTGAGGCCAGTGATTACTATACCCGGGGACACTGTGACAGAGTTCGGCATTATGCTCTCAAGCTGGGTGAAGAGATTGGGTTCAATGAGCAGGAGCTAAATGATCTGGAATTTGCCAGCATGCTCCATGATGTTGGAAAAATCGGGATTCCTCACAGTATCATCAACAAACCGGATCGTCTGACAGAGGCGGAATTCTCAGAAATAAAGAAGCATCCAGTCATTGGCTCTGAAATCATTTCAGGGATTCCGTTCCTTGATGATTGCAGGGTGATTTTACGACAGCATCATGAGCGGATTGATGGAAAAGGCTATCCGGATGGCATCGGGGGAGAAGATATCCACTATTCCGCAAAAATACTGGCGATTGTAGATGCTTATGATGCCATGACCAGCGCACGGCCATACCGCTCAGAACCCATGACGGTGAATCAAGCTTTACAGGAGTTGGTTTTGGGTGGAGGCACTCAGTTTGATCCTGTCCTGGTCGCGTTGTTTATCAGGATCATCCAAAACGAAACGGAAGATCAGCAGGACCAGCGCATCATTTTCACCAATTGAGCGGATTGTTCAGATAAAACTGTTTGGTTCCTATCTCCCCGGGTATAAAGCCCATATGAAACGATTAACCTTGGTGGGGAGGGAATTATGTATAATATTGAACTGACTGATTATGGCATGAAACACACTTTTGGCGGCGTTCTGGATGCGAGAGAATTGAAACAGTGGTATGAGGAATCGAAGCTGCTTCTCTCTTCTTTTGGCAAACAGTTCAATATGGTTGTAGATATGCGGGATGCCAAGCCATTGGGGCATCAGGCAGAAGAGATTTTTTACGAAGGGACGAAACTGATCAGCAAATATGGGTTGAAGCGTGGCGCTGTCATTATGGAAAATCCAGAAGTGACAAGGCAGATGCGGCAAATCGCCAAGTACGCCAATGTGCAGCATAAGGAGCGGTATATCGATGCTGTGACCACCCGCAACTGGGAAAAAATCAGCCAGGACTGGGTAATAGAAGGGATCGACCCTGATCGTGTTTGAAGCTGAGTTCCGCAGAGATGCGGAACTTTTTATTTTATGAATATGCGGAGCTCATTGATTTAACTTATAATGGTTTTATAGCATTCATGGAGGAAACCTATGAAACGTCTGCAGTTGGAGTGGATGAAAGTGGATTCGCAGGAAGTATTGAAGCAGATGCATATTGATCCGAAGTCACCATCAGGGGTCGAGGCATTGGCGCGGATCGCTGTTTGGGAAAGTAACTTGAAGCCGTTGCTGAATGGGGAGTCTGGGTTTAAACTTGTCCGCGAGCCACAGGGCGAGGGTGAACCGGGTTCGGTTTATTGTGCCATTACATTGGGAGCGGAAGTCTCCAAGGAGTTAGATGCCCTGAGTCATCAAGGGAGAATATGGGAAGCTACACTTTTGGATACCTTGGCAGACCATTGGCTGATTCAAGGGGCCCAAAAACAGTTTGAGGAAATTGGAGAACTGTGCAGATCCAGGGGGTGGGGGATGACCACCCGGAAGATGCCGGGATCAGGATTCCCGCTGTCACTGGCTGGAAAGATCATTGAAGAGCTCAGTCCGAATGCGGATATATTGAGATATATGGAACCCGGATTTTTAGAACCGATCAAGAGCCTGGCCTATTTTTATGAAATCACGGCAACGGGTACCATCCCCTTCCATGACGAAGAGTGCTCCAACTGTGGGCGGGAGGAATGCCCGCGGCGGCAGACCTCTGTCCTGGTAGAAATCATTCATGGCGGGGAACTGAACAGCATTCCTGCAATCCGAGGCGCCAATTTGCTGAAAGTGCTCCAGGAAGCAGGCTGTGCTCCGGATGCTCCCTGTGGCGGTCGCGGTGTTTGCGGCCGATGTCAGGTTGAAATTCAAACGGATTCCGGTGATAAACGCCTGGTTTCTGCCTGCAAGATCACCCTGGATCTGCCGCTCAAGGTCTGGATTCCCTCAGGAGAAGCCTGGCAGATGGCAGCGGATCCTTTATCGGGAACCTTGGTTTATGAACCCTTTCTTACCCGGATACCGGTGAAGGATTATTTTGAAAAGAAACAGCAGCCGACAGCCATCAGTCTTGAAGCCTTACGGGGAATCCAGGCGGTAAAGGATACCGGACACACCGGGTGGTTTCTCCAAAGGGATCGTAAAATAGTGGGGTACAGTCCTGAATCGGAAACCGTCATCGGCGCCGCCATTGATTTGGGCTCTACAACGGTGGTGGTGAAGTTGATTGATCTTGAAACCGGAAAGGTGATCAGCACGGAGGGCTTCTCAAACCCTCTCCGCGCTTATGGAGCGGATATCCTATCCCGACTGGCCGACCCATCAAAATTCCAATTGATGACTCATTTGATCCGGCATCGGCTGGGACAGATCTTTGACGCACCGCGGCATAAGGACAGGCAGCCTGCGGTATATGCCATTGCCGGGAACAATGCCATGGCTCAGATTCTTCTGGGATTACCCTCAGAGGGGTTGGGAAGCGCCCCATACTGGCACTGGCTTCATGCCCGGGCCGAGATGAACGCGGGGGAATTTTGGCCGGATCGGAACGGACTCATAACGGTCATGCCAGGGGTCAGTCCCTTCACAGGGGGAGATTTGACAGCCGGGGTTATTCACTGCGGCATCCACGAAACGCGGCTGAAGACCCTTTATCTTGATTTGGGAACCAATGGCGAGATGGCCTTGGGAAATGTGGAGGGCATCCTGGTAACCGCAGCCGCGGCTGGTCCGGCTTTCGAAAGCCTGGAGGGTTCTGGGGGCGTAGGAGCGATTCAGGGGGCGGTGAAAAAAATCCAGTGTCTCGGAAGCGGCCGCTGGTATGTGGAAACCATTGATGACAAGCCTGCAGTGGGACTCTGTGGTTCAGGGTTCATCAGCTTTATTGCGGAGCTGATCCGCTACGGATTCATCGGAGCCGACGGGACCTTGCCGGATGAGGATGAGGGGATCATTGAAGTGGTTTCCGGCATTGAGCTCACCCAGCAGGACATCCGCAATTTTCAGCTGGCAAAGGCCGCATTCCGTGCGGGCATCGAGGTGCTGCTGAAAGAACGGGGCTGGCGAGCGGAAGAACTGGAGCAGGTCATCATTGCGGGTGGTTTTTCCAGGGATATCACCCCGCGGGATCTGATCACCACCGGATTTTTGCCGAATGTGGATCCTAAGACTATTTCTATGGCAGGAAACGCCTGCCTGGGAGGCGTTTGTGATTTTCTTTTGAATAAGGATGCGCGAATGGGGATATATAATGCAACAGAGAGTATGACGGCCATCAACCTGGGCGAAATGTCAGATTTTGAGGCTCTTTTCATTAAACACATCGACTTCAAATAGGGGGTTCTACAAATGGAAATCATGACGATTTATCGGGAATGGCTGAATAACACCTATTTCGATCCAGCATTCAGAGCTGAACTGGCTGCCCTGGAAAATGACAGCGCGGAGCTGGAGGATCGCTTTTACAGGGATCTGGAGTTTGGAACTGCCGGCATGCGGGGGATCATCGGTGCCGGTCGGAACCGGATGAATACCTATGTGGTGCAAAAGGCGTCCCAAGGTTTTGCCAACTATCTGCACGCGTATGAAAAACAGGATAAGATGACAGTTGTCATCGCCCATGACAATCGTCGCTTCTCTGCGGAGTTTGCCCTTGAAACCGCCCGTGTCATGGCGGGTAACGGGATCCAGGCCTATCTGTTCGAATCGCTTCGTACCACGCCGGAATTATCCTTCGCGGTTCGGGAGCTGAAAGCTGCCGGAGGCGTTGTCATAACCGCCAGTCATAACCCGCCCGCTTATAACGGGTACAAGGTCTATGGACCCGATGGGGCCCAGCTGATGCCGGATAAGGCGGACCAAGTGGTGGATGCGGTGAATGGGGTCACTTCATTTGACGAAATCAAACGACTGGATGAAACCACTGCCGTCGATAAAGGACTGCTGACCTGGATTGGAGAAGCGGTGGACCGGCTTTATTTCGATCGGGTTAAAGGTCTGGCCATCCGTCCGGAAGTTTATACACATCCCGTGAAAATCGTCTATACCCCGCTTCATGGCACTGGCGGCTATGCGGTTACCACCGTCCTGAAGGAACTGGGTGTCTCCGATTTGATTCTGGTAGACGAACAGATGGTGCCCGACCCTGAATTTTCGACAGCGCCAAAACCGAACCCAGAAGAACTTCAGGCCTTTGAACTGGCGCTCCAATATGGGAAAAAGCATGGAGCGGAGCTCCTGATTGCGACGGACCCAGATAGTGATCGGGTCGGAATCGTCGTTAAAAACAATGTGGGGGACTATGTGCCTCTGAATGGAAATCAGACGGGTGCCCTGCTCCTGGAATACATGTTGAGCAGTCAAAAGCCCTTGCCGAAGAACGCTGTGATCATCAAAACCGTGGTCACGTCGGATCTAGGCAGTGCGGTGGCGGTTTCCCATGGTGCCAAGGTAATGGAGACGTTGACCGGCTTCAAATTTATCGGCGATAAGATCAAGGCATTTGAAGCTGATGGGAGTCATACCTATCTGATGGGTTATGAAGAAAGCTATGGCTATCTGATTGAAACCTTCGTTCGGGACAAAGACGCGGTTTCAGCCGTCATGATGCTGGTTGAAATGGCCAAATACTATAAACAGAAGGGGCAGACGCTCCTGGATGTGCTGGAAGAGATTTTCACAAAGCACGGCTACTATCAGGACGGGGTCCAGAACATCACAATGGCAGGCAAAGAGGGTCTGGATAAGATGAATGCCCTGATGGCGGCATTGAGACAGAATCCCTTGAAACGGGCAGGTGATTTTGAAATCGCCTCCGCTTTGGATTTGCAAACGGGGAAGAAACTGATTCTCAAGACAGGTGAAGAGACGGCTGTCGATTTCCCGGCATCCAATGTCCTGAAATACGTGCTGGAAGGCGGAGATTGGTTTGCGGTACGCCCCAGCGGGACCGAGCCCAAAATCAAGATATACTACAGTGTCCGCAGTTCCTCAGCAAAGGACTCGGAGGACCGACTGAAAGCATTGATGGACGCCGTTGGGAAAATAATAGGATGATACAAGCCTAAACTGCTGAGGGACCAACCGAGGCAGTTTTTTCCCGTTCATAAAAGCTTAAGAAAACCGCAATCGAATCCTCTCAAAGTTTACGCTTCCTTCATGCTACACTGGTATTAGTAAAGAGGGAGGAGGCTTATCATGAGACTGATTGGAAACGTAATCTGGTTTGTATTTGGCGGTTTATTTCACAGCCTGCTTTGGGCGCTGTGGGGAATGCTGTTCAGTATAACGGTGATTGGAATCCCTGTAGGGATTCAGTGTTTTAAAATGGCAGGCCTGCAGCTGGCCCCTTTTGGTAAACGGATTGAATACAGGCCAACCGGTGCGGTGGGTCTTCTGGCCAATATCCTGTGGATTCTTTTCTGCGGCTGGGAGCTGGCATTGGCAAATCTGGTGTCAGCAGCTCTTTTCGCAGTGACCATCATTGGGATCCCTTTCGCGGTGCAAAGTGTCAAGATGGCTCAACTGTCACTGATGCCCTTTGGAGCAGAAGTGGTGACGGAACACATCTTTTAGGAGGTCCGAGGATGCATCACATTTATTATTACAGCTGGTTTGGAAAAACCCGCTTTTGCGCAGAGGCTGCTGCCCGGATATTGAACTGCGGAGTCACTGAAATTATAGAAGTTGTACCACGTAAAAAAGGGGTATTCGGATTTTTGAAATCCGGTTACGAGGCCTCACGGGAGAAAACATCTGAAATCAGGGAGCTCCCTGATTTTGAAGGGGACTGGATTATTCTGGCCTACCCGATATGGGCGGGTAGAATTCCACCGGCGATTAATACGACTCTCGAAAAGCTGAACGTTACAGGTCGCCGTGTGCTGGTGATCAATACGATGGGTGGAGAATCCGAATCGATCCCTGCTGTGGATCAGGTCAGAAACTGCATTCTCGGGCAGGGCGGGACCGATGTGTCTTTTATCCGGATAACCACCGGAAGGTCTGCGGAGAAGGATTGGGAAAATGTTCTGACCAGGGAGCTGAAGAGGCTGGAACTGATCGGTTAAACGAATGGCGCGGAAGCGCCTTATTTTTAATTCAATTCTAATCCGGAGTCAATGCGGTGCTAATCAAACTCCGGTAAGGTATAAGCAGGAGGGGAGATTATGAAAAAACTACTGATCTTAACTGCCTCAACTGGGGAAGGACACAACCAGGCGGCAAAAACCATAGAGAATGAATTCACACAAAAGGGTTATGAATGTCACCGAGTCGATATGTTCAAATCGACACATCGATCGATGGATGTGCTGATGGCAGACGGGTACAGAATTTTGGCATCTAATTTGCCTAAAATGTACGGCTCCCTTTACCACCAGTGTGACACCATACACTTCAATAGCCTCATTGCCCGCAGGGTCCTGAAAGTGACGGAAATGCGGCTACATAAGATTATCCGCCGTATGAACCCGGATTTGATCATCGCCACCCATCCGTTTGCAGTACCGGTCATGGGAAATATGAAGGCAAAGGGTCGCTGTACACAGCCCTTCATCCAAGTGGTCACTGATTTCAAAGCGCACTATGCCTATGTGGACCCTCACGTGGATGCCTACATCACGGCCAGTGAGTTCACCAAGAGCAGCCTGATTAAGCGGGGGATTCCGGAGCACAAGATTTTTGCGTATGGCATTCCGGTAAAATCCGGGTTCATCAATAAGGTCAGCACCCCCCTGAATCGGTCAAAGGCAATCAATCGCTTTGAACTGCTGATCATGGGCGGAAGCATGGGGCTTAAGCCCATCAAAAATGTTGTACGGGCAGTGGCAGAGAACCCCAGAGATATTCATATGACAGTGGTATGTGGCAACAACCGGATACTGAAAGCCGGTTTAGAGCGACGCTTTGCTGACACGATTCAGGATGGGCGAATGGATATACTGGGTTTTGTCGGAAATATACCGGAATTGATGGCCAAAAGTCATGTAATCATTACAAAGCCAGGTGGTCTTACCTCATCTGAGGCCATCAACATGTCCATACCGATGCTGATTCCTTTTTCAATTCCCGGTCAGGAGCAAGAGAATACCGATTTTCTGGTTGATTCCGGTATGGCGCTGGCGGTGGAAGGCGCAGAAGATATCAATGAGAAAATCAATCAGCTGATGGACCAGCCCCACGTTTATGATGAAATGAGCCAGAACATGCTTAAGATGTCGGAAGGCTACTCAATTAAGAAAATAGTGGAGCTTGGGGAGCGGATGATCAGGGAATTCCCTTCAAAACCGCGTCCAACAGTATTATCGGGAAGCCGATTCAGCTTTTTTGAACGGGTTCAATGATTAAACGAGGTGAGGATATGCAAAGGTCTGTTGATGTACTGATTCTTACAGCTCCTTTCGGAAACGGACATAACAGTGCGGCACGGGCAATCATCGAGGAGCTTGGCAGCACCAATCCGGAACTGAGGGTCCAATCAGTGGACTTGTTCGATATCACCACACCAAAATTGAAGGAATATTTTGCTGAAACCTATCAACTGCTGACCCGCAGCCAACCGGGCCTCTACAACCGCATTTACGATCTGAGGACCCGTGCCCCCTTCAATCCCGTGGATAATCTCATGTTCAAGCTTACCTTTGAAAAATTCATGGATTACGTCGTTCCCTTGAACCCTAAAATGATCATATCTGTTTTCCCGACAGGAGCGGCTTTTGCATCCGGCTATCGCCAGCAGGCAGATCCAAACGTTCGGTTGATTACCTGCATCACAGATGTTGTTGATAACTGGGAGTGGATTTATCCCCATACGGATCTATATCTGGTAGCGTCTGAAAGTGTCCGGATCAAATTGGCATCCAAAGGCATCCAGAAGGAAGAGATCCTGGTGACGGGTGTTCCTGTTCGAAAAGCATTCAAAGACTTCAAGAGCAGTGACCAGGAGGAGTACAAAAAAGAAAAGCAACTCTTGATCATTGCCAACGCAATGGAATCCGTTAAGCTGGATGAAATCCTTTTGGAGCAGCTGTCACAGGTTAAAAATCTCCGTACGGTCATCATTACCGGCAACCAGAAAGCCCTGTTTCAGAAGCTGATGAAGATCAACAGGTGGCACAATATTGAAATTGTTGGTTATGCAGAGGATCTGGCGGTGTACATGGCCAAATCGGATCTAATCATATCCAAGGCTGGTGGAGCCACGATTTTTGAAGCCATCGAAATGGAGCTTCCTTTGCTGATTCAGCAAAGTCAGGTCGGTCAGGAAAATCATAACGTGACGTTTGTTCAGGAGGCGGGTATTGGTGAACTGGTCCCCCGGGACGATATGCTCAGCGCTCGCATTATCACGTTGATGAAAGATCGGCAGTCCATTCAAAAGTACAGGCGGAATATCCGCAACTTAAAGCGAACATTGAATCAGGATCAGATGGCACCGAGAATCATGAATCTTTTGATAGATAAAACCAATACAGATTCACATGTGAGTTGATCATAACCGGAAGGCGGGCTGAATCCCCTGCTTTTTATGATTGTTCTTATGTTTGGTCGGGAATCGATAGCGGGGTGAGTGCCATGGCAGAGCGGATTTTAGTCGTGGATGATGAAATCAGAATAGCGCGGTTTATCGAGCTTGAACTGAAATATGAAGGCTATGAAGTTCAAGTGCGGTATAATGGCAGAGACGGGCTCAATGCTTTGAAGGAAACGGCCTTTGATTTAATCATCCTGGATGTGATGATGCCGGATCTTAATGGGATTGAAGTGCTGCGCCGGGTTCGCCAGACATCGGATATTCCGGTGATCATGCTGACTGCTAAGGGTGAAACGATGGATAAAGTCATGGGCCTGGACTTCGGAGCCGATGATTATCTCACAAAACCGTTTGAAATTGAAGAACTTCTAGCTCGGATACGTAGTGCCTTCAGACGTTACCAACGGGTATCCGCACCGCCGGAGGTTCAGGAAATTGTCTCAGGCCAGTTGGTCATGGATTTTGAGCGGCATGAAGTCCGCTATAATAAAGAATTGGTGGAACTGACAAAGAAAGAGTTCGATCTGTTGGAAACGCTGATTCGAAATAAAGCGGTCGTCCTTTCCCGTGAAAAGATCCTTAATTCAGTATGGGGTTATGACTTTATGGGAGACACCAATGTTGTTGACGTTTATATCCGATATATACGCAGTAAACTGGATGACCGTTTCCGTGTGAAGCTGATTCACACAGTCCGTGGCGTGGGGTACGTATTCAAAGATGAAATCGAATAAACTCGCTTTCTTAGACAACCGACGTATATCCATCACCTTCAGGCTCACAGCGCTGTATGCCATCATACTGTCGCTGCTGATCCTTTTTTTGAGCTTCATCAACTTCAAGGTGGTGCAGTATCTGATTGTTGAAACCAATAAAGCGGAGCTGACCCGGAGTTCTGAAGACATTGCGACGTATCTGGCCGGTGGCGGCACGATTGGCCCGCTTCTTCTTGAGAAAGGAAATCTGAATCCCAATCTGCATATCCGGATTATCGATAATGGCACAATCAGCTATCAAAACAAGCCGGATCCTCTGGAGGATGAATATAACATCAATCTGGACATGCACCGCCTCGTCGGAAAAGGGGTTAATTATGTCCTGCTGAACAAGAAGGTGATGATCGGCAATCGGGAAATTTATGTGCAGTTGGGATTGGATATGAAAACCACTTCGGATTTTCTGGGAGTGATGTATCAAAGTCTCCTCGGAATCAATATCATTGGAATTTTAATTTCAATCCTGTCGGGAATCTACCTGACTAAAAGGATTTTGCGCCCCATTGAAGCCATTTCCCGGACTGCCCGCAACATCTCCATCAACGATCTCAGCCAGCGGATTGATACCTCGGGACCCAATGACGAGCTCAAGGAGTTGGCGCGGACAATCAACAGCATGGTGGACCGTCTGGAGCGATCCGTGGAGAAGCAGAAGCAGTTCATCTCCGATGCTTCCCATGAATTGCGGACGCCGATCGCGGTCATCCAAGGCTATACTCGAATGCTGGAGCGCTGGGGTAAAAAGGATCCGGCAATCCTGGATGAATCTATTGATGCCATCGGCATCGAAGCGGAGAATATGCGCCGCCTGTTCGAACAATTACTGGCCTTGGCCCAGGCAGACAGCGGCCAGAAGCCCCCTGAATATGAACTGTTCTCACTTAAACCTCTGTTAGAAGATACCATCCGAGATTTTCAGCTGATTGCCCCCGGACATCACATTGATATCCTCAACACCCCTGAAAATGAACTATATGCTGACCGGACCGCGATTCAGCAGCTTTTGCGAATCCTGCTGGACAACTGTGTTAAATACACCCCGGAAGATGGCGCCATTACCGTGAATGTTCATGAGGCAAACGGTCAAACCCTTATAGATATATGCGACACGGGAGTGGGCATTGCAGCAGAGGATATTCCGCATATTTTTGATCGATTCTACCGGTCGGAAAAATCACGCTCCAAAAAGATGGGCGGGACCGGGTTGGGGCTGTCCATTGCAAAATGGATTACAGAGATCCATGGGGGCGTTATCACTGTGAGCAGTGAGCTCGGTGTGGGAACAACTGTGCGGATTGCCCTGCCAACACGCAGAAACAAGCTGATTTCCTTGGATAGTTGATAATTGGATAAGATGAGGTGTGTTAAACCGTATTGAATGGGGTAAACTTAGGGTACCAAACCACTTCCTGAGGAGGGCAACATATGTTTACCAAGCCGGAATTCCAAGTAGGGGATACCCTCACGATCCAAAAGATGATTACGACGAATGATACCTTGATGTCATTCGGAAATGGCGGACTGGACAACTTGCTGGCAACCCCCAGCCTGATTGCGATGATCATCGAAGCTTCGTCCAGACTTCTGGACAGACGCCTGCAAAGTGATTATGTCACGGCGGGCACTCAGATATCGGTCAAGCATCTTAACCCGTCCCCAATCGGAAACACCGTCACTGTGAAGGTGACAATCCACGAGATTGTAGGGAATCACATTCACCTGGATATTGAAGCGACAGATGAAATGGGACTCATTGCGACAGGTACCCACGAGCGCGCCATCGTCAATAAAAATGGCATCAAAGCCAAAGCCCTGAGTCGCTCACTATAGAAAATGGAGATAACTGTGAAGCCTGTTAAAGCCGTAATTTTTGATTTGGATGGGACCCTTGTGGATTCCATGTGGATTTGGAAAGACATCGATATCGCTTATTTGAATAAACACGGCCTTCCCTTGCCGGACGACCTGCAAAAGACCATTGAAGGGATGAGTTTTACCGAAACCGCCCACTACTTCAAATCCCGATTTTCATTGCCGGACACCCTTGATGAGATCAAGGCGGAATGGGTGCTAATGGCGGAGGACTACTATTCGAATCGGATCGATTTGAAGAAGAACGCCCGTGAATTCATTCAAAAGCTGACGGATCAAGGGATTCCCGTGGGGATTGGCACCTCCAATTCCAGGGATCTGGCTTTGATGGTTCTCAGACGCCACGATTTGGAGATGTTCATAGCGGAATTGGTCACATCCTGCGAGGTGCCTCGGGGAAAACCAGCACCGGATGTGTTTCTGAAGGTGGCAGAGTTGCTAGAGGTTTTACCTGAAAACTGTCTGGTTTTTGAGGATACCCATGCCGGCGTTCTGGCCGCCTTGGCTGCCGGGATGCAAGTCATCGCAGTGAAGGATGCCCACTCGGAAGAATGGGCCCACGAAATCGAACCGCTGGTACAAAAGTATATTGCCGATTACTCTGAAATGATGGTGTAAGCCCATAGCAAGGAGGCCTGAAGCATGGATACAGCCCTTTTGGGAGATCTTGAACAGATTAAAGAGCACCATTTCATTGAAAAGGTGCAGCTGCTGAAAGCTCTTCAAGTAAAATATGGAGATTCCGTGATTGAAACCGCTATGAACGCCTTAGCGGAAAGTGTTCGGGAAGAGTGGCAGACCATTGGGGAGCTTCACGGCAAGAATGACATCGAAGAGCTTGTTCACGTGATATGGGAACACTTCGGAAAATCCGGGGGATTCGAGTTCCAGGTGGAACACCAAGCGGAGGGGATTCAGGTTTACTGCACAAAGTGCCCCTTGGCAGATATGGCGCGGATGATCGGAGAGCCAGAATGGGGCTACCGGTTCTACTGTGCGACAGATCCCATCATGGTAGAAGCCTTCAACCCCAATATTGGACTCCGCCGGACAAAGACCCTGATGGAAGGGCATGAACACTGCAATCACTTTTATTACTATAAAAATGCCAAATAGCAGTGCTCCCTGTGTGAAAGAAACACAGGGTTTTTCTTTGCAAAGGGTATGAATTGGTTATAATGGAGTGAGACCAAAATAAAAGGAGTACACATGCGAATCAAGCCGGTTGTTGAAATACTTATCACCAAAGTCCGTTTTCCAAACGATGGTGTCGGAACATATGAAGGACTGCCGATTTATATCAAGAATGCCCTGCCGGGCCAAAGGGTACTGGTGCGGATCCTTAAACAGCGGAAAGACCGATACGAGGGAACCATCCTTGAAGTATTGGAGCGGTCCCCAGTGGAATCTCAGAGCTTTTGCCCTCACTTTGGAGAATGCGGCGGCTGCTCCCGGCAGACCCTGCCCTATGAGGAACAGCTGAAGCTGAAGGAAACCCTGTATCGGGATACCCTGTCGAAGTACGGCGTAACCGTGGCGCGCATGGAACCCATCATTTCCTCCCCGGAAATCTATGGCTACCGTAACAAGATGGAGTACACCTTCGGGGATGAAATCAAGGGCGGCCCCATCACCCTGGGGATGCACCGGATGACCCGGGCCAGCGATATCATCACCACCGATCAGTGTAAAATCGCGCCGCCGGATTTCAATCTGATCCTCACGACGGTCTTAAACTGGGCCCGCGGAAAAGGGTATCAGCAGTACAATCGCTTTAAGAATGAAGGGTTTTTGCGAAATTTGATTTTGCGCCGCGGTGTCTACACCAACGAAATCCTGGTAGCGCTGTGTACCACATCCTATGAAACCCTGGATTCGGAGGACATGGTGGCTCAAATTCTGGCCCTGCCCTTGAACGGAACGGTTGTTGGGATTTTACATCTGGTTCATGACCGTACCGGCGATGTGGTGCGGGCGGAAACCCAAACCACACTGTTTGGCAGGGAATGGTACATGGAAGAGCTGATGGGTCTGCAGTTCAAAGTGTCGTTCTTCTCATTCTTCCAAACGAACCCAGCAGGGGCCCAGTTGCTTTACAACAAAGCCCTCAGCTACTTTTCAGATAATGCCGGAAAGGAAGTTTTTGACCTGTTCTCAGGCACGGGTACATTGGCCCAGATCATGGCAGCCAAAGCCAACCGGGTTACAGCCGTAGAACTGGTTGCGGACGCCGTAGACGCCGCCCGGCAAAACGCTAAGCTCAATGGGATTGAAAACTGCACATTCATTGCCGGCGATGTCTTCGAAGTACTCAATAATCTGGATCATATCCCTGAACGGATCCTGGTGGACCCTCCCCGGGCCGGCATCATGCCCAAAGCCTGGGAAAAGATCCTCAGCTATGGAGCCGATGAAATCGTCTATATCTCCTGCAATCCGGTATCACTGGCGGAGAATCTGCAGGTTGCGGAAAAGATGGGGTATGAGGTGATTATCAGCTGCCCAGTGGACCAGTTTCCGCATACGCCTCATCTCGAGTGCGTGGTAAAGTTGGAAAAACGTTAGATGTAAGTAATAGCATAGATTTAGAACCCCTGAATATTGTTTTGATGCTCAGGGGTTTTTGCGTTTGAAAATGGCATCATGTCAATCAGAAGAAATTTTTAGGCCACACAAAAGACGAGGAAGGAAACCTTGTGATAGTGCCAGAAGAAGCGGTCATCGTAAAACAAATCCACCGAGAATATCTCGAGGGTAAAAGCATTCTTCAAATAGCCAAAGGACTTGAGGCTGGCGACATTATAACGGTAACTGGCCTTGACCTGTATTCGCCATCTTAAAAGTTTCCAATTTTTAGGGTGCGGTTCACCCTGTGTCGAACTATATATTAGGAATGAGCAAAGGAAGCTGACATAATAAAACTAGAGGTATAAGCTGCTCATATCCTCTAATTTCGAAGACGATTCGAGGATTTATTTATGATGATATTGTGCGGTTGATTTAACGGATACTCTACATGGATTTAATCGGATTGTCTCAATTAGAGGATATGATGCAAATAACAGATTAAACTAATCCAAGGAGAAACGAAATGCCTATCGATTTATCACAGTTCGAAGAAATAATGCCAGCGCCCAAACCATCGCAATTGGCAATCAACATAACGGCTTCTGGGTTTGTAAATCTTAATGAGAAGCTTAGAACTAGGATGCAGTTATCAGAAGTGGGTATAGCGGTGAATAAAGATGGCACGCAAATTGTGCTGAATGCGAAGACCGATAACCTTTTTAAAATCTTGAAAAGTGGTTCTATAAAATCTACGGAATGTACGCGAAAATTGGCAAGCAAAGGTATTATACTCCCTGCCAGATACGAGGCAGAATGGGATAGCGATCTAGAAATGTGGATAGGAAATCTAATAAAGCCTAGAAAAGCTTCTAAACTTATTTCCAATAGTAAAAATAAGTTGATGAAACCGCGTACTACTGGTTTAAAGGATATGCTACCTTAACAGTGCGTCATAATCGTTAGAGGTGTTTATTATGAAGAAAAAGAGTTCATTGACTGAAGCAGATGTCTACGAAGCGAACCGTGAGCTTGTTTTTATGATGTGTAAAAACCATGGTAAAAGTCTTGAACATGAAGACCGTAATGCAATAGCGAGTATGGGGATGCTAGGTGCTATTCGTTCATATAAGTCAGGACTTTCGACGTTTGAACAGCATGCAATGTCTTGCATACGAGAGTTATTGTGGGAAGCTGAATCCGAGCAGAGAAGGATATGCCGTGCAGAGTTGCCATTTTCATTGGATAAGCAATTAAAGAATAGTGATGGTTCAACAAAGTATATAGATATGGTTGCAGCTTTTAATGAAGACAGCACTTCATTAATAATAGTTTCTGATTTCATCAGGCTATTGGAAAGAAAATTGCGATGCATTGTTTATTTGTTCATAGGTGGCTATACTGCCGAAGAAGTTGCCCAACGCATGAATATGTCTTTGCTAGAAGTTGAAATGAAAAGGAAAGAACTGTCAAATAAATGGACGGAATACAACCAATAATTTGTGTATATAAGACGGTTGGCAGACGGAATATATTTCGCAGGCAATTGTAAATATAGATATGTTTTGAAAATAGCTTATAGAAAATAACTTATAGAAAATAACATGAGTAGCATGATTGGATTGTCAGTTCAATAGTCCAAGAAGTATTCTTTACCTCCGACCCTATGCCAGACAAATTTGATGCTCTTTTGAATCTAAAAAAGTGGCGTCAGGTTTTCAAAAAAATGGCTTTTAGTTATAAGGTTTCTAAAAATAAATCTCTGTAAAAGCCCTGTGAGTCCTAATAACATCATTTCCGTCACTTCATCACATGCGGAGTGCGTGGTGAAGTTATAAAAGCGATAGAAGTAAGTAAATTGAGTGAATTTAAGCCACTGGGTGTGTAGATAACACTCAGTGGTATTTTTATTTACATAGTACAAAACAGAACGTTTGTTCTGAATCGTGCATTGTGATAAACTTAAGATACGCATATTATGGATTAAATTATATAATCATGAAAGGACTGAGCTTGTGAAGAAGAAAAATGATATTGCAATTCGCTCGAGTGCGGCTGAATATCTAACATACATTGCAGCAACCGGTGATAATTCTCAAAGTTTTGAAATGAGATATGAAGAAGAGAATATTTGGCTTACACAAAAGATGTTGGCAACGCTTTATGATGTAGAGATATCAACAATCAATGAGCATATAGCTAAAATATTCTCTGATTATGAACTTGAGACTGAAGCAACGATTAGGAATTTCCGAATAGTTCAAACTGAAGGTGTGCGTCAGGTAAATCGGGAAGTAAAGCATTACAACCTACAAATGATTATCGCCATTGGATTTAAAGTAAACAATGAACGTGCCATACAGTTTCGTAAATGGGCAAATCATATTGTAAAGGATTTTACCATTAAAGGATTTGCAATGGATGATGAACGTCTGAAAAACGGTGGATCCATTCTTACGGAGCAATACTTTGAAGAACAATTACAGCGTATTCGTGAAATACGATTGAGTGAAAGAAAATTCTATCAAAAAATCACAGACATATATGCAACAGCCATCGATTATGATGTAAACGCAAATGCTACGAGGCGTTTTTTTTCAACTATACAAAATAAACTACATTGGGCAATTCATGGTCAAACGGCTGCAGAAGTTATCTATAGCCGTTCTGATGCCGAAAAAAACCATATGGGTTTGACAAATTGGAAGGATGCCCCTAATGGTAAAATTCAAAAGTTTGATGTTTCGGTTGCCAAAAACTATTTGGATGAATCTGAAATGGCACAATTACAGAGGCTTGTTTCTGCTTATTTGGATGTTGCAGAGGATATGGCACTTCGACATATACCTATGACCATGCATGATTGGGAAACTCGATTGAACCGATTTATAGAAGCGACTGACCGTAAAGTTTTACAAGACGCAGGAAAGATGACCGCTGAAATTGCAAAAGTTCATGTCGAAAGTGAGTTTGAAAAATACCGCGTTATACAGGACAGACTGTTCCAATCTGATTTTGATCGATTAATTAAGGATAATCAAAATGAAGAAATATAGTATTATATAGAGCCTAATCGGATACTGATTTGATGTGCGAGGATAATAGATCTATCCACCAAGGCCTCAATCAGTTCCAACGACATCATTTTTATCGCCTCGAGGCATCTGGAGTTCGTGGTGGGACTGCGGAAAATTGTATAAGTGAGTTAAATCAATAAATTAAAGCCCTTGAGTACATCAAACAATACTCAAGGGCTTTTGTATGTGTAAACTTATCTACTAGAGTCATTCCACGGTTGACGGACACAACAGAGTGAGCGTTTGAAAAAGTCCTTTGGAATTCCTTGTTTTTATTTATGGTTACTGCAATGCAAATTAGAAGGTAATGACCTTCGGCTCTGATGTGAAGGTATGTATCGTTGCAGTTGCATTCTGAAGGTAAAGAACTTCCATTAAGTTATCATCAACGGTGTACAGGCTTGATAGGGAGGCTTTGTTGTCTTCCATCATAGCAACTCGGGCTTCGCGACGAGAATCGAAGACGGCTTCAGCTTGAACGCGGATCCATGTTCCCTTGTGCATACCACAGATCTCGATTTTGGGAATGGTATCCATTTGGGCATATACTTTTTTCTGGTTATTGGTAACGAGGTAGAGCTTTCCTTCAAACACGCAAACCGCACCAAACGGGCGTACACGAGGCTGATCGCCTTCTACAGTAGCAAGATAAAATGTTCCGCAGGATTTTAGATAATCTAACACATCATTCATTTGAGTTTGCTCCTTTCGATTTTGAAACTTGATTTGACTACAGGCCTATTATATAATGTGAGTTACATAAAACAAGTACGATATTATATGATACTAGTATCAGAAAGGATACCGTCGTGGCGAAAAAAGAACTATTTGGAAAATGCCCATATGTAACGTCACAAAAAGTGCTGACAGGAAAATGGTCAATGTATATTTTATATTTGCTTTCGATGGAAGATTCTATTCGTTTTAATGAGATGCAGAGGCGTATGCCGGATGAAATGACGCATACAACCCTATCACGTCAGTTGAAAGCATTGGAAGACCAAGGATTAGTTATAAGAAAAGAATATTCTCAAATTCCACCAAAGGTTGAATACTCTCTTAGTGATATTGGCAAAAAGCTCGAGAAAGTTTTGAACGCATTAGGTGAGTGGGGAAATGAATATATTCAATATATAAACAACAAAGATCTGAATAGTAATCAAACACCAGGTTGTTAAGAATACTGAAGAGCGTGCTACAACTAATTTCTTTTTAGTTTTGTAGCACGCTTTTTCCTTTTCACGGCACATGAATTGGACATAGATTATTAAACGGCCTATTTTCCATTAAAATATCTAAAAACACAACGTAGTCGTTTCTATTAATGCAATACAGTTTAATTTTGAAAAATATACTTGACCAATCATTCTTCAATTGGTAGACTAAACGCATATCAAATAAAGAACGAACGTTCTTCAATGTGAAAAAGCATAAAAAGTTACAAGAAGGAGGTTCTAATGGCTAGAAAACGTGAATTTGATGAGAGTGAGGCATTAAAGCGGGCGATGGAACTGTTTTGGGTGCAGGGTTATGAAAAGACCTCCATGGAAGAACTGGTAAATTGCATGGGGGTACACCGCAAAAGCATCTACGACACGTTTGGAAATAAACACGAGCTGTTCTTAAAAGTATTGGAATACTATAAAACTATTATCGGTCAACAATTGCTACAGCATATTGAAAATGAAAAAACGGCATTGGGAAAAATCAAAGCACTATTTGATTACGCCTGGATTAATAATGAAGAGCAACCCAAAGGCTGTTTAATTGTTAATACCGGCGTAGAATTGTCACCCCACGATAAAGCGATAGCACAAATTGTACAATCAAATTTTCTTGAAACCGAAAAAGCAATCTGTAATTTATTGGAACAAGGTCAAGCGACGGGTGAGTTTTCATCGACATTAGATTTAGAGGCAACAACTCGGTTCATCCATAATGCACTAATCGGTATTCGGGTTCAACTAAAAACTACAGATGATAAAGAAAAATTAAAACCCATCATTGATATGACATTGAGCGTCTTAAAAAGTGCTTAGAAAAGGAGGGACGAGATGAAAGCAGCACAAATTACCAAGTACTCAAAGAAGATCAATATAGAAATCAATGATGTTGTCATGCCAGAAATCAAGAATTGCGAAGTGCTGGTAAAGGTAAAGGCTGCAGGTGTTAATCCGGTGGATGTATTAATCGCTAAGGGCAGTATCCGGTTAATCCATGATTATAAATTTCCATTAACGCTGGGTAATGAATTATCAGGTGTCATTGAGCGAGTAGGCAGTGAAGTTAAGAACTATAAAATCGGCGACAGGATAATGACCCGTTTACCCATCGCGAATATAGGTGCGTTTGCGGAGTATGTTGCGGTTGATGCCGAAGCGATTGCTTTTATGCCGGCTCACATGAATTTTATTGAAGCTGCAGCGGTCCCATTAACAGGATTAACGAGCTATCAAGCTTTGAATGACGTATTAAAAGCTCAGGCGGGAGAAAGCGTGTTTTTACCCGGAGGGACAGGTGGTCTCGGCGCAATGGTTATTCCAATTGCCAAGCAAATGGGTTTAGAGGTTATAACCAGTGGTAGTGAAAGTGGACGTGAGCGCCTGTTGGCGATGGGGGCAGATCAATTCATCAATTATAAAGAGCAAAATTATGTGGATATTTTATCCAATCTAAATTATGTGATCGATACTTTAGGACCAAAGGATATAGAGCAAGAATTAAGGATACTAAAGCCCTATGGGAAGATCGTGTCTTTAAAAGGGGTTCCTAATTATCGATTTTCTATAGAAAATCGATATCCATTATGGAAGAAAGTACTGTTCAAACTAGCGGGCGGTAAATACAATCGGATGGCTGCTAGACAAAATAAGGAATATCATTTTTTCTTTGTGAAGGAAAATGGAAAGCAATTGCAAATGGTGGCTGACATTTTAGAAAGTAACAATATCAAGTCAACGATTGATTCAGTGTATGATTTCTCACAAGTAGGACAAGCATTAGAAAAAGTCGCTCAAGGGCATGCACAGGGTAAAGTCATAGTAACTTTTGAATAAAAGGAGATCAATAATATGAAGATGGATATTCCTGTTGAACAAACCATTAGGACACGTATTAGCGTAAGAACCTATGAGGAAAGGAAACTTTCTATTGAAGACAAAAATAAGCTAAGGGCATTTGCTGACAACTTATCCAATCCATTTGGAGTAAAGGTGACATTTCATTTCATCGAAAAGTCCACTGAGTCCAGTGGAGAAAAGCTTGGAACATATGGTGTCATAAAGGGTGCCAGCTCTTTTATTGGAGCATCGGTGGCAAATACTGAATTCGGACTTGAAGCATTAGGTTACGAATTTGAAAACCTGATTTTATATGCGACACACATGGGGCTTGGAACTGTCTGGTTGGCGGCAACCTTCAGTCGCGACCGTTTTTCATCTGCTATGGGGATCAAAGAAGATGAGCTGTTTCCAGCTATTTCACCAGTGGGATATCCGGTTGGGAAGAAAAGATTGAAGGAAGCCCTTATGCGCAAAATCATGAAGTCGGATCAGCGAAAACCTTGGGATGCGCTGTTCTTTAAGAATAATTTCCCGACGCCACTGACTGAAAAGGAAGCAGGCCTCTATGCAGGGCCTTTGGAGATGCTGCGTCTAGCACCTTCGGCTACCAATGCTCAGCCATGGAGAATTGTAAAAGACGGTGACATCATACATTTTTACGAGACACATAATTCGAATACCAGCGAAGATGAAAAATCAATTAAAAGGGTTGACGTAGGTATCGGTATAGGTCATTTCCATCAGACCGCATTAGAACGTGGTTTGTCGGGAAAGTTTGAGAAGCGATTGCAACAGAATATTGAAATACCGAAAAACACAAACTATATAGTTTCTTGGGTGCCTGAAAAAGAGTAACTGTTTAATAGCGCAATCTGTAAAAATCTAGTGATGTTTATTACACTTGAAAAATGGGATTGATAAAACGGAAAAGCAGCTGCAAGCAGATATTCTATGGCTTGCAGCTGCTTTTTACTATTCAAGCGACATTTTGATAGCGTGAAAATCATACTCCGGCACAAAGTTTCCGATATCCCGCATTGCTGTTTCAGGGGGGATCTTCTCTGGGATTTTGAAGAGTGTATAAAATTCGGATAGATCCAATGAAACTGTGGAGGCCGCATCGCGGATGGTCATAGCGCCAGTAACCGCGTCAACATTTACAGGAGAGATTGAAGGCATAGACGGATTGGTGCTGATCCCTGGAGCTCCTGCAAGGGTTCCTTTTATTCCGTCAAAGTCAAAACTGGGTACGATTTCAGAGATTCTTTTCATCAGTGTGGTATCAGGAACGGTTTCAGGTATGCCGAACTTTTTATAGAATTCGGGCAGAGCAGTATTGGTGGCCTTTGCGGCATCCTGAATGCTCATGTATCCTTTGATGTCACTATATGGGATGATTACGCCAGCCTTGGGCTGTTCAGGAAGCAGGGGATAGATTCCTGCGGCCTGTGCTGCGAAGATGGATCCAAAGAACAGGATAATGACCAGAACGATGGATAGGAATGGCGTTACCGTTTTTTTGCTGATTTTGTTTTCCAGGGCTCCTGCCTTGGGACAATCCAGGACACACAGAGAGCAGTTGATGCATTCTGCACTGTCAACCACCATGCTGTGCTGAACATCGATGTTCATGGGGCAGACCCGGTTACAAGTGCCGCAGTCGATGCAGAGGTTATCATTCCGAACCACTTTGAACGGACTGAGCTTTCCGATGATGGCGTAGATTGCCCCCATGGGGCACAGGTATTTACAAAAGAACCGGTCATACAGGAGGGAACCAAGGACCGTAATACCCAGCAGAATGAGACCAACGGCGCTTTCAGACCAGACACTTTCAAGACCCTCAGGGAGATGGGCATAGGCCGCCCACGGATCGTAGGGGGCCATCCAGAGGCCTGCGGTTTGCCAGGCGTAGAAAACAGTAACAACCAGAACGCCATATTTCAGATACCGAAGGGGGCGGTCCAGCCAAAGGGGCAGTTCGAATCTGCGCCCGAATACCTTCTTGCCCAACAGGGCGAAAAACTCCTGGATGGCTCCGAAGGGGCAGATGACACCACAGAAACTCCTTCTGAACAGCAAGGCCACCATCAAGGTGATGCCAAACAAAATCAACGTCCCTGAAAATATCTTGCTGATAAAGGTGCCCGCCGTAAATAACTGATACAGGCTTTCCAGACCGCCATACGGGCAAAGGGCGTGGATTGACGGGGATTTTCCACCTCCAAGGGTGATGTGCAGATAGGAGGCGATGGTGATCAGCACCGTAAACAGTGCCAAAAGTCCCCATCGAAGAATGCGGATAAGCTTATTCTGGGAATTTTTCATAAGTCATTGTCTCCTTTTCATGTTTGCATCTCTGTATAGTGCCAGTATAGAAAAGAGATGTGTCAAAAGTTTGTCGCAGAAGTGAAAGAAGTGGGGCCGTGGGTATTAAATGCCATACTTTCGACACAACTGACAGTTAGCAGGATGGTATAATTCAATTAACGAGATCAAGGGAGCGGGGGGCTTATGAATAAAACCATCTTGATTGCAGATGATAACGAAGGCATCCGGGAGATTCTCACGGCTTACTGTGTAAAAGAAGGCTATACCCCCATCCTCGCCAGAGACGGGAACGACGCCCTGGTAAAATTCACGGAGCACTCACCGGTCCTGCTGCTGTTGGATGTGCTGATGCCCTATAAGGACGGGTATGAAGTGTGCCGGGAAATCCGGAGAACCTCCAATGTGCCCATCATCATGATTACCGCTCGGGGGGAGGATGCCGACCGGATCATGGGACTGGATATCGGGGCCGATGATTATATCGTGAAGCCCTTCAGTCCGGGAGAAGTGATGGCGAGGATACGGGCTGTGCTGAGACGCCTGGATCTGGCAGAGGATGAGAAAAACAAAGTGCTGAAACTGGCTGGCCTTGAAATAAACATATCCAACTATACGGTAATTCTGGCTGGACAGCCGGTCAATCTCACCAAACGTGAAATTGAGATTCTGTGGCTGATGGCATCGAATCCCAGCAAGGTGTTTTCCAGAGAAAATCTACTGAACAGCATCTGGGGCTATGACTATTTTGGGGATGCCCGCACGGTGGATACCCACGTGAAACGGCTGCGGGCCAAACTGGCCCTGCCTGAAGACTCCCCCTGGGATATCAAAACCGTTTGGGGCGTGGGGTATCGGCTGGAGGTGAAGCATGTTTAGAAAAAAAATTGCCTTTCAGCTGACGGCAGGCTTTGTCATCATTGTCCTGATTTCCATGGCCACCGTGGGCGTGTTTTTTATGCAGATGTTCCGACAATACGCCTTTGACAGCCGGGAAAAGATGATGCTGGACCGGGGACACAGCATTGCGGGCATGATGGGGGAATCCGGTGCAGCCGGGGGCGGGATCCGGGGGATGGGGGGATTTGTGAGGTTCCTCAATACCATGACAGATTCGGATGTCTGGATTCTGGATTCTCAGGGAAAGCCTTGGGTTCTGAACGGTATGGGAATGGGGGCCGGCACTTCTCAAACCCCTGGCATGGGCACAGAGCCACTGCCGGTGGAGGCCGCTGAGATGGTCAACCAGGTTCTGGGCGGCAAGGACTCCGTCAGCGAGAGCTTCAGCAGTCTTTATAACGAAGCCACCCTCACGGTGGGAACACCGATCATGGATGGAAATCAGCAAGTGATAGGCATGGTACTGCTCCACGCCTCGGTCACCGGTATTACAGAAAGTATGGATAAGGCTTTTTCAATCCTCCTCATCAGCCTGGCCGCAGCCTTACTCGTGGCATCCGGGCTTGGGATCACCTACTCCATGCGCTTCACAAAGCCTTTGAAGCAGATGAACCGCGTGGCCCTAGCCATGGCAGCGGGAAATTACGAAGCCCGGGCGCAAATCAATCGCCAGGATGAGTTGGGTCAGCTAGGAGGCTCCCTGGATTTATTGGCATCCGAGCTGGGTAAAACCATGGATCTCCTCTATCAGGAGAAGGGGAAGCTGGAGGATGTCATTGCCAGCATCTCGGAAGGCATCATCTCCTTTGATCCGGATTTAAAACCGCTGAACACGAATGCCAATCTGGGGGGTATCATGAACCTCGGAAGTACCTGCACCATGGACTCGGCGAAGTCAGCTTTCACGGAACTGGGACTGATCGGTGAACTTAAGTCAGTGATGCAGGAAAAAACAACGGCCCGGATACCGCGCTCATTTAAAGGGAAGCACCTCAAATTCACGCTGTCTCCCATTATCGACAACAAAGGGGATGTTACAGGGGTGGTGGCACTGGTGCAGGACGTCAGCGAAAGCGAGAAGCTGGAACAGCTGAGACGGGATTTTGTGGCCAATGTATCCCACGAATTCAGAACCCCCCTGACGGTGATCAAGGGATCTCTGGAAGCTCTGGCGGATGGAACGGTTTCCGAACCGGCAGATGTCATGCGCTATATCACTCGGCTTTTGGCCGAGACCCGAGGGCTGGAGCGACTGGTAGCAGACCTACTGGATCTTTCCCGGCTGCAGTCTGAAAGTATCAGCCTTCATTTGGAAGAGGTTCATCTGCCAAGTTTACTGACGGATACGGTGAAAGGGCTTCAAGAGCTGGCAGATAGAAAAGAAATCCGGATTCAGCTTGATCCCGGGCAGGATATCCCACCCATTCAAGGGGACTACGACCGGCTTCGGCAGCTGATGGTCATTTTTTTGGATAATGCCCTCAAGTATTCTCCGGCAGGGGGATTCGTCCGGATTTCAGTAGCCTTTCAGGATAGCGTGGTGGTCACCATTCAGGATAATGGAATTGGAATTGCGCCCGAGGAGCTGCCCTATATCTGGGACCGTTTCTACCAAAGCGATACATCCCGGGAAAGCAGCGGGACCGGTTTGGGGCTGGCCATTGCCAAACGATTGATCGACCTGCACAGCGGCACGGTTATGGCAAGTAGTGAGTTGAATAAGGGGACTGTATTTATAATTGAGTTTCCGCTCTAAACGGAAAAACAGCTGCACAAGCCGAATTAGGGCTGTGCAGCTGTTTTCATAATCTCCGGATCTTATTGAGTTACATTCCGGCCAAAGCCCATGCCGCCGTGGCTGCCATCTCTAAGCCCTAATCCCTGTCCCATTCCCATGCCGCCGCCAAAGCCTGCACCCATTTTTCTGCCAATCTGGGCTGAGCCGGTTCCGTCACAGACTGCCTGATTTGCTTTGATGGCTGCCAGGATTTCATCTGCCTTTGCCTGGGTCATTTGTCCATTTGCCACCCGCTGTTCAAGGATGGCTTCCTTGGTGCTCAGCATCTGGCTTTGAAAGGCTTCAAACTGCCCAGCTTCCTTAGCCTGAGTTTTCAAAGTATCGGCGTACACCGCCCCTGAAATGCTGAGAATCCCGATTACTGCCGCCAAGCTGACTGTCCTTTGTAGTTTGTTCATCGATTCCACGCTCCTCTTTTGTAGTTGCTGTTGCTAATCCTGTACTCAGTATAGGGAAGAGATGTGGCAAAAGTTTGTCGTGAATGTGAAAGAACTGTGACAAGGCAGAGAAACCTGTGTCGCAGTTCTTCTAGGTAGCGTAAAAATTCTAGCACGTTTTTCATGAACCGTATCCCGCCGATTCTGACGGTTCTAAGATCCTCGATTTTTTATTAGACAAGAGTAGAATCATCTGTTGGACTTCTTGGGATAAAACGTTGAAGTTGAGCCAGATCTGTGGGCAATGTGTGAAAGCTTTGGATTAAATGTGAGGATCAAAGCGTGATTTTGACCATGCGTGCATATGCACACATTTTCTTGACTCTAAGAGTCGCCGGCTGTATGCTATAATCGAGCATATGCACAGATGAAAGGAGATGCCCATGCCACCACGAATAAAATGCAGACGGATTGGCTTCATGCCGGATAATCTGATATTTGAACCGCTGAATCCGTCGGATGGTCTTGTAGAATTGTTAGAGGAAGAGCTAGAAGCGCTTCGCCTATCGGACCTGCAAGGACTTGATCAATCTGAAGCGGCGGAGGCCATGGGAATCTCCAGGGGAACATTTCAGCGAATCCTTGGAACATCCCGCGCAAAAGTATCGGATGCTCTTGTAAATGGCCGCACTATCCGGTTATTAAGAGGCTCTCAATGCGAACGTGGTCGAGTGCAAGGATTTCGGGGTTGTGGGCGATGTCATCGGGGTGGGATGAATGTATCTGGAAATAGCAGTACGAAGACTCCCGCTTTAGCAGGTGTAGAAAACCCATCTGAAGCCAAGGAGCCCGTCATTAAAGAAAAGCGCTAGATTTACTGAAAAATGATGAGGTGGCCTGTTCGTGGGGAATACTGATAAGATTGAAATGATAGCGTACCGAAATTCAAATGTTATTTTGATTTCCAATCCATGAGGAGGAGCAAAAATGAAAATCGCCTTACCAACACGCGAGGGAAAGATTGACAGTCATTTTGGCCATTGCGACTATTTTACAATCGTTGAGGTTGATGAGAATAAGGCAATTGTCTCAACAACCGTACTGGAATCCCCCCAAGGGTGCGGCTGTAAATCCAATATTGCATCTGCATTGTCGCAGTTGGGCGTTGAATGGATGCTTGCGGGCAATATGGGACAGGGGGCGGTCAATGTTTTGAGCGCTCAAAATATCAATGTGGTCAGAGGCTGTTCCGGCGACGTTGAAACGGTCGCTTTAGAATGGTTAAAGGGCAATGTCACAGATCATGTGGTTGCATGTGACCATCATGACTGTAATCACTGATTTTTCAAATTGAACGGTGATTTCAGCCACGGAACCATGCCTGGCTGAATAGGATATCTTATATGAAACCAGTAAACAGAGGGGCCGGCATAGCGTTTGATATGCTGGCCCCTCTGTTTACAATGCATTTAAGTCTCACGGGAAAGGACGCTTAAGCGTTTATTCTGGGCGATAATGGGTAAGTAGCACATGACAACTATTTATCAAGGTGGACCGTAAAGGGGGGAACAGTATGAAATTACGACTGAAAACAAAGTTGATTCTCATATTTGCAGCGATCATTATCCCCGGCACATTGGCAATATCTCTCTATATGACATCTGTTTTCAAAAGCCAGGTCATAACGGCAGCGCAGGAAAAATTACAGTCCGATATGGCCATGACCGAAGCGTTATTGGATGAAAAGTATCCGGGTGAATGGAGGCTTTCAGAGAATAAAATCTATAAGGGAAACACCGTTATCAACGGGAATTTTGATGTCGTTGACCCGATTGGCAAGCTGACCGGTGACACGGTAACCGTTTTTCAAGGAGATACGCGAATTTCGACCAATGTCATGACTGCTGATGCAAAGAGGGCTGTTGGAACCAAGGCCTCTGATGCGGTTATCCAGAAGGTGCTGAAGGAAAAGAGCACATACATTGGAAAGGCTGAAGTTGCAGGGGTTTTGAACCAGACCATCTATACCCCCATCAAGGATGCCCTAGGGACGGTCATCGGCATATTGTATGTTGGTGTCCCGAATACGCCTTATGACAAAATGGCAGATGCTTTTAGAAACAAGACATACATATTTGGGGCAATTCAGATTATCATCGCCTTTATCATCGCATGGATTTTTTCAAACCGGCTTTCCAGAAACATCGGTGTTCTTAAACGCGCAGCTGAGCGGATTGCCGATGGGGATCTGTCAGAGAATTCAGTTGTCAGCAGTAAGGATGAAATCGAGGCCCTGAGCAACACCCTGAATAAAATGAGTGATAATTTGCGGGCTCTGGTAGCGGATGCGAACCATTTGGAAAAGGCCGCTATTGAAGGCAAGCTGAATGTCCGTGCTGATGCTGGCAAACATGGCGGGGATTACGCTAAAATCGTCGCCGGATTCAATGACTGTTTGGATGCTGTCATCGGGCCATTGAATATGGCAGCGGAGTACGTAGATCGTATATCCAAAGGCAATCTGCCGCCTCAAATCACCCAGGAATACAACGGGGATTACAACACCATTAAGAATAATCTGAACATCTGCATCGGCAATATCAATGCCCTGGTTGCGGATGCCAATATGCTGGCTCAGGCTGCGGTAGAAGGGGAACTGGATGCCCGGGCCGATGCCGGCCGACACAGCGGGGATTACGAAAAAATCGTAAGCGGCATCAATGGCTGTCTTGATTCAGTCACCGAGCCGATTAAAGAAGCTGCGGCGGTTCTCTCTGAAATGAGCACCGGGAACCTGCAGGTCCGGGTTGTCGGGAACTATAAGGGACATCATGCTGCAATCAAGAATGCCCTGAATGACACCCTCGCCTCCCTGAATGATGTTCTGGGCGATGCAGGCATTGCATCCGATCAAGTTGCTGAAGGTTCACGGCAGGTTTCAGAAGCCAGTCAGGCACTTTCACGGGGCGCGGCGCAACAGGCCAGTGCCGTTGTGGAGTTGACGACCTCTCTGGCGCAGATTGCGGCTCAAACAAAGCAGAATGCGCTTCATGCCAATCAGGCCAGTGAATTGGCCACAGAGGCAAGGCAGCATGCAGATATGGGCAATCAGCACATGCAGTCCATGCTGAAATCCATGGCGGATATCAATGCTTCCTCCAACGGTATTTCCAAAATCATTAAGGTGATTGATGAAATCGCATTCCAAACCAATATCCTGGCCCTTAACGCAGCTGTTGAAGCGGCCAGAGCCGGTCAAAACGGCAAGGGCTTTGCGGTGGTTGCTGAGGAAGTCCGCAACCTGGCAGCCCGCAGCGCCGGTGCAGCAAAGGAAACCACAGAGATGATTGAGGGTTCTATGATGAAGGTGGCAGGGGGCACACGAATTGCCAATGAAACCTCCATAGCCCTGCAAAGCATTGTTACGGGGATTGCAAAATCTGCGGATTTGGTAGGTGAAATCGCATCGGCCTCAAATGAGCAGGCCAACGCCATCTTCCAGATCAATAAGGGTGTTGAGCAGGTATCCCAGGTGGTTCAGTTAAACTCCGCCACTGCCCAGCAAAGTGCCGCAGCCAGTGAGGAGCTGACCAGCCAGGCAGAGACCATGAAGGAAATGATGAGCCAATTCCAATTGACCCAGGGTTCAATGCCCGGGCAGCACCAACGGAGATCCTTGCACGGGCATCAAGCTGAGAGCGAATACGACATTGAATTGTCCCTGCTGGGAATTCCCGTACCGGAAGATGAATTCGGAAAGAATTAGCCCTGAATCCTTACGGCTTTGTATCGGATGCCTTTTTGGGATGAGAATCATTTGTTGTTAAAACCCAACGCCTTTCCAATGTATGGAGAGGCGTTTTTTTATTGATCCTGAATTGAGCAATGTATTTTTGGGAGCATGGGTCATGGATTACGCGTATAAAAACTGAAAGCAAAAATAGATATATATGTAAAATAAAGAAAGCGGGAGCAGTTTCAGGCGGGAAACGGTGAATCTTGATTGATTGAAGACCAGCATTGTCGAAGTTGGGAAAACATTAAAAACAATTTTGTCGAAATTTGTCGTAAAACGTATAACTGGGTGTGTTGAATCTTTCATCCCTATGAATTGCAGGCGTTATAGAGAATCCAACTTAATATTGCGCTTATAAGGTTTTGATGTTATTCTTGTAACAAATAGCCTTAAAGGCCTATAATTGCTCAAGAGACTAAATATGGTAATTGCACGATAAAGGTAAACCCGTCGAAAGGCGGGGACGCAAAACTACGGGTCTAAAGTCGCAAGGCTATGACAGCCGGGTTGCCGAATGGATGAGGATATTCAACCGTTAGGCGTATGCTTGGCGGTTTTTTATTTTAAAATGCTCACGATACCCATGTTGGATCTGAGGCGCAGTAGTGCCTCTTATGCAAAAATAAATCAAAGAACAGTAAATGGAGGCTTTTAACGATGAAGAAATCAGGATTATTGGTATTGGCGGTTTTAACTCTCAGCATGA
Source organism: uncultured Peptostreptococcaceae bacterium (assembly GCA_964424355.1). Taxonomy (GTDB): domain Bacteria; phylum Bacillota; class Clostridia; order Peptostreptococcales; family Acidaminobacteraceae; genus CAZEHS01. Next base: position 119,709 of record CAYRIO010000003.1, read on the forward strand.
TCGGGGTCCCTGCGTTTGGCGAGAGCCCAATCAAAGTGACCGTGAATGGGTCGAATCTGGAAATGAAGGAATCGCCGGTCATCATGAATGGGAGAACGCTGGTCCCCCTACGCGCCATATTCGAAGCATTGGGTGTTACCCCGGTCTGGGACAACAACACAAAAACAGTCACTGCGAAGACTGCAACGATTGATATGAGCCTGACCATCGGCAGTGCGGCGGCTAAGGTCAATAACAATCCTGTTCAGCTGGAAGTGCCTGGCACACTTGTAAACGGCAGCACCATGGTACCGGCACGCTTCATTGCCGAGACATTTGGGGCGGCTGTCAGCTGGGAAGCGGAAACAAAGACTGTGGTAATCAAGAAAACAGCTGATGCTGCAGTAGTTGCAACTGATGCTGCACAAGGAACCCTTACATACGAAGACGGCAGTACTTATGTGGGGGGCGTTAAAGATGGGAAAGCTGAGGGCAAAGGCACCGTGACAGCTAAAGATGGATTCACCTTAGTCGGAGATTTTAAAAACGGTCAAGCGAACGGCCAAGGGGTGGTGACCCTTTCAGATGGCACGAAGTATGTCGGCGGTTTTAAAGATGACCTGTTCAGTGGACAAGGGACTTTTTCATACCCTGATGGCTCGAAATATGTAGGAAATTGGGAAGAGGGTGAACGGAATGGTCAAGGGACTTCTACAGATTCTGATGGTTCGACATATGTAGGGAATTGGAAAAATAGCAAGTATAATGGCAAAGGCACTTATACATATGCTGATGGCCTGACGTTCGTAGGAAATTGGGAAAACGGTATGATGAATGGCCAAGGCACGTCCATGAAAAATGGTGTAGGATATACGGGTAATTGGAAAGACGATCAAATGAACGGTCAAGGGACTTATACATATGATGATGGCTCGACATATGTAGGGAATTGGAAAGAGAGTAAGAAGAATGGCCAAGGCACTTATAATTGGGCGGATGGGACAAAATACATCGGTGAATGGAAAAATGATGTACAGGATGGCCAAGGCAAGCAGATCGAGGCGGATGGATCATCCGTTACAGGAACTTGGTCTAAAGGAGAATTCGTTGCAGAATAATTGATTTTGTAATAATTCAGCAGGTAATAATGGATTTGAGAAAGCGGCTACAACCCGAAGTGAAATCGGGCTGCAGCCGCTTTTTCTGTTCATAATCGCGACTCAGCACAGGGAATTGACGCCGGCGCCTGTGCATTTTACGATAACGCGGAATTAAACGTTTTGAAACTTACGCCGGAAGGGTATCTTTAGGATGAGGAAGAAACCCTTGCAGGAGAGTAACCCGTCTGCGGGGAAACTGATTTTTTGAAATGGAGGTATGATTATGGGCCAACTTGAAAGCGCTGAACGGGTAGGGTTAAGGGATAAAGAAACAGAAAAATTGATAGCGGTATATCCCGAGAAACCAACGGGAACTGATGCGGAGATCACGAAAACGGTTATGGACTGGTACTATCAGCAGAGCTGTGGTGCAGAAGAAAAATTGAGACATGCGTATGTGGATTCATTAACGGACCAGGAAATCAAATCGCACCGGTAAACTTCGAAAGTGCAGGCCTCAGTTTTGTGATGAGAGCCTGCACTTTCCTTTATTCATACGATATCAGCCTTGTTCAGGATGATCTTGGATCGGTCGAAGATGCGAACCGCGGTGAGGGAATCCGTTTCCAGGGCTTTCTTACAGTAATCCTCCAACGCCTTCTGGTCCTTCTTGCCATGGTGCATGGTCACGGGGCCTCTAATGCAGCCGCCGGTGCAGGCCATTCCTTCGATGAAATTCCCGTCCAGACGCTTTGCTTTGGCCAGCTTCAGGAGCTTATCACAGGTGCGGATCCCGTCGCCGGCAATGGGCTTCACGGTGATGGGGATAGCCATTTTTTCCGCGGCCGCCTTAACGGCCTTTGAAAGCCCGCCGACTTCCGCAAAAATTCGGCCATAGTAGGAGGCGTTATCCAAGTCGGATTCGGACAATTCCTCCAGGCATATTTTCCGGGCGTCGATCATGGCGACCAGTTCTTCAAAGGTCAGGACGTAATCCGTCAGTCCCTGAAGGCCGGGTTGCCCTTTTTCCGATTTTTTCGCGACACAGGGGCCGATGAAGACGGTGATTGCTGAAGGGTCAATGGATTTGACCAGCTGAGAGGTGGCTATCATGGGAGAAACGGTCTGGGAGACATGCGGGATCATTCCGGGGTGCTTTTTCTCCACAAATGAAACGAATGCCGGGCAGCAGGAACTGGTCATGAAGGGATGCTCTGTCAGGTGTTCAGCCAGCTCCTCAACCTCGTGGATGGTGACAAGGTCGGCGCCAAGAGCCGCTTCGATAACATCCTTAAAACCGAGCATCCGGATACCTGAGATGATTTGTCCCAGGTTGGCGAATTCGAACTGGGAGGCGAAGGCTGGGGCAATGATGGCGTACACAGGCGGGGAAGCGTTCGTTTCGGCTTCTCTCAGATGCGTGATGACCTCCACAATCTCCGATTTATCCTGAATAGCCCCAAAGGGACACTGATACACACAGGCGCCGCAGCGGATACATTTTTCTTCGCAGATGACAGCCTTTTTTTGTTGATCAAAAGTAATCGCATCGGTGGGGCACGCCTTCTTGCAGGGGCGCATGATATCCACAATGGCATTATAGGGACAGGCGCTCTGACAGCGGCCGCACTCAATGCATTTGGTTTCATTGATGGTAGCCTTGCTGTCTTTGATCTGGATGGCATCCACAGGGCAGGCGGCTTGACAGCGATGGGCCAGACAGCCCTGGCAGGATTCCGTGATCCGGTAGCGGCTGATCGGGCATTGCTCACAAGCGGAATCCAGCACCTCTACGGTATTTGGGTTCGACCGGTCTCCGCCCATGGCCAGGGCGATCCGTTCCCGGGTCACAGCTCTTTCGTGATGGATACAGCAGCGGAAGCGCGGCTCTGGACCGGGATCTATTTTATATGGCAGGGAGGCTTGTTTGTCAGCCAAGGTGTTTTCATAGGCTAAGGCGGCGACCTCCCGCAGGACTTCATATTTTACCAGTTGAACCTGGTTTTCAAATTTTCTCATGAATTATCCTCGTTTCGATTCAGGCACATGGCCTGGATAGGTGGCTAGACGGCCCCCTTGATATGCGTTAAGAAGAAATCAAGGGTGCTCTCGGGTGTTACGGATAAGGCGGGCTGGTCATCTATCTTGACAGAGACTCCGCCTGCACAGGACCCCATACAAAAGGAGGATTTCAGCGTAACGGTGTTTTCCAGCGCTTCTTGTTCCAATAGGGATTTTAGAGTCTGAATGACAAAATAGGAGCCTTTGAGATGGCATGCGCTTCCAATACAGATTTGAACGGTCATAGGTCAGCCTCCATAGGGGGAATGTTAAACTACTTTTTCGAGAATCACATGCTTACCGATCTTTTCAAGGGTCTGGGTCAGCTGTGAAATGGCTTTGGGTTTGTTCAGGTAATGACGGTAGAAAGCAGGATGCTGATGAGCCGGGTTATCAGCGGTGCCCATCCAAAAGTGGATGTGGGTACTGTGATAGAGCAGAAGCTTGCAAAGCTGTGTTGCGCCATCTTCCTTTTCCGAATTAAAATTCAGGATACCTTCTGAAAAATTCTCGAGGATTTTCAATGCGCAGTTCAACGTGACAATGCCCTCCGTCACCAGATCAATCCCCTCCAGATAGCCAATAGGCGGCACGGAAGGGTCATGATAATCCAGGGTGGTGCGAATTTCATGGCGCAGTTCTCGGGAGGCGATTGCCGCCGTTGTTCCGCCACAGACGATTTTCAGGCCGGGGCGCTGAAGAAAGCTTTTTACAAAATCAGAATCCTCCTTGGGATCTGCGGGGGGTCCCACAAGGATATGGGTTTCCTGTCTGGGCTTGTAGAGGAGCGTTGCCAGGGAGGTATCATCCCCAGGGTAACCGCCGTAAAGCTTGTAGCATGTATAGAGGAATTGCTGGGCGATTTCAGCGGCGCTGTCGGCGTGAATCCTACAGAGGTAATCCCCTGCATTGCTCCACTCCCATCCATGGTTGAAGGTGTGCCCTAATCCGGCATGGATAGCGCCATCACTGACAACGGTGAGGGCATCACCTGGCATGAGCTGAAATTTGGAGGTCAGGACATTCTTGCCGCCCCAGTTTTCGGTGGTGCGCTGAACATCCAGCAGTTCTCCGCCCCGGATGATGAAAACAGGCGGATTATCGAATTCTACAATTTTACAGATCCCAGACATGTCAATTTTGATGATTGTCACCGTGCAGTAAGCGATGCCCCGTACCTGACAGCTTGGCAAGGTGTTCAGAAGGGTTTCCAAGGTTTCTTTGACAGTTTCACCGTTTTTAAGCATCGTCAGGGCGATCTTGGTGGTCAGGGTGGAGAGAATGTTGGCCTTAACACCGCTGCCAAGACCATCGGCCAGGATGATGAGAGTCTGTGTTTCATCCTTCCAAACGACGACGCGATCGCCGCAAAGCTCCTCGCCGTGCTTGTTCACCCAACCGGTAGCCAAATCGTGGACCATAGCGGATGGATCAGCGGTCATTAGTGATCTCCTCCCCTTGATTGACCAAGGCTTTCAAACGGTTCAGGCTGACCTTGGCTTCTGCAGTGCTTTCTCCCAGCATGCCGGCAATCTCCTGAACCATGCGCATCTGTTTATCAATGAGCTGTTGGCAGGAGGAAAGGGTTTCTTCCTTTAAAGACGCTAATTCATGGCGCTGTTTTTCTGACAGGGTGATATCCGATAGGATACAAAGAACGGATTTTTGAGCGGGGAGCGGGACCACATTAGCCAGGAAGGTGCGGTCGACCAAGGGCAAATGGATTGTTTCGGAACGGACGCTATCCTCACAGATGTTCAAGCCGCTGAACAAAGAATTCGGAAGGAATCCGAATATGCTTATCTTCTTGAGATTCATACCATTGACGTTGAAGGTGCCTTCAAAAGCGGGATTGTATTCCCGGATTTTGAGGGTTTCATCCAAAATGCAAATCGGGTTTGGAGAACTTTGGAATATCGCGGATTGAAGGCCTTCAGCAATGCTTTTCATGTAGGGCATGCACATGGTCTTCTCAGCATATCCTCGGTAAATCCCCACGACTTTATCCTTGCAGCTGGCATAGCCGCAGGCGCCGCAGTTGAGCTGGTCTTCATCGCTGAATTTTCCCATGCTGTTCAAAATTGTTTTAATCGCGTCAGGGGAAGGGAAAGGGAGATCAGGCAACCGTTCATGGAAATTTCGGGACATCACTTCGGCGGTAATCTCCTGAAGGTCCGTGGGGGCGTTTGTTTCGCAGGCCAGTCGCTCCAGGTTGGAAACCATCCAGTCCTTGCGCTGAAAATAGCGGGTCCCCGTGTCAGGCATATCGGGTCCATTGACACAGCTGCCAATGCACATATTCATCTCAATACAGTAGCCTGAAATCTGATTAGCCTTCAGCGCCTCAAAAACATCGACCAATCGATCCAGGCCATCTGCCCGAATAAAGCGGTATTGGTCTGTAATCCGATCACGAAAGGCCGTATTGAAAAGGCTTCCACCCAATGGATAGGCCGCACCGCGAGGGGTTGGGGGGACGGGGGTTGGCTCTTCCGGAACCAGATCCAGATCGATCTTGGCTTCTTCCAGCCAGTGGTGCAGCTCGTTGAACGTGAGGACATAGTCAATGCTGTGGGGGATTTCCTCCGCCTCGGCCTTCTTGGCCAGGCATGGACCGATGAAAACCACCTGCCATTCAGGGCCAAGCTTCTGTTTCAACATTCTGCCATGGGCGATCATGGGCGAAACAATTGGGGGCATCAGGGGGATCAACTCTGGGTAACGCTGTTCTAAAAACAGATTGGCTGAGGGGCAGCTGGTCGTGATCATATTCCTGGGAGTATGGGAAGCCAGATGGTTTTCGTATTGAAGGCTGACAAATTCCGCAGCAACCGCAGTTTCTTCAATCCATTTAAATCCCAGCTGCTTCAATGCGCCAATGAGCTTCCCGGGGCTGGTTGATAAGAACGCACCGGAATAAGAAGGGGCTAATGTAACTGCAATCTTCTTTCCGGTGAGCAGCGCTTTTCGAATTTTGAACTTATCATTCTGGATCGTAAGCGCGTTTTGGGTACAGCTGGATTGGCAAAGACCGCATTTTATGCAGAGTGCGTCAATGATTGCCCGCTGATCGCCCGAGAATGAGATGGCTTTTGTGGGACACACGCGAAGACATTTATAGCAGCTGTCACAATTGTGAGGATCAAAAGCAATGAATTTCATTCGGAAACCTCCCTTTCAAAAGCGAAACCGTCGGCTGTATCTATTGATATACAACGTGATTTGCGTGAAAAAAAATGAAATAGTCTTAATATCCTCATTATAACCCATATGTTAATCTATTAACGAAAATAAATGTAAAAAGGAAATAAATATTGAAGGATTAAAATCTGCGTGGATTTGTTTGATTCTTTATTTTCTTCAGAGTATTCTGTGAAGCTGATTCTAGGTCTGGTTACAGTAGGGCGAATGGCTATAAATGGGAAATGTATATCATTCTTATAAGTTAAATAAATAACACATGCATAACGATAAATTATAGTGTATAATAATACTATCCAAGACTGATTCGGAGGTGGAGACTATGAGAGAAATGATGTATTGCAGCCATTGTGATCCCCACGCGGGCGGGTCAGCCAATTCCAGAAATTCTGAAATGCCATCGAAAGCCCAATGCGGAAATGAAGCGCCATATGATAAGGTTTTGCATGCCATGCGGAATCAGGAGATGCTATTTTATTCATCCAGCGTCCGATCCGGTTATTGAATTATCCCACCAGAAAACTGGTGGTTTTTTTTATTTTTGCCCAGTGTCCATCGTAGACCTTTCAGAGTCCGATTGACTTAGGTGTGGCCCAGGTGTATGATTTCTGAGGTGCTAAAGATATGCATGGGCGCATGAGAGGATTGTGTATGGAAATCAAAGAGATATTCGAAAAGGCTTATACATTGATGAATGAGCCTGTGATAGAAGGTAACTGCGGAACCCTCTGCAATTATCACTGCTGTCGGGATGACGGCGACGATGGTGAAAAGATGGGGATCTATCTGCTGCCGCTGGAATATGAAACCATGATTCGGGGAAATGCTTTTGAAAAACGGTTGGGAATTACGCGGCATACCAACAAGGTTTATGAAATGCCTTCGAAAATCAAGAGCCTATACTTCGTGTATTGCAGTGACAGCTCTCAGTGTTTAAGAGACCATCGTCCCATACAGTGCAGAACGTATCCCTATGAGCCTCATATTGAAAACGGCGAGCTGTACCTGATCGTTCTAAAAGACCAGATTCACCAGTGTCCGCTCTTGAAACAGGAAGAAAAGTGGCGAAAGGAATTCATTCAGGGGGTATACGCCGGATGGCAGCTGCTGATCACCATTCCCATCATCAGATATCTGATTGAATATGATTCCCGGGAAAGGGACTTCAATGAGATCACTATCAAATATAAGCCAGAGTGAAAGATAAAAGACCCTGCCCTGTTGGCACAGTAGAACTGTGTTAACAGGGCAGGGTCTTTTATCTAGGGATTGATTCAGGGCTGTACGGTGATGGCTTTCGTTGCAGCATTCCACTCAACCGTCAGGCCCAGGTTTTCACTGACAAACCGGACGGGGAGCATGGTCCGGCCGTTGATGATCTGTGGGGCTTCATCAGAGATCACGGATTTTCCATTAACCTGCGACTGGGTTTGGCCGATGATCAGTTCCACGGTTTTACCATTGAGCTTAACCAGCACTTTGTTTTCTGCAGCGATCCATTCAATGGTTCCGCCTAGCTTTTCAATCATGCTCCGGATGGGAATGAGGGTACGGCCGCTGGCGGCAACCACCGGCATGGTATCCTTGCCCGGGTCGATGGTCTGAGCGGCACCATCCACCACCATTTGAGAGCTGCCCAGCTGGAAAGCGATCTTCTTGATGGGAACCGTGGCAGACATCGGTTGAACCGGTGAATCCGTAAGCGGCAAGGTGATTGAAACCGGGGCGGCAAAGGCAGATTCACCATAGGCGTTCTGTGCCTGGATCCGATAGGTATAAGTTGCTCCGGGTTTCAGGCTATGCTCATCTGACAGCGTGACAATCCCAGTGACAGAGGTACTGCCTGGGGCCATGCCGGCTACAAAAGGTTCGCCGCCGGTGTCATCAGTGCGTTTCACCAGATACTGCGAAACGTTCGTAGAGGTTTCATGAAAAGTGATCGTAATCCGCTGGGAGGTTGCTTTCAGTGTGATGTCGGTGGGGAGAACCGGAGGAACCTCCCCGCCATACGGAACATGGATCGCCGTTGGGGAGTAGGGGGATGGAAGTCCCTGTTTCATGATGCTTCGAATCTTAAATTCATAACTGATGCCATTCGATACAGGTACTTGAACTTCCTGCTTGCTTGCAGGGATTGTCATCACTTGGGAATAGGTGTCGCTAAAGCCCTTTTGCTTGTAGACCAGTTCAAAGTGATCCACGATGGATCGGGTATCCGTCCAACCCAGGCTGAGGCTGTTGCTGCCGGGCCATGATCCGACATTGAAATTCTTCGGGGGAGACAGCAGGATTGTGGAGAGGGTTACAGGCTGAGATGCACCAGAGGCTGAAACCGCTGTTAAAACATAGGTGCAGGCCACATCGTAAGGAGCGGTGAGATCCTGAAAACCCGGCTTGTCTGGGGTGAAGATGCCGGGCCAGGTTCCGGGAGCAGTACGATCGAGGTGCCACTTCACATGGAGACCGGCATTGTTGGGTGAATCCTTCCAGCTCAGTGTGAGTGCGCTGACTCCAGTGGGATCCGGTGAGAGGATTACGTCTTTAGGGGGGTAGGGGATGCCCTCAATGGAAACCACATTGCTGGGGGATGAACTCTTGCCCTGAACGGCATTGACAGCAATCAGATCATACTGGCTGATCTGTCCCTTTGGAACGGTGATGGTTGCTGAAGTGGTGTTGGCACTGTACTCAGCAACGGTCAGATAAGACCTTGTTCCTTCATCTAATGGCATGATTTGCTGGAGGATGAAACCGGTTTCGGTCGCATTGCTGTCCTTCCAGGTCAGTGTTGCCGTATCAGTACCCCAGACGGGCTCGATGGCAAGCTGTGCAGGTGCGCTGAGTTCATAGACGGAAGGCCACGTGCCGGTATCCTCGGTGCTGGCCGCCGGTGTTAAGGGGACGATGATCGGCGTGGTGATTTTCACAGGATCGGCTAAGGTTTTGGATACATCCCGGTACATTAATGCAGAGGATGTGTTCAGGAGAGCAAAAGCCATTGAAAAGGCCAATGTGAAAATGGCGGTTCTTCTGATGCAGGTCAACATGGCAAACTCCTTTCTGAAGTAGGCGTGGCGCCTAAAAAACTACTGAGCGATTTGTTTCCAGTATATATCAATATTGATAGGTTTGAACAGATTTAAAGTTCGAAAATCAAACACCTCGAAATGGGCATTATTCCACAACTTAACATAATCCATTTATAAAATAATATTAGAAATATCACCCAGTGGGTGATACCATTTCTCAAAAAATCACGCTACAATTGTGTGTAGGGTTATGTATTTATAACCGAAATAAATAAATATATGGAAAACAAAAACCCTATAAAATGGTTAAAACGATTAAAAAAACACAATCCCATCAAAAAAAAGGCAAATCAGTCGAAAGGCTGATACGCAAAGCATGAAGTCTAAGGCGAATGCGCTATGACGGTTCAGCTACTTTGATTAAGTCAAAGTAGCTGATTTTTTTTGGTTTTGTATCTGCAGGCGGGTCCATTTTTAAACGGTACATACTTAAAGGAGGTGATTCCGTGAACGGCATGAACACATCAAGTGAGGAGAATTCCAGCTGATGAAGAGAATGTGAATCTGGATGCAGGCTGAAGGGGATCAAATTGATGAATCCTCGGAAATAAGGATTTCAAGACAATAGGAGAAAACTATGAAGCTGAACAGAAGCGCAAAGAAAGCAACAGCACTGTTATTAAGCACGATTTTAATCGTATCGACATTCATGCCGGTCATGGCAGACAGCGTGAAGTTATCGGACATAGCAGGTAATCCATATGAGAACACGTTAAATGATTGGGTTAACAAAGGCTATGCAAAGGGAAATCCTGATGGCACCTTCAGACCCAATGATCCTGTTACCCGTGCGGAGTTCATGGCGCTAGTGAATCGTTCATTCACAAAGACTGAAGCTGGTGAGGCGGTCTTTTCAGATGTGACTCCAAGTGATTGGTTTTACAATGATGTAGCGAAAGCTGTAAAGGCTGGCTACGTGATTGGCGCTTATGGAAAAATCAATCCGCAGGGAAATATCACGCGACAGGAATTTGCGGTTGTCGTGACCCGGTTAGGTAAAATGGATGTTAAAGCGGATGTAGCGGTATTGAATGCGCTGACAGACGTTGCAAGCATTCCAGAATGGAGCCGGGCAGCCATTAGCACAGGACTTTCAAGCAAATTGTTCGAAGGTTTTGTAACAACGGAATTCAAACCGGCTCAAAATCTGACACGATTGGAAGCCGTCGTTATCTTGGATAAGCTGATCAAAACATTGGGATTGGCAGCTCAGATCCCTGTTGAGCAAGTTGCATTGGGCACGCCGGTGGTTCCTGCTGCAATCACCAGCGGTGGTAGTGGCGGTGGAGGCGGTGGCGGAGGCGGCGGAAGCACAACAACCCCTGTTGTCGTCCCTGCTATTACGGTTGGCGCCATTGGCCAGGTGAACATGATGGCCAATGATACACAAAAGGTCATCGTGACAGCGACTCCGCTGGCTGTGACATCAACCATGACCGTTACGGCAGTATCCAGCCTGCCCGCTGCTGCAACCGTCAGTGTTGCCGGCAATGAGATCACTGTAACCGGTGTAGCTATTGGAAACGCCACAATCACGGTAACCACATCCGCAACCGGGTATACCAGTGGGGTTACAACATTCGGCGTTGCTGTTACCAAAGACGGTAAAGCGCCAATCGGTAAACTGGCAGCCCAATGGGTACAGCCGGCAGGCGATGTGACCGTTGAGAGCAGTGAGTCCGGGAAGGCTTACCTTGTAAAAAGCGACCTTCCGGATAGTCCCGCAGCAACGGAGATTTCGTTGGAAGCACTGGTAGCAAAAGGTGCAGCAACCTCAGCGGATATTTCTGCTGCGAATAAGTCCGTCGTGATGGTTGCGCCGACCCTTGAAGGGGATTATGCACTGATTGTTGTGGATGCAGATAAGAACATCGCACCCAAGAGCTCAATTTTTGTAACGGTGGACAAAACAGCCCCAGTGGCGAATTTAAAAGCTAAAACAGTAGCAGCCGGCGGCACTGGGTTCGTCAGAAGCAATGAGCTGGGTACAGCTTATCTGATCCCCAGTGAGACGGTCAGAGCGGATTTCGATTCCAAGTCAGAACTGGAAGCTCTGGTAGCCAGTGAGGCGGCCACGAAGGTGGAGATCCTGACCACGGTGTCTGTAACCGCAATGCCCAATCTCACGGACGCTGAGCTTGAGGCTTTGGGATTCACAAAAATCACAGCACCCCTTATTGCTGGGGACTACAAGGCTGTAGCAATTGACCGTGCAGGGAATGTTTCCGTCAAAACGAAGAATATACTGACGGTCGACACCCGTGCGCCGATTGTTACAATCCATACGGCGGTACCCGTTGCAGGGGGAGCTGCTGCTGAGCTTCAGAGCGATGAAAAGGGCTGGGTATACCTGGTTAAGAACACCTTGGATAAAGCGCTGATCAGCACGCTTGCCGCTTTGGAAGAACTCTTCAACAAATCCGAAGCAACAAAAGTGGAAATCACCTCACCCGGTGTGTCTACATCCATCGCTGTTCCGACTGCTGATGGCGACTACGCAGCTGTCGGTGTCGATGCGGTAGGCAATGTGGCAGATAAGACCGGCAACCTGATCACAGTGGATGCCATTGCACCGACTGCAACCGTCTTGAATCAGACCGTCATCGAAGGGGCTTTGGCAAAACTTGAAAGCACCGAGGCTGGTTTTGCTTATCTGGTTTCAACGACGCTGCCTGATGGCGACATCGATTCAGTCAGTGAATTGAATGCCCTGATGGATGCAGGCAAGACAGCAACGCAAGCGGAAATCAAAAAAGCCCATGAAGTAACTGCCATCACGGCTCCTATGACCCCAGGTCTTTACGCTGTGGTAGTTACGGATGCGGTTGGCAATGTCTCCAAAAAGAGCGTGAATCTTGTAACAGTTCTGGATACAACCCCACCGGTACCGACCGTTGCAACGCAAACTGTTGCAACTAAAGCGCCAGTACTGGTTGAAAGCTCGGAACCAGGTTTTGCATTCCTCGTGGCAGACCTTAAAAAAGTTGAAGCATGGAAAAAGACTGGGGAACTTCCGATGGGACAGTATGCTTCATATGTTCAAATCGCAACCCCCAATACCCCAACAGCAATCATCGCGCCTGTATTTGAGGGCCAGTATCACTTGGTGGTTGTTGATGCTGCCAAGAATATCTCACCGATGAGCGCTGAAATCGTTACGGTTGACACAACAGCGCCCAAACCTTGGGTAGCGGATCAAACCGTTGCCAGAAATGGTGACGTAACTGTTAAGAGCACAGAAATCGGTACGGCTTACCTGGTGCTGAATACTTCTCCGGATAGCACCATCGACACCAAGAAAGAATTAGATAAATTGCCGAATTCAACGCATGCAGCAATTCAAACGGCAAATACGGCTACGACCATTGCAGCCCCTGCAAACGGCGGCGTATATGGTTTGGTTGTAGTAGATGCAGTCGGTAACGTATCTGCTATGAGTTCAAACGGGGTGACTGTCGATGTTGACGCTCCGACTGCCACTGTTGTAACACCAGTGGCTCCTGCTAAAATCGAAGGTCTGTCAGATGCAACAATCAAAAGCAATGAAAACGGAACCGTTTATCTGGTAAGCGCCAAGACCAACGTGGAGGATGTGAAAACGGAGGCTCAGCTGGATGCCATGGTGAAGGCCAATAAGGCGACAGCAGCCACTGTTAAAGCAGATGCGGCAACACCGATTGCGACACTCATCACGGTGGATGACTACGCATTGGTCGCAGTAGACAACTATCACAACGTTTCAACGATGATGGGGACTATCGGTGTACAGGATACAACGGCCCCCACCGCAACGGTGAAGGATCAGATCGTTAAAGGTGATACCCCTGTTGCCATCAAGAGTACAGAAAAAGGAACCGCATACTTTGTGAATGCAAAAACAGGGGTTCAAGTAGGTAGTTCAATCGCTATCGAAAAAGACACCGCTGCCATGATCAATGCGCCAGCACTGGAAGATTTGTATGCGATCGTTGTCGTGGATATGTACAGCAATAAGGCCCCACAGAGCACTCAAGTAGTAACCGTGGATAATACGGCACCGGCAGCAACGGTAGCAGCGCCACTGGTCGTTAAGGGTGGAACTGAAGCCAAGGTGTCGAGCACTGAAAATGGTGTGATCTATCTGGTCGCAAAAACGGCTGATATCTCATCAGTGGAAAAGCTGGATGCATCGAATGCACCTAAGGCTTCCGTATTAAAGGATGGTTCAACTGCGATCACTGCTCCTGAGGCTACCGGCGTTTACTACGCTGTAGCAGTGGACGAAGCAGGAAACATCTCAGGACTCAGCACAACGATGCTGACAGTGGATTCAGACGCACCCACTGCAACAATCGTTGAGAAAACTGCAGATTCAGATAAAACAGCCCACGTTAAGAGCAACGAACTGGGAGTGGTCTATCTGGTGGATGCAGCTGAAACAGGTTTGGGCACTGTGAAAGAATTAGATGCATTGGTTAAGTCGGGAAAAGCGACGCGCGTGGAAATCACTGCGTTGGATCCGGCTGCGTCAATTGCATTGGTAGCAACCGGCGGTTCCTTTAAAGCCGTGGCAGTGGATAAAGTAGGGAACGTTGGGACACCAAGTGTGGACATCCTGAAGGTGACCGATGTCATCAAACCCATCGCAACTTTGTCAGGAAAATCACTGGTGGTTGCTGGTGGAGAAGTTACGGTACAAAGCAGTGAGACTGGAATCGCATACCTGATTGAAGAGAGTTATTGGAATTTGCTGTTGGATGCCAATAAACTGAGCCTTCATGCGGCTTCACTTCTCAATGTGGGCACGGTGACCACGCTGGAGATCACATCGCCGGCAACGGATTTTGTAATGAATGCACCGACTAACGGGGGCACATATGTCCTGGTAGTAGTGGATGAAAGCAAGAATCTCTCAGATAAAGCAGGCAATAAAGTAACCGTGGATGCACAGCCTCCTGTGGCCTCCGTGAAAGCGGATGCGGTGAAGGGCAAGGCGCCTGCAACCGTCCAGAGCACAGAAGTTGGAACGGTATACTGGGTAATCAGCACCTTGGAAAAAGATGCAGTGGATACCGTTGAAGAGCTGATGGCCCTTTCGGATCCCATTGCAATTGCCAAGGAAAAGCTGGATACCTCAATCCCTGCTCCTGCAGTCGAAGGCCTATATGGCTTGGTTGCTGTTGACAAAGCAGGGAACGTATCTGCTATGAGTAAAGAGTTCATTACGGTAGATACAACGGCTCCCACCATCTTAGGTGCGGAATTCATCAATGCCAATACAATCAAAGTGGTATTCTCGGAGGCTGTGAAGGCCCTACAAACACAATTTTCACAGGGTGAAGGGGAAGGCAGGCAGTTCACGATCTATGGCGTTACACCTAAACCTAATGATAAGGCGGTGTGGTTCCTGACGATTGGCGGGGGTGCCTCAGGTGATATCCTCCCCGGCGAGATTGCTTATCTGAAAGTAAGCAAATTCCTGTCAGACCTGGTTGAAAACACATTGGGTAGTGAGGATGTGACCATCCCTGTAGATTCATATTAATGATTTACAGAGGGTGATGTCCGATCATGATTCATGAGAAACCCCCGCTCATTTCACTGAAAAGTGAAGTGGCGGGGGTTTCTCTTCCTACTTATGGTCGCTATGGATATCCGATACGATGCTGATCGTATCACGTCCCTTCTTTTTTGAAAGATACAGCAGGCTATCCACCTGGGAGTAGATCTCTTGTTCATTCATGGGCCTATCAGCAATCAAGGCGCCGATGGAGATGGAGGTATCAATCCCCAGGAACTGTGTGATGGTGGACTTGAAACCGGCATTCAAGCTGTTGAATTTGGTCAAGAGGCCATCCTGGGAATCCGTATTGACTCGGCCTGTTACGGCAAATTCATCACCGCCGAACCGAAAGACCTTATCCTCGCCCCGGAAGGTGTTTTTAAGCCAGGCACCGGTGAATTTCAGGACTTCATCACCCTTTTGGTGTCCCATCCGATCGTTCAGATTCTTAAAGTTGTCAATATCCATGAAGATGATGAAAAATGGGATACCATCCAGTACGATTTGTTTCAGGTTGTTGTTCCAGGAACTTCTGTTCAGCGTCTTTGTCAGGGGATCGGTTTCTATGAGCTCCACCATCTTTTCCCGAGTCAGGACAATATTGATAAGCACCTCATTGACAATCATGAAGGATTTAACAAAATCAAGAACTTCCGAATTTACAAATTTCGTGGGATACAGCAGGACGATATTCTTAACGAATGCCCTGTTGTCAGCAAGCATCTGAGAGGATGAGACCGGGTACATCACCGTAGTGAATCCTGGAATGATGGTATCCGATACAAATAACTCGGTCCCCTGGGTAATAAGGGCTTTATTTTTAATAACCTCATCGTAGAGCGGGTTGTCCGGACTCATATTCGTGATAACCCGTTGTTTATAGAACATCATGGAATGCATACAACCCGTACACCCGATGATAATGTCATTTAAAGTTTCCAAATCGATTGATTTATCAAAATGCACGAGCTTGACCAATTCAAAGCTCTGTTCCTTTTCCGCTAATTTTCGGGCCAGTTTGCGATTTTCTTCTGATATGCGTTCTTTAACGCCTTCAGCGGTTCGCTGATATTTGTCAAAATCTGACATTTACTTACCTCTCTCCGTTTTGGGAACATCACCAGTCACCAAACATCTATTCTAAGAAATAATATACCATGTTTTATGTCTGAAAAGCGGTCGCAGTGTGATTTTGTATACAATATGTACAATTTTGTTCCAATTTTTCAGGCGTAGGCAGGAGAATTAGAGCACAATATGAGAAATTGCGTTATTTAGATACGTAAAAATGTGATTAAACGTAAATGAAAACATTTGCATACAAAAACATGCTAAATTTTGCAGGAAACTTGCGGACGAAAGATTGCGACTTAAAAGTTAAAATGTTAACATAGTACCTGGGCCCATTTTGTCCCGGGGAGGCGACTGATTGGACCTTGTAATAGCATGTTTTAAAACTATTTCAAGGAGGTATTCAAATGAGTGAAAAAGAAAGAGTTTCACAGAAGCGTTCCACAACCGCGGGGAAACCCAGCAAAGTATTCTTAACCCTGGTACTGTTGTCGGTCATTGTTATGGCGATTGGATTTGTTCCCGCCGTAACGCATACCACCGCAGAGGCTGGAAATGCATTGGAAACAGTGGCTTCTGCTGCGGATAGCGGCCTGGTCTGGGATTCGTTGAAATATGAGAAATCGATCCATATCCTTGCCATGCTCCTGGTTGGATTCGGTTTTTTGATGGTTTTTGTTCGCAAGCATGGATTCAGTTCTGTTACAGCTACCTTTCTGGTGGTCAGCGTATCCCTGCCTTTATACATGCTGATTAAAAGCTTCGGCGGGGAAGGCTTCAGCATGCCGGTCGTCAGCATAGACAGCTTCATTTTTGCCGAGTTCGCTGCAGCAAGCCTCCTGATTGCCATTGGAGCGCCTCTGGGACGCTTGAAAATGGATCAGTATCTTCTGGTGGCGGCATTGTTTATCCCGGCTTATATCCTCAATGAGTGGCTTATCCTTGAAAGCGGTCTGTTCAAAGGATTTTTGGACACGGGCGGATCCGTGGTCATTCACGCTTTTGGTGCCTATTTTGGTCTTGGGATTGTTTCAAACTCACTGTCCCGGTTTGAAAACCTTCCGGGTGCTGATCATGATGGTGTCAGCAACCAATTTTGCTTGATCGGCAGCATGGTTCTTTGGCTGTTTTGGCCATCGTTCACCAGTGCTCTGGTGGCCCCGGGAGAGGTTGTCCTGACAGCGATCAATACCGTTTTTGCCCTGTGTGGCGCAACGCTTGCAACATATGTGTTTTCCCGGATCCTTCGTGGGAAGATTGAAATTGAGGATATCGCCAATGCGGCCCTGGCAGGCGGTGTTGCAATCGGCTCAACCTGTAACCTGGCTTCACCGGGATATGCCATGCTGATCGGTGTGGCTGCCGGGGCGCTGAGCACCATCGGGTACGTTGTCATTGCCCCCAGACTGGAGAAGCTGATTAAGGGATCTGATACCTGCGGGGTCCATAACCTCCATGGGATGCCCGGTATCCTGGGCGGCATCACCGGTGCCTTCATTTCCGGAAATTTCGGGCTGCAGCTGGCGGGCATCCTGACAACCGTGGTGATTGGTTTTGTGATGGGCAAGATCTGTGGAATGGTTCTAAACCTCTTAGGGCAAAAAGAGATGCCTTACAGTGATGAAGATGAATTCATTGTAAGCCATTGAATTTGAAATAGAGCAGGGAATCTCCTTGAAATTGGAGGTTCCCTGCTTTTTTTGGTTATAGGATTCTGTTATTTCTCAGATATATCGGTTATCATGATAACAGGCAGGATTGACAGTGCCCATGAGATGACGAAAATCAGTAAAAACAGGAAGAGGTCCATCATGGTAGGAAGTCTCCTTTTAGAACTGCGGAAAACCGAAAATATCAAGCGGTATCAGACCCGGAAAATGCTGTTTCCCCGCACGGTGGGGGAGCATACCACCAGTGTGGCTCACTTTGCTTTTGTTCTGGCTCAGTGGCAGGAACGCAAATTCGGTACACCGGTGAATTGGGGAGAGCTCTATGGGCGTGTGCTGTTCCACGACGCTCCGGAGACTCAGACGGGGGATATCCTGTCACCTACGAAGAACTATACCCCAGGGCTGAAGGCGGAATTGAAGAAGGCGGAGGAAGGGCTGTATCAGGCAAACTACATTCCTCTGATTCCGGAAAGCTGGCGGGAGGATATGCGGCGGTTCATGATCAACAGCAAGGACGAGAGTCTGGAAGGCCGGATCCTTGAAGCGGCAGACCTGCTGGATGTGGTATTTGAAATGCAGACAGAGCTTTCATACCTTAATGAAAGTTTGCTTCTTCAGTCCGATTTTGTGGGAATTTTGGGGCTGGCGCTGAACAAGCTGACAGAAGTGGATTTGCCCAGTGTCCGTTATTTTCTCCGATACCCCCTCCAGGACTTGTGCTTGCAGCGTTTTTATCCAGACGGTTTTTTTGAGAAGATCATGGGTTACGCCTTTGATGAGCGACACTTTGAAAATGCGGACAGCATCCATGAATAAGATGAAAGGAGTGTGGCTGATTTGAAGATGTGCTGGTGTACGGTTCTGGTAAAGGATATGGAGAAGTCATTGGAATTTTATCAAGGGGCGCTGGCGTTGCAGGTGCAACGACGGTATACGACCCCTGAGGGGCTTGAGATCGTTTTTCTATCTGATGGCGCAATGAGTGAGGTGGAGCTTATCCGCAACCCGCACTTGCCGGCATACGAAGGCTGGGGAATTACATTGGGGTTTGAAGTGGCATCCCTCAGTGATACGATGGCAAGCTTTGCTGAGCAGAACATTGAGATCCTTCGTGGGCCCATTGAGACGGCCAGCGGCATCCGGTTCTTTTATGTGCAGGATCCCAATGGGCTCGAAATTCAACTGGTCGAAGCGACAAAGTAGTCCATAAAACGTTTAAAATCCCTGTGGGCATTGCTGCCACAGGGATTTTTGATTGGTGCTACAGGCGTTTGTTCTGGACGGGTCCGTCAATGCCGGATATGGAGATGTCGGGCCCCGCTGGCGGCAACAGATTTTCTGAATCTGCCGGACCTTCGCTGATACGGCCCCGGTTGATGAGATTCGCTACCCTGAGGAGAACACTGGTCAGCGTCGCTCTGCGGGGATAGGCCAGGTAGCGGGGGCGCCAATCCGGTCGGAATTTCTTCTTATATTGATAAAGACCTGTGAAAGAGTACAGGCGATTGCCATGGCTGTACAAGAACCCGGCCAATCGTTCAGCGGTGGTTGGAAAGCCGCTTCGTCCCACGTTGGAAAGGGGAGCCATGCCAAAATTGAATCGTTTGTATCCCGCTTCCCGAGCCCACAGAAGCAGGCGCAGGAACAGGTAATCCATGGTGCCGTTCGGGCATTCAGGAATGAAGCGCATCAGATCCACTGAAATTTCGTCAAGACCCCGGTAGATAGGCATCAGGGATGCAAAGGCCATCAGCGTTCCCTCAGGGGAGCGGACCAAGGCTATGGGCGACTGCTTCAGATAAGCTTCATCGAAAAAGCCCAAAGAAAACTGTTTCTCCCGGCGACCGGACAGCCAGACATCGGATACGTGCTGAAGCTCCGCTATGCAAGCGCTATCCAGACCAGATTCACGGATTTCGAACAGGAACCCCTCCCGTTCAATTCTGTTTTTCACATTGCGCAAGCCTTTGAAATGCGGCTCTTTCAATTCGAAGTCCGCCAGCTCAATGAAGGCTTCCTCACCCAGCTTGAAGAAGTCGAATCCTTGATCGTGAAGCATGGGGAGTTGCGCCTCCGGTACCTGATAGAAGACTGGCGTCAGGCCATACCGTTCCGCAAAGCTCCTGAATTTTTCCAGCGCGATCAGTTGAGAATCCCGGGATCCGATGGGGGTACCCAGAGCGACCAGGCAGTCTCCCGAGCGTTGATACGGAATCAGGGCAGTATCATCTG
The DNA here is from genome assembly GCA_964424355.1 of uncultured Peptostreptococcaceae bacterium. Taxonomy (GTDB): domain Bacteria; phylum Bacillota; class Clostridia; order Peptostreptococcales; family Acidaminobacteraceae; genus CAZEHS01. Next base: position 139,654 of record CAYRIO010000003.1, read on the forward strand.
CGGCCCAGAAGAATCGCTTGTCCCCCAGATACAGCAAATGTGTATGGCTGTTCCCCGGCTGTGTCTCCAGTAAGACTTTCAGCTTCATATAATCATCCGGATTTGGTGGCAACGGGTCAAGCAGTGGTTTTTCCATGGTTGCGAGCCAGATGGTGTAGCCCATCCAGGCGATTCCGAGGGCGGCAATCCCATTGTTGATGTAGTCTTCAGCGGTGAAGTGCAGCATGCTGACCCCGCTGTGGGATTTCAGGAACGCAATGGGATGGGGCTGACCGGCGAGGATGTAGAAGGCTGCCATGGATGCCGTCAGAAGAAATGGTTTTAGGAGTCTTTCTGGCCCAATGGGGGTGGAAAGTCTATGAAACACCGGCTTAGACAGCCAGAGTAAAATGAAAATAACGATCAGATAAAACAGTTCTTCAAAATCCATGCCCTTCATGAAGGTGAAAATCCCCCCGGAACCCAGCAACACGAGGCAGGCTACCCAGGCACGGCGGATGCGGAGCAGGATTTCATCGGCCAGCAGCAGCATGAAGAGGCCGATCACCAGGGAGATCCGGTGGGACATCTGCAGGAGCGGCATGCTGAACAGGTCTGCAAGGAAGCGGATCCGATCGGGTAAGCCAGGAGTCGCAGCGGAGAGGATCAACAGCAGTCCGCCACTGAGAATGAGGAAGGATAGGGCCTTGGAAGCCAAATCACCCAAAATGGCATTGGAGCTGCTGGCCAGCGGCGGTTCCTGTTCTCTGCCCGGGAGCCGTAGAAGACGCAGGAAGCTCTTTCCAAAACGGAGAACGAAGGGCGAAAGCTCGCCCACTGCCAAGACCGCGCCAATGAGGAGTGGCACGGCATAATAAAAGAACCTGAAGAGCAATAACGCAGCCAAGGCTTCCTCAGAGGAGACGCCGTATGCCCGAAGGCCGGACAAAAGCATGAGGTCGAAGGTACCCAGGCCCCCAGGAATCATACTGGTGATACCGGCGGCAGTGGCGATGCTGAAAAGACCGGCAGCCTGAAGCAGGGTGATGCCGGGATGTATTTTCATAAGAATGAACCAAAGGACACAGGCAGCAGCAGCCCAGTCCAGCGCGGAGACTGCGGTCAGCATCAACCGGGTTTTTGTCCCTTCCCGGTCCGGGGTATGGTGCATATTGAGATTGAACAGGTTGAACTTGATATCTGTAAACCAGCAGTAAATTGGAATATAAACAGAGAATCCTGCAATCAGAAAGGTCAGCCATTTGTATTGGTGAATCAGGGGGCTGATGCCGGTGAGGCCGGTAAGGTTCAAAAGCATCAGGCATCCAAGCCCGGTTATAGCGGCGGGAATGATGAGGAGACTCATCCGCTGGATACTTTTTTCTGTTACCTGGTCGCTCTTGTAAAGCAGCATGCGGGCGCCTGCGCCGCCTAAGCCACCAAAACCGGCCACGTTGTTGAAGGTGTTGGATATCCAGGAAACCTTCATGATCCGAGGAAGTGAAATGGGCAGATCCATGCGGCGGATCGCGGTAAAATCATAGAGGAACGTGAGCAAGACCGCCATTAGACTGATTCCCAGAAACTCAGCCAGCTGTGCAGGTGAAAACGTCCTGAGAAGTGTAAAGGTGGCGCTGAAGCTGAGATTCTGCAAAAACCGGCGGCCATCCACAACAATAAGCCCGATCACAAAAATACCGAAAAGGACACGGCCCCATTTTTTCAAGGTTACCTCGGATTTTGGGAGACGGAGATAGGATAGAAGCTTTTTCATGGATCAATTCCCCCAATATTTTTTCGTACTCCAAATCAGTTTAACAGAAATATACAGAAAAAGAAGATGAAATGATAATGTCAGAGGGTGCATATCCCATGTAAAGGCGGGTACCAATCAGTTAGGATATTGAACGGATGGGATTTGGGGTCAGTTTTCCAGGGATATTACGCCTGACGCACACAAATGAACCTGGGTGAAGGACGGAATAAAAATGACCGCCCGTGACGAACGGTTTTTGTTGCTGAATCGAGCTGAACCCTTTACAATGGAAACAGAACGAATGGGAGGTGCCCTATGGCCAAGAAAATGGATGCGTTGGTAAAGAAATATGCGAAACCCGGTTTGTGGTTGGAGCAGGTGGATGTACCCGAAATAGGCGAAACCGATATCCTGATTAAAATGAAGAAAACAGCAATTTGCGGCACAGATGTGCATATTTATAATTGGGATGAGTGGTCTCAGAAAACAATTCCCGTCCCCATGACCATTGGTCATGAATTTGTCGGGGTCATCGAAGCCATCGGATCCCGTGTGCGGGATTTCAAAGTAGGGGATCTGGTTTCAGGAGAAGGTCACATCGTTTGCGGCCATTGCCGAAACTGCCTGGCGGGCCGACGTCATTTGTGCAAGGATACCATGGGTGTGGGTGTGAACCGGACCGGAATTTTTGCGGAATACGCTTCAATCCCCATGACAAACGTTTGGCACTGTGATACTCGTATTCCAGAGGATATACTCAGCATTTTTGATCCCCTGGGCAATGCGGTCCATACAGCCCTGTCCTTCGACCTGCTCGGCGAGGATGTGCTGATTACCGGAGCCGGCCCCATTGGGATGATGGCTGCCGCAGTAGCGAAGCATGCGGGCGCCCGGATTGTCGTTGTCAGCGATGTGAACCAGTATCGCTTGGATCTGGCCAAGAAGATGGGGGCAGACCGTGTGACAAATCCGATGAATGAGAAGCTTTCCGATGTTATGGCAGAGCTTGGCATGACTGAGGGCTTTGATGTGGGTCTTGAAATGTCCGGCAACGCACAGGCGTTCCAGGATATGGTGGATTCCATGTTCCACGGCGGTAAAATCGCCATGCTGGGAATTCAAGGTCCCAATACGTCAGTCGATTGGAATAAGATCGTATTCAATGGTCTCTTCATTAAAGGGATCTATGGCCGTGAAATGTTCGAAACCTGGTATAAGATGACAGCCATGCTGCAGTCCGGTTTGGATATCTCTGATGTGATCACCCATAAATTCCATTACACTGAGTTTGAGAAGGGTTTTGAAATCATGCGGAGCGGTCAATCCGGCAAAGTGATTCTGGAGTGGAACAAATAGATTAAAGCACCCATCATAGCACCACAAGCAAAGCCCTCGGTCCAAAGGACCGAGGGCTTTGCTTGTGGTGCTATTTCAGAACGAGGATCTCTGCGTTCACCAGCTTTTCTACCCCGCGAAGCAGGGTGTTGATGGCTGATTTATCCTGGACGATATTTTGAAGGATCTGCTCAGCTTTGTTCAGGTGCCCTGCTTTGAATTCTTGGTGAAAATTTGCCCAAAGCCCTTCTTTATGGGTTCTGATCTTATCAACTTGATTCATGAGCATATGAATGTCCTTCTCAACATCACGTGCTTTCTCAAGTTTTTTCAATTCGCCGTTCTCCTTGGCTTCTGCTTTCAGGGCTGAAACGGTTTCGGATTTAACCTTCAAATCGCCGATAATCCTGCGGTGCTCCGCACGTTCTTTTTGCAGTTGATTGAGTTCGTTCCTCAGTTGGACAATTCCAGCAGCATCACGCTCCAGAACACTTAGTTCGGCAGATTCAACGCTCTCATCGGCTGTAATCTGCTGAACAACTGCAATGGGATCAACCTGTGCCGTATCCTCCGAGTTGGCCCAAACTGTGGGAAGTCCGGTTCCAAAAGCCAGTGCCAGGGTTAAAATACTTGCGGTTAGTTTTTTCATCATGTTACAAGTCTCCTCTCAAAGTGTGTTTTCCGGCTTGGCCGGTGCTTGATCTCTTGAATTAATCATAGCGCGGCGATTTGGAGGAAATATGGGACGGATGTGTAATTTCTGTGGAATCCGGGAGCGCTCACAAAAATATCGCCTGCGATTGTATGCAGGCGATATTTTTGAGGGCGTTAAAAAGTACACAGCCCCGTGCTTTCCATGATCCTGTAAAGCCAAATCTTGGGGAGGCTCTTGTCGGCGAAGGTGTCCAGGGTGCCAGTATAGGTGCCATCCTGGTTGGTCCAGATCCGTTCAAACCAGGTATCCACCGATTGAAAGGCGGCAGACGCGGGAGGGCCGCTGACCATGAGGTTGGCTTCGAGATTCAGGTCTTCAAAATTTCGGCGGGTGAAGTTGCAGGAGCCTCCAAAAAGGGTGGCCTCAGTACCCATGGTGATTTTCATCAGCTTACTGTGGAACTGTTCTCCCTGAGTAAGATACCAGCGGACCTCAATATTTCCGCCGCCATGCTTCACCAGCTCCTGGGCTGTCTGTCGGTTAGGAATGCCGTTCTTTTGCCGACCGAAGGCATCTTTGTTGGCATCCAGCACAATCCGAATTCTCACACCACGGTTTGCTGCTTCACTCAGGTCTTTGATTAAACCCCGGTGTGAGAGGTAGAACACCCCGATATCGATCCGGTCACCGGCACCGGTCTTGCGGATGGATCGCTGCATATGGTCCAGAATGCGGCGTTCCGTCAGAAGGCGGACCGTATAGGTTCCTGAAGGCTCACTTTTCACGGTTGCGGTATGAAAGGCAATGATATCTGTTGGAGATCCGGAAAAATCCAGGACCGCTTGTTCAGCCTCCAGCGCATATTTCACCAGGTCCGAGCTTTCTACGTAGAGGGCGATATTGGAATGGTTGGAGCTGGCATCATGGGGATTGGCAGAAGCTGCCAGCACCCCCTGTTCAGAGATGATCAGCTTTCGGTGGTTGGCCTTGAAGTTGAGCATGCGGAGCATGGCACTGACAGAGACTTTTGGGGAATCGGTGCTGAAAGGGTTGGTGAGGGTTCTGGCCTGGCTAACACCAAAGGGTTCGATGCCTATGCGGTAGAAGCCGCTGTAAAGCGGATTGGAATCCCGGAGTTTAGAAATGTCCGTGATAACGACCTCAGCCCCGGCTGCTCTCAATTGCTTCAGATAGGGGTTCTCATAGGCGCCGTAAAAGGTGTTGATGGGGTCGGTCACAAGGACGACCTTGATATGCCGTTTTTCAATGGCGTTCACCAAATGGGCCGTCAATTCCTGTGCCAGACCATCGAATGGCATCGTCGCAGGGTGATCGTTGTTGAAAAGGAACAGATCCAGAACCACGAATTCTTCAGCGGTATCAATGATCTGGAAGACCTGCTTGAAAATGTGCTGCTCCCGGATTTTCTGACCATCCTTCTGATAGGTCAAATCAGTCAGGACGGTCACGTGGTTTGTCGGGATGATCGGGCTTTCAAAGGAAATCCCCTTGGGCAGGGGTTTTAAAGCGTTCCAGACACCGGTGAGCAGGGATCCGAAAAACAGCAGAAGCAGGAGGCGTTTTATCAGCAGCATGTGAATCTCCTAGGGGGTATGAGTGGGTTCTGTTTACAGATTACCAGAAAAATCCCTCCTGTGCAGGGTTAAATCACCGGAGGGGATGGCCTTGTTCATTCAAATAAATTTTTATAATCCCCATATCCTTCCCGATCCAAATCGGCCACGGGAATGAATCGAAGCGATGCGCTGTTCAAGCAGTAACGGAGTCCTCCCTGATCCTTGGGGCCATCGGTGAAGACATGCCCCAGATGAGAGCCACCCACGCGGCTTTGCACTTCAACCCGTGTCATGAACAGGGATTTGTCGGTGAGCTCTTTCACAACATCCGGCGCAATCGGTTTCGTAAAGCTTGGCCAGCCAGTCCCGGATTCATACTTGTCCTTGGAGCTGAAGAGGGGCTCTCCGGTGGTGATGTCCACATAGATCCCGGCCTCATGGTTATCCCAATAGGTGTTCTTGTAGGGCTGTTCCGTGTCGCCCTTCTGAGTCACCTGATACTGCAGGGCGGTAAGCTTTTCTTTCAGCTCCGCATCGGAAGGCTTCATGTAAAGCGCAGGATCCACGGTGATGCCCTGGGTATCCTTCAAACTGGAAAAATCGATATGACAGTAGCCGTTGGGGTTCTTCTCCAGATAGTCCTGATGGTAATCCTCAGCCAGGGTGAAATTTTGAAGAGGGAGGACCTCAGTAACGATGGGGGTGGTGTAGTTCTTCGCTTCCTCCTGGATGATCAGGTCGATCACCGCCTTATCCTCAGGATTCTTGTAATAAATGCCGCTGCGGTATTGTACGCCTTGGTCATCCCCCTGCTTATTGAGGCTGGTAGGGTCAATGATCTTGAAATAGTGGCGCAGCAGAGCCTGCAGGGATACCTTTTCAGGATCATATCTGACCAGTACGGTTTCTGCATGGCCGGTGTTGTTGTGGCTGACATCCTCATAGCTGGGATTTGTCGTATTGCCATTGGCATATCCGGATTGGGCATCCGCAACTCCCGGAATTCGAACCATATAGGCCTCGACCCCCCAAAAGCAGCCGCCCGCAAGATAGATCTCTTTCAGTTTATCGGTTTCGTAGACAACGCCAATGTTGGGGTTGGCCGGAAATCGGGTTTCGGGTTTCGGGGTAGACGCTGCAATCTTTGAATTTCCGTCCATGCTGGTTCGCATCGCCAGGATCAGCAGGATTACGGCCACTGCCAAAGCCGTCCATAACATAATCTGTTTCATGTCTATTCCTCCTTGAGGAAACTAACAATCAAACGATAATACTTCTCATTTGATTATACACCTCAACGCACGCTCTGTCTGTAGTGGCACCTATTAAAAACACCTTAAATTATTGACCCCGAAGCTCCGGGGTGGAGTTTCGGGGTCTGATCCGTGCGGTATCAGATATGGAGGAGCCTGTCAGCATTTTGTTTCTGGTGTTCTTTGCGAACTTCACTCATGGCGCTTTCTGCCTGTTTGACCAGCATCTCTGCGGGAAGACCCATCTTCTTCGTGTAGACCACTACGCTGACAGACAGCTCCAGACGGGATTCCTTTGGAACCGGGAACGCATAGGATTCATTCAGGCGGCGCAGGTCGTCGTGGAGACCGGTTTGCTCCTGAAAGGCTTGGGTAAGCTTCAGGATCACACTGTCTGCGCGAACCTGATTAGTGCCGGAGAGGATGATCATGAAGGTATTCTGATCATATCGGGCGGCGATGTCGGTAGAGCGGATTGTTGAGGAAATCATGCGGGCAGTCTTTTGAACAATCAGGTTGCCTGCTTCAGGACCAAAGGTTTCAAGGTAGAAGTTGAAGTTGTCCAGGCCCATGAGAAGCAGACTGAAGCTTTCTGTCACTTCGGTATCCACCTCTGTTTTAATCAGCTCCAGCTGCTTAAGCACCTCATTCCGCGTGAGGAGATGGGTGTCCTTGTCCCGGGTTGCGACATCAAGGAATCCGCCATTGATCTGGCTCATGCGGCTGTTCCGGTCGTGGATCCGGCCGTTGATTTCTTTCAACGTCCTGTTGTTCTCCTCAATGGTTTTTTCGAGCTCCGCGGTGTTGAGGGACAGCGCATTGGCCATATGGTTGAAGGACCGGACAAGATGGTTGATTTCCTCTGGCTCCTGGGGTTCGTCCACCGGAACCAGGGTGCCTCTCTCCAGATTCTCAGCAGAATGAGCGATCTGGACGATCGGAGTGACCAGATTTTGAGAGAGCCAACCGCTGGCGAGGAACAGGAGCCCGGCTAAAAGCACTGAGGCAGCTGCCAAGAGGCCGCTCATCGCGAAAAGCGGCGCATTCACTTCTTGCTTGCTCATCGCGGTACACAGCTTCCACCCATCGGTACCGGGGATGGTGCTGTAGGCGCCGACCTTTGAACGGCCATCTCCCTTGTCGGTATATTCGAAGGTGCCTGAGACTAAGGCTAGATTAGCCTGCCCGATAACGTCGCTGCCGGTAAAGCTGGGTTTGACGGAATCAGGAAATCCTATTTTTGAAAGGAATTCTGATGAGGGATAAGCGATGGCTGCTCCGGTGTCATCCACGATCCAGCTGTATGTGGTCTCATGGGTGCTGGCGTCTGTAAGGCTGTTGGAGAGCTTTCCAAGGTCAATGGCGCTGCCCAGGACACCGGTGATGTTCCCCTGGGAATCTCGGATGGCTGCCAGGATCACTACCAGAGGTGGTGCATCTGCCTGAGCAGTCATGGGGTCAGAAATTGTGTAGTCCAGATTGTCACGGATCAGTTTGCTGAAATAGGGCTGATTGGAGATGCTTCCGGTTTCGTTGAACAAGGAAAGGATGGATCCGTCCGGTTTGGCGTACAGGGCATTAACGAGCAGCTGATTCTCAGTATCCGAAACCATCCCCCTTAAAAGGGATAGGATTTCATTGCCGTTCAATGCTTTTGCGGTACTGGTGCTGGAGAGGTATTTCAATTTGTTGATTTCCTGTTGAATACGGAGTTCGACAATCTGGGCGCGCAGCTGAGAGCTTTCAAGCAACGCATCACGGGCGTTGTCTGCAAGAAAACCGCGGCCCTGGTAAATCAGAATGAAGGCGAGGAGGACAATGGCAACCAGCGTGAGGGATAAGTAAGTGGTAAGTATTCGCTGACGGATTCCTTTAATCATATGGCACCATCCTTTCATTAAATTGTATAAAGGAAAAGTGGGTATCAGTAAGGGTATACCCCACTTTTTAAAAATTCAATCAGAAGGTAGCCTGAAAGTATTTCGGTGTTTATCTTGTGATATAATCAGTCATCACTGAACAGACACATTGTTGTGAGAAAATTGGTTGATCGAAACGATAATCCGAAGGAGTGATGATTTTGTCAGAAAAATATCGGGTGATGATTGTAGATGATTCTGATGAGAATCTGGATATCTTGAAAAATGCCCTAAAGGATGATTACAGGATTTCAATCGTGAAGGATGGGGCAAGTGCCCTGAATGTGATCAACACACTGATGCCGGACCTCATCCTTCTGGACATAAGGATGCCGGGAATCGACGGCTATGAGACCCTCAAACGGATCAAGAAAATGAAGCGGTTCACTGAGACTCCGGTGATATTCATTTCCGGGGAATCGGATATACAGAACAAGAGTTGGGGTTTTCAACTGGGAGCGGTGGATTTTATCACCAAACCCTATGACATCCTGGAGGTGAAACTCCGGGTAAGAACCCACATGGAGCTGAGCAAGTCTCGGGAAGAACGGAAGGATCTGCTCAGCAATACCCTGGTGGGGACCATTCAGGCGCTCCTTGAAATCTTGTCCATGACCAATAATTTCGCCTATACGTTCTCAAGCCGCACCAAAAGGCTGGCCAGCGGAATTGCCCGGGATATGGGGATTGAAGAGGTTTGGAAGGTTGAAATCGCTGCGATGCTGAGCTTGATTGGCGCCTGCATGATGTCATCGGAGGTTCTGGAAAAGATCCTTAGCGGCAAAACGGTTTCCATTGAGGAGCGGAAGCTGTTTGCATCCCATCCGATGATGGGGTCCAAGCTGATTGCCAAGATCCCACGGCTGGAGGATTTGGCCGAAATCGTAAAAAACCAGATGGAGCCCCTGGGGAACATGGAATTCGACGGCAGCAACACCGTTTTGTCGGGAGCTCAGATCCTCAGCGTGGTCATCAATTACCAGATGTACAATCTCAGCGGGCACGACAAATCCCGAAGCATCAACCTGTTGAAGCAGAACCCCGCCAAATGCAATTTCGATGTGACCAAAGCCCTCGAGAAGCTCCTGCGTTATGAGGAAGCCGGTGAAATCCGGACAATATCCTTGAAGGAATTGAAATCCGGCATGCTGGTCGGAGAAGATATAAAATCTCAGGACGACCATATCATCATTAAGAAAGGCTCCGTGGTGAATGATTTGATCATCGAGCACCTGCGGCTTCTGAATGAATTGGGAAAAATGGAAGGCACCCTTCGGATTCAAACGGTTAATTGACACCAAGCAAGGAGAGGTGAATCCATGAATGCCCACGAAGTCGTGCATACAGAAATCTTGAAATCCTTCAATGTCCAGGCAGGATTGGCCCGAATGTCTGGAAACCAAAGGGAATATCAAAAACTGCTGTCGCGTTTCAAATCGAACAATGCGGATTTTTACCAGCGGTTTGAAGCGGCCCTTGAAGTCGGTGAGACGGAAGTGGTTAACCGGCTGATCCACACGTTGAAGGGGGTCTCCGGAAATATCGGCGCCGAAAATGTGAGCCGGTTGTGCCGGTGCCTCGAAGGTCAGCTGAAGGCCGAGCCGCTTGGAATATTGACATCATCGGAATTTTCAGAGCTGCAGTTGGCCTTGGAACAGGCTTTTTCAGAAATCGATGCGTTTCTGGAAGCGGCGGCTCCGGATTTGGAGGAGGCGGGGGAACAGCTTTCTGCTATCCAAACAACAGAAAGTCTGGAATCCCTGCGGAGATTGCTGGAGCAATACGACTCGGAGGCGGAGGATGTATTGAAGGCGCTGAAACCCACGCTGCGGTGGATGGGTTTTGCGGAGGCGGTTGCAGCCCTTGAGGCCGCCATCGGAGCCTATGACTATGACGGAGCCCTGGAGGCCTGCCGATCTCTTCAGAACCGTCTGAATCCATGAGGAGGCGGGCAATAAAAAAAGGCTGTGCAAACTTTTCGTCTGCACAGCCTTTAACTTGGATTACTTATTCAGGGCACCGCCTGTTTTTTTGCTGTTGAAGCCCTTTTGAGTGCTTCCGATTTTCTTGCTGGGTCGTGCCACACTGTCGGCCGCGGCCTTCTTTTTTTTGTCGTCCAGGAATTTTTTCATCATTTCAATATTTTTATCTGGCATTGTAAGGACCCCTTTGGTTGTTTTTCCTTGAATTTCAGGAATATTCTCTATCACTCAATTATACACCTCTTGCAGAATATAGTCCAAGTTAAAATCGTGATGTGATAAATTAACACAGAAAGGATAGAACGCATGGAGAAAATGCACTATAGTCAGATTAACTGTTTCAAAATCATTGGTATGGGAATAAATGATTGGACAATGCCTTCACGTGAGGAAACATAGGAGCTGATAAAATGAGTTTGCTGGGAGCTATAGACATCGGTTCACATACGATCAAGTTGAAAATCATCGAAGTGAATGAAGAGAATCAGATCAAAGTCCTGGAGGACCTGAAATCCGAAATCATGTTCGGACTGGACTCCTTCAGGAATAAGCGGATCTCCAGGTATGCCATTCTGGAGGCCGCCAAATGCCTGCAATACTATTCGCGGGTTCTGACGGAATATGGGGTTGAGCGGGTGCGAACCGTTGCAACAGGCTCGGTGCGAGAGGCAGAGAACGGTCAGTTCGTTGTGGACCAGCTCACCAAGAAGACTAAGCTGGAGATTGAAATCCTGGCAGAACCGATTGAGAGACTGCTGACGTATCTGGCGCTGAAATATGCCCTTCCGGAATATGCTGAGATGCGCCGGGAGGGGATGCTGTTGGTGGAGGTTGGGTCCGGCAGCTCCGAAGTCCTCATTTATAAATCAGGAAAACTGGTTAGGAACAACGAGGTGCGTCTGGGAACCATGCTGTTGAAAAACACGGTGAAGGAAATTGAGGCCGTCTCTCTCTTTGCCCCGCAAATCCTTCAGGATTACGCCTTTGCCCACACGGAGAACCTGCAAAGCTATCTGACCCGCAAGAAAATCAATCACTTCGTGGTGGTGGGCGGATCCATCAAAGCCATTTGCGAGGCGTTCAGCAAGACTGCCGGCGGATTGGACCGGAAGCATTTTGACAAGATGTTCGATGCGCTGATGCAGGAAGAGCCGGATTTCAAACGACAGGTCCTGAATCTGGATTTGGATTATGAAGAGGTGCTGTCGGCCTTCGTAATCTTTCAACAGTTCCTGAGCCATTCATCTGCCAACTTTGTCCATGTGCCTGACATTTCCCTGCGGGATGGAATCCTCTATGAAATGATGGAAAACAAGACCCCCTATGACCGGAAGTCTGAATACACCAAGGACATCATCTCGGCAGCCAAACACATCTCAAAGCGTTACCATTCCACGACCAGTCACATAAAAATGATTGATGACAATGTGGTCAAGCTTTTTGGTGCCTTGAAGAATGCCGAAGATTTCGATAATCAGGATCTCCTCCTGCTCCGGATTTCAACGATTTTGCACGAAACCGGAAAATTCAACAAGCAGAGCGAATACTACCAATCGACCTATGAGAACATTAAAAATGCCTCAATCCTTGGGGTCTCCGACAAAATGATGGAGATTGCGGCACAGATATCCCTTAACAGCTTCACCATTTCCAGCGAGGGCACTTTGGCCGGCAGCGAGCAGTTCCTCTTTTCCGATACGAAGCTGTTGAAGCTGGCCGCAATCCAATCCCTGGCCGATGCGCTGGACAAATCGAAGAAGCAAAGTGTTGTCATTGAGCAGGTGAAACTGTCGGAGGACACACTGAAAATCAGTATCAACAAATTGCGGCCTTGTTTTTTTGAAGAATTCGCCGTGGATGCGATGCGGAATTCTTTTTATGAGATTTTCGGGTACGATATTCTGCTGAAGGATGTGAAATCTTGAACGATACAGTCAAACGCTACATAAACAGGGAGCTCAGCTGGCTGGCGTTCAACCGGCGTGTGCTGATGGAATCTTTAGCCCAAGGGAAGGACCCTATTGAACGCCTTAAATTTTCTGCCATATTCAGTTCCAACCTGGATGAATTCTTCATGGTCCGTGTCGGCTCCCTGGTGGACCAGATCAATGCGGATTTCAACCTGCCGGATCCTGCCGGGCTGACACCGATACAGCAGCTGGCACAAATCATGAAAGTGACCCGGGACCTTATTTCCGAGCAGGAGCGGATTTGCAGGGATATCATTGACCATGAGCTGCCAAAGCTTGGCTTTCAGCTGATTCCTGTCCATGAAATCCCCGCCGAGGACAAGGGGTATCTGAAAGAGTATTTCATGCGGTCCGTCTATCCGGTTCTCACCCCCATGGCAATCGATTATGTCCGTCCGTTTCCGCTGATTTTCAATAAAAGTCTGAACATCGCCGTGCTTTTCAATAGCGAGGATCAGCAGGAAGCCTCTTTTGACTATGCCACCGTACAGGTGCCCTCGGGGCTGCCCCGGTTCATTGCCCTTAAATACGGCAAGTCCGGGCGCTATGTGCTGATTGAGGAAATTATCAAGCTGTTCATTTCTGAACTGTTCCAAGGGCGGGATGTAAGCGCTACGACAACCTATCGGATCACCAGGAACGCCGATCTGGATATCAATGATGAAGAAGCCGATGATCTCCTGGTTGAAATTGAAGCGTCGCTGAAGCGCAGGAAGTGGGGGGAAGTCGTTCGGCTTGAACTGGAAAAGCCCACAGATCCACAGCTCCGCACGTTCCTGATGGAAAATTTCGAGGTCGGCGAGAGCCACGTGTTCGAGCAGGGGATTTTTCTGGATATGACCGCCTTCTACAGTCTGGGTAAATACGTGCGTGTGGAGAAGGATACCTTCAAACCTGTTCAGCGGGAATTGGTCCACGAGGATTATTTTGATGAGATCAAGCATGGGGATCTGTTTTTCCACCATCCCTATGACGATTTCAGCACAATTGTGGATTTCATAGAAACCGCCAGTCGGGATAAGAATGTCCTGGCGATCAAGCAGGTTCTCTACCGGATCAGCGGGGATTCCCCCATCGTAAAGGCCCTGGCGTACGCCGCGGAACAGGGAAAGCAGGTTACGGTCCTGGTAGAGCTTCAGGCGCGGTTTGATGAGGAGAACAATATCCTGTGGGCCAAACGGCTTGAAAAAACGGGCTGTCATGTGATTTATGGCTATCCCGGCCTCAAGACCCACGCCAAGGTCGCGCTGGTGGTCCGGAAGGAAGGCACCGGAATCCGGCGCTATCTGCATCTTAGCACCGGCAATTACAATGACCAGACTGCGAAGCTCTATACGGATATGGGGATCTTGACAGCCAATGAAACCCTGGCCCATGATGCTTCTAAATTCTTCAACATGCTCTCCGGGTATTCCAAAGATATGAATCTTGATAAGCTGATCATGGCGCCTACAGGACTGCGGAGCGCCATCACCCAGCTGATTGACCGTGAGATCCAGCATGCCCGCAAGGGTCATCCTGCAACCGTCATTGCAAAAATGAACTCCCTGGTGGACCAACCGCTGATTGAAAAGCTGTATGAAGCCTCCCGGGCGGGGGTGGATATTCAGCTGATCATTCGGGGAATCTGCTGCCTGGTTCCCGGGATTCCCGGGGTCAGTGATCGGATTCAGGTCCGAAGCATCATCGGGAAATATTTGGAACATAGCCGGATCTTTTATTTTTCAAACCATGGCAATGAATGCGTGTATCTTTCCAGTGCAGATTGGATGCCCCGGAACCTGAATCAACGGATTGAGCTGATGTTTCCGATTGAGGATCCCCGAATCAGGAGTCGGATCAGGAAGGTGCTGGAGCTGTACTTGAATGCAACGGAAAAAGTCAGCATCCTTGAGGCTGCGGGCCAATACCGGGCACTTTCAAACGAACATATCGGCTACAATCCCCAGCAGGTGATGGAAGAACTGAGCGGTGCGGATGACCACGAATTCATGAAGCAGGCGGATAAAATCATCCGAAAACAGACAGGGTTTATAAAAGCATAGGTTCAGGTCTTCATTGGAAGCTGAAACTCTGATAGAATGAATATGGATTTCATTACGAAAAGAGGGCAGACGATGAAAATAGGATTTGACAGCAAGAAATATCTGGAAGAACAATCCAAGTTCATTTTGGAACGGGTGAATCATTACGATAAACTGTATCTGGAGTTTGGGGGAAAATTGCTTTTCGACCTCCATGCCAAGCGGGTGCTGCCGGGCTTTGATGAGAACGCCAAGATCAAACTGCTCCATAAATTGAAGGAAAAGGTGGAAGTCATCATCTGTATCTATGCTGGGGACATCGAACGGAATAAAATCCGGGGCGATTTCGGCATTACTTACGATATGGATGCCATGCGCCTGATTGACGATTTGCGGACCTACGAGCTGGATGTGAACAGCGTGGTCATCACCCGCTATGATAACCAGCCTGCCGCCACCGTGTTCATGAATAAGCTGGAGCGTCGGGGGATCAAGGTGTACACCCACCGTTCCACCAAAGGCTATCCCACAGACGTGGATACCATCGTCAGTGAGGAAGGCTACGGCAAGAATCCCTACATTGAAACCACCAAGCCCATTGTCGTGGTGACGGCTCCTGGGCCAGGAAGCGGCAAATTGGCCACCTGCCTGAGCCAGATGTACCATGAGCATATGCGGGGGGTGGAGGTAGGATACTCCAAGTTCGAGACCTTCCCGGTTTGGAACCTGCCCCTGAAGCATCCGGTGAACATCGCCTATGAGTCCGCCACGGTGGATCTCAAGGACATCAATATGATCGATTCCTTCCATGTGGATGCCTATAATGAAATAGCCGTGAATTACAACCGGGACATTGAAACCTTCCCGGTATTGAGACGGATCATCGAGAAAATCACCGGTGAAGAAGCGGTCTATAAGTCGCCAACCGATATGGGGGTCAACCGTGTCGGATTTGGTATTTTCGATGATGAGGTGATTCGGAAAGCATCCACTCAGGAAATCATCCGCCGTTATTTCAAGGTGGGTTGTGAATATAAGAAAGGGTACATGGAGTATGATTCCTACCAGCGCGCCAAGCTGATCATGGAGGAATTGAACCTGAAGCCTGAAGATCTGGCAGTCGTGACCCCGGCCAGAGAATACTCCGCCAAACTGAAGGAAAACGCTGAAAAAACCGATGTGTGCCCGGTTGTGGCACTGCAGCTCCACGACGGGACCATGCTCACGGGCAGAAGCTCCCAGACCATGGATGCCGCAGCCGCTGTGATCCTGAACGCCATCAAGACCCTGGCGAATATGGCTGATGAACTGCATCTGCTCTCCCCAGTGATTCTGGAGCCCATCATCCACCTCAAGGAGAAAACCTTGAGCCGACGGGCGACCGTGCTGAACTGTGAGGAAATCCTCATCGCGCTCAGCATCAGTGCCGCGACAAACCCCATGGCCCAGGCTGCCTTGGCCCAGCTTGCGGGCCTTAAAGGCTGCCAGGCCCATTCAACGACTATCCTCAACACCAATGACGAACAGATATTCAGAAACCTTGGGATCGATGTGACCTGTGATCCGGAGTATCCATCGGAAAGTCTGTATTACAATAACTAGAAAAGCGGAGCGATAGGGGTCAGGCCTGACAATCGACAAGATCATCACTTTGTCTATTGCCAGGCCTGACCCCGTCTCTGTCTTTGGGGTTGCATCTTTTAAGAATTCCTTAAACATTTACGCGCTTATTATTCAGGGAAACCCGTTATACTGAGGGTGCAGGAGGTGTGCTATGAAAAAACGGATATTGATCGTTGATGACGACAAGGAAATACGGCGGCTGATTGAAATCTATCTGCGCAACGAGGGCTATGAAACCCTGATGGCGGCAGACGGGGTTGAGGCACTGGATGTACTCAAACGGGAATCGGTGGACCTGATGATCCTGGATGTGATGATGCCCCGGATGGATGGGATTGATGCCTGCATCAAGGCAAGGGAACAGCATGCGATGCCCATCATCATGCTCTCTGCAAAATCGGAAGATATGGATAAGATCCTGGGGCTGTCTTCCGGCGCGGATGATTATCTCCCTAAGCCCTTCAACCCCTTGGAACTGGTTGCCCGGGTAAAATCACAGCTGCGCCGTATGGATATGATGCGCAAGGAACACGGACGCAATGAAGAGGTCATTATCCTCCATGACCTGGAAATCCATATTGACAGCCACGAGGTCCTGGTTGGGGGTGAAAAGGTGAAGCTGACCCCCACCGAATTCGATATTCTGCGCTATTTGGCAGAGAACGAGGGGATTGTGCTGACCATCGAAAAAATTTATGAACACGTATGGAAAGAAGAATTCTTTGAATCGAAGAATACGGTGATGGTGCATATCCGAAAGCTCCGGGAAAAAATAGAGAAGGACCCACGAACCCCCCTGTATATCCAAACCGTCTGGGGTGTCGGCTATAAAATGGAAGGATAAACCCTATGCCTAAAGAGCCTGAAGCCAGAATTCGAAAAACTGAACAGAAACTGAAGCGGGCTCAGGAAAAAAAGCAGTGGAAAGAGACCAAACGTCGGGAAAAAGCAACCCGGAAGCAGCTACGCAAATCCAAGCGATCTGCCGGTTTCAGAAAAGGGGCCGAAGAGATGGCGGAAGGGCTCATGCAGACCCTGAAGGCCCTGATGGATTATGCCCGGGAACAGATTGAACACAACATCCGGCTGCAGTTGATTGTGGCTTTCGGGGTTTGTTTTATCGTGGCGCTGATTGTGTTCCAATCCACCCTCCGAAACTACAGTCGGCTGGATGATCGGAAGTACCTGGATTATTCGGGTTCCGTCCAACAGATAGAAAAGCATGCGGTGGATATCATCGCACTGCTTGAAGGGGAGTATGGGGAGACCGACAGCAAGAACCTGGAGCCCATTCTTGACAGCCTTGTTACGGATAACTCTGAAACCGCCCGCTATTATATCTTGGATATGACGGGAAAGGTTCTTGCCAGCAATGACAGCGGCCATCCTGAATCCTTCGATTTTCACAGTCTGGTCCGGGAGGTTCAGACTGAAATGAACCAGGAAGGCGATTCCGGCCGTTATAGCCTGCTCCTGTCCATACAGCGGAAGGATGCCCTCTGGCTCCTATACCGGGATGAATCCGTGGGGGAAGTGAAATACAAGAAAGCGGGGAACATTGCCGGACTGATGGCGATTTTGCAGGCCACGGCGGTCTTCATCCTGATGTTCTACATCATTACCAAGCGGAAGGTCCAGTATATCCAGCAGATTTCCTCCGGCGTCGGCATCATTGCCCGCGGGGAGCTGGCCCACCGTGTCCCTGAGTACGGCAAGGACGAGCTGTTTATTCTGGCTAAATCCATCAATCATATGAGCCGGTCCCTGAAGGAACAGATAGAGTCAGAGCGGGCCGCGGAGAAGAGCAAGCAGGAACTGATCACCAATGTGTCCCATGATCTGCGGACGCCTCTGACCTCAGTCCTGGGGTATTTGAAGCTGGTCATTGATAAACGCTATGAGTCTCCGGAACAGATGGAGGAATACTTGCAGACCGTCTATCATAAATCCGAAAAACTGAAGGTGCTGATTGATGACCTTTTCGACTATACGAAGCTGACATATACCGGCATCGGTCTTGACCGGGTGCGGATTGCGCTGAATGAATTGGTGGAACAGATGGTGGAGGAATACATTCCGGTTCTGGAAGAAAACCGTCTGGAAATACGGCTTGGGCTTCCTGCTGAGGATGCCTGGTGCCTGATCGATCCGCAAAAAATTCATCGGGTTCTGGAAAACCTCCTGTCAAATGCGGTGAAATACAGTGATAAGCCCGGCGATATCACCGTGAACATCCTCCCGGAAAATGCGGGATATCGGCTGACCATGGAAAACCCGGCAAAGGATCTGGAAGGCGTTGATCTGAGTCAAATCTTTGATCGCTTTTACCGGTTGGACGCATCCCGTTCCTCTGATACAGGCGGCAGTGGTCTTGGCCTTGGTATTGCGAAGGGGATCGTGGAAGCCCACGACGGCACCATTGGCGTGAAATACGAGGCTGGGCGGGTGGCCTTCACCGTGTGGCTGCCGGCAGAGGTTTGAAATCCCTGCGTGTAAGCCGGAAAAAAGGGGTATCATAGGGGAAAGAACTTGAGGGGGCGGGCTGATGGGCAAGAACAAGGATAAAAAAGAAGAAAAGACGGAAAATAGAATCTCAAAAGATGTTTATGAAAAAGAAATGGAACGGCTCAACGTTGAGCTGGTCAAGCTCCAGGAATGGGTGCGCTATAAGGGGATGAAGGTAGTCATCCTGTTTGAAGGACGGGACGCTGCCGGCAAGGGCGGTGTCATCAAGCGGATCACAGAACCGCTTAATCCACGTTATTGCAAGGTCGTTGCCCTGGGCACCCCCACGGAGCGGGAAAAAACCCAGTGGTATTTCCAGCGTTATGTATCGAATCTGCCAGCTGCAGGCGAAATGGTCCTTTTTGATCGGAGCTGGTATAATCGGGCGGGTGTTGAAAAGGTCATGGGCTTCTGTTCCGAGGAGGAGTATCAGGAATATCTTCGCAGCTGCCCGGAATTTGAGCGGATGTTGGTGCGGTCAGGCATTATCCTGATTAAATACTGGTTCAGTGTCAGTGATGAAGAGCAGGAAAAACGGTTCGAAGACCGGATGGAAGATCCGACGAAGCGCTGGAAGCTCAGCCCCATGGATATGGAATCCCGGAAGCACTGGGTGGATTATTCCCGGGCCAAGGACGCCATGTTCTCCCATACCGATATCAAACAGGCCCCTTGGTTTGTGGTGGAAGCGGATCAGAAGAAGCGGGCCCGGATCAACTGCATATCGCACCTTTTGAGCCTTTTCGAATATAAAGACCTTACGCCAGATCCGATTCCACTGCCAAAGAGGCAGCATGATGACACGTATGTAAGGCCTCCCATTACGGATCAGACCTTCGTGCCGGATGTGTGTGCGGAATTGATAGAGGCATAAAGGGCAGTGGTCGGTTCACGGCCTTGGAGCGATACAAACGCCAAAAGTCTTATACAAAAAGGAGATACTGCCGTAAGAACGGCAGTATCTCCTTTTGTATGATTGCGCTTGTTTTTTGATAGCAGAGCGTCAGCGGTAGGATGATGGGGACGCCTTACCGTTTACCGCTGCGCATGCCGCCTTTTGGGCCGCTGTTCATAGCGCTGAAATTCTTTTTAGGGGCCGGACGCGTGCTGGCGCCATCCTTGTAGCTGCCTTCACTCCGTGAACCGGCACGGGCCGATTTCGGCTTGCCGGAATCCGGTTTGGCAGCCCGTGGGGGAGATTGATGGAGGCGGGGCGTTTCGACTTTTGGGGCAGCCTGTTGGGGCCGCGAAGTTTCCGGCTTGGGAGCGCCATGGCCTCTTTTGCCGCTGGGTGCCTTGCGATCCGGTGCGCCCTTGGAGTCGGAGGAAGGCTTGCTTTTGTTAAAGCGGCCCTTTCCGGTGAGGCTGTGATCCCGCGGGTTGCCGTTCCGGTCCAAATGTTTGGGCAGCTTTTTCCGGGGTTCTTCATGGACGTGGTCTCCGGGCATCCGGCCTTTGGAGAGTGTCATCCCAATACCGCGCTCGATGTCCAGGACGCTGTGGCGGTCAGTGGGGGAGGCGAAGGTGATGGAAACGCCGGTATTTCCGGCGCGGCCGGTTCGACCGATCCGGTGAATGTAGCTTTCGGCATCTCCGGCGACATCATAGTTGAATACATGGGTGATGCCATCGATATCCAGTCCGCGGGCGGCAACATCGGTGGCAACCAGCAGTTGAACGGCGCCGGTCCGGAACAGCTTCATGACCCGTTCCCGTTTGCTCTGGGTCAGATCGCCGTGGAGCTCATCGCATTTGAAGCCCTCTTCATGGAGTGCCTGCAGCAGCGCACTGACACGGCGCTTCGTGCGGCAAAAGATGATGGCCATGTAAGGGTTTGTTTCGCGAAGTGTTGCAATAAGAGCATCCTGTCGGTTTCTGTCGGAGGTTTCAATAACCTTCTGCTGGATGCTTTTCAGGGTGATCTGTTCGGATTTGATGGTGATGGGTACCGGAACGTTCATGAACCGGTTGGCCAAGAGTTTGATGGCATGGGGCATTGTGGCGGAAAAACAGAGGGTCTGCCGCTTTTTAGGGGTCTGGCTGATGATGGCTTCAACATCCGGCAGAAAGCCCATGTGAAGCATTTGGTCCGCTTCATCCAATACGAGGTAGCGAATATGGTTCAGGGCGATGTTCTTCCGGCGCATATGGTCCAGAATCCGGCCCGGGGTTCCGATGACCAGATGGATATTGCCCTTCAGCTTGCGGGTCTGGGATTCGATATCCTGACCGCCGTAGGCTGCAAGGATATTGAGTTTTTTGAAGTGGGCCAGTTTTCTTGCTTCAGCCGTAATCTGGATCGCCAGTTCCCGGGTAGGGGTGATGATCAGGCCCTGGATCCCTTGAATCTCAGAATCATTGGTGTCGAAAAGCGGCAAAAGGAAGGCCAGGGTCTTGCCTGTACCGGTCTGTGCCTGAGCAATGATATCCTTACCGCTGTATGCTGCCGGAATCGCCTGGGTCTGTACAGGCGTGGGCAGATCGATCCGCTGCTGGGTCAGGGCTTCGCAAAGTGTTTCGCTGACGCCCAGATGTGCAAAGCCATGTTTCTTAAATGTGCTTTCATTCATTAAGTCGGTTCCTTCTTTCATTTATATGAGGGAAATCCTCAGAGTCATCCACTGGTCGTAGCTTTCAGTATACCATGGGATGGTGACTGAATGAAACAGGGCATTGGCGGTTTAACGAAAATAATTAATCCGTTTTGGTGATTCTGCCGATGCGGCAGCTGAGTGAATCGGATATGATGGATTGAAAGTAACAGTGGCGGATTGCGCTTCAGAGATAGGGAAAGCACAGGAGGAGACACCATGGCAGGCGTGAAACTGATGGGGATCAATAAAAAATATGAGAATGGTTTTCATGCGGTGAAGGATGTGAACCTGGATATCGCCGATAAGGAATTCATGGTACTGGTTGGCCCTTCTGGGTGCGGCAAAACCACAACCCTTCGGATGATTGCGGGTCTTGAAAGCATCAGCGGCGGTGATCTGCTGATCGGCGATGCCAAGATGAATGATGTATCCCCAAAGGATCGGGATATCGCCATGGTGTTCCAGAACTATGCCCTGTACCCGCATATGACGGTTTATGAGAACATGGCTTTTGGTCTCAAACTGAGGAAACGGCCCAAGAAAGAGATTGACGAGCGGGTGAAAAAAGCGGCAGATATTCTGGGAATTGAAGATCTGCTGGTACGCAAGCCCAAAGAGCTCTCCGGAGGGCAGCGACAGCGGGTAGCACTGGGTCGAGCCATTGTACGGCATCCCCAGGTGTTCTTGATGGACGAGCCGCTATCGAATCTGGATGCGAAGCTTCGGGTACAGATGCGTGCCGAGCTGATCAAGCTTCATTATGAGCTGGGAACCACCTTCATCTATGTGACACACGATCAGACGGAGGCCATGACCATGGGGACCCGGATCTGTGTCATGAACAAAGGGGTTATCCAGCAGATCGCTACCCCCCACGAAATATATAACCATCCGGCAAACCTCTTTGTGGCCGGTTTTATCGGATCACCGGCCATGAATACCATGGATGTGACGGTGACAGACCAGGATGGGCAGGCTGCAATCCTGGTGAATGGCTCCTCCCTGGTTTGCCAGAAACCGGACTTCGGTAAGGATCGCTGGGAAAAATCGGTGGGCAAGCCCTTGGTGCTGGGGGTTCGCCCCGAGGATATCACCCTCTGCGGCGCGAGCGATGCCGGCGCCTTGGCGGGACGGGTGGATGTGACGGAATTCATGGGAGCCGAACTGTTCATTACCATTGCGGTGAAGGATACCACCCTGGCAGCGAAGGTGCGCCCGGATCAGCATGTGAAGATGGGGGACAATATCTGGTTCCGCTTTGATCCGACCCGGCTTCATCTGTTTGACAAAGAAACAGAAAACGCGTTATGATTATTGAAAGAGACAGGGCCTTGTAAGCCTGTGTCAGCAGCGGAGCAGCGGCCGAGAGGCTCTGTTCCGTTTCAGTTTTCTGGGGAGCATATCATGGGAGACGAAAGAAACAAGCATTCAATCGGCCGGATTCTGGATAGCCTGCCGGGAGATTTGGCACTGGTGAGAATAGATGGAACCCTGCTGGCCAGGAAAGGCCCAACCGGAGAAGCCGCCTATGCATCATGGCCCTGGATTCCACTTTTCAGTGGAACCGGGAGGGCCTGCAGACTTCATTGGCGGCCCGCCACAGGGTATGATCCGGCGGTGATGACGGGTCCCCTGGAATTACTGTTGGGGGATCTGATTGTCTCCGGTCCGGAATACTGGTTCAAGCGGTTGCTCACGGAACCGGCCCATACCTTGGATATGGAGTCGTTTCCAATCAGTTCCCGGGGAGCTGTCCCGGTGAGGCTGGGGGTCCTGAAACTGCGGGAAACGGCCGTGACTGAAACCCTGGAGGCATTACAGGCACTGCTCCCGGACTTGAAGACGGTGATGCTGGCGCCTGGATGTATGATTGTAACCCTGCCGACAGAGCCGGAAATGGCTCAGGATTGGTCTGAATCCATGCTGGCCCTCCTGGCAGAGGAATTGATGGTGGACCCCCTGATCATTGCCGGGGAAGTGATCATCAATTTGGGGATGCTCCATCCCCATGCCCTGGCGTTGGAAAGCCTGTGCAAAAGTATTTACGCCCAAGGCGGCAGAGGGATTCAGTCCCTGATGGGTCATTTGCCGGAGTTGATCATGGGAAGGTTGATAGATAGCCCTGAACCGCTGATTCGAGATTTAGGCCGGATCATTGAACCGGTACAAAAGGATCCGGATCTTTCTCTGACCGCGTCCGTTTTTATTCAGGCCAATCTCAGCATTGCTGAAACGGCCCAAAATCTATTCATCCACAGGAACACGCTGGTTTATCGGCTGAGCAAGATTGAAAAGCTTACAGGCCTTGATCTGAAGCGTTTGGATCAGGCGATGGCTTTTGTCCTCCTAAAGGCTGCCCAGGCAGAAGAATCCGCCACCTAAAACACCGGCTCCCAACTGAGATCACTCTCGCTTGGGAGCCGGTGTTTTTAGGGTTTTATCAGGAACCACTTGATGGACACAAGGATGGCGATATGCACCGGATAGAACCAGTATGCCACCCAGCGGTTCAACCGCAGCTTTCCGGGACGATTTTCAAAAATCCAGATGATCGGCAGGACCATGATGCTTCGCGCCTGGAAGAAGACATCACTGAAGGTCGGAAGCGATTGAAGCGACCACAGGGCTGTCGTGAGGACGGTAACCGGGCTGCACCAGAAAGTGAGCAAGGTTTGAATCCCGGCGAATCCGCCGGCAGAACTCCTGAGGTCCCAGAGCGGGTATTGTTCCACCGCATGGAACCACGACATGCCCAGATAGGCCAGGGCCAACTTGGTTGGGGAACTGCGGAACCGGTAAAAGACGAGGAACATCAGCTGCCCATAGGATCCATAGGAAAATAGGAATTCAGGATTCCAAGCATTCAGAATGTCCGGGGTGGCCACAAGAATCAGAGATACCGCCACCCAGAAAAATGATAGAATGATATTCGGAAGCCTCTTTCTAGGGATGCTCCGGATGGCATTACCGGCTTTATCGGCGGCGAAAAGGAGTACGATGCCTGAAAACAACTGAAAAATGATGTTGATGTGCAGCGGGTGCATGATGATATCCGGGTTCAGGAACATATAAGGGACCTGGGAGACGCATCCGAACAGGAACAGTCGCAAAGCATATTTGGAACGGCTGGAGGTATGCACGAACCCTTCAACCAATTGCCAGCTGAAGATCGGGAAAGCAATGCGGCCGATTGTCCGCCAGAGCAGCTGTTCCGGGAAAAAGATTGCGCCGATATGATCGATCAGCATGGTGAGCAAAGCGATGATCTTCAGGGCGTCGTTGCGGTGTGTTGGGCTGGTCTCTATGGAGGGCATCAAGCGGTCCGTCATGGAAATCTCCTTTAGCGATAACATTTTCTTGCAGGACTAATTCGACAGATCAGGGGCTTGTCCCTCTATTTTTCTGAAGGGAGAATCATAAATGAACCTTAAAATATGTCTTCTTGAAGCGGTATCTTGGGCCAGAGAGGCAGGGGCCTTGCAAAAAGAGCGTTTTGGGACGGAACTGGTCATTGAAAGGAAGTCGTCCCAGATCGATTTGGTGACGGAGGTAGATAAGCAATCGGAGCGGATGATTCTTGAAAACATCCGACGGGTCTACCCGGATCACAGCATCCTGTCAGAGGAGACGGGACATCAAGGGAACCCCTCTGACTACTGTTGGGTAGTGGATCCTCTGGATGGCACGACCAACTATGCTCAGGGGCTTCCGATTTTTGCGGTCTCCATTGCTTTGCAGCACCGGGGGCAAAGTGTGGTGGGGGTCGTGTACGCCCCCATGACGGATCAGCTCTATACCGCGGTGATTGGCGAAGGCGCCCATCTGAATGGACATCCCATCACCGTGGCCTCTAAGGAAAAACTGTGTGAGTGCGTTCTGGCAACAGGATTTCCCTATGACAGCGCCAGCCATCCGGATAACAATGCCAATTATGCCTCCCATTTGATTCCCAAGCTGCGGGGTCTCCGCCGCATGGGCGCTGCCGCCTATGATCTGGCACAGGTGGCTTCCGGGACCCTGGACGGCTACTGGGAATTGGGTCTCAGTCCCTGGGATGTGGCGGCGGGTTCGCTGTTGGTCACAGAAGCGGGTGGAGTCATTCAACCTTGGTCCGGCAAAAGGGGAAATGCTGTGATTGCTGGGAACTGCCGACTGGTACACCTCATAAGCAAAGAACTGGCCCAGGTGAATCTCCACGGAATCACAATGGTGGGGCTCACCTAGTCCGCCACACGCATTCTCTTTCCTTCTAATGCACTCCTAATGAATCCTGTCCGGGTTTCGTCAGTTTTTGTGATATAATGAAAGACGTTTGTAATGACTGCATATTGAAACCCGGTGAATGAGTGACCATGGAGGATACGATGAAAGCCTGGCTTAAAAACATAATCAAGACGCTTCCAATGAAACTGTTGTTTTTTTCAATGATCAGTGTAACCTATCTGGAGCTTTTCATCCGGGGAGACGTGTTGAAAACCATCCTTTGGTTCTGGACCCACCCCAATATGTTCTTTGTGAATGTCCTGGCGGTTCTTGGCATCATCCTGCTGATTCACAGCCTGATCAATCACTGGAAAACATCCGCGGTGCTCACCATGGTCCTGGTATTTCTGTTCGGCATGGTGAATTCCGTAAAATTCAAGACCCTGGGCCAGTACTATTATCCTTGGGATAACAGCTCCTTCAGCCAAATCGGGGGCATCAGTAAAAATCTTGTCAACCTGGATTTCTCAAAACCGCTGCTGTTTCTCATTCTTGGGAGCGTACTCTGGGTATGGCTTCTGCGCCGGGATTATTTCAGCGGCGCAGCGCTGAAACTGAAGGGGTTTCAGCGTCTGGTCGCCTTGGGCTTGGCAGTCGTCTCCATCGGGGCCATGGTCTATCATAAGGAGTGGCACCTGGATGCCGAAATGAATGCCCTGGGTGTCCGCAATTACGCCTGGGCACCGGTGCACAGCTACCAGAACAACGGATCGGTCCTTGCATATCTCATCAATTATCGGATGAACTACATAGAAAAGCCCAAAAACTACAGCAAGGAACAGATTGCTGCGGTGGTGGATGATATCTCTGCCGCTTATATGGCGGAGAACAAAGGCCAAAACGGGCAAGCGGCCGTGAAGCCCAATATCATCGTGGTCATGAGCGAGGCGCTGTGGGACCCTAACCAGTTGAGCAAGGTGAAATTCAGCCAAAATCCGATGGCAAATCTGGAGAAGGCACGTAAATCCAGTTTTGTATCCCCAACCTTCGGCGGCTATACCTGCAATGTGGAGTTTGAATTCCTCACGGGGATGACGATGAAGTTCTTGCCGCCCACCTCCGTGCCTTACCAACACTTCATCAAGAAATCCATGCCGTCGCTTCCCAGCGAACTGAAGAAAAACGGATACGCCACATCGGCCATTCACCCCTATCATGCTACATTCTGGGGTCGGGACAAGGTGTACCCGCTTCTCGGATTTGATGAGTTCATCACGGAAGAAAGCTTTAAGGACGCCAAGAAAAAGGGATACTATGTCTCGGATGACAGCGTCATGGACAAGGTGATCGGCAAAATCGAATCGACCCAAGAGCCGCTCTTTGTGTTCGCTGTGACCATGCAGAATCACGGCCCCTTCAAGGACAACCGCTACAAGGGGACAGAACTGACAATTACCGGGCAGGATCCCGCCATGAAGGAGCAGATGCTGGATACCTATGTCCAGGGGGTTCTGGATGCCGACCGGGCATTCAAGAAGCTGACGGATTATGTGGCTGCTTCGGATGAACCGACCTTGGTCATTGAATTTGGCGATCACCTGCCCAGCCTGGGGGATAACTTTGAAATGTATCAGAAGTACGGTTATATTCGGGAAGGCGTCACGACATTCCAGGATATGACCCCGGAGGAACAGCTGAAAATCCGCTGTACCCAAGTCAGCACCTTTTCCAACTATGAGGATATCCAGTTGCCTGCTTACGTAAGCCCTTCAATGCTTTCAGCCCGCCTGCTGGCCTATTCCGGTTCAGAGATGGATGGCTATTTTCAAATGATTTATGGCCTTTCCAATAAATTCACCTGTATTTACGGGCAGAACATCATCGACAATGACGGAATGATGGCCCAGATGGATGATAAAACGGCGCAGGAGTACTGGCAGCTGGAATACGATCTGCTGGTGGGCAAGCAATACTTCAAGGAAATCGAGGCGGCCAAGGAGCAGGAGAATGCTCTCCGGGTAGGGCTGAAGCAGTAACGGGAGGATTTATGCGCTACGAAGGCAGTATCTATCGACCTCCCAGCGAGGCTCACAGCCTGATTGTACAGGCCACGGTGGGGTGTTCCCACAACAAGTGCCTGTTCTGTACCATGTACAAAGACAAGCAGTTTCGGATTCGGCCCCTGAACGATATTCTCCAGGATCTGGACTGGGCCCGTGAACAGTATGGTCCCTCTGTGGAACGGATTTTTCTGGCAGATGGGGACGCTCTGATCATGAAGACGGCAGATCTGCTGACCCTGTTTGAGCGATGCCGCCAACTGTTTCCGGATTTCAAGCGGATTGGGATCTATGGGTCTCCGATGTCGATCCTGAGAAAATCTGTCGAAGAACTCACTGCTTTGAAAAATGAAGGCCTGGGCATCATCTATCTGGGAATCGAATCCGGGAGTGATACGGTACTGAGCCGAATGGACAAAGGGGTCACCGCTGAAGCCATGATTGCGGCGGGGCGTCAGGTGAAGGCGTCCGGCATCACACTTTCAGCGATGGTGATCCTGGGCTTGGGCGGGAAAGAGCTGTCTTTGGACCATGCGCGGGAATCCGCCAGGGTATGCACCGCAATCCAACCGGACTATCTGAGCTTGCTGACCTTGATGATTGAAGGCCCATCGGCACTGATTCCGTTGATCCGCTCCGGTGCGTTTACAGAAATTTCGCCGGCGGATGTCTTGAATGAACTTCATGCGCTGGTATCGGGGCTGGAGCTTGAAAAAACCGTCCTCCGGTCCAACCATGCGTCCAATTATGTCAGCATCAATGGAAGATTGCCAAAGGATAAGGAAAAGATCCTTCGGGATATCGACCGCTGCCTGTCAGATCAGGGCATGCGCTATTCCAATCGGCGCCGGTTGTAAAGCGGAGTGGAAAAGAGGGGCTATGGAAAAAACGCAACGGAAAAAATTCTTATATGCCGATGTCATCCGTGTACTGGCCGTATTTTTAGTCATGTTGATCCATTCGGCGGCGTCCCTTTTAACGGAATGGAACAAGGTTTCTTTTGATTACTGGATGTGGGGAAATGCCTATGATTCTCTGGCCAGGGGCAGTGTTCCTCTTTTTGTCATGCTCAGCGGTGCTTTGATCCTGGGAAAGCAGGAAGACACCCGGACCTTTTTTAAAAAAAGATTCTCAAGACTGCTGTTTCCCTTCATGTTCTGGGCGACGGTCTACATTAACTGGCGGATCTTTTATAGCGGCGAGGTCCTTCCTGTCCATCGGATCATCACGGAGTTTTTCACCGGGCCTGTTTTTTACCACCTCTGGTACCTGTACATGGTGATGGGGCTTTATCTGATTACGCCGGTTCTGCGGAAACTGCTTCGGGTCATTGAGCGCCAGGAACTGCAGTATCTTTTTTGGCTCTGGTTCGCCTGGAATTCAGTCCTGCCCCTGATTAGCTATCTGATATACCTGTATGCCGGATATTCGGTCTCCTTGGGTGTGAAGATTCCCATGATCATGGGATATGTCGGGTATTACATTTTAGGGTATGTCCTATCGAAGAAGTCCTTTTCGAAGAAATCCCTTTCTGCCTGGGGGGCTATCTTAGTGGTCAGCACAGCCCTGACGATTCTGGGAACCTGGGCGTTCACCGATGCCTCGAAGGCTTTTCAAGCCACCCTGTATGACTATTTTTCCCCAACGGTTGTCCTGCAAGGCGTTTCGCTGTTCATCATTCTGATGCAGCTGGGGAATTCTTTGGAGGAGAAGGTTTCTGAGGGGATGAAGCGGAAACTGTCCCTGATCGGCAAGTACAGCCTGGGGATGTACCTGGTCCATGTGATGTTCCTCATAGCTTTGGGAGATGGGGGCCTGGGCTTCAAGCTGCATGGCTCATCCTTTTACCCAGCCTTCGCGATACCGGTGACCGCGGCGGTTTCTTTTGTGCTCTCGTTTTTTGCGGTGGATTTGTTGGCGAGAATTCCCGGAATCCGCTATGCGGTCGTAGAACGCAGTGATGCAGGGAACCGGAGCGGGAAATGAGCGATCGATTATGGGGGAGACCACAATGAAAAAACTGAGGCTGGCTTTACTGGGATTTGGAAACGCCGGACAAGCCTTCGCGGTGCTGCTCTTGGAAAAAAGAGCAGAAATCATGGCACAGTATGGTTACGAGGTTCAGGTGACCGCCATTGCGACGGCTTCCAAGGGAACGCTGTCGGATCCGGCAGGGATAGATCTGGGCAGCGTGCTGCTGGAACTGGAACGGAGAGGCAGGTTTACCCCGGAAATGCCTGGCTATTGCAATGCCAACAGCCAGCAGATCCTTGAAAGTGCTAAGTATGATGCAGTGGTGGAGCTGACCCCTCTGGATGTCCACTCAGGACAACCGGCCCTGAGCTATATTGAAACGGCATTATCCAGGGGGGCGCATGTGATTTCGGCCAACAAAGGCCCCCTGGCCTATGGCGCAAAAAGGCTGAAATCCCTTGCGAGAGAGAACGCTGTTCACTATCTCCATGAAACCACCGTGATGGATGGCACCCCTGTCTTTAACCTGGTGGAGGAAACACTGCCCCTGTGCAGGATTCTAGAAATCCAGGGGATCTTGAACACGACGACGAATTTCGTTTTGGAGGAAATGGCTGCGGGGAATTCCTATGAAGCCGCCCTGGCAGAAGGCCGCAGGCGGGGATTTGTAGAAGCGGACCCCTCCCTGGATATTGATGGTTGGGATGCTTCGGCAAAACTGACGGCTCTGATGAACGTGCTGATGGGGACGGATATCCGACCGAAGGACATCATCAGGACCGGCATAGGAAATGTGACAATGGAAGATATCCAACGTGCCGCCGCAGAGGGCAAGGTCATCAAGCTTCTGTGCAGAGGGCTGTTTGAAGCGGGGGTCCCTGTGGGCAGGGTAGAGCCGGTGAGTTTGGACCGGAGCCATCCCTATGCATCCATCAAAGGGACTTCCTCGGCGCTAACCCTCCACACGGATTTGATGGGGGCCGTAACGGTGATCGAACATGATCCGGAAATCGAGCAGACGGGATATGGCATCTTCAGTGATCTCATCCGCCTGATTCGGAAGCTGGGTCCCGGGATAAACCAATAGCATTCGCCTGAAGCTGAAACCCAGAAGGAGAGCCTATGGATACAGGAATCTTGATTGCGGTTGCGGTGATGATCGCTGTGAATATCATCCTCTCCTTGAGAGGAAGCGGAAAGCATGAATCCGAGGGGGTGCTCCGGGAACTGGCGCGTCTTGAAAGCTCCCTGCGAGAGGAAATCGGACGTAATCGTGATGAAAGCAGCCGGGTCCTGAAAGAAAACCGTGAAGAAGCGGCCAATTCCTTCAAAACCCTGCTGGAGCAGATGAACAAAGATGCCCGGGAGAACCGGACCGAGCTGAACGGCGGCTTGAAGGGCTTCCAGGAAGCTACGGAGAACCGGCTTGAAAAGGTACGGGAAACCGTTGAGGGCCGGCTGAAGATCCTTCAGGATGAAAATGCCCGGAAGCTAGAGGAAATGCGGGTCACGGTGGACGAAAAGCTCCAGGCCTCCGTTGAAAAACGTTTCAACGATTCCTTCAGGTTGATCAGTGAACGGCTGGATCAGGTCCATAAAGGCTTGGGCGAAATGCAGACCCTGGCAAATGGGGTCGGGGATCTTAAGAAGGTCCTGTCCAATGTGAAAACCCGGGGAACCCTCGGGGAAATCCAGTTGGGCAGCATTCTGGAGCAGTTCCTGGCCCCGGATCAGTTCGAGAAGAACGCAGCCATCAAAGAGGGCAGTCTGGAACGGGTGGAGTTTGCAGTCCGGCTGCCGGGGAAAGCTTTGGGAGAACCGCCCCTGCTCCTGCCCATAGACTCGAAATTCCCGGTGGAGGATTACCAGCGGCTGCTGGAAGCCTACGATAAAAGTGCGGAGCTCGGTCCGGCAGAGATGGAAAACTACGCCAAACTATTTGAAAACGCAGTCAGGAAAAATGCGAAGGATATCCGTGACAAATATCTGAATCCTCCGGTTACCACCGATTTCGCCATCATGTTTGTGCCGACGGAGGGCCTGTATGCCGAAATTCTAAGGCGGACCGGGCTGTTTGAATCCCTTCAGCGAGACATGAAAATCACCGTCGTGGGCCCCAGCAATCTGGCAGCCTTCCTGAACAGCCTGCAGATGGGATTCCGAACCCTGGCCATTGAGCAGCGCAGCAGTGAGGTGTGGGAAGTACTGGGTGCTGTAAAAACGGAGTTCGGCGTATTCGGACAGATCTTGGATAAAACCCGAAAGAAATTGGTGGAGGCCACCAATGTGATCGATAAAGCAGGCGTCCGGTCACGGTCCATCGAACGGCGGCTGCGGCACGTTGAAGCCCTCCCGAAGGATGAAACACAGAAGCTGCTGGGAGATTCACTGGAAATTGAGGAAGAGCCGGTGACGGTGGATTCTGAGGACGAGGACCTATAACCCACGGTCACAGGAGGGCTCATGTTTTTCATTGGTGTGTTCGGGACAAGTTATAAAGAAAAAGAAATCGGCGAAGTCACCCTGGATCAGTGCCCCAACTGTTCGGGGACACCCACCGGGCTGGTGGTGACCCGATACAGCTATTTCCATCTGTTTTTCCTGCCCATATACAAGTGGAACCAGGAATTTGCAGTCTATTGCCCCGGTTGTCGGACCTGGTTTCATCTGGATCCGGAGGTTGGGCATCAGATTGAGCAGGGGGCCCTTAAGACCCTGAACTACTGGCAGTTGAAGAATGGCAAGACGGCCCATGAGCCATATCGGTGTGAAAATTGCGGCAGTGAGATGGAGACGGGATTCATCTATTGTCCCAGGTGCGGCGCAAAGCGAAGCCTATAGCTTTTAAGGAGACTGTCACCACGCGGTCTCCTGTTTTTGTTATAATGGGTACTAGGTTTGATGATTAAACAGGGATGAAAGGAGAATTATGGAAATGCACGATTCGCAGCATCATATGGGTCCGGACCATGAATCCGGGATCCATCGCAAGCATACCGTAAAAGTTCAAAGGAAGAATCGGGTGGTCCGAGGAATCCTGTATGTCCTGATCATTCTCCTCTGCGGGGTTGCCTGGTGGCAAATCACGCTGCGGGGCTATGAGGTGGCCAAGGCCTATGTGGATCAATCGGTCCAGGAAGTGCGCCAGGATAACGCCGTCAGCGTGCAGGAACTTCAGGATCGGATAGATGTTCTGGGGCAGGAAATGGCCCAGCTCCGGGAAAGTCTGGACAGTGCAGGCAGTTCCATCAGCAATTCCGCAACGGTTCAGGGACGGATTGATGAACGGTTGGGCAGTCTGGATAAACAGCTGAAGGATTTGGAAAAGAGCCTTAAAGTATTGAAGGAGGCGCCCTGATGAATTTCAGGCCTTTTTTGATCGTCAACCTGTTTCTGCTTTTTCTGGCGGCCCCCTTCGCTTCTCTGATATGGGCGGCAAAGGACTCTGGAGAGGCTCTCAAAACGATGATCATGGACACCGCCCCATTCTCGGCGCGCTTGTCTGAAATAGAGTCGGATATGGCGGCTTTGGGAGAGGATATCAGCGCGTTGGGGGTGATCGCTTCCAAAGCGGAGGAGACCTTTGTCAGCCAGGATGAACAGTTGGGGGATCTGGCGGCTCAGAGTACGACCCAGCGGAAGCTGTCCGATGACATTTACGAACAGAAGATTCTGGATGTATTGGGGCCGGCCATTGCTACCCACATCTCAGATCGTACTGAAATCAAGATTTTCAAGCTGGATGAACTGGGGTACCGCGGATTTATCGCCAAAATCAAGCTGTTCGATCCGAAGGCGTTCAAGGTATCCTTAGGGAAATCCAAGCTGGGTTCCCTTGAAATCACCTCGGCGGCAGCTAAACGGAATAATGCCATCCTGGCCATCAATGGGGGTGGTTTCTATAAGGAAACGCGGAACGGGAAGGAGTACGCCCGACTGATCGGCAACACCGTCATCAACGGAAAACTGGTGGAACCCTTCAATGGCTACCCGGGGGATCTTTTTTTTGCAGGAATCGATAAGAATGGCCGCGTTGTCGGGAATGTACCCAAAAGCGAAAAGGAACTGATGAAGCTCAATCCCTATATGGGGGTCAGTTTTATTCCGGTGCTGCTCCAGGACGGCCAAAAAATGACCATCCCCCAGAAGTGGATGACGACGAAACAGCCCCGTACCATGATTGGCAAGTACGCCAATGATGATTTGATATTCATTGTCATCGATGGCAGACAAAATGACTGGAGCGTGGGCATCACCTTGGAAAAACTCCAGGACAAGCTTCTGAATCTGGGCGTCAAATCCGCTTATAATTTGGATGGCGGCGGTTCCTCGGCATTCTATTACAATGGAAAAATGCTGAATAAGCCTTCTGATGGCAAGGAACGGCCGGTGGTCAACAATATCCTGGTGATGCCATGATGGTGTATAATAACGTCAGAGGGACGAGACCTGTTGACCGTTGTTTCGGGAGGATGCCATGAGGCGGATTATTTTTGCGGCAAGTCTGTTGACTCTTATCCTGGTGCTGCCCTTAACCGGGTGCAAGGCATCCCAGCAGGATTCCTCGATTGAAGAGGTCCTGCAGATCAACAATGATATCCTGGAGGACCCATTGCTGAAAGAACTGGATCTGCTGGAGGCGTCTCTTTTAGCACAGGATCCAATTTCTTCGGCATCGGCGGAACCAGCAGCTCTTGAGGAGAATGCATCGGCGATTCCGCCTGAACCGGCACAGGAAAGATCCCAACCGACAGCTGTATCAGGGTCTTCTGCGGAGCCTTCAACGGATCAATCCGCCGCCTTTAAACGGATTGTTTTCGGAAAGGTCAAAAAAGCGACGGATGTGGGGATTGCCCTGCGCGTAATCCAGGCAAAAGCCTTGACCCCGGATGAACTGAAAAGAATCAAGAACGGTGAAAAAATACCACGGACGTTGCTGACGGACGAAGTGCTGAATCTGGATTACAGCGGTACGACGGCATTTGAGAAAATAGAAAGCGGCACGGCTGTCCCGGCACAGCTTTCGGATGTTGCCAGTGGGCAGACTGTCCGAGTCACACTGAATCAGTCCGGTAAAATCACATTGCTTCGGATCATCCGAAATTAGAAGCGGAGAAATTTATGGAAACAGGATTCCTGCATCATTTTTTCGGCACGGATCTGCCGATCATCGTCTTGGCGGCGTTCATCATCTACCTGCTCTTTTGGAATAAGATTCTAAAAAGCCGGGTCGATCAAAAAACGCACCATTTGAAAGAACAGATGGAAGAAAACAAGAGACTCTACCAAGCCTATTTGGATCGGGACCGGTTGAAGCAGGATTACTTTTTAGGCCTGTCCCACGAACTGCGGACACCGCTTCATGTAATTCTCAGCGCGCTGCAGCTGCAAGAGGATCCAAATGCGTTTGCCAGCCAGGAGGAAAAAGACGCTCAGAATAACCGACTGTGCGCATTGATCAAAGGGAACAGCTACCGGCTGTTGCGGGTGATCAATAATCTGATTGACATCAATAAGATCGATGCAGAGGTAATGGTCTCGAAGCCGAGCACGGTGAATCTGGGTGAGGAAACCCGAAAGATCTTCGAGGCGGTTAAGCCCTGGTTCAATAAAAAATCCGTGCGCCTCAGCTTTGAAGAAGTTGACGGGAACCTGATTACAAGCTGTGATCGTGAGAACTATCTGCGTGTGCTGCTGAATCTGCTTTCCAATGCACTGAAATTTACGGAATCCGGCGGGGATGTTTTGATCACAACTGTTCGGAACCGCATATCAGGCCATTTGGTGCTCTCTGTAAAAGACTCCGGCATCGGTATTCCGGTCGCGGAGCATCAGCGGATTTTCGAAAAGTACCTTCAGCTGGACCGGGAACTGGTCCGGAGCACAGAGGGGAACGGATTGGGCCTGGCGATTGTCAAAGGCTTAGTGGAAATGGAGAGTGGGACTGTTCAGGTGATCAGTTCTCCTCAAAAGGGGACCGAGTTTCGTGTCTCCTATCCTGCAAAAGAAATCATGCCCCAATCGGCAGAGAATGGGTATGTTCACCGAGAGACCCTGGACTACCAGGTTCGGGTTGAGTTCTCTGAAATACTGCAGGAATAGACAGGAGAAGCAGACAGCATGAAGAATATGCGCCAAATGCTCATGATTTCACTGATTGCCGCTTTTGCAACGACCTTTTCCCTGAATTTTTTTATGGAAGGGTTCATCATCACCCTGTCGGTCATTCTGCTGCCCTTGATGATTTATGCCAATGAGCCTTTGGAGCCCCTGCCAACTTGTCTGATGGTGGCGGTTGTTTCGCCGACATTCCTGATGCTGGGCGACTATCTGGCCACCCAGGACCTGTACCATTCATTCCTGATTGAGGTGCCGTCTTCGCTCTTCTATGTGGTCTATGGGACCGTATATACCTTGGGATATTGGCGTTCAGGAAACCGCCATGTAACTCGGCTGATCACCACCGTCCTGCTGGCGGACTTTCTCTCGAACCTGGTGGAAGTCAGTATCCGGACCCATATCGTCGGGCTTGAATTCCCGGTTGTGAAAGCCCTGTTCGTCATCGCGGTGGTCCGGACCCTGATTGTTGCCTGCGTCATCATGGCTCTGAAATATTATCGGTCATTCTTATCCAGAGAAGAGCATGAAGCCCGCTATCGGAGACTGCTGGTGCTGATGTCCAGCTTTAAGAGCGAAATATATTTCATGAATATGAATATGAAGCATATCGAGAGCATCATGGGCAAGTCGTTCCGTGCGTATCGGATTGCAGAGGATACCGGTGCGGCCGATGAACTGCGCGTATTGGCCTTGGATATATCCAAGGATGTCCATGAAATCAAGAAGGATTATATCCGGGTTATCAAAGGGCTGGAGGATATGTCCGAAACCCGTATGGAACTTAAACCCATGCACATTAAGGACCTGGTGAAGCTCCTGATTGATTCGCTGAAGGAATACAATGAACCGGCGTATCTGATGGCGGAAATCGTACCCCAAGTGGCCTCGGAAATCAATGTGGGAGAGCATTTTTATCTGATGTCCGTGCTCCGGAACCTGGTTGTGAACGCAATGGAAGCCTGTGAAGGGAAACCGGGTGCCCGGGTGGATCTGATGGTGACTGAGGAGGGGGATGCCCTCCTTGTGAAAGTGAAGGATAACGGTTACGGAATTAAAAGCTCGGATCTGGCATACATTTTCAATCCGGGCTTTTCAACGAAATATGACCCTGAATCCGGGGATATGAGCAGGGGATTGGGGCTCACCTTGGTCCGGGAATTGATTGAGAATCATTTCGGCGGAAGTATTTCGGTGGGATCTGTCTGCGGCTCCCACACTGTATTCACTGTCAGGATCCCAAAAGTTCGTTTGGAGGAAAATCCTATATGAGATTTTGTATCATTGATGATGACCCAAATGTGGTTCAAATGCTATCCAATATCATTGAAGACCGAGAACTTGGTACTGTCATCGGACGGGCCAATGACGGTGAATCTGCTGTAGAGCTGGTAAAATGCCTGCAGCCGGACGTGGTGCTGGTCGATTATCTGATGCCTAAAAAGGATGGCTCTTCAGTGGTGCGCACCGTCCGGGGAAGCTACCCGGGAATCCGATTCATCCTGATTTCGCAGGTAACGGATAAGGAGATGATCGCTCATTCCTATCTGGCAGGCATTGAATTTTTCATCAGCAAACCGATCAATGTCATTGAAGTGGAGAACGTGGTCCGCTCCGTTACGGACAAAATCCGCATGGAGCAGACAATCGCCAGTATCCGGGGCATGCTGGTTCCCAAAAGCAGCAGTCCGGATTCGGAAGGGGCCCGGGTGAACCGCATTAAAATGATCCTCGGGCAAGTGGGAGTTCTGGGCGAAAAAGGGTCCTACGACATCATGAGCATCTGTGACTATGCGCTGCGCAATAAACTGCATCAGGGGCCTTTGGACCTGAATATGATCTGCGACAGCTTGGAAGACAACCCTAAAATTCTGAAGCAGCGGATCCGCCGGGCGGTCTATCGGGGCCTGACGAACGTTGCAAACTCAGGAATTGAGGATTATATGAACGAATATTTCCTTAAATTTGCCGGAACCCTGTTCGATTTCGAGAGTGTCCGGGCGGAAATGGACTTCATCCGGGGCAAACGCCCGGAAGGCGGTCGGGTGAATATCAATAAGTTCATTGAAGGTCTTCTCCTGCAAAGCGAATTGGAATAAAAAAACCGACGGTTAATCGCTCACCGTCAGTTGATATTGCTCCAGCTTCTTATAAAGCCCGGCCCGGCTGATTCCCAGCAAGGCTGCGGCTTTTTTCTTATTCCCTCCGGTTTCTTTAAGGGCCTTTTGGATCAGCTCCTTTTCCATAGAACCAGTGGCATCCTGCATCCGTGAATGCTCCGCTGAAATGGGGGCAGGGATAGGGGGAGGGGCCAGGTGCTGCCCGGGCGCAATGTACTCCGGAAGCAGTGCGGTCTTGATGTAAAGGTCATCCTCCAGCAGATTCAGGGCTCTTTCCAGAATGTTTTCCAGCTCGCGGACATTGCCGGGCCAATGGTATTCCTTCAAAGCCCCCAGGGCTTCCGGGGTAAAGCCGTACACGATCAGATCCATCCGATGGGTCAATTTCCGCAAGATTTCATCGGCGAGATCGGGGATTTCTTCCTTGCGTTCCCGCAGGGGATCCAGATTCAGGCGCATGACATTCAGGCGGTAATAGAGATCACTCCGGAACTTTCCGGAGCTGACCCGCTGTTCAATATCATAGTTTGTGGCGGCAACTACCCGCACATCAATCCGGATGGGGGCATCACCACCGACCCGATCCAGTTCTTTTTCCTGGAGGACCCGCAGGAGCTTCGCCTGCATTTCCAGAGGCATATCGCCAATCTCATCCAGAAAAATGGTGCCGGTGTGGGCCAATTCGAATTTTCCTTTCTTGCCCTGACGGTTAGCGCCTGTAAAGGCTCCCTGCTCATAGCCGAAGAGCTCAGATTCCAGGAGCTCGGAGGGGATTGCAGCACAGTTGAGGGTGATGAAGGGCTTGCTTTTTCGGGGGCTGGCGTTATGGACCGCATGGGCGAACAATTCTTTCCCGGTTCCGCTTTCGCCGATGATCAGCACGTTGGAATCCGTTCGGGAGGCCTTCAGCGCCATTTTGATAGCGGACTGGGTGGAGGTGCTGTTGCCGATGATATTGTCAAAGGAATACCGTGCCGTAGTTTCATGGCTGATTTCTTCGGTGTGGAAATGCACCTTTTTTTGAAGCATGGAGAGCTTGTTGAACAGGGTGTAGAAATCGTCGATATCCTTAAAGATGGCTTTGCCGACGGCCCCCACCACGATTCCGTTCTGAACGATAGGGATGCGGCTCGCGATCATCTTGTTTCCCCGAACAAGCTGGACCTCTTCTGTCTCAGCAACACCAGTTTCAATGACGTGGTGCATGCGGGTGTTCTCGATGACCTCGGAGACGTGCTTGCCCTCGGGATACATATCCTGGAGAAATTCCTTGTAGGACCGGCTCATCGTGGTGATGATCCCATTCTGATCCACAATGACGAGCCACTCATTGACATTGTTCATGATGGTATCCAGGGCGTCGTAATAGAAAAAGGTATCTGCTTCCTTTGCCTTCAGGGTCTGATGGGTTCTCAGATCGTTCATCTGGATGCACAGTGAATTCTCTCCTGTGGCGGAGTTGATGACCGGAAAGTAGCTGGCACTGATTTCGGTCTCCCGGTAGCGGAACCGCTGTTCCAGGATGGGGGTGTTTTGTTCCATGGCCATGGCGCCTTTTGAAAAATCACGGCTGACCCAAATCAAGGGCTTCCGTTTCAACTCGCGGTCAGTGATGTCCAGCAAATCCATGGAGCGGCGGTTGGCATACAGGACATTTAATTTAGAATCGGTGATGATCAGCCCTTCGTGCAGGGTGTCTGCGGCAATGGTAAGGGACGAGAGCAATGCATCCATGCGGGCCTCCGGTGCGAAATGGTTTTATGCTCTTACTGTATCAGAATCCATTGGGAAAATAAATAGAAAAACGCTGGCAGTGTCAACAAAGTAGACACTGCCAGCGTGGGTGTAGACACTATTCTTTACAGGAGAATCGCTTTAGAGTACGACACCGCCATCAACGCTGAGTACGGCGCCGGTGATATAAGCGGATTCATCAGAAGCGAGGAAAATGAAAGCATAGCCGACATCCTCCGGTGTTCCCAGACGCTTGAATGGCGATTTTTGTTTCATGGAATCCAACACATTCTCAGGCATCTGAGCAGTCATTTCTGTCATGATAAAGCCGGGAGCCACTGCGTTGACACGGATGTTGTATTTGCCAAGCTCTTTTCCCCAGGTCTTTGTCATGCCGATTACGCCCCACTTAGTGGCTGCGTAGTTGGTTTGGCCGAAATTGCCGTAGATCCCGACAACGGAAGCCACGTTGATGATGGAGCCGCCTGTAGCGGTCATCGCTTTGGCAGCGGCCTGACCCACCAGGAATGCCCCCTTCAGGTTTACATCGATGACCCGGTCCCATTGTTCCTCTGTCATCTTCATCATGGTTGCATCCGCAGTGATGCCTGCATTGTTAACCAGGACATCGATCTTTCCGGTTGCGGCCATCGCATCGGCAATGGTTTTTTCAACGGACTCTTTGGACGTGACATTGCAGACAAAGGGGAATGCTTTAACGCCCAGTGCGCGGATTTCATCGGCAGCGTTATTCACTTCAGCGCTGATGTCACACAGGATGATATCAGCGCCTTCTTTTGCCATCATTAAAGCGGCAGTCTTGCCGATGCCTCTGCTTGCACCGGTGATCATTACGGTTTTGCCTTTCAGTCTCATGGTTGCTCTCCTTATAAATAGGGATGTGTCATGGCTTTTATACCCTGAACTGATACTGTCACTCTGTTATTGCAAGCCTTGTGCCAAAACAGAGAAATTCTTTCAATTGAGAAGCATGGTGGGTCTGGGAATGGTTTTAGGGGTTCGGACCTCATCGAAAGCTGTGGAACTGCATGCAAAAGTGTCCGAAGGTGTCTTTATAGTAGACACGTCTATATGCTGTGAGAAACATCACAATCTTTTTCGAAGGGGATGGAGGCGGGAAAACCTTTGTTTTGTAAGGGGTGTGGGGGATGTGAAATCAATTGCCACTTTCGAAATACGATTGGCACAGGACTTGCAACATGAATTATTGTTAAGCTAATAACAGATTTAGGAGGTACTTATGCAGTTCGGTCTATCTAAAGAACACACGATGCTCCGCGAAATGTACAGAAAGTTCGCAGACCAGGAGGTTAAACCTCTGGCTAAGGAAATCGACGAGGAAGAGCGATTCCCGGAAGAGACAGTTGCAAAAATGATCAAAGCTGGGTTCATGGGGATTCCTTTCCCGAAAAACCTGGGCGGCGAAGGCGGCGACAACCTGGGTTACGCCATGGCGGTAGAAGAACTCTCCCGTGCCTGCGCAACTACCGGTGTCGTATTGTCAGCTCACGTATCCCTGGGCTCCGCACCTATTTATGAATTCGGAACAGACGAGCAACGTCAAAAATACCTGGTGCCACTTGCCAAGGGTGAGAAACTGGGGGCTTTCGGCCTCACAGAGCCCAATGCAGGGACAGATGCTGGCGCTCAACAGACCACGGCGGTTCTGGATGGCGACCACTACATCATCAACGGCAGCAAAATTTTCATCACCAACGGAATTTATGCAGATACGTACATCGTCATGGCGATGACGGACAAGAGCCAGGGCGTTAAAGGCATCTCCGCATTCATCATGGAAAAAGGCATGGAAGGCTTCACCTTCGGCCCCAAAGAGAAAAAGTTAGGGATCCGTGGTTCCGCTACCTGCGAATTGATTTTCGACAACGTACGGGTTCCTAAAGAGAACCTGCTGGCCAAGGAAGGTCATGGTTTCAAAATTGCCATGAAAACCTTGGATGGCGGTCGTGTCGGGATTGCGTCACAAGCCCTGGGTATCGCTCAAGGCGCTTTGGATGCCACCGTTGCCTATACAAAAGAACGAAAGCAGTTTGGGCGTTCCATCTCCCAGTTCCAGAACACACAGTTCCAGCTGGCGGACATGTCCACAAAAGTTGAAGCGGCACGACTTCTGGTTTATAGAGCTGCCTGGTGCAAGGATCAGGGCATGTCCTACTCCAAAGAAGCGGCCATGGCAAAGCTTTATGCTTCCGAAGCGGCCATGGAAGTCACAACAAAAGCTGTCCAGCTCCATGGCGGCTACGGGTATACCCGTGAGTATGAAGTGGAGCGTATGATGCGGGATGCAAAAATCACAGAGATCTATGAAGGCACCTCAGAGGTTCAACGGATGGTTATCTCTGCGGCGCTCTTGAAATAGGAGGCACATTCATGAAAATCGTTGTATGTATCAAGCAGGTACCTGATACCAATGAAGTAAAGCTGGATCCCAAAACCGGCACCCTGATTCGTGACGGTGTTCCCAGCATCATCAACCCCGATGACAAGAGCGGTCTTGAAGCTGCTCTCCGTCTGAAAGACTCCATCGGCGCACACGTTACTGTCATCACCATGGGCCCACCCCAAGCGGACCTGGCCCTGCGTGAAGCAATGGCCATGGGTGTAGACCGAGCAATTCTGCTGACTGACCGGGCTTTTGCCGGAGCAGATACCTGGGCGACTTCATCAGCCCTGGCTGGCGCCCTGCGGAACATCGAGCATGATCTCATCATCGCAGGCCGTCAGGCTATCGACGGTGACACGGCTCAAGTTGGGCCCCAGATCGCTGAACACCTTCAAATTCCTTCTATTTCCTACGTTGAAGAACTCCAGCCCACAGACGATGGCATCATCGTAAGACGGGCGTTCGAAGACGGCTACCACCGTATCCATGCGAAGTTCCCTTGCCTGATCACAACTCTGAAGGAACTGAATGAAGCGCGTTACATGCGCGTTGGCGGGATCTATGACGCTTTCAGAACCCAAGAAGTAGAAATCTGGAATGTGGGCAATATCACGGTGGATCCTTCAAACCTGGGTCTTAAGGGTTCTCCGACCAAGGTTAAGAAATCCTTCACCAAGGGCGCGAAATCAGCAGGAAAAGTATTCCAAGTGGATCATAAGGAAGCGGCACAGATCATTGTTGAAAAACTCAAGGAAAAGTTCATCCTTTAATACTGGAGGCATAGATCCATGAATCTTGAATCATATAAAGGTGTAATGGTCTTTGTCGAGCAGCGTACCGGGGAAATCCAGAAGGTTTCTCTTGAGCTGTTGGGCAAAGGCAAAGAATTGGCGGGCACGCTGAACACAGAACTGACAGCAGTCGTGGTTGGTCATCAGATGGACAGCATCGCAAAAGAACTGGTCTACAACGGCGCGGATCATGTAATTGTCGTTGATCACGAAATGCTTCACCATTACATGTGTGAGCCCTATACCAAAGCGTTGGTAGCGGTCATCAACAGCAAAAAACCGGACGTTGTCCTGATGGGCGCTACGGCTATCGGCCGGGATCTGGCTCCCAGGGTTTCAGCCCGGGTTCATACCGGTCTGACAGCAGACTGCACCAGCCTTGAGATCGACCCGGAAACCAATGGCCTTCTGATGACCCGTCCGGCTTTCGGCGGCAATATCATGGCGACCATCATCTGCCCGGATTATAAACCGCAAATGTCCACAGTACGCCCAGGCGTTATGAAGAAACCCCATCGTGATGAGACACTTTCCGGAAATATCGAGAAGTTCGATGCAAACCTGGTAGCGACGGATATGAACGTGACCATTCTGGAAGCTGTAAAAGAAACGAAGAAACGCGTTAACATCGAAGATGCGGTTTCCCTGATCTCTGCTGGCCGTGGTATGGGCGGCAAGGAGAACCTGGGTGTTCTCACCAGCTTGGCCAACGAACTGAAGGGTGAGGTTTCTGGCTCCCGCGCGGTTATCGATCTGGGCTGGTTGGATAAGGAACGTCAGGTTGGCCAGACCGGCAAGACCGTTCGTCCGAATCTTTACTTTGCCTGTGGTATTTCCGGCGCCATCCAGCACGTAGCAGGTATGGAAGAGTCCGAATTCATCGTTGCCATCAACAAGAACCCGGACGCTCCGATTTTCGATGTAGCAGATTTGGGGATCGTCGGGGATGTTCATAAGGTCCTGAACGCCCTGGTGGATGAAATCAGAGCAGCAAAAGCTGCAGAATAGTGTTTTGACGTGCTTCTATCGGGTATACAAAGCTGGCCGCCGACTTGCAGTGCAGGCAGCGGACCCAATTCAATCCGGAGGTAAACGGAATGAAAGGCAAGACAATCGATGAAATCAAACTGGGGGATTCAGCGGAATTCAGTAAGACCATATCTGAAACCGATGTGTATCTCTTTGCGGGGATCACAGGTGATTTGAATCCTGCCCATGTGAACGAAGAATTGGCATCCCAGTCCCGTTTCGGCGGCAGGATTGCCCATGGCATGCTGGTTTCCGGGTTCATATCCACCATATTGGGGATGTATCTGCCCGGTCCCGGCACCATCTATCTTTCTCAAGATCTGAAGTTCACGGCTCCTGTAAAGATCGGTGATACTATCACCGCCCGGGCAGAAGTCATTGAGATGGACACCGCCAAGCGGAAGGTTACCCTGAAGACAACTGTCACCAAACAGGACGGCGTCATCGCTGTCGATGGGCAGGCCGTTGTTCTGGCGCCCAAGTGAACTGAACCTTTCTAACCCCTGCACCACTCCTTATACAAAACACACCCTGGCGAGATTGCCCATCTGCCAGGGTGTGTTTTTCGTTAATGCGGGGAAAAGTAACGATAGTACACAATCATTTGAAATTGATAGCGATTCTACTATGAGCACACGAAATAGTACCATAAAGAATGGAACTGCCGGATTACAATGAAGATGCGTGATAACTGACGAAAAAACCCACATTTTGAAGGAGACATATGATGACACAGGGGAAAATGGATCTGTCGAACCGCCT
The DNA here is from genome assembly GCA_964424355.1 of uncultured Peptostreptococcaceae bacterium. Taxonomy (GTDB): domain Bacteria; phylum Bacillota; class Clostridia; order Peptostreptococcales; family Acidaminobacteraceae; genus CAZEHS01. The sequence goes on from CAYRIO010000003.1 coordinate 184,041, forward strand.
TCAGCATCTGAAAGAAGCTTATTTAGCCGTCAAACCAAGCCTTACTATCGGACGTGCCTTAGCTTATACCGAAATCGCAAAAGCGTTTCCGGACCTTCCACGGAACGTGCTCCGCGCCAAAGGGTTCAGAAGAGCGTGCGAAACCGCTCCGATGCTGATACAGGAGAACGAACTCATCGTAGGCCATCCCTGTGGGAAACCCCGGGCCGGCGCATTTTCACCGGATACCGCATGGGAATGGGTTCGCAATGAACTGGACACCCTCAGCACCCGGCCCCAGGATCCCTACTTTGTCAGCGAAGAAGACAAGGTGATCATGAGAGAGCAATTGTTCCCCTTTTGGGAAGGGAAATCCCTGGCGGAGGCGTGTGAAAAAGCTTTTCGGAAGGAGGGCCTCTGGGAGTTCGGCGCCGAGGCGTGCATCAGCGATTTGACCTATCATATGACCAGCGGTGGCGGAGACTCCAGCCCGGGCTATGATATCCTCTTTTTCAAGAAGGGGATTAACGGAATCAAAGCCGAGGCGGAGGCTTACCTCGCAGACTTGTCCAAGGGCAGCAGCGCGGATACTGAAAAAATCGCCTTCTATGAAGCGGCGATCGAAACCTGTGAAGGCATACTCACCTATGCCGCCCGCCTTTCAGCCTATGCAAAGGACCTGTCCGAAAAGGAACCGAATCCAACGCGCAAATCAGAGCTCGAAAAAATAGCCGAGGTCAATGCCCGAGTACCGGCCAATCCCCCCGAAACATTCCAGGAAGCACTGCAGGGAATCTGGACACTGCAGTCCCTGTTCCTGATGGAAGAGAACCAGTGCAGCACGTCCCTGGGCCGCATGGACCAGTACGTGTTCCCCTGTTATGCCTCAGATGTTGGGAGCGGAAACCAGGATGAACAGCAGGCCCTTGAATTGATGGGCTGTTTCATGATCAAATGCTCAGAGATGATCTGGTATACTCCAGGGGCAACCGCCACCTATTTTGCAGGGTACATGCCTTTTATCAACATGACCGTAGGGGGGCTTAAACGGGAGGGGGGAGACGGCACCAATGAGTTGACCTATCTGATCATGGAAGCGGTGAGAAAGGTGAAGGTCTACCAGCCCTCCCTGGCCTGCCGGATCCACAATCAGTCTCCCCAGGGATATCTGGAGAAAATTGTGGAGGTCATCAGAGCCGGTGTCGGTATGCCCGCCTGCCATTTCGACGATGCCCATATCAAAATGATGTTGCGGAAGGGCTTTGATTTTGAAGATGCCCGGGACTACTGCCTGATGGGATGCGTAGAAACGCAAAAATCCGGCCGCATCCACCAGTGGACAGCCGGGGGGTTCACCCAGTGGCCCATTACCATTGAAATGGCCCTTAACCGTGGGGCTCTGAAGTCCTACGGCAGCAAGCAGTGGCTGGACACCGGAGAACTGGAGGCCATGACCACTTATGAAGCCTTTGATGCCGCCGTGAAGCGGCAGCTGGATAATCTTCTGGAGATGAATGCCAGGGGTACGGTTCTGGTTCAGGAGGTTTTCAGAGACGTGACACCGACACCGTATATGTCCCTCTTCATTGAAGGCTGCATGGAGACCGGCAAAGACGTGACCGCCGGGGGCGCTGTTCTTTATGAGGGGCCGGGAACAATCTTCGCCGGGTTGGGAACCTATGTCGACAGCATGGCTGCCATTAAAAAATTGGTGTATGATGACAAGCGGTACACCCTTTCCGATATGAAGCAGGCCCTTGATGCCAACTGGGAAGGGTACGAACATATGCGCCGCCACTGCCTGGATGCGCCGAAATACGGCAATGACGACACCTATGCCGATCTGATTGCAGCCGACATTGTGGATTATACGGAAAAAAGGATCAATCAGCACAAGTCCCTTTACGCACGGCAAATCCACGGGACCCTGTCTCAGTCCTTTAATACCCCGCTGGGGGGGATGATCGGAGCAACCCCCAACGGGCGGCTTTCGGGGGCGCCCCTGTCCGATTCAATGAGTCCTACCCAAGGAGCGGATAAAAAAGGTGCCACTGCGGTCATCAAGTCGGTTTCCAAAATCAATGTGGAATCCATGAGCCTGGGTATGGCCCACAATTTTAAAATAACGCAGAATTCCCTCGATACCCAGGAAGGCAGATCGGGGTTGATTACCCTGCTGCGTACGGCCTCCGTCATGGGCAATGCTCAGATGCAGTTCAACTGTGTTGATAACAAAACCTTGCAGCTCGCCCAACTGCACCCCGAAGAACATCGGGACCTGATTGTGCGTGTTGCCGGATACAGTGCTTTTTTCGTGGAGCTCTGCAAGGAAGTACAGGATGAAATCATCAGCCGTACGGTTTTAGAATAGACCATGAATGTCGGATTCTGATTAGGGCAGCATAAAGAAACCACCTAGAGCGTTCTCATAGGTGGTTTCTGCAGCTTTCATGCAATTCGTTGAACTAAGCGGTAAGGGGTCTGATGCCTGTTTACACGTTGAACAGGAAGAGCATGACATCCCCATCCTGCACTACATATTCCTTGCCTTCCTTGCGGACCAGGCCTTTTTCCTTGGCGGCGGCCATGGAGCCCAGTTCTTTTAGGACGTCGAAGGCCACGGTTTCAGCCCGGATGAAGCCCTTTTCAAAATCGGAGTGGATCTTTCCGGCGGCCTGGGGCGCTTTGGTGCCTCTACGGATGGTCCAGGCTCGGATTTCTTTGGGACCGGCAGTGATGTAGCTGATCAGATCCAGCAGATGGTAGCAGGCGCGGACCAGTTTATCAAGGCCTGCCTCCGTGATGCCCAAGTCCTGAAGGAATTCCAGACGTTCGGCATCGTCCAGCTCAGCCAGTTCCGCTTCAATCTTAGCGCAGAAGGTGATGACCTCAGCATTTTCAGTAGCGGCGAATTTTCGGATCGCTTCCACATGGGGATTATCTGCCCCATCGCCCAACAGATCGTTTTCGTCGATATTGGCAGCATAGATGATGGGTTTGTATGACATCAGGTTCATGTTCTCAACCGTTTGCTGCTCTTCGGCGTTCAGTTCCATGGTTCGGGCGGATTTTCCGTCTTCCAAGACCTTCATGACCCGCTCCATCATATGGAGTTCGGCCTCGAGGCTCTTGTCAGCCCGCATGTTCCGGCGGGTCCGGTCAATCTGGCGCTCCAGCATCTCCATATCGGACAGGATCAACTCAATGTTGATGGTTTCGATATCCCGCATGGGATCCACCGTGCTGTCCACATGGACAACATTGGCATCCTCAAAACAGCGGACCACGTGGACGATTGCGGCTACTTCGCGGATGTGGGCCAGGAATTTATTGCCCAGACCCTCGCCCTTGGAAGCGCCCCGGACCAAGCCGGCAATATCATAGAATTCGATAGCGGTAGGCACAACTTTTTCTGAGTTGTGAAGCTGGCGAAGGAATTCCAGACGGGGGTCAGGGACTGCAACGACGCCGACATTCGGCTCAATGGTGCAAAAGGGGTAGTTGGCGGATTCAGCGCCTGCTTTTGTAATGGCATTAAAAAGGGTGCTTTTCCCTACGTTGGGGAGCCCCACGATTCCGAGTTTCATAGTTAGTCCTTTCGTTAATCACAATTATAAAGTAGAAGTGTTTTTCAGTACTGTAACCAAAATATTATAAACCATTGAAAGCGCACATGCAAGGGGTGTGGGCTGCCTCTGACTGAAACACGAATCGTGAATCCTTCATCGGATTTGCTCTGTATCGTGTATAATGAGTGTGTTATGGCCTGCGCAAGATGGCAGAGCCGCAAGGAGGCAAAGGTATGGAACCTGTTATCAGTCGCATGAGCTTGGCAGATGGAATCAATGTCCATGTGATGCGTACACGGCAATTCAAAACCCTGCTGGTCCGATTCGTCATCAGGGTTCCCCTGGCGGATGAAACCGCTTCAGCCAATGCATTGATCAACCAGATTACAGCCCGTCTTTCGAGACCCTGGCCAGAACTGAAAGCGGTCAACCGTCGGTTGGATGAACTTTTCGGCGCGAGCCTATACGCTCAAGTGCATAAAATGGGGGAAAGCCAGCTCCTGGAGTGGACGTTGAACTGTGCCGCCCCGGAAAGGGTGGGCCGCCCAGAATTGCTGAAGGAAGCCCTGCAGTTCATGCGGGATATGATATGCGATCCGCTGTTGGACAACGACCGGTTTGACGCCACTCTCTTTGAGCAGGAGCGAAGCATTCTGCTTCAGGAGCAGGAGGCCCGTCAGAATGAAAAGATGACCTATGCCTATGAGCGGTGCATTGAAGAGCTGTGCGCAGGGGAACCTTATGCGGTTCATCGCCTGGGCTCTGCTGAAACCCTGAAGAACACAGACCCCTCCGGGCTGTATGATCATTATCTGGATCTGTTGAGCCGAGCACATATTGATTGGATCATCGTTGGAGATGTTGAACCAGCGGCTATGAGCGACCTCTTGGGCGATGTTTTCAGGCTTCCTGCCCGCAGTCCCCTGCCTTGGAACCGGGAACTCATCAGAACGGCGGCGGTGACCCGGCGCATTGAAGAGCCCATGGATGTGAAACAAGGGAAGCTGTGTATGGGCTTTAGGACGGGGATTCCCTATGAGAGTCCTGCTTATGACGCATCCCTGCTGATGGGGATCATCTTCGGCGGCGGGGCAAGCTCCCGTCTTTTCCAAACCGTTCGGGAGAAGGAAAGCCTGTGTTACAACATCTATGCCCGGACAGATAAGTTCAAATCCCTGCTGATTGTCGGGGCTGGAATCGATCTGGATAAGGCGGATGTCGTAGAAGCCAGTGTTCTACGGGAACTGGACCTGCTTCGCAAAGGGGAATTCACAGCGGAAGATCTGAAGCTGGCCAAAATGACGGTGATTCGCTCCCTGAATTCCGTTCGGGATTCTCAGCACGGATTAGCAGATTACTATTATAGTCAGCACCTGTCCACCCAAAGATACGACATCCGTGATTCTGTTGCCGCACTGCAAAAGGTTGAGCGGGATGAAATCCTGGAAGCGGCCCGCCCAGTGGGTCTGGAAGTGGTGTACTTTCTCAGCGGCAAGGAGGAAAAGGCATGAAGCGTGAAGTCCGTATCCATCAACAGCTGGATGAAACCCTCATCCGCACCCTCCATCCCAGCGGGCTTGAGCTGGTGATCATGCCAAAGCCGGGCTATCAGAGCGCCCATGGGGGCTTTTTCGTCCAATATGGCTCGATACACAATCAGTATCTGGCCGAAGGAAAGCAGTGGAACCAACCCGCAGGAATCGCTCATTTTTTGGAGCATAAGATATTCGAGAGTGCCAAGGACAATATCTTCAGCCTGTTTGCTTCTCGGGAAGCGGCAGTGAACGCCTATACGAATTTCGTTTCTACCTGCTACTATTTTTCCAGTACGGGAGAATACGAAGCCAACCTCAAGGAACTGCTGAATTTCGTGCAGACTCCCCACATCACGGAGGAGAATGTTGAAAAAGAAAAGGGCATCATTGCTCAGGAAATCAAAATGTATGAGGATAATCCGGATTGGCGGGTCTATTTTAACCTGTTAAAGGCCCTGTACAAGAACCATCCCGTCCGTACCGACATCGCAGGCACTGTGGAGAGCATCACGGAGATCACGGCGCCGGTCCTGCTGAGCGCTTACCGGCATTGGTACACGCCGGAGCGGATGAAAGTGGTCATGGTGGGCGATGTCGACCCGGATCGGGCCATTGAGGCCGTATCAGCGGCTCTGACTCCGGAATTTCTCAGCCGCAGGTCTGGGGCGGCCATGCTGCCTGTGGATGAACCGTCCGCCGTTTTCCAAACCCGGGTTGAAGAGGCCTTCCCGACCACGATTCCCACGTTCTTCATGGGGTTGAAGGATGATCGCCCGCTTTCCGGAGCGGCCGGGCAGACGCAGTATGCAACCGCCTCCGTGATGATGGATATCCTGTTCGGAAAAAGTTCAGAGCTCTATCAGGACTTGATGGGGAAAGGGCTGATCACTGGCGCCTTGGGGACGGAGTACTCCCTTGAAGCGGACTACGCCCACGGCTTAGTGGGCAGTGAATCCCTGGATCCGGATGGTGCCTGCCAGTTCATCGATCAGTTTCTTACCCGGGATGCCGGGAACCTGATCACTGAAGCTGAAGTGGAGCGGGTGAAGCGCAAGACCATCGGCCGATTCCTGCAGGCTTGCAACAGTGTGGAAAGCCTGGCTCGGATGACCGTGATGATGGTGAACCGGGGTATGGATCTCTTTGATTATTATGATGCCCTCCAGGCCCTGAACAGCAAACAGGTCCGGGAGCGGTTTGAAATCATGACGGCCCCGGAACGGCGGGCGCTGTCCCTGATAAGACCCAAATGAAAAGGAGAATTCTGTGAACCCCATAGCATTTGACCTCTTTGGTCTCGAAATCCGCTGGTATGGCATTCTCTTAGCCAGCGGCATCCTCACTGCTGTCCTGGTGGGGATGTACAACGCGAAAAAAATGAACCTTTCTGAGGATGTGGTGGCCGATATCGCCCTGTGGGGGATCCCTGGCGGGGTTATCGGTGCTCGGATCTACTATGTCATCTTCAACTGGAGCTATTACCATGGTGATATCATGGCGATGCTGAATATCCGTGGGGGCGGCCTGGCGATTCACGGCGGCATCATCGGCGGCGTCATCGCTGGCGGCGGCTATATACTGTACAAGAAGCTGCCCTTTTGGAAATGCGCAGATCTGGCAGGGATGAGTCTCATCATTGCTCAGGCCATCGGGCGCTGGGGTAATTTCATGAACAATGAGGCCCACGGCGGCCCTACCGATCTGCCCTGGGGAATCATGGTGGAGGGGCAACGTGTCCATCCCACTTTTTTATATGAATCCCTCTGGAACCTATGCCTATTTGCTTTCCTGATGTGGTACAATCCCCGGAAGAAAGCAGAGGGGGAAGTTTTCTGTCTGTACCTGGTGCTGTATTCCGTGGCCCGGTTCTTTATTGAAGGTCTCCGAACGGACAGTCTGATGCTGGGGCCTCTGCGTGTGGCTCAATTGATGAGCCTCGGGCTGATTGTTGTCTTCCTGGCTATCCGGTGGCTATTGATCCGGCGGGAATCACAGCGCCGTCATAATGCCTCAGAATAAAGTGCTTTGACCACATAAAAGTATTTTATAAAAATGAGTCCGTAGGCCTAATTCTACGGACTCGTTTTTTTATGTGCTGAAAAGCCTTGCATTTACAGGCTTACAGGGGGAATCCCTGAAAAGGCTTGCTTTTGGCCGATTCCTATATCTTGTGGTACGTAAAGGAATAGAATACCATATATGCTTTTCTGGAGATTAAACACGTCAAAGCCTTAAAAATCAGCCAAATGGAAAAATTTATAGTGTTGCCCCATTCACGCTTTTCGGGTAAAATGAGTATGAAAGTGGTTTAAAGTGGGTTGTGGCGGGTAAAAAACCCTATACAACGGGGTGATACATATGTTTTTCGGAGAATTCCAACACACCATAGATACCAAAGGACGGATGAACATCCCGGCTAAATTCCGGGAAGACTTGGGAGAGAAAGTCTATCTCACAAAAGGTCTGGATCAGTGTCTTTTTGTATTCCCCCCAGCGGAATGGAAGCTTTTTGAAGATAAGCTGAAGTCCCTGCCCCTGACCAATCGGAACGCCCGCGCTTTTGTGCGCCAGTTTTTTGCAGGGGCCACGGAATGCGAGGCCGACAAACAGGGCCGGATCGTAATTCCCCAGAACCTGCGGGAGCACGCCGGACTGGACCGGGACGCCATTGTCATTGGTGTAGGAACCCGGGCGGAAATCTGGTCTGGACAAAATTGGAAAACCTACAATGACGACGATACACTGAGTTATGATGCGATTGCTGAGCATATGGCCGAACTTGGCATATGATTCCAGAGCGATAGAGTTACAAACAGGAGGTTACCATGGCATTTGCCCACACGTCCGTCCTTTTGAAAGAAACAATTGAACATCTGGTGATCAAACCGGATGGGATTTATGTCGACGGAACGCTGGGCGGCGGCGGCCACTCAGAAGTCATCCTGGAGCATATCACGACAGGGAAGCTGATTGGCATCGATCAGGACAGGGATGCACTGAAAGCTGCGTCAGAACGTCTGAGTCGTTTCGGGGACCGCTTTATGCCGGTCCATGCCAATTTTTCTGAAATCGCTGCCGTGCTGGACCGATTGGGCATCGAAGCGGTGGATGGCATCGTACTGGATCTCGGAGTCTCCTCCTATCAGCTGGACACAGGGGAGCGGGGATTCTCGTACATGCAGGAAGGTCCCCTGGACATGCGCATGAATCAGGATCAAGCACTGGGCGCCTGGCAGGTGGTCAACACATACACAGAAGAGCAGCTGACAAAAATAATCAGGGATTATAGTGAAGAAAAGTGGGCAAAACGGATTGCGACCTTCATTGTAAAGGCCCGGGAAGATGGGGCGATAGATTCCACCGAGGATCTGGTGCGCATCATCAAGCAGGCCATTCCGGCTAAAGCCCGGCAGGATGGACCTCATCCGGCTAAACGGACATTTCAAGCGATTCGGATAGAAGTGAACAATGAACTGGGGATATTGGAGGAGACGGTTCGCGGGGCGGTTCCGCGCTTGAGAGAAGGCGGTCGTTTCTGCGTGATCACCTTTCATTCTCTGGAGGATCGGATCATTAAACAGACCTTCCGAGATTTAAGCAAAGACTGTGTCTGTCCTCCTGAAATGCCAATGTGCCGCTGCAACACCATTCCTTTGGTCCGGGTAATCACCCGGAAATCAGTGGAACCCAGCGCGGAAGAACTGGAGGAGAACCCCCGGGCAAGGAGTGCCCGACTGCGGGTAGCAGAAAGGATCAACGGTGTAAAGTAAAGTCCGTTGAAGCTCACGGAGGAGGTACGTTATGCAGGCAGCCCGAAAACTCACCCCATATGAATCCTGGCAGGAACCTCTAAGCGTATCGAACGTAAAAACCGCACCCCGCACCGCCCGAAAAGCGGAGCCGCGGCTGGCGAAGGTGACGGTTCAGGCACTGTTCTGCATGGCGATCGTCTTTGGTGCGATGATCCTGCTTTTAGTCCGGTACTCTGATATAGCGGAGCAAAAGGTTCATGTGTATCAGATGAAAGCTGAAGTGCGGAAAATGGAACTGACCCGGGATGAACTGACAGCATCTCTGGACAAAGGAATGGATCTTGAAGCGATTGAAAAAATAGCTATTGAGAAGCTGGGGATGCAATACCCTGCTCAGACGCAAATTGTTTACATAGAGAAGACCTCCCTGTATACTTTAAAGGAACCCAAGAATCCGGTGAAAAGCGACGCAGCTGGTACTGTGCAGCGCTGGGTCCGGTCGATTCCCTGGTTTGATAAGAAGCAGGCCATGGCATTGAATGCCAAGTAATTGCTGTGAGGTGATTGTATGAACGAGCCTGGGATTTCTATGAAAGAAAGGCTCTTTTTTCTTTTTTGTTTGCTTTTGGTGACTTTTGCAGCGCTTGGTGCGCGTCTGGGATATATCCAGATCTATATGCATGACACCTACGGAAAAATGGCCAAAAATCAGCAGACCCGATCAATCGCGCTGCCTGCAACCCGTGGTGAGATTACGGATCGCAAGGGAGAAAAACTGGCGTTCAGTATCCGGAGCTATAGTGTCTGGGCGGATACTACTCTGGTGAAGGACTTGGAAGAGACTGCACGGCAGCTGGCAACGTTTTTAGAAATTCCGGAAGCCGATATCCTGACAGCGCTCCAAGATAAGAAGCAGTATGTTCGCATCGGGAAAGAAAAACTGGGGCAGAACATCGCTCTCCAGATCAAAGAGCTGAAGTTGAAAGGAATCTCCGTGGAAGAAACCGTGAAACGGGTCTATCCCAAAGAGAACCTGGCATCCCATGTGTTGGGACTGACAACCGAAGACAGCAAGGGTTTGGCGGGGATAGAGCTGACGTTCGAGAAGGAACTGGGCGGTGCCCCCGGCAAGCTGGTGATTCAGGCGGACGCGTACGGAAGGCAGCTGCCTAACGGTTCCCGGGAAAACACACCGCCAAAGAACGGGCAAACGATCGAACTGACCATTGACGAGATCATTCAGCACTATACAGAAAAAGCGCTGGACGCGGCCATGGTCCGTACAGAAGCAACGGGAATGGTGGCGGTGATGCTGGATGTGCGGACCGGTGAAATTCTGGCCATGGCATCCCGCCCGGATTATAATCCGAATCAACCCCGGGTACCGATGAAACCTGAGGAAATCCCGCTTCTGGCAGCCATGAATGATAAGGCGAAGGTGGAATATTGGAACGAGATGTGGAAGAACCGGGTTGTGAACAGCCTATACGAGCCTGGGTCCACCTTCAAACTGATCACAGGGGCTTCCGCACTCGATGCAGGGGCAATCAATTTCAGTTCAACTTTTGAATGTCCGGGATACTATGTGGTGGACGGTGTCAAGATCAAGTGTTGGAGTACGGTGCCCCATGGGCATCAGGATTTTTTTCAGGCCACTCAGAACTCCTGCAATCCGGCATTTATTCAGATTGGTCAAAAGTTAGGCAAGGATAATTTTTTCGAGTATCTAAAGCGATTCAATATCAATAAGAAAACGGGAATCGAACTTCCCGGTGAAAGCGCACCACTGTTGCGGCCGATTGAGGACACCGTCAATGTCGATTTTGCAAGGATGACCTATGGCTATTCCGTTTCCGTGACGCCTCTGCGCATGGTGACCGCCTTAGCAGCCATGGGGAACAAGGGGCAAATGATGGCCCCGCATATCATTAAGAGTATTCGGGATGATCAGGGCAAGGTTATTCTCAGCACGGCCCCTCAGTCGGTAGGACAGGTGATTTCTCCTGAAACAGCAGCCAATATGCTGAAGGTCATGGAGAGCGTTGTAACCGAGGGCTCCGGGAAGAAGGCCTATGTACCGGGATACCGCATCGGGGGAAAGACAGGGACCGCCAATAAACTGATTGATGGCCGTTACAGTGCCAGTCGTGTGTATTCTTCCTTTGCAGCCATCGCCCCTCTGGATAACCCCCAACTCGCGCTCTTGGTTGTTGTGGATGAACCGAAGGCCAACGATATCCACTTTGGATCCCTGGTGGCAGCGCCGATCGCTCATGAAATTCTTAGAGATACCCTGGGTTATCTGGAAATCCCCCCGCATTTCGAGGGAACGGTCAAAGAAGTGACGGTTCCGGATTTGAAGGGGCTGGGGCTGGAAGATGCAAGAAAACTCTTAGCTTCCAAGAAGCTGGATTTCGTGCTTCCGGACAACCTGCTGGATGAATCGGTCCTGATGGTTTCAGATCAATACCCCAAAGCGGGGCAAAAGGTCTATGAGACGACTCGGGTGATCATGTACCCCGCACGCAGGGACGGCGCAACGCAATGATGAATCTTCTTGTCAGTAAAAAGTGAGAGTATGGTATAATAATTGGTGTTAAAATTCGATAAAGGCAGTCCGGATTTACGGATTGCCTTTAAACATTCGGCAGGTGTCGCATGAAACTGAGAGAACTGCTTCAAGTGGTGAATCCCCTAGCAGTGACAGGGGATCCTGAAACAGAAATAAAGGGGATTTCCTATGATTCCCGCCGTGTTGAGACAGGTCATTGCTTTGTCTGTATTCGGGGCTTCCAGACGGATGGCAGGCAATATGCACGATTGGCCGCGTCTTCCGGCGCCGTCGCGTTCGTATACGATGAGCTGGACGAAGGGTTAACCGAGTTGATCGCGCAGGGGGCAGCAGCGCTGCAGGTTGCAGATTGCCGGGAAGCGCTGGGTCAGATCAGTGCGGCCTTTTACGAAAAACCATCCGAATCCCTGCTGATGATCGGGGCGACCGGAACCAATGGGAAGACCTCGATCACCCACCTGGTTGCAGACCTGATGGAGCAGTTGGGACACCGGACAGCGGTTTTTGGCACCATTGCCAACCGGGTTGCCGATGAAGTGATTCAGACCTCTGTCACGACCCCGGAATCCCTGGAATTGAATCAAATGCTCTCTCTGGCTCGGGAAAAATCCGTTTCCTGCTGTGCCATGGAGGTCTCATCCCATGCCATGTCCCTCAAACGTGTAGCAGGGATTCATTTTGATTATGGCATATTCACCAATCTTACCAAGGACCATCTGGATTTCCACGAGACCATGGAAGCCTATTTTGATGCGAAGGCTGGGTTTTTCAAGCTGTGTGGCAAAGCACTGATTATCAATACCGATGACGCCTATGGGAAACAGCTGGCGCAAATCTATCGAAAAGAGGCAGTGCCGGTCATATCCTATGGAATAGACGGTGCGGCCGCTCTCAGAGCAACGGAGCTTGAGATGGGTCCCCAGGGAAGTCGTTTCAACCTGCACTGGCAGGATTCACAGGTGTCGGTTTGGATGCCGATTCCGGGCCGGATCTATATTTACAATATCATGGCTGCCATGGCGGTCTTATTGATGGAGCATGTGGATTTGGAAACCGTCGCTGCCTGTGTTTCCCGGGTGAAGCCCCTGAGGGGCAGGCTCGAACCGGTTCCCAACGACAAGGGCTTCACAGTCCTCATCGATTATGCACATACCCCGGACGGGCTGGAGAATGCCATCCGGTCGGCTCGGATTTTCACCCAGGGACGACTCATCACGGTTTTCGGGTGCGGTGGGAATCGCGATCGGACCAAGCGCCCTCAAATGGGAGCCATCTCCGGACAGCTTTCCGATTATTCCTGGGTGACCAGTGATAATCCAAGGAAAGAGGATCCCGGCACCATCATCGAAGAGATTTTGGCAGGCATGACGGATCTGAACGGGCGCTATACGGTTGAGCCGGATCGTGCTGCTGCAATTGCAGGGGCTTTGGCATCTGCCGGTGCCGGAGATACGGTACTTATCGCTGGAAAGGGTCATGAGACCTATCAGATAATTGGCGACACCCGGACCCATTTTGATGACCGGGAAGAAGTTTTGAACTGGTTTGCGGAGGCTAAATAATGATACCACTCAGTATTACGGAGGTGCTCGCAGTAACAGACGGGCAGCTCCTCCATGGCGACATCCGGACACCCTTCACCGGGTATACGACCGATTCCCGGACGGTACAACCGGGAGATCTTTACATTCCGATCATTGGAGAGCGCTATGACGGCAACGATTTCATCGCAGATGTCATGGCGCGGGGAGCCGCCTGGAGTCTGGTCAGCGACCTCAGTAAAATTCCGCTGGATGAGAATCTGGATGACAAAGGATTGATTTTTGTCCACGATACCCTGGAAGCCCTTCAGAATCTGGCGGCCTATGTGCTTAAAAAAAGAAATATCCCTGTGATTGCCGTCACTGGCAGCACGGGAAAAACCTCGACCAAGGAAATGTTGGCCAGCGTTCTGGAGACGCAGTTCAAGGTTCTCCGCAACGAAGGGAATTTCAACAACCATATCGGCCTTCCGCTTACCTGTCTACAGCTTGATGAAACCCATCAGCTGGCCATTCTTGAAATGGGCATGAACCACCCGGGCGAGCTGGCCCGCTTAGCGGAAATCACCCGGCCGATCTGTGGGGTCATTACCAATATCGGGCTTTCCCACATTGGTAATCTGGGCTCTCAAGAGGGGATATTCCAAGCGAAAATGGAAATCACACAGACGATGACCTCTGAGAATACCCTGTTTGTGAACGGAGACGATGGGTTTCTGGGGAAAATCGAAAGCGGTGACAAGTATACGGCGGTCAAGGTTGGCTCGGCTCTATCCTGTCCATGCAGGGTGACGAACCGTCGCTTGGACGGCGCCAAGGGATCTGAATTCGATATGAACTGGCTCGGGAAGACAGAGGGAACACTTTCCTTCCAACTGCGGGTGCCCGGCGACCATAACATTCAAAATGCGTCATTGGCGGTGGCTGTAGGGATTCACTTCGGAATCACTCCCCAGAATATTCAAGCGGGGCTGCTGGCGTGTCGAAATACGGGCATGCGGCTGAACCTCATCGAGACGGATGGGGGAGTTAGCCTGGTCAATGACGCCTACAATGCCAGTCCGGACTCCATGCAGGCTGCGATCCAGGTGCTGGCATCCATGCCTGCAAAGCGGCGGATCGCCGTCCTTTCGGACATGCTGGAGCTGGGACAGGAAGCGGAGCGCGGCCACCATCAGGTTGGCGGATTCGTTGCCTCTGCCGGTGTTGATTTCCTGTATGCCACCGGACCGCAGTCCCAGTGGATCATCGAAGGGGCATTGGCTGAAGGGATGGACGCTGCCTGTGCCAGCTACTTCGAAACCAAGGATGCGCTGATCGCCCAGTTGAAGGGTATTGTGACTTCCGGCGATGCTGTTCTGGTGAAAGGGTCCCGAGGGATGAAGATGGAGCGGATAGTCGAAGCTCTGCAGGAGGAATGCTGACATGAACGGAATCCTGTATCAACTCATGGTGGGAGCAACGGCCTGTGCCGTCGCCTGGCTGTCAGCCCCCCTGATGATTCCCTGGCTGAAGAAATTGAAAATCGGGCAAAGCATCCGTGAGGAAGGACCTCAGAGCCATCTGGTGAAAGCGGGCACCCCGACGATGGGCGGGTTCATTATCCTGTTGGGGCTGGTAACGGCGGTGATCATGGCCGGTGTACCGGATCTGGGCGCATCCATCGTCCTGGTCAGCACCCTGGGGTTCGGCGCCATCGGGTTTTATGATGATTACATCAAAGTGGTTAAAAAACGGAACCTCGGGCTGCGGGCCTGGCAGAAAATCGTGGGCCAGCTGGTGGTTTCCGCGGTTGTAACCGTCATGGCGCTTCAGAACGGATCGGATATCTGGATTCCTGGCGCAGGCCTGTTTTGGGATATGGGAGTTCTCTTTATTCCCTTCATGATCCTGGGGCAGATTTTTTTCACAAACAGTGTGAATCTGACCGATGGCTTGGATGGCTTGGCCGGAGGGATCACTCTGATCGTCCTGGTTTTCTTCAGTGCGGCTGCCTGGATGTTCGGCTCTCCGCAAACCGGTCTGCTGGCTGCCGGGCTCGCCGGGGGGTGCATCGGCTTTCTGCGCGTCAACATTCATCCCGCCAGGGTTTTTATGGGTGATACCGGTTCCTTGGCCCTCGGAGGTGCAGTAGCAGGTTTGGCTGTCGCCATGAAGCTGCCTTTGATCCTGCCCATCGTGGGTTTTATCTACTGCGCGGAGGCGCTGTCTGTCATGCTTCAAGTGGCCTCCTTCAAGCTGACGGGAAAGCGGATTTTTAAAATGGCACCGATTCATCATCATTTTGAACTCAGCGGCTGGAAAGAAACAAAAGTGGTCCGGGTATTCTGGAGTGTCACGGCTGTCATGGCACTGCTGGCCTGGCTGTTGCTATAAGGAGGATTTATGGATCTGAAGGCACGGAATGTACTGGTTGTGGGGCTTGCGGTCTCAGGAATCCCCGTCGTCCAGGCGCTGCACAGGCTTGGGGCCCGCATCACGGTGAATGATCTGAAAAATAAAGAAGCGCTGAAGGACTGCTGGGATGTTCTGGACCCCATGGTCTCAACCTGGATTCTGGGCGCTCATCCTGATAACGTGGCGGATTATGATCTGGTGGTACTGAGTCCAGGTGTTCCCACGGATTTGCCTTTTATCACAGCTGCCAGGGACTCTGGGATAGAGATCATCGGTGAGCTGGAACTGGCCTATCGCTGTGGAAAGGGTACTTTTATAGCCATTACGGGAACCAATGGGAAAACCACGACGACCGCCCTCACCGGTGAAATTTTTGCCCGTGCCGGCCGGAAAACTGAAGTGGTGGGGAACATCGGGATTCCTGCGATCGGAAAGACTCTTGACGCAACGGAAGACACTGTATTCATCACAGAAGTGAGCAGCTTCCAGCTGGAATCCTGTTCGGAATTCCACCCGAAAGTCGCCGCGATTCTCAACATCACCCCAGATCACCTGAATCGCCATAAAACCATGGAAAATTATACCGATGCCAAAGCAAGGGTTTTTGCGCGCCAATCGGGTGAAGATACGTTGATCCTCAACTATGACAGCATTGCTACGCGGGTATTAGCCGAGCATGCGCCGGCAAAGGTAAGATTTTTCAGTCGATTCAAGCTTGAACCCGGTTTCACCGGCGTGCAGGATGGCTGGATCGTGATCCGGGAGGTCCATGAAAATATCCGGATCTGTTTGGTAAAGGACCTGTTCATCCCAGGGGCTCACAATCTCGAAAACGCTTTGGCTGCAACAACCCTGGCTTACTGCTCGGGGGTAGCGCCGGAGGTGATTGCGGCGGGGCTCAAATCCTTCCAGGGCGTTGAACACCGCATCGAGTGGGTAGGTGAATTCAAAGGGGTCCGCTTTTACAACGATTCCAAAGGGACGAATCCGGATTCCACCATCAAAGCGGTCGAAGCCATGGCTGGACCGACTGTTCTGATTGCGGGCGGCATGGATAAAGGCTCTGAATTCGATGAACTGGTTTCCGTGTTCGGCACCACCGTTACCGATCTTGTCCTGTTGGGGGAAACCCGGGAAAAAATTCAGGAATCCGCCCGCCGTGCGGGTTTTCACAACTCCGTTCTGGTTTCCACCATGGAAGAGGCTGTCAGGGAGGCCTGGCGACGGGCTGTAGACGGCGGAAACATCCTGCTGTCACCGGCTTGCGCCAGTTGGGACATGTACCCGAATTTTGAGGCAAGGGGTCAGCATTTCAAGGACAGCATCACTGAACTGATACAGGGGTTGGGCGCATGAAATCGCGGCCCGGCAGTGATCGCCTGCTGCTGACCTGCGTCCTCATATTGGTTCTGATCGGTATACTGATGGTTTTTAGCTCCAGTTTTTATTACGCATTGCAGCGTTTCAACGATCAGTACTACTTTTTCCGAAAAGAACTGCAATGGGCCCTCGTGGGTCTGGTGGGCATGGTGGTGATGTCCAGGGTGAAATATCAGCGACTGGAGCCCTTGGGGATCCCTCTGATACTCGTTTCCCTGGTTCTCCTGATGGCGGTGGTATTCACCCCCCTAGGCATGGAATTGAACGGTGCAAAAAGATGGATCCGCCTGGGCGGTATCACCCTGATGCCCGGAGAGGTTGCTAAATTTGCCGTTGTACTTTTCATGGCATCTCGGCTGGCGAAAGATAAGAGCCGGCTCAGAACAGGCAATGACCTGATGCTGTACGGGGGGGTTATCGTGTCGGTATTTCTACTGATCATGAAGCAGCCCAACCTCAGTACAGCCCTGACGATTTTCGGCGTGGGATTTGTTCAGCTCTTTGTGGCAGGGCTTCCATGGCTCTATGTGGTTTCAGGGCTGGGGGCTGGGTCTCTGGCAACGGTCATCCTTGTTAAGACCTCTGAGTATCGGATGGAACGGCTCACCACCTTCATGGATCCCTTTAAGGACACCTCCGAGAAGGGGTGGCAGGTTGCCCAATCGATTTTTGCATTGGGCTCAGGGGGGTTTTTTGGTGTCGGGCTCGGCGAGAGTATCCAGAATAAACTTTACATCCCCGAACCTCAGAACGATTTCATTTTTGCAACCATTGGTGAAGAATTCGGTTATCTGGGCTCCATGGTCGTAATCGTGCTGTTCATCATCCTGATTTGGCGTGGCATCAAAATTGCACTCAATGCAAAAGACCGATTCGGCTTTTTTCTGGCAACAGGCATCGTTGCGACCATTGCCATCCAAACAGTCATCAATATAGCGGTAGCGACCTCCTCCATGCCTGTAACCGGCGTGCCATTGCCATTCATCAGTTTTGGGGGGAACAGTCTGTCTCTGCTGATGGCTCAGGTCGGCATTCTGCTGAACATATCCCGCACCAGTCTGCGTGAGGAGGGAACCCCATGAAGATCATCGTAACCGGAGGCGGAACCGCAGGACATATCAATCCGGCTATTGCCATTGCCCAGAGGATTCGGGAACGTGCCGTCGAAAGCGATATTCTGTATGTGGGCACCGAAAAAGGCATGGAAAGCGAACTGGCCCCCCGAAGCGGCTTTCGTTTTGAAGCGATTGCTGTCAAAGGTTTTCGCAGGAAATTGACCCTGGACACATTGAAGACGGTAGGCATTCTTTTCAAAGGGCTGCGTCAGGCCAATGCGCTGTTGAACCGGGAAAAACCGGACTTAGTCATCGGAACTGGCGGATATGTCTGTGGCCCCTTGGTTTTTCTGGCGGCGTTGAAGGGCTGCAAAACTTTGGTTCATGAACAAAACGCCATCCCTGGAGCGACGAACAAGATCCTGAGCCGTTTTGTCGATTCAGTCTGCATTAGTTATGAAGATTCCCGAAAAGCGTTTACTCAGGCAAAACGACTGGTGCTGACGGGCAATCCGGTCCGCAGTGAATTTTCACAGCTGGATCGGGAGGCGTGCAGAGCCCAACTGGGGATTCCCGCCCAGGCTTTCCTGGTGGTATCTACCGGTGGCAGCGGCGGTGCAGGCTCCATAAACCGGGCCGTTAAGACTATCTTTCAAAAAAACATGAATGAAGATCTCTTTTGGGTCCATATCACCGGGAAAAACTATTATACTGGATTCATGGACGGTCTTTCTCCGCTTGCGGAAAACGGTCCTTGCCGGGTGATGGCCTTCAGTCATGAGATGCCCCTGCTTTTAGGTGCGGCAGACCTCGTTGTCAGCCGCTCAGGCGCCCTTATTATTGCTGAGATGGGCACGGCGGGGATTCCCTCCATCCTGGTGCCATCGCCCAACGTGGCGAATCATCACCAGGATTACAATGCGCTGATCTGTGAAAAAGCCGGAATGTCCCGGATTCTATGGGAGAAGGAACTGGACGGAGAAAAACTCAGGGATGCAGTCGTAGAACTCAAAAATACAGAGGGGCTTCTGATAGCCATGAAAAAAGCCGCCCTTGCCATGAGCATGGAAAAAGCGACAGATCGGATCATAGAGGAAATCTGTTATTTGAAACCGGATTGCAGGCTTCAGGAAGGTAAGGTGTAGTCGTTGCATTGGAAAGGGTTGATTCGACTTCTGAAGCTGGTGCTGATTCTAAGTATCCTGCTGGGCTTGGGATACCTGACGGTTTTTCAGACTGACTGGTTTCTGATCAAGGGTTTCGAGGTCCAAGCCAATGCGGATCGGCGCCCCTGGATAGAAGAAAACTTCAAACGCTACTATGTGTCCCGGAACACCTTTCTTGTAAGTCTTGAAGAAGGGGCGGACAGCCTTCGGGCGGATCCCTCGGTCCGGCGTGTAGAAATCAAACGCAAACTGCCAGGTACGCTGGTATACCATATTGATTATCGCATCGCTGTGGCGGGGTTCGAATTCGAAGATATCACGCTGATGGTGGATCGGGACGGCTATCTGGTCAGCACGGCGAACGAGAGACCCAAGGATGTCCCATTGATCAGTGGGTTGAAGATGGATAGCTTCGTTACCGGCAAGCCGGTGGACACCCTTCAAAAGCAGCAGCTTAAAGTCATGCTGGATCTGGTAACGCTCCTGGGCAGCGCAGGTCTTGAAAAAGAATGCTCCATGGTGATGGGGGAGCAGACCGTACTGGTGACCCTAAAAAGCGGGCTATGCGGACGCTTCTGGTACCGCGGTTCCATGGAAGACAGCTTTAACCGGTTCATCACGGTCTATAATGATCAAATCAAAAAAGGTGTCACTTCCGGACTGATCGATGTCAGCTCCGAAGGATATCCTGTCTATAAGCCTTTTGGGGAATAGGAGGGTTCGCATGAGTTTAAAGGATAAGGTGATCATCGCCATTGTCTGCCTGGCTTTGGGTGTGGTTCTGGCCATTCAGTTCCGGATTGTTCAGGGAAATAAAATCACACTGCTTCCAAACCAGAAATCAACTGAACTTTCCAATGAATTGAAAAAAGTCCAGGATGAAAAGGAAAACCTCTTACGAGAACTGGCCCGGCTGGAACAAAAATTGGGCGACTTTCAGAACTCCGCCTCAAAGGAGAACGTGCTGATCAAGAATCTCAACGAAGAACTGGACCGCTACCGGATCATCGGTGGTTTTCGTGATGTGAAGGGACCGGGGATCGTCGTAACCTTGGATAACCCGCCAAAAGACGCCAACTTCAATGCGGACGTCAACATCGTCTATGAATATGAGCTGTTGCTGAGCCTGATCAACGAACTGAATGCTGCCGGTGCGGAAGCGGTCTCTATCAACGATCAGCGGCTGATTTCCACCTCGGAAATCCGATCGGCCGGTAATGCCATCAACATCAACGCCGTACCACAACAACCGCCTTATATCGTCAAGGCCATCGGCAATAAGGATACACTGGATGGCGCCCTCAATCAGGTTTTCGGAATCGTCTCCATCCTGCGGGACCATCGGTATCTGGTGAGTGTGCGCAAACAGGATGATATCAGCATTCTCAAGTACAAAGACGTGGTCAAACTGAAATACGCACAGCCGGTTGATGCTCAACAGTGAGGTATCTATGATCAGGAAGCTCAGTAAGACCGATTATTTTTGGATGACCCTGCTGCTGGGAGTGCTGTTCGCTTTCCAGTCCCGAACCTTGTTGGCGGGGGTCAAATATATCCCGCTTCAGCAGCTGCAGCAGGCTCAACTTACCCTGGAAAAACAGTCGGGCGAACTGCAGGTTCTGCGGGATCAGGTGAAGGCAAAAGCAGATCAGCTTAAAGCTATCGAGAGTGGATCCGATGTGGAACAGGAACTGGTCGGACAGCTTCAAACAGAAATCGGTGAAATGAAGCTTTTTACCGGTCTTGAGGATGTGGAAGGCCCTGGTGTGATCATCATCATCTCCGATGGCACCCGCAAACTTTTCGACAACGAGGATCCAAACAACCTGATGGTTCATGATTTGGATATCAGAACCATTGTGGACGATCTCCGGTATGCAGGGGCTGAGGCTATTTCAGTCAACGACCAGCGGATTGTGGAACATGTATCACCCATCTACTGCAACGGTCCAACCATCAAGGTGAACGACCAGATGTGCTCCCAGCCCTTTGTGATCAAGGCTATTGGCAATCAAGGCTTCTTGGAAGCCGCCATCAATGCGCCGGATAAGTACGGCGGTACACTCCGGCAGTGGGGTCTTTTCATCGAAGTGAATACCAGTATGAACGTGCGGATCCCCAAATATGGCGGCGAGATCCAGTTCAAATATCTCCAGCCGGTAAAGGAAGGTGTCTAGATGATTATTGTAATTCTTGGTCTTTTATTGGGATTGGTCCTGGGTTTTTTTCTGCCAGTCACCTTTTCTGCGGCCTATTCCATTTACCTGTCGGTGGCGATCCTGGCAGCTATTGACTCCGTATTCGGCGCATTCCGGTCCAATCTGGAAGATCATTTCGACAGCATGGTGTTCCTGACTGGTTTTTTTTCCAACGCCCTGCTTGCCGGAATCCTGGCATATATCGGCGATGTTCTGGGAATCCCGCTGTATTATTCCGCTATTTTTGTATTTGGCGTCCGCTTGTTCAACAATCTGGCAATCATTCGGCGTATTTATCTGGAAAGACTGAAAAATCGTGTCCGGTGAGGCAGGAAAGCAGATGGTTTTGTCGAATTATTCAAGAGAAACAGTGCCTGAATCAACTTCAATAAATCGGAAAAATATGATAGTATGACTATATTCTCAAGGCCCCATCTGTGTTATGATAGTGTGAGACTCGGCAAGGGGTGGGTCTATAGCGATTCCAAAACCACAATTCTGTGGATTCAGATAGGTACCATCAGTTAGAGGTATCAATAGGACATTAAAAGGGGGAACTTACATGTTAGAGTTTGATATCGACATGGATCAGTTTGCACAAATCAAAGTCATCGGTGTTGGCGGTGGGGGAAACAACGCCGTAAACCGAATGATCGATGCAAACCTAAAAGGGGTCCAATTTATTGCAATCAACACTGATAAACAAGCCCTGTACACATCCAAGGCTGAATATAAGATTCAAATCGGAGAAAAACTGACCCGGGGTCTGGGCGCAGGTGCGAACCCCGAAATCGGACAAAAGGCTGCTGAAGAAAGTCGGGATGATATCTACCAGGCGCTTCAAGGAGCAGACATGGTATTTGTCACCGCGGGTATGGGTGGCGGTACTGGAACCGGCGCAGCCCCCATCGTTGCAGAGATTGCGAAGGAAATGGGGATCCTCACCGTAGGTGTTGTGACCAAACCCTTCACATTCGAAGGACGTAGACGGATGCTCCATGCGGAAAAAGGCATTGAAGACCTCAAGAAGAAAGTAGACACCCTGGTCACCATTCCAAACGATCGGCTCCTTCAGGTCGTTGAGCGGAAAACCTCCATCGTCGACGCGTTTCGAATCGCTGATGATGTTCTCCGACAAGGTGTTCAAGGTATTTCAGATACCATAGCGGTTCCCGGCTTGATCAACCTCGACTTTGCCGATGTAAAGACAATCATGTTCGAACGCGGCCTGGCCCACATGGGAATTGGCCGTGGCAGCGGTGAGAACCGTGCCGTGGAAGCCGCCAAGCAGGCTATTCACAGTCCGCTTCTTGAAACTTCCATCAATGGGTCTAAAGGCGTCCTGATCAATATCACCGGGGGCGCTAACCTGGGGTTGTTCGAAGTGAATGAAGCTGCTGAAGTGGTTGCCCAGGCAGCCGATCCGGATGCCAACATTATCTTCGGTGCCGTGATCGACGAATCCCTGAAGGATGAAATCCGGTTGACCGTCATCGCCACCGGCTTCGATGGCCCCAGCTTCGGCGGGATTTTCGCAACGGACCATATCCAGAAAGCTGTTCATGATCATGTGAAAGTGGAAGCAAGAACACCGGCTTCCGAAGCTCCTGTTGCGGCCCCTGTTGTAGAAGAAGTGCTAGAGGATAAAGCAGATGCCCAGGAAGGCGAGCTTGATATTCCAACCTTCCTGCGACGCAAACGATAAGCTGAACTTAAGTGACCCGGACTTGTCCGGGTCACTGTTGTGTCCGTTACTATACCAAGGACAGTATATTGCTTTATTAGTAGCCCCATATCATGTATAATGATGGGAAGGGGGAGTTGCTGATGAAATGTCCGTTTTGTGATTACGAAGAAGCAAAGGTAGTTGATTCTCGCCCAACTGATGAAGGGCACGCGATCCGTCGGCGCCGTGAATGTATCAAATGTAAGAATCGGTTCACAACATACGAAAAAGTTGAAGAGATTCCTCTGGTTGTCGTGAAGACGGACGGAAACCGTGAATCGTACAACCGGAATAAAATTTTCAATGGCATCATCAAAGCCTGTGAAAAGCGGCCTATATCCATGGAACAGATGGAGGTCGTCATTGACCGCATTGAGAAAAAACTCCACAACTCCATGGAAAAAGAGATTTCATCCAATGTCATCGGCCAAATGGTCATGGAAGAGCTCAAAACCCTGGACGAAGTAGCCTATGTGCGGTTTGCTTCGGTTTACCGCCAGTTCAAGGATATCAACACCTTTATTGATGAACTGACCAAGCTCGTCAATGAGAAGAATATTTGATGGAGAAATCATGAACCCCCATTATTTGCTTGTTGAAAAGTGTGGGATCCATCTGATCCAGTTCCCGCACTTCATTGCCTCCGGGTTGAATACGCATGGCATCACGACCCGTACGGGCGGAGTCAGCAAGGAATCATTGGCTTCCCTGAATATGGGACGTCGAACCCTGGATTCTCCGGAAAACATCATAGAAAATCACCGGCGGGTAGCCGAAGCCCTGGGAGTATCCCCGGGTTCCTTTGTGTTCTCAGATCAGGTACATGGTGACCGGATACATGAGGTGACTGCAGGCAATTTGCATGAGGTGGTCCACGAAGCGGACGGATTGATGACGAACGTCCCGGGGGTCACGCTGGCAACCCTCTATGCTGACTGCATGCCAATCCTGCTGTTTGACCCGGAGAACCGGGCCATCGGCATGGTGCACAGTGGTTGGCGGGGGACCGCACAGGCCATCGGCCCGAAGCTTGTCCAGGCAATGGCGGCGCGGTACGGTTCCAAGCCAGAGGACCTGCTTGCGGCTCTGGGGCCGGCAATCGGACCCTGCTGCTTTGAAGTGGGCGATGAGGTGGTTCGTGCTTTTGAGGCCATGGATGCCCTGCGGGACGCTTTACCCTGGCTCCACTGGCAAAACGGCAAACCCCACGTGGATCTGAATCGGATCAATACGGCTCTTTTGGTTCATGCCGGTGTATCCCCCAAACGGATCCAAGACACGTCCCTTTGTACCCAATGCAATGCTGATCTGCTGTATTCCCATCGCAGGGATCAGGGCAATACCGGCCGCATGGCGGCCTTGATGGCACTACAGGAGTAATCATGGCTACAGAAAAAAAGAAACCGATTCAAAACAAAATAGCATATGTGGATCCGGATGGCATTGCCGCAGAAATGGGTGTCGTTGCAGGGGATTGCCTGCTGACGATCAATGGAACCCAGGTTCATGATGTCATCGATTACCTGTTTCTGGCGGCGGACGAAAGTATTGAGGTGGAAATCCAGAAACCGGACGGAGAAGTCTGGGTTCTTGAAATTGATAAGGAGTTCGATGAGAAACTTGGCATCGAATTTGAAAACCCCATCATGGATGATGCTCGTAACTGCAGCAATGCCTGCGTCTTCTGCTTTATTGACCAGATGCCTCCAGGGATGCGGGATTCCCTGTATTTTAAGGATGATGATTCTCGGCTGTCCTTTCTCCAGGGGAACTTCATCACCCTGACAAACGTCTCGGACAGTGACATCGACCGGATGATCCGCTACCAGATCAGCCCGGTGAACGTCTCCATCCATACGACCAATCCCGAGCTTCGGACGGCCATGCTGGGGAACCGATTTGCCGGTGATGTACTGCTCCGCATGGCCAAGCTGGCGGAGGGGGGCATCAAGCTCAACGGCCAGATTGTCCTGTGCCCCGGCTGGAACGATGGGGCTGAGCTGGACCGGACCATTGAGGATCTCAGCGCCCTGTATCCCGGCATGACTTCCCTGGCGGTGGTGCCGGTGGGGCTGACGAAATACCGGGAAGGGCTGTCCGACATTCCTGCAGTGGATAAAGACTGTGCCAGGGCTGTGCTGGATCAGCTGGAAAAATGGCAGGCGCATTTCCTAAAGATCCTGGGGACCCGGTTTGTTTACGGCGCCGATGAGTTTTATCTCAAGGCGGAGGTTCCGGTTCCGCCGCAGGAGGCCTATGAAGGCTTTCCACAGATTGAAAACGGCGTGGGACTGATTCAGAAATTCCAATCGGAATTCGATCAGGCCTTCAAGCGCGGACGGAAGGTTCCCGCCCCCCAAAAGCTCATCATCGCTACAGGTGTGTTGGCATCCCCCTTTATCCAGACCCTGTGTGCCCGTTTCACCGAACGGTTCCCTCAGGTTCAGATCGAGGTTATCGCAGTAGAAAATCACTTTTTTGGGAAGGCCATCACGGTTGCCGGACTTCTGACCGGCCAGGACCTGGTTCGCGCCCTGAAAGATCACATAGAGGGAGACCGTCTTTTGGTGTCCCGTTCCATGCTGAAAGCTGAAGAAACACTTTTTTTAGACGACATGACACTGGAAGGCTTGGAAGCTGAACTCGGCATATCCTGCCAGGCGGTTTCGCCGGACGGTTCTTCATTCTACAGGGCTTTAATTGAAAGCAGGAGGAAAGTATAATGGGTAAACCGATTGTCGCCATCGTAGGGCGGCCTAATGTAGGAAAATCAACGTTTTTCAACCGGATTTCAGGACACCGCGTATCAATTGAAGAAGATACGCCAGGCGTTACGCGGGACCGGGTTTATTGCGATGCCGAATGGCTTCAGTCAAAGTTCACGATGATTGATACGGGCGGGATCGATCCCCATACCGATGATATCTTACTTAATCAGATCCGGAAACAGGCGGAAATCGCTGTGGAGACCTCCGATGTCATCATCTTCATGATTGACGGCAAAGCAACTGCTTCCACTGCCGATGAAGAAATCGCCAACATGCTTCGCCGTTCACGGAAACCGGTGCTGCTGGTAGCCAACAAGCTCGACAATATGAGCCTGCCCGAAACCTATTATGAATATTACAGCCTCGGCCTGGGAGAACCGTTTCCGATTTCAGCCATCAACAGCCTGAACTTCGGGGATCTTCTGGACAAAGTGGTATCCATGTTCCCTGAGCATCTGATGGATGACTACGAGGAAGATGTGGTCCGCGTCGCGGTCATCGGAAAGCCCAACGCGGGCAAGTCTTCCCTGGTGAACAACATCCTGGGGGAAGAGCGGGTCATCGTTTCAGAAATCGCAGGCACTACCCGGGAAGCCATCGATACCCCATTCGCCATGGGAGAGAAAAAATACGTTCTCGTTGATACGGCAGGTATCCGCCGCAAGAGCCGGGTTGAGGAGAATATCGAAAAGTACAGCGTTCTTAGAGCCATGACCGCCATTGAGCGGGCCGATGTGTGTCTGATTGTCATCGATGCCCTGGAAGGGGTCACTGAGCAGGACAAACGGGTCGCTGGATTTGCCCATGAAGCTGGGAAAGGCTCCATCATCGTGGTGAATAAATGGGACCTGGTAGAAAAAGACAACAACACCTTCAATGATTTCACAAAGACCGTCCGCAACGAATTGGCGTTCATGACCTATGCGCCCATCCTCTTTGTTTCGGCGCTGACCGGTCAACGGGTCAATAAAGTCATGGAAATGGTGGATTTCGTATCCAATCAGCACGCCATGCGGATTCCTACCGGCACGCTGAACGATATCATCAGCCAGGCGATTCTGATGAACCAGCCGCCTTCGGACAAAGGCAAGCGGCTTAAGATCTACTACATGACCCAAGCCTCCGTTAAACCGCCGAAGTTCATCGTCTTCATCAATGACGAAGAGCTGGCCCACTTCTCCTATATGCGCTACCTTGAGAACACGATCCGGAAGCACTTCAACTTTGAAGGGACGCCGATCAAGATGGAAGTGCGACAGAAGAGCAGCAGTAGATAGCAAACATAAAGAAGAGGTAATACAATGAGAATAGCCGTGATAGGTGCGGGAAGCTGGGGAACGGCGTTGGGAGCCCTCTTGGCAAACCAGGGAGAGCAGGTCGTTCTCTGGACAAGGGACCTGGAGCAGGCAGCCAGCATCCGTGAAACCCGGCATAACAATAAATATCTGAAAGACCTGATACTGCCCGATAGCATCACGGTGACCACCCATTTGCGGGAAGCCGTGACCGGTGCGGATGTCCTTCTCATGGCCGTTGCTTCTCAGAGTGTCCGGGAGGTCCTGAAGAACATGGGGCAGTGGACTAACGCCAATCAGGTGGTGGTCAATGTTTCCAAGGGCATCGAGATGAACAGCTTGAAACGGATTTCCGAAATCGTGACAGAATACATGCCCCTTAATGATTACTGCGTCCTTTCTGGCCCCTCCCATGCGGAAGAGGTGGCCAAGGGGATGCCGACCACCCTGGTATCTGCCTGCAAGTCCAGACGGATAGCTGAAATGGTGCAGGATACATTTTCAACCGGGGCACTCCGGGTTTATACGAACCCCGATGTGGCAGGTGTGGAACTGGCAGGCTCCTTGAAGAACATCATCGCCATCGGTGCAGGCATCAGTGATGGCCTGGGCTATGGCGACAATGCCAAGGCGGCGCTGATTACCCGGGGAATCACTGAAATTACCCGGTTGGGGCTGGTGCTGGGTGCCAAGACGGAAACCTTTGCCGGGCTGGCGGGCATTGGCGACCTGATTGTTACGTGTACCAGCGCCCATAGCCGGAATCGGCGTTTTGGGATGCTTGTCGGCGAAGGGATGCCGGTTCCTCAGGCACTGGAAGCCGTGGGCATGGTGGTTGAAGGTTTTTTCACCACCCGGTCCGCATATGATCTTGCACAGCGTCATACCATTGAAATGCCCATCACCACAGAGCTGTTCAGAATCCTTCATCAGGGCATGGACGCCCGTGAAGCGGTGAACAACCTGATGCTGCGCAGCCTGAAGCACGAAAGTGAATTCCTGGCCCGCACGGGGGAATGGGCGTAAGAGGGAGGTGTTCCCAATGGAATTTCTGATGATCATCACCATGCTGCTGTTGGGGGTATCTGTTTTCGGATATGTCATGACAGTCCTTAAGGAAAAAATGGATCTCTATCACGACCGGGTCCATATCCCTTCTCAGAAGCTTACCCAGATGGATATCGATTCCGTGGAACTCAAAGCATTCCGCGTGGGGAAAGTGAACCTGATGATCGGGGATCAGATCCAGGTCTATCTGAAAGATAATGTAAGGATTCGGGGAACGGTCCTGGGCGCCAGAAAAAAGGATAACAGCCTTTGTTTGGTTACGTCTCGGGATGAACTGGTGACACTGAGCGTTCCCGCCATCCGCAAGCTGAAAGTTGTCACGCGCTATGGAAAGATATTTTAACAGGAGTGTGCCATGGCAAGACGTAAAATGAAGATCCGTCCGGGCAGATTGCTGTTCAGTCTTCTGGTCATCACCCTGGTGATCTGGGGAAGCTATGCGGGCATTAGCCGTGCAACCGCCTGGATGGGCAGATGCAGCCCGGTTCCTGAGAATATATCGGTCAGCCGCAGTCTGACGGGACTGATGCTTCGGGAGGAATCCCGGATTTACTCCCAGAACAGCGGTATGGTCACTTACTTTGTCCAGGATGGGGAAAAGGTGCAGGCGGGTCAGAAAATCGCCCAAATCGTGGTATCCGGGACAACGCAGCTTCCCCAGGGGCCTTTAGCTTCTCAAGGGGTTCTGGAAGCGAACAAGCAGAAGAAAACCCAATTGGATGGGGACGTTGAAAAGCTTTTGGAGGATATCTCCAGCGGGGTCAATGCGGGAGAGATCACGGGTATTTCCAGTCTAAAGGCAGACTTGAACATGAAGCTCGCTGAAAAGATCCAACTGGAAAATGAGATAACGGCACTGGAGAATGGGTATCAGCCTGAGACAACCGCTGCGGGGAATGCAGCGGCTAAGACGGGTCAGGTGCTTGAAATCAGAAGTCCAGGAAGTGGAATTGTCTCGTTTTATTCCGATGGACTTGAGGAAACCTTGAAACCGGCTCTTTACCGGGCAATACCAGCGGCAGCCCTGGATTTGAAAGCCCCCATCGGAATTGCTGTGCCGGAAATACAGGCAGGGAGCCTCCTCTACAAGCTAGTGGACAGCTCCGTCTGGTATCTGAGAGTACCGATCTCTCCAACAGACAGACAAGTTCTGGGGCAATCTCAGGGACTGGATCTGCGGATTGGCGAAGAATCCTTTCAAGCGACCATGAAGGACATCCTTGATCAGGATGGGCAATCCATTTTAATTTTGGAATCGCGGGGCGCCTTACCGGATTTTCATAAAATGCGGCAGGTGAAAACGGAGCTCCTCATGGACAGTTACCCTGGTCTTTCAGTCCCGACCTCTGCCGTGGTAGAGAACGGAAAAAAACTCCAGGTAATTACCGTAGATGGGAACAATCGAAAATCGCTTCTGCCAGTCCAAGTGATCAGCAAGCTGCCGGATCGGACAATCTTGGCAGAAGACAGCTATTATACGGGAACAGGGAAAGATCTTAAAAAGATTGAAACCATCAACCGGAAAGATTTTATCCTGCGCAACCCCAGCAAGAAAGATATCTCTTCAAGTCAGAATTCGGAGTGAATCATGAATCCCATAGCTGAGAATATAAAGCACATCCAGTCCCGTATCGATGACGCCTGTCGGCGCTCAGGCAGAGACCCGGCCTCGGTTCAGCTGATTACCGTGACCAAGACCATTGATGTGGACCAAATCGGTATCGCTGTTGCGGCGGGGATGACCATCCTGGGAGAGAACAGAGTCCAGGAGGTTCTCCATAAATATGAGGCTGTCGGGCCAGATATCTGCTGGCATCTGATCGGACACCTTCAAACCAACAAGGTCCGCCAGATTATCGATAAGGTGGAATTGATCCACTCTCTGGATTCCATTCACCTGGCTCACGAACTTCAAAAGCGGGCCAGCCATCGGGGAAAACCTGTAGAGGTGTTGGTAGAGGTCAATGTAGGTCAGGAAGCTTCAAAATTCGGTCTTTTGCCGGAGCAGGTTCCTGTCTTTCTTGAATCGCTTCAGGACATGGATCATGTCCAAGTGCGCGGACTCATGACCGTAGCTCCATTCCTAGAGGACCCAGAAGATGTTAGAATAGTATTCAGAAGTCTAAAAACGCTTTTCGAGGATATGAAGACATTAGATCTCCCCAATGTTCGGATGGAACATCTGTCCATGGGCATGACCCACGATTTTGAGGTTGCAATTGAAGAAGGGGCCACCATGGTCCGAGTGGGAACCGGAATATTCGGATCCCGAAATTACGCTGTTTAGGAGGGTAATATGGCAGAGAAATTCATTGATAAGGTGAAGTTTTTCATGGGGTTGGATGATTACGCCGAAGACGATGCACCGATGGAAGAAAAGAAGCAACACCCTTCCGTAATGACGCAGGATCCTGAAGATTATGGTCGGAGCCAGTCGTACAATGTCACGACAAAGAACAAAGTGGTGAACATCCACAGTAACGCGCAGATGAAAGTCGTCATCCATCAACCCACTGAATTTGACGAAACCGCGAGCATTGTCGATAACCTGAAGAACCGGAAACCTGTCATCATCAATCTGGAGAATCTGGATGCGGACCTGGCGCGCAAGATCTTTGATTTCTGCAGCGGCGCTCTGTATGCCTTGGATGGACAGATCCAGAAAGTCTCAAAAGGAATATTCATCCTGGCACCCAGCAATGTCGACATCTCCGGTGATGTCAAGGCCGATGAATACGCACCGGGAACCCTCTATAACTGGGGAAAATTCGAAAGATAAGGATATCCTATGCTGATACTTAAAACTGCAATTTATCAATTTGTACAGGTACTGAATTTTCTCATCATCGTCAGGGTCCTGATGTCATGGATTGTAAAGGACTACCGGAACCCGGTGGCCAATTTCTTCTTCCAAGTGACAGAGCCCCTTTTGGCACCATTCAGACTGCTTCAGCAAAAACTTGGGATTGGCGGGATGCTGGATTTTTCGCCCATCATTGCCATGCTGGCGATCCAGTTCCTGGCCGGCTTGATTCTTAAGCTCTAATGGCCACCGGAAAACCTTTGGAAAAGAGCAAGATCCCACCCCAGTTCAGGGAACCTTATGACCGGGTGATGGATCGGTGCCGCCTGGCAGATAAGCGCGGTTCCTCAGAACACACCGTGTTCTACGACCCTGAGGTGCAGCATTTTTTAGAAGCCGTGTTACATAAGGAATGTATGATTCCGTGGGAATTGATTGGCGGCTTGCCACAGGCGGAATATCGGATTTTTCATTTCAATCCCCAACAGCAGGATCCGGAGGATTTTCCGATCCAAGTTCTGACGGTTAAACCGCCTCGAGGGGACTGTTCCTGGTCTCATCGCGACGTATTGGGTGCTGTGGTCGGTGCGGGAATCAAACGGGAACGGGTCGGTGATATCATCCTCCACCCCTGGGGTGCGCAGATTGTCTGTTTGAAAGAAGCCGCTGCCATCTTGGCATGGCAGTTGGACAGCATCAGCCGAGATCCGGTCACCGTTGAGGTTCAAGGATTGGAAGCCCTGGTACCGGCTAGTACGGACGAAACCCTGATTACCGTGTTCATCAGCGCCCAGCGGCTGGATTCCCTGGTGGCTTCTGTTTGGAATCTTTCCAGATCGGATGCTCAGGACTTGGTCCGCGGGGAGAAGGTGAAGGTCAACTATAAGACCGTATCCGGCTTAGCTGCCCAGATTGCCGAAGGGGATATGGTATCCGTCAGAGGTTATGGCCGGTTTGTCCTGAAAGAAATACAAGGAGCTACCCGGAAGGACCGGCTCCGTGTAATCATATCAAAAACCACAGGATAAGGAGGTGGCCCGTTGCTGTCACCGTTGGATGTACAGAGAAAAGAATTCTCCAGAGCCATGCGGGGCTACAAGGAGCAGGAAGTCGATCTGTTTCTGAATGAAGTCATGGAAACCCTCGAAAAATATGTCAATGAAAATCTAGAAATGAAGGAACGGCTGGAGCGGGGAGAAAAAGACCTGAATCGGTATTCACTGATGGAGAAGACTTTGTCGGAAACTCTGGTGATTGCTAAAAAGACAGCGGACGACCTCATGGAAAGTGCCCAGCAGAAAGCGGAGCTGATCATCAAGACTGCTGAAGAGGAAGCCCGGCGGCGTGTTCACGAGACAGAGCAAGAGCTGCAGCTGGTTAAGGCCCGTCATGAGGAAGCTCGCCGGGAACTGATCACCTATCGTACCCGTTTCCGAACCATGGTTCAGGCACAGCTGGAAATGCTGGAGCATGATTCAATTGACGGATAATGTTTTTTTGGCTATAATCAATGGGTGTAGAATAGACAGCCATATTAAAAAGCAGTGAGTGGGATCAGTAGCTGATCAGAACCCTTGAGAGAGCCGGTGGGTGGTGCGAACCGGTGGGGACAGTCAGTGAATATCACCCAGGAGCAGCTGTTCTGAAATCAGTAAGAGCAGCCGGTACGGACCGTTATCTCCGAATCAAGCGATTGCTGGCAACAGCGATTATGTGGGTGGTACCGCGGCATGTTCGTCCCTGAGAAGTGATTCTCAGGGATTTTTTGCATTCAAACGACGAAAGGATGATTCCTATGAAGCATTACAAAGAACTTCCCCATACCCCGGTGAAACAGACCGAGGCAGAGATTGCACAGTACTGGAAAGAAATCGACCTTCTGAAACTCAGCGTGGAGCTGCGCCCGGAGACCAAGCCCTTTATTTTCTATGATGGTCCGCCTACGGCCAACGGCCGCCCAGGAATCCATCACGTCATCGCCCGGGCACTCAAGGACTCTGTCTGCCGCTATAAGACCATGAAAGGGTACCATGTGAAGCGTAAGGCTGGCTGGGACACTCACGGGCTCCCTGTAGAGCTTGAGGTTGAAAAGCGCCTGGGTCTCAAGAGCAAGGTGGAGATCGAGGGCTACGGCATCGAAAAATTCAACCAGCAGTGCCGGGATTCCGTCTTCGAATACGAGGAAGTGTGGCGGGATCAAACCCTGCGGATGGCTTACCTGGTAGATCTGGATAACCCCTACATCACCCTGGACAACAATTTCATTGAAACGGAGTGGTGGATCCTCGATAAGTTCTTCAAAGAAGGCTTCATTTACGAAGGGCACAAGATCCTGCCCTACTGCAGCCGCTGCGGGACAGGTTTGGCCTCCCACGAGGTTGCTCTGGGCTATAAAGAGATCAAGACCAATACCGTAACCGTTAAATTCAAGGTGAAGGACAAGGATGAGTATTTCCTGGTCTGGACAACCACACCATGGACCTTGGCTTCCAATGTGGCTCTCACCGTTAATCCCCATGAAACCTATCAAAAGGTCCGCCATGAGGGGACCGTGTACTATGTAGAAAAAAATCTTTCAAAGGCCGTTCTTGAAGGGGAGTTTGAAGTTCTTGAGGAAATGACGGGGAAAGATCTGGAGTACATGGAGTACGACCAGTTGATGCCCTTCATAAAGGTGGATAAAAAAGCCTTCTTCGTCACCGTAGCAGACTATGTCACCACAGGCGATGGCACAGGTATCGTTCACACGGCTCCTGCCTTCGGTGAAGATGACTATAACACCGGGCGCCGGTACAATCTGCCGGTTCCTCAGCCCGTGGATGAAACCGGGAAATACACCACGACCCCCTGGGAAGGCATGTTCGTCATGGATGCGGACGTGGAAATCATCAAGTGGCTGGGCGCTGAAGGGAAGCTCTTCAAGAAGCAGCGGATGGAGCACAATTATCCTCACTGCTGGCGTTGTCAGACACCGCTGCTTTACTACTCCAAGCCCAGCTGGTACATTGAAATGACCAAGCTGAAGGATCAACTGGTGGCCAACAACAATGGCGTTAACTGGTTCCCAAGCCATGTAGGGGAGAAGCGGTTCGGCAACTGGCTGGAAAACCTCAACGACTGGGCTATTTCCCGCAGCCGTTACTGGGGTACGCCACTGAACATCTGGCGCTGTGAATGCGGCGAAATCGACAGTATCGGCTCCCGTCAGGAGCTGATCGATCGGGCCATCGAGAAAATCGATATGTCCATCGAACTGCACCGTCCTTACGTGGACGACATCCACATCAACTGTAAGAAATGCGGCGGCACCATGACCCGGGTACCCGATGTCATCGACTGCTGGTTTGACAGTGGCTCAATGCCCTTTGCCCAGCACCACTACCCATTCGAAAACAAAGAGAACTTCGATCAGCTGTTCCCGGCAGACTTCATCTGCGAAGGCATCGATCAGACCCGGGGCTGGTTCTACTCCCTGTTGGCCGTATCCACCTTCGTCACCGGAAAAGCGCCCTACAAGAATGTGCTGGTCAATGACCTGATCCTGGACAAAGAAGGCAAGAAAATGTCCAAGACCAAGGGTAATGTCGTGGATTCCTTCGAGCTGTTCGACAAATTCGGCGCCGACGCAGTGCGATGGTACATGTACTATGTCTCCCCAGCCTGGGTACCCACCAAATTCGATATTGAAGGCCTGAAAGAAGTGCGCAGCAAGTTCTTCGGAACCCTTCAGAACGTCTACAACTTCTTCGCCCTCTATGCCAACACCGACGGCATCGATGCCTCCAGTTTTAACGTGCCCGCCAGTGAGCGGCCCGAGTTGGATCGCTGGTTGCTTTCCAAGATGAACAATCTGGTGAAAAACGTTACAGAATCCATGGAAGTCTTCGACACCACCAAGTCCGTCCGTTACATCCAGGAATTCGTCAACGAATCCCTATCCAACTGGTACATCCGAAGATCCCGCCGCCGTTTCTGGGATGAGGGGCTCACCGACGACAAGATGGCTGTCTACAATACCACGTTGGAAGCGCTCAGCACAGTCCTCCGGCTTTCCGCGCCGTTTGCACCCTTCATCACAGAGGAGCTGTACCGAAACCTCACCGGCGAGCAGTCCGTCCATTTGGCAGCGTTCCCCGAGGCAGATGAATCATTGATCAACAATGATCTGGAAGCCAAAATGGAATTGGTGCAGCATCTGGTAACCTTGGGCAGGAGCGCCCGGGAAACCGTCAAGATCAAAGTCCGCCAGCCGTTGGGAACCGTTATTATTGACGGCGCCTACGAGGCGACCATGGGCGATTTGGTCCCCCTCATGCAGGAAGAGCTCAACGTCAAGCATGTGGTCTTCGAGAAGGATCTGCAGCAGTTCATGAATTTCAGCCTGAAACCGAATTTTAAAGTGGCAGGACCCATCCTTGGGCCGAAGCTGGGTGCCTTCCAAAAGGCCCTGGCAGTCGCCGATGCAGCGGCCATTGCTCCCCGAGTAGAAGCCGGAGAAACCGTAGGCTTCCTATTCGATGGGGAGACAGTGGAACTGACCAACGAACTGGTCCAGGTGAGCATTTCCGCCAAAGAAGGTTTCACCGTTAAAATGGAAAACAACCGCTTTGTGATCCTGGATACGACCCTTACACCAGAGCTGGTTCAGGAAGGGTACGTACGGGAGTTCATCTCAAAAGTCCAGCAAATGCGGAAGAGCAACGGCTACGAAATGATGGACAGCATCCGCATCTGGTACCAAGGGGATGAAGAAGTCACTGCTGCCCTAGAAGCCGCTAAAGAGCATATCTGCTCAGAAACCCTGGGGGTTTCCCTGGAAGCTGCTTCAGATAAGGCATTTGAAGAACATGACCTGAATGATCATGTATCCGGAATCTATCTGGAAAAGGTATAAACTTAAAGTATGTAAGACGACTGATAAAAGGACTTCCTTGCGTTCACCACGCTTGGAAGTCCTTTTTCAGTCAAGGCAGATAAAGGGGCGGGAATTTCTCAAACGATAGTAAAAAAGAGCAGGAATTACCAGTTCGATGTAGAATTACAGAAAGAGGAAAATCGACATCATGGCAGACAACAGTCAAAAGTCTTGGGGGGAGCCATGATTACGGAGACAACAGCGACATATGAATTGAAGATTTTATACGCAGAAGCATTGATTAAAAAGTTAAAAGCACTGAAAGGTGCCCGTTGGAACCCTGAAAGGAAGATCTGGGTGATACCGAAAGAATCAATCCCGCTGGATGATCTGAAAGCATTGCTTGGCATCGCCATAAATAAAGTCCAGGATATCAGCAATTTACAGCTTGCGGCTGATGAACTGGTTAAATCACTCCGAATCAGAGGCTACAGCAGCCGTACAATCAAAAGCTACAAAAGCCATTTGAACCTGTATCTGCAGCACTGCAAAGCACTGAATGTGGATGTGGATTCTGCAGTGACGGTGAACAATTACATCTATCACTGCCTGGAAGTCAGAAAATGTTCCCATGCCTTTGCTAACCAAGCGGTGAATGCAGTCAAACAGTATCTGAAGCTCAGTGGACTGGACACGGATGTGATGCCTCTCAGCCGCCCCAAGAAAGAAAGTACGCTGCCCAAAGTGCTAAGCGGGCAGGAAGTGCTAAAGATTTTGAATGCTCTTTCGAACAAGAAACACCGATTGCTCCTTGCAATCACCTATTCCTCTGGTCTCAGAGTCAGTGAGGTCTGCAGACTCAAATTATCAGACGTTTCATTTGAAAGGCGGACCCTGAGGATTGAACACGGGAAAGGTGCCAAAGACCGGATGTCCATTCTGTCCGACCAATGCGCCAGATTGCTGGCAGAATACATCGTTGAATATAAACCGGATCGCTGGATGTTTGGAAGCGCCGAGCCGGATGGGCATATTACCGAGCGGACCGCACAGCGAGTCTTTAAGAACGCTTTACAGGCAGCGGGCATCCAAAAGCCGGTCGGGATCCATTCCTTGAGACATTCCTTTGCAACCCATCTCCTGGAAAACGGAACCGATCTCCGCTACATCCAAGAACTGCTTGGTCACCAGAGTTCAAAGACCACCGAGATCTATACCCACGTATCCACCAAAGACCTTTGTCGCATATCCAGCCCCCTTGATAAGTTGATGGGCTCACAATAAGGTGTCTTAAGAGGTTACATCCCCCTTAACTCCCCCGCCCATAGATAGAGTTAACGACATCCGTCGCATATCCCACCAATTCATCAGCATATACGACAGTCGTGAACTCCAACCAGATGGATGAATATATGACATGGGTCGTAAACACAGTAGTTATAAGACATGGTGGGGGGAGAAACCCGCGCGTCCTGCGCGGAGCAAAGATAAAGTGCAATCAAAAAAAGGAGAGTGCAAAATGTACATTAATACACTGGCAAGCGGAGAAATCATAAGGGTTGCTCAGATGGACGATCCGATGAAATTTGAACTGATGGAGATTAACCCTAACGAGCTTAACAAGATCAAACTCAGTAAAATTGATGAGAAAAATGTGAGGGCAGTTTTGGATTATAATGCAAAAATTGCAGTAAAACAAATTTTGATTAATCCCGATGAGTATCGTCCTTTTGTATCTCAGCACAAATACAATTTGAAATCGTCAGGACTCGTCCGTGTCGGAGAATTTGACTATGCATTTGATATAGAAATAAAAAACATATGGTTTGACGCTTCTAACATGAGAATAGAAAGAATTGATTCTGAAACAATGTTGCTTCAGAATATTACAATTATACCAAGTAAAGTTGAAATCGATTTTCATGTTTTCTGGGAATGAGTGATACTAAACTAGGAAAATCATTCTGGGGGTCGCCATCCATGGCGACTCTGGCTTCGTAAGCCCCCCACCACATCTTATAACACAGGCTCTGCCGCAAGGGTTTCGGGCAGTTCGGGGCCGATTTCGGACGGTCGCCCGAAACCACACCCTCTCACCGGGGGGCAAGCCCCACTTACGGGTCAAGCTCCTCCTGTCCGGTTCGGAGGGCGTCGGCAAGCCAAACGTTAGCAGACATGCACAAAACAAAGGAGACAACAGATGCCTTGCCAGCAAAGTATATTTGAAAAGAATAAAGAAGAAATGAACTGTCCGGTCGGAAGCGTTTCATTCAGACTATCAGATCATAATCTTTTTGACCAACCAACAGAAAACATAAAAATCTTTGAAATTGCAACTGGGCGCAGAGTTTTTTCATTGCAGAGAAATTCAGAAATGCTTCTGAGCTTCATTTATTCTTCGCCTGGCTTAGGGACTCGTATTGCTTCAATCAACATGAATAAACTACCACCTTCAAAGATTCTATTTGTTCAATTGAAATGGAACACAGAGAATATTTCAATTAGTGCCCAAATTACTCGTCTTCCGGTAGGTGTTCTTAGCAGTGTAGGGACTATCCATACGACAAAATATAAAGTGACTTCTGATGAACGTGTTATTCAAATTGGAAGTGATGGAACTGAAGTTATTCAGTTTTACTGGGTTGAGGGAGGCGAAACAGTAATAATGCCAACTGCGATTGAATCTTGGAATGACACAATGCAAGGTATTGAAATCTTAATCAAGGGAAAATCAGAAGAAGAGCATTTGTTTGAAACGATTGTATGCAATTACGTAATAATGGCATTAGTGTCAGGATTCGAGGTTTATACTCAAAAGCGTTTTGTGGAGATTTTTGAGGAATGGCACAATTGTGATATTGCGAGTCTTGAAAGCAAATTTTTTTCAAATTTAGAATCTGACGCTAAGAAAATGCAAGACAAAAAGGATCAGCTTGGTAATAGTGCTAAATATCTTGAATGGCTATCTAAAGAACGCATTAATTTTCAAAACTTTGACAATTGTAAAGTTGCTTATAACAAGGGATATAAATTAGTGTTTGGAGAACTATTACCCAAAAGCCCGGTAATTGAAAATATACGTGATTTCATTTTGTTTAGACATAAAATAGTGCATGTATCAACTTTAAGTTCTGGATTTGATGTAAAAGGAAAGACTGTATACTCTAATTTAACAACAGCGAAAGAAGCAATTCAGGCTTTTGACACATTTATTAATGCACTTCATAAAAAAAGCCTTGAAATTCAAAATGAACAATAATTTATGCACATCTGCTAACAGTGCATCTGCCGCAAGGGCTTCGGGCAACTCTGGGGCGGATTCTGACGGTCGCCCGAATCCACACCCCTTCGCCGGGGAGCAAGTCCCACTTTGGGGTCATTCTTCTCCTGTCCGGCTCAAGGGCGTCGGCAATGCGGAACGTTATATGCCAGTAGTGGGCAAACATAATATGCCCACCGTCCTGGTGGGCACTAAATTAAAAGATACAAGACATCACGAGTCTGAATCACATTTTTTTTTAAGTTCACTAATCCGTTTCCTAAGATCATGTTCGGAGAAACATTTATCGGTAAATTCGTCAAGCAAACAAGCATATTCAATATGAATTTTGGCAGTTTTTAGGGCGCTGTTTTCAAGTGGTCTCAACCAAATTAAAATTTTAATGGATGGATTCGTTTTCTTAGTGTTGTACAAAAATAGAAAATAAATAACCCCAATGAACACAATGAAAACTGCCAAGTTAAGAACAAAAACGTTATCTGATAAGAACTGTGTGAACGAACGTATGATAACGGGATAAATTGAATAAATAACAAACAAAGAGACTCCCCAGTTTGTTATAAAAAACATCTTTTGGAAAGGATCTTTTGTCCATTTTATAAAGTCTTTATAATCTTTATTAATACTGTCTTTATCAGCGCAAAAATCAAAATTCAAGAAATTAGGTATGTCAAATACCATGCGAGCGCTTGGGGATAGTTTGGGTTCGATATAGCATTCAAGACGATACTGCAAAAATTTATAGTTATAGTAATACTGTCTGGTAAATATTGTACATATAAGTGCAATCAACAGAGAGACTGCAACAAAAATCCAAGGAACACTTTTAAATAGTGCAAGTCCATCTTCTTTGCTTACGGCAGTTTGGAAATATCCAAAAAGTGCAGCCTGTAACCCTAATGAGTAGTATAGGTATTGCAACATGTTATTCTTTATAAACTCAATTGTTTTCGTTATTTCAGAATGCATGTGCATTATTTCATCGTTCTGATAAAGAATTTTATTCTTTTCTTCAGCAAATCGGGGTTTTGGATTATCTTCCATGGTATATCCTCCTTTGTAAAACTTATGGTGATTTTGTACCCCGAATTTTAAAACAAATGCATCAATCAAGTACTAAGAAATATCAAAGAATGAATGAAACAAGCTTACGTGCGTCCTGCACTTCAGCTTGGCCCACTACCAGCACATAACAAAGGGTCTTGCGCAAGGGTTTCGGGCATGATTCGGGTGGGCTTCGGACGCTGCCCGAAACCACACCCTTTCACCGGGCGTCAAGCGCCTCTCCGGGGTCAAGCTTTTCCAGTCCGGTTCAAGGGCGTCGCAAACCCGGAACGTTATACAAAATTTATGGGGGTAAAGAAGTATTCCCGCCTCCATGCGGTCACAAAGATCAAGGTCAAAAGATGGGGTGTTCCTGAAGTACAGGTTTTCAGATCACATCCATGTTTCGATAGGCTAAAAAATTGAAAGACGAAAAGACATCGCAGTGACATTAAAGAAATTGAAGAGCTGAAGAGACATCGAAAGAAGTTTAAAAGCCATCAAAGAATTGGAAAGGCCAAAGAGACATGGAAAGAAGTAAAAGACAATTGGGTTCAGCACTGGCAGGGCCTATCCATCTGTCCGATGTAATCTATGCTGCCTTTTGGGTTTAGAGCATACGTGAAATTGAAAACCGAGGTCCACTGACATTCAAGACTGAAAAGAAGTTTAAAAGAAGTCGCTTCCGCACATAGTGCGCGAAAGCTCACCCCCATAAACTTCGTATAACACCGGCTCTGCCGCAAGGGATTCGGGCATGATTGGGGCTGATTCGGACGGTCGCCCGAATCCACACCCTCTCACCGGGCGGCAAAGCGCCTCTCCCGGGTAGGCTCATCCTGTCCGGTTCGTGGGCGTCGGCAAGCCAAACGTTATAGGACATTGCCAAGGATAAAAGACAAAATGAAAGGCTGAAAAAACAAATGACAGAAATAATATTTGGCGGACTAATTTCGATAGTATCTATCATTCTTGGAGCTTTATTGACATATTGGTTTTCAATACGAACTAATAAAATTCAAAGAAATGAAAAGCAATTATTAGAATTGTATGGACTCATGAGAAGATTGAGTGAAGTTTATGGTTACTTTTGTATGGCTGAAGATACATTTATTCAAACAGGAGATTTAAAAGGCAGCATTATTAAACATGATATAGAACTGAGTGATCTATCTAAGAAAATTGCCAAAACGCTGCTACTTATTGATGATAAAAAGTTGGTTGGAGAAATTATCGATGTTTTATTTTCGATTGATATTAAAAAATATCCCACCAGTTCAGAAAGACGAATAAGAATATTTGAACTGACTGAAGCATGCGAGAGGAAGATTAATCGAATATACAACACATCTATAGAAAGTACATATTTAAATAATAGAAAGCACTCAATAGATCATTTTCATAATGAATTGGAAATCGGAATTTGCAGGGCGCCTGGACACCTAAGTCCTGTTTCAATTGATGACTATTTAGAAATGGAAGAAAGAATAGAAGGCAGCAACGTCCTATAACACAGGCTCTGCCGCAAGGATTTCGGGCTAACTTCGGGGCCGATTTCGGACGGTCGCCCGAAATCACACCCCTTCGCCGGGGAGCAAGTCCCTCTTTAGGGTCATTCTCCTCCTGTCCGGCTCAAGGGCGTCGGCAAGCCAAACGTTATATGAAAGAGGCCTAAAAACATAACAACCCCAATGATATGAAAGGACTTCCAAATGATATGTTACAAATGCGGGAAGGATAAAGACAAATGCATATGTTCCATGGTACTGGAAGAATACGAATCGGGACATATCACATTTTCAGTAAATACTAATTCAACTGCAAATTTCACGTTGTTCGGACAAGAAACTCTGACGGGCAACTGGAAGGAGATTGATTCTGAAGGCAGCTTTGCCATGTATAGAAATAGTGGTGAAATTAATCTTCAAAATCTTATTTTGACACAAAGCCCTCATAAGATATATTTACAGCGCGCTAAGGAACACATGCAATTATATGTGTTGTCAGATCCAATTCCGATGCTAGCTGATATGGAGATCGTTTTACTTTTATTAGGAGCGGCCTTGAATAAACAGATTGATAAGAATGCTGTCGCAAAATCCATTGAATCAGAAAAAATAATTGAAAAGTTAAAAGCTGTTAATAGGACAGCGAAGAACCCTTATGAACGTAGGCTTCTGAGTGACTATACTATATTGAACACGTATTATAATTCCACAAAACATGGGTCGAAACCAGTAAATGATAAATATGAGCAGCATCTATGTACGAGCGAAGGAAAAAGAATTATAATTCACCATTTTGAAACAACACGAAGGATTTTTAAATGGTATTATTTGAATTTTTCTTCATCAGGTATACCTCAATGGGATGAACTGATGGAAATAGATTACAAGAAGTTCAATATAGATTATGACTATAACACCTATATTATGAAACGACTTTAGGCTATATGGGGCAGTTTATGGGGTCGGCGGCCTCCTCCATATAACAGTGCATCTGCCGCAAGGGTTTCGGGCATGATCCGGGCCGGTTCCGGACGTCGCCCGAAACCACACCTTCTCACCGGGGGGCAAGCCCCGCTAACGGGTCAGGCTCCTCCTGTCCGGTTCAAAGGCGTCGGCAATGCGGAACGTTAGGCGAAAGGCCCTCAAGAAATCAACAAGAAACAATAAGATTAACTAAGATGAACGAACTTAACACATCAATTCTTAAAGATGGAGGTATCGTGAAACAGATTAATAGATGCATAAAAAGAAACACTTTTAGAATCATAACGATTTTACTATGCTCTTGCTTCGTTTTCTTTTCATTACCTTGCCATGCTGCAGTGACAAAAGAGACTCAAAAGGATGCATTTGTTATTACAAAAGATTACCAAAATAAAACTGTGCGTAGCCCGAGAGCATTTGGAAGGAATCACTCAGTTAATCTTTATTACATTACTTATATTCTTTTAACAGACGAAGATAGAAGAAAGATAAGTGACGCGGCTTCACAGAAAGGATGGGATAATCTGTTCTTGATTCCTGAATCGGGTAAAGGAACAGTAGAAGATATCTACAATATACTTCCCGACAGGGAAGTTGGTAGAATAACGAAAGATGTTACGGAGGAATTTTATAACATAACACAAATCGGGAGTATCGTTAAAGTGTATCCAAACGCTACATATGATAGTGTTTCAACAGATGACGAGAGAAAACATCCGGTAAAGTACATTAAAAATTTCGGATTTGCTTGCTTTTTCGCGATTATATTAATTCTCAGTCTGATATTGCCATCTAATAGAGACAAAGGAAATAAAA
The DNA here is from genome assembly GCA_964424355.1 of uncultured Peptostreptococcaceae bacterium. Classification (GTDB taxonomy): domain Bacteria; phylum Bacillota; class Clostridia; order Peptostreptococcales; family Acidaminobacteraceae; genus CAZEHS01. The sequence goes on from CAYRIO010000003.1 coordinate 227,332, forward strand.
GATATTAATCTATCAAAATTAAGCCCTCCGCCTAACCAAGCATCTGCCGCAAGGGCTTCGGGCAGCTCTGGGGTGAATTTTGACGGTCGCCCGAATCCACACCCCTTCGCCGGGGAGCAAGTCCCTCTTTGGGGTCATTCTCTTCTTGTCCGGCTCAAGGGCGTCGGCAATGCAAAACGTTATATAACATGGGCGATGAAAGACAAGCCGCGTCCTGCGGCTATAGAAAATACATGAAGGAAAAAGAAAACATGAAAAACACACTTTACGCAGCGGTTATACTGCTATTGGCGATGGTGGGATATATTTACTTGACCACTGATAAAAAGGATATGAGACCCGATTCAATGGAAAACGCCGCCTTTCTTATCTCAAAAGGAATACAATATGACAATTATGATTCCCTTAAAAGGTACTTCTTTGAATCAGCAAAAGAAAACGTGACAAAAGTAGAGTTTGAAGAGATGCAGAAAGTCATGACTAGCGGTTATGAGTATAAGCATTATACTGCGATAAAGCTTACTAACGGTGAAGTCTTGCTAATGAGTATAGAAAAAGACCTTGAAGATGGGCTATACAAAGCATCCGATGTAATTAAAGTGCCAAAAGAAATGCATTCTTTATTTGAATAACAATGACAGATGCAAGGGGCTGGCCTCCTTGCCAGCCTCTGAAATTCGGGTCCGCCCACGTTACATAACAATGCCTCTGCCGCAAGGGATTCGGGCCTTGGACTCGGACGTTGCCCGAATCCACACCCTCTCACCGGGCGGCAAGCGCCTCTCCCGGGTCAGGCTTCTCCTGTCCGGTTCGTGGCCGTCGGCAAGGCGGAACGTTATATGTCATTTAGGGGGCTGAAATGCCCGCCGTCCTAGCGGGCACGAAAAAAGGAGAATCATGAATGAAAGAAAAAGAAGAATACATCAAAGACCATTTAGTAAAGAAATTTGAAGACTTCAAAAATGTCAAATTTCCTGATGCGCCTGAAGATGATGAAATATATGATTTATTCGCGGAGTTAGTGGAGTTAGATGGTCACATTGCTGGGCTGATATCATCATATCTAAAAGGGAAGACAATTGATTTTAAATTGCTTGATGCGGATTCTGAATTCGAGCGCATTTCAAACAGTTTGGTCGAAAAATCAGCGGCAAATGAAATCAAAGAATACAAAATGGAACTTGATGAAATGGTAAGAATGGTAAGAGCAATTGAAAGACTATAAATCAATGAATAGCCGAATCTATGAAAAAACGCAAGGAATGTTAAAAGAAATGAGCTTCCGCGCGTCCTGCGCTCCAGCTCGCCCCCTAAACAACACATAACACTGGGTCTTGCGCAAGGGTTTCGGGCATGATTCGGGCAGGTTCCGGACGGTTGCCCGAAACCACACCCTCTCACCGGGGGGCAAGCCCCGCCTACGAGGTCAGGCTCCTCCTGTCCGGTTCAAGGGCGTCGCAAACCCGGAACGTTAGCCAACACTACAAACAAAATAAAGAGGTCGAAAATGTCTAAAAGCATCCAAATAAATCAAGAACTTATTAATGATGAAACAGACAGAAAAATAAGGGCTGCAATCGATTTTTTCAAAGATGCATTTAAAGAGGACATTGCATTCATTTTACCCAGTTCCATCAGTAATATTTTTGAACTTAACAACTTCTTTAAATTACATACTCAGCTCAGCACATTAAAAGATATCAAAGGATTTCACGAGCATTGCAAGCAGTACAAAAATGATTACACAGCAACCAATTTTGTCTCGATTTTTGCCGAATATCTGGTTAGCAAAGTGGATGACATTGAACTTGAGCCTACTATCGAAAATCAAGAAACTAAGCCTGACATACGGTGCATGTTTAATGGGAACGAAATCTATTTTGAGTGCAAAGAAATGAATTTTATTGACCACGCCAAAATTAAAACTGAACATTTAGAACTTTTAGAGATATTCAAAAAGAACATTAGGGGTGCTGGGCAGTATACCGTGACCTATACAGAATCCTTTAATGATGAAAGTCTATTATTGCATACAAAGCGAATCGGCGAACGACGGGAACAAGTCAAAGGCAATGGCACAATCTATAATTCGAAAAATGATAAAGAAATTATAAAAGTGGAATATCGAGAATTAGAATCTCCGGTTCCACCAGAGTTCAATATTAGTTTAGATTTGGATATGAAAATGTACACGGAAGCAGGTCATCATTTCGCAACCAGTGGTTTTACAAGAGGGAATCAAACGTTCTTATTTCAAGGGCCCATCATAGATTACAAAACTAAAATCGAGAAAAAAATCAAAAAAAGTTCCAAGCAAGCGGTAATTGGAAAGTCTTTCTTTCTCGTGATACCAAAAGAGAGTATTCTAGGCGATTTCTTTGAAGCTAAAACGCACATAGAAAACTCGTTTCAACCCACAAAAAACACAAGATTTTCAGGTGTAATTATTGTCGAACACATGAAAGATGTTAAATGCATTTACATCCCAAATCCATTTAGTTCAAATGCATTAAACATCGAAGAGATATTTAAGGCATAGCGTCGGCTAACACAGGCTCTGCCGCAAGGATTTCGGGCATCTCCGGGGCCGATTTCGGACGGTCGCCCGAAATCACACCCCTTCGCCGGGGAGCAAGTCCCACTAACGGGTCATTCTTCTCCTGTCCGGCTCAAGGGCGTCGGCAAGCCAAACGTTATACAAAATTTATGGGGGTAAACACATATTC
>CAYRIO010000004.1:0-203555 GCA_964424355.1 uncultured Peptostreptococcaceae bacterium
CCTCTTTCCAGGCCCAGGCCCGTTTCAGGAACTCATCCCGGCCCAGCTCTTCCTTACTGATGCCCTCTTCCTCACGGATTTTTTCCAGCACCTTCACCTCGGTGGCAATGGAGGCGTGATCGGTCCCCGGCAGCCACAGGGCTTCAAAACCCTGCATCCGTTTCCAGCGGATCAATACATCCTGGAGGGTATGGTCCAGAGCATGACCCATATGGAGCTGCCCCGTGATGTTGGGTGGAGGGAGCACAATGGTATACGGCTGTTTCTTCCAGTTCACCTTCGCCTTGAAGCATTCCTCATCCATCCACGCTTGGTAAATCCGGTCTTCAAATTCCTTTGGTTGATAACGGCTCTCCATGGTTTTCTGCATTGTTATCTCTCCTCTTCTGCATTAATCTATTCTATCCTTGGTCTCCTGATTAGCCATCAGACAGTTTCTACAAAAACAAAAAAACCTCTTCATCCACACTGGGACGAAAAGGCTAATTTCCGCGGTACCACCCAAATTCCTTACGGCGCTTGAAGCTGATAACGGAGCTATCCGCCCAGACCTTAAGCCAGTCTGGAAACTCAGAAGCGACCTGCCGACAACTGCGCACCAGAAACCTTTCAGCCTAGGGTTTCCTCTCTTGGGGGGCGATGCCGTACTCCTCTTCTTCACTGTGTTTGCGTGATTACCCCCTATTATATGGGGTTGATTCAGCGCTGTCAATGGTTGCCCGGTGCATCACCGTACAATATGAAATGAATAGCGCCGCTCCAGATACTGCACCAATTCGTCCACCATGGGACGGTACTGAGGGTTCATGACACTCCAATCCCGATGGAAGTTGACGAACACTGTCCGCTTCACTGTCATGGAGGGCATGAAAGGGTTTCCGTCAAACAGCCGCTCTTCCTTAAAGATGCATAACCGTGTAATGCGGCCTGATCCCTTGTTCAAAGTAACCGGATCTATACCATAGTCTACGGCGTCTTTATGGACCAGGGCAAACCAGAGATAATCATCGATAGACCCTTTTAAAAACCCATAGCTCTTAGAATTGCGTTCCAACTGAATGTTGTGCTTGTAATCGTTCATAGTGGGACCCCCCGTTATTGTGGGCTATTCTTTATATTTCCCATATTCCGCGGGGTCAAACACTTCTTTTACTCATTGGCCACGACAGCCGCCATGAACCGGTACCGATTTCCTTCACTATTCTCTGAACGGGCCCGGAGTTCATTCACTTTCCGGTTGAGTTCAACAAAAAGTTCCTCGTACTCTTCAGCGGTCAGCAGGATATCTTCCATCAGCAGGATTGCTTCATTATTACAGTAGCGATCATTGCACCGTTCTAAGAAAAGCTTCTGTGTCGTTTCAAAAATTTCAATGATTTCGCCGTCATCTCCGGAGAACTGGTTATTGAACGAGATATCCCCAATGTCTTGATTGAAGACCTTGAAGGTCTGAGCAGTGGGCTCGTAGAATTTGGCGATGATCCCGTTGATTTCTTTTGTATGCTTCAATTTGAGAATCCCGACAGATTCCAGTTTTTTTACATGGTAATGCACCTTGGCTGGGACTTCACTCATCTCATCCGCAATTTGTTTCACCGTTGCAGGCCGCGCTAATTTATAGTACTGTTTCATGATCATCATCCGATATGGATCAGAAAATGCCTTGATTTCCTTCATGCTCGTTAATGTTTTAACGCTTTTCACGGTGTTGCCCCCTATTTATTAAGAAATATAATCTGTAAAATAATCCCCTGCTCATAAAAAAAATATCTTTATCGCAAAATAGTTTTTTATCCTGTTATCATAATAGCTATTTTACGAGTTGTCTGTCAATTGGTTTTGATAAAAAAATAGCAAGCACCTCAAACATTTGCCGTTTGAAGTGCTCAGCCGTAAATCATTCCAGTTCTATTTGAATATCACCCACTGCCACATCCAGATTCAGATCCACCTTTTCTGTGGCAGTCATGTAATTTGCGCTGGTGTAAACATTGCCTTCCTTCACATAATCATTGCCTTCAATGCTGATGTCGTGCAGCGCCCCTTTGATGACCGCCTTATACCCCATGTTTTCCGGAATGACCACCCGGAAGTCAGAAGCCTTCACATCCGCTACGATTATAGCCTTCCGTTCCACTTTACCAATTCGGATATCTATATCTCCTGCACCGGAGTTCAATTCAAGGTTTTTGAGGATGATGTCGCTAAAATCCAAATCAGCTTCCGTGGCACCGGCTTCAATCCTGATATCCCATGGAATACCGCTGTTCAGCTCATATTGGTACTGCCAGTTGCTGCTGTCGTTGGAGCCGGTATTCAGGGTGAAGGCGCCTCCGTCCAGATTGAACACCTTACGGGAGCCGCCATCCGTTGTGGTGGCACTCTCCTTTGCATACGTTCCGGGAAACTCCCCTCTCAAAAGACCCTCATCCTGCCCAATCAGATTCAAGGCCCCGGCAGGCAGCTTCAAATTCAATTCGGCTGATTTGATGTTCTTTTCCAGGGGATATTCTTTGCTGATGCTGCTTTGTTCTGCAGAATTTCCGTGGTTGGGTCCATTGAAGTTGAAATCGAATTTCCAATCATGCGTTGTCGGATAATAGAGCCCCGCTGCAATCACCGCAACGACCAGCCCTGCGAAGGTGACGATTTTGATCAGGACATGGTTGTTAAAGAACATGTTCAAACCAACGGCAACAAGAATCAGAGGCCAAATCTTGCTGAAACCGCTGAGAACCGACCAGGAGATGTAACCCATGTTTCCCAACAGGAGCAAAATCCCGATCGTCATGATGACAAATCCTGAATAGATATGGTCATGTTTTTTCATGACCTTACCCCCTCTTTATCATCAGGCCAAAGCCCACGAGCACCAGACACGCCGCCCAGAGCATCCCAAAATCTATTGAAGGGATATAGCGCCTCACCATAAAGAACACACCCAGGATGACGAGGAACAATCCGGCATATTTGCGGTTCGTCCCGGAATCCCTGCGGTATCCGTTGGAATTCCCATCATAGTTTGTTTCATAGGTCTTTTGTGTTGATTTTTTTTCTTGATCTGTTTGATTCCCGTTGCTGTTCGACGGTTCTTTAAACATCTCCTCAGCACCTCCATAAGGTTCCATCGGCACAACAACTGCCGCAATGATATAAGCTATCAACCCCAGTCCCCCAGTGGCCAAGGTTGCAATTACCCATCCAATCCGAACCAGGGACACATCAATATTGAAATAATCGGCAATCCCGCCGCAGACACCGCTGAGGAAGGTGTCTTTTCTGGATCTGTATAATCGTTTGTTCATGGCAAACTCCTTTAATCTTAGTATCGGTCCGAATCCGTATTGATGATGACTTCATCATTGGCAGCGGTTGCGGTTTCCTCTGGGTTGCCCGGTGATGACGGTTCCTGTGAAACCTCAGGCTGTTGATCCATCCCTGTCTGGTGAACAGGCACTGCCTCTGGAGTGATGACTGCCCCTTCTTTCTCCGCTTGGGCAGAAGGAGAGGACTGTTCCTCTTGATGTGCCGGTGCCGGCTCCGAAGGCTGCTGATGCCGCCTTAGAATAAACCCCGGCGAGGGCTCCAATGGAATGATGACAGCACAGGCCACATAGACCAGCAGGAATGTGAATCCCGAAAACACTGTAAGTGCTACTGCAATCAACCTGACGATAGTCGGGTCGATATTGAAAATTTCTGCAATCCCGCCACAAACCCCAGACACCATTTTTGTTTCCCTTGAACGATAAATCCGATTATCCATGTAGCTCACCTCGCGTTTATTTTCTTAGTTTAAGGTTAACACGGAGGTGTTGCTCAAACAAGGCTGTAAGGCTTTAAGCCTTGTTTAAGAATTTCTTAACGGCGCCTTGCCCATTTTACGATTTTCAGGTACACATCAATCAGATCCGGTTCATTTGAGTATTCGCCCAGCTCATCAACTCGAACCCAGGCGACCCCACTGTTTTCATCCGCATTGACGTGGAGTGTCTCCCCTTCATCCGCAATCAATACGTAAGCAGCATTCAGATGCAGGTGCGAAGACACATACTCCCCCCGTTTAAAATGGCCATATACCGGCAGGATATCCAAGGAAGCGACCTGTTCAGAAAATGGCTTCAACTCCAGAACGCCGGTTTCCTCTTTGCCTTCCTTCATGGCCACTTCCAGCAGATCAGGCTCCCCATCTGCATGACCGCCTGTCCAGGCCCAGGTATTATAAATGTTGTGATGGACCATCAGCATTTTATCCAGGGATTTGTTGAGGATTAAGCCAGAGCTCGTTATATGGGCAATCTTGTTTCCTCTTGTTAAGAGCGCATCCCCGTGATTGTGGATGTATCCCAGGATTACCTGCTGATCGGCAGCTTCTTGTTCGTTTCTCGGTTGAAAGGATTTGACGGCATCCAGATAATTCATGGGGACTCCTTGTATTTGGGCATTGGAATATACCTTGTCCATTTTATCATTCTTTTCATCTATTGGATGGATTGCATGTCCATTCGCACTTGGAAAAAGGGAGCTCGTCCCCTTTTTGTTGGACTGGGACACAAGGGCAAAAAAGACGACAGATTCGCTGTCGCCTTTAATGTCTCTTCCCTTATGCGGATTCTTCTGACCAGCAGAGCTATTTCAGGGCAATGTAGATATCAATGTCCGCATTTTCCCAGTCCGCTGTGAGGTATTCTTCAAAATCTCCTGTAAAGCTTCTGTCCAGATTGATTTTCCAGATTTCCTGCCAGGCCTGAATCACAGCTTTTTCCATATGACCATGTACAGAGAACTTGGCGTATTTCCCGGCAGGAATGATTTTAACCGTCAACTCCTCATTTTCAGCCTGGGAGACCTCATTACCGGCGGTTACACAGTACTGATCACCAGCGTAGTCAGAATAAAGCCCAATGGCATACGCGTTAAGCTTGTTTTTAATGGCAGCGTTGATGCCTCCCTGATAAAGCTTTTCCCATAACCCACTGATCACTTCGCCCATTTTCGGGTCCGCATTACCGGTGATGGCGCTGACGCCCACCACCGTCTTTTGTTGAAGATTCACGATTTCGTAGTTCATTTCAATAGCCTCCATGGGTTTGATAAGGCTATTATATCTAAGGGAATACGACAACAGCGTGTCATATTATAAATAAGGATTTAAAGATTTTTTCAGTTCTGTCGCCACTGCTTCTCTCACTGCCTGGGGTGCCAACACCTCACAGTGACTGCCGAAGGTTGCGATGTAATAAAAAATCCATTCCCCCTTGGGATAGGATATCTCGGCGATGAAACTGCCGTCCGCCTGCCGATGGTAGGTGTCGAACTCGTCGTACACCCGGAATGCCACCTGGGATGAAAGCTTGAGTTTCAGCGTTACAAATTCTTCTTCAAATACTTTTTCGCCGCCAAAGATTTTCTTTGGGGATTCCCGCTGGAAGCTTTTTTCGGAGATGCTGAATTCCCGCAAGCGGCTCAGTTTAAAGAACCGGAAATCGCACCGCGTTAGGCAATAACCATACAAATACCATGCACTGCTTTTGAAACACAGCTTCAAGGGCTCCACCTGACGGGTACTGCGCTTTCCGTCTGCGCCGGCATAACAGAAGGACACCACCCGTCTGCCCAACAGAGCGGCTTTGATGGCATTGAACCGCTCCGTTTCGCCCTTTGCATCCGCCCAAGAAGAAAAATCCACTTCGATCCAATCGGTTTCTGCACCTCCAAACAGCGTACTCAGCTTTTGGAACGCCGTGGCGGTTCCGCTCAAATCCACGGCATTTACCGCTTGCAGTGAGGAGAGGATGCCTTGCTTTTCTCCATCTGTGAGAACCGTTTTGTTCAGCACGAAATCCGAAAGCAATGAAATCCCGCCGCCTTTCCCCTTACTCATATACACAGGAATCCCCGCCGCTGAGAGCGTTTCCACATCCCGGTAGATTGTCCGGGTTGAAACCTCAAACCGCTCTGAAAGGTCCCTGGCAGTGACCATTTTTTTGTCCAGTAAAATATATACCATTTCAAACAGTCGGTTAATTTGCATGTGATCACCTTGCCCATCTCTTGATTTGAAGGAACTGTCACAGTTGCTCGAGGCACCCGTATCATCCCAGCGGATGGGCCAAGGGCTTCATTTTTTCAAAGGTGTGGAAATGGGTGTATCCCAGCCGGATCAGCTCCTGCTGGACGTACCCGATCTGATGCCCCACATGGTCCTCCGCGTGAGCATCAGAACCGATTGTGATGATTGTTCCCCCCAGTTCCCTGTACCGTTTCAGGATTTTCCGGGACGGGGTTAAATCGTCCAAGCCGTAGCGAAAGCTGGACGTATTGACTTCAATTCCCTTTCCATGGGTGATCACGTGGGTCAGGATTTCGGTGATGATATCGTCCACAGATTCAGAGGAGTAGCTTCCCGCTTCGTCGTAACGCCGGATTACATCCAGGTGTCCAAGCACACTGAAATCGTCATACAGCTGCATCACCTTCAGGATTTCCAGATAGTACAGCTCATTATACTCCCGCTGGGTCTTTTCCTTCTGAAAATCTTGTCGCCAGAATTCCTGATTATCCACCTGGTGACAGGACAGGATTACAAAATCATAGTCGAAGCGATCAAAATTCTGCTGGAATTCAGGAACCGTATGGGTCTGCACGCCGAATTCAATCCCGAATTTCAGCCCGATCCGATCCCCGTAAATCGCCCTGCATCTTTCGAATTCCTGACGGTATGCGCCACAATCACAATTGACGACAGCCGCCACACCGTAGTCGATATGTTCCGTGAAGCAGATTTCATCGAGTCCGATGGCAATAGCCCGTTTAATCTCTTCCTCCATGGGATACGTTGAATCATCGCTGAAGTTGGAATGCATATGATAATCCGCTAGCATGGGAATCCACCTTTCATGGGTTGGTGTACTGACTTTGATTGGGTTTATCGTTTCGCCGGTAATCCTTCATGCATGTTTGATAATTTTCAAATAGACAGCGATCAATTAGGTTCATTAGAATCGGAATGGATAAAAATGCTTCAAGAATTATTATAGCATCTTGGTGAAAGAACCATGGACGCTGTCACGCAAAAGACTGGAGGAATCTTCAGCAGATCATCCAGTCTTTTGAATTCTAGCGGGTGCCGTAAGCTGTGGGGGCAACATAGGTAATTGATGTGTAATTATGACACGCACTCCCTTTATATAGGTATATTATCACCGTGTTTTACCTACGTAAAATATGCATCGGTAAAACACGTTATAATAGCACCTGTATTCATTCCAGATACGGAGCTGAAAATCTGGCTCGAAAGAAACCTCCGGGAAGCATTGAATGCGGTTCAAAGGCGCGCTGTTAAGGCGTCCCCTTTTTTCATTTGACTGTTGCGGATTACTGCATTTTCAATTTTCCATTTTTGTATTGCTGTTTATGGTAAAATATATTTGGAAGGATTTCATAACAGATTCCTGAAATAAACAGGCCTTATGAAGCGGACGGAACCGCCCTGATGCTTTCCACAACTAGCATATTTTCAAAAGATGATCCACTAGGGCTGTTGATTAGCAAGTATAAGAAAAAAGTTTAGTGAATTTTACAGAAATACCAAAGATGGATATTGTGAAGACTCTGAGATCAGGCAGTGCAGTTAAGTCCATACTACCTCATTCAATTTTCCTTGTAGCCCCACTCATTTTCCATACCCCCAACCACAAAGGAGGCCCACCATGGGTTTATTCGACGCAGTTCTCGGCAACGCTTCAGAAGTTAAGGTTGAAGATATTCAAAAAGACTTTGCCCGACTCCTGGCTCCCAACGAGAAGATTGAAAAGGCTTACAAGCTGATCCGTGATATGTTCGTTTTCACCGATAAGCGCCTGATTCTGATGGATGTGCAGGGCATGACCGGCAAGAAAGTGGAATTCCACTCCATCCCCTACCGTAGCATCATCCATTTCAGCATTGAAACCGCCGGGAATTTTGATCTGGATGCAGAGTTGAAAATCTGGCTTAGCGGGAATCCGCTGCCGATTCAGAAGACCTTTAACAAGAGTTTGGACATTTATGCGGTGCAGGCGGTGTTGGCAGGGTATGTGTTGAGCAAATAAAGGAGGACACATGAACCAGTCCATCGTTCACATCGCATTAGTCGTCAGGGATTACGACGAAGCGATCGATTTCTACACTAAAAAGCTCAGTTTCGAACTGATTGAGGACACCTATCAATCTGAGCAGGACAAACGATGGGTGGTAATATCCCCTCCTGGCTCAACCGGTACTACAATCCTGCTGGCAAAAGCCTCAAAGGATGAGCAGGAGCCATTTATCGGCAATCAGGCCGGCGGACGGGTGTTCCTTTTCCTCAATACCGACGATTTTTGGAGAGACTATCATGAGATGATGGCCAAAGGGATTGAGTTTGTGCGGGATCCAAAAGAGGCTGATTATGGCACGGTGGCAGTGTTTAAGGATCTGTACGGCAATTTGTGGGATCTGCTCCAGCTTAACGCTGATCATCCCATGGCGAAACGGATCAAGTGACCAAGACCCTTACAGTGACTGGTAAAAGTAATTGAGAAAGGAATAACCCTATGATTACCCTCTCTACTATCCACCCCAGCGAAATAGAACTGATCCGCGATCTCTGGGAACGGAATCGGCTCTACCATGTTGCTGTTTCAGAGCATTTCAGTGAGGATTATCTGAATGTCCGCTTCGAAGACCGCATGAAACCCCTGATGGCGCTGCCGGAAAACGAAATCATAATCACGCTTGCCTATAAAGGGGATGACCCGTGCGGGTACTGCATTTCAACCGCCCGAAACGGCTCCGGGGAGCTGGTTTCCCTGCATGTGCTGGAAAGCGTGCGGGGCCACGGCATCGGCAGGCTGCTGACTGACAGCCACCTGCAATGGCTCAAGGAAATGGGTTGCCAGAATGTTTCGGTCCATGTTGCCGCGGAGAACACGCCGTCCATCGGCTTCTATCAGAGCATGGGCTTCTGTTCCAACTATATGACGATGCAGTTGAAGGATGGTTCTGGTAAGTGAGGGATTCACCCTTCTATAAAATGGACAAAAAAGATTGAGAAGCCCAGGTTGGGACTTCTCAATCTTTTTCAATTAGCGGCCAATTTAATCTTATGTAGATTTCACCTGAATCAATTCCGACCGGATCATGCTGATGCACTGCACCATGATCAGGACCCCCGTCAGCTTTAGAAGAATCTCGATGGAAATCCAGTCCGACAGAGGGCCGAAAAACAGCATCCCCAAGGGCATGGTTGAACTGGATATCATGGTCATGACACCGAACACTCTCCCCATGTAGGCATCCTCTACCGTTTCCTGAATCATCACGTTGGAGGGAATGTTGAACAGAGCAAGCCCGATGCCGCAGATGACCATCAGGATCAGATAAGCTGAGAACCAGGATACGATTCCCAGGCCCAGTGTCGTCGCACCAATCAAAAACGTGCCCAGGACGATGGTTTTGGCTCTGTTTTTAAACCCTCCCCACAGACTCAGCAAAGCTCCGCCTCCCAGCATTCCCACAGAAAAACATACCTCTATGGCTGTCAACCGCCAGACATCCCCACCGAAGGACCGTGCCACCTGCAGGGGTGTCAGGAACGCCGCAGGGGCAACCAGAAAAAGAAGCAACGCAAAATACCAGAAAAAGACCTTCAAAAAGTGGTGGGTACGAATATATGCGAAGCCGGCCTTCAGATCCTTGAAATAATCTTCATCCGGCACTGCCTTCACCGATTCTCTTTTAGGAACCCGCAGGGCAAATCCCAAGATGGACATTCCGATTGCCGCGGTCACCACATCAATGAGAAAAATGTTCTGAATGGAGGCGAAGGCCATCAATGCGCCGCTGATCATGGGTGAAAGCAGCATGGTGGCTGATTGGATGCTTCCATTGATGCCGTTCACCCGCATCAGTTTATCCTCCGGCACGATCTGTGGCAGGAAAGCACCGACCGCCGGCATTTGCACCGCTGTTCCCAAGGCCCGGACTGCGGAGGCGACGAACAGCAGCCAGATCGCCCCGTGACCCGCCATGAACAGGACCGCCAAGATCAGCGTTGTGAGGGCAATAGTCCCATCCGCCAGAAGGATGAGCTTCTTGCGGTCGTATCGGTCTGCCCAAACCCCCGCAAAGGGCGAGAGTATCAGGGTGGGCAGAAAGCCGAACAGGATGGACAGGGTCATCATGAACCCCGATTTGGTTTCCAGGGTAACGTACCAGCTGATGGCATATTGCACCAGCGAAGAACCGAAAAGTGAGATGGTCTGGCTGGTCAGGAATAAAGTGGTGTTCCTTTTCCAATCTTTTTTGTCATCGTTTTGGGCAGTCATTGAATTGCACATCTTGTCTCCTATCATGTGTTCGAAAATCGTAGTTAGCATCACTCAAACTATATTATGTCAGCGCCTTACAGTCAATCGGTGTCTGCATCACATAAAGCAAAAGAGATTGAGATCCCGGCAGGGATCTCAATCTCTTTTGCTTACAGCCATTTATCTTACTCACACATCTCAATGATACCCGCAGCACCCATACCGCCGCCGATGCACATGGTGCTCAATCCGTCATTTCCCCTCTCGTCCCTTCAAAAAAACCAAAACAAAGACTGTGTCCGGGGGAGTAAATATGCAGACACAGCCTTTGTTTAGCAATATCGGATAGATAGCGAAATTGCGTTTTGTGAACTTTTACAATGCAGTGCAGTATTTCATTCAATGGTTATTTCCCATTGATTCCGGTATATGGCTTTCGAATGCAGTCGGATCAGATCGCTTTTGTACTGAAAATCTTCAACGATGCCCTGTCTGGAGGGCAGGGATGTCCATGGCTCAATGCACAGGTACGGAGCTTCCGTGCGAGGTGCGTGCCAAAGGCCTAGGTAGGGCATATCGGGATAGGTTACGGTAACAGAACGGGTTCCCTTATCCGACCTAAGTACCACACCGTCAGCCACGTTTTTCAGCACGATAGCGTCTTCATCAAACATGCCGTGATCGAGGGGCAGCCTGCAATCATCCTTCAAATCAAATGCCGTGTCGCATCCGTTCAGAAAACAGGACGCCGTGTGGCCCACCCGGGAAGGGGTGTGTTTATCTGCGAACTCCAGATAGTAATCCGAAAACCGGAGACCTTCATCCATGGGTACCTTGAAGCCGGGATGGGCCCCTAATCCGAAGTACATGGTTCTGTCCGATGTATTTTCTACGTCATATCTTATCTGTACACGGTTGTCCTTCAAGGTGTACGTGATCTTCAGAATAAAATGGAACGGGTAATTCTCATAGGTTTCGTCGTTGTCCGTCAGCGTCAGCACGATGGAATCCATATCCTGTTCTACAACAGAAAATTCCACCCCCCGGGCAAAGCCATGAATATCCATGGGGTAATCAGAACCCTCATAGCGATATCTGCCGTCGGTGAACCGTCCCACATAGGGGAACAGCACCGGGGAACGGTCCGGCCAATATGTTGGATCCCCATTCCACAGGTATTCCACATCACCAGCTTTTATGGACCTGAGCTCTGCACCCCGGGATGACACAACGATGCTGAGTTTACCATTCGATACCGTATATTCCATGAAACCGCCTCGCAGTCCTGTTATCCGATGCCTAACAGTTCTAAGACTCCCGCTTCTAAAGCGGTAGTGGAGAACTGTAGAGGCCCTGGATCCTCTCTACTAACAATCGCTGGGGTCGAAACCCCAACTGATTGAAGGATCGCGTCATTCAGCCACGGGGTATTCGTTGCACAGCAGCCGGTAGGGCTTTTCGTCTTCTTCAATTGCCGGAAAGCGGCCGATGGGCTCGTAAAACCGGTTGTCATTGTCGTCGTCATTGCACATGGATACTTCGCCCAGAAGCACCGGCCCTCCCGTAGAGGGTACGACGAAGTCGTGATACATGTATTGCGGAATAGCGATGCTCTCCCCGGGTTGCAGGCGGATTTTCGTACCGGACGGCACAATGAATTCCCTGCCGTCGGTATTCACGGTTACATCCGTATCCAGCCGTGTGCCGTCTTCCGCTCCGTTGTACACGGTGATGTACACATCATTGCCCCCGCGGTTGATGATGTCCTCCATCTTGCTCCAGTGAAAATGAAGGGGTGCGGTCTGGCCTTCGTAGAGCATCAGCAGCTTTTCCGCATAGGATTTGGTGTACTTCTTGATTTTCTGATTGCCGTTACGGATCGTAAACAGGGAAAAACCAACTTCATCAAATTTTCCAAGGCCGAAATCCGTTATGTCCCAGCCAAGCATGTTGTCCCGCAGCTCATCATATTCGTGGCCGATACTGTTCCAATCGTCCGGTGTCCATTTTGCAAAAGGCGGCAGTTCGAACCGGTGCTCCCTTATCAGGTTTTCCATGTCCCGTATCACTTCATTTATTCTTGAACGTTTCATAAACACACCTCTTTGTCATTGATTTTCAATGTGTCTAAAACTTATATTCAGACATGATCATTTCCGGCACGTCGGCTTTATGGGCTGCGATAGTGTCTTCATTCATTACGAAGTGCAGCAGGGCGTCGATAACCGCTGTTTCCCTTAGCTTCGAATAGCTCTTATAATAATTGAACGCTTTCTCATCCGCACTGGATAGCAGCAGAAAATCCGCAAGTCTTGAAACCGGGGAAAATTCATGTCCGGTGATGGCAATGATTTTCATCCCTTTCTCCTTGGCAAGCTCCATTGCCTGCACAACCTGCTTGGAGCTGCCGGACTGGGATATGGCCACGATAATATCGTCTGCATCTGCCAGATTCACGTTATTCATAAAATATTCCGGCACCATGTTGAAGGTGGACTTTACCCCAAGACGCCCCAACCTAAATCCCATATACTGGGATAACGGACTTGTATTCCCCACCGCAACGATATGGACCTCCTTGCAGGTTTTAATCAGGTTCGCACATTCCAGAAGTACGTTGTAATCCAGACTTTTTCCGATGGCGATCAGGTTCATGGCATAGGAGTGAAGCAGGCTAGCCACCGGATCACCTGTAGAATTTTCCAAGTCGGTATCGGTCACCTGCATCCGCCCCAGATCCCTGGACAGACATATTTTCAGCTGATAATACCCCTCATAACCGATGTGCTTGCAGAGCCGTATGACAGTTGCATCGCTTACACCACTGTAATTTGCCAGTTCAGAAACGTTGGCGTTGACTGCTTTCTCCGGATTTTCCAGGATGAAATCAGCCACTTTCTTTTCTGCATGAAAGATCTGGCCATAAAACTCTCTGATCGTTTCAATTACCGCTTTATTCTGCATCTCGTTCATATTCAACCCTTTCACATGGCTCATGATTGAGCACTGTCAGTTCATTCACAATGATGCCCTTCGATCATTGCAGGTAAAAAACCACCTACGAATGCATCCCCAAGCCCTACGGTGGTAGCTTTGGTTTCTTCAGCCTGGATACATGCCAGACTGCATACCTTGTCCCCGAGCAACCGCTTAATCTCAGTAGAAAACGCCTCTCCTTCCCTTTGAAGAACATGCTTTTCCGTTTCGCGATAATTGTCGACGGTGAAATCGTCACCATAGCGGAAACGGGTTCCAGCCATCGTGATACCGCCTTTAATAGCTTTTTCCAGAAAAACAGCATCCTCACCGTAAGCCAGTGCCCAGTGCCTTGTATGTACCACAATATACGACACCGGAATCAGCCTGTGAATATCCTCAAGTGCATTCATCATTTGACATGGATCCAACAGATCCAGTTTTCTGCCCAAATATGCCTGCAGTTCATCTTCGTTGAGGCTGAAAATATCAATCTTATGAATCAGTGCATCGCGGACCTTTTTACTGAAGGCATCGTTGTGGAAACATGCATCTTCGTAGAATACATGGGCCTCCATCGGAAGACTGTCCATTATGTCCAAAAGGGTCTGAAGCCTTTTTTCAAGGAGCCCTTCATCCTGCATGGCGTTGAAGCCTGAGATAAGGAACACCTGGCTATCCCTAAGCATACCTGCAAAATCTTCGTTCAGCGCCATTTCTATATTATCGATGTCGTTATCATAGATGATGCGATTGCTGCGGCTGGTGTGAATGGCTATGTCGGAGGCTTCCACCGTTATTCCCTGGCAGAACTGGACGATCAGGTGGGGATAGATCCCCTCCTCCCTGGCACTGCATACATAGGGGCAATCCTTTGGAAGAAGCCTGCGCACATGGTCGTTGAGTGTCACCAGATGGAGGGCCGCGGTATGGCCCAGCTTTCTCATGGCGGCAGCCGCCCGGACCGAGGTGCCACCCATGGTTATCCTATAATCGAAATGTCCAGCGAATATCTCGATGATATCCGCTGAGTTGACGAACCGTTCGCCTCCGCTTTCGGTCTTGAGGAAACCAAGGATGGACACCACCAGATCCCGTTCACTGCTTATTGTTATATCCGGCGACAATTCTTCATTGCAGATGCCGTATTTACGAATGAGATCCTCCAACACCGCCGAATCCCATATAATCTCATAATCGATATTGTTGCCAAGACCTAAAACGATTTTCTCATTCATCATACAGCACCTTAGGGTTATTTTCTAATAAAGCTCGGCTTTTCCTTCAGCTTTAAAGAGTTTGATCTTCTGGCAGGCAACTTCTTTCATGGCGGCGAGGCAAGGGGGCTGGATGGTGTTTGGCTCACGAAGCCCTGCATCTGCCATCACTTCGCGCATCTTGTCATGGTAGGCGACTTTTATGTCACTGGAAATGTTGATTTTGTTCACGCCCAGAGTAACCGCTTCACCGATCTCTTTATCAGGGTTGTTGGAGCCCCCGTGGAGAACCAGCGGGATGGATACCATTGTTTTGATTTCCTTGAGAAGGTCCAGCTTAAGCTCCGGAACCATTCCCTTCGGATAGATGCCGTGGGAAGTGCCGATGGCGATTGCCAGGGTATCGACGCCGGTGGCATTTACGAATTTTACTACGTCATCCGGGTCTGTATAAATGATGGCATCCGTTCCATATTCGGCTTCCGAGTCGGTTGAGCCGATGGTTCCAAGCTCCCCTTCTACTGAAACGCCAACCGCATGGGCCGCTTCAACCACTTTCTTGCACAGAGCGATATTCTCTTCGAAAGGAAGGGTTGAGCCATCGATCATCACCGAAGTGAAGCCGCACTGGATTGCCTGCATGACCTGTTCGAAGGAGCCGCCGTGATCCAGGTGGATGCATACGGGCACTGTGGCTTTGTGCGCTTTTTCAATAATCGCAGGCATCACCTCAACGCCCAGGTGGCTCAGTTCATCCGGATGGATTGCGATGATAACTGGTGCCTTCCTTTCCTCACAGGCTTCGAAGATTCCGTTCATCATGGCATAATCGCTGATATTGAACGCGGGTACGGCGAATTGGTTCTTGTTTGCAACAGCCAGAAGATCTTTCATAGTCATTAACATTGTAATTCCTCCTCAGTGTTTTGGTATATTTTTTTGTTTGTCAGCTTTTTACGGCACCGCTTGTCATGCCGCCGATGAAGTAACGCTGGAAGAACAGAAACAGGATCAGGACCGGCAGACATCCCAGGATGCTCATGGCCATCATTTCGTTCCATTCGTATGAGTGCTGTCCCATGAGCTGCTGAATGCCGATGGGCACGGTTCGCATGTCCACGGTTTTAGTCAGCGTCAGGGCAAATAGGTATTCGTTCCACGCCTGCATGAATGTGTATATCCCTACGGAGACTATGCCGGGCGTTGCAATCGGCACAAGGATTCTCCAGAGTGCATATAAGGGCGTTGCGCCGTCAATCATAACCGCTTCATCCAGTTCCTTAGGCAGGGTGTTGAAGTAACCAGTCATCATCAGGATGGCATATGGGAGCGTAAATACCATGTAGGTCAGAATCAGAGCCTGGTAGCTGTTGTAAATCCCAATGCTTACAATCAGGCCGAAGTAAGGGATAAGCAGTGTGATCGGGGGTACGGCCTGTACACTGATGATCAGCACATTCAGCAGCCTCTTAAGCCTGAATTCATACCGGCTGAAACTGTATGCAGCCAAAATTGCCACAATCAACGTCAGCATCGTAACCGTCAGTGAAACCAGATAACTGTTGATAAAGAAACGAACCTTTACAGGATCTGTGATGATGTTTTGATACGCCGTCAGGGAAAAGGTGTCTGAAATGAATGTCGGCGGATACGCAAAGATTTCAGGATTCGGTTTAAAGGAACAAACCAACATCCAAAAAGCCGGAAAACCGGCAAACACCGCTCCAATGGCAAGAGCTAGAAGGATAAGTATTTTCATGGCAGCGGCTTTCAGATCTTTTGAATTCATCCTATTCCCTCGCTTTCTGATTCTTAACATAGATCATGGCCATTAACATGGAGAAGATCAGAATAATGACTGCGCTTGTGGATGCCAGAGAAAAATCATATTTACTGAATGCCAGTTTGTAGGTGTATGTACTCAGCATCTCAGTTGCATGTATCGGCCCCCCACCGGTTGTCATCCAAACCAAGGGGAACTGCTGCATGGTCCATATGCAGTCCAGCATAGCCATGCTTATGATAATCGGCTTCAACTGGGGAATCGTTATAAACAGGAATTTCTGTATGCCATTGGCCCCATCTACCGTTGCTGCTTCATATAGGTCTGCTGAAATACCCTGAAGACCAGCCAGGAGACTTACCATAAAAAACGGGTAACCGGACCAGATATTGATCACGATCAAAGCGAACAACGCCGTTTCCCCGGAACTCAACCACCCGACCTTGGTGCTGATGATTCCGACCGTCTCAAGGAAGTAATTGATGATACCGTTGGGATTCAGCATCAGCCGCCACAAAATCGCAATGATGGCTGCAGTGAATACCCATGGCAAGATATAGATTACGCGGAATATGGACTTTGTCCTGGCATGAAGGACTTTAGTATTCAATAACATTGCGAAGGATAGTCCTATCACCATGTGAAAAGCAACGCTCATAACCGTGAAAATGAGAGTATTGAATGCCGCTTGGCGAAAGACCGGGTCCTTGAATATGTATCCATAGTTTGTTAATCCTATGAATATCGGATGCTTGTTCATGATGACGTTATTCATTGTGGAATATTGCATGACCATGCTGATCGGTACAAGCATCAGTACGATCAGCAACAGGATCGTTGGCGATATATACGCATACGGGGTGCTTTTTCTTTTGAAAACGCTCCACATTTGTCTGCCTGATGTCTTAGCATCGCTGATCTTCAATGCCAACCAATCCATCCCCCTTCCCAAGTACTGGGTGAAATAAGAAATGAAATCGCACAACCGTTACAGCTGTGCGATTTTTCATAAATACAGCCCGGTATTCCGGTACAACCGTGTTTAGAATTCCTTTGTCCAAGCAGCTTGTGAATTTTCGAGCATTTTATCGATTGACTGTTTGCCTTCAAGCATCATCTGGAACTGCTCGTCAAAGGATCTCATAAGGTCTTCAGCAACTGGAAGTCCAACGAACTCATTTGCGGGGTATCCGTCCTTGTAAATCTTGAATGCGGCTTCGAACAGTTTATCGGTTTTAACGAAGTCAGGCTCGGATTTCGAGTTTCCTGGGAATGCATTTGCAATGGAGGAGATTTCTGAGTTGGTTTGCTCGCTCATCAGATACTCAACCAGTTTCCAGGCTTCAGCTTTGTGCTTGCTGTTCTCTGCAATGCCGATGCCCCATGATGCATACGGAAGACCACGCTTACCAACGTATCCGTCTTCAGATGGCAGTGCAGTGATGCTGAACTTCAGGTCTGCGTTGCCTTTTCGGATTGTGTTGATATGTGCCAGTGAATCGACCATCATACCTACACGGCCGTTCGTGAACTCCTCAACCTTGTCCTGTTCCTTCATTCCGAAGGCTCCGGGAGCGATGACGCCCTCGTCGTAAAGGCCTTTGATATATGTAACAGCGCCCTTCACATCCGCGTTTGTCAAATCCGGCTTGCCGTCTTTAAGCATGCTCTTGCCGGAAGCCCAAACCCATGACATCACATCGTTCTGAATGCCGTTAGGTGTTTCCAGGGACAGTGGGAGAACCCATCCGTAGACATTAGCTTTGGCATTTGTCATTGCTTTTGCTGCCTTTGCAAATTCTGTTCTGTTTGTAGGTGCGGCACTGATGCCTGCAGCGCTTAAGAGATCATCGTTTACAAATACAGGGTAAACAAAATTCACGACAGGAATCATGTAAGTTGATCCGCTGATCTTGATCTGTGATGCCAGCTGGCTGTCGTCATACCCTGCTGTTTTCATCAGAGCGGACAAATCTGCAATTGCACCTTGTTTTACAAAATCGCTGACCCAGGCGCCGTCCAAACCAACGACATCCGACATTGTGTCACTGGCTGCTCCTGCAACGACCTGTTCTTTTGTGGAAGAATACGGACCGCTCAGGAGTTTAACTTTGATCCCGGGGTTCTGAGCTTCAAACTTATCCATGATCGCCCGTAAAGACCCTTCCGGAAGCTCCGGTTCCCACCACTGCGTGAACTCCAATGTAACCACTTCGGCCGCCGGTGCTGCTGGAGCCGCTGCCGGCTCCGCCGGCTTTGCACAACCCGTAAACGTGGAACCAACCATAGCAAAACAAAGCAATGCACTCAGGAACTTTCTTTTCATCTACTCTCTTCCTCCTCCCAAAATTGAACAGATCGTTTCGGATGACAACGTTTTCATTATCCGTTATCAGAATTGTAGCTCAATTCAATTGTACAGTCAACGGTTTTATGAAATAAAATTTTATTCTCCGCAACTATGTCGTGTTTTAGAGACTTTTGCAAAATTGAATTTTATAGATTCGTGTAATTTTATTTTTTAATGAAATTGAATTTTTGCAAAACTCCTCATTTTACCGTTTTTGCCAGAGATTCAGAGCGATTATCCGGCCCTTTACCAGTGATTTGTTAAGCTTGCTATTTTTCCGTTTTCACCTGTTGAAACAGCCAATCACGAACGCCTTCAATCGAGTAGGCGTACTTCCATGGCTTCTTTGGCAAAACACTCTTGAAAAGCTGAGATATGCAAAAAATGAAAAAAGCACCGATTTCGATGCTCATTCCAGATAACTCTTACACACACATTTCAATGATACCCGCAGCACCCATACCGCCGCCGATGCACATGGTGATCAGGCCATACCTGCCCCCAGTGGATTCCAGATAGTTCATGGCCTTGCAGGCCAGAATCGCACCGGTTGCCCCCAAGGGATGGCCTAAGGCAAGGGCGCCTCCCCGGGGATTCACTTTGTTCAGATCAAGCCCCAGGGTGTCCATGGACACCAAGGCCTGGGAGGCGAAGGCTTCGTTTATTTCAATGACATCCATCTGATCCACGGAAAGGCCGGTCTTGGCCATGACCTTCTGGACCGCATGGACCGGCCCCATGCCCATATAGGCCGGATCCAGCCCCGCCACGGCGTAGGAGACAAAGCTGGCTATGGGTTTGACCCCCAGTTCCCTAGCCTTGGATTCCGACATCAGGACCACAAACCCGGCGCCGTCGCTGCGCTGGGATGAGGTGGCCGCTGTGACGACGCCATCAGGCTTGAAGCAGGGCTTCAGGGTGGTCAGCTTTTCCAGGCTGGTCCCCCGGCGGTAGCATTCATCCCTGTTGAATGAGATTTCTGTCCCCTCCGGATCGTGGCCGGTGACGGGAATGATTTCCTTGTCGAAGACTCCGTTTTCAACGGCATCTGCGGCCTTGGCGTGGCTTTCCACCGCCATCTGCTCCATCCGCTCCCGACCTACCTGGTACCGCTCAGCCACATTCTCCGCCGTGATCCCCATGGGGATGTAGGCCTCGGTGTTTTCAAGCAGCCAGGCATCCAGGTGCTCCGGTGCCGCGGAGAAGACCGGGCCAGTCATGGACTCCACCCCCCCGGCAACCACCACATCCTGCATGCCGGTCATGATCATGGAAGCCCCCATGGCGATGCTTTGGAGCCCGGAGGAACAGAACCGGTTCACGGTTTGTCCGGAGACTGCATCGGGGAGTCCTGCGCGGATGACGATATTCCGGGCGGGGTTGAGCCCCATTTGTCCCTCCGGGATGGCACAGCCCACGATGACATCATCGATCTCTGCGGGATTCAATTGAGGAACCCTGGCCACAACGCCCTTTAGGACCTCTGCACCAAAATCCACGGGATTCTGTCTGGCCAGGGCCCCTTTATTGGCTTTGGCGATGGCGGACCGCCCGTAGGCGACTATGACACACTTTTCCATGTTGAAACCTCCTTTAGCTTTTATCGCCGTTATGCGATATTTCTTTAACGAAAACAGTATTATCAATAGGTTCAGGTAAAAATCTATGGTAAAATTGAAAGAGTAAAATTAAATCCCTCAGGGTTCAAACCCACGAAACCGTTCAGGAAGGATGTTCATCATGGATATCGAAACACTGCGATACTTTCAATATATTGCCAAGTATAAGAATGTCACCAAGGCAGCCAGTCATTTTTATATCAGCCAGTCCACCCTGAGCCGCCAGATGATGGCCCTGGAGAAGGAACTGGGAGTGACGCTTTTTATCCGAAACAACAAACAGTTGGAATTGACGCCTACAGGGGAGGTCTTCAGCAAGGAGTGTGACCTGCTGATCCATCACCTGGAGGTTGTCATTGATAAAACCCAATCCGCCGGAAGAGGCGAATCCGGAATTTTGCGGATCGTATCCCCTGGGAACCTGACCCCTGTCCTGCCTCAATCCCTGAGCCTGTTCAAAAAAGCCCATCCGGATACGCAGTTTGTCGTGGAATCCTACAATTTCGATGAAATCACCAGCGCCATCCTCTATGACATCTACGACATCGGCTTCACCTATGAATTCGCCACCCAGGAAAATGAAAAAATCGCCCGCCTCCCCGTTGGACCAGACGATTTTTCCCTGGTGGTATCCTCACAGATCATGGCAGAGCCCTCCAAGGAGGCCGTTGCCGGTGTGGTCCGCTCCTTGCCCCTGATTCTGCCGGGGTATGCCGAGCCCCCCTTCATCAAGGTGGTGATGGTTGAGCTGCAAAACCTGACGGGGACGAAAATCAAGAACATCATTCACGTGAACACCACGGATTCGGCCATGCTTCAGGTTTCTCTGGGTCTGGGTTACAGCATTGTGCCCACCTCGATCACCCGAACCAAGACCGACGAGGAACAGGTCACGTATTTCCCCTTAAGCGATTTTGCCGCCAAAGGGAATATCATCATGCTTTACAAGAAGGACAATCCGTCCAAGCTGGTGGCAGGCTTTATCGAGACCGTTACAGCTCTTACACACTCTCAAAATTAAAACAATACACACACTTTGTCATTGCGAGAAGCGTAGCGACGCGGCAATCTCTCCCTTGGACTTAGTGTTATAACATTTATTCAAAGATACATGGATTCAGGGAGAGATTGCCGCGCTGCGCTCGCAATGACAGTCGCCTGCTATTCAGCTTCCGCACCACCACTCAGCAGACTGCACAGGAGGATGGAAGTGAGCTTCTCCTCCATGCTGGCACTGCGGGAGGTGAGGGCGATGGGCACATTGGCGCCGACCAGGCAGCCGGCCAGGATGTTGTCCTCATCGGCGTTCCAGATCTTGCTCATGACGTTGCCGGTGACCATCTGGGGCACCAGCAGCATATCCACCTCCCCGGCACAGGGGGAGGTATAGCCCTTGATCGCGGCAGATTCCTTCCGGGTAGCCAGGTCGTAGGAAATGGGCCCCACAACGACCCCGGTGCCAAAGATCCCTTTTTCAGCCATGGCCTGAAGCTCCTCGGCATCAACGGTTTCCTGCATCTTCGGGTTGACGGTTTCAACGGCGCAGAGGGCCCCCACAACGGGGTTCTCATAGCCCAGCTTTCTGAGAGCCGCCATCCCCGCCCCTATGATTTTCACCTTGTCGGCCAGGGTGGGATACGGAATCACGGCGGAATCACTGAGGGCCAAAAGCTTGTGATAGCCCTTGATCTGCATGAGCCCGAAGTGAGTGATGAAGCCCTGGTCGTTCAACCCGGTTTCCTTATTGAGAATGGGTTTCAGCAGATCCCGGGTTTCCATCTTCCCTTTTAAAATGAAATCCCCCCGATCCTGGTGGATCAGCTGGACCGCAAGCTCCGAGGGGTTTTGGTCCGCTCCGCAGTGAACGATTTCGTAGGGCTCCGCTTCAAAGCCTAACTTTTTTATCATTTCTAGGGTCTGCTCCCTGTCTCCAACGAGAACAGGGGTCACGTAGCCCTTTTTTTGTGCCAGAAAGGCGGCTTCCAGGGCGTGTTCGTCCACTGCCCCGGCCACGACGATCCGCTTCTTTGCTGCATTGGGGTCAAGACGGGCTGCTTTGAGCGCTTCATAGTCTTTATACATGGAGGCTCCCTCTACTTTGCGATGTGCAGGATTTGTCTGGCTTCGTCCGGTGTCGCCGCTTCCTTGCCGAATTCACGAACCACTCGGACAGCCCGCTCTACCAGGCTCACATTGGTTGCCATGACCCCTTTGCTGTAGTAGACGTTGTCTTCCAGACCCACCCGGAGATGTCCCCCCAGGGCTAAGGTCGTATACATGATGGGCAGGTGATTCTTCCCCAGGGCGAAGGCGGACCAGGTTGCGTTTTCTGGCAGCATGTCGTGGAGGAACTGCAGGTTTTTCACCGTGCCGTCCATGCCCCCCAAGACGCCCAGAACGAACTGGTAGTGGTACGGCGCCTGGAGCACGCCCTTTTTCGCATAGTACTTTACGATTTCCATGAAGCCTGAGTCGAAGATTTCGAATTCCGGCTTGATGCCATGCTCTTTCATGGTGTTGCCCAGGGGCTCCAGGAACTGCGGGGAGTTGTCGAAGATTCCGAAGGGCATCCAATTGAAGGAACCGGCATCGAAGGAGGCCATTTCAGGCTTCACGTATGGCAGGTGTGCCATCCGGTCTTCGTACGATGCCCGGTTGTCCCCGGAGGTGGTACAGTTGATGACGACGTCGCAATCCTTCTTCGCTTTGATCAGCGCGATGGTCTGCTTAAATTTTTCCTTGTCCATGGTGCCAAAGCCCTTGTCGTCCCGCATGTGGAGATGCACCACGGCGGCACCGGCCTGCCAGCACTTGTAAGCGTCTTCTGCGATTTCCTCCGGTGTCACGGGGATATGGGGATTCATGTCTTTGGGCGTCATGGCCCCGGTCAGTGCAGCGGTGATGATTACCTTGTTTTCAAGTCCCATTGGGAGACCTCCTTGTGTTGATCCTGTGTGATAACGGGCTTACCCGATGTTATGCCAATTCGTTGGGGTTATTGATGATTTCTTCGATGGAGCTGTAGCCCGGGGGATAGAAATTGAAATCCTGGACGGCTTCTTCGCCGTTGAGAACCCGCAGACCCCCGGCGGCAAGAGCTTCCATTTCCTTTTCCCCTGGAATGACGGAAACCGGGGCGATGAAGGAAACCTTCTCCGTGATCCAGTCCGTAATCCGCTTGGAATAGGCGATGCCCCCGGTGATGACAATCTGGTCAACGGCACCTGCGCGGATGACCGCCAGCTGTCCGATGCTCTTTGCCACGCCGTAGGCCATGGCCTTCAATATCAGCTCGGCTTTTTCGTCCCCGGCGTCGATCATCTTCTCCACATCCCGGACATCCTGGGTGCCGAAGTAGGCTGCCAGACCGGTGTTCCCAGCCAGGTACATCTTCATTTCCTGGATGCTCTTGTTGCTCTTGTAGCACAGATCCACCATATAACGGGTTGGAATGGCCCCTGCACGCTGCGGTGACATGGCGCCTTCGTCGTCATAGACCCAATCTGCGATCCGGCCGTGGTCATGGAACCCCAGGGTGATGCCGCCCCCCAGCTGGACGATGATCAGGTTCAGATCCTTGTAGTCTTTGCCGATGGACTGGGCATAGGTGATGCCCGCCATCTTGGTGTTGAGCAGATGGGCCACCGGCTTGTTGGAAATTTCCGGAATGCCGGTGATCTTGGCGATGGGATCCGCGGAATCCACACAGGTGGGGTCGTAGATGATCACCGGAATGTTCATGCCCTTCACCAGTTGGTCCCCGATGAGACAGGACAGGGATGAAGCGTGCTGGGCCGCCGGGGCGTATTTCTCTGTGGCGACCATCAGGGCGTTGACGGCATAGGCGCCGTCCTTGGGCACGGCGTGGATGGTGCCGCCCCGGGAAACCACGATATCGAGTTCCTGGGGATCCAGGTTGTTTTCTTTCATGAAATCTTTCACTTGGTTTGTTCTCAGATCCAGCTGCTGCTGGGCCTTGGGCATTTGTTTCAGCTGCTCGGCGGTCACGTCCAAGGACACCTTGCTGACCATTTGATCGTCTTCAAAATAGGCAACCTTCGTGGAGGTGGAACCACAATTGATGGTGAGTATCTTCTTCATGTCTTTCTCCTCATCACATTTGCTTCTTTATAGAAATATATGTGGAGAAGCAGGCTCCTCCACATATATTCATGATCTTTTATCCAATTTTAAGCAGGTCGTTGGGAGTCCAGTGATTAAATCCCTTTGAGGGTTGTCTTTGCGAGCGTAGCGCGGCAATCTCTCCCTTGAGTTATTCCAGGCACTTCGGCAGGAACAAAGGGAGAGATTGCCGCGTCAGCTGACGCCTCCTCGCAAAGACAACCAGAGAAAAATCCGAGACTTCTTAGGACTACTTCAAAACTATCGAATCTTACCAACCAACGGCGGATCGATCTTGCCTTCGAGGCCCAGGTATTGGATCATGGAGCCCAGCTCGGAGTGAAGCTCGTTGGCACAGAACATGCCAAACATCTCTGTACCGAAGGCCATATCCAAATCGTCTGAGATCCGCTTTTTCCAGTTTCTTCGGATCAGCTGTGATGTCAGTCTCCGGGCAACGCGGTTCTGAGCCATCAGCATATCTGCGATTTCGTAAGTCCGCTCCTCCAGCTTCTCACGGGGAACCACTTCGGATACAAGACCCAATCGGACCAGGTCCTTGGCAGGCATCTTGTCGCCGGTCATCAGGTACCAGGCAGCGTTACGGGCGTTCATCAGCTCGAAGAAGCAGCTGTGGATACCGTCTCCAGGAACGTTGTTGGTGCCTGGAAGCATGTGTGGGTCAAGAACAACGATATCATCAGCCGCAATCGCCAGGTCGCACATGAGAGCCAGCTCCGTGTGGCCGCCTGAACCGCTGAGAACGCCCAGGGTAGGTACTTCAACGTCGTGGATCATGGTGATGATCATGCGGCGGCCATCTACGAACATGTGGTTGTAACGGGTTTCACCTGCATTGTCGCCCTCTGGCGCCCAGCTGGCTGCTTCAAAATCAGTTACCCAGATGTTGCCTGTTCCTGTGAAGATGATCATTTCAGTGGAACGGTCTGTACCAAGCAGTCTCCACATTTTGCCGATGGCATCGTGAAGCTCCATGGACCAGATCAACGGGCCGCCCATGCAGTGCATGCGGACTGTGACAACGCCGTCTTCACGACGGTCCATGATGAAGTGCTCCTTGAACATTTCCTTGATTTCTTCGAAAGTAGGCCAGTTCACGTATTTCGTGTTTGTAACGCGGTTAGTGCTTGCCATTTTGTTTCCTCCTAAGATAGATGATCTGATTGATAAATGGACCGTCCGGATAGCGCTTTCACAGGGCATGCTTTCGGATACCGTTCCTTTACAATCCCATATTAACCATTCATCCGTGCATCGTAAAATTCGTTATATGCATGGGTGATGGGCCGCTTTTCACTTTCATTGGTCCCCTATTTTCGTTATAGTTATATCAATGCAGTGGGGTATTAAAACCTGCGATTAGCGAGTGATCTCGCCTGTCATTGCGAAGGCCGCAGGCCTGCGGCAATCTCTCCCTTGGATCTTTCAGCATTATTCAAAAGGCTTAAGGGAGAGATTGCCGCGTCGGCTGGTACCTCCTCGCAATGACAAACTTTTAAAGAAACAGAAAGGCGGTACACAACAATATGCACACTCAAAACGGCTTTCTCTCAATAGAAAGCAAGAACATATTCTCCATCTTGAAGAAGTGGCTCTACACCGAGCAGGACATTGTCTTCCGGGAGCTGATTTCCAACGCATCGGATGCCATTGAGAAGCGGGCTGCGCTCAGCGGCGAAGGCTCGGCCCCCGCAGGGAGGATCACCGTTTCCCTGGACACCGTGGATCACCGGATCGTCATCTCCGACAACGGCATCGGCATGACGGAGGATGAGGTGGAGAAGTATATCAACCAGATCGCCTTTTCCGGCGCCGCCGAGTTCATCAATCAGCACAGCCAGGAGGATTCCGACGCCATCATCGGCCATTTCGGGGTGGGCTTCTATTCCGCCTTTATGCTGGCGGACCATGTGGCCATTGAAACGAAGTCCTTTAAAGAAGATTCTGTTCCTGTCCGCTGGGAC
The DNA here is from genome assembly GCA_964424355.1 of uncultured Peptostreptococcaceae bacterium. Taxonomy (GTDB): domain Bacteria; phylum Bacillota; class Clostridia; order Peptostreptococcales; family Acidaminobacteraceae; genus CAZEHS01. Next base: position 26,384 of record CAYRIO010000004.1, read on the forward strand.
TGCAGCGCCGAAATGGCCTATGCCATGAAGGCTGGTTCCCGGCAGGAGCCCGGTACCGACATCATCCTCTATCTGTCGGCGGACCACCCCTATCTGAAAAAGTCGGAGGCCGTCCAGGACATCATCCGCAAGTATTTTGTGTACCTGAAAACAGAGATTTATCTGGAGGCAACGGCATCCGACCCGGTGCTGGTCAACGAGCCCCAGCCCCTTTGGAAGCGGCCCGAAAGCCAGATCGACCCGGATGAAATGAACGCCTACTATAAAGCAACCTTTGATGATGTGGCGGATCCCCTTTTCTGGATCAAGTTCGAAAGCCTGGATATCGGGGTTCGGGGGATCCTGTTCTTCCGGGATATGAAAAACGGCACCGAGGAGCTGGACGGCACCGTCAAGATCTACAACCGCGGGGTCTACGTGGGGGAAAACATCCCCGAGCTGATCCCCAAGTTCGTGAACCTCCAGTGCGGCATCATCGAGTGCGACAACCTGCCCCTGGTGGTGTCCCGGTCCACCCTCCGGGATGAGCAGACCGAGGATGTCGTCAGCCTCACCTATGAATGCCTGGCTCAGGAAGTGACCATTGCGATCCACAATCTGTTTGAGAACCATCGGGACCGCTACGAGCAGCACTGGCCCAACCTCAACGCCTTTGTGAAATACGGGGTCTTACAGGATAAGGTCTTTGCCTCCGTCATGACCCGGAAGGTGATTTTTGAGGATATCTACGGCAACTACAAGACCCTGAAGGAATATATCGAGGACCCCGCCAACACCCATCCCGGCACGGTTTATTACACCTCCGACGCCTTGGAGCAGGCCCATTACATCGGCATCTTCAAGAAGTGCAAGCTGAACGCCCTGCTCTTCGACCATGTCATCGACCAGCCCTTCATGCGCCGTCAGGAGCTGGTACATCAGGGCACCGGGTTCGTCCGCATCGACTCCAACATCGATGCCCTCTTCAACGGCTCCCTATCGGAGGCCGACACTCCCAAGGTTCAGCTGCTGACCCAAAAGATCAGCCAGGCCCTGGGGGACCGCCTCAGCATGATGGAGCTGAAAATCACTCACCTGGAGCAGGACAGCATCACCACCCTGATCATCAACGATGAGAAATCCCGCCGCATGGCCGACATGCTGGAGATCTACGGCATGATCAAAGCCACAGATAACCGGCTGAAGGAGATGCAGTCCAAGAGCACCTACCTGGTGAACCTGAACAACCCCATCATCCAGAATGTGCTGAGCACCACCGACGAACATCAATCCGCCACCGTGATCCATCACCTCTTCGATCTGGCCCTGATGAGCCAGGGCACCCTGGAGCTGGGAGATATGGCGGCCTTCATCTCACGGAGCGAAAGCATCCTCACGGCCTTTGCACAGAATTAATCCTCTAAGTGCCCACCTTTTCCAACCCAATAGAAAAAGAGACTGAACGTGTCCTCATAACCCGTTCAGTCTCTTTTTATGTGCGTTAATCCATCAGCCCTTTTAAATCCACGATAAGGTGATCCACGGCATCGCCGGTTACAAGGCGATATACAATTCTATAATTCACACCCTCGTAGTCATGTACAATTCTATTCCGCAAACCTTTCAGCTCATTCCAGTTTATTATCGGATGTCTGTCTCGATACCCTTTATCCACCTTGGTGACAAGTTCGCCCAACTGTGACAGGTTAAATACAACGAAGGTAACTAATATTTCATTGGAAGCGAACTCCTCATAGCTTACCCCATCCATATATTTCTTCGATAATTCGGCATATTTGATCATCTTCTGAAGAATTGCTTCAATCTTAGTGCCTTTCATAAAGCACAACCCCCTCTGTTTTCAAGACGCGCTCTATCTGAGGGCCCATATCTAGGGCATGAATCAGCTCAATGTCTTTATGTAGAAGGTCTTTCAGGGTTTGAAGGATGCCGAAGAAGCCAAAGCCGATACTCTCATCTGAGTAGAGCACAAGATCAATATCGCTGGTGTGATGAGCTTCGCCCCGGGCATAGGAGCCGAAGAGAACAACCTTTTCCACGGGATAATCCTTTACAGCTTTTGAAACCGCATTGCTTATGATTTCTTTTGAAATTACGCCCATTCCGACACCTCCTTCCTTTTCTTAACTGTAGCGAATATCTGCCTGACTGTCAATTGCAAAGCTTTTCTCTCTCAATGTAAACCCTGGCGATGCTAAATACGCATGGTCATATGCAGGATTGGTATTTTGTTCTCACCTGTTAATTGATTATCATGAAGGCAGGGAGAAATGGTTCCTGAAGAAACTGAAGGAGGTTATACTTGCGGAAGATGTTTATTTGTTTTGGGTGTTTCATCACTTGGCACAAAAAATGAAGGGAGAGCATTCATGAAAGAAATCGTTTACCCAAAGTACCGCTGGTTTGTCCTTGTCGCCATGATTCTGATCACCGCCTGCGGCCATAGCGTGGGCATTGGAGCAGCACCCCTGGTGGGTGAAATCTCCAAAACCTTCAGTATCAGTCTGGGAGAGGCGACTGCATCATCCATGCTGGTGTATATGCTGGCAGCGGCTGTTTCGTGTATTCTGAGTGGATTTGTCATCGACAAGATCGGTTTTGTCCGGGTTTGGCTCATCTCATTGGCATTATTGCTTGTATCCTCACTTCTCATGAACCTGACCAGCTACACGCCCACCAGTTACACAATGACCCGCCTGCTGCAAGGGTGCGCCAATGGCCCCATTACTGCGGTCATTGCAACCGTTTGCCAGGAATGGTTCAAATACGAGGAGAGAACCTACGTAGCGGCTGCCCAGGGCTTTGCGGTTTGGCTGGGGCTTTCCCTGGGGCTCTTCTTTACGCCGACCATGCTGGTTGTCACGAACAACTGGCATACGGCACTGGCATGGTCTGCAGCGCCTTCCGCATTCGGCCTGGCCCTGGCGGTAATCCTTTTCTTCGGACCGAAACCGCCGGTGATCACCGCTGTATCTTATAATAAGCAGTACGACGCGTATAAAAACGATTTCAAACTTTCAATGTCCTTGTTGACAACCTTTGTCATTTTCGGCCTGGCCCTGTTGGATACCTGGTACCAGCAAGCCTTTAATGATATGGCACCCGGATTCTATGCCGTAGCCGCGCCTGTTGGTCTGGGCCTTGGCCCCATGGGCGCAGGGAGCAAGCTGATGTGGGCAGGGTACGCATCGATGCTCGGCGGCCTGATCGCCCCCCTTGTCGTTGAAAAGATGTTCAAGGGCAAGCCCAGAATCCCTCTGTTTGTTGTCTGTACCCTGTCCGCAGGACTGATGCTCTTTATGAAATTCATGACTCCCGACAGCGGTGCGCTGCTGATCATCGTCCCGTCGTTGATGCTGTTCTTCTCCTCCTTTGTCAATCCGACGATATTCGGTTTCATTGCCAAGCATTATCCGCACACCGTCGCAGGGCGGATCGGGGGCATCACCTCTGGAGTAGCCATCGTCGGCGCTGTACTGGGTCTGCTGGTGGGGTCCTCGATCCTCCATATCACCGGAACCTACTATCTCCCGATGTTCATCATGGCAGTCGTGATCTTCGTCGCCGGAATCTCCGTGGCCCTCTTGAAGGTGCCGGAGGTTTTCAACACAGCCAAAGCATCTGACCCGGCTCTTACCTCCAAGGCACAATAAAAACCTGCAGGCTGCATCAAACATCACATAAAAAGAGACTGAACGGTTTTCACAACCCGTTCAGTCTCTTTTCTGTTTACATTTCATCTGTCTTTGCGAGGAGGCGTTAGCCGACGTGGCAATCTCTCCCTTGAGCTCTTACAGTTAAGCTATTACAATCACAGGGAGAGATCGCCGCGCTACGCTCGCGAAGACAAGATGCAGGGATCCTTTATCATCAGACTTCTTGGGCATACCCTGCCAGCATGGTGTCAGCCTTCTGAACAAATACGTCCACATCCACCCGCAGGCTTTTGGCAATCATACCCAAGGTAGCGTCCTTCAGCATGGCTGCCCCCATGGGGCCCTTCAGGGCCGCCAATTCCGGGTCCAGGGAGTAGAAATCCTCCCGGAATCCTGGATACCGGAGGAAGAGGGACTGCAAGTCCTGCTCTCCGTCCAGGGGCTGGGCATCCATCTGCAGGGCCGGTGCAATTCCGCTATCCCCATCGGTGTACAGGCCCTGGATAGCCGTTCCCAGTTCAGCAGCGGCCGGGCTGATGCTCCCCGTTTTGTGGCTTTCAGCCAGCAAGGCCTCTGCGATTTCAAGGAGCCGGGTCAGTTTTGATTCAATGCGGTCCAGTTGGTTCATGGCTTAATACAGGGTGGAGCCGTGGTCCACATACAGGATCTGCCCCGTGATCGCCTTGGAAGCGTCACTGCCGAAGAAGAGGATGGCCTCCGCCTGGTCGTTGACATCTGCAAAGGGCAGGCTGATATCGATGTGCTTGGCACAGGCATCGGCAAATTCCATGTTGAAGGTTGCCATGGCTTCCGGGGAATTAAGGGGGGTCGGCGTTGGGCCGGGACCCACTGCATTGCAGCGGATGGCGGTGGGGGAATACTGCAGGGCGATATTCTTCGTCATGGCATTCACCGCGGCCTTAGCGGCGCTGTAGGAGATTCCCGCAACCCCCTGGCTGCCGATGGAAGAGATGTTCACAATGGAGCCCTTCCCCGCTTTTTCCATGTGTTCCAGGGTGTATTTGCTCATGTAGTAGACTGAATACTGGTCGATCTTGCAGACCGTATCGTACCACTCTTCCGTACACAGGTTGATGGGCATGTGCTTGTCGGCGATTCCTGCGTTGTTCACCAGGATATCGATCCGTCCGTATTTCTGAATGGTTTCCGCTACGACCTTCCTGCAGTCTTCAATGATGGCGACATCCGCCTGCACCGCCATGATTTCGCCCCCTTGGGCTGTGATGGCTTCCACGGTCTCCCGGTTGGCGTCTTCCCGTCTGGATGAAATGACCACCTTGGCCCCTTCCTTGCAGAACAGCTCAGCCGTGGCACGGCCAATTCCTGAATTTCCACCTGTAATGATGGCGATTTTGTTATCGAGTCTTCCCATGAATCGTTCCTCCTTTAGCTTGTTAAATAATCTTCATATGCTCATCATAGGTATTTAGCGGTGCATCGTAAAATTCGTTTTATGCATCGTGAAGGATCAGATAGTGACCCCGGCAAAATAGCCTTCCCGGGTGGCCTGTTCCACGGTGCGGGGGCTGACGCAGTCCCCGGCAGGCCGATAGAAGTGGGCTAGTCCGGCGAAGCTGTCCGCTTCTACGATCCGCGGGATCATCCCTGCCGCCAGGATCACCGTGTCTGCAGACAACGCCCCGGACTTGCCGCCTTTTTCATAGGTAACGCCCTCCTGTGTCACACCGGTACAGGTTGCGGCGGTCATCGCTATGAAATTGCCTGCCTTTGAAATCTCTGCCAGCAGGTCCCCCCGATGGGTGATGGAGGCGTCCGGGGCCAGCTCGCTTCGCATTTCGAGGACCGTGACGTGCTTACCCAGCCCAGCCAGATGCAGGGCGGTTTCACAGCCCACCTGCCCCCCTCCGATGACCACCACGGTGTCACCCAGGGATGATTCCTTGCCATAGACCGCCGTAGCCCCTAGGGCCAACTGGATACCAGGAATCGACGGAACCAGGGGGGTTGCCCCCACGGCGGCCACCACGGCATCGTAGCCTTCGTTTTCAAGATCCTCCGGTGTAACCGCGGTATTCAGCCTGAGCTCTACCGTGGACCGGAAGATCTGGCCGATCAGATAATCCTTGTATTTTCCCAGGGAGTATTTGAAAGCCACCTTGTCTGCAAACTTAAGGGTCCCGCCCAGGATGTCCGATTTTTCGTACAGGGTCACTGCATGGCCCCGCCGGGCCGCTGTCAGGGCCGCCATCATCCCCGCAGGACCGCCGCCCACAACGGCGACCTTCTTGACCCCCGTTGGCGCCTCAATCATGGACTGAAGAGGGACTTGGAGGCCGATGGTGGGATTGACCGAGCACTGGATAAAATGGCCGAATACGGCGCTGTCATGGCAGCGCATGCATTTCACGCAGGGAACGGCATCCGCCTCCCGCCCCGCGAGACTTTTGGGGATCAGCTCTGGATCGGCGATGAGAGCCCGGGACAGGGCCACAAAATCGGCGTTTCCATCCCCGATCAGGGCATCCGCCTCCGCGAGGCTGCCGATGCCGCCGATGGCACAGACCGCCGCCGTGATCCTCCCCGATTGCTTGAAGGCTTCCGCCAGATGGACATTGGGGTTGGGGGGCAGAAAATCGCAGGGGTGGGTGCGGCACATGAGTTCCGGCGTAATTCGGCCGCAGCTGGCCTGGACGATATCGGCGTACTGCTGAAAGACTTCCGCCATTCTGATCCCTTCCGGGAGGGTGATGCCCCCCGCTTCGAATTCATCGGCGGACATGCGGATATCGATGAACAGCCCCTTTCCCACCCGCTCCCGGATGGCTTCCAGTATTTCGACCAGATACCGCATCCGATTTTCAAAGCTGCCCCCGTACTGGTCGGTCCGTTTATTGGTCAGAGGGGAAAGGAACTGTGCGATGGGGATGCTGTGACCGAAGTGGAGCAAAATACCGTCGTACCCCAGGTTCATCAGAGTCTCCGCACAGTGGACATACCCTTCCTTATAACGGACCATCTCGCTGATGGGTATTTCCCGCCCCGGAGTGACGCCGTCCATGAGAGGGCCGCCATCAGAGGCCACACAGCCCTCGTCGAAGATGCCGATGAGCTCCATGGAGGCCTTGGCCCCGTAAAAGTGGATGCGTTCCGCCAGCTCCGCCAACCTGTTCATTGAATTATGCCGGTAAAGATCCCAGCTGGCGTGCTCGCCGTCGTCCGTCACCGGCAAGAGCTTGGCCCCGGCGCACACCACGATGCCGGCCCCGGCCCGGGCCCTCTGGACAAAAAATTCCATGGCGGCCTCCGTGGGATAGTTCTCCCCGTTGGAAGCGGAATGCAGGGTCACCGGTGCGGCGATGATGCGGTTCTTGATCAAGTGCTTCCCGATCCGTACGGGAGCCATCAGATTCGGATATAGTTTGCCCATAGGATTCCTCTTTCTGAATTGAAACGAACAAGCGCCAAAGGCGCTTGTTCGTTTGTAAGTGTCTCTCGCAATTGAGTCGAATTGATTATTGCTTGCTCACATCGCCCCTGTCGAAGTCTGAGGAACGCCCGATGAGGAGGAAGCAGATGATAGCAATGATGACCATGACGATCATCCCCACATAACCCAGGTTTAGAGAATGGGTCGCATCCAGGATCTTGGACATGTAGAAGATGGCAAAGGCCATGATGAAGGCCTGAAGCGCCATGATCCATCGATTTGCGGCCTGATAATTCTCCCTGCCATACACATAGGCAGTGATGGAGGGATGGATGACGGAGGTGCCGCCGGTCATGCCGGCGATCCCCAAGGCGGCGCCGATGATCATCATGACGTTGTTGGGCTGCATGATCAGCAGGAACACCAGGGCCAGCAGGTAGAAGCAGGACAGCACCACTGCCGCCGTCACCGTTCCGTACTTGTCGTCAATCACCCCCATCAGATACGCCAGGGGGATGCCCACAAAGGCCGAGATGGAGAGCCATAGGAGGTAGATGGCGGGATCTGTGCCCACCATGCTGAGTCGGGGTACATAGAAGGCCATGACACCGACGATGGCAAACTGGAGGAGTCCGAAGGAGATGACCAACAGCCAGGAATTCTTGTTGGCAAAGACCTCGCCGATGGTCATCTGACGCTCCACGGGCTTGGTCATGCTTGCTGCCTCGCCGTCAGGGAACAATCCACATTCCTCCGGCGTGGATTTCACCGCAATGGCCGTGTAGACGGCGATGCCGATGAGCACCACTCCCACCACGGAGTATGCCGCCTGAAAGCTGTAGGTGCTGACAATCCCCGTAAGGCCAGCGATCAGGGTTGCCGTGCACATCTGGTGGCCCGCTGCCACGATGCCCAGAGCCCGTCCCCGCTGCTTGATGAACCAGTTGGTGCAGAGCATGAAACAGCCCATGACCAGGGGAACGACGAAGAGGCGCATGGTGAAGAGGCTGACATTGTACAGGAGAGCGTTGGTACCGGCTGCGCCCAGACCAAAGGCCGAAAGGGCCAGAATGATGATGGAGGGCACCAGGACCTGCTTCACGCCGAAACGGATCAGCAGGGTTCCCACGAAGAAGGTAGCGATAATGACGGCGAAACCGGCATAGGTAACGGGATTCGTGATGGTCACCGCATCCCATCCCAGCTGGGAATAGTACGGGATCAAAACGTTCAGATGGTCATTCTGGAGACCGGAATAGAAGTACAGGAGGAAAAAACCGACAATCAGGATGGGGATCGTTTTTGCACGAAAATCGGATTTATTTGATTGAAGCGATTTTTCATTCAATTTCGGTTGACTTGCCATGGCTCATACCTCCGTTATTTTGAATGCTGCTTACTGAAATTCATCTGAATCCATATAGTCCATGGCGTTGTAACCGGCCATCCTTCCGCTGTTGACGGCAAAGCTCATCGTGTTGCCCGGCATGAAGAAGCAGTAGCTGTCGCCGTAAATGTTGCAGGCATCCGTACCGCAGGCATAAAGTCCGGGGATTTTCATGCTGGCTGTGTCCAGTACTTCCATCTTATCATTTGTCTTGACGCCGCCCAAGCTGCCGTAGCCCGCAGGAAAGTGGCATGCCGCATAATATTTCTTTCCGTTCAGGGGCTTCATGAATTTATGCTTCTTAAAGAACATGCTGTCGGTGGAAGTACAGGCCGCATTGTAGGTTTCAATGGTTTCCTTCAGGTTTTCCAGATGGATCCCGGTCTTCTCACAGAGCTCTTCCAGGGAATCCGCTTCGAAGATGTTCACCTGGGTCTTTTGCTCTGCATTGTGGAGATCGCTGAGTCCGGAGGTTTCCGAAGCCTCACCGCTCAGATAGCTGGAGAGTTCCTTATCCCATTTATCGACGGTTTTGACGTTGTGATGAAAGGTCACATAGTCCAGGCCGGTTTTACGATAGGTTTCCAGGATGCTGTCATCGATGATGGTGAACGCCGTGCGCTGACGCTGCAGGGAGATGGCGTTGCCTGCGTAAACGGTGTTGTTCATGATCTCTTCATTGATGAACCGCTGCCCCTCCAGATTGACCATGAGGTTCGGTTGGCGCATGGTTTCGCTGAGGGTCTTGAAGACATCGGTCACACCGGGAGTGGTATACGTCAGCTCCATGGTGGGCGCCGTTCTGGCTGCGCCGGTTTCCCAAAGCATGTTGAGGCCTTCCCCTTCAACCCCGGGAATCCGGAAGGAATGCAGATCCTTGCCCCATTCATAACCCAGCTGATCCTGAATCATTTTGGGACTGTCGCCGAAACCGCCGGTGGCCACAATCACGGCATTGCACTCGGCAACCTGCTTCACGCCGTCCGTCCCAATTAGTTCAACCCCTGTGACATTGCCGTCTTCCACCAAGATCTTGGTCGCCTTTGTCTGGTACATGATTTCAACACCCAGCTCCTCCGATCTTTCGGTCAGGGCGCGGAACATGTTGGATGCGGCTCTTTCGGCAGGGGCATTGCTCCCGGCGGTCTTCACCACATGCCAGGTTTGGGTGGACTTATCGAAGTACTTGTAAGCCCCCAGGAATTCAACCCCCATGGTTTCCATCCAATCGATGGTATCGCTGGACTGCTCAATGTATTTTCTGACCAGACGGGCATCTACGCGCCAATGAGTGTAGTTCATCAGCAGATTGAAGGCATCTTCCTTGGAAAAATCCACCATTTGTGCCTTTTGATACTTCGACTCCACGGCGAAGATCCCCATGCCCATGTTGGCTGCGCCCCCGGTTGTGCTTCCCTTTTCCAGGACAATGACGCTGGCACCCTTTTCAGCCGCCGCTACCGCTGCGGTGATTCCGGATGCGCCGCCGCCAATGACAATTACATCCACTTCCAATTTTTTCGTACTCATACTGAACACCCCTTTATTTTATTAGGCTTTTCTGCGTCTTCTTCTTTGGGTGCCGTCTTCCCCCGCCTCGGAGGATTCCGAGCAGCTCCCCACCGGAATGGGTTCCAGTGGAACCTTGGGTTTAACCGGCCCCGCTTTTTTGATCGCCCCCTTCGGGCATGCACTCAAACAGGCCAGGGACTTATTGCAGGTGTCCGTTTGAATCACATGGATCATGCCTTCGCCTCCGGCAATGGCACCGGCCTGGCATCCCGGGACACACGCCCCGCAGCCGTCACACAGAGCCGGATCGACATAGAGGGTATAGGAACTTTTACAAATCAGGCTGCTGCACCGCTTACGCCGAATGTGCTGGTCCCATTCCTCAGGGCTGCCCTTCATCAATTCAAGACTGCGCCATGCCGCCTCCTGGGACAGCTCACATCCGGCATTACTCCGGATCTGCTCCAGGAGCTCCGTAACCAGTTCCAGATCCCCGCTTTCAGCATGGCCCTCTGTGATACCTCTGATGAGCTCATAGACTTGCCAGGTGCCTTCCCGGCACAGGACGCATTTCCCGCAGGATTCCTTCCGGGCGATATCCATCAGTGTCTTGCAGTAGTCCACCACACAGCCCTCGGGGGATGCTTCGTCCCACTCCGGAAGCAGGGTGCTTTCGATATCACAGGTCATTCTGTCACCTCCTTCACGGTCTTAAAGTGCGGATCGACCCAATATTTCACCTTTTGGATGTCCAGCCTGAGGTCACATTGCAGGCAGCGGGATCCTTCTTTCCCCGCAGCACAGTGTTCCTGGATCCCATGGCTTCTTTCCAGGGCTGAAAAATCCGGGATGACACCGATTCTGGGATTTGAAGGGGGCTGCTCATAGAGCACCTCCTCCATGTTGCCATCACCGCCCAGGTATTTATCGATGCTCTGTGCTGCCCTGCGCCCTGAGGCGATGGCCTCCACAACGGATTTTGTCCCGTAGACCGCGTCTCCGGTTGCAAAGACCCCTTCCTCACTGGTTTTCAGGTCGGCATCAGCCTTCACAAAGCTGCCCCTTTGGAGCTCCAGGCCGAATCCACTGTTCAGATCCGGTTCCTGACCGGTGGCGAAGATCAGGGTGTCCGTGGCCTGGGTGGCTTCCGACCCTTCCACCACTTCCATCTCCAGGCCCTTGTCGCCGAATTTGAAGCTGCTGACAGAAACCAGGTTCAGGGCTTTCACCCGGCCATCGGCTTCTTCAAGGCCTGTCATGAAGGTGCCGTTGAGGATCTCAATCCCTTCCGCCAGGGCACAGGTGATCTCCTCCGCGTCGGCCAGCATCTTGTCCCGGGACTCCAGACAGACGACCCGTACCGTTTCGACACCTTTCTTTTTGGCCGTGCGAGCGCAGTCGAAGCCCACATTGCCGCCCCCATAAACCGTCACGCTTCTGCCCAGCTCCGGCAGGGTGCCCTCACTGGCCATGCGGCAAAAATCAACGGCATCGTGGGCATTCTGCCACGGCTTCTGATACGCGGGGGGCCGTTTCCCCCGGTGGGTGCCTACGGCGATCAGGACTGCATCGTAAGCCCCTTCCTTCAGATCCTCCAGGGACTGAACCGGGGAATTCACCCGGAGGTCGATTCCGGATTCCTTCAGGATGGCGATTTCAGTGTCAACGATTTCCTGGGGCAGGCGGTATTTGGGGATCCCATAGGTCAGCATCCCCCCCGCTGCGCTTTGCCGTTCGTGGACGGTTACGGCGTAGCCCTTCTTAGCCAGGTGATACGCCGCTGTCATCCCTGCGGGGCCGCCGCCGACAACCGCTACCTGCCTGCCGTTGGGAGCCTCGTGCTTCACCTTTGCTTTCCACCCGGCCTCCGGGTCATTCTCGATGGCAAACCGCTTCAGTTCCCGAATGGAAACCGCTGCATCCACATGGGCCCGCTTACAGCCCGATTCACACACATGGGTGCAGACATAACCCAGGGCGTGGGGGAAGGTCAGTTTTTCACGGAGCACCGACACCGCATCGCCGTAGTTCCCCTCCCCCGTCAGCCGGATATAAGCGGGGATGTCCGTATGGGCCGGGCACTGGTCCTTGCAGGGGATATAAGCCATGTGCCGGGGGGATTCCTTTGAAAAAACCCCTCGAACGTCCTGGATCGCCCCGGTAGGGCACACCTCCACACAGGCACCGCAGAAACGGCAGTCAGTTTCCGCCAGGGGCTTGTCATCCGCTGTGCCCACGTAGGTTTCGCCGTCCCTTTTGTTGTAGGTCAGGGCGCCGACACCCCGCAGTTCCTCGCAGGCCCGCACGCAGCGGCCACACTGGATGCAGCGGTACATTTCCTTCTTGATCAATTTATCCGAGGGAACCCGCCGGGTATTTTCCTTTTCAATTTCCCGAAGCCGGGAATGGGCAACTCCCATGTACTGCATCAGGGCCTGCAGCTCGCAGTTGAGATACTTGTCGCAGGAGGTGCAGTCCTTGGGGTGGCTGGCCAGGATCAGCTCCAGGGCGATATTGCGGAGGAGCTTCACCTTTTCCGTCTTGGTATTGACAGCCATGCCCTCTTTGACAAGAGTTTCACATGATTGGACACACTCAGGCCGTCCGTCTATTTCTACGGAGCAGAGCTTGCACCCGCCCTGGGCCGTCAAATCCGGGTGGTAGCAGAGATGGGGGATATAGATCCCCGCATCCGATGCCGCCTGCAGCAGGTTCTGCCCTGCCGATGCCTCGATATTGAATCCGTCGATCTGAAGTCTGATTTTCTCCATAAGTTGATCCTCTACGCAGTCCTTCCCATGTTATTTCGAATGCCTTTGTTCAACCGTTTCTTCAGGATCAGGGTGAAGGTCAACCCCACGGCGCTCATTGCCGCCACCGCCATGAATGCCCCGTTGTACCCGCCGCTGATGGTTTTGATCTGGGCAGCCAGCTGGGGACCGATCAATCCTGCAAAGCCGTAGGCCACATACAGAAAACCGTAGTTCACCGCAAGATTCTTCATGCCGAAGTTATCCGCGCAGATCGGGGAGAACATGGAGGTGAAGCCGCCGTAGCACGCTGCGATTGCAAAGATTGCGCCGATGAATACGGCTCCGGCGGATTGGGTGAGCAGCACCATGGCGCTGCCGATGACGGCGAACAGGAGCATCATCACGTTATAACGGCCAAATCGGTCGGAAGCGAAGCCGAAGCCCAGTCGTCCCAAGGCATTGAAGATGGAAGTGAAGCCCAGCAGATAAGCGGCCGTTTCCGGGGTGAGGTGCTGCACTTCCTGCAAAATGCTGGATGCGTGGCCCATAATCATCAGACCGGAGGTAGCGCCCAGGGTCAGTACCGCAACAATCAGGTAATAACGGGAGGTCCTGACCATTTCCTGCCAGGTGTAATCCCGGCTGGCAGGGGTGTCGGACTTGGATTTCACATCCTTTACCACAGTCACTGAATAATCCTCCGGTATGTTTCGGATCAGGAAGGTGGTGGGAATCATCACCACGGCGAAGATTCCGGCAAAGAGCCCGAATACCGCAAGCACCCCGTGCTGCCCCATGAAATGGGCGCCCAGAGGGGCCCAAAGGATGGCCCCCGAACCATAAGAGCATGCCAGGAGGCCGGAAGCCATCCCCGTCTTATCCGGGAAAAGGCTGGTGCTGTACGCCATCAGACAGGGGTAGAGCATGCTGATGCCAAAGCCCACCACAACCCCGTAGATCAGGTACAGATAGCCGATGGAGGTGGTGAACATGGTCGCCACCAGACCCGCCACATAGATGGCAATGCCGATCCGCAGGTAGTTCTTAACCCCCAGGGTCTTCTGGAACCGGCCCAGAAAAATCGGGGCCATGGTTGAAACCATGATCTGGATGGTGAAGGTCAGTGAAATCGTCTTCAGGGCCCAGTCGAAGTTCTCCATCAGCGGCCTCTGGAACACACTCCAGGTGTAACCGATCCCGGAGCACAGCGCCAGCAGCATTGCCGCCGCCATATATAGCCATCTCTTTTGTTTGAATTCCATTGTTTAGAATCTCCTTCATTTGAATGTCACCCTGGATCACCCAGCAGTGCAGTAGCAATAAGTGCATTAATCCATCAAAAACGTTTTCCAGCGGTGAATCAGGGGGCTTTTGGGTTCATTATAGCCAACGTTTCATGCATCGTATAATTCATAATCTGCATGGGCCCCCTGGCTTCAAACCGCCAACTCCCCTTCCCCCGCAACAGGTAGAAGGATGTACATCCTGTTAATAACATAACATTGGGGTTGAGTCATGCCCAATGCCAGTATGGCATGTCAGCTATGTCGAAACTGCATACCTCCCAGAATGGGCTTTTTAGTTTGACAGGCATGGGCCCAGGTCTTAAATGCACAAAAAAACAGCCCTGAAAGGACCGGTGACACCCGTCGTTTCAGAACTGTTTATATTGTACGAATTATTCGAACTAAGCTTTCGTTTTCCACAATGCGTCAAAATCAACACGCTTGCAATACGCCAGAAACAGGTCATTGCCCCTGCTTCTGCTTTCCTTGGGGATGACGATGGAGACATCATGGCTTTCAACCATCTCCAGGTATTTGAACTCGTGGTTATCCTTGATCCGGGCGTAATTGTCAAAAAGCGCATAGCCCGCCCCGGTGCTGATGGCGTTCACGACGGCATCCAGGGTTGAAAGGGTCTTGATCCGCGGTTCGAAGCCGTATTTATCGAAAATGATCTTGTTCGTAATGATATCAAAGGGGACGATGTCGCTCTTAAAGGTATACAGGGTCTGGTCCCTGAAATCCTCTAGGCTGAGGGATTCCTTTTCCGCCAGGGGATTGTAGCTGGAATAATAGATGCACTTTTGAACCTTGATGAAATCATACACCGCGACATCGCTGACCAAGCCCCGGTTGATGGCGCACTTGATGCTGATTTTCAGCAGGATCACCGCATCGTATTTCCTGTTCCTGAGTCCCGCAATCAGTTCCTTCTCACTGCAGGTATCAATGACAAACTCCACGTTCTCATGCTTGAGCCGGAATTCGCTCAGGAGCGCCCTTAAGAAGGCCGACAGGTTCCATCCCTCGAAAATGCCGATCTTGATTTCCTCCTGCTGGGTCTTCCCCTGCTTCTTTGCCTGATCCGCCAGTTCTTCCAGCTGGTGCATGAACGTGGAAAAGAACACCTTGAAGGTCTCCCCTTCCTCGGTGAGCTTCAGTTCCCGGCTGGACCTGTCGATCAGGACAACATCCAGCTCCTTTTCCAGGGCTGCCACCTTTCGGCTGATGGCGGGCTGGGAAAGAAACAGCTCATTGGCTGCCTTGGTGAAATTCAGGTGGGTTGCCACCGAGATGAAGCACTGGATCTGCAGTGTGTCTATGGGCATATGCTGTGGCGGCACGGTCTTCAGGAATGCTGACCATACCTTCCTTTCTTAGATGATTTCCCCGAATCTTCACTGAAGATTTTCATCCGCTGTTGGTCCAATTATAGCAAAAATTTCTTACATCGTATAATTCATATTCTGGGTGAAGGGTCCGCAGGAGCAGAAATCTGACATGATCAAACCGCCACTTGGCGAAGTAGATTGAATAAACACAGACAGAAGGACACCGAATCTAGCAGGCATCAACCCTGTAGACCCGGTGTCCTTTCACATTTCATCCTTCTACAAAGCATTCAACCGAAACGATTCCGGTCCATTAATGCATTACAGGCCCGCGGCAATTCGCACATTCTCCTGATGCTGCGCGTCCAGGCTATTGCCCCCATGGGTCTTGCTGCCCAGAAAATGTAGGCAAAAGTGACCATCTATGCCGTTGCCCTTGATATCATCAAAGTTATACCCCGTGCCAAAATCGCCGGAGCGACCACCAACAGTTGCTCCTTCCGGTTCTGAATCCAGCCCGGCATGAGGCAGCCCATTCATGGAGCCCGCGTAGACATCTCCATTAAAATGAATCAGCACCGGCCGCCTATCCCAGGAATAACCGCCCCATAATTTTTTAACCGTTTCACTGTCCTGCCGGGTCAGGGTTTCAATATCTGCATGAACAGTGGCACAGTAAGAAACCTGCACCTTGAAGGTCGTGCCTGTACGGAAATCTTCAATCGTCAGAACCGTTTTACCGGCAGAAAATTTCGGCTTGATGTCATACCAGTCGATAGGGATTCCCACGCGTTTTCCGGTTCCCCGTGAGATGGTTTCCGCATCCAGGCTTACATATTTCAGTGCCTTCATTTTATCCAGTGTTCCCTGACCGGCCACGCCGTCAGCCGCCAGGCCATATTTTGTTTGAAACGCTGTAACAGCAGCCTCAGTCTGGGAGCCATAAAAAGCAGTGAATCCATCCTTGCTGCTGAAAAATCCTTCCTTTGCCAAAACCTGCTGAATCACCGCAATATCCGGGTGCGTCTCCCCGGCTTTGTAGCCTGTTTGAGAAAGATTTCCCAGGAGAACGGATTTCCCCTCCGCCTGTTTTTCCTGCGCCATCGGGTCACTGATGTACCCCAGATCAATCAGCTTGCGAATGGTTCCCTTGCCCACAACCCCATCGGCTGTCAGCGTATATTTCACTTGAAATGCCTTAACAGCAATCAGTGTCTTCTGATCGTATTTATTCCCGAACTCGCCTTTGAAGAGGCCTTCACTATGAAGCGCCGCCTGCAGTGCCGGTAAATCTATGTATGTGTTGTCCGGTTTGTAGGCCGCCCCCTTCAAAACAGGCGCACAGCCTTTTTCTGCAAGCTTGCTGATTGTCGCCTTTCCCACCACACCGTCAGCTGTCATTTTAGCGGAGCTTTGAAAGGCTTTCACAGCTTTCTCAGTCGCATCGCCAAAATTCTCTGAGGTCGACACGGCTTCAAAATAACCGGCAATCTTCAGGGCTTGTTGAAGAAGCCTGACTTCCGGCCCCTTAAAGTTCTTCTTTAACACAGTCCCTTCTACAAAAGATCCATCGGCAGCGAAAACCCCCGCCGGAACCAGTAGCCAGACACACAGCACCAGAGCGATTAGTTTTTTCAAAAGAACCTCCTTGGTACAGGATTCATTCACCCCTATTGTATAGCAATTGATACAATATTTCAACAATTCGCATCCGTTTGTAACAGGGTGTTCACAACATGTGCAGCCAGCATCAGCCCTGCCACTGAAGGTACAAAGGAAATGCTGCCCGGAGTTTCCCGTCGCCCTTGAGGTTCCGGCTCCCAATCAAATTTCAACGGCTTGATAGGCTGTTCCGATGAAAAAATCACCGTCTGCTTGCGAATACCCCGAGCTTTCAGTTCCTGACGCATCACCTTCGCCAAGGGGCATGTATGGGTCTTGTGAATATCCGTAATCTTGAACCGGGTTGGGTCCAGCTTATTGCCGGTCCCCATGCTGGAGATGATGGGAATCCCCTGCTGCTGGCACTGCTCGATCAGAGCAATCTTGGAGGTGACCATGTCGATGGCATCCACCACATAATCAAAACCACCCGCCAGGATTGTAGGCAGATTATCACCATCCACCCGCATCGCCTGGGCAAATACCACTGCTTCTGGATTGATATCCGCAATCCTCGCCTGTAGCACCTCCGTTTTAAGCGCTCCCACAGTACTGTCCAACGCCGGTATCTGCCGGTTGATGTTGGTGATATCCACTGTGTCATAGTCGAACAGGCTCAAGGTACCCACCCCGGCTCGGGCTAAAGCCTCCACCGTGTAGCTCCCCACACCGCCCAAACCAAACACGGCGATATGCGCATCTTTCAATTTTTCAAGACCATCCAAGCCGATGAGCTTGGCTGTGCGTGCGTATCGTTTATTGATCATGTTACAACTCCTTAGAATGCATTCGTTATCCAACACCTTTTGTTATTGTAACACGGGGATGCGGATAATAAAAAGAAGCTCTTCACAGAGCTTCGGTCAACCTTTTCATTCCGTTTTAGTGCTACTAAAAGACTGCCTTTGGGGCTATTCATGAATGGCAAAATTCAAGATCATTTCCCAAATCTTTAATTTTTCGACACTAACTGCAGTGGGTGCTACATGAGTTTTAGCGGCCCGCCAGCACGCGCGCCTGCCGAAAGTCCAAGTAAGAGCGGGAGGCGGTGTGAAAATCATCACCGCTACTCCCGCCAGCATCAGAAGCAAAGTCCGCAGCATACACCTGCGTTTTTGCCTCCGCACCCTTTAGTTAGCTTCTTTCTTTCTAAGATTCAGTACACCTGCACCCATCAGGCCCAGACCCAACAGATAGTAGAACAAGCTGGAGGTTTCACCTGTTTTGGGAAGTACAGGCAAGCCTTGAGGAATAACTTCTTCAGGCAATAGCACTGCTGGTGCTTCTTGTTTTGTCACAACCACTGCTGGCGCTTCAGGAATCACAGGAAGACCTTGAGGCGTCTCTTCTGCTGGAATCGTTGTTGTCGTTGCAGTCGTTGTATTATTGTGGTGTCGTCTTGTGGTAGTGGTCGTCACAT
Source organism: uncultured Peptostreptococcaceae bacterium (assembly GCA_964424355.1). Taxonomy (GTDB): domain Bacteria; phylum Bacillota; class Clostridia; order Peptostreptococcales; family Acidaminobacteraceae; genus CAZEHS01. The sequence continues at coordinate 44,800 of CAYRIO010000004.1, forward strand.
CTTGCTTGTAACCCATGTCGGCAGCAGTAACCATTTGGTCATCGATGATCACCGCTGTTTGGCTTTCATTGTTGGTGCTTGTGCTGTAATCCGCAGGCACAGTGGCTGTATCTACAGAAATTTTCACTGGGCCTTCTGGAAGGTTCATAAAGGTATACACGCCACTTGTATTGGTAACTGCGGTCTTCGTAGCTGTACCAACAGTCACGGTTACAGTTACATTAGGAATCCCGACTTCGTTGGTGTCTTTTACCCCATTGCTATTGGCATCGTTGAAAACAACACCTTGGATATTTCCTTCCTTAGGAGGAACATAGTAACCAATTTCGTTGAATTCAACTTCGGCTTTAGCAGTAGAGATTGTTCTGGTTTGAGTCGCATTGCCGGTTGTCAGTACGTATCCCACCGGCGCACGTGACACTTCAATCGTTACACTGCCCAAATCAACAATCTGTTCGAACTTTCCGTTTCCATCCGTAATTTTTGATTTTTCACCCGAAACATCTTTGATGCTGATCTCAACACTGTTCAGACCCATCTCCCCGTCATCCCGGGTTCCGTTTCCGTTGATGTCATCATACACTCGACCCATAACTGTGGCATATTTGGGCGTATCATCGCCACCACCACCGCCACCGCCGGTTGTTTTGTATCCAATGTCTGCAATGGATGCAGATCCTTCTTCAGGGAATACAACATCATTATCCGCTGAACCATAGCTCAATTCCTTTGTACCCGTGCCATCAACGACACGGACCTGGAATGTGCCATCCACCAAATTGAAGCCATAGTATCCGCTATCATTGGTCGTTGCTCTCGCCTCTGTTGTTACCCATTCACCTTCAACAGATCTGTAGGCTTCCAGAACAATACCTGACAGTCCTGCATCGGAGTCGTTCGTACCGATCGTATTGGTATCCAGGTATACGTGACCTTCTACGTTGTTCGGAACAACTGTTTCTGAGTACCCGATGTCAGTAAGTGTGGGTTCACCCTCTCCAACATAAAACTCTTGTGACTCATTGTCCGCTGTTGTCAGGTCGTAACCAGCAGGTGCTGTAATCTCAATTTTATACTGCCCATTGTCATTTACAAACGCTGTATAGTGCCCATCACCTTTATCTGTAACAATGATATCCGATGCTAGCTCATATTGTGGCGCCCCATCGGTGGGGATGGCTTTGTATATTTGTACCACTTGCTTCTCAAAACCGTTTTCTCCATCGCCATAAGCCCCATCTTTGTTTGCATCCAGGAAGACAAACAGATCAACATTGGGCTCTACTGTTCGGAAGTAATCCATGATCCGTGTTACGGTTTCTCCAACAGCAACGGTAAATTCTGAATAAATATCGCTGTTTTCATAACCATTTTCAGAACCTACAGTCAATTGATACTTGCCATCTGTCAGGAGCGCTTTACCAGCATCAGTAACGGCTGCGCTGTAAGTTCCCACAGGAACTTCAACTTTAAAGTCACTTGTTCCAGTGCTTGTATACGGTGCATCGCCTGATCCTGTGATTGCAACATCTATGCCATCAATCAACGTGGCGACTGAATCCTTAAGCTCCTGAACCTTGATTTCAATCCAACCGGTTGCTTCTTTTGTATAAGCCACATCCAGCGCTTCCGTTGATTGTTCTGCAACCGCAGTCACTGCAACTGAACCGTCGAGGTCATCATTCGGAACTGTCTGGCTATAGAATTTCGGCGCCGTGAACTCAAGGGTGTAATCTCCAGCAGATTCAACCGTAAAGCTGTACTTTCCATCTGAGTCTGTCGTTGCTGTATTCACTTCAACGTCGGAGCTCATCAGTTTTACAATAACACCAGCCAGGCCAATATCAGTAGCATCTATAGTACCAACAGGCGCAGCATCGTCGTAAACTGTTCCATTAATTACTGTAGGTTCAGCTTCTGCCCAGTAGCCAACGTCCTCAGCTTCAACGGTGTCTCCGAGAACAACGGTAACCGTTTGCGTACCGGTAAATTCTACTGGCGTCGTCACCTCATATTTATCTGTAGGAGCCGCATACGTCAGTGTGTAGGTTCCTGCGGGAAGGCTTTTAAAGCTAAAGCTGCCATCGGCATCTGTCGCTACATCATCAAATCCTTTAACCGCATTACCTTCTTCATCTGTAATGGAAACCGTCACGCCGGAAAGACCCTTTTCGTCGGTATCCACAGCTGGATCAGATATATTCCACTCGGTGTCTTTGTTCTTATCAAAGAACACGGACCCTGTAACATCACCCTCTGTGTAAATTCTCTCATGGTAACCAAACATGAAGTTCACTGTGTCGTTATGTTTAATCGACATTGTTGACGGATTTTCCTGAGAGCTGTGCAAGACATATTCTTTATCGGTTGGAAGGCCGCTGACCTCAACTCTCAGACTTCCAGGTTGAATTGTTTTCAACGTGCTTCCATTTTCAAAATCATAAGCGCCATCATCGGTGATTGTTACATTTGGAATCAGTGTTTCGTTCGTGTTCGGATCACCCGTAACATCCATGTCCCCGTCATTGTTCAAATCGTAGAACACGGTTACATTGGCGTAGGCTTTAAAGGATTCATAGAAACCAACGAGGGCAAAGTTGCCAGAAGTGTTCTTGGAAATTCCAGAGAAATCCATTGTTTGATTTCCAGTGGTGCAAGTTACATCACCACTCCATTTCGGTTTAGCAACACTGATTGCAAAGGGGGTGTTTACTGGAACATCAAAGGTATAGTCCCCGTTCCCATCCGTTTTTTTGGTGGTTTCCTTGTCACCTACCGTCAAGGTAACATTCAGGTCGCCAACTGCCGGTTCAGTTTTTAGAACTTTGAGGATATCATCCCAATAACCGTCATTATCCTGATCATTAAAGACCGAACTTGTGAAGGTAACCTGCCTCTTTTCATAGTTATACGTTACAACAATCGGATCAACAGTGATGTTGCCTTGAACATTTGTAGGCGTTGGATCCACTAATACATAGTCTGGGTTCGTAAATTTTGACACGGCATTATAGGGTGTGCCGACATTCCCGCCAATCTCATAGGTGCCCAGAAGTGTTTTTCCGTCCATGTAATTGACGGTCACCTTTCCTTGAACCTTGGCATAATTGTAGGTCACTACGATTGGTGTTAAAGTCATGTTTCCTGTGGCATTCGCAGGTGCCGAACCAACGAGGGCATAACTTGAATCATTGAATTTTGATGGTGCTTCGTAAGCCTTTCCTACAGTTCCGGTAATTTCATACCCACCAAGAACCTTACTTCCTTCAAGATATTGAACCGTTACTTTGGCCGGAGCCTTGGTGTAATTGTAGGTAACAACAATGGGTGCAGCCGTGATTTTTCCTGTTTTATTCGTGGGAAGAGGATCAACTAGAACATAATCAGGATTTGTGTAATTTGAAACGGCATCATAGGTTTTACCAACATCCCCGCCAATCTCATAAGTGCCGAGAAGTTTTGTACCGTCCATATAATTGACGGTTACTTTGCCCTGGGCTTTTGTGTAATAGTATGTGATGGTTTGAGCAGTACTGGTGAATGTACCCGTAGAGTTGGGTAATACTGAATCATAAACGTAATCCGTGATCACCTTTTGGGTTGGATTGATCGAATCCCCAATGTTTCCAGTAAGAGATACCGTATCCGCAATTTTTGCATATGTCACTTTATCTTTGTAGTCAACTGTAACAGCAGCTCCCTGAACGTGCTTCAGGCCAGCATCGATTGACTCTGTAGACGGACCAACTTTTATTGCAGCCGTCCATCCAATTTTAGTGTTTCCACCTTGACCTTGGTTAAGATTTGCATCTGAGTCATAATTATCCTTGCCCTTCCCACTACCCTGTTCCTTTTTAACAAATTCATAAGCACCGTTTGAGGGCAACACAAATTCAACTTTGTAATTTCCTGCTTTAAGATGAGAGAACGTATATTTCCCATTGGCATCTGTTGTCTGTGCCGTTGCCATTTCTTTATATCCGTTTTCATCCCATAGTCTTACTGTTATATTCGCAACGCCAGGATCAGAAAAATCTTTTGATTGAACGTCATCATTATCAGTGTCCAACCACACCTTATCACCAATCGTATATTCAGGAACAAGCATCAGCAATGTCTGGTTAGACGATCCACCATCGACTGTAAAAGTGGCATATTTATAAGATGCAGCATCAACTTGAGGAATTTTTGCGGCATCTGCCTTATTCCTTAAAGCTTGTTCAGCTGAGGACAAGGTCTGTACCTTAACCTTACCCGAAACAAGTTCCTTGTATTGATACTTTTGGCCAGCAACAGGGTTGCTGTATGACCAGATTACATGCTGTGTCTCTGAATAACCATAAGTATTATCGTAATAATCATTGGCAATAAAAACAATTTTCCCAATGGACGCTTGGGATGAAGTGCTTGCCGCTTTAAATGTCTTTGAACCTTTTGTATAGCTCACTTCAGAGTTAATGCAAAACACATTATAAGAACCATCACTCAGTTCAAGGCCATTCCCAACAGGAATCTTAGTGATTTTAACGCTTTTAGCATTATCAGTTCCATCAAAAAAATCTCCAGCTGTCCCTGCAACACTAACAGGATCCGCTGTAACAGGCATCGCCATTGTTGGAATTGCCAGCGCCAGAATCAGCAATATTGATAACAATCGTTTGAATTTGCTTTTTCTCATGTTGTTTTCTCCTTCTTAGAAAGTAGTATGTAGAAAAAAGTGTATAAAAAAAGCTGCCCATGACAATGTCAGGAGCAGCTGAACCACCATAGCGTCTACTGCGCTTTAGGCTTCGGGCTTTGCGTATCACCCTTTCGAGTGAGTTGCCAAATAATTTTTGTGTATAGGCTTCTATCTTATAACCGATCTTTACGAATTGCTATCACCCACCGGGTGATTTTTCGATGATTCTTCGGTTTCCAAGCAACACGCCTTTAAAAATACAACAATAATCATTCATTTATGTGTTATAAGTATATCACTCGATTCTGTAGGACCACAAGCCCACAATTACCCATTTAATCAAGTTTGTAACCATCTCCACATGGCGGATTCTTCTGATGCCTTTTTCCTACCGGATATGACATTTCATTGACCTAACACGCTGTTATTGTCGAATTTTCTGCAAAATGTTTGTTAATGAATCACAAAGAAAACCGGTCGTTTAGTGACGACCGGTTGGATTGCTTGATATTATTTGTAATCAGCTTCTATGCCTAAATCTTTCAGGGTACCGCCGTAGATATTGTCCAGGGCTTGATACATGGTGTTCTCATCGAAGATGTATTTGCCATCTCGCAGCACTTCGAGCCAGTTGCGAACCGCCTTGGTGCTGACCAGATCAGGGTTTTCACGGCTGAATTTTTCATAAGCTTCGCGGATTTCCGGCCGGATTGCCTTCGTTTCAAAATCATAAATGGGGGTATTGTTGGCACCGCCCACAAAGCTCCACAGGTAACCGGCATAGGTTTCCTTTACACGGTCAATCCGGGGAGAAGCGCCGTACTTGACGATGTAGTTTTCAGCCAGGATCAACCGTTTGGATAAATCATTCAAATCGATGACAATGGCGGCGTCTTTTAAGGAAACCTTGTCACTTTCGATTGCCATCAGTTCAATGTAGTCCTTCATTTCCTGGCTCAGGTATTCCGTGTACTGCTTATTGCTGGCATAGTCTACGATGGGATACCAGGAACCTTCAAAATTTTCGAACCGGTAGCCGCTTTTTCTGAGTTTGCCTAACAGCGCGGCAAGGTCTTTGTTCTCCATGCCAACGTATGTATCTGGATTGTTAAGGTCCTGAACGGTTTCCATCAGGATTTTTTGGTTTTCTTCTGTCAGCAGCAGATCCGTATATTCAGACAGATGGCTTTCCTGAAGCTGTTCAAGGCCTGAAACCATTATTTCCGCACCATCCTGACCGGCCTTTTGAATATTGGCCTGAATCAGGGCAACCATTTTCTCTGGCTCCTCGTTCTGCTTCACGAGATCCTTCGCTTCTTGGATGGTCTGTTCCTTTTGAATGGCATCGGTATTGTCCACCGGGGCAGGTGCCGCCGCTTTCTTGGGGGTGCAGGCAATGGCACTGGCTGACACGACACCGATGAGTAGGACTAGCAGGGCTTTTTTTAGCATGGTTTTGCTCCTTTCAAGAACGCTTATCCTTAGTATAACCTATGCCAGAAGTGCCCGTGTTTACAATACAATTACATTTGAATTTCTTTTTCCTGTGACAACGCTCTGACCTCCGGTATCCGGCTGATCATCCAGGCGAACATCCCCATCAGGACGATTCCCTTCAGGATACTGCTGATACTGATGCTCCACCATACCCCCTCCAGCCCCAATAGCGCCGGTGAAGACAGGAATATAGCTGCCGGAACACGGGCACCTGTAAGCAGAATGCTGCTGATGGCCGGCGGAACGGTTTTTCCTAAGCCGTTAAAGGCACCGCTGGTGGTGATTTCAATACACATGAACAGCTGTGAATAGCCCAGGATTTTTAAATAAACCGCGCCAGCTGCAACCGCTTGAGATTCCGGCAGGAACAGGGAAAAGATTGGGGCGCCGCAAAAAATCAGCAGAAGACTTGCGACAATACCCACCAGTGAGATGGTTCCGATGGAGGCCAGATACCCTTTAATGATCCGTTTCCAGTTCCGTGCCCCATAGTTCTGGCCAACAAAGGTACTGAGGGCCGTAGAAAACCCGCTGGCCGTCATCCACGAAATGGCTTCAATCTGAGCACCGACCTTTTGGACTGCGATGGGCATGGGCCCCCACTGGGAGATGACCCGGGCGATAAACATCGCAAACAGCGTGAACATCCCGCTCTGTACGGCTACCGGGAGACCGTAGGCCGTTATTTTCTTAAGGATTTTCAGGTTGAGACTATGACCAATACTTATTTTCCCAAGGGGTTCATGCAGCACAAACACACGATATGCAAACACCGCCGCGACAATCAGCTGAGCCAACACCGTGCCCACTGCCGCACCCTCAACCCCCCAGGCAGGAAAAGGACCCGGACCGTAAATCAGCAGCGGATCCAGGATCATATTCAGTACGAGGCCCAGGGTGTTGATGTGGAAAGGTGTCCGGCTATTGCCATAGCCATTGTATACCGCTGTGAACACCGGGGTGATGAAAGCGAAGGGCATGCCGATGGCAATGATGGCCAGATAATTCACCCCATTCTTTATGACCTCCGGATCGGATAGCTGAAAGAAGGCCATGAGGGGCGTTCTGAACGTCAGGAGAAATAGCGCATAGCCCACAGACAGGATCAGATTCAGCTGAATGGCATTTTGAGCGTAGCTGAGGGCACCAGGGTGATCCTGCCTGCCGATGGACTGAGCCACACCGATTTCGGCACCGGTTTTGCTGACCAGGATGAACGCCATCCCCAGCCACATGAAAAAGCCCGCTGTTCCTGCGGCGGCTACAGCGCCACTGCCGAGGTGGCCCAACCAGATCATGTTGACCATATTATAGGACATTTGAAGAAAAGCCGTTCCCATGATGGGAAAGGCCAATTTGACCAAGGCTTTGAGAATGGGACCGTGAAGCAATGAATTGGTGTGCATGGGGCTCCTCTATTTCTTTGCGTACTGCTCCAGGATTCCGATGATGGTATCAACGGCTTTCACCATGGAAGGGATGGGAATATACTCATATTTCCCGTGATAGTTGTGACCGCCTGTGAAGATGTTGGGTGTCGGCAATCCCATGAAAGAAAGCCGGGCACCGTCCGTTCCGCCGCGAATGGGTTTGATGATCGGCGTGATGTTCAATGAAACCATCACATCCCTGGCCGTTTCGATGATGTGGTGAACCGGCAGTACCTTGTCCCGCATATTGTAGTAAGAATCCTTCATTTCCAATCGCAGGGTGTCGGCACCGTGTTTTTCGTTGAGGTAGCTGACCAACCGCTGGACAGTTGCTTTGCGCTCAGTGAACAGTGCCATGTCGTGGTCCCGGATGATCATTTTCAGGGTGGCACGTTCCACCGCGCCGCTGAATTCCGTCACATGGAAGAATCCCTCATAACCGACTGTGTGAGCAGGGGTTTCAGCGGGCGGGAGCATGGCGATGATCTCATGGCCGATCAGGATGGCGCTCTTCATTTTATTCTTCGCGGTCCCCGGATGGATGTTGATTCCCTGGATATGGATCACCGCCGAAGCGGCATTGAAATTCTCGTATTCCAGTTCGCCGATTTGCCCGCCATCCAGGGTGTAGGCAAAATCGGCTCCGAAGGCGGCAACATCGAAATGATCCGCGCCTTCTCCAATCTCCTCGTCCGGTGTGAAGCAGATCCGGGCTGTGCACCGGGGAATTTCCGGGTGGGCCAGTAGATATTCCACTGCGGTGATGATTTCTGCGATGCCCGCTTTGTCATCTGCTCCGAGAAGGGTTGTCCCATCCGTGACAATCAGGTCCTGACCACGATATGCCAGGAGCTCCGGGAATGCCTCCGGTGTCATGCGGATTCCTGGGCTGAGCTCGATCGCTGTGCCATCGTATTTTTCCACAATCCTGGGCTTGGCGTTGGCGCCGCTGAAATCCGGACTGGTGTCCATATGGGCGATCAGGCCGATAACCGGTCCGCGAGAAACGGTTCCCGGCAAGGTTGCGGTCACATAGCCGTTTTTATCGACGGCTGCATCCTTCAGTCCCAAGACTTGCAGCTCTTTTACCAATATTTCCGCGAGAATCAGCTGCCCCGATGAACTGGGGGTTTTCCTGCTTTTTTCATCCGACCGGGTATCCACCGCTACGTATTTTAGGAATCTTTCTGCTACACGTTCCATCATAGGTCCTCCTGAGGGTATTATTTACAGGTGTAGGCGCTTATGTATTCTTGAACCGTTTCATTAAATTGATCCATCAGAGTTCTGATCAGGGGCTGTTCAAAGGAACGCCGCTCCCATGAATCGATCCGGGCAACCGGCATCAGGTGGATGGATGTCCCCGTAATAAAGGCACCATCAAAGGATTCCAGCTCTGCAGCGGCGATTTCCCGTTTTACCAGGGGAATGCCATTCACTTCAACCAAGGTCAGCAGCTTCTGCCGGGTGATGCCTCCCAGCACCGCAGCGTCCGGCGCTGTAATCAAGGTACCGCCCTGAGAAAAAAAGAGGTTTGAGCGGCTGCCCTCAGAAATGAACCCATTTCCATCCACCAGGATCATCTCATACAGCTGCCGTACTTCACATGCCTGTGCAACGACGGCTTTCAAATCCGCCTGCCAGACCTTCGCATTGGGATTTTGGCGCGCCATGCTGAGCAGCCCGGTAGCGACACCCGCTCCATAAACTGCCGATTCCGGGTAGTGACTGGCAACAAAGAAACCCGTCCACAACGTTTTGCCCGCTTCCTGCCACACATTGAGCCGTATATTCTGATCCCTCACCGAGCAGATTCCTGTCAGGACATGGATGGCTTCCTTGACCGTGTGCAGGTCCAGGGAGGTTGAAAATCCGGCAAGCATCAGGGACTGGTTCATCCGTTCCAGATGGTCCTCCACAAACAGGGGGACCCCTGTCATGACACGGATGACCTCGTAGACCACCGGTATGCCGGATGGAATTGGCGTCAGGCTTTGTTCTTTGCTGATCATTCCATTGAGAATCACTGCGTCATAGCTGCTTTTTATCTGATTCATCAGAGTGTCCTCCACTTAATTATAGCGTTTTGGCAAACGGCGCGCATATTATGAAGAAAACTTAGTAATCACGGTCTGTACACCATGAAATAGAACGTGCCTTCTCCTGTCAGGGTCTTACGGACATACCGTTTCACGCGCTTGAATCCGCATTTTTCGTAGCACCGGATTCCGCGCAGGTTGAATGTGCGAACCTCCAGCGCCGGAATCAGATGAGGATAGCGCGCCTGTGCGGCGGCAACGAGGGATGTCATCACAGCCTTTCCGAGGCCCAGGCCGCAGAAATCCGGCCTTAGGCCGATTCCAATCAGCACATAATCCGGCGTGCTGGTGATTCGGCCAAAGGCCACGAGTCCGTTCATGTATTTGAAGCTGATATACTCTGCGGACCGCTTCTCCGGTATGGCCAGATCCCATCCGCTGTTTACAACGGTTTCCCAATCCGCATAGTCGTACACATCATAGGGGGGCGGGTACTTCCAGGCGCATATGTTCCGGGCATCCGTCTCCGTCATGGCTTCCGTTACTAAAGATTCTCCCATCTCAGGATCCTTCATCAATGAATCATTCCTTCCTGCTGCATGAGGGCTCTTGCCTCTTTGAAGCCATCCTCGAAGCCCTTAAGGTTCTTATGCCGCCAGGGGGCCAGATAGCCATTGAGATCCTCGGTCGTTTTGCCATCCACTGACCACTTGGCGGTGACCAGGAACAAGGAAAAATGAAGGCGGTCGTCCTGATTCACACTTTGGGTCACTTTCTTCCCGTAGGTTTGGTCCCCGATCAGCACCACTTTGTCCTTCAGATGTTCCTTCAACGTAAGCGCCAGGATTTCGGAGCAGGAGGCGCTCTCCGGATTCAGGAGGATGATGATCCTGTCGAATGCAAGCATCTGGGGATCGGATACGTATTGGTATCGGCTGAGGTCATTGTAGCGTTCCTCAAAAATCACGGTTTCCGGAAGCAGCGCGTCTGAAACCTGGACACATTGATCGATCATCCCACCGGGATTGTCCGTCAGATCAAAGACCACCATGCCGCTGCCCGATTGATGGATCTTTTGGAGTGCCTCCACAACCTGGTCACCAGTCCCGTATGCGAACTGTTTGAACCGGATGACCGGAATACCGTCTTTCGTAAAGGTCGAGAAATCATCTTCATAATCTGAAGCGTTCATATCACTGTACTCTGAGCGAAACTCCGGTATGGAGTCATAACAGAAATATGTGAATTTATCATTTGCCAATTGGGAGAGGCCATTCACATAGGCTTCAAAATCCCCATAGGTCTTTATCGGCCGATCCGTAAGTTCCGCCTTCAGATCCCTGTACTGATCCGTTTTGAAAATATCATGGAAATAATAATTATATTCAATATCGGCGACCATGCCCCGAACCAGGGGATCGGACATGATTCCCAGCCCGGAACCCACTTGTTCCAGCAAGCCGCGACCATCTATCCAGAACAGCCCCCCCATGATTGGAAGCAGGCATATCAGAAGCAGCCACCGCTTGACAGAATTTGGTTTTTCTGGCTTTAAATCCTCATCAGTATACATTGGATGCACCCCTCTACACGTTATGATACCATGAAAGCATGAGGATATCCTTAAAATGAATCCCAGAGATTATTGGGATGGTTCCTCTATTTTTTTAATAGCAGCGGTTGAATCCTTGCTGATTATCAAACGGGGTATTGACCGACGCATTCTCCCCTGCTATACTTCTCGATAACAACCTAATATTCAGAAAACTTCGATCAGGAAAAGTAGTCTGACAGCAGTCTTTAAGAGAGCCGGGAATGGTGGGAACCGGTAGACGCGCTTCATATGAATGGTCCTGTGAGTTCAAACCGAAAGCTTTTGCAAGTAGGGGCGACGGGTCTCTCCCGTTATAGAGTGCATGAATTAGTGGATTCATAGACTTGCGTGAGGCTATAATCCTGTTCCCTGTCGGAACGGGTTTTTTAATACTCACAATTAAGGTGGCTCATACCCTCTTCCTTATACAGGAAGGGGGTTATTTTTTTGGAGGTGTCCCATGAAAACAGTCAACATCGTTCCCGTTACCCGACGGATCAGCACCGATCTGCTGACCCCCGTATCCCTCTTCCTGAACCTCCAGGGGTTCAGCACCCCCTTCTTCCTGCTGGAAAGCATCGGTGATGAGCAGGACCTGGGCCGATACTCGTACACCGGGCTGGATCCTATCAATCTGGAATCCCTGATTGGCTCCTTTACACTGGATGAAGCGGACAGCGCTCTTAAAAAGCTCACCTGTCACCCAGACGTCAGCTTCCCCAATCTCCTCTCCGGCATCGTGGGCCATGTGGCTTACCACGGTATTGAAACCGTATTCCCCATCCATTTGAAGCACGCTCCCCAAATGCCTGCCCATCAGTTTTTCCTGGCCCAAGGTATGGCGGTTCTGGATCACCTGAACAAGGACCTGATCCTGGTCCGCAACCTGATTGATCCCTCGGAGGCGGACACCGTGAATGCTGTGAAGTGGCTGGACGACTTGGTTGATGCGTTGATGCGGCCGATGCCGGACACCGCTTGGGAGATTCCCCAGGATTCATCCCCCCTTACCTTCCGCTCCAGCTTCAGCAAACCGGATTTCCTCAGGGCCGTGAAAAAGGCCAAGGATTACATCCATGCCGGTGATATCTTCCAGGTGGTTCTCTCCCAGCAATTCACCGCCAAGGGCAAGCTGGACGGCTTCAATCTTTACCGCCACCTGCGCCGCTCCAATCCGGCCCCCTATATGTCCTACATCCGTTTCCCAGAGTTTGAAGCCCTTTGCTCCTCCCCTGAAATGCTGGTCCGGATGGATGCGAACCGTATCGAAACCGTTCCCATTGCGGGGACACGGCCGGTAATGCACGATGGCCGTGACGACGACCGGGCGGCGGATCTTCTCCAGGATCCAAAGGAATTGGCAGAGCACCTGATGCTGGTGGATCTTGGACGGAACGATATGGGCAAGGTCAGCCTGCCGGGAACCGTTGAGGTGACGGATTATTGCAAGGTTCAGCGATTTTCCCGGGTGATGCATCTGGTCTCCAAGGTGCAGGGCGTGCCAAAACCGGACACCGGGCTGGTGGCAGGCATGCTGAGCGCCTTTCCCGCCGGAACGGTCTCCGGTGCCCCCAAGCTTCGGGCCATGGAGATCATCGATGAGCTGGAGCCGGTTCCCCGGGGGCTGTACGCAGGGGCCATCGTGATCCTTGATCCCCAGGGCCAGTTGAACAGCTGCATCGCCATCCGGACCATCACCCTGGATCAGGATACGATCAGCCTTCAGGCCGGAGCGGGCATCGTTTACGACTCTGATCCTGAAATGGAATATCAAGAAACGCTGAACAAGGCCCGGGCACTTTTCAATGCCATCGAGGCCAGCACCACAGGAGGTATCACCTATGATTTTAATGATTGATAACTACGATTCCTTCACATACAACCTGGTACAACTCTTTCAACGGCTGGACCAGGAGGTTGTGGTCCGACTGAATGACAAGATCACCCCGGAAGAGATTCTGGCAATGGAGCCAACTGCCATCATCCTTTCGCCCGGGCCCTGTACCCCAACGGAATCCGGTATCTGTCCGGAGGTCGTCCGACAACTGCACAGTAAAATCCCCATTCTGGGCGTATGCCTGGGGCATCAGGTGATTGGCGAGGTGTTTGGCGCCGTTGTTGGCAGCGCCGGCCGAATCATGCATGGCAAGACAGACCGGGTCCAGCATAGTGAGGAAGCCCTGTTCCAGACCATCCCACCGGAATTCACCGCCGCCAGGTATCACTCCTTGGCAGTAAGCGCCCTGGAACAGGCCACCGAATTGGTTCCCCTGGCCTTTTCCGCCACCGATGGTTCCCTGATGGCCATGAAACACGTGAATTATCCGGTTTACGGCCTGCAGTTCCACCCCGAATCCTTCGCCAGTGAATACGGCCTTGAGATTGCCCAAAACTTCCTGCAAATCGCCCAGCACGCCATCACATCGTAAAGGAGAGATTCCCATGCTGCAAAAGTATCTTGCTACAATCACCCAGGGCAACAACCTCAGTGTTCAAGAAGCCCTGGACCTTTCCAAAACACTGATGTCCCCAGGGCATGCCCCCGCTTTGGTAGGCGCCCTGCTCGGCGCTTTAAGAACCAAGGGGGAATGCGCCGATGAGATTTCCGGATTCGTAACCGGACTGAAACAACATGCAGTGAAAATCCCTGCAACCCAAAATGAAATCTATGATGTGGCCGGTACCGGCGGCGATGGGGCCCATACCCAGAACATCAGCACCCTGACTGCCCTCATTCTGGCCGGTGCCGGGCTGACAATCGCCAAGCACGGCAACCGATCGGTTTCCAGCCGGTGCGGCAGTGCTGATGTGCTCTACGAAACCGGGGTGAACATCCATGCGACCCCGGAGAACATCTCCCGGCAGCTGACGGAATGTGACCTCTGCTTCATTTATGCCCCCCTGGCCCATCCCTCCATGAAGAACGTGATGGAGGTTCGAAAAGCCTTGGGGATGCCCAGCATCTTCAACCTGGTCGGTCCTCTTTCCAATCCGATATCCCTGACGGGCCAAGTTGTCGGGGTATACAGCCCCAAGCTGATGGATAGGATGGCAGCGGTTCTCAAACAGCTGGGAATGGCGCGGGGGGCCGTAATCCACGGCCATGGGGGATTGGATGAAGCCTCCCTCAGCGGTCCCAACAGCGTTCTCTTCATTGAAGGCGACCGCCTGATCCCGGCTCAGGTCAGCGGCAGGGACCTGGGTCTGAAGGAAGCCGCCATTGCAGACCTCCGGGGCGGAGCGCCCTCCGAGAATGCCAAAGCCATGGCTGCGGTGCTGAAGGGCCAGACTGGGGCCTTCAGGGATGCCGCACTGCTGAACAGCGCCATCGCCCTCTACGGCTTCGGCAAAGCAGAAACCTTGACTCAAGCCCTTCAAATCGCTCGGGAGAGCCTCGACAGCGGAAAAGCCCTGGGAAGGCTGAATAAATTGATTGCCGTCAGCAACCTTCGGGAGGCCGTATGAACATCCTGGACCGGATCATTGAGAAAAAGACAGCAAAGCTTCCTGAAATCAAACGGATTTCCGCTCATTTAAATGAAAGAACCCGGCCGCACTACAGCTTGAAGCAGCGACTTCGAGAAAATCCAAACCTCTCCGTGATTGCCGAAATCAAACGGGGCTCCCCCTCTTTGGGGCTGTTCGCCCCGAATCTGGATATCACAGCCAAGGCGCTTGCCTACCAGGCCCACGGGGCCAGCGCTGTTTCCATTCTTACCGACGAGCACTTTCACGGCAGTTATGAGGATCTGGAAACCCTCGCTCCCCTGCTCCAACTCCCCATCCTCGCTAAGGATTTCATCATCGATGCTTCCCAAATCGCAGTGGCCCACGCTGCCGGCGCCGATGTGATCCTCTTGATTGCCGCAGTCCTGAGCCCCGATCAGATCCGCACCCTGGCTGAAGCGGCTGCGCAGAAGGGGATGGAGGTGATCCTGGAGCTCCACGACGTGGATGAACTGCCACTGGACAGCATTCCCGATGGGGTCATTCTGGGGTTGAACAACCGGAACCTTAAAACCTTCGAGGTTGCCATCACTAACGGACTTCGCCAGATCCATCGGCTGAAGGATACCGGGGCCCCGATCATTGCCGAAAGCGGAATTCATACCGCTGAACAGGCACAGCTGCTCAGTGAGGCCGGTTTCTCGGGCCTGCTGATCGGTGAGAGCCTGATCCGAAGCGGCAATTCAAAAAATCTGCTTGAAGCGTTCTCTCAAATTCTCCGGAGGTGATCCTATGACGCGGATTAAAATATGTGGCATCAGGGATCTAGCCACCGCAAAGGCTTCCCTTGCCTGTGGTGCCGATTATCTGGGATTCGTTTTTGCCGGTGGCAAGCGCCATGTGGAACCGGAACAGGTCCGGACCATTCTGAGGGCACTGCCTGCAGAAATCAGCACGGTGGGGGTTTTCCTGAACCAGCCTCCCCAGGAAGTGGCTGAATTTGCCCGACAGTCCGGCATCACCCATATTCAGCTCCACGGGGAGGAAAAACCGGAAGACTACCGGTTCATCGGCCTTCCCATCATCAAGGCAATCCCTGTGACACCGGAAGGGGCCATTCTGGATACCGATTTATCGGGCAGCCGCTTCGGTTTGCTGGATACCCGGATTCCCGGCCGGACCGGGGGCACAGGTACCCCCTTCAACTGGTATGCAGCCTGCAAGCAGATCCCGCCAATCCCTTGCTTCCTGGCTGGCGGTCTGACACCGGGAAACGTCCGGGAAGCCATTGAGACCTTATCCCCCTTTGCGGTGGATGTCAGTTCCGGTGTGGAGACAAACGGCGTCAAGAATCCTGAACTGATTCGTCAGTTCATTGAAGAAATCAGGAGGTAAACCCATGAAAAACACGAAAAAAACAGGGCGATACGGCCCGTACGGCGGTCAATATGTTCCGGAAACCCTTATTCCTGCCTTACAGGAGCTGGAATCCGCTCTCACCGATGCCCTGGCTGATCCCACCTTCATGACAGAGTATGAACATTTGCTGGCAACCTACGTCGGCAGGCCCAGTCTGCTGTATGAGGCTAAGAATCTAGGCAAACGTCTGGGCGGCACCCGGATTTTCCTGAAGCGGGAAGACCTCAACCATACCGGTGCCCATAAGATCAACAACGCCCTGGGCCAAGTCCTTTTGGCCAAACGGATGGGCAAGACACGAATCATCGCCGAAACCGGGGCCGGTCAGCACGGGGTTGCCACCGCAACGGCCTGTGCCCTGCTTGGTCTGGAGTGCAAGGTCTATATGGGCGAGGTGGATGTGGCCCGTCAAAAGCTTAATGTGTACAGGATGCAGCTCTTGGGCACAGAGGTCTGTCCGGTGACTTCCGGTTCTAAAACCCTGAAAGATGCCTGCAACGAAGCGCTTCGGGCATGGATCACAGAAATAGACGATGCTCACTATGTCCTAGGCTCCGCCCTAGGCCCACATCCCTATCCCCTCATGGTGAAGACCTTCCAGGATGTGATCGGCCGTGAGGCCCGCAGCCAGGTTCTTGAAATGACCGGACAGCTGCCCGATCTGGTGATGGCTTGTGTCGGAGGCGGCAGTAACGCCATTGGCATGTTCAATGCCTTCGTGGCGGACAGCTCCGTTCGCCTGATGGCTGCTGAGGCCGCCGGAAAGGGCCTGGATACCCCCTATCATGCCGCATCCCTGATGAAGGGCACCTTCGGCGTTCTCCATGGAGCCGCCATGCCGCTTTTGCAGGATGAAGGGGGGCAAATCATTGAAGCTCACTCTATTTCCGCCGGCCTGGACTATCCGGGAGTCAGTCCAGAACTCAGTCATTTGAAGGCTAAAGGCCGTTTAGAGTGTGAGGCGGCCACCGATGCGGACGCCCTGCGGTCCTTCCGGCTGCTGGCAGAAACCGAAGGAATCATCCCCGCGCTGGAAAGCTCCCACGCCATCGCCGTTGCTGAAAAAGTATGCCCGACCCTGCCCCCTGGCAGCATTGTACTGATCTGCCTCTCCGGCCGCGGCGACAAGGATGTGGAACAGGTACTTTCAATAGAAGGAGGAAACGCCCATGCATGAACTGACCCAAAAACTCCTGGATGCCCGGAATGCCGGAAAACCGGCTCTGCTTCCCTACCTCATGGCCGGCGACGGCGGACTGGATAAAACCGCCAACCTCATCGCCTTGTATGAAAAATCGGGAGTCGCCGCCATCGAAATCGGCATTCCTTTCTCTGATCCAGTGGCAGACGGACCTGTGATCCAGGCGGCGGGTCTGCGGGCAATGGAGGCAGGGGTCACCATCCAGAAGGTTCTGGCTTGGATGACGGAGTTGCCAAAGCCTGTGGCGCCGCGGATTGTCATGACCTATCTGAACCCCATCATGCGGATGGGCGTGGATGCTTTCTTCGACCAGGCCCGCATTGCCAACGTCAGCGCCGTCATCATCCCGGATCTCCCTTTGGAGGAAATGGATCTGTGTGCCGAGGCGGCTGAGCGAGCCGGTATCCCTATGATTCCCCTCGCCTCTCCTAATACCAGCGGGCAGCGCCTCAACCAGATTCTCACCAAGACCGACGGCTTCATCTATGCCGTCACCATCAGCGGCGTCACCGGTGCCCGGAGCGGCCTGCCGGATGCGCTAAAGAACAGGCTGGCTGAGATCCGAAGGGATACGCCCCTGCCGGTGGTTGCGGGTTTTGGCATCTCCAGCCCGCAGCACGTGGCGGAGCTGAAGCCCTACTGTGATGGCTTTGTCATTGGCTCCCTCTTTGTCGACATGGCCCACCGGGAGGATTTTGACGGTATCCGAAGCTTTTTGGCAGATGCAGGGTGTGAATCCGTTGAATAAAAAGAGCTGTTCTGGTATTTGCCAGAACAGCTCTTTTGACTGATCATCATTCTATTTTAGGCCCACAGCTTGGCAAGACCCATGATGCTCCCCCAATGGAATCCCACTTCCAGAACCAGACTCAGTGCGCCGCAAATCGCTCCCAAAACCAACCATTTGAATGCTTTCTGCTGGCTCCGGTAGGCATCCAGTTCATATTCCCAGGCATAACGGTGTTCACTGGTAAGCAGGCTCTGAACCTCAGGATCCGCAACCATGCTCGCAGTCCCGCGGCCGATGCCCCGCCGTTGCTTTTCTATTTCCAGTTGTTTGAGCAGTTCTTGTTTATTCGTCATGCCCTTCCTCCCCCAAATCAACAGCTGTTCACATTTCTAACATTCGCTGTCCTTTACCCTTTTCCCTGCTACCAGTATAAAGAATCCCACACGACTTTTCATTGTTTTTTTTTACTTAGCAGGATTTCCACGAAATAAGGAGAATGTAGGACCATAGGTGTTATTCTGCCCGGGAGGTGATTCAGTGCACCTGATCAATATGCAGTACAAAATCTTGGATGTGTTTGAGAAGAACCCGCTTCAAAACATGATGCTCGGATCCGCCATAGAGAATCCGGATGAGATCGTTGTTATCAATGAAGTCATGTGGAGTCCCCTGTTCACCCGAGAACTGGCGATGGCACTGTTTGACGGATTCATTAATTTGAAAACCCACTCGGAGGATGAGAGCAGCTGTCAGCTGGTCACAGCTTACCACCAGGGTATGCCCATCGGGAAATACCTCGCCAGCCGGTCGCTTTCGTTCCGAAATCGAATCAACCTCTGCTACGAGTTTCTGAAAGCCATGGTTTCCTATGATGGATTCCCGCCCTGGATTCAGGATATCCTCATTGATGAGGATCAGATCATCGTCTGGGAAGACCAGCTGCGTTACAACGAACTGCTGATCCTAAAAACCAGTGACGCAGAATATGCAGGAGAAATCAGTTTTTTTAGGGTTCAGAAAAAAATCTATAAGGTTTTCGCCAAGGTCATCGAAAATTCCGAGGATGCCAGCCCGGCGCTCCTCAGCTTTCTTGAAAGGCTTAAAGGGAATTCCGATACGTTGGGTTCTCTCCAAGCAATTTATGACGATTTTCAGAAGGTTTACCTTTATGATTATTACCTGAATCAGGACGATTCCATTCAACCGACTGCAGCCATTATCCCCGCCCCGCCAGCGCCGGAAGAGCCCGAGACAACTCTTGAGGAAGAATCCGTTGAGATCCCTGAACCGGAGCCGGAACCCCTTGAAGATCCAATCGTGGCCCCCCCCTCAGCAGAGCAGGCAGAGGAACCCACGATACCGGTGCCGCCGCTTCCCGTTGAAGAAACGACCGCAATCCCAACGCTTTCTGAGCTGGATGCCGTGGATTCGGATATGGAGCAGAACCTGGAGCTTTTTTTCAATCGGGATCGACAGCAATCAGAAGACCCTGAATTCAGTGTGATTGCCCCAAGCAGAAATAAGAACCGTCTTTGGCTGGCACTGGGGATAGCGGCTTTGCTCCTAGTGTTCTGGGCTGCTGGTCACTACCTCCTTTCCACAGGAACACCGGTTGCCGGCTATAGCAAGACAGAAACTGACGGAATCTGGCACCTGCAGAACAAATCCACATTCAGCGAGAAAGCTCCCTTTCAACGATCCGAGTGGACCGTCTATAAAAACGGTCAGATCATCGAGCGATATGATACGGATGATCTCACCCTTTCTCTTGAGGAAGAGGGCCTTTATCAGGTAATCCTACGGGTAATGGACCGCAGCGGAAAATGGAGCAAACCCTATTCGGAAACCCTGGAAAACCACTTGGCAAGCTCAGCAGCAGTCCTGCCTGTCGCACCGGCTGTCCCAGGGGATAGCTCCGCCGCCGGAGAAAACATGGACGCTTTCACATTCAAGTTTGCACCGGAGCGTACACTGAAGGATGCGGCATTCTTCAGAAGCGGCACCTTCTCGCTGAAAGTACTGCCTGGAAAAACCCCTGAAATCATTGAAGTACAGGGAATTCTGCTGGATAAGAACGGCATGGTCTCTCTCTGGATCGCCAGCGAAGATGCCAAGACGGTTTCATTGACCTTCACTGGCTACAATGAAAAGAACAAGGTTTTTTCAAAGGAATTCTCCTTTAAATCCATGGCGCCACAGCAGTGGGAAATGAAGCAGTTCACCGTTGAATCCGATAAGCTGGTGAACAATATGACGCTCACCGTCAAATCTGACACCCCTGTCTATGTGGATGATCTCAGCATTGAAAGCTATAAATGATTGATACAAAAACAAGCCGGCTCCCTTGGGATCCGGCTTGTGCTATTTTTCACTGTCTTTGAAGGGATAAATCCAGAACTGCTCTGTACCGATGCGTTTTCTCAGAGCAGCATCCTCCTCTGTTGCGTTGCCATCCACTCCAAACAGCTGAAACTGGGAACTGTGTGCTTTGAGGGCACCGAGTTTCTGATGCATGAAAGGGCGGATGTCATTGACGACCTCCGGTTTACCCAGGTCGTTGTCCGTTGGAAATGCTGAACACAGGACAACCGGACGTTCTGCCGCAGGCATCCCCGCAACGGTTCGAATCACAGCCGCCCCACAGGCATTGTGATCGGGATGCACCCCGTACCCCGGGTAGAATGTGAAGATCAGGTCCGGCCGAACCTCCCGGATAATGCCCAGGAGCCTCTCATCAAGTGGGCCATAAGGCTCGAATTCAATGGTCTTATCATGATAGCCCAGGAGCCGAAGATCCTGAATGCCAATCACTTTGCAAGATGCCTCCAGTTCCTTGCGCCGAACTTCCGGCAGGGTAATCCGGTTGGCAAAGGGAGGGTTTCCCAGATTACGGCCCATTTCGCCCAGAGTCAGGCAAAGATAGGTTACTTGGCTGCCTTCATGGATATACCGGGCCAGCGTACCCGACATGGGGAATACTTCATCGTCCGGGTGAGGCAGTACCACCAATATGCGTTTTGTTTCCATAGTTGCTCTCCTCTTTTGTTAAAACGGTTCCCGGCTCAGCTGCAGCGCCACAATCAGTTTTCCATCAGGATCATTGCCCGAAAGTATCAGGCGGTCGCCTTCCGTTTCATCCCAATGGGTGAGCCCCTCTGCATAAACCCAGCCGCCATTCAGCTTCAGGCCAACACGAAAGGGACTGCTTTCCGACAGTGAGCCATGGCTGTACCTGATCACAGCATTCTTAATGAAATTAGATGCAGGATGGATGGATTGATCCTTGTGCGCGGTGTAAGCCCCCATTGTCATTTCCAAATGAATATACAGATCCATATCCCTCAGCGCATCGATTCGGCGCTGGACTTCTTCACGGTTGATTGGTTGCATGGCAGCCTCCTTGTATCGGGTATATCTTATGTGCTTTATAGCACATGGACTGATTTCGGTCACTTAATCATTATATCATGTTTGCACGCCGTTTTAATTTTGCCAAGGGACCTATCCATGTGCACTCTAAAGGGAGAGATTGCCGCGGGCCTGCGCCCCTCGCAAAGACAGACGTTAAACCAAGAATTTTCACTGGTCGTCTGTCTTCGCGAGGAGTGAAATGACGCGGCGATCTCTCCCTTTTTTGCTTTAGTGCTAGTTTTTCAGTGCCTTCCAGTGATTCGAAAGAGGTTTTTCAGTTTGCTGTTAGACTTCCTGGAAAAGCGGCGTGGACAGATAACGCTCCCCGGTATCCGGCAGGATCACCACAATGGTCTTCCCTTTATTTTCAGGACGTTTGGCAAGCTCAACTGCCGCAGAGGCTGCCGCACCGGAGGAAATTCCTACCAGTAGGCCTTCTGTTTTAGAGAGTCGACGGGTGACATCAAAAGCGACATCATTCTTTACCGGGATGATTTCATCAATGATCGCCACATTCAGTATTTTGGGAACAAAGCCCGCACCGATTCCCTGGATCTTGTGGGGACCAGGGTTCCCGCCGGAAAGCACCGGTGAATCCGCCGGTTCCACTGCAACTATTTTTATGTTTGGATTTCTAGCCTTGAGTACTTCTCCTACGCCGGTAATCGTGCCCCCGGTTCCTACACCAGAGACGATGATATCCACCTGACCATCCGTATCCTTCCAAATCTCTTCTGCTGTGGTTTTTCTATGGATTTCCGGGTTGGCAGGATTATTGAATTGCTGTGGCAAGAAAGAGTTGGGCATACTGGCAGCCAGCTCCTCCGCCGCGGTGATGGCTCCTTTCATTCCTGTCGCGCCAGGGGTTAGTACCAGTTCTGCTCCCAATGCTTTCAACAGGTTTCGCCGTTCCACACTCATGGTATCCGGCATCGTAAGGATCAGCCGGTATCCCCGGGCTGCCGCTACATAGGCCAATGCGATTCCGGTGTTTCCGCTGGTAGGCTCAATGATGACAGCACCTGGTTTTAGAAGCCCCTTTTCCTCAGCATCAACGATCAAGGCATAGCCAACACGGTCTTTTACACTGCCACCGGGATTGAAGTATTCAAGCTTTGCAACAATAGCCGTCTCCAGCCCCTCACTCCGGCTGAAGTTCTCCAATGCCAACAGCGGTGTGTTCCCAATCAAATCCGTCAGACTCTTTGCGATCTTCGCCATAGGTGGTGCCTCCTTTTTAATTAAATATACTATGTTTATATGTTTTGTTTGTTGATTCATTCTATCGATTCTCAGCACTTCTGTCAAGGGGGATTTTTCAAGTCTGTGAGGCGGACGCTTCGCTTGAATTCACTGCGTTCACTTGATAGAAATCCTCTCCCAACAGGATTGCCGGTTCCGAGCGCCAACCGGCAGCCGTCAACACATCGGCTAAGGCCTCCGGAGAAATCCGTTTATGCAGCGGCGGGCCCTGGGGTTGTTCTTTAACGCACCATTCGATGATGCTCATTTTGCCCCCTGGAATCACCGCTGCTGCAGCCAGGCGGAAGAAAAGGCCTAAGTCCGGCAGTTCATGCGCCACGTGGCACAGCAAGGCAAGATTCACCGGTTCATCCTGCCAGTTCAGATCCATCAGATTCTGCTGGCAAATGACAAGTGCCCCCGGCCGCTTTGGAAAATGCAGCAGCATCCGATCTATCAGGGCTTGGGACCGTTCTACAGCATAGACTTGCCCCTGGTCTCCCACGATTTTCAGGGCTGGGAGGACAAAAACACCGGTCCCGCTTCCAAAATCAGCAAAGTGGTCGCCGGATTTCAGACCCAGAGCAACCAGCGTCTCCTCTGGGTTCAGACTCTTCAGCCTGTCTGGGCGTTCCAATTTCGCCCAGGATTCTTCCTTAAAAACGCCATCGTCCATCATTTCAGGCCTCCTTCGTCCGTTTATAACAGACATGTGACTGTAAATATCGTTCTGCAGTATCTGTTCTGATCCATCGAAATACTCTCAATTGTATCACTACCTAATTATACCACTCTGAAAATCCTCAGGCGTCGAAAATATGGCCTTTATCCCATTTCTCGCAAGATTCATCAAAACTCAAAATTAACCCCCATCTAATAGTTGACGATGTATCATCGTTCTGATATCATACTATCTATACCCCCCCTACCCGGGGAGGGTCGAAATCACTCGGAGGTCATTACATGAAAAAGAAGTCACATATGGGATGGTCATGGATCCTCATGGTCGCATTCCTCGCCCTGTCTGTCCTGGATTACCGTTTCGGCATTGGCGCCCTGATCTGTATGATTCTACCCTTGGTTCAGTCCCTGCGCGGTAACGGAAAGATTCACTGCTCCCATTACTGTCCCCGCGGTTCCCTGTTTGGCAAATTCCTATCGAAAATCAGCTTTCGGAACAGCCTCCCCCGCTTTATGCAGACTATCCTCTTCCGAAACATCATGCTGGGAACCATGATCACATTAATGACCGTCTCTATCATGCACGATCACAGTTCTCTGGCGGCAATCGGCTTCATCCTTTTCCGCTTCGTCGTTGCCACCTCCATTGCCGGGATCCTGCTAGGCATTTTCTATCAGCCACGGAGCTGGTGCCAGGTTTGCCCGATGGGGCATCTTTCCGGTGTGGTGGCACAGATTAAGCGGGACAACGCTGCGTAAGAACACGTCAACTTTATGGATGAATCCTTTTAAAATGGGTATATATTACTCGGGACTTCCATTCCAGAAAGTGAGGTGCTATTCATGAAAAGCATAATTCCTCTCATTGTTCTCACCCTGTTCCTGTTATCAGGCATCCGGATCGCCAATGAATGGCAACGCGGTGTTCTGTTCTTTTTAGGGCGCTTCAAAACCGTTTGCGGTCCAGGGCTGTTTTACGTGATACCGATACTCGAATTTGTGAAGTTTGTGGATTTGCGGACCGTTACCGTTACCATCGAAGCTCAGGATACCATCACCCGAGACAACGTTTCAATCCGGGTGAATGCCGTTGTCTGGTACAAGATCGCCGATCCGTCAAAGGCGATCATCAAGGTTGAGAACTACAGTCAGGCCGTTTATCAGTTCACGGCCAGCCATCTCCGGAACATGATCGGCGTTCACTTTCTCGATGATGTTCTCAAGGAACGGAATCGGATCAATCAGGATATGATCGGCGTCTTGAATGAAACGGTATCTGAATGGGGGCTGGTTGTCGATAAGGTTGAAATCAAGGATATTGAAATCCCTGAAGCCATGCAGCGGGCCATGGCTATGGAGGCTGAGGCCCTGAGGGAAAAGAAAGCCCGGATCATCAAGGCCTCTGCTGAATATGAAGCTTCTGAGCGTTTGGCTGCCGCCTCGCAGATCATGATGGATAACCCGATTTCTCTGGAATTGCGGCGCATGCAGATGATTACCGAGGTGGGTGCGGAGCAGAATACAACCACCATTGTGATGATCCCCTCCGACATCCTCAGCCTTGCGAAAGAAACCTCGGAGCTCTTCAAGCACAAGAATGCAGAACACAAAGATCCAATAACAAATGAGGAATAAGAATAAAAGATCAGGCAGCGGAAGGATCCGCTGCCTGATCTTTTATCGTTATTCCCAGGTTTTCCATATATCCGGCTGGAAGCCTACCGTCGCCTGCTTCCCATTTCGAACAATCGGTGTTCTGTAAAGCTGTGGATTCTTTAACGCGATTTCTTCCTGAACCCCTTTTGTTCTGATCCTATCCAGGTTCAGATCTGTATAAGCCTTGCAATCAGAGTTGATGAGGGCATCTAATCCGACAGCGTTCTTCACTGCGTCGAACTCCCCTTTACTGAGCCCGTATTTCAGCAGATCGATCAATTGATACTTGATCTTGCGTTCTTTAAAGTAGCGCTCCGCTTTTTGGGTATCAAAACATTTCTTCTTACTGTATATTTGTATGTTCATGTAGGCCCTTTCTTTTACTCAGCGCTCACCCTTCTGTCTGGGCTGATTACAGTGTAGCCCGTAAGCACTGTGATTTCAAGGCTGTTATTTTCAAGTTTAAATAACGCCAAAATGGGTAATATACTAATAGAACAATTCAATCTGTGAACAGTATTTTATATGAACTTTTATGGAGGAAAACGGTGGAACCTATCAAAAACTTGGCTCATGACCTCTTTCAAATCTACCTGCTTTACAGCAAAAAAAATCTTCTGAAAATAGATGCAGGTGCTCCGGAAGGCTTCAACCGATCACACTGTGAGGTCCTGCTTCTACTGGATGATCTGGGAGAATTGCCAATGTCCACGGTCGCCAGGATGCTTTCTTATTCGAAGGCCTATATCACCGCTATCGCAGATTTTCTTCACGTCAAGGGCATGCTGAACCGGATTCCAGGTACTGAAGATCGCAGGATGATTTTTATTTCCTTGAGCGAATCCGGAAAGGCCTTCGTCGGTGCACACCGTGAAAAGGTAGAATCCGTTTTCGAAATCCGTCTGGACCCTCTCACCCCGGATGAAATGGAACAGCTCTCGGCTGCCGCTGCAGATACCCTCAGGATCCTGTCCCGCCTTCCGGATTCAGAGGATATCACCACTCCCCTCATCACGACAGAAAGGAGAAACGTTATGATCCAGCCTACCACGAAGTATTTTCCCGTGCTGATTGAAAATGAAGACACAATTCCGGAAGAATTTGTACAGGAAGTGAAACCGCTGCTTCAGAAAATCGCATTTCCTTACTGTGTTCATATTCCCGGGTATACCAGCAGCAACGTCAAGTATCCTGATTGGCTGATCCTGTTGGATCATGAAACTCTCCACGTTTTAAAGCATGTCAATGGTGAACGCTCTGCACAGCAATTGCCTCTGGCAAAAATATGTTATATGGAACGAGGCTGTATCCTGCTGAATTCCTGGCTGGAGATCACAGCAGCGGATTTTGGAAACCCAACCATGCGGATTGAGTTCAATACAACCCGAGAAGACTTAATGCAGCCCATCGTGGATCGGATTCGGGCAGTCTACAGCCCCATCGCCGCTGAAGTTGAAAAAAGCGATTCTGCCTTGAGCTTCCTGAAAAACGCAGATCTCCGATTCTATAATTATGCCATGGCAGCCCTTCAACCTGGCAACCATTACCGCTCTGTGGTTTTCCAGCCCGCCATTGCAAAATCGGTTCTTCAGTTCTTCAAAAAAAGCCTCCTGGACGCTCACCTGACCCTTATCAATCAGAATGAGCTGGTAGATATCATCGAGGCCGGCCACACCGATGCCGCAGGCAATCGGAATATCGGCGCCATTTGGCGGTTCATCCCCCGAAAGTCGATCCTGACGCGCCAGCTCCATGATCACCGGGATCCTGAAACCGTTGAATTAGCGTTAGAGCTCGAATCCGGCAAAAAATTCTCGTCAATCTACACGCCGGATCATCGGACTCCGCTTGAAGCATTTGTCCGTTAACACCCTTTTTGCAGGATAAAACCCTGTGTGTCCCAGAGGGTACTGAATAAGTGCTTTTTACACCTAAAGGGAGAGATTGCCGCGCTTTGCTCGCAAAGACAGACGCTAAACCAAGAATTTTGCATGGTTTGTCTGTCTTCGCGAGGAGTGAAATGACGCGGCGATCTCTCCCTTTTGCTTTAGTAATAGTTTTCAGTGCCCTCTCTATGCATCCGGGGGTTTTATTGGTTCCACACGGGCATTCTTAAGCTTTTCGAGACTGAAACGTGGAATAAAAGACGGTTCCAAGAATGATGAGTCCCCCGGAAAGTTCCCTGACTGTCGGGATCTCATGCAGCAGGAGTGCCGCGAATAGAATTCCGTATACGGGCTCCAGGCTTGAAATGATCCCGGCGCTCTGGGTTTTGACATGCCGCAGGCCATTGATGAACAGCGTATGTGAAATCCCGGTGAATACAATTCCCAGCAGCAGCAAGAGGGCGATATCCATGGGCTTGAAAACAGGCCGCTGAATGAACAGGACCGGCAGCAGCACCACGGTCGCTGTCAGCTGTTCATAGAATGCAATGACGGAACTGGCGTAGGACTTAACATATTTGCGGTTCATCATGGAAAGCACGGCATATGTAAAGCCTGAAACCAAGCCCCACAAAGCGCCTTGAGTCATGCTGTTGCCCAGTTCAAAGGCCGGCATCACCAGGGCCACCCCGCCGAAGGTAACCAGAGCCACCACGATATCCACCTGGCGGAGCTTTTCTTTAAAGAACCAGGGCTCCAAAAAGGTGACGAACACCGGGAAGGTCGAAAAGGTCAGCAGGCCGATGGCCACCGTAGACATCTGGATCGACATGAAAAAAGTGCTCCAGTGCACCGCCAAAATCGCCCCCATCAGGATCAGGTACAGATAATCCTGCCGATTCTTCAGCCGAAAGTCCTGCTTGATCAGCATCATGACCGCTCCCAAGAACAGGCTGGCAAAAAACACCCGCCCCAGCACGATGATCATGGGTGAAAGGGACAGCACCTTGCCGAATAATCCGGCCAGTCCAAACAGCAGGACTGCCCCGTGGATCTCAATCAAACTGCGATTCTTGATATTCAAAATGCCACTCCTCAAGTTATGTCTATAGCGCGGCAGATCCTGCCAACGCATCCAGAATGCGCTCCTGGGTAATGGCACGGTGGGATGTCTGCCAGACTGAAGCGCCATTCAGAATCAGATGGAGCTGCGGGGATTCGTGAGGAATTCCCGTCTCCTGTGCAATTGCGTTTGAAACATTCCGGTTCTCAATCACCTTCACAAAATAGCAGGGAAGGTCACTGCCCTCACAAAAACCCTGAAATTCCTCAAAGGCTCTGGAGCTGATGGGACAGCGGGTACTGTGCTTCAAAAGCAGGACCGGCCCCTGGGCGGAGGCTTCCACAGCCTGCTGCCATGCTGTCATCGTTGAAATCTCTCGTAATCTTTCCATATGATCCTCCCCCATTTACTTCCGTGCCCATGCCGCTACGGCTCTGATATCTTCCGGCGTTGTCCGGCAGCACCCGCCGATAAGGCGTGCACCCTTTTCATACCAGGTTCTGGCGCTTTCTCCATAGGAAAGTCCGGAGGAACAGCCATGCCATGTTTTGGTGTCCGCGTCGTAATGCTCCCCGGAATTGGGGTAGATGATGATGGGCTTTTCCGTCGCCTTTCGGATTTCAGCGATCAGGGAGCCTATGTGCTCTGGGGCGGTACAGTTCACCCCGATGGCGGCCACCTGTTCATGGCTGTTCAGCCATGCCGCGCAGTCTGCAATTTTCTCGCCGCTGTTGATGTGCTGCCCATCCTTGGCACTGAAGCTGATCCAGCCATAGGTTCCTGGGGTTTCCGCCAATAAGCGGGTGATCGCTTTCGCTTCCATCAGACAGGGGATTGTCTCACAGGCCAGGACATCCGGGCCGGCGCCAATCAAGGTCTGCATGCGTTTGCGATGAAACATCATCAGTTCTTCCTCGTTCAAGGCATAATCCCCACGATACTCGGATCCGTCTGCCAGATAGGCGCCATAAGGCCCAACAGATGCTGCCACCAGGGGTTTAGGCCGGTTCACACGGTTTTCGGCCTGTGCCCAGAAGGTATCCCGTGCCTCCGCCGCAATTTTGATGGAAAGCTGAATCAACTCGCCTGCTTTGTCTTCAGTCAGTCCCCGCTTCATGAAGCCTTCATAGGTTGCCTGATAGCTGGCAGTGATGGCGCAGTCCGCCCCCGCTTCAAAATAATCGGTATGCACCGCACCAATCACCTCGGGGTTCTCCATCAGGATTTTAGCGGACCACAGGGGATCGTTCAAATCGCAGCCCCGGCGCTCCAATTCCGTAGAAAAGGCGCCGTCCAGGATCATGAGAGGGAAATTGTTCAAAATATCTTTGATGGGATTCATTATAGTTCTCCTTTTATGGGAATTTCGTGTGCTTTTCAGTCCGTCTTTAAGCTTTCTATGCCAAAGGGCCTCCCATGGCCGGGATAGACGACCCGGACGCCGAGAGATTTCAACCCTTTGATATCCCTTTTCATTTGTTCCTTATCCCGACCGAACATGCCCAGACCAGGCTTTCTCATATTCGACACCAGATCCCCCGAAATAAGGTCCCCGTTGGGAAACAGCAACCCGATGCTGCCAAAGGTGTGCCCAGGAAATTCGATCAATCCGGCATCCAGTCCATAGGCCCTCAGATCTGTATGGGAGTTCAGTACAATCTCTGGCTCGAAACCCTCCCAACTGCTTTTAATCCGGGTCAGGGTGAATATGCAGCCGATCGTTCGGGCCAGCAGGGAGGTCCCCTGAGGCACTTTCATGGATGCGGTCCGGACAAAATCGACTTCCTGTTCGTGGATTGCCACGGGAATCCCGTGTTCTCTTTGCAGCCAAGCTGCGTTCCCTGCGTGATCGTAATGCCCGTGAGTCAGGAGCAGCAGCCGGATCTCCGACAAGTCCGTTCCAACGGCCTGAAGGGCTCCAGCCAGTTCTGGCCCGGTTCCCGGCGTGCCTGAATCGACCAGGATAGGGCCGGTTTTTGTGTGCACAAGATAGCAATTCACCGGCCCCATGGAAATATATGTGATGCTCATAGCAGATCCCCTTTCAATGTTTATTGGCTGCCTCCGAATCAGATGCTCAGAAGGTAAGTACCGTTCCTACGCCGATTTCCTGCTGGCACAGTTCTCGAGCCAGGGCCGCCCGTGCTTCAAAACCGGTGCAGTGTCCCGCATGCAGCGCGGTTACGCCCGCCTGCTGAAAAAAGGCAATGGTTGCATCCAAGCGCTCTGGATCCGGCTTCAACAGATGGAAGCCGCCGATAACCGCTGCAACCCTTTTTTCTCCCGTCACATGCTGGGCATGGGTAACGATATTGCAGATTCCCGCATGGGAGCACCCGGTGATGATCACCAACCCCTCCCCGCTGCAGTAAGCCAGTGCAGTGTCATCCGCCAGCAAATCCGGTTGCCAGCAGCCATCAGTACACGCTTCTCCGATGGAATGCTCCGGTTCAAAGGAATGCACCCGGGGGATTTCACCCAGCCAGATCAGCTTCTCTGTCAGGCGCTGTGCCTCTTTTCCCAATTGAAGACCCATATGGCGACCCAAGGTCTCCGCTGAAAGCTGAGTGCCGATATCCAAATCCGCCACCCTCTTGGGCAGGAGTGCCCCTGGATGGGCAATCAGGATCGGCCGATGCTGCTGATGAAGTTCCGTCTGCCGCTCCGTCATACTTCTGACCAGGGCTGCAAGACCCCAGCTATGGTCGTTATGGCCGTGGCTCAGCACAACAAAATCAGCCTGGGTGGGCTCAATGCCCATTTTTCTTCCGTTTTCAAGAAACAGCTCTGAATAGCCGGTATCGAAGAGGATTTTCATCCCCTCTGTTTCCACCCAGTAAGAGACTCCCGGTTCCCCTCGATAGTAGCGGTCAATCAGGGTCTGATTGTCTATCAGGACTGTCAGTTTCATACTTTGAACCTTTTCAATTCCACTATTCATCAGAACCTCCCATCCGTTGAACAAAGTGAGTGCCATAAAAGCAAGGAGCTGAATGTATAACCGTAAATAAGGCCTTAATAAATAACAGTTGCTATCATTTCGGTTTTGATGTAAAATAAGGTAGTATTTGATTATGCGAAATAAAATCAGCTTTAAAATTTAAACCGGAATGACGCTCTTTCAAAATCATACCTATTCTAAATTTTTAGGTGACTTAATTTGCAAATGATCAAAGAAAATAAAAATTTGGAGGTATTGATTATGAACGGTACAGTAAAATGGTTCAACCCAGAAAAAGGCTTTGGTTTCATCACTTCAGAAGATGGCACAGATGTGTTTGCTCACTTCTCACAAATCCAAAAGGATGGCTTCAAAACTTTGGATGAAGGCGAAAGAGTATCTTTCGACGTAACACAGGGCGCTAAAGGCCCACAAGCTGAGAATATCGTAACTCTGTAATTCAAAGCAAACTATCAGGACATGGAGATCACTCTTCATGTCCTTTTATTTTTTTGCGTTGAGTCAATTATAGCATGTTCCACTCTCACCGCAGCAGTTTTAATAGCAGGGGCATCAGGAGCGTGGTGATCAGACCGGTCAGCCCGATGGCCACACTGCTGATGCTGCCCTCCGTCTCTCCGTAGGCAAATGCCCGGGCAGTACCCAGGGCATGGGAGGCGGAACCGAGCCCCGTCCCCCGGGCAACCGGATGGGTGATCCGGAGCAGGGAAAAGACAAAGGGTGCTGCCAAAACGCCGGTGATGCCGGTGATGATGACAAAGGCAACGGTCAGGGGCGGATTGCCGCCGATCACGGAACTGATGGCCGCCGCGATGGGATTGGTCAGGGATTTGGGCATCAGGGATAAAAACAGGACCTCATCAAACCCGAAGAGCCGGGTGAACAGCGTGACGGACAGTGCGGAGGTCAGGACACTGACTGTGATTCCCAGGGTCAGGGCCATGAAATGCTTGCGGATGCGTTCCCGCTGACGGTAAAGCGGCAGTGCCAGGGAAACGGTCAGGGGCCCCAGGAAAAAGCTGATGATCCCGCCGCCGAGGTCATAGGCTTCATAGGGAACGTGCAGTGCCACCAGAAAAAACCCAATCAGCCCTGAGGCCACAATAATGGGATTGAGCAATGGCGATTGCCAGCGGCCCTGGATGCGAACGCAGATGTCGTAGGCAAACACTGTCAGGATCAGGCCGAACATCGGGGATGAAAGGATATGCGTCATTTTTTCACCCCCATCCGCTGGATAACGGTCTGAACTGTCAGAGAGGCGGCAGCCATGGTGATTACCGTACACAGGATCGATGTGATGGTCAGCTGCACCATGACGATCCCCGAGAGTCCGGTCACGGTCATCAGCCCCACCACCACCGGCACGAAAAAGAACCCGATATTGTTCAGGAAGAATTCTGAGCAGTCCTTAATGGATTCCTCGCGAACCACCCCTGTGAGGAGTGCAATGAAAAGCAACAGCATGCCCAATACGGTTCCGGGAAAACGGATCACGGGCTCCAGCAGCTGCCCGGCAAGCTCCCCCACCGCCCAGAACAAGAGCAGCACTGTCAATTGATTGATGTGTTTCATGAAACCCTCCAAATGCTGAGGGAGCCCACAGGCTCCCCTCTCATCGCTCATGTGTAATGGTTCTGATCATCAGGAATCGGGTTATCCTCTTCCCAAGATGCGCTGCATCACCCGCTGCAGGAACGGTTTTTTATCGGGCGCTTTCTCCTGAACCGGTGCTTTCATCGGGATGGGTTTGTCAACCACCGCTGCGGCAACGGGTCGTGGCTGCGCAGGCTCTGCAGGTTTACCGGCATCAGGCCGATGCTGGGGCCTGGGCTTGCCACCGCCCTGATAGGGTTTTCTGGGAGACGGTCTCTTCTCCGGTTCCTTTGCGACGACCTCGGATGCAGCCGGTGCCGCAGGTTTCGGATTCCGCTTGTATGGCTTCTTTTCGCCTTGATAGGGCTTCTTCTCACTGGGTGCTCCGCCGCGGTGAGCAGGGGCTCTTTTTGCCATGTCGGCGGCAGGGCGCTCTGACTGCGGATGCAGCTTCGCCTGGGCCCATTTTTCAGCCGCACTGGCTTTCGCCGCCTGAACAGCAGCTTCTGTAGGCAAATCCTCTTCTGTGATCATGGCACCGATGTGCTCCTCGATCTCGTACAGGCTCATGATATCCTCGGTGGTCACCAGGGTGATGGCTCGCCCGCCATTCCCCGCTCTGCCGGTACGGCCGATCCGGTGCACATAGCTGTCCTTCTCGTTGGGGACATCATAATTGATTACCAGGGACAGATCATCGACATGGAGCCCCCGGGCGGCAACATCGGTGGCTACGAGGAAATGGAATTCCCGGTTCTTGAACTGCTGAATGGTCTTGAGCCGCTTGCTCTGGTGAATATCCCCGTGGAGTGCCTGACAGGCATATCCCTTGCGGGCCAGGTACTCCTGGACCCTATCCACGGCAATCCGGGTGTTGCAGAAAATCATGCAGCTGTCCGGCTGTTCCACCGTCAGCACCCGGTGCAGCTGGGTGCGTTTTTCGTGGATATCCACCCGGTAGTAGAGCTGACGGATGGTATCCACGGTCTTGGTATCCGATTCGATTTCAATGGTCACAGGATTCTTCATGTATTCCCGGCAGATCCGCTGCACTTCGGTGGGCATGGTGGCGGAAAACAGGAGGGTCACACGGTTCTTGGGCAGGGTTTTGACAATCCGGACCACCTGATCGATAAACCCCATGTCCAGCATCCTGTCGGCCTCGTCCAGCACCAGGAACTTCACATGTTTGGTCGTTAGATTCCCCTGGCGAATGTGATCGAAAACCCGGCCTGGGGTGCCGGTCACAATGGATACCCCTTTGTTGAGGGCGGTGATCTCCACGTTCATGCTGTGCTGGCCATACACCACCGTGGTTTTGAAGGGCATGTGCCTGGAGAGCAGTCGGAGGTCGCTGTCCACTTGGACCGCCAACTCCCGGGTGGGAGTAAGGATTAATCCTTGGGGGCCCTCCGCCTCCGGATCGATGGTCTGCAGCATGGGAATGCCAAAGGCCGCCGTCTTACCGCTGCCGGTTTTAGATCGGACAATCAGATCGGATTTGTTCATGACATACGGAATTGCTTGGCTCTGTACTTCGGTCGGTGACTCAAAGCCCATCTCTTCTATGGCTTTTAAGATGGGTGCCGCAACACCCAGATCCTGAAAACGAGTATCCATCATTGCCTTCTTTCATTAGTGTGAGTTGCTACCATTGTACCATTTACCCGCCATTCGTAAAACCCCGCCCCTTCACCGCCTGATCAATCCATTTCATCGGATTGCAGAGCGACCATCCGGGCATAGAGACCATTCTGCTCCAGGAGGGCGAAGTGGGTACCCTGTTCCACGATTGCACCCGCATCCATCACCAGGATATGATCCATGGCGGTCATTTCAATCAGTCGGTGGGTCACAAAGAGAATGCCGCGACTCTTTTCTTGGGCCAACAGTGTTTTTAACACCTCGGCTTCTTTTTCCCGGCTCAGCCCCGCCAAGCCCTCATCAATGATCAGGAAGGGGGCCTTTCGGAGCAGGGCCCTGGCTATAGCTACCCGTTGCCGCTGACCTCCGGAAAGTGACGCGCCAAACAGACCGATTTCCCTGCCGAGAAAGGTTTCCCAGTTTTCCTGGCCCGTGGGCGTATAACCTGCCAGATGCAACACGGCACACAGTTCTTCCTCCGTGGCCGTGGGCTTTCCCAGCTGAAGATTCTGTCTGAGGGTCATGTTGAAGAGATACACCTGTTGATCGATGACCGAGAATAACGGCAGCAGTGTTTCATGGGCATCAGGGGGGATCAAGCGGCCGTTCCAGTAGCGTTCTCCTCCATCCACCGGCAGCAGTCCTGAAAGAACACCTGCCAGGGTACTTTTCCCCGATCCTGAGGCCCCCACCACCGCAACCCGCTTCCCCTGCTCTAACGTTACAGAAACCTGCTTGAGGGTTTGATCATTCCCATAGGTAAAATCCACGTTTTTCAAGACAACGGTGTGATGGGTGGACTCATCTCCTGTGAAGGTTTGTAAAGTTCCGGTCTGCTCACGGGAATCATCGGCCCTGGAGTCCTGCCTGTAAGCCATAATCCGACTGGCACTGCCGCCGCTGAATTCGATTTTTTGAAACAACGTGAGCAGCTGCGGTGACGCCTCATAGACCGTGAAGAACACCAGCCCCGCCCCTGCCAGATAAATGCCTGAAAGTCTTCCCGTCTGGACCTGGACAGCACCGATCAGCAGTGCGGCAAACACCGTACCGTGAATAATCAGCTGTTGGAACGCGCTTCCAATGGCGTGCCACCGTGCGATATGAAGCTGATGGGCTGCCAATTCCCGATCCGCCCGGCCCAGGTTCTTTTCGAAGGCCGCCACCCGCCGGTTGGCAATCAGATCACTCATCCCCTCCGCATAGGTGCTGAAGGCCGTTTTATAGTGCTGGGCCCCTTCACGAAGCTGCCGGTGATCACCCTTTGTATTGTGATGGATCAGCCAGGCCGCTCCCACACTGCCCACCAGATAGATCACCGCGAACCCCACCGCATGATTCACCTGCTCCAGGGCGATGATACCGGTTACAACACCGCCGATCACAAGGGTGACCGTCAAGGGCAGATAGGTCCGCAAAAAGAAATCCTGCAGATTATCAATATCCAGTGTCAGGGCATTAAAAGCCTCGGAACGGTTCATTGTCAGGAGTTTTTTTCCTGACACCGCAGAAACCTGTCGGTAAATCCATCCCCGAAGATGGCTGAGAAGCCTGAACACGGTATCATGGGCGGTCATCCGCTCAAAATAGCGGCATACCGCTCGGGATAGTCCGAAAAACCGCACAGCCGTCACCGCCACCAAAATCTCGGCTACGGAGGGATGGCGTGCGGAAAACGAAAGGATATATGCCGAGCAGAACATCAGCCCCGTGGAGGAGAAAACCGTCAAAGAAGAAATCCCCGCAATTCCAGCCATGGTCCATCCAGTGTCCCCTGCAATCTGTTTATAGAGTTGAATCAGAGGCTTCATGACACACCTCCCAGATTCAGCTCCACGTCGCAAATCTCCGTTGTCCTGCGTCGATGGGCCGCAACCACCAGCATCCGGCTTTCCTTTAACCGGCTCATCGCTTGAACAATGGCCGCCTCCAAGTGAACATCCATGGCACTGGTGGGCTCATCCATAAGGATGATGGGGGTTTCCCGCATCCACGCCCGGGTAATGGCAAGAAGCTGCGTTTCCCCACCGCTGAGAGCGGATCCGCCATCTCCCAGCAAGGTATCATAGCCCTTTTCAAGACGGGAAACGATCCTGTCAAAACCCGTTTTCACCGCATAATCCTGGACCAGGGCATGATTTTGAATCAGTTGGGGGTCTTCCAAGCCAAGCAGCAAATTTTCCAGGACCGTTCCGGCAAACACCTTGGGATTCTGAGGCACATAAGCGATGCAGGCAGCCACTTGATCCGGCTCCAAGGCCTTGATTTCTATCCCAGCCAAGGTTAGACTCCCCTCATAATAGGGGAAGCCGCCCAACAAGAGCTTCAGCAGGGTGGTTTTTCCAATGCCGCTGGTACCGGTGATGGCCATGCTCTGCCCAGCTGCCAGGTTGAATGAAACCCTGCGCAGCACCGGCGAAGCAGGGCTGTCCGAATAGGCGAAGGACAACTCGGCTGCGCTGATTGACAGGGGTAAGCCAAGGGCCGGTCTTTCTGTTTTGGAAGAGGGCTCCCGGGTAAAGGCCGGTCCATCCCCTAAAATAGCCGCCAGCTGTTCCGCCACGATTTTTCCGTTCATTCCGGCATGGAATTTTTGTCCGAGCCCCCGCAGGGGCTGGTAGAATTCAGGGGCCAGCAGCAGGACCGTTAACGCAGGAAGAAAGCTGATCCCCCCATACAGCAGGCGAAGGCCCAGGGATACAGCCACCACAGCGGTACTCAGGGTTGCCAGGAGCTCCAGGGTGAAAGCAGACAGGAAGGAAATCCGCAGTACCCCCAGGGTTGCCTTTCTGAAGCCCTCGCTCATGGCTGTCACGGTCTTTTCCTGTGAACGGTGTTTCCCAAAATAGGTGAGGGTCACCATCCCCCTGAGGATTTCCAGCAGATGTCCATTCATCCGCGTCAGCTTCTGCCACTGCTTTTTCTGGATCCCCTCCGCACTTTTTCCGATCAGGATCATGAATACCGGAATCAAAGGGGCTGTCAGGGCCATGATCACCCCCGAGGCCCCATCCAGAAAGACCACCACCGGCAGAATGACGACAACAGTGACGATGACCAGAATGAACTGCGGCACGAATTCGGAGAAATAGGCATCCACGCTCTCCACCCCCTCCACCGCCAGGGTGCTGAGGGTTCCAGTGCCATGGCGGACCACCGCATGACCGTAATCCGCCTGGGCATATCGGGTCAGGGCGCCCCGGAGTGCGGATTTCACCTGAAGGGCTGTCTTTTTTGCCGCGTATTCCTGAAGCCCTCCCAGAATCGGCCTGGCGGTCAGGGATAATGCCAGAAGCAGCAGCGGCACAGTCAGGGTCTGGATTGACGCCTTCTCCATAAACACCTGGTTCACCACATAGGCGAAGCAGTAGGCCTGCATCACGGCGAAAAGGGCGAGAGCTGCCGCTCTCACCCCGGTGAACAGAAATGTTTCAATTGGATGGTCCAGATATTTCATCAGCCGTTTATCCAGCATGGTTATCCTGTTTCCTCTTTTTTAGTATTCCAAATCCTTGGGATAGACACGGTTCTTAAACACCTTGAAGGTCCACCACTGGTACCCCAGGACAACCGGCAGGAGGATCAGGGTGGTCACGCTCATGATGCCCAGGGTATAGGGACTTGATGAAGCATCCTTGATGGACAGGCTGTACTGGAGCGGGTCGATGCTTGAAAGCATTACATAGGGGAACAGTCCTGAGAAGAGGGACACCATCACGCAGATGACCCCTACCCCATTCAGCAGCAGTGCCTTCCCAAAAGATTTGCCCAGGAACGCCTGATAGGAAAAGATCACCGCAACCAGTGCCAAACCGAAGAACCCTGCCGAAACCGGCTTCCCGAACCCCATCTTGGCGGCGGTCAGGATGGCAAACAGCACGCCAAGGACCAGGGCGACGGCCCCCAGCTTGCGCCCCAGCATGACACTGCGGTCCAGGACATTGCCGGTGGCTTTCATGGACAGGTACACACTGCCGTGATACAGGAAGAATGCAGCCCCTGTCACCCCAGCCATCAGGGTGAAGGGTGTCAGGAGATCGAAGAAGCCTCCCACATAATCGAGATGCCCATCCACCATACCGATGGGTGTGCCTCCGATCAGATTTGAAAACGCCACGGGAAAGAGCACCGCGCACAGGATGCTGCTGATGGAAAGCGCCCAGTCCCAGCCATTACGCCATTTTTTCGTGGGGATCTGGTGCCTGAATTCAAAGGTTACCCCCCGGACGATCAAGCAGGCCAGCACTGCGAAAAGGGCCAGGTAAAAACCGCTGAACATCGTGGCATACCAGTACGGGAAGGCCGCGAACATCGCTCCGCCCGCTGTCAGGAGCCATACCTCATTGCCATCCCACACCGGGCCGATGGTGTTGATGGCGATACGCCGTTCTTCATCCGTATGGGCCACAAAGGGAACCAACGCCCCCACGCCGAAATCAAAGCCCTCCAGGAACAGGAAGCCCGTCAGCAATACACCGATGACACCGAACCACAGGATACTCAGATCTACCATACGTTGGCCACCTCCTCGTGGGCTTCTTTTCCGGAAGGTTCGGGCGCGAACCCTTTTTTAATGTGCTTTGCCATCAGGAATACATTGAATGCGGCCAGCACCCCATAGAGGACCACGAATCCTACGAGGCTGATGCCCACAGTCAGGGGAGTTACCGCCCCGGATGTGGAAACGCCGTCCTCCAACCTCAGGACCCCCTGGACCAGCCAGGGTTGCCTGCCGATTTCCGTCATCATCCACCCTGCTGTGTTGCACAGAAAGGGAATCGGCAGTGACAAAACAAGGATTTTAAGAAGGAGGGGGTATTTATCCAGCTGTTTTGCCTTAATCGCTGCCACCAGCAGGATGAGCATCAGCAAGCTGCCCAGATAGACCATGACCCTGAAGCTCCAGAAGGTCACCGTCACCGGGGGAATGTAATCGTAGACCCCGTACTTGGCGGTATACTCCGCCTGGATATCATGAATGCCCCGCACGGTTTCATAGGGATCATTGAAGGCCAGGATACTGAGCAGATAGGGTACCTCGATATTCAGGCTCTTTTCTTCCGCCTCTTCGTCAATCCAGGCAAAGAGCGTCAGGGGCGCTTGATCCGTTGTCTCCCACAGGGCTTCCGCAGCAGCCATTTTCATGGGTTGATGCTTTGATATGTATTTCCCCTGGGCATCCCCGGCACCGATGGTCAGGATCAGAGTGACCAGACCGAATATGGCCATGGGCTTGAGAATGGTTTTAAAGGCATCCCCCTGTTTCCCATAGAGCATATTGAGGGCGCAAATGGCCAGGACAAAGACTGCCCCGGTGGTAAAGCCCGCCAGGACGATATGGGGGAACTGGATCCACACATGGGGATTGGTGACGATGGCGAAGAAATCCGTCATTTCTGCCCGGGGGCCATTCGCCGTTTGCCGGATGGTATAGCCCACGGGGGCCTGCATGAATGAATTGGCGGCGATGATCCAGAACGCCGAAAGTGTGGAAGCAAATGCCACCAGCCAGATGGTCAGCAGATGGATTTTCTTCGACAGCCGCTTTCTGCCGAAAATCCAAAGCCCCAGGAAGGTGGATTCCAGAAAGAAGGCTGCCAATGCTTCAACCGCCAGGGGGGCGCCGAAGATATCCCCTACAAACCGTGAATAGTTGGACCAGTTCATGCCGAACTGGAATTCCTGAACGATTCCGGTGACGACTCCCACGGAAAAGTTGATCAGGAAAAGCACGCCGAAATACCGTGTCAGATAATCATAATCCTTATTATTCGTCTTGTAGTATTTGTACTGGAGCCATGCCACGATGAAGGACAGTCCCAAGGTCAGCGGCACGAAGAAAAAGTGGTAAATCGTTGTCGCACCGAACTGAAGCCGTGCGAGTGAAATCAAATCCATAATCTTGCCCCCTTACTTAATCGGTTGGTATCACTCATGAGGAGATTGCCGCCACATAGGGATCGCACTGCTGCATCAGGTATTCCGCCAAGCTTATCAGTGCAGCACCTGCCGAGTTGCCGGGTGTATCCGGAAAGAATTTCAGCTTTTGAATGAACACACGCATTTCTTCTGATTTTTTTGCTTTCAATCCCCTTGCCAGGTTATAGGAGAGGTTCCCGATATCGTCATCGTCGGCATCGTCCTTCAACTGGTACAGAATACCCAGGAGAAGTCCGAAATCCCTGAAAGAGTCGATTTCAGACTCCGATGCCCCCGCCAGTCGCGCTGAAAGCGCCGCTGCTGTTGCCACCAGCCTGCCGGTCTTCCGCTCTATGATATCCAGATAGCTTTCTTCCGTGAGGGCTCTCCCTTCCAGCGCATGCTGGTGGATCTCCCCGATACACATCGCCTCCGCCGTTCCCATCAGTCCATCGACATAACGCTTGTCTTCAAAACCCATGATCAGCCGGAAGGCAGCGATATAGAAAAGATTACCTACCAGGACAGCGCCGTGGTTCCCGATCTTTCGGTGAAGCGTAGGCTGGCCCCTTCTGGTAGGCGACTCATCCAGGACATCATCATGCACGAGACTGGCGGTGTGGAGCAACTCGATTGCCGCTGCCAGGGTGTGCAGGGATTCCCCTTTCTGTGGTTCTCCTTTTTCACGGTTTTCAAGCAAACCATAGATGAGGAGTATGAGGGTGGGGCGAAGCATATGGCCCCCTGCACCCTGAAAATAGTCCACCTGCCGGAGTGTCTCTGCATCCCCCAGTGAATGGAGTACCTCCCTCATCTTTTCCCTCACTTGGGAAAGGGGTTGCGCATAGGGTTTGAAGGCATGCTTCAGTGCTTCACTCATAATGTCCGTCCTTTAAAGTATGATATGCAGATCTTTGTAAGTCTTGATGCTCAGGAGAATCGGCAGGACAATCAGCACAAATCCCCAAACGCCGGGAATCATCGCCGCAATGACGAACAGGGCCGTTAAAACATGGCACTGGATAACGCCCAGGTTCGCCGAAACCATCTTTTGGGGCATTTCACAGGTAGCCATCAGCACCCTGGCAGTCTTCAGGATGACGGGGACAACCAGGAAAGCCAGGGCCGCCCGCAGGGGCAGGATCTCCAACGGGATTGATGCCATCACGATGCCGATGGTGCAGAACAGGAATATGATGAGGGTGCGGGCACTGTTCTTACGGCCAAAACGGACCGCACTGGTGATTTTCCCTGTCAGTTTGTCGCTGTCATAATCCGGAATTTGGTTCACCATGAGGATGGAGGCCACAACCAGAGCCATGGGAAGTGAAATCAGAAAAGCCGACCACGTGAACTGTCCGGCCTGCACATAGTAAGCCCCCATGACAATGAGTACACCAAAATCCAGGCCCACCACGAATTCGCCAAAACCTTTGTTGGTGAGGCTGTATTTTGGGGATACATAGAGAATGCTGGTCACAACCCCGACAATGCCGATGATCAGGACAGGCAGCCCTACAAAATAGCTGATTACAAGGCCGATTGCCGAACCGGCAGTAAAGCAGCGGTAAGCCGCTTTCTTGATTGCCCCAGGGCTGAGGGTTCCATCCTGAATCACCCGGGACCCCCCTGAAAATCCTGGCAGATAGGTTTCATTCAAGGCATCCGTACCGGTTACATGATCATAGTAGTCGTTGATCAGATTCGCCCCTGCATGGATCAAAATCACACCGATCAATGTCAGCAGGAATAAGGGCACGCTGAAATTCCCGGTTTCATAATAGCCGAAAACACTGCCCAGAATGGCGGGCAGGATGCTTGCCACCTGTACCTCCACCCTGATGGCCCGTAACCATTTCCCCATGATCAGCCCCCCTGCTTCTTGGGATTGGGGGTGAAGAAGAACTTGAGTGCATAGCCGACATAATGCATGAAATTTCCCGTATTGTAGTTCTTGATGCCGCACAGGAGGTAATGGAAGGCGATGCCAAAACGCCCCTTCAGGTCGACACCCATCGCCACACCGATGCTGGAGACATAGAGCGGAATCACCCAACCGAGGTCCACGGCTTTGTAGGGCTTCAATGGGTCGTTATGGATGGTCCGGATGAGGTTGTCGGCCGCGGTCTTCCCCTGGGTGTACGCAAAATTCACGGCGCGGCGGATATACGTACCGGACTCGTCCTGAACCGCTGCGGCATCACCGGCGACAAACACTTCCGGGTGCTCTGGAATCCGCAAGAATGAATCCACGATGATGCGTTTATCCTTCAGCTCCTGATGGACACCTTCGAGGGGCACCGAATTCGTCACCCCAGCGCACCAGGAATAAAAGACATCCTGCATCACGGTGCCATCTTTGAAGGTAATGTCTTGCCCGTCATAAGCGGTCACCCCTGAGTTCAGCAGGAATTGAATGCCCTGCCGTTCAACGGTTTCTTTTGTATAATCCGACATTTTGGGACTCAGCATCGGGAGAATCCTGTCTGCCATCTCTACCAGGTACACCTTGCCCTTCTTGCCTGACTGATTAAGCAGATGATTCAAATTCACAGCCAGTTCGATCCCCGTGAAACCACTTCCCGAAATGACAAAGTTGGATTCCTCATGGGAATCGATAAAGGCGGTGGCATCACGCCGTATCTTCAAGGCATCGCTGTAGCAATCCATTTTATGGCACATCTTATAGACTTCATCCTGCCCGTAGAAGTTTGTCTTGGACCCCGGTGCGAACAGAAGATAATCATAAGGCATGGACTGCCCGTCAGCCAACTTCAATTCTTTCGCTTCAATATCCGCATGATGCACATCCGCCTGGACAAAGGTCACGTCCTTGGGAATAAGGGTTTTGATCTCCGCAATCAGGGTTTTTTCATCCACCCGGTTCCCGGCAACGTCCGGCAGTGAAGGCAACATCGTCGTGTGGGGGTTCCGGTCTACAAGGCTGATTGCAATGTCATCCCTGTGCCCCAGGGCATGCCCCAGCTTTTTCGCTGCAGAAATCCCTGCAAATCCACCGCCAAGTATGATTATATTCATCATGGGCCACTCTCCTAGATATAATTTTAATACTGCCTTATTACCCTGATTTTCACCCGGATACACACATAAAATAACGGATCGAAGTTAAAAACTATTCCTTTTTTATTATAACTACAATTTTTGATTTTCTCATGGATTATGCGCAAATAAACAGGCCCTTAGGCGCACTTCACTCTCTTTTCAAAAAAATAGCCCTGGCAGGGATCCGCCAGGGTTCGATCTATGGAATGATGAATCAAAGCATGAACTCAACCCGGACACATCTTCCAATGATCCGAATCGCCTTGACATCGACCGTCAATGGCTTGGGATCGGCCGGCCCCCGAGAAAGTACCAGTTGACCGGTTTTCTTCTGTACTCGAAAAAACTGCTTTCTGCCTTGCAGCTCAATCAGGTAAACGCCCTCTGTCTGAATCGCAGCTGTTTCCTGCACCCACAGTATATCCCCTTGTTTGATTCTTAAACCAGAAGCCTCCTCATCAGATGCTTTGAAAAACAGCAGCTTCTCCCAAGGGATGTCATCGATCTTCTTGTTGAGAACCGGCAGTTCCTTGTGCCCAACCGCCTTGTCCGTGCGCACATCCTTCACCGGAAACTGCTTGATGATATTGGCTAGTGCTCCGGCCCACTGTGCGGTGGGTTCCACCTGAACTGCCGCCGCTGCGGGGATGGGTTTCACGGGGGCCGTCACCTTCGGCGCCGCTTTTACAGGCTCGGCCTTGCGTTCGTTTTCTTCCAGATAGGCTGCATAACTGCTTTCCATCGTTTCACCGAAAACCGCCAGGATCATGTCTGCGGCATTTTCGTTGATTATTTTCTTTCCGGATTCAATTTGCATGATATAGCCTGCTGAGAGGCCGCATTTCTTAGCCAGTTCCTTCTCAGTCATCTTGGCTTTGATCCGGGCTTCCTGTATTTTTTTTGCAATTGGGTTCATGAATAGTCACCTCTCCCTACTTGGTTTTAATAGATTATAACATCTGTGCCCCCCAAGCGCAAAAGCAGCCACCTCAGGATACCCGAGATGACTGCGATGGTTCTGGGTTATTTGATGATGCTACTGCAGAAAATTTCGAAAGGCACTTTGATTCTGTGCCGCGGTGGCGGGAGTAAGCGCTTCAAGAATATCACTTGCCTGACTGGACGTGATGACATCATCATCAACCAGATCATCCAACACTTCACTGATCCCCTCACCGGAGGCAATCCCCTCCACAACCGCTTCTTCCACGTCACTGGCCTCTGCCGTTGACAGGGTGTCCGAGGATACCAGCGCTTCAAGAATGCTTG
The DNA here is from genome assembly GCA_964424355.1 of uncultured Peptostreptococcaceae bacterium. Lineage (GTDB taxonomy): Bacteria > Bacillota > Clostridia > Peptostreptococcales > Acidaminobacteraceae > CAZEHS01. The sequence goes on from CAYRIO010000004.1 coordinate 89,230, forward strand.
AAATCGACTTGATTTCCTGCGTCAGCGCCAACTTGATTGTACGGGCTTCCGTGGTGCTGATCGTATCATCATCTACCAAGTCCGCCAGGATTGTGCTGAGGGAATCCCCTGAATCGACACCCTCCTGCAAGGCTTCCTGAATGGCGTCCAATTGATCATCTGTCAAAGTCCCGGCTGTGACAAGGGCTTCCAGGGGATCTTCAAATTCCGTGCTGGTACTCACAACAGCTGTGGAGGGGGTCAGGGCTGTTTCGATAGCTGCGGCCTCTTCACTGGTCAAGGTATCCTCACTGACCAATTCATCCAGAATGTCACTGATGGTGGTCTGATCTGCCATCCCTTCCTTAAGAGCCGTTTGAACGGCTGTCAGTTGATCAGATGTGATCGTGCCCGCAGTCACCAGTGCACTCAAGGGGTCCTGCTGCATCATATTCCCTTGCTGCATCATGGTTCCCTGCTGCATCGTGGTTCCCTGTTGCATCATGTTCCCCTGCTGCATCATATTGCCCTGCTGTATCACGTTCCCCTGTTGCATCATACTCCCCCGCTGCATCATGTTGCCTGGCTGCATCATGCTCCCCTGCTGCATCATATTGCCGGCTGCAAATGCAGGTGTGACGCATAGTGTGGCTAAGGTTCCGATCAGGGCTACTCCGGTGAAAATCTTTTTCATTTGTATCCGTTTCATAGCGACCCTCCTGTGAGTTGTTTTATTGGGACTGATAAAAGCATACCGCTTCAATGCCTTAAAAACCCCGCATTTCTGCGGCAGTTCCGTGGCAGATTCACCACCGTCCCTACCCATGGCAAAAATCAAAAAACACCTGGGGTATCAGGTGTTTTCCGTTTCAGGATTTCAGGGCGCTCTCCCATTTCGAAGGCTTTGCGGCAGTCTTCAGGAAATACCTCTGCCCGCCGCTGGGCTTTGGCTTTTGTTAGATTTTTTCAAAGCTGACGAACAGCTGTCCCTGGAAGCTCAATGTTCCCTGATCCCCTTCAACCATGTAGCCGATGTGGTGATCCGGCACGGTCAATTCCATCCGCTCCCCGTTATCAAGCTCAAAGGTTGCATAGTAGGTCGTATGAGAGTGATCTCCCCAGACATCTGTCCGTTTCGCCACAATCTTTGCCCGTACCGGAATGACGGGTTTCTGTTTGTCCTGCGCGTAATTTACCCCTTGCTTGATGAATGAGCCAATGACAAATATGAATCCCAGTGCAACCAGAATCGGTACAATCATGAACATCGCGTCAAACCCGAATGTGCCATCATAAACCATGATAATTATCCCCCTCAGCCAGTTCGTCGTTCTCCTGATTTTACCATCAGGCGGTCAATCTGACCACGGGCCGTGGAAATAAGAAACATAATTGACATAAAAGAGGTTTATCTTTTGTTTGACTCAACTGCCGTTAAAAAATCAGCGCTGATGTCTGCCAGCATGGGAATCCGTCCCGCCTGCTGGAAAATGTAAAGCCGGTGCAGCGCCCGGGTCATGGCCACATACAGGAGCTTGATATCCAGTGGCTCTTCCCGGTAGGTCTCTTCGAAATTGACAATCAGAACCCCATCGAACTCCAGCCCCTTCGCCAGATAGGAAGGAACGATCACGACACCTGCCCCATAATGGTCCTCCGCTTCGCTAAGGAGAACCGCTTCAACCCCATTTTCCCGCTCCAGATGCTTGTGGACCCGGGCGCACTCGTCCTTGGTTTTGCAGATGACGGCGATGGATTTGAAATCCTCTCCCTGGAGGTGCCGTATTTTCTCCGCCAGATCTCCCAGAAAGGGTTCTGCGCTCTGATAGGTCCGCAGCTCCGGTTTCTTGCCATGACGGATCACCGGGCTTGCCAGAACGATTTGAGGATCATTGAGCTTGGCAATGATTTCATTGGCCAGATCCATGACCTCGATGGTGGTCCGGTAGCTTTGAACCAGGGTCATGTAGTTGCTGGGCTTGGTGCTGAAGACATGGGCCTGCACATCCGCCCAGCTCTGGATGCCGCGGTATGAATGGATCCCCTGGGAGAGATCCCCCAGGAGGGTGAACATTTCAGTATTGAAGATGGCCTTCAGGACATACAGCTGAAAAATGCTGAAATCCTGGGCTTCATCAATGACAACGCTTCTGATGTCCAAGTCCCCGTCAAAGCCATAGAGTTTGTGCTTCAAATAGGCCAGGGGTGCATAGTCCTCCAGCTCCAGCCTCTTTTTATTCAGCAGTTCGACCGACAGCTGGCACAGATTGGTCACCTGGCCCCTTGGCAGGGGCTGCTTTGAATACTGATGGATTAGTGTCTCATTGGAAATCAGCCGCTGATAACAAGTGAAGATATCCAGCCGGGAGAACTTGGCCAGATACTTTCGCACCAGGGTGCTGGCATCCTTCTTGATTTCCGCCAGCTTGAGATCCCGGGTATCAATCAGTTCAACGATTTCCAGCCGCCGTTCCTCTGAGGGCTCCACCGTGGTCCATAACCGTCGGATCTGCCGGTCGTATTTGATCTGCGTCTTTCGGGACAGCTCCGCCGTAAAGACCTTCAGCTGGTTCTTCAGGGTCTTCTTCACCTCGTTGACGGTCTTATACAGGGGCAAATAGCTGATGTTCTCGGCAACCATCTGCTCAATGCGCTCCCGGGTGATGATCACCTCCCCGTTCAGTGAGAAATCCTCCTGAGGGGTATAGCCCCTGACAATCTCGGCTACATAGGCATCCACAATTTCCTTGAAGTCGATGGAGCCCTTGAAGGCAGAGGCCCACTTCATGGCGGTCATGGCGTTTTGAGAATCCGCATCATCCCCGGCGTGGATCAGATCCGACAGTTTGCTGCTGGGATCCATCAGCTTGAATTTGGTTCCCACCAGATCCCCCATCAGGTCGATGAAGGTGGTCTGCACCACTCGCTCCACCCCCAGTTCCGGCAACACCTCGGAAATATAGTTGATGAAGAGCCGGTTGGGGGCGATGATCATGAAGCTTTCGGGATCGAATAGCTTCTCGTAGGTATAGATGAAATAGGCGATCCGGTGAAGGGCGATGGTGGTCTTGCCGCTCCCCGCCGCCCCCTGGACAATCAGGGGCTTTGCCATATCCGCCCGGATCACCCGGTTCTGCTCGGCCTGGATGGTGGAGGCGATATCCTTCAGCTTATCCTCTGCACTGGCCTCCAGGGCAGCCTGCAGAAATGCGTCGTTGGTGGTGATATCCACATCCAGGATTTCCATCAGTTCCCCAGCGACGATGGTATACTGACGCTTCAGCAGCAGCTCTCCCTGCTGGGTCACCCCTTCGGCTTCATAGCTGGTCGCCCCGATCCGGCCCTCGTAATAGACCGTGGCGATGGGGGCCCGCCAGTCCACAATCAGCGGAATCTCATCCTCGGCCCGGTACAGGGAGGTCTTGCCGATATAGATCCTGTCAGCGGTGTCCTTCCCCGGCTCTTTGAAATCGATGCGGGAGAAGTAGGGCTTTTTCAGGGCTTTTGTCAGCCCGTCATAGTTCCGATCCGCCATCTCGATGAATTTTGTATTGATGAGGACATTGATGTAGTTCTGAGAGCTGTCCTGGTCGTCCATTTCACTCAAGGCTTCCTTGATGACCGCTTTGGAAGAATTCCGGTACGCTTCGGTGGCCTCCAGCGTTTTCTCGATATATTCCTTGGTATAGGCCAGTCGTTCCTGCTCCAGCCCGTATTCCGCATGTTTCTTCGCCTGCATGGACTCTCCTTAAAATAGATTCAAAAATGAATCAGTTCATATCCGTCCGGCTCGCCAGTAGTGGCAGCAGGATTTCAAAGCATACCCCGGGTGATGCCAGTTCCCGGATGGCGATGGTTCCCAGGTGTTTTTCAAAAATGGCGCGGGTAATGGCTAGGCCCAGCCCTGTGCCATCCTGAGACCGGCTTCTGGATGCATCCGCCGTGATGAAGGGCTTGAAAACCTGTTCCCGAAGCTCTTCCGCTATGCCTGGCCCATTATCTGTCACCATCAGCGACACCCGTTGGTCCGGTTTTGGTGAAACGGTGATTTGAAGCAGGGGATCCGGTACGCCCGCAAGATAGCGGATGCTGTTATCCAGCAGATTGGACAGCGCTCTTCGGATCAGCGCCTCATCGATCTTCATACGCATGGGTTCTGAGGGAATCTCAAAATCATAGGCAATTCCAGCGGCTTCCAGCTCCGGCACGTAGGCGCTCAGGATCTGCCGAAGGGTCTCCCCAAAGTCGTGGGTCACCAGATCCGGCAGGAAACCGGCATTTTCAAGCCGGGACAGTTCAAACAGGTTCCGCATCAGGGTGTCAGCCTTCAGGCTGTTATTCAGGATGATGGTCAGATAATTCTTCAAGGTTTCATCGGAATCCCCATATTTCGCCAGTGCCGTCTCTGAATACCCCCTGATATTGGTCAGCGGTGTTTTCAAATCATGGGAGATATTGAGCACCAGCCGTCTCCGATCCTCTTCACTGGCCGCCCGCAGCTGATTCTCCTCCTGGATTTTCAGGGACATGGACATCAGGGCATCCTTCAGATGACCCACTTCGTGCCGCGCCTCAAAATCCGCATGGATTTCGTACTGACCGTCCCCCGCCTTCCGAACCGCGTCCGTGAGGCTTTCAATGGGCCTTACAACACGTTTGGCCGTAATCCGGGTGAGGAGGAACAGCAGCAAAACCACCCCAAAGGAATAGCCGCCCCAAGCCCGGATCATGATGCCATTGATCCGCGACTTCATCTGATTTCCCACGAGCTTTACAATCACAATTTCATCGGTTTCATTCGGATAGAACGCATACGTATCGGGATCGTTTATCAGTCGTTTGGCTTCCTTCTCCGGAAAATGGTAGCCTTTAGGATAGGCGGATCCGAAACCATCCAGGACATTCCCCTCCGAACTCAGGATTACAAAATATTCCACCGAGAAATCCGAGCTTTTTCTGATGGCCTTCAGATAGGCTTCCGCCCCGCCCGATTCATAGGTTGGATACGCATTCATGATGGTGTCGTCATCCACCCAGGAAAGCACCTGATCCACCTGCGTCGAAGAATAACTGTTGGCAAGCCACACGCCGGCCAATAGGAGCACCAGGAGGCAAAGATAGTTGAAAAAGAAAAAACGGGTCAGAGTGTGCTGCTTCATGTGCGTTTCTCCATTCTATAATCTATGCCATCAAGCACAGCAGGCGTGTTGGCTTTTCAGTCTTCCTCGATTCTACCATGCATCGCCACCGTATTCTTTTTTGTTTCAAAAAAAATGTTCGGACCCTCCAAATGGAGGGTCCGAACTGCTCAAAAACCGGTTCTCCGAACGTTCCGGCTTCGCTCATATGTCTTGGGCCACTGAATATCCAGCCCCAAAGATTTAGACGCCTGCAGGGCCCAATAGGGGTTCCTGAGCAGCTCTCTCCCTAGGAATACCAGGTCCCCGCGCTGGTTCCAGAGGATTTCCTCAGCCAGATTGGTTTCCGTGATCAAACCGCCGACAACGGTGGGCATAGCCGTCATCTCCTTGATTTTCTTTCCAATCTCCAGCTGGTAGCCGGGATAGGTGGTAATCATTTTGGGGACTACGCCCCCAGAGCTCACATGGGCAATATCCAGCCCGGCCCCCTTCACATGGTTGATGATTTGGGCAACGTCCTCGGCTCTGTTCCCTTCTGGATCGTACTCTTCTCCAGAGACCCGCAGCATAACGGGCTTGGACATGGGCCATTCCTGTCGTACCGACGCAATCACTTCCATCAGGAATCGGCTTCTGCCGGCGAGGGTGCCGCCATATTCATCGCTTCGCTTATTTGTCAGCGGTGATAAGAACTGATTGATCAGATAGCCGTGGGCCCCGTGGATCTCGATGATATCAAAGCCGATGGCAAGCGCTCTTTTGGCCGCTGCTCCGAAGGCATTGACAGCATGTACGATATCCGTCTTCTCCATCTGCGCCGGAATCTGGTAGTCCCCACTGAAGGCCAGAGCGCTGGGCGCCAGGATCCGCTCCCCGGGCAATGCGGCCTTGCGCCCAGCATGAGCCAACTGGATGCCGATTTTGCCGCCATACTCATGGACCTTCTCGACGATCCTCTGAAGCCCGCTCATCTGATCATCGCTCCAGAGCCCCAGATCATCCGGACTGATACGCCCTTCAGGGACAACCGCAGTGGCCTCAACAATGATCAGCCCCACACCGCCCATCGCCCGAGTTGCGTAATGAATCATATGCCAGTCACTGGCGTAGCCATCTTTCGCCATATACATGCACATGGGAGCCATTACGATCCGGTTCTTGATTTCTAAATCCTTAACTGAAAACGCACTGAACAGTTCCGCCATTTTTCACCTCTCGATTGATTGTCGTATTCATGCTTACCCTCATACCATACCACTTTTCAACCGCCGGGTGAAAGAAAACCATGGTATATATGATAAACTGAGCTGAGATGGAATTGTGAGCACATCATTCATGTCAAAACTAAAATTCAGAGGATATCATGGACCGTAAAAACTATCTGGAAGGCCTCGCCTATGGCTCTCTGGCCTATTTCTTATGGGGGCTTCTCCCTCTCTACTGGCGTCTGGTACATGCCCTCAGCGCCTATCAGCTCTTTGCGCAGCGGGTGATCTGGTCCTTCGTCTTTGTCCTGATCCTGCTCCGGATGAAGGGACAGCTCCGCGCCTTCTTTTCATTGCTGAATGACTTCAAGACCTTGAAAATGGGTCTGGCTTCCGCCCTTTTCATTTCAATCAACTGGCTCACCTATATCTGGGGGGTCAACAACGGCTATGTGGTGGAGTCCAGCTTGGGCTATTACATCAACCCCCTTGTCCTGACCCTCTTTGGCCGGTTCTTATTCAAAGAGAAACTGACCCGGCTCCAGGCGACCGGCCTCTTCTTTGCCCTGATCGGGGTGTTGCTCAGCACGTGGTTTTATCACCGTGTGCCCGTGGTGGGGCTGACCCTCGCCATCAGCTTTGCGATTTACGGGGTCCTGAAGAAAAAATCCGGCCTGGATTCACTGAACGGCCTCACACTGGAAACGTTGGTGGTCAGCGTCCCCTCCCTGATCTACGTGCTCTTTGCGGAGTCCTCCGGGCAGGGAATCACCGGCAACCTCCCGTATTGGTTCTGGGGACTGATCGCCTTATCCGGCATCGCCACCGCGGTTCCTCTGCTGTTTTACGCGGAGGGTGCCAAGAAGCTGCCCCTCAATGTCCTGGGGTTCTTACAGTACATCTCTCCCACCATCAGCCTGGTCTTGGGAATCACCGTTTTCAAGGAAGCCTTTGACGGGCGCAGCCTGATGGCCTTCAGTTTCATCTGGTTCGGGTTGATTCTCTTCTCGTATTCCCAGTACCGGATGTTCTCGAAGAAATCCGCATGAACCACGCTGCGTTGAAACCCTTTGGAATGGGTATCATCATACTGAGAAATCCACGAGCGGCTTTAAACACAAGAGGAGGAATCATATGGATAAACGACGCCTATTGCCCATCGTGAACGCTTTACTGGCCCTTGCTTTTCTGATGACCGCCACCGGTGGGCTGATCCGTTATTTTGCTCCTGATGCGATTCCCTATGGGGTTTTCCGATTGATCCACCCGCTGTTCGGCATCACCCTGGTCCTATTGGTGGTGGTCCATATCGCGCTGAATGCCAACTGGATCAAAATGACCTACTTCAAAAAGAGGTGACCGCATGAAAAAAAATGCTTCTCTGGAGCAGGCAGGAATGATCTTGAACATCAGCCCTTCTACAAAGACGACCGTACACATCACATGTACGGTCGTCTTTCTCTATTGCAGGAAATTCACTCTCTTTAGCGGGCGTTGACATCCGGCTGATGGATGCCGAAGGTATTCCCCTCCGTATCGATAAAATAGCCCTGCCAGGCCATACCGACAATCGGGAATTTCGGCATGGCTTCCTGCCCACCGGCTGCGATGATCTTCGCGGCGATTTCATCATAATCTTCTACCTGGACAGTGCATACAAAGGCGTTGGCACCACACATGGGGGCAATATCGACAGGTCTTTTGAACATGCCGCCGTTAATTCCGGGTTCAGTGGAATCCTGATCCCCTGTCATGATCAGGATGTACTCCATCCCTTCGCCTTCCCAATTATTGATTGTCCAGCCAAAGACCTCCCGATAAAATGCTGCTGCCCGTTTCAGATCATCTGCCTGAATCTCGAAATGCACCACTCTGTTCATAGGATCCTCCCTATTTTTGAAGCCGCTTATCCAGAACCTCTCTGAAGCGCTCAATGGATTGGGCCCCGACAATCATCCATTCCCCATCGATCACATAGGTGGGGGTACTTTCGATGCCATTTTGACGCGCCTCTGCCGCATCGGTCATGAGCCGGTGCTCGAAGCGGCGGTTCAGAACGGCGGATTCCAGCTCGTCCGGATCCAGTCCTGTATCCACCGCCAGTGCGCGCAGGACCGCCAGGGTACTGATATCCTTCAGGTCCGTGAAGTAAGCCTTCATCAGGGCTTGGTGATACCGGTCGTGTGCCCCGGCGTTCCGGGCGTATTCTGCCGCTTCCAGCGCATTATGGGAATTAGGCATCCAGTCGGGACCCGTGAAGCGGATCCCATAGGTTTCGCCCATGGTTCGGATGTGGCTGTGCATTCTCTGAAGCTGTTCTTTTCCAAATCGCTTGTTCAGATCAATCCCTTGGGGCGGTGTTTCCGGGTGGATTTCAAGACCCAGATGCTCCACCTCCAGCTCGTATTCCGTTTGCAGCTTTTCAACGACCCCGTCGCCGATGTAGCAATAGGGTCAGATGTAGTCTGAATAAATTTGAATGCGAATCATACGCACCTCCTTCTTCATCAATCTCTGACGGTTCATTTATACCCGACTGAAAGAATCGGAAACAGGTTGAATCGGGAAAATTTCTATTCCACAAAGGCCCCGCGGAGCAGGGCGATTTCCTCGGCATAGCCAGGCAATTCGTTGGGGGTCTCCAGGAAAAATGGCAGGTGCCGCAGCTGCGGGTGATTGACGATTCTCACGATGGCCTCCAGGCCAATCTGCCCCTGCCCGATTTTGGCATGGCGGTCCTTCCGGCTGCCCCTGGGATTTAAGCTGTCATTCAAGTGGATGGCCCGCAGACGGTCCAGACCGATGATGTGGTCAAAGGCTTCCAACACACCCTCCAGATCGTTCACAAGATCGTAGCCCCCATCGTGGATATGGCAGGTATCCAGACAAATCCCCATCTTCTCCGGATGGACCACGCCGTCGATGATCCGCCTCAGTTCCTCGAAGGTGCCGCCTACTTCCGATCCCTTCCCCGCCATGGTCTCCAGCAGCACTGTGGTGGTTTGCTGGGGCGAAATGACTGCATTCAGCAGGGAGGCAATCAGCTCAACCCCTCTATCGATCCCCTGGCCGGTGTGGCTGCCCGGATGAAAGTTGTAGAGGCTCCCCGGCACATGCTCAATGCGCTGCAGGTCATCCGCCATGGTCTCCAGGGTGAACTCCCGTACCCGTTCATCCGCCGAACAGGGGTTCAGGGTGTAGGGGGCATGGCACAGGGTCACCGCAAACCGGTGGTCGGCCGCCAGCTGCCGGTAGGCGGCGATATCGTCAAGATCCAGGGCCTTGACCTTGCTGCCCCGGGGATTCCGGGAAAAATACTGGAATGTGTTGGCTTGGATCTTAAGTGCCGTTTTGCCCATATCCATGAAGCCCTTGGACGATGATAAATGACAGCCGATATTCAGCATGACAGCCTCCGTGTTTGATTTTATAGTCTCTTGGGTTCTCACAGGCTGCCCTTCCCCTTGACCAGTGCGGCTATTTCCCGGGTGAAAAGCTCTGCGCCGGTCCTATTCAAATGCTGTGAGTCGTACATGTATTTCTTGTCCTTCGACAGATAGTCCTGAGAAAAATCATAGAATCGGACACCGTGTTTCTTTGCTATTTCCTGATACATGGCAAGGATCTCAGGCTTATTTTTGAGGAAGGGGTTCACCTCCACATATTCCGGGGCATAAACCAGGACCACGTCGATCCCTTCCTGCTTCGCCTCACTGAGATACTGCTCAAACATGCTTTTGACAGCCGGATCAATCTGAATGGTCCTGCCGGTGGGATACTGTTTCTTGAATTTTTCGAAGCTCTTGTTCCATTTGATATTCTGCGACAGATATCCCTTTTCACGGATGGTTTTCAGTTCCCGCAGCTTCAGAAACCCACTCATGCCCTTCTCCAGGGTTTCATACTCCCCGATGTATTTGAACAGGGGCAGATAATACCGGTAGGGGCTGAAGCCTTCATAATCCTTAATGGCATCCACGACGATCTTTTCATTGTAGAAAGGATAAAACTGCTCATGGCGATACAGCCCCTCCCGCTTTTGGAAGGTGCCGGCATCCATAATCTGTATGATGGTTTTGGGCTTCTGGTTGTATTTCCGGTAGAGATCATACCGAGCCTTTTGGAGATCGAACATATAGCCGTCCATTCCAAGATTGTAGGAAGTCCCCCCCAGATTTTCCGCCAGGATTTTAGGAGACACCTGTACACAGGCCCTGGAACTCCCCATCACCAAGGTATCGCAGACCGCTTTTCCCTGGATGATGTCGTTCCACTCCGCAAACCAGCCCGCCCGGCCTTCCCGCAGGCCCGTATCGGTCATCCATGTCATGACGGACAGGAGCCCCAGGATGCTGAGTATGAAAAATGCAATTTTTTTCATGGGTGACCTCCCTAAAACTGAAAGTAGATGAAATCCTGATTGCCGTACTTCCCAGCAACCAGAATGACAAGTACCATGGCATAATACATGGCCCAGCGCTGCCATCCCGGCCGGTTGAGTACCATGACCCGGATTTCGCCCCGGCGCTGCAGCAGATGGACCGTTTCCATCACGCCGATGGCAACGGCGGCTATTTGCAGTTCTGTGATGCTCAAGCCCAGGCTTGTAAGCACACCCAGGGCATAGCCCGGATGTGTTATCTTCCCGATGTTGTCAAACAGATGGGTCACGATGTAGAGCGCATCCGACAGATGAGCCGCCCGGAAAAAGATCCATGCAAAACAAATCAGACAAAAGGTTGTGAACACCTGGAGAACTTTTCGAAACTGCGGCGCCTTTGTCAGTCCCATGACCTCTGCGCACCTTTGTCGCGCCTCTTTTGTCCAGATGGCGAAGAGCAGATAAAACCCGTTGATGGCTCCCCAGGCGATGAAGGTCCAATTGGCCCCATGCCACAAGCCGCTGACAATAAAGGTGATCGCCAGATTGAACTGCCACCGCCAGGGGGCCACCCGGCTCCCTCCCAGGGAAATATACAGGTAATCCTTAAACCAGGTGGACAGGGAGATGTGCCACCGGCGCCAGAATTCCGAAATGTTTTTTGAGTAATAGGGCCTGTCGAAATTCTTCATCAGCTTGAAGCCCATCACCTGGGCTGCCCCGATGGCCACATCGGAATAGCCGGAGAAATCACAGTAGATCTGAACAGCAAAAAGAACGGTGGCAAGAATCAGTGCCAGACCGTCGAAATCGGCCGGAGCCGCATAAACCGTATTCACCGCCACGGCAATCCTATCCGCAATGACCATTTTCTTGAACAGGCCCCACGCCATGAGCTTCAGCCCATCGGTGACCCGGCGGTAATCGAAATGGTGCTCTTCCCGAAACTGGAACAGAAGATTCTGCGGCCGCTCGATGGGCCCCGCCACCAACTGGGGATAGAACATGACATAGAGAGCATAAATGCCAAAATGCCGCTCCGCCTTCTGCTTCCCCCGGTACACCTCAATGACATAGCTGAGGCTCTGAAAGGTATGGAAGGAAAGGCCGATGGGCAGGATCAGACTGAGGGCCCCGATGGGATAATTCCAGCCCATCACCTCTGCCAGATTGGACAGGTTGGCATTGAAGAAATTGAAATATTTGAAGATGAAGAGGATCAGACAGGTCACCAGGATGCTGATGATCAGGTATCTTTTCCGCTCCGGCCCCTGAGCCTCTTCGATCCAGATGCCCGCCAGATAGTCCACACCGATCGTCAGCGCCAGGATCAGGATGTATACCGGAATGAAGTACATATAGAAGAGACAGCTGGCCCCAAGGAGTAATCCCCATCTGTACCGGTGTGGCAGTATAAAGTAAAGCAGGGTCACGATTGGAAAAAAGAACATGAATTCGAAAGAATTGAACAGCATTTACTTACCTCACTTCATAAAAAACTTTTGCTCCAGCCATCATACCATATGTCAGCCGACTTGGTTCACATAATGTGGTTTTATGATAGGTCCTGCCCCTCTCTCTGTGTACGGACCACCTTGGGTTCTGACAGCTTGTCCCAGATCCAAAGGCAGCCCATCAGGCCTAAGAGCCAGGCCACATGAAAATGCATCAGCACATACTGATCCAGGGTTCGGCTGACAAAGGCCAACAGCATCACCGATACGGCAAAAATCAATCCCCCCGGCAGGGCTTTTCGCCACTCTGGGATTGATTTGGCTCCCGTACTGTAGACGCTTCTGTGGAGCCATCGCAGCAAAACGAACACGCTGATGAGCATAAAGACCAGATTCAGTACAAAGGCAACGGATAAATCCACCGTCAACAGTCCTCGGAAGTCCTCCAGACCCTTCACATCCAGGGTATTGAACCAGCTGAAGAAAAGACTGATGTTGAGGCTTGGCAAAAGCAGATGCAGACTATCCTTGACCCGATTTTCCGCACTGCCTTTCCCCATGGATGCAATCATTTCATCGCAGAACAGTTGATAATCACTGCCGAAAACCACTTCCACCGATTCACCTCTGGCCTGTGCTTCCAGCATCATCACCAAAATGTCGTTGATGATTTCCTCCACATCCACTGCCAGCACATTACTGGTGCGCAGATACACGACCATGTCACCGTACACCTGATCATATTGGGGATTCAGCTGCTTACTGAGCGCATAGTGGGCTGCAATCTGATCCTTCAAAGTCACCTGTTCCCTTTTCATTGCTTATCCTCCCGAACGTTAAGAATTCTATTTACGGTATGCTGCAGCAGACTCCATTGGTCCTGAAAATCACATACCTCCGCCAGTCCCTCAGGGGTGAGTTGAAAGTACTTCCGCTTGGGCCCCTGGGGGGAATCCCGTTTGATATGGGTGACCCAGTTGTTCTTCTCAATGCGGAGCAGCAGCGGGTATACCGTGCCCTCGTTCACATCTGCAAATCCGAAGCTGCGTAGCCGTTCCACGATCTCGTACCCATAGGTTTCCCCATCGCCGATTATTTTTAGAATGCAGCCTTCCAGAATGCCCCGCACCAGCTGTGATTGATCCTTCATGAAGACCACCTACCTTGTTGTACATAGTAGTGTAACTAAAAGGCAGGTACTTTGCGTTACAAAGTACCTGCCCATAGAATATCATATTGGGTGATTATTGGCAATACGGATTTTTCAATACACCCGTGGCAGCCAATGTGACAACGGTCACTAGAGGCAGCACCCGGCTGATTGTTTGAGGCCAGATGACAACCGCTGTTCAGTATGATGAGCTCCGTGTTTATTCATGCTTCACCCAGATCAGTTTTTTCACGTCAAAACCCAGCAGTCTTGCTGTGGAAAGCATTTCAGTCACCTTGTGATCCGCCATTACCGGCGTTCTGCAAAGCAGCCACAGATAGGATTTCCTGCTGGAGGTCACCAGGGCATATTCATAGTTTTCTTTATCCAGCGCAATGATCCGATAGCTGCTTTTTAGCAGCGGGAAGAATTTCACGGAAAGATTCCCTGTGCATCCCGAATCAATGACCGTCGCTTTCCCTGATATGGATACCCGTTTCCCCTCTCTGATGCCGCTATTCAGAACCGATATAACGCCGTTGCGCTTAAGACTGTACTCGGCAGTGACACCGTCCAATCCCTTTTCAAAGGAATGGGGCAATCTTGCGATTTCGTACCATTTCCCCTGATAGCGTGAAACATCCACATCACATACCGTGCCGATTTTTTGTGTACTTTCTGCGAATAATCCGCTTATTATGCTCATCAGGGCCTCCCGCTTTTTTACTGCTTTTGAGCCATCCGCTTCTTCATTGGCCTTTATACCCCCGATCGCCTTTGAAAACCATAACGGCATCATTCGGTTGCGGATAACCCTGTCCGAAAACGGCTGGTTCCTGCCGAAAATGCATGCTATGATTTATTCAGGATGAAAGGAGTGCCATCATGAAACTGAACCCCGATGTATGCTATGAGGCCATGTGCTCCCATGACGCCCGATTTGACGGCCGATTCTTCACCGCGGTCTCCAGCACCGGTATCTACTGCCGCCCTGTCTGCCGTGTGAAATCACCAAAGCGTGAAAACTGCACCTTCTACCAGACCGCCGCTGAAGCGGAAGCCGCGGGCTATCGTCCCTGCCTCCGGTGCCGACCGGAACTGGCCCCAGGCCTGACACCCATTGAAGCGGCATCCCGGATGGCTGGTATGGCCGCGCTTCGCATTGAAGAATCCGGGCTGGAGGACGCAACCCTGGAAACCCTCGCCGGACAGCTGGGCATCAGCTCCCGCCACCTGCGCCGGGTTTTTCAGGAAGCGTACGGCGTTTCTCCGGTTGAATACCTGATGACCCATCGCCTGCTAACGGCCAAGACCCTGTTGGCGAATACGCAGCTGCCGGTGACGGAGGTAGCCATGGTTTCTGGCTTTGGCAGTCTCCGGCGCTTTAATGCCCTATTCAAAGAGCGCTACGGCATGCCCCCCTCACAGCTTCGAAAAACCAGGACGCTGTCCCCCTTCCAAGAAACGGCCATCGTTCTGGAGCTTGGGTACCGCCCACCCCTGGATTGGCAGGGACTTATGGGGTTTCTGGGCCTCCGGGCCATTCCAGGGGTTGAATGGGTCGCCCAGGAAACCTATCACCGGATTGTGCGCATTCAAAGAGACGGTGTTTGGTACACCGGCTGGATTTGTGCAGCCAATCAGCCGGATCGCAAGTGCCTGAAGCTGACTGCCGCCGCATCCCTGGCCCCGGTTCTGCCCCAAGTGATTACCGGGGTACGCTACCTGTTCGACCTGAACTGTGTCCCCGACCATGTGGATCCGATCCTTCGCAGCTACGCCGCGGTGATGCCGGAAGCCTTTAAGGAAGGGATCCGGCTGCCAGGCTGTTTCGATCCGTTTGAAATGTCGGTCCGTGCCATCCTGGGCCAGCAGATAACCGTCAAGGGAGCCCGGACCCTGGCCATGCGGTTTGCCGAAGCCTTCGGAACCCCGGTTGCCACCCCCTATCACGACCTGGGGGTAGCCTTTCCATCCGCCCAGGCCATTGCCTCTTTGCCAAGACCCATTGAAGATCACCTGGGCCCATTGGGCATCACCGGAGCCCGGGCGCGAACCATCCTGGCGTTGGCAGAGGCGCTGGCTGACGGCTCTTTAAAGCTTTCCCGCCTGGCCGACCCCGAAGAAACAAAGGCGCAGCTCTTGCAGCTGCCCGGTATCGGTCCATGGACCGCTGAATACATCTGCATGCGGGCCCTAAGCTGGCCGGACGCGTTTCCCCATACGGACCTGGGCATCAAAAAAGCCTTTAACAACCGCAGCCCTGAAGAAATCCTGGCATTCGCGGAAAACTACCGCCCCTGGCGGGCATACCTGACTTTTATGCTGTGGCAGACTCTTTAAAGGAGGTTTCATCATGATAGAACGCGGTCTGA
Source organism: uncultured Peptostreptococcaceae bacterium (assembly GCA_964424355.1). Lineage (GTDB taxonomy): Bacteria > Bacillota > Clostridia > Peptostreptococcales > Acidaminobacteraceae > CAZEHS01. The sequence goes on from CAYRIO010000004.1 coordinate 104,915, forward strand.
TCAGTACCCCTTTGGGACCGATGCTGGCGGCGGCTGAAAACGGCTCCCTGATTGGGCTTTGGTTCTTCGACCAGAACCATTTCCCCAAAGAATCCAAAAACTGGTCAGAGGCGCCGGAACTCAGGCTCTTCCAACAGCTTCAAGCCCAGATGGATGCTTATTTTGATGGCCATCTGGCCGATTTCGTCTTGCCCTTAGCGCCCAGGGGCACCCCTTTTCAGCGGGAGGTCTGGGCACTGCTGCTGAAAATCGCCCCCGGCGAAACGACAACCTATGGGCGGCTGGCCAGAAACCTGGCAGCGGATAGGGGCATCCCTTCCATGTCGGCCCAAGCCGTTGGGGGCGCCGTCGGCCGAAATCCCCTGTCTATCCTGATTCCATGTCACCGGGTCGTGGGTGCCGACGGCAGCCTGACCGGTTATGACGGCGGTATCCACCGGAAGGAAATATTGCTGGCATTGGAAAGCAGAGGCAAGAAAACCGGTCGAGGGTGAATCCCCGGTTATGGCAGCTCCGTAAACCGTTCTACCCGGATGCCATCCACTTCCCTTGCCGAAAGAAACAGCTCCACCGGGCGGATCCAGATTCCCTCATCCCCGTAGAGCGCCTGATAGACCACGTATTCTTCCAAGGTTTCAGAATGCCTGGCAATATGAAGTACTTTATAGCAATTCCCTTTGAAGTGACGGTAGGTTTTTCCTACGGTCACTTTTCGTTTGTTATCCACTGAACGCTCTCCTTCCCTTACCAGTGCTGCCTATGAAATCTTTTCCTGCCCATGGGGCTCCTATCCTGCTCCGATGAATTCTACATCCGCCTTGCCGTTTCCTGCTTGCATTTTATTCGATGCCCTTCTTGACATCAAAGCGAAGCCGCAGTATAGTGGATTTGCGCGGTTAGTAATTTACTAATTCACTAAAGAAAAATACATGCGGGCCTATTTGCTATGGCATGGTCCTGAAGAAAGCGGAGGAATCACATGAAAATACCTACCACCCTCAAACACAAACCGGTCATCGTATCGGAGAATTACGAACAGGTTGACGGCAAATTCGCCTACGCATCAGATGCCAAGGGGCTCTCCCTGGGGTTGGCCCAGTGGAATGATCGGGGCAGCATGGATATCTCCGCCAAAGTATGGCGGTACACCGGGGAAAAATGGTCCCGTCAGTCGGAAGAACTGCCCCTGCATCGGGTATTGGATTTGGCTATCCTGATCTGCCGATCCCGAGAATATTTTTCGGAGGCGTACCGAATGGAAAAACTTTACGATCCCGAATCCCCCGCAATCGACCGGATCGGTCTGCAGGGCGATGCCATGACGGTGGAGGTCTGCACCAGCAACCCCATGATCGACGGCGATATCAAACTGTTCCGCCAAGCATTCAGCGACAGTGACGAGCTGATCAGCGAGCGGCTCCATGTCCTGTCAGGACTTCTGAAAAAAATGGGTTATTAATGTATATGGAGGCTTTATAATGAAACAGAAAGCAGATCGCAAGGCGCTGTTGGCCCAATATAAGCAAACGCGCCCCGATGCAGGAATCTACCGGATCATCAATGGCATCACCGGCGCCTTTTTTCTGGGCAGCGATACCGATATCAACAGTGTCGCAGGCAAGATGGATTTCGCCCGGATTACCGGAACGTATTCCATCCTCCCAGGCAATCTGGGCAAGGATGCGGTCCGGGATGGCATCGAGAACTTCACCCTGGAAATCCTGGATCGTGTTCCCGTCAAACTGGAAACGACTCGGGATGAACTCAAGGAAGAATTGGATGTCCTGGAGACACTGTGGCGCGAAAAACTGCGTGCCGAAGCCCTCCCCGATATCGAATGATACCGCAGCACATCCAAAAAAATAAAAAGGAGCTCCCCCATGCCCGCCAACAGCACGAATACCTCTGGGAAAGTCACCCTGTGGACCCGACAGGACATCCGAAGCCTGGATGAACTGAAAACACACGGTGTCATCCAAATCAACCGCAGCCATCTGAAAGAAAAATTCGACCTTATTGGAGATTATGTCATCAAACTGTATCAATGGTTTGTTCATGCCGCCAACAAGCGGGTTCCCAAACCGGAGACCGTTGAATTTCCCATCTGGTGCTCTATCAGCGAGGAGAATATGCTCCGGCCCACTGAGGATAGCGTGGTCTATGTGCTGGAGGTGGATGCCGCGGATATCATCTACTTTGATGGCATCAAATGGGATTATGTGCTGAACCACCTCTATATCCCCACGGATGCCGCCGATGAAGCGGCCTATAAAAAAGACATGGAGAACAGAGGGCACCACAGCCTGTACGGCTTTTTGGATGAGAGCACTGCCCACTTCTACCCCCTTGAAAAGAAGCGGGTCATGGACAGCTGGGTGCGGATTTTTGACATTGATGAATGGAATATCTTCAGGGTCCAGGCCAATATTTGGGAGATACGTCCTGAGATGATTAAGAAGATCCTGTACGCCAGGGACTTTGGCTAAAAGAGAAATCAGGCGTCAGGATTCAGACATCACCGGACTTTGGAAAATCGGATCCTCGGAAGCCAGAAAATCTTCCGATTCTAACTCCAGGAGGAAGGCACGGGTACAGTCCGGACACAGCTGATTTCCCACCAGGGATTCCAGGAGAGTCTCCGCTTCACACTTTTCCAGGGGTGTTTTCCGATAGGGTCGGGAATACGTCACGGCATCAAAGGTATCTGCAACCGCGATGATTCTGGATTCTATGGGGATATCCTGACCACTGATGCCTTTGGGGTAGCCGTTGCCATCGTACCGTTCATGATGGTGCAGGATAATGGTTGAGATGTAGCTGAGGCTCTCAATGGTCGACAGGATTTTAGAACCCATGAATGAGTGCTCCTTAATGGTTTCAAACTCTTGGTTCGTGAGCGTTTCAGGCTTGAGCAGGATATCATCCCGGATACCTATTTTGCCCAGATCATGGAGCGACGCCGCCAACTCCAATATTTTCAACTGCTTGCCGCTCAGGCCCATCCGGTTTCCAATCCGCAGGGAATAGGCGGTTACCCGCTCACTATGCCCTTTGGTATAGATATCTCGGGCTTCCAGGGCTGTTACCAGGGCCATGATGCTGGAAATCAGCAGATCATATTCCTGGGAGCTTTGCAGGGATTTATTCACAATCAGTTGTTCAGTGAACATGACCATCCTTTCCATATCAAAGGGCTTGGAAAAAAACTGGATGGGCGCATGGTTGGTGGACATTTTCACCTTTCCTTTGGCGAATTTACCGCTCATCATGATCACGGTCGTCTGCTCCAGCTGTCGGACAGATTTGATCGCCGTCAGGAAATCATACCCTCCCATCACAGGCATTTCGATATCTGTGATGATGATTGCAGGATTCTCCAGCATGGCCACCGAAAACCCTTCCATCCCATTGGCAGCCATGAGAACCTCCATGTTGTTCTTTTTAAATTCCCGCCGGAGATTTTCTTTGATAAACGGGTCATCATCAACGATGAGAATGCGATATTTGCACTTTTCCATGATGCTATCGATGATTTTTTCGATTTTTGACAGCATCCGGTTCAGTTCAAAAGGCTTAATGAGAAAATCGTCCGCCCCGGCCTGGAATGCCATATCCGTTGTTTTTTCGTGGCTCAGGCTGGACATGACGATGACCTCTGTATAAGCATTCTTCGTCTTGATTTTCTGACACAGCTCAATACCGGACATATTGGGCATGCAGATATCCGTTACCACGATCGCCGGGCTGAACGCATCAAAAACATCCCAGCCCTTCTGTCCATCTTCAGCTTCCAGGACTGTATATCCTTTTTTCGTCAGTGCCTTGAGCAGATGTGTCCGGATAATCGGGCTGTCATCAACCAGAAGAATGGGTAGATCCTTTTTATCGATTCGGCTTTCAAGGTAGGTCGGCAGGGCTCTGCGAAGATGCTGCTCAAAATAACAGGTCAGGCTGTTTTCCAAATGATCCGGCAGCAGAAGGGTGAGTTTTCCCTGAATGACAAAGTCCTTATAAGCCGCCAATTCTTCAGAATGGAACGTATTGTGTTTTCGGATCAACAGACACTTCAGTCCATCCGATAGAATATGATCTGCGCTGAAAACCGCTCCCAAGACCGATAAAGTATCCTTCACATGATCCTGTTCATGGACAATTACAAGATCCACAGTCTCTTTTTTCAGGAAGGCTGAAATCTCAGCGGGAATATGTTCAAGGCTGAACTGACGGCAGCCGAACTTTGATAAAATACTATCAATCAAACTGCGCATCAGTTTCAAATCAGAAATCACGAGAGTTTTCATGGTACCTCCTTCATTTGAAACCTTCACCAACAGAAATACCTGTTATTCCAGTTGATTCTGTCTTCCCTTTCATTATGCCCTCAACAGCGGACGACAAAACAAAATTTTCCACCAGGTGGCGTAAAGCGTTTTTTCATCACAAAAAAAGAACGGGGAGTACTTCTGCATTCGAAGTGCCTTCCGTTCTTTTTCAATGATGTGTCAAAATATCTCTGCGCCAGCTCTAGATTTTCTCCACTCCTATTTGCAGCCATTCAGCGGTCTCTTCGCCCAACATGCTGATGAAGGCTGCCACGATTCTCGGATCGAACTGGGTTCCCGCATTCCGCCTTAGCTCTTCAACTGCGGCTTCTTGGCTCATGGCGAGGCGGTACGAACGGTCACTGATCATTGCATCGAAGGCATCTGCCAGGGAGATGATCCGCGCATGCAGGGGAATCTCTTCCCCCTTCAAGCCTCTGGGGTACCCACCCCCATCCCAGCGTTCATGATGAGCCAGCACACTCTCCGCCATTTCTGCCATCTCGTTTACGGTACTCAGGATCCGGTATCCGATCTCCGGATGCTTTGTCATCTCCTGCCATTCCTCTTTCGTCAGCTTCCCTGGCTTGTTGAGCATGTGCTCGTCTATGGCGATCTTTCCGATATCGTGGAGCAGACCCAGGTTTTTGAGTTCTTTAATCTTTGTTTCTGACAGTCCCAGGGCCTTCCCCATATCTGCACAGATGGCCGACACCCGATGAGAATGGGCTTCCTCCCGCCTATTCTTTTCATACAGGGTATGAATGATGGTGTGGATGGTCTTGCTTCGCATGCTGGGACTTTCAAACAGCTTCTTCTTATAAAGATAGTTTTCAGCCTTTTTCAACACCTCGCGAAGATCGTCCTCTTCCGTCGTTATCGATGCCCACCCGAAGGATACGGAAATATCAATGGACTCCACGCTCTCCAGCATGGCAAGGGCTTGGATCCGGTTCACGATTCCTTCAACCTCTTTTGATCCGGTTTGAGGGAAGATGACGACGAATTCATCACCGCCGATTCGAGAAAGGATATCATCTTCCCTGCACCCCGCTTTAATCAACCGTGCCACTTCTATCAGGAGCCGATCCCCCACCGCATGGCCGAAGGAATCGTTAATCAGCTTCAGGCCATTGACGTCTGCCATCATCAGTGTTAACGGAAAATTCCGCCGGACACCTAGGCGGTTGATTTCTTCTTCAAAAAATCGGCGGTTATAAACACCGGTGAGCTGATCATGATAACTGAGGTGTTCCAGCTTTTTTTCCAGCGCCTTGCGCTCTGATATATCCCGAATCAGCGCATGGATACAGCTGTCTCCCCGCAGGGTGATGGTCGTCAGGACCACCTCCGCAGTCATGAGAGTGCCATCCCATTTCAGGTGAGTCCACTCGAAACGGATGTTTGCTTTCAATCTACATTCTTCCAATAAGCGGGCTGCCCTCACCTGAGACGGCTCGCCATCCTCCTGGCGTTCGGGGGAAAGCGCCTCAACCTTTTTCCCGATCAGCTGGTCCTTGGACACTCTGCCAAACAGCTTCAAAGCCGCCTGATTGCAATTGGCAATGGCATCCTGTTTAAAAATGAGGATCGGATCCGCAGAGCCTTCAAAAATACTCCGCAGGCTATCCTCGCTAGCGCGAAGGGCCTCTGCACTCTTTTCCAGCCGTTCGTACTGTTCATGGATTTCTTTCCCCTGTGCCACCACTTCCGCCAACGTGGATTCAAGCTCCTCATTGGATTCCCTCAATTTTTGTTCACTGATGCGGAGAGCCTCTCCAATCCGTCTGCGCTCATTGGATCCCGACAGGATTTTCCCAATCAGGACCGTGGCCAAGGGGTACACCAGGATCACGGGCAGCCCCAACAGCTTAATCGTACTGGCAGCCATGTCTCCAGGAAGTGTGAGCATGAGAAGAACCATCGTGATATGCACCAGGACACCCATGAGATAAAGGGCCCTGTCAGGAACCGGCTGTTCCTTGTCTGAGCGATTATAATAAAAGCCTACCCCAATCAGTGCGGAGGATAGGATCACAAGAATTCCCATGGTGGTACCGGGCCCGCCCTGCACGAAGCGAAGACTCAGAGCCATTGCCCCTGCGATTAAGGCCGCAAAAGGACCGAAGAAAAGCCCACACAGGCTGATCATCACAGAGCGGCCGTCAAAAATAAGTCCGGGTGCGAGAATCAGGGGATGGAGCATGCCCAGCACGGAAGCCGTACCAAAAATAAGCCCCTGTGAAGATGCCTTATACAGTGCCTTGCTCCCCTTATGGCCGATAACGCCGGAGACGATGCTGAGCGATACCAGCATTCCCAGGTTGTAAAGAATTTCAAGAAGGTTTTTCATGGTCCTACCTCTGAATCCTGCAGTGAGTGTTGTCAGGTGTATCCAGTCTGCACGGAAGCCTCTCCCATGCCCATTATATTCTTCTCATAATATAATATAACGATGGGAATGAACAGGAGATGGCCTCAATTTGGACGAAATATTTATATACCCCCTACCATTTTGGCGATACAGTGCACCTGTATTTTCTGCACTGCCCTCGTCTGCATCAGAGATCCCTCCACCCCTTCATACTTTTCAAGAGGGGGTATTCTTGTCCGATAAGCACCGAAAAACCGTGTAAGATTAATATCTCGCACGGTTTTTCTCAAAATTTATGACACAGCCCTGTCTCTTTAGGGTACACCTCATCAGGCCGGATCGACGGTGAAGGCATATCGCAGGGTGTGCCGGTAGGCTTCCCCGGCTTCCAGATAGCTGCAGGGGAATGCCGGATTCCCCGGGGCATTGGGCACCTCCTGGGCTTCGAAGCAGATGCCCTGATAGCGGTTGAACCGCTTGCCGCTGGGAACCTCTGCGGCATCCAGGAAATTTCCGGTATAGATCACCATATGGGGATGGGTGGTGCCCACGGTCATACTCCGGCCGGATTGGGGATCCCTCAGCAGGGCACAGGGGGTCTGGACCCCTTGAGCCGTCTCCCGCAGCAGCCGGAAGGGATGGTCGATGCCGCGGGCCAGGGTGATCTGAGCATCCTCGTCACGGATGGCCCCGCCCAGGGGAACAGGCTGCCGCAGATCGAAGGGGGTGCCTGCCACAGGGGCCCAGCCGGTTTGGGGCAGCATGGCGCTGTCCACCGGGGCGTAGGCATCTGCGGACAGGCGGATGATATGTGCCTCAACGGTTCCGGTCCCGCCGGTGAGGTTGAAATAGCCGTGATGGGTCATATTCAGGTAGGTTCTCTCATCCGAAACTCCAATGAAATCCAGAATCAGGACATTCTCCCGCTTCATCAGGGTGTACCGCAGCTCCAGGGCCAGCTTCCCCGGATAGCCGCATTCCCCTGCCTCGGATTCAAAGTGCAGGCTCAGGCTCATGGCCTCCGAGGTTTCGGTGAACTCCCCCACCATGGGCTTTGTGTGAAACCCGCAGGGGCCCCCATGGAGGGTGTTCTCCCCATTGTTCTGCGGCAGGGTGTAAAGAGAATCCCCGATGGCCAGCTTTCCCCCGCTGATGCGTCCGGCTGTGCGCCCGATGGCGGCGCCGATAAAGGCGGGATTCGCCTCATAATCCCCCAGGGTCTCGTAGGAGAGGACGATGTTTCCGGGCACCCCTTCCCGGTCCGGGGTCAGGATCTCCCGGATGATCCCCCCGTAATTCAGGATCTTCACGGTGGTTCCGGTTTCATTTGTCAGGCTGTATTGATTGACGGCTTGTCCGCTGGACAACACCCCGAAGGCTTCCATTTTCATCATCCCGCTGTTCTCCTTGGTGTGGGCTTACAGGAACCCGTTTCCGGCAGCTGCGCTCTTTCCGAACCACTGTTTCAGGGAGCCGTAGAGCTCCTGGTAGAGGGGATAGACTGCACGGTACGCAGCGGCATTTTCGGGGATGGGCTGGATCGTGTTCGTCACCTTCACCAGCTCCCGGCATCCTTCCGCCACGTCTGGGAATCGGCTCGCGCCGACGGCTGCCAGGATGGCGGCCCCCAGGGCGCCCCCCTGATTGGTGTTGATCTCCTGGATCTCCAAGTCAAATACATCCGCCAGGATCTGTTTCCAAAGGCCGCTCCGGGCGCCCCCGCCGATGACCCGGACCTGATGGACCGGAACCCCCAGATCCATGAGGATCTTCAGGGAATCGTACAGGCCGAAGGCAACCCCTTCCAGCACGGCCCGGGTCATGTGCCCCCGGGTGGTGTTCATGGTCATGCCCACAAAACAGCCGGTTGCATCGGGGTCCGCATAGGGGGTTCTCTCCCCCATCAGATAGGGCAGGAAGATCAGCCGGTTGCTGCCGGGTTCCACCTGCCGGGCTTCTTCTAAGAGGGCATCGAAGCCCACCGCCGGGTGAACGGTCTCCACCCACCAGTTCAGGCAGTTGGCCGCCGACAGCATGACCCCCATGGCATGGTATTTCCCATTGGCATGGCAGAAGGCATGGAGCCGGTTCTCAGCATCAACGGCATAGCTTTCCTGGGCGGCAAACACCACCCCGGAGGTTCCCAGGGTGACCGAAACGATGCCTTCTTCCACGGTTCCCGTGCCGACGGCACCGGCGGCCTGATCCCCTGCACCGCCTACCACCAAGATTTCCCCTTCAAGGCCCAGCTCGGCCTTTACGGCATCGGAGACGACCCCGGTCACCTCATAGGATTCGAAGAGTTTGGGCAGCTGGGCCTCCGTGATTCCCAGGAAATCCAGAACCGGCCGGGACCACTGGCGCTTGTCCACATCCAGGAGCAGCATGCCGGAGGCATCGGAGACATCGGTGGCATAATCCCCGGTGAGCTTCAGCCGAAGGTAGTCCTTCGGCAGCATGATGTGCCGGATTTGGCTGAAAACCTCCGGGAGATTTTTTTTGACCCACAGGATCTTGGGTGCTGTAAACCCTGTCAGGGCCTTGTTGCCGGTATAGCTACTCAGAGCTTCCTGGCCGAAATGGGCCGTGATCTCATCGCACTCCGCCTGGGTCCGCTGATCACACCAGAGGATGGCGGGGGTGAGGACTTCGTTGTGGGCCCCCAGGGCCACCAGACCGTGCATCTGCCCGCTGAAGCCGATGGATCGGACAGCCGTCCTCGGGATGCCAAAGGTGCGGACCAGCTCCTGGATGGCGGCCGCTGTCTGGGTCCACCAATCCTCTGGATTTTGTTGGGCCCACTTGTCCTGGGGAAAATCAACGGGGTATTCCTTGGTCACTTCCCCGATCAGCTCGTTTGCGCTGTTCACTGCCAATATTTTTACGGATGACGTTCCGAGATCGATCCCTAAATAGACCATCTGCCCTCCTGTGAATCCTTTTTATGAGATGATGCTTCTCTGACCGTTGAAAAGCTCCTCGAAGGGCAGCAACGCCGCCCCGATCAGGGACCCTTGATCCTTGAGGTCCGAGAAGATCACCTTGGTGCCCTCGTATTCCACAAAATTGCTTTTCATATGGTTGGAGCGGTTCATCAGCGCCAGCATCCTGTCGCTGTATCGCCCCAGCTCACCGCCGATGATCACATATTCCGGGTTGAGCCCCAGAATGATGTTCTCGATGCCGACGAACAGGCCGTCGATGTACTTCTCGATGGCCCCCTGGACTTCGGGGGTTTCAAAGAACGGCTCCTCAAAAACCTCCGCCATGGAGGAGACCTTCCGCCCGGTGAACTCCTGATAGTTCCTGAACAAGGCCTTCTTGGAGGCGATCAGCTCCCAGCAGCCGGTGCGGCCGCAGTTGCACAGGACCGCATCACTGGAGACCCGCATGTGGCCGAACTCCCCGGCCTTCTTCTTGGAGCTCTTGTAGATATGCTGGTCGATGATGATCCCCGTTCCCACACCATCTGTTATGGATACACAGACGACGTTGCGCATCTCTGTGGTTTTTCCCATTTCAATTTCCGCATAGGCGGCCACATTGGCCTCATTCTCAATGAAGAGCTTCAGGCCGAGGCGGCTTTGGAACCCATTGAAATCATAATCCTTCACCCCGATGTTGGGGGCATATTCCAGGATCAGACGGTCCTCATCCACCAGGCCGGGAAGAGAGATCCCCACCCCGGAGACCCGCTCCTTGGCGATATCGGAACGGGCCAGAAGCCCTTCGATTTCTGATTCCACCCGGGTGAGGGTATCCGAAAAGTGTTCCTCCCTGCCGGAGGGGAAGGAGGAGCCATCCACCCTGTCGCCGTTGAGATTGATCAGCAGGAGGTCCACTCTGTCCGGTGATATGTTGACGCCGATGGCATATCTGGCGTTCTCTACGAATTTCAGGATCACCGGCTTCCTGCCGCCGGTGGAGACCGCAATCCCCGCCGCCTGAACAAAGCCTTCCGCCACCAGCTGGTTGGTATTGGCCGTCACCGTGGGAATGCTGAGCTTCAAGGCCTCGGCGATATCCAGCTTGGTGGTTTCCCTTTGCTGCTTGATGAATTTGATGATATTGGCACGGTTGATCTCTTTGATCTGATCCTGTGTCAGGGTTTCCATTTTAATCATATCCTTACTCCTTTCAGCTTGGCGCCAATCGGTGAGCCGACTGCCCCAGGGTAAAAGGCCTCTTGTTCCATCAGGCCAGGATGCTTTGATCGATAGGAGCCTACACAGGCCCCACCGATCAGAGTTCTCTAACCTATTCTATAATACTTCCCTGGCTTTGTTTCAAAAATCTTAAGCCCTGTAGATGTAGCGGTTCACGATGTCCTCCAGCATTTCCTGGCGGCCGGACTGGAGACGGATCTGGTCATGGGTCAGGGCATAGGCGGCCAGCTCTTCAAAGCTGGTTTCCCCGGCTACGATCTTTTGACCGATCCCCTCCTGGTAGCTGGCGTAGCGGTTTGCGACGAACTGGTCCAAAACGCCGTCGGAGATCAGCTGATCCGCCACCAGAAGCCCCTTGGCAAAGGTATCCATCCCGACGATGTAGGCGATGAACAGGTCATCCGCCTGGAAGGAGCCCCGGCGCACCTTGGAGTCGAAGTTCAGTCCCCCGGGCGCGATGCCCCCGTTCTTCAGCACCTCCACCATGCACAGGGTGGCGTCGTAGATATTGGTGGGGAACTGGTCCGTATCCCAGCCCAGCAGCATATCCCCTTGGTTGGCATCGATGCTGCCCAGAACGCCGTTGATCCGGGACATCAGCAGCTCGTGCTGGAAGGTGTGCCCCGCCAGGGTTGCGTGGTTCGCCTCGATGTTCAGCTTGAAATCGTCGATGAGGTCGTATTTCCGGAGAAAGCCCAGGACCGTCATGGTATCGAAATCGTACTGGTGCTTCGTGGGCTCCTTGGGCTTGGGCTCGATGAGGAACTGCCCCTGGAATCCGATTTTACGGGCATACGCCTTGGCCATCCGGAGGAACCGGGCCAAATTGTCGTTTTCCAGGGCCACATCGGTATTCAGCAGGGTTTCGTAGCCCTCGCGGCCCCCCCAGAACACGTAGTTCTCGCCCCCCAGCCGGTGGGTGATCTCCAGGGCCTTCTTCACCTGCGCCGCAGCAAAGGCGAAGACCTCCGCATGGGGAGAGGTGGCGGCTCCGTGCATGAATCGGGGATGACTGAAGGCATTGGTGGTCCCCCACAGGCACTTGATGCCGGTTTCCTTCATCTTTTCCTCGATGAAGCCCACGATTTCGTCCAGGTTGTCCAGCTTTTCCTTCAGGGAATCCCCCTCCGGCGCAATGTCCAGATCATGGAAGCAGAAGAATTCGATCCCCAGCTTCCCCATGAATTCGAAGGCGGCGGCAACCCTGGCCTTTGACAGAGCCAGTCCCGTGAGGCCATTGTAGGACCGCTCCATGGTCGGGCTTCCGAAGGGATCCGAGCCCTCCCCCGTGAAGGTATGCCAGTAGCTGGCCGCAAACCGGAGGTGATCCTTCATCTTCTTACCGGCAACGATCCGGTTGGCATCGTAGTACTTGAACGCCAGGGGATCGGTGGAATCGGGCCCTGCAAATTGGATAGTCTTGATCTCTTCAAAGTATTCTTTCATTTTCATATCCTCCATGGATTATTTTGATTTGGATTTGGACTTGGAATACACGTCGAAGGCCACGGCCAGGAGCAGCACCAGTCCCTTGACGATTTTCTGCCAGAAGACGCTGATGCCCATGATGGACATCCCGTTGTTCAGGATCCCCATGATGAAGCCCCCGATGATGGCCCCCACCACGGTGCCGATGCCTCCGGAAGCCGAGGCGCCGCCGATAAAGCAGGCCGCGATGGCATCCAGCTCAAAGCCCTGGCCCGCAACCGGGGATGCCGAATTCAGACGGCCTGCGAACACGATTCCCGCAATGGCCGCCATAAGGCCCATGTTGGCGTACACCCAGAAGAGCACCTTCTGGGTCTTGATCCCAGACAGCTCCGCCGTCTTGGCGTTGCCCCCCATGGCATAGATATGCCGCCCCGCCACGGTCTTATTGGTGATGAAGGAGTAGATCAGGATCAGCACCGTGAGGATAATGACGATGTAGGGCAAGCCCTCTGCCAAGGCCAGCCAATAGGCAAAGGTATTGATGATGGAAAAGAACACGGATTCCTGCAGGATGAAATTCTTGAAACTTGGAACCTGGAAATTGTACTTGATCTTATTCTTCCGGTCGATGTACCGGGCAGTCACATAGACGATGGAGCAGATGAAGCCGATGGCGATGGTGGTCAGGTGCAGACTGCTGGCGGCCCCGCCGATGAAATCCGGTATGGACCCCGAGGCGATGACGATGTAGGGATCCGGCAAGGCGATGGTTTCCCCATTGAGGACCAGATCACTGATGCCCCGGAATATCAGCATCCCCGCCAGGGTGACTATAAAGGAAGGGATCTTCCCGTAGGCGATCCAGTAGCCCTGCCACATGCCGGCCAGAACCCCCAGGATCAGTGACAGGACAATGGATACCCCCACCGGCAGGCCCATGGATACGCTGAAAACTGCCGAGGATGCGCCGATCAGGGCCACAATGGAGCCCACGGACAGGTCGATATGGCCCCCCGAGAGGATACAGAGCATCATCCCCACGGCAAGGATCAGGATATAGCTGTTTTGCTGAATCAGCCGGTGGACATTGATGGGCTTCAGCAACACCCCATCCGTCAGAATCTGGAACAGGACCATGATCACCAGCAGCGCCACAAGCATGGCATACTGCCGCATGTTCCGCTTTATGATTTGTTTTATATTCTCCACACGCTCACTCCTCCACGGTCATTTTAGTTCTGCGGATCCGCTGTTCGGTTCGTACTCTGAATGATGCACCGCATGATGCTTTCCTGACAGGCCTCCTGAATGGGCAGTTCACCTACGAATTCTCCCTCATTCATCACATAGATCCTGTCCGATATCCCCAGGAGCTCCGGGAGCTCCGAGGAGATGACCACCACGCACTTCCCCTGATCCGCCAGGCGGTTGATGATGGTGTAGATCTCGTATTTCGCCCCCACATCGATCCCCCGGGTGGGCTCATCCAGGAACAGCACATCCGGTTCTGAAAAGAGCCATTTGGCGATGATGACCTTCTGCTGATTACCCCCGGAAAGGTTCCCCGTGTTCTGGTAGATATCCGGCGACTTGATCAGCAGCTTCTCCCGGTAGCCCTCTGCGATCTGGATCTCCTCGTTGATATTCACAATGCCGTGGCGGCTGATCTTATCCAGGCTGGCCAGGGTGATGTTCCTTCGGATATCATCGATTAGCACCAGACCGTCGTTCTTGCGGTCCTCGGTGAGATACGCAAGCCCTGCCGCGATGGCCTGATTGACATTCGACAGGCTCACAGGCTTTCCGTCCTTGAGGATTTCTCCCCGGATGTGCTTCCCGTAGGAGTGCCCGAAGATGCTTTTTGCCAGCTCTGTCCGCCCGGCGCCCATGAGCCCCGCAATGCCCACAATCTCCCCCCGGCGAACCGTGAAACTGACATTCTTGATCTTCACCCGGCTTTCATCCAAGGGGTCATGAACGATCCAGTTCTTCACTTCAAAGGCCACCTCCCCGATGTTGGGGGTCCTTTTGGGGAACCGGTCCAGGAGCTCCCGCCCCACCATACCCTTGATGATCCGGGATTCGGAGATCTCGTCCTGGCCCTTGACCAGGGTTTCGATGGTGGAGCCGTCCCGGATTACGGTGATTTCGTCGGCAATCCGGGTAACCTCATTGAGCTTGTGGGAAATGATGATGCAGGCGATTCCCTGCTCGCGGTTGAGCTCCTCCAGAAGGTTCAGCAGGCTCTCCGAATCCTCATCGTTGAGGGCCGCCGTGGGTTCATCCAGAATCAGGAGCTTCACATCCTTGGACAGCGCTTTGGCGATTTCCACCAATTGCTGGTGCCCCACACCTATATCCTTCACCAGCGCGGTGTGCTCGATGGTCAGCCCCACACGCCGCATCAGCTGTTTTGCTTTTTCATGGGTTTCACGCCAGTTGATGATGCCGTTTTTCTGCCTTTCGTTCCCCAGGAATATGTTCTCCGAAATGGTCAGATACGGGCTGAGGGCCAGCTCCTGATGGATGATGACGATGCCCAGGCTTTCGCTTTCGCTGATATCCCTGAACGCACACACCTTGTCTTCGTAGACGATATCCCCCGAATAGGAGCCATGGGGGTAGATGCCGCTCAGCACCTTCATCAGGGTGGATTTCCCTGCGCCGTTTTCCCCCACGATGGCGTGGATCTGCCCCCGCTTCACCCGGAGGTTGACGCCGTTCAGTGCCTTAACCCCTGGAAACTCCTTCGTGATGCTCTGCATTTCTAGAATATGATCTGACATCTCAAGCACTCCTTCACCTCTGACTTGAGCTCAACGTGAACTGATCTCTCATCTTTTTAAATCCGTTTTAGTATTGCGCCGATTCCTAAAATCGCCGGATCCTGCAAAAAACAAATTGGGGTATAGTCCACCTTGCGGATTGCTATACCCCAACTGAAGGGGAGAGACAGCTTTTACTTCAATTGATCCTCGGTATAGTATCCTGTGTCTACGAGCAATGCCTTGTAGTTGGCCTTGTCTGCGAACACTGGCTCACAGAGGAAGGAGGGCACTACCTTCACGCCATTGTCATAGGTTTTGGTGTCGTTGACGGGAACCTCTTTGCCAGTCATGATGGCGGAAACCATCAGGACCACCTGATCGGCCAGGGTACGGGTGTCCTTGAAGATGGACATGGACTGTTCCCCTGCAATCAGCATCTTCACATTGGTCACGTCGCAGTCCTGACCCGTCAGAACCGGGAAGGGCTTATCCGCTGAACCGTAGCCAGCAGCCTTCAAAGAAGCCACAATCCCTTGAGCCAGGCTGTCGTTAGGTGACAGGACCAGATCCACCTTCTTGTCGGCATAATTGGCGGTGAGCAGGTTGTCCATACGGGCCTGGGCCCCTTCGGATTTCCACCCTTGGATTGCGATCTGTTCCATATCCAGCTGACCGGAGTTGACCACCAGCTGCCCCTTGTCGATGTAAGGTTTCAGGACATCCATGGCGCCCTTGTTGAAGAAGAATGCGTTGTTGTCATCAGGGGACCCGCCGAAGGCTTCCATGTTGAAGGGGCCTTTTCCGGTATCCAGTCCCATGGTCTTGACGATGTAATCCCCTTGGATCTTGCCCACCAGGTAGTTGTCGAAGGTGGCGTAGTAATCAACATTGCCTGAATCCCGGATGAGGCGGTCGTAGGCGATGACCTTGATCCCCTCTTTTGCAGCGGTTTCCAGAGCGCCCTTCAGCGCTGTTCCGTCGATGGAAGCGATGACGATGACCTTGCAGCCCTTGGTGATCATGTTCTCAACCTGAGTAACCTGCTGTTCCACCTGGTTGTCTGCATATTCCAGTACAACCTGGTATCCAGCGGCTTCAAGCTTGCTTTTCATATTGGCGCCATCCTGATTCCAGCGCTGCAGTGATTTTGTGGGCATTGCCACACCCACAAGATTGGTTTCTTTCTTTGCGCATCCTACGGAAGCGAGCGCGGAAATGATCAACATTGACATCAGCAACCATGACATGAGCTTTTTCATTCAGATATCCCCCTGTAATCGTTTGGTGTTGATTCTGAGTTCCATGTTCCAATAGCGATTTACCTGTGTAACCGTTATAGTCAGCTTGTCAAACGGATATGCGCCGTGTCACCCCTTCCGGTATGTAGTGAAGGAAACGTTTTCTTGTGAAGCTTGAGCTCATTATATACTGACGCTTAATCTTTTTCAACCCATTTTAAAATGTTTTTTAAATCGAGTTTAAAAAGGTTATTAACCCCACAAAACAAAAACCCGTGTAAGATTGACATCTTACACGGGTTGCATCTTATTTTTCGAAGGAGAGCCTGTAATTCACATAGGTACCGGTGTCCTGCAGCAGGACAATGGCATCATACACGCCGTCTCCCGCCTTCTTTTTCAGGCCAGTCATCTTGATCTTCCCTTCTGACAGAAGGGATCGAACGATTTCAGGGGTCAGCTCCTTGCCTTTATCGGTGAAGAATTTCTCGCTCTTCCACATGGAGAAGGTGCATTTCGGTTCGGCGCGGTAGCCTGCGCAGTAAAAGGATTTTGAGTTCTCATAAACCAGTTTGCCGCACCGGGGGCATTTCCCCAGAGGTTCTTTATCGCCAAACGCCTGTCGGTCAATGCCGGTAGCCGCTGTTTCCGTAACGATTTCAGCCACATAGGTGCGGATACCCGCCATGAAGTCATCGGAAGCGGCCTTTCCCGCCGCAATCTGAGACAACTGGCTCTCCCACTCGCCGGTAAGATCCGGAAGCCGCAATTTATCCGGCACCAGGCTTATGAGGCGGGTGCCGTGGGCAGTGGCCAGCAGATTCTTTTTCTTCCGTTCCACATACCCCACGGTAATGAGCTTTTCGATGATGCTGGCCCGGGTGGCCGGTGTGCCCAGCCCCATGCCCTTCATCTCTTCCCGGAGGGCTTCATCCTCGATGCCCTTCCCTGCCGTTTCCATCGCAGAGAGCAGGGTATCCTCCGTATAGTATTTAGGCGGGCTGGTGGAACGGCTGAGCAGGGTGATGGCTTCCGGTGTCAGCTTATCCCCTTTATTCAGGGTGATGAACTGCTCTGGCTCCTCTTCCGCCTCCGGGTTCTTCACCTTGCCGATCAGCGCATCCTCGATGGCCTTCCAACCAGGGTTGGTCACTTTTTTTCCGGAGGCTTTAAAATGCTCCGCTTCGATGAGGAGTTCGATATCCGTCTGATCATACGCCATCTTCTCATCCAGTACGCACAGGAACCGGGTGACAATCAGGCGCAGGAGATTGTTTTCCATGTCGTTGAGCCGGGCGGGATTATACCTGGCGATGTTCGGGGTCACAATGATGGCATGGTGATCGGTGACCTTGCTGTCGTTGATCACCCGTTTATCGCTGTTGATCCCCTGCTTCATCAGTTTTTCCGTATGGGGAACCGCATCCTTATACCCGGTGTGAATGGCTTTCACCAGAGCCGGCAGCTCCGCCTTCATGTCTGAGGACAGGTAGCGGCTGTCTGTCCGGGGATAGGTGGCCAGCTTGTGCTTTTCATAGAGGGCCTGGGCGCTGTCGAGGGTTTGGTTGGCAGTATAGCCGTAGCGCCGGTTGGCTTCCCGCTGAAGTTCTGTCAGGTCATAAAGCAGGGGTCTGTCAGAGGAGGCCTTTTTCCGGTTCAGCTTGACGACGGTGCCTTCCTTACCGGTACACTGCGCCACAATGGATTCAGCCGCTTCCTTGCTGGCTGCCCGGGTGCCATCCTCATTGAACCAGGTTGCTTTGAAGGCCCTGCAGTCCGCTTCGATTTCATAAAAAGGCTCCGGCACGAAATTCTGAATGGTCAGCTGTCGGTTCACGATCATGGCCAGCGTAGGGGTTTGTACCCTGCCTACCGTCAGCTTTGTGTTGTATTTTACGGAAAAAAGGCGGGTGGCATTCATGCCAACCAGCCAGTCCGCTTCAGCCCGGCTTCGGGCGGATTGATACAGGTTCTCATATTCCAGATTGTCCTTGAGGGAAGCAAAGCCTTTCCGGATGGCCTCATCCGTCATGGAGTTGATCCACAGCCGTTTCACCGGCTTTGTGCAGCCGGAAAGCAGGTAGACATACATGAAAATCAGCTGTCCCTCCCGCCCGGCATCGGTGGCACAGACCACTTCCGTAATCCGGGGATCATTCATCAGGCGGCTGACGATTTCAAACTGTTTGCCCCGGGAGGGGTTCACCCGGTGCTGGAAGGCTTCCGGCAGCATCGGCAGGGTGCTGAGCTTCCAGCCCTTCCAGTCCGGCGTATACTCCTCCGGGGGCGCCAACTCCACCAGATGTCCCACACACCAGGTGACCAGACAGTCACTGCCTTGGAGGAACCCCTCCTTGGTTGAAGAGGCTCCCAGTATTTTTGCGATATCCTTACCCACACTGGGTTTTTCTGCGATTACAAGTTGCAAGGGCAATGCCTCCGATATTTTTTTACCACGGTCTCCCCTGCTTCTTCGGCTTCGGCTTGGGCGGAGAGGACGTTCGGGCTTTGAATGGTTTTTTTGCCGGTTGCTCCGGGTTTTGAACCTCAGCTGCCGGGACTTTCGTTCCCATCGGATTGGCACTGGTGGATTTCTCCTCCCGGGGCCGCGCCGATGAGGGTTTTCCGCGCCGTGGGCTGATGATTCGTGCCTTGTAAACTTCCTTTTTCTCTATTTTCACACCCAACCGGATCTCCAGTTTTTTGATCAGGGGCATTTCCGTTTCAGTGACCAGGGAAATGGCGATCCCCGTGTTACCCGCCCGGCCGGTACGCCCAACCCGGTGCAGATACCCTTCCTCATCGGGGGGCAGATCCATATTGATGATATGGGTGAGTCCCTTGATATCCAGACCCCGGGCAGCCAGATCGGAGGCCACGAGGATCTGGGCCCGGCCATAGGTGAAATCGTCCATGGCCTTTTTCCGGTCTTCCTTGGTGGCGTCGCCGTAGATGCCGGCAGATTTGAACTGGTGATGCTGGAGCTTGGCCACGGTCATTTGGATCTGGTCGTTCCGGTTCAGGAACACCAGGGCCTTCTTAGGCTGCAGTGCCGTAATCAGCTTCCGCAGGGTCTCTATCTTATCCCGCTGCTCCGCTTTGATGACCCAATGGGTGATCTGCCCGCTGACCGGGGTCTCGTCAATCTGGATCACCTCAGGGTCCTTCATGAACTCCTTGGCAATCTGAAGGGCCTGCTCATTGATGGTCGCGGAAAAAACCATGAGCTGGCGATCCTTTTGGGTCGCCTTGATGACCGATCGGACCCCTTCAACGTTATTCGCATCCAGGAGCCGGTCCCCTTCGTCGATGACAATGGTTTTTACCGTATGGGCGTTTATTTTTCGCAGCTTGATCAGTTCCAGGATTCGGCCGGAAGAACCCACGATGATCTGGGGCTTTTCCTTGAGTTTTTCCACCTGCCGCTTGATGTTCACCTCGCCCATGATGACCGCCGTGTTCATGGGGATCCCTGAGTTGGTGGCCAGGGACTGGATCTGACGGTTGATCTGCACCACCAGCTCGTGGGTCGGCGCCAGAATAATGACCTGCATTTCTTTCTTCTGGGCATCTACCTTTTGGAAGATGGGGAGCAGATACGCCAGGGTTTTTCCGCTGCCGGTAGTGGAGCGGCCCACAATATCAAGATTCTTCAGGGCAAAGGGGATGGCCCCTGCCTGAATCGGCGTGGGAACGGTGATGGCTTCTTTTTTCAGGCCTGCGATAAGAGCAGGCGATATTTCCAGTGATTCAAAGGTGCTTTGCATGGGGGGCTCTCTTTCTTATTGTTTTCCAAAGTTCATGTGAAAATCTTCGATAACTGCATCTATTGTGGCATTGGATTCCTGAAACGCCTGTTTCACGCCGATCTGTTCGCACAGCTTGCTGAGCAGGATCTGCAGCTCCGGCTCTGTAAAAATCAGCCGGCCTGGTTTGATTCCCAGATGGTCGATCATCCCCAGGGTATTCTGAAATACCTTCACCGCTTCATCCTGTACCGTGGAAAGTGTTTCAATATGAAGCACGCGGTCCGACAAAACGTCGAACCAGATCAACAGGGTTGGAAAAACCGGTCGTTCTGCCTCCATGACTGGGATGGGTCCCAGGAAGCTGCGGACAATCCAATCGGCCTTGTGCTCAGTGGGGAGTTTCTGAAACCGCTTGATCAGCAGGTCATCGGTCAGGGAATAGGAGGCCGTCTTCGGCTCATATGCCTCTACCCGGGTAAAGGTATGGACTAGGGAGCCGTCTCTTCCGAAGGAGAACACCGGTATCTCTTCTTCACTGGTGCCGTAAAGCATCTGCGGGTTGCCCTTGACCAAAAGGGAGGCGGCAGCGGCGGCAGCCAGGGTGTAGTTGAGAACTTGGGCCTCCTGTGCCTCCAGATACCACGGGACCATCCGTGGCCGCAGGCTTCGAAATTGGGGCCACTGGTTATTTCCGTGGAATTCCAGGCCCGCGGCTTTGATGATCTCCAGATCCGTTTCATCCAACCCTTCCTGATCCTCGAAGGAGGCCATGAGGCAGTCCTGAAGATGGTAGGTGGTGAAAAGATCAGTGCCGTGGATCCCGTCCCGCAGGGCGATGTAGCTGTGCAGACCCGCCGTTCCCCGGTATACCGCCAGGGCAAAGTGCTCTTTGCTCTGACCCATGATGCAGCAATAATTAATCCCCTCACTATCGGGGTCCTTTACACCAAAAAACAGAGAATCGTCCATCCAGGTCCAGGGGGCGATCTTGTTGAATTCAGAAGCGGTTTCCAGTAGCTTGAGCCACTGGGCGTTTGAAGGCGCTTTATTCATGAAAATTCTCCTCGTTCTTTATAGAAATGACGGTTAGCATTTATGTTCACCGGGCTTTCTTCTGTGCCACCGGTTTTTCTGTGAAAATCTGTTCGAAAATTCGCTTGGCGATAATGAGAGTGAGTGCCCCCAGCGGAATGGCCAAGATCATGCCAGCCGCACCCCAGAACGTGCCAAAGACCAAAATGAAGAACATGATCCAAAGTGGGCTGATCCCCACGGAGTTTCCCATGATCCGGGGGCCGATGAAGTTCGCATCGAACTGCTGAAGCACCAAGATGAACACCATGACCCACAACGCCAGGGAGGGACTGTAGATGGCAGTGGCCACCACCGCGGGCACGGCACCGATAAAGGGACCGAAGTATGGGATCACGTTGGTGAAGCAGATGATCAGAGCCAGGGTCAGGGCATATTGAACCCCCATGAGGCTGAGACCGATGAAGGCCAGAATTCCGACGATGAGGGATTCCAAGATCAACCCCGTCATGAAGCTGGAAAAAATCGTGTTGGCCTCATTGGCAAAACGCTGAATATCCCGGGCCGTCTCCTTGGGGAAAACCCGCTTGTAGATCCGTGTGAGTCCTGAAATCACCTTATCCTTCGAAATAGCCATGTAGATGGAGATGATGAGACCGAGGAACGTATTCACAAAGGCGGATGTCAGGGCGAACAGGAGGCTGGAGAGGTTTGTGATCACCAGATTCGCGAAGCCGGCTGCCTTTTGAGCATAAGCGCTGAGGTCCACATTGAGGTATTTTCCGAACACAGAGTTTTCCAGAACCGATGAATTGATCTGGAGGGTTCCCAGCTTCGCCGTGACATCATCCACAATGGCCAGGGTGTTTTCTAAGGCCTGCGGCACGATCCACCAGCCAAACAACCCGATGAGCAGCAGCAAGATCAGATACGTGGACGCAATCGCCATGCCCCGTTTCAATTTCAAGCGCTTTTGAAAAAATGTCAGGATGGGATTCAGGATATAGGCGAAGGCAAAACCGATATAGAAAGGGGTCAGGATTCCGAAAAAAGTGCCGATTCCGGATTCGATAGCCGGAAGCTTCTGGATAATAAAAGCCGTTGCAATAATCAACACGGCTGTAATGACTCCATATTGGATATATGTCTTCTTTGCCAATAGAACACCTGCTTTACTCATATTTTGGCATCACTTCCCGCCTCCCTGATTATATCACGGATTTTCCCCGGAATCCAAAAACACCGGCAAGCCCTTCGTGGGCTTGCCGGTGTTTCTTTGTCCTTGTAATGAACCTATGCACTTTGCCGTCTGCCGTCAGAGGGAGGATCAGGCATCACAGCGGTCTTTGTTTTCAAAGGCTTGTTCTTTCTGACCACCCCGTAATCCAGAGCGCCCTTCACCGGACATGCCGCCACACATTCCAAGCAGTTGATACACTGAGGTGATCTCAGATTTTCAACCTGTGTAACCTGAATCTGCATGGGGCAGGCCTTATCGCATTTCCCGCAGGCCACACAGGCATGCACGTTCCGTCTCACCGTAAAGATTCTGAACAGGCTGGCAGCCCCGTATTTAGCGCCTTCAATGCAGAAGTAGCGGCAGTATGGGCGTTCGTATATCAGAGAGATCAGGAAGAAACCTGCCAGAACACCCAGGGCAATCACCGATGGCAGCTGTCCCGACAACAGCCCCAAGGCCGTTCCGCGAGGCTCGTAGCCCAGCAGCGTGAACAGCGCATCGGCTGCCCAGAATGCCGCCGCTAAAGCCAGGATGTAGCGGCTGTACATCAATGTTCTGTGAAGGGATGGGGGAACCTGCCTCTTTTTGATTCGTAGAAACCTTCCGAACCGTGCCCCCACATCCTGGAGAAGACCAAAGGGACACAACCACCCGCAGTAGAAGGCGCCTCCCAGGAACATGATGGCCAGAAACAAGGGTTTCAAGGCATCTGGCGCAGTATATAGAGCGGTTCCGATCATCACCGCAGCGATGATCTGTACTGCTAATCGAATAACCGGTATCTTCTTCATCGTTGCCTCCTATTGTACCGCTGCCCGGGCTTGTTCCAGGGCGGCTGCGGCACCGCCAATGATGCCGTTCGAGGAGTAGGTTGCGCCGGAAACAGTATCGACATTGGCACTCTGAGCTGCAAGGATGCGCTGAACCACACCGGCATAGGCTCTTTCAAACCATCGCTGATCATCCCGCTGGTCCGTTACCTCCACGCTGTTGATTATCCCGCCAGCAATCTGTACGGCTACGGTGATAGGGCCTTTAAACCCCCGTGCGGTGCCGCTGTAGGTACCGTCTGCGTATTGAGAAGTGGTTGTCTGTACAACCGTCTCCGTGGGCTGGCTGGCCGATGCAGTGACTGCCGTGGCGGCAGGTTGTGCCGCAGTTTGTGCAGCAGCCTGCTTTTTCACCGCTGTTTGTGTTGTCACATCAGCAGGCTGGCTATCGGTAACCACCGGAGTACTGTCTGCAGTTGCAGAGGCACTTGTCTGTTCGGTTACCGCTGTCGGTTCGGTTGCGGTTGTCTCTTCAGAGGCCACCGAAGGCAACACATCCGATATGACCGGGGTGTTTGTCTGGGCATACACTTTCTCGGTTGAAACTGTTGCCATGTCGTACAGCTGACTCCCCAACGTGCTGATCGTGATGCCTGATGCGAGTAACACAACAATGCCAAGAGCGGCGATGAACCCCTTGAAGGAAAGATCCATATCCCTGAAAAGAGCCATTTCCCGTATTTGCTTGCCCCAGATTTTTCTTGATTTCAATGCGACTGCGTAGGCTACTGCCAATATGATTACTGTGATCATAGTTAAACCCCCTTTATAAAACTGATTATATCGGGGGTTTGTGAGGAAAATGTGACTGCTCTATGAACATCCTGTGAACATCAGGCCCACATCCGCTATTTTTTCCGTTTCCACCGGTCCCGCAGCTTGATATATTGCCGCACGCCAGACAATAAGGGCTTCACAATCGGGGGTTCCATCACCTTCACCACCTGCTTCAGTTCCTTCCGGATGGCAATGTGCTGGGGACAAGCAATTTCACACTTGCCACAGTTGATGCACAGGGATGCATTGGTGGGCTTTCCACCGGTAAGACCGCTGGTAAAGAAGGTGTACTGGAAGTTTGCGCCGTTTCCGCCAAAGAGATACTTGGTGTTGTAAAAGCCGAAGCACATGGGGATATTCACCCCTGCGGGGCACGGCATGCAGTAGCCGCATCCAGTACAGTCCACTTTTTTCAGCCGGAAATACGCCTGCTTCACTTCCTCCACCAAGGCCAGCTCATGCTCAGTCATGGAGCCTGGAAGGGTTTCGCTGGCCACTCGGATATTTTCATCGATATGGGCCTCATCGTTCATGCCGGACAGCACCGTAGCGACTTCCGGGTGGTTCCACAACCACCGCAGAGCCCATTCAGCGGGGCTTCGCTGAGTTTCAGACCGCTGCCATACCTTCTCAACGCTTTCAGGAACCCTGCCAGTCAGCATGCCGCCCCGAAGCGGCTCCATGACGGTGACGCCAAGCCCCTTCCCCGTCGCGTAAAGAAGCCCCTCCTTGCCAGCCTGATAGTTTTCATCCAGATAGTTGTACTGGATCTGGCAAAACTCCCAGGGATAATCATCCACCAGGTGCTTGAAGCTCTCTTTTTCCCCGTGATATGAGAAGCCGATATGCCCAATCTTCCCGGAGGCCTTGGCCTTTTCAATGAATTCAAGCGCCCCTTGGTCCTTCAGACGAATCCACCCCTCCAGATCATTGAGCGCATGGATCAGGTAAAAATCGATATGGTCTGTCTGAAGACGCTTCAGCTGCGTTTCCAGGATCGCATCCATGTCTTTGGGGGAGTGGACCATGTACGGCGGCAGCTTCGTGGCTATCATGACCTTTTGACGGCGCACCCCTGCCAGACTGTTTCCCAGAATGGTTTCATTCTTTCCGGCATCATAGACATACGCTGTATCAAAATAGTTAACACCCTCATCCATCGCCTGATGAATCTGCCTGGCCGCTCGAACCTCATCGATCTTTCCCCCACGGCCATTGCTGCCGCCGATCCGCGGATACCGCATGCAACCATAGGACAGGGCTGAGATTTGTTTCCCGGTATTGCCAAGGGTTCTGTATAACATGCTACACATCTCCTCTCACAGATCCGACCGCCTCTTTAATTCCACGCAGGGCTTCTGCCAACTGATTTCTGGGGCAGGCCACATTCATGCGCATGAAGCCCTTCCCCTCATCTCCGAAAGAGGCACCTGCATTCAGCGCCACACGGCCCTTTTCAGCCAGTAAACTCCCCAATTCTTTCCCTGAAAGACCCAGAGCTCTGAAATCCAGCCAAAGCAGATAGGTTGCTTCAGGTTCCGTAAAACGCACCTCCGGAGCATGCTCGGCCAGGTAATCCTTCGCAAAACAGATATTCGCCGCCAGGTAGGCTTTCAATGCCAGCAGCCAAGGCTCCCCCAGATCAAGGGCAGCCTGTGTTCCTGTCAGGGCCAGGGTGTTATGCCGGGTAAAATCCAGGGTTTCCATTTCCTTTTGAAAGAGTGCTTTCTCCGTTTCTCTGGGGAATGAGATGAATGAAGCCTGGAGTCCTGCCAGATTGAAGGTCTTCGATACCGCCGAAAGCGTGATGGTGATGTCTTCCACCTCCGGCCCAAGGGATGCCAAGGGGGTATGCTGATGGGGGACAAAAACCAGATCCCGCCAGATTTCGTCACTGAGAATACGGACACCGTGTCGGAGGCAGATAGCCGCCAACCGCTGCAGCTCCTCCCTTTTCCAAGAGCGGCCCACAGGGTTGTGGGGATTACAGAATATCAGCCAGTTAACCTCAGGATCCGCCGCCAGTTTTTCCAGGCCGTCAAAATCCATACGGTAGACACCCGCTTCTTCAATAAGAGGATTTAAGAGAGGTTGGCGGTGGTTTTGAACCAGCACGTTCCGGAAAGGAGGATAGATCGGCGGCTGGATGATGACCTTCTCATTCCGCTGTGTCAGCAGCCGAACCAAAATAGACAGACTGGGAACCACCCCCGGTGAATGCACCAGGGTACCGGCATCCACCCCGTGACCATACCGTCTCAGGGTCCATTCCGCAGCGGTCTCATAGTAGCTTGCCGGGGTGGATACGTACCCGAAGACCCCATGTTCCATTCGTTTCTTCATGGCAGCCAGGATCTCCGGCGCTGTTTCAAAATCCATATCCGCCACCCACATCGGGAGCAGATCATCCCGCTCAAAGTAGCAGCTCATTTCATCCCATTTTACCGACTGTGTGTTCCTGCGGTTTGTCTCTTTATCAAAATCATAGGTCATGAACGTCCCTCTTTTCTGAAGATATGTGCTGCTGGTTTCAGTTTAGGACAATTGCCCGCAAAAGAAAAGCATGCGTTTTAACGGCATGCCCTCTGATAATCATCCTTTATTCGTACTCAATTGGCGCCGGCTGCTCGATGATTTCCCGGGCAACCAAGGCGTCAGCTTCCATTACATTGATGGAGACGGTGATATGCGTCGGCATCCCCATGATGACATAGGGCGATTCGTTCTCATCCAGCATGCATTCAATGCCATTGGATTCAAGCAATCCTTGGACGATGAGAGCTTCCATTTCTCCATCAGCCTCATACACGGTTACCCAGGTGATTTCGCTTTGATCGGTCATCACGTTGCCTCCTTTTTCCTCCACACATGCGGATTGGATACCCTATTTCGTTCATACCCCGGATCCCTCCCGCTAATTCAAGTATTTTAACTGACAGAATGCTTCTGACAGTAGGCGGCAATCAATTCGGCAAAGGTCTCACCGTAGGTTTCGTATTTCTTTTCCCCCACCCCGCTGATGGTCAGGAATTCGCTGCGGCTTCTGGGATACTGCTGTGCCATTTCCTCCAACGCCTTGTTATGGAAGATGACATACGTTGGAACCCCTTTCTTCGTGGCCAGTTTCTTGCGCAAAGCCACCAACTGGTCATAAAGCCCTTCATTGACCGGGGTTTCCGGTCCGGATCCCTTCCGGGTTTTCTTGCTTTTTCGGGCAACATCAATCCGGCTCTTTTGGATCAGGATCCGGTCGTCGCCGCTGAGCACACGCTTGGACTCCTGCCGCAGCTTCAACACCGGATAGGCATCGGTGGTCATGTGCACATAGCCTCTGGAAATAAGGGCCATGATGATTTCTTTGATACTGCCCTCCGGTGTTTCAGCCAGGATCCCATAGGTGGAGACCTGATCCAACCGGTTATCCAACAGTTTTTTATCCTTGGAGCCCTTCAGCACCTTGATTACCACGGTGAGCCCGTACCGCTGCTCTACCCGGTAGATGCAGGAAATGATCTTCTGGGCCTCCAGGGTGACATCTGCCATCTCACCGCTTTCGTTGCAGTTTCCGCAATTCCCACAGGATCCAGCAGAATCTTTTTCCCCGAAGTAGGCCAGTATGGTTTTACGCAGGCAGTCCTGGGTATGACAGTAATTAATCAGAATCTGCAAATTCTCAAACAACAGATTCTTCCTGACGGGGTCTAGGGCATCGTTATCGATGATCAGCTTCTGGTTGATGATATCCGACGGCGAATACATGAGGATGCAGTCTCCCGGTTCCCCATCACGGCCCGCACGGCCTGCCTCTTGATAATAGGCCTCCATATTGCCGGGCATGTTGTAGTGGACCACAAAGCGGACATCAGGCTTATCGATCCCCATGCCGAAGGCATTGGTTGCCACGATGATCCGGGTGCTGTCCAGCATGAACCGGTCCTGTACGCCCTTCCGCACCTCTGTGTCCATGCCGCCGTGATACCCTTCTGCATTGAAGCCGTCCGTCCGCAATTTTTTAGTGAGCCCTTCCACGGTTTTCCGGGTGGCGCAGTAGATCACCCCGGAAGCCTGCCCATGGTTCTCCGAAAGATAGGCATGGATGTAATTGTACTTGTTGGGAGGCGTAGCCACCCGATAGCTGAGATTCGGGCGATCAAAACCCGTCGTCAGGGCATAGGGATCTACCAGCTCCAGAGCTGTCTGGATTTCATCCACTACCCGCAGGGTAGCCGTCGCCGTGAAAGCCGCTACCACCGGTCGGGTTTTCAACCGCTTGATGAATTTTGGGATTTCCTGATAGCTGGGGCGAAAATCATGGCCCCAGTGGCTGATACAGTGGGCTTCATCCACCGCAATGAAGCTGATGCCCACACTTTGGACCAAGCCCACGAACCAATCGGAATTCAGGCGTTCCGGGGCCACATAGAGCAGCTTCACTGTCCCCTGCCGCACCTGAGCTACCCGCTCGCTGATTTCGGCCTGTTCCAACGAACTGTTGATGAAAACCGCGCCGATCCCCATTTCGTTCAGTCCGTCCACCTGATCCTTCATGAGGGAAATCAGGGGGGAAATGACCAGGGTGATCCCTTCCATAAGAATCGCCGGCAACTGATAGCACAGGGACTTCCCGCCCCCGGTGGGCATGATCCCCAGGACATCCTTCCCTTTCAGGATATGGTCGATCAGGGCTTCCTGTCCGGTGCGGAACACCGTGTAGCCGAAATATTTTTTCAAGACTGCGTATTTATCCAATTCTTCCTCCCATTAAAACCTTCGGCTGTCATACGCCCAGTGAAGCAGCGCCTGGCGCTGGCGGGGCCGACAGTCCAATTGTTCCCGACCGCAGTGCTTCCGCAGCTGGGCGATGTGCCGTGTCATGGCCTTCCAGCGCTTGATCTGCCGCTCGTCATCCGGGCCTCTGCGCCCTTGGTAGTACCGGCAATACCATTGGAACCAGCCCCGAGGGTCTTCCGGGTGGATCCAGTCCTTCGCAAGCCAATAGCTGAGGGGTTTAGAGGCATTGATTCCAAAATAATTCAGCTCCGGTCGGTGCGCCTCCGAGCAAAGCTTGGCGTTTTCAAACCAATCCGCCGGGAATTCAGCCTGACAATCCGTCATATATTTACCGCCGAAGATCCCCAGGGCCAGCAGCTCCTTGGGCGTCAGCTCCGGCCTGAAATCCGGGTGAAAATTCTCACCCGCCGGTTCTGTCAGTTCGTAGAAATACCCCTGCTGCATCCGGTCATTTACAGTGATGGTTTTTTTCATGGGCTTCTCCCTAAGTGTCACTCAAAATCATTACTCCTTATATTAACAGATTTACTCTCCTGATTTAACTTTTTAGAGAAATCTGCCGATAACAAGACTGTAAGTCGTTGCAAATTCAACATTTCTACTAAAATTACAATCCATACCAATGACAATGGATACCGGAGGATACAATGCGAAGAATCCCAACCAGAAGTGCACGAAAAGGGGATATTTTGGCACAATCCATATATGATCCCAAAGGCCGCGTTCTCTTAAAAGCGGGCAATCGGCTGACCCTCTACCTGATTTCCAAGATCAAGGAACATCAAATCAACTCCATCTACATTGCAGATTCAGATGACGACGTCGGCTCCCTGAAGGATGTGGTGAGCCCACTGGTCCGACTGGAGGCAGTGCAATCGGTTCGAAGCATCTATGAGAAATTCATCGTAAAGACGACGGCTGAAGATATTAAGGAGATGAAGCGGAACCAATTCCGAGAAAGTCCGATCATCACCCGACTCATGGCTGCGGCAGAAAAACTCTCTGATGAGGTGTTCCTGAATCCCAACGCCATGGTTGAAATGGTAAGCATCAAGAGCATGGAGAACTATCTGTATGAGCACGCCGTTAACGTGGCTGTCCTTTCCCTGCTTCTCGGGATGGATCTCCATTTAAAGGAAGACGAACTGGGAAAACTGGTTCTGGCCGCTCTGTTGATGGATATCGGCAGTCATTTCCTGCCGCCGGACATCCTGAACACCCCCGGCCCGCTGACCGCAGAGCAAATGGAAATTGTAAAGCAGCATCCAACCACATCCCATGAGTATCTCACGAAAAAGACACAGATGCCTGCCGCTGTACGACACCTGATCCTTCAGCATCATGAGCGGATGGATGGCAGCGGGTACCCAAACAGTACCGCCGGGGTGGATATCCATCCCCTCGCCCGGATCCTTGCCATCACCGATACCTATGACGCCCTCACCTCAGACCGGCCTCACCGTCCGGGGTTCTCCCCCAACGAGGCCCTGGAGATGATCATGGGGTCTGCCGGAAGGCAATTCGACTTTGATATGGTAAACCTCTTTGCCAAACGGGTGGTGGCGTATCCCGTCGGCACCTATGTACGGCTCTCCAACAATGATCAGGGTGAAGTCATCGACATGAACAACGACATTCCCCTGCGTCCCGTTGTCCGGATTTTAAAGCCCGGCTCCCCCCGGAACAGGGAACAGGAGATCAATCTCGTTAAGAATCTCAATATCACGGTCAAACAAGTGATTTATCAGCTGGAATAGATCCGCTTTCTGCCCCGTAAAAAATGCCCCCTTCATCCGAAGGGGGCATTGCTGCTTCATCTGTTAAAGCCTTGAAACATAGTCCGCATAACCAAAGGTCCGATGCACCCGAACACCAGCCGCTTCGTTGAATGAAGCGATGGCCGGCAGGTTGACGCCGTTGAAGGTATTGTTCTTCACCATGGTGTAGTGGGCCATGTCGCAGAACACCAGCCTGTCTCCCCTTTTCAGCGGGGCATCAAAGGAATAATCTCCGATAATGTCACCGGAAAGACAGGTGTTTCCGCCAAGACGGTAGGTATATGGCTTTTCATCAGGCATCCCTGCACCAATGATATTGGGCCGATAGGGCATTTCAATGACATCCGGCATATGGCAGGCGGCAGAGGCATCCATAATGGCCACTTCCATGCCGTTCTCCACAATATCCAGCACTGTGGACACCAGATACCCCGTATTCAGGGCAATGGCCTCACCGGGCTCCAGATACACCTGGACGTCATACTTTTCTTTCATGAAGAGGATGGATGCCACCAGGGAATCGATATCGTAATCCTCCCGGGTGATGTGGTGGCCGCCCCCGAAGTTCAGCCACTTCATCTGCTTGAGATACGGACCGAACTTTTGATCCACGATGGGAATCGTCCGGGCCAGGGCATCGGAGTTCTGCTCGCACAGGGTATGGAAGTGGAGGCCGTCGATGCCCTCCAGCTCCTCCGGCTTGAAGTTAGCCAGGGTGATTCCCATGCGGGAGTTGGGTGAACAGGGGTTGTACAGCGGCACTTCAATTTCGGAATACTCCGGATTGACCCGAAGGCCGCATGTGATGTGTTTGTTCGCATTCCCCTTCACTCGGTCCTTGAACCGGGCCCACTGGTCAAACGAATTGAAAACGATGTGGTCAGTGTACCCCATCAGCTCATCGAACTCGCTTTCCAGGAAAGCAGGCGCATAGGCGTGAACCTCCTTGCCCATCTTCTCAAAGCCCAACCGGGCCTCGTGAAGGGAGCTGGAGGTGACGCCCTGCAGATACTCGCCAACGATGGGAAGCATGGAGGCCATGGAGAACCCCTTCAGAGCCAGCAGAATATGACAGCCGGTCCGTTTCTGGACAGAATCCAGAATTTCAAGGTTCCTTCTAAGCAACCGCTCATCCACGATGTAGCAAGGACTGGGGGTGTTATTGAAATCGAGATTCATGGCAGTGCCCTAATCTACAAGGGTCGGAGAAAGATTCTCCTGCCAAGGCAGACCGCATCGGTTCAGCTCCGCCATAAACGGATCCGGATCGAATTCTTCCACGTTGTAAACCCCTGGTTTTTTCCACAGGCCCTTCAAAAGCAGCATGGCACCGATCATTGCCGGTACGCCGGTGGTGTAGGAGATTGCCTGGGAACCCACCTCAGCATAGCACTCCTGGTGGTCGCAGATATTGTAGACATAGTAGGATTTCGGTTTCCCATCCTTGATGCCCTGGAAGATACAGCCGATGTTGGTCTTCCCTTTTGTCCGGGGGCCCAGGGAAGCCGGATCCGGCAGAATGGCTTTGAGGAACTGCAGGGGCACGATTTCTTTCCCCTCATACATGATTGGCTCAATGGAAGTCATTCCCACATTCTCAAGAACGTTGAGATGGGTGATGTACTTCTGTGAGAATGTCATCCAGAAGCGGATCTTTTGAATCCCCTTGATATTGTTAGCCAAGGACTCCAGCTCTTCATGATAGAGCAGGTAGATGTCTTTTGGACCCACCTGATCGAAATCGTATTCTTTTTTAACTGCAAGGGGCGGTGTTTCAATGAACTCGCCCTTCTCCCAGTACCGGCCGTTAGCCGTGATTTCCCGGATGTTGATCTCCGGGTTGAAGTTTGTTGCAAATGGGTAGCCGTGGTCTCCGCCATTAGCATCCAGAATGTCGATGGTGTGAATCTCATCGAAGTGGTGCTTCATTGCGTGAGCACTGAAAACCCCTGTTACACCTGGATCGAAACCACATCCGAGAATGGCTGTAAGCCCGGCTTTTTCAAACCGCTCCCGGTAGGCCCATTGCCATTTATATTCGAACTTCGCCGTATCGAGGGGTTCATAGTTGGCAGTATCAAGATAGTGTACCCCCGTTGCAAGACACGCATCCATGATGGTTAGATCCTGATACGGCAAAGCGACATTGATAACGATATCCGGTCGGAACTGCTTGATTAACTCAATGACTTCCTCTGTATTGTCCGCATCAACCTGCGCTGTCTGAATCTTAGTGCGTCCTCCGTCGAGCTTCTCCTTGATCGCGTCGCATTTTGACTTGGTTCTGCTTGCGAGACAGATCTCCTCGAATACCTCTGGGTTTTGACAACACTTGCTCACCACAACCTGGGATACACCACCAGCGCCAATGATAAGGGCTTTGGCCATTTGTCGACCTCCTTTAAATGTTTTTTTGCTGCAGAATAAATTATAGTAGAAACACCCCTGATAATCAACATTTGTTTATACAATATCACACACTCTTGTTAACACCCCCTCTCAGAAAGATTTGTCCATAGGACTTTAATCACATTGACACCACATATAGTGCGATGTAAAATCATAACAACAACATGTAGATAAAAAGGACGTGTAATGCCATGATTACGAAAATCAAAAAACGGGATGGCCGGGAGGCCCCCTTCAACATCGAAAAGATAGGCAGTGCGATCTTCAAGGCTGCTGCCGCTACCGGCGGCAAGGATTACGATACCGCCATGGATCTGGCGGAACAGGTCGCCCACCATCTGGTGAACAACCGGGGCGCTCAGGTTCCTACAGTGGAAGAAATCCAGGATGCCGTTGAAAAGATCCTGATTGAAACCGGCCATGCGCGGACTGCCAAGGAATTCATCCTCTACCGGGCTGAGCGGACCCGGGTTCGGGAGATGGATACCCGGTTGATGAAGGTGTTTGAAGACCTCACCTTCACCGATGCCCAGGATAACGACCTCAAACGGGAAAACGCCAATATCGATGGGGATACCGCCATGGGGACCATGCTGAAGTATGGCTCCGAGGGCGCCAAGCAGTTTTATGAGATGTTCGTGCTGAAGCCTCCCCACGCTGAGGCCCATAAAGCCGGAGACATCCATATCCACGACCTGGATTTCCTCACCCTGACCACCACCTGCTGTCAGATTGATATCCTGAAGCTGTTCAAGGACGGCTTCAGCACCGGTCATGGTCACCTCCGGGAACCCAACGATATCCAGAGCTACTCTGCCCTGGCCTGCATCGCCATCCAATCCAACCAGAATGATCAGCACGGCGGGCAGAGCATCCCCAACTTCGATTACGGCATGGCACCCGGTGTGGCAAAGACCTTTGTGCGCCTCTACCGCCAGAATATGGACCGGGCATTGGGCCTTCTGGCTGGATGGCCCCGTGCAGAACAAACGGTCCGGGATATGATGGACGCGATCCGCAGCACCCACGGTATTGCTCCGGCCCTGGAATCCCTGGCTCCCTATCAGCTTTTGGAGCGTGAATCGCTTTCCAAAATGGGACTGACCGATGATCTGATTCAAAAGGCACAGGCCTTCACCGCCGAGCGTGCCCTTTCAGAAACAGAACGCAGCACCTACCAGGCCATGGAGGCCTTCGTACATAATCTCAACACCATGCACAGCCGGGCAGGGGCCCAGATTCCTTTCAGCTCCATCAACTATGGGATGGACACCACCCCAGAGGGCCGTATGGTCATCCGCAATCTGCTTCTTGCAACAGAATCGGGGCTCGGCAACGGCGAAACCCCTATTTTTCCCATCCATATCTTCCGGGTGAAGGACGGAATCAACTACAACCCCGGCGAGCCCAACTATGACCTCTTCCAGCTAGCCTGCCGTGTCAGCGCCAAGCGGCTGTTTCCTAACTTCGCTTTCATGGACGCCCCCTTCAACCTGAAATATTACGAACCGGGGAAACCGGAAACGGAAGTGGCCTACATGGGATGCCGCACCCGGGTGGTCGGCAATGTCTACGATCAGTCCCGGGAAATCACCTATGGCCGGGGAAACCTGAGCTTCACCACCCTGAACCTGCCTCGGATTGCCTTGGAAAGCGGCGGCAGCCTTCAGTCGTTTTACGAGCTGCTGGATAGCCGGGTGGAACTGATTGTCAGCCAGCTGTATGAACGTTATCTCATACAGGCCGCCAAAAAGGTCAAGAACTTCCCCTTCCTGATGGGACAAGGCATCTGGATGGATGCCGAAAAACTCGGCTGGGAAGACCAAATCGGTGAGGTCCTGAAACACGGCACCCTGTCCATGGGATTCATCGGCCTGGCAGAAACCCTGAAAGCCCTTACAGGCGCCCATCATGGTGAAACCCCTGAGGCACAGGCCCTGGGACTTGAAATCATCGGTCGCCTCCGTGACCGTATGGATATAGCCAGCAGCCAGTACGGCCTGAACTTCACCCTGATCGCCACCCCGGCTGAAGGAACTGCCGGCCGGTTCGTTGCAATGGACCGGAAGCGCCACGGGTCCCTGGAAGGCGTCACGGATCGGGAATACTACACCAACAGCTTCCACGTCCCTGTGTATCATAAGACCACGGCCTATACCAAAATTCAGCTGGAAGCCCCTTACCATGCCCTGACCAATGCCGGGCACATCACCTATGTGGAGCTGGACGGAGACCCTGTCCACAATCTGGGCGCCTTTGAAAAGGTGGTGCGGGCCATGAAGGAAAGCGGGATCGGCTATGGTTCCATCAATCACCCCATCGACAGGGACCCCCTCTGCGGTTACACCGGCGTTATCGGTGAAACCTGCCCCGGCTGCGGCCGGGCAGAAGGCGCTGCCCGTTTTGAGCGGATCCGCCGCATCACCGGCTATCTGGTGGGCACCCTGGACCGATTCAACAATGCCAAGCAGGCCGAAGAGAGAGACCGCGTGAAACACTTTTAAATGAGAGGACTATCATGGATGCATTGCTGCGTATCGCCGGAATTACAGAAGAATCCATCGTGGACGGTCCGGGAATCCGATTTGTGGTCTTTGCACAAGGATGCCGGCATCACTGTCCGGGGTGTCATAATCCCCAAACCCATGATTTATCGGGCGGCACCCTGAGCTCCGTCGACGAAATCCTCCACCGCATGCAGCAGAATCCCCTGCTTGACGGCATCACCCTCAGCGGCGGCGACCCCTTCGAACAGGCGGAAGCCTTTGCCGAGCTGGCTGAAAAAGCTCGGAACCTGGGCTACAGCGTCATGACCTATACCGGTTACACATACGAAATGCTTCAGCACGATGCACCGCACCGCCCAGGCTGGCATAAGCTCCTGGCGAGCACCCACCTGTTGGTGGATGGCCCGTTCCGGCAAGCGGAGCACAATCCCCTGCTTCGGTTCAGGGGCTCTGAAAACCAGCGGATTGTAGATGTGAGTTCTTCCCTGCAGGTTGGATTGCTTCAGATGGCTGCCATATAGACGTTAAATGAGCCCTTCCGTACTGATTCGTTAGTATGGAAGGGCTCATTTCATTTCAATTGTGCCTGTGACTTTCATGCCTCGCCTCACAGATACGCCTCCCCATTGGGGACCTGAATTGTGAAGTAGAAACGACTGCCTTTCTCCCCTGCACTGACGACGCCGATTTCGCCCCCCATCATCTCCACCAGCCCTTTTGAAATGGCCAGCCCCAGGCCGGATCCTCCCTGCTCGCGGGTATAGGACTCCTCAACCCGGATGAATCGCTGAAAAATTTTTTCTTGTAGAGGCTCCGGAATACCAATCCCCGTATCCGCTATCTCAAATCGCAGCTGAGTTCCCTTGGATTCCTGCTGACACCGATCTACCCGGATATTGATCCCGCCTTGTGCCGTGAACTTGATTCCGTTTCCAATCAGGTTGGAAAGCACCTGCCGCAACCGAACCGGGTCTCCTACAATTTGTTTGGGGACCGATTCATGGATATTCGTTCTTATGTACAACCCCTTTTGCCTGGCTCCGCTTTCAAATAGCTCTGTCACATCCCATAAAAGCTCCCGCAGGGGATAAGGCTTCTGCTCCAACGTTATTTTTCCGGCTTCCACTTGGGAGTAGTCCAGGATATCATTCAAGACCTTCAGCAGCGATTTTGATGATTTTTTGATGATCTCCAGATACTCCCTTTGTTCCTCCGTTGTATCCGCCAAAAGTGCCAGCTCTGTCATGCCGATAATCCCGTTCATCGGTGTTCTGATTTCATGGGACATATTGGCTAAAAACTGACTTTTGGCCTGATTGGCTGCCTCGGCAGACTCCTTTGAGATTTTAAGCTCTGTCTCCATGGTCATCCGGTCCGTAATATCCGTACTGAAGATCAGGTTCTGGTTTTCCTGGATTCTTACGCCGTCCACCAGCACGTTAAAGATGGTGCCATTTTTCGCCCGGGCTTTCAGGAGCCCATGGGCTTGCCCACTCTCAACCAGCTCATTGAAACACAAGAAACCCTCATGCTCAGACCCCTTCACCAGCAAATCATAGTAATCCATATTCAGGATTTCCTCTTGGGTATAGCCCATGCGCCTCAGCGATGTCCCATTGGCAAATACATATTTCCCCTGATCGTCAATGACCAGGATGGAGGAGGGCGATGATTCCACATACTTCCTAAACCGTTCCTCACTTTCCCGAAGCCGTTTTTCCGACTGAACCTGCTCTGTAATATTGGTGGAGGAACCCAGAATGAAACACCCCTCCTCACTCAATACTGGGGTTAGGGTCGTATTCCAC
Organism: uncultured Peptostreptococcaceae bacterium; assembly: GCA_964424355.1. Lineage (GTDB taxonomy): Bacteria > Bacillota > Clostridia > Peptostreptococcales > Acidaminobacteraceae > CAZEHS01. The sequence goes on from CAYRIO010000004.1 coordinate 142,135, forward strand.
CATTCACCGCCATGCAGAAAGAGCTGCTCCCGATAATGGCACACCTGCATGGTCTCGATACAATGCCTGTAATGAGCTTCCATCTCCGAACCGATGGTTTCCCCGTACAGGTCCCCGGGGCTCCTGCCAACAGCCTCCGCTTCCAGCAGGTTCGTTTCCAGAAGATAGGACCTGTTGACAGCCGCATACCGGAATGTGTTTTCCGGGGTCAGCTCAATCACAAAAAGAGAATCGCTGGTAACATTGAACACCTGCGCGTATTTTTCAGAAAGGATCTTCAGATTCTTCTCAGCCTCCTTCAGGCTTGTGATATCACTGATAATGGCAAAGGTTCCTGCCGGAGCCCCGCTATCATTATAAAAGATCTTTTTCTGGGCCAGGATGTATTTGTGATGTCCTTTGGGCGTTGTGAAGCTGTGTTCATACATCTGAACACTGCCATTCTGAATCAGTTCCTGGTCCTTTTGTGTGAAAAAATCCGCATATTTTCTTTCAAAAATATCATAAGCGGTTTTTCCAATGATCTGTTCCTGGCTCATTTCATTGAGGTCCGCAAAGGCATTGTTGCATGTGATGAATCGTCCTTCAATATCCTTGAAGTACACTGGCGTCGGAAGCGCATCGAAAATAATTCTCAGCACATCCAGGGTGATTCTACGGTCTGCGTCGTTTATCAACATGATTTCACCTCCCGGAAGCAGTCAGGTGTATGCCCTTTCTTACTCGGTTTCTGACACCCTCTTGCGCTGCATGCATACCCCATAAAAGGGAGTTTTAATCATATAATTCCGCCATGAAGAGTGTTATGAACGCCTCCATTCATCGCGCCTGGATGTTTCCAAACGAAAAAACCACCGTTCGCCCAGGGTGGATGCGAAACCGGTGGTTCAAGGACTCTCCGTTCAATTGTTGGCCACAATCAGCCCTTCCCGCAAATTCTTAGCCTTTGCAAGCCCCACGGAGATTTCAACCAGCTTCAGCGCAAACTCCAAAGCGGTCCCTGCTCCCCGGGAGGTGATTACGTGGCCGTCCTGAACAACAGAAGCGTGGGATATCACCGCACCCTCCAGCTGGGGTTCAAAACCCGGGTAACAGGTGGCCGTCTTCCCCTTCAGGATACCCAATCCTCCCAGGACACTGGGCGCGGCACAGATGGCTGTCACCCATTTGTCTTCGGCATGGTATTTTTTCAGGAGATCCCCAAGCTTGTGGTGGGCCGCCAGGTTCTTGGTTCCTGGCATGCCACCCGGAAGAACCAATAGATCCGCGCCTTGATGGTCCACATATTCAAAAAGCTCATCCGTGATAACCGGAATCTGGTGGGCCCCTTTCACTTCCCGGTTTCCTGTCACTGAAACCATGACGACTTCAAGCCCTGCCCGTCGGAGCACATCCACCACCGTTATGGCTTCAATCTCTTCAAAGCCCTCCGCAAAAAAAACGTACCCTTTCATATGCGCCCTCCTCTCCAGAATACACATCACACAGGCCCTTCCCTGTGATCAATCGGCTGACAGCAGCATGACCGTTTCTACCGTGACAATCCCTTCCCGGACCCACGGGGTGATCAGTTCCGAAAAAGCCTTGATTTTCTCCTCAGTATCGATGATATCGATGATTACCGGCAGATTGCCGCTGAGTTCAACCAATCGTGTCGAATGCGTGTGTCCCTTGCGGCCGAACCCTCCGATTCCCCGGGTGATGGTTATGCCTGCCATCTGATGCTCTTTCGTTTTCTTCATGATCATCTCATAAAGACAGTGACCTTCATGTTGAGCCGCTTCTGTTGTATAGATCCGAAGCCGATTTCTATTTTCAGTCTTCATATGTGTCCCCCAGCAAAACTGTACCCCACCAGGAACAGCAGCAATCCCAGTGCCACGGATCCCATTATGTTCAGGGCTGCAGTCCTGATTTCTCCTTCTTCAGCCAGTCGAAGGCTCTCCATCATCCAGGTTGAAAAGGTCGTAAGCCCTCCCAGAACCCCTGTCCCAAAGAACAGCATCCAGATTGCCCCCACATCCGAGCCTTGCAGGAAGCCCAGCAAAAACGCGCCGATGCCATTTACAATCAAGGTCCCCCAGGGGAACAGGTCTTTAAAGCGATTTCCGGCCCAGCGGGCGATCCCATACCGACAAAGACTGCCAATGCTTCCGCCAAGACCGACCCAGATCCACGCCCCGCTACCCATGACGCTCACCGGTGCGTATCAACAGCAATCGAGCCGATGAAACCCCTGCGAATACCGCACAAATGCCGCCCACCAGGGAAATGATCAGATAGAGTCCGGCAATCCCGGTTCCAGCTGATCCATTGAGCGTGAACGCCTCCGAGCACAGGCCTGAGAAGGTGGTGAATGCACCCAGAAATCCGGTGGAAATTCCGGTCCGAAGCGAAGCGGACAGTTGCAGCCGCTCTAGGCATATTTCCAAAAAAACAGCCAGTAGGAACGCACCCGCCAGGTTGATTATCATAATGTTCAAAGGAACGTTGCCCCAGAACAGTGACGCCCGAGACAATTCGTAGCGGCACAGGGCTCCGAAAAAGCCGCCCACAGCTACGCCAATCCATGGATTGTAACTCATATACCAACACCCGTCCCCATTTTTCGTTGAATCACTTCCTCAATCATAGCAAAAGATGGGAACACAGACAACTTGCGAATCCATCATACTTCCGGGGTCCAAAAGACCGGCGGATCAATCATGCAGTAGCCAAAGGGATCACTGGCCCGGGCAATTTCACCCCATTCGGTCTCCGAGACCAACAGCTGAGCCTGCTCCGCGTAGGATTCCCGTTCCTGACGCATGATAATCTGAATGTCCCGAATCAGAAAAGCGGCAAAAGCATTTATGCCACTGGGTTCCGAATCAGACAGCTGCAGGTCGTCCCGTAAATCACGGAGCATTCGAAGCACATCTGAATGGATGGCAATCAAGACCTTGGTAGGCGCAATCTGCCCGATCCGTTCTAAAAAAGGGAGAAGAAGCACCTCAATCCGCCTGTAGTGCCGCTCAACCTGGGCCAAGTAGCTCACATCGTCTAAAAGTATTTTTCGCAGTTCCGGCCCATCCTCTGTATCAAGGGCTTCTAAATGGGTTTGGAACTGTCCGTTTATAAATGCCTCAATTGCCATGTTCTCCTGTCTCATTGTATGAAGAGGATGCCCTGGAATGGAAAAGGGACTCACCTGGGCCTTCTTATTTGTCGTGTCCTGATGATCTCCTGCATTTTCATTCATGGTTGGATCCTCCCCAGTGAAACAGCTACCTGATTGATACCCCACGGTTTTATCCTTAACCGGATTCTATGATATTTTAAGGGCGCCCTTCTGAAATAACAGAGGGCCTACCCATTGGATAAGCCCTCCGCATTATGTGAAGATCATCTGTGTCATCGATACCGCATCACAACTCACTGATCCAAATAGCCACCATGATTGCCGCTGCACCCATGACCATTTTGGCTGTAAAGGGCTCTCCCAGCAAAGCAACGGCCAGCAGACTGCCGAATACCGCCTCCATGCTGAGGATGATCGAAGTGACAGAGGGTTTCACATACTTCTGACACACCGTTTGCAGGTAGTAGGCCACAAAAGAACCGAATACCGCCAGATAGACGATGGAGAGCAGACCCCCGTTCAATTCGAAGGTTGGCACCGGGCTGAAGGCCATGCCCATCAGGAGGGCCAACACACCGCCTACGCCGAATTGTACCGTTGTAAAAACCCCCGCATCCTGTTTATGGGCATAGTAACCGGTCACTACGATATGCACCCCGTAAAGTCCTGAGCTGATCAGAGTCAGGCTGTCTCCCAATCCAATGGTCAGGCCGTCTGTCAAGGTGATCAGCGAAATGCCCCAAAGGCAGATGGCTGTTCCCACATAAGCCTTCATTGACGGGCTTTTCTTGAAGACGATCCAGGTGAGAAAGGGAACCATGATCACATAGGCCGCCGCTAAAAAGGACTGCTTCCCTGCTGTGGTGAACTGTAGCCCGTAAATCTGCAGGATATAACCGCCAAACTGCGCCAGCCCCGCAATGATCCCACCTGTCATATCCTTCAGCGGGGTTGAGAACATTTTCTTTCTGAACAGGAATAAAGCGATTAAGAACGCCAGCATGAACCGGAAACCCATCAGATAAAAAGGGCTCATGAACTGCAGCGCATATTTCCCGGCAGGAAATGTGGAACCCCAGATCAGGGCGGTTGTCATCAGGCCGAGCCCTCCAAGAATCCGCAGTTTCTTATCGGGGTCCTTCTTTGTTTCATTTACAGCAACCATGGTTTAAACTCCCTTCCTGTCTGATAAACAATAGCATTCCTTATTAGTTTATTGCTTATGCTGTCCACTGCGTTTGTCCCCACCACAAAATATCGGGGGTTGTTTTGTTCACAAAAACAAATAACGCTCCTTTTAATTCCATATTTGTGGTTTTATTCGTTGTCGGCAATGCTGCAAAAAAATGTGAACCCTCCCGCTTCTGCAAAGGGGCTGGAGGGTTCAGGAAAACAGTAACGCGAATGGACATGCTTCAGTCTATCATCTTCTGCCAGGTATGGGTTTGTAGGAAAACCAATGATTTGCCCGGAGTTTTGTATCTGCGAACAAGTCCACACGAAATAAGAACGCATAGCACCCCTTTGTTGGAGACTACACGTTCTTCAGTCTGATTACATAGATCCGGCCTGATGTTTAAAAAGGTATATCCGTACCGCGGCGGACAGCTGTTCATAGAAACTCAGTTCATTTTCCTCTGGCCAGACGCGTTTGTGGATTTTATTGATCCGGTACCGCACCGTATTTTCGTGAACAAAGAGGCCTTCAGCAGTTTTTTTCAGATTCCCTTTGTTCCGGACCCATACAATTGCCGTTTGAAGGAGCTCTGTGTTGTTTTCGAGGTCATATTTTTCAAGAGGCTTCAGGGTGTTTTCCAGATACCGGTCCTGCCAAATGGACTCTTGATGCGGCAGCAACAGGCGATAGATCCCTGTATCTTCAAAACACAGATAAGAGTGCCCCTCCAGCCTGCAGACCTGCTGAGCCCAAGTTGCTTCCCGCAGCGCCTGGGAAAGTCCATCCTCTGTATTGCAGCAGCTGCTGCACCCAATCACAAAGGACTTGGAAGACAGCCCGCTATAGGCCATCAAATCGGCCAGCCGTGCGTGGAAGCCTTTCATATCAGACATCCTGTCAGAGATGAAGATCATCAGACCTTGTCGGTAACGTAGCACCAGATTCCCTGCCTCCTGATAGCGGTTCTTCTGATAGGCTGCGCAGATCCGTTCAGTATCAATCGGCGGCTCTCCAAGCGGGGCTTCACAGGAAAATACAACGATATTTTCTTTGAAATCCCGGTTCAGCTCATGGGATGCCCCACGGATTTCTGCCGCGCTGAGTTCTTTATGAATCAACACCTCCAGCTTTTGCTCCAACTGGAAAAGCTGATCGGATGTTTTGATGGACTCGCCGATCTCCGTGATGACATCTTCGAAAAAAACCGTGTTATCGAAGAGAAAGATTGGAAAATGCTCCCGATCTGCAAACTCCCGCACGCGGTCCGGCAGTTCCTTGAAATAGATGGTTTTGATGGCCAAGGCCCCCACCTTCAGCGCCGCCAATCTCAGCACCGCTTTGTAGAGGGCCGCCTCACTCTCCTTGGCGTACAGCATGCTGCTGAGGACGAATTCCCCGGGGTCGAATTGATTCTCGATATCTTCCGGCATATCCCCGGCAAATTCATAATCTAGAATGCCGGTTTTGGTAATCCGGCGATCCAATCCCAATTGACCTGCCACCAGCCTAAAATTTCGGAGCGTATTGAGCTTCATTGCATCGTAGACTGTCAGCGCCATGATATTCCCTCTCTCAACTTCAAGTTGTTTTAGGAATAACACAAATCACGGGTTCCTGTCAATCCATGGCGTTCCGTTTCCCTGCCTGCTCGGCCAGCCAGCGGTAGGGTGTCAAATCCCCTGCCAGCTCCGGATGAAAAGCGGTCGCCAGGATATGTCCCTGAACCACCCCCGTCACTTGCCCCCCCAGGGTCGCTGCCGGAATCGCCGGTTTTCGCATGCTCTCGAACCGGGGGGCACGGATAAAGATCATGTCCGCCTGACTGGTGTCGCCCAGCATCCAGGTTCCCTGTGTTTTGAAGCTGTCCAACTGGGTGCCATATGCGTTTCGGCTGACCGTCACATTCAAAACGCCCAAATGCGGTTCCTCATCGAGGACTTCATCGGCCAGGAGGATCATACCGGCACAGGTCCCCCACACCGGCATCCCCTCCACAATGGAATTTTTCAAAGCTTCCCGGAATCCGTTCCGATCCATGAGCCGCCTGAGAGCTGTACTCTCTCCGCCAGGAAGAATCATGGCATCCACGGCGCCCAGCTCTGCCACAGTCCTGACAGGCACGCCACAGACCCCTTCCAGCTGCTTCACTTGAGCCAGGTGCTCCGCGAACGATCCCTGAAGTGCCAATACGCCAATTGTTATCATGAGCCTACCAGCCTCGCCCTGACAGGATCTGATCCGGGCTCAGGGTACCGATCTCAATGCCGGGCATGGAAGCGCCAAGGCCTGTAGAGATCTCCGCCAGTTGAGCGGCGTCCTGCCAGTGGGTCGTGGCCTGGACGATAGCCGCCGCCATGACTCTGGGATTCGCCGCTTTGAAGATGCCGGAACCTACAAAAACCCCATCACTGCCAAGGGCCATCATCAGGGCTGCATCCGCAGGCGTAGCGATCCCTCCCGCCGCAAAATTCACCACCGGCAGGCATCCGGCTTCTGCCACAGCATTCACCAGTTCAAAAGGAGCGCCCATCTCCTTGGCAGCGGTCATCCGCTCATCCCGGGGCATGGCGGAAAGCTTACGGATTTCCGCTTGCAGCGTCCGTTGATGACGCACGGCTTCCACCACATTGCCGGTTCCCGCCTCCCCTTTCGTACGGATCATTGCCGCCCCTTCACCGATACGCCGAAGGGCCTCACCCAGGTTGCGGGCCCCGCAGACAAAGGGAATCCGATAAGCGGTCTTATCGATATGGTAATTGTCATCTGCCGGTGTCAGCACTTCGCTTTCATCGATATAATCCACACTGAGAGCTTCCAGTATCCGGGCTTCAATGATGTGGCCTATCCGAACCTTCGCCATAACCGGGATGGTGACTGCTGCCTGGATTTCACGGATCATCTTAGGATCGGACATCCGGGCCACGCCGCCATCTCTCCGGATATCAGAGGGAACCCGCTCCAGGGCCATGACGGCCACTGCGCCAGCCTCCTGAGCGATGACGGCTTCTTCCGGCGTCGTGACGTCCATGATGACGCCGCCTTTGAGCATTTGAGCCAATTGCTTGTTCAAAGCGTAATGAGTTGACATGATAACCCTCCATTGTATCGGTACACAACGCGCGCTCCTCGAAGTGTATCGTATTTGTATCTATTTTATACCACTACACTTTGAACGCGTCAAGTCATTCAATAAAAAAAGCCGTCTCAAGCGGATTTGATCCGGTGAGATGGCTTTTACTGTCATTCAGAAATGATTTCATTCATGTTGTTCTTTTCAAGGTACATGAGGTGATCGGCCCTTCGGATCAGGTCTTCCAACGTGATGGGATCCTCCGCGCTCATCTGCTCAATACCATAGCTGAAGCTCATGTCGTAGGGCTTCTTCATCTCCTTGCTCAGGTCCTTCAAGCTCTCTTTGATACGGCTCACAAGCTTTTCGGCAACGCTCTTTTCGCACCCCGGGAAAAGGACCATGAATTCGTCCCCACCGATCCGACAGATGGCATCTCCCGCCCGAATGGAACTCCGAATCAGTTCCGCAGTGGTCTTAAGAACCACATCCCCTTCGCTATGACCGTAGTTATCGTTAACCTGCTTCAAGCCATCAATATCGATAAAACAGACTGAAAATGTTTTTCGCTGTTTGAAGCATGTTTTTTCCATCTGCTTCAGCATGGCAAACCCGCTGCGTCGGTTCAGGACTCCCGTCAGTTCATCTGTGGAGGCAATGACCGCCAGCTTTTCACGGCTGGCATACAGGTCCAGTTCATAGCGTTTCCGATCTGTGATATCCGAATAGGTGCGCACGAAACCGCCCCCGGGCAGCGGGTTATGAAACAGCTGTACCCACACTTTATCCCCTGCGCCCTTGAGCTGCCAATACTCCCGGGTGTAGGACCGATTCAACTGGATTGTCCCTTTATCCAGTTCCATGTTCTCCCGGCTGGTGGGCCGGCGCTCCCGCCAAAGGCGGAATGAATTTTCAAAAGGCGTACCCACCTGGACTTCAGAGACTTCAAATCCAAAGAGGTCCAGGAATTTCTTGTTGTATGCCGCAATTTCCATCCGCGAATTGACGACAATCATCGCCTGGGCCATATTATCCAGAACCGCTTCCATCAAATGCCGGAATTCCAGCAAGGAGGATTGCGCCTCCCGGTTGAGGGTGATATCCCGGGCAACGCCTTGGTACCCCTCGAATTCCATCTTGCTGTTCAATACCGGGGTCAGATTCACTTCCACCCAAATCATCCGGCCATCCTTGCAGATCATCTGGATTTCCTTATGCCGTGAAACGGCACCCTGAAGGTGGGGAGGCATACTGAGGATTTCCTGATGGTACCGCCGCAGGAGCTCCACACCGTCCGGGGTGATGAATTCCCATAAAACGCGGCCCAAAACCTCTTCATTCTCATAACCCCGCACGATTGTATCGGAAGCGCTGATGTACGTGAATCTGAAATCTTCATCCAGCCGCCAGAGGACGTCCGTCATATTGTCCATAAGGAATTTCAGACCGGCCTCGGCTTGGTAACGGTTAAGCCGATTCATTCCGGGTGGTGTCTGATCCTCACGGATCCGCTGAGTGGACTTCTTGACGACCATGGCAAACTGGTTTTCCCCGGATCGCCATGCCAAAACCTCCAGGAACCCCTCCAGCTTCACACAGAAGACCTTGTAAGTCACCGGATCCGCCGTTTCAATGGCTTCTTCCAGTTCACTCATCTGATACAGCTCTGCCATATCCCCCTGTACCAGCACCGCAAGACCATTTAACCGCCGATAAAGGCTTTCCTGAATCCCCAGCCACTTAATCAGGACTGGATTGATGTATTCGAACCGGAGAGATTTACTCCTGACTGATTGATCGGTTTCCAGCGTTCCTATCGCAAATCCTTCGCTCAGGGTTTCCCCCAGAAGTCTAAGCCCCTTATCCATGAAAAACCCTCCTGTCCCACTGATGATTCCCCGCTAGCGAAGGATTTAAACACTATCGTTCATCTTAGCGAAACTAAATTGTCCTTACTGTGTCTGACAGGGCATATCCTGCTTGCTTCGAGATGAATCCATTATACAGGACCGCATCCATTCTGTTTATTTATTTTTCTCCAGGGTATGAAGGTATACAAAGTCACATACCCCAGAGAGGAATCTGATTATGAGTATACTGACGGGCAAAAAAATCATCATCTTGGGTGACCGGGACGGCATCTCCGCCACCACCATCGAAGAATGCGTCCGAAATGAACCATCTGCGGAAGTGATCTATGCGGCTACAGAATTTTTCGCTGGGCACATGGATCTTGATAACCAGAAGCGGATTAGAATGCTCACGGAAAAACACGGGTTTGAAAAAGTCTTGCTCCTCATAGGTACCGGTGAGAAAGACTCTACCCGGTTAGCGGCCCAAACTGTGACCTCCGGCGATCCCAGCGGCAAGGGAGCCTTGGCTGGAATTGCTTTGAAACTCCCATTTATCCACGTACTGGAAACGCCTTTCAAAGAAGCGGTTTCTCCAGCACTCTGGAAGGAGCACCTCGAAATTTTCGAAACGGCTTTGGATTATGAGACATTCGAGCAGGAAATCAAAACTGTCAGAGGATAAACATTCAAAAGCCCCTTCGCGGGGGCTTTTGTCATGTAAGAATCCTTCATGTAGATTTCCGGACGACCAATTTCCCTTCATAACATAGCGGATCCTGCTGAACAAACCCTTCTTCAATCATGCGAATCAGAATATCGCAGCCACTATAGCCCAGATCATAGCTGGGTTGAGCAATGGTTGTCAGCTCAGGGTCCACCAGCTTCGCCATATAGATATCGTCATACCCGACGACAGCGACATCCTCCGGGATCCTTTTGCCGAAAAAGCGAAGCGCCTTGATGGCGCCGATAGCGACCATATCATTGCCGCAGAGAACGGCATCAAACTCCACCCCCTGATTGATCAGCCATGATATTCCACCGTATCCCCATTCCTGACGGAAGGTGCCTTCCAGCACCCGGGTTTCGGAAAACGTGAGACCGCCGTCCTGCAGTGCTCGCCGGTATCCTTCCATCCGCTCCTGGGACGTTTGATACCCGCTACTGCCGTTAAGCATGGCTATCTTCTTGTAGCCCCGTTCAATCAGGTGGTTGGTGGCATCGTACGCCCCTTTGATGTTATCAACGAAGATCCTGCCGATGGGTCCCTCGATTTCCACATCCCGTCCCATCAGGACAACCGGCACGCCTTTAGACCGGGTTTCCATCAACAGCGGTGTTCGACTGGAGGAATCCGTAAAAATGATGCCATCCACCATTTTTTCAATCAGCATCTTCACATAGCGTTCTTCCTTCAGCGGGCTGTCATCGGAATTGCAGATGATAACACTGTAGCCCCCCTCATTGGCCCGGTCTTCAGCTCCCCGGGAAATCTCAGGAAAAAAGGGGTTGGTGATATCCGGAATCACCAGGCCGATAGTTTTGCTTTTTTTCGTAACCAGACTGCGCGCCAGAATGTTGGGGACATAGTTATGGGTTTTTGCCAGATCCCAAATCTTATCCTTTGTCCTGTCACTGATGTGGTTGGCTTTATTATTGAGGACCATGGATACCGTCGCCGTAGATACTCCGGCAAGCCTTGCTAAGTCCTTGATGGTGACTTTCATGAATTTCACTCCCCTGTATGCCTTCTATATGACAAGCATACCGCATCCGTAGGATTTTTATATATGTTTAGTTAACAATTCCAATCCGTTAACTCCCCGTGATTGTCCCATTATTCAGCATTTCAAATTCCAGTTCATGGCGGATGGGAATGCCATCGTAACCCACATGCGGAATTTGCGGCTTGATGGAACGGGCTTTTTTAATCCCTTCTTTGTGAAAGGCACATAAATCGAAGCCGCGCTTCTGATAAAATCGGATCGCGTTGACATTGTCATTGGTTGTAATCAGACACAGCCGCTTGTATCCGCTATTCCTGAAGTGAGCAATCACTGAATCCAGCAGCCGTGTGCCAATTCCCCGCCTTTGAAAAATAGAATCCAGCGCCACCAGCTCCATCTCGTGCGGGTCGGCCCTGAATAGGGCTATTCCGGCTAAGCGGCCAGTCACCTCGTCGGTTGCGATAAAGCCCTTCAAGGAAGCCATCTCATGACTCCTGCCTCGGGAAACCAGAACCGATGAACCCCAGGTTCCTGCCAGGCGTTCCTGAAGCTCTGATGACATTTGCCCATGAATCTGCTCAATCTGAATCATGCGTTCCCTCCTGAATATGTCGCGTATTATTTTCCCACTAATTACCTGCTTATGGTATACTGCTGTTAGCATTTCATTCCCAGCCTGCGAGGATCCCTATGCATACCATGACCCGATTGGGACTAGTTTCCCTGATTGCCATAAGCCTCACCCTGCCGGCGGGCTGCAGTCCCCCCAAAAGCCCTCAGGCAGACCCGGATAGCATTCCCATGACCGATTTGGCCCCCGCCGTGAATACTGCGGCTGAAAAGCCCGACTATTCTTTTAACGGAGATTTTATCCTTCCTAAAAGCAATACCCTGAAAATTGATGATGAAACACTCTACGCAGTTTCCCCGGAGCATCTCCAGATTGCACGTAATGAAATCCTTGCCCGCCACGGCTACGTCTTTAAAAACGCAGAACTCCAGTCATATTTCAGCAAGAAGGCCTGGTATGAGGCGGAACCCGGATTTACATACGATGCGCTGAACCCCATTGAAAAGTACAACATGGCCTTCCTGAAATATTATGAATCCATGGGCGATGAAGACACTGCGCCGCCTATGAAGCCTACCGGAATTTCAGTTTTTCCCCCTGAAAAGGAAGTTCGCACGGATCTCAATGGGGACGGCCGCCCTGAAACCATTCTCTGGTCCAGAGAAGACAGTCATTCCATTTTGAAGATCAATGATGTGGTCTTCGAGGAAGACGGGGATTACTTTGCTGATAATTTCGGGATTTCGGACATCGATGTTTCTGATTCCAGAAAAGAGGTGGTCATCAGCGATCTAGGTCCCAGTGACGACTACGTCTCCACCTTCTATAGCTTTGATAATAATCGCATCACCCGCATGGGACAGGTGGGTGGTTTGGTGGATTACGGAATCTTTTTAGACGGATCCGGTCGATTTTCAGCCCAAACCCGCGGCAGCATCCTGCAAACCTGGTTTTTTGAAAAACAGTATGAGCTGACTCCGGTCCATCAGATCAAAGAATTGAAAGAAGACACCTATCAAACCGATTGTACTATTTTTGTAAAAAGACCGGTTCAGGTTTTTTCTGAACGGAGCCTCTCAAAACCCAGTTTTACGCTGTCAGAAGGAACCATTATAACGATCATCGGGACGGATAATCACGCCTGGTGTGAAATAAGAACCGCCAGCGGAAGACAGGGCTGGTTTGCCGTAAAGGATTTCAGTACCCTCACCCACGAAGATATGCCTGTGCAGGATGCCTTTTTCGGCCTGAGTTCCGCTGATTGACGTATAAAAAATCAAAAGCCATGCCGCTCCCACTTACAACAGGAGCAGCATGGCTTTTCTATTTTTCAGCTGTACTGATCTTTGATGTCTGAACCAGCAGGACCCCCAACAGGATCACCGCCGTTGCAATCATCACAGAAAACGTCAGTTTTTCTCCCAGTACCAGAGCCCCCAGCAGGACCGCGATGACCGGATTGACATATGCATAGGTACCAACCCGCGCCGCCGGCCACTTTTGCAGCAGGTAGATATATGCGCTGTAACCAATCAGGGAGCCGAATACGATCAGATACGCCATCGCCCCGATGCCAGTGCCTGTGGGATGGAACCGACCGGCCTCTCCCAGGACAAGACCGGTGGCTGTCAGCGCCACGCCCCCTGCCACCATCTGAATGCCGATATGCGTTACAACGGACCCGGTTGGCTTCAGTGTCTTGGAGTAAACCGATCCGCCTGCCCAGCACAGACAAGCCAGAACCAGAAGCAGCGCTCCCAGTGGATTCACCGCACTGGTCAGGTCATCCGCCATGACCAAGATGCCTACACCGGCAAATCCCACAAATAAACCTGCCCAGCCCTTCCACGACAATCGCTCTTTTCTGATGAAAAAGTACTCAATCAACGCCATGAATAGAGGAACTGTCGCCACCAGCAAGGAGGCGACCCCAGAGTGAACCCACTGCTCCGCCATGACCACCAGCCCGTTTCCGCCAAAGAGAAGGAGCAGTCCAATGATGGAAAACGCCTTAAAATCCTGAACACGGCTGGGGTAGGACAGCTTCTTGAAATTGGCAAAAGCCAGGGTGATCCCGCCGGCAATCAGAAAGCGAATCCCAGCAAACAGCATGGGAGGCAGCTCTTGAACCCCAATCCGTATCGCCAGGTAGGTGGAACCCCAAAAAATACACACCGCAATGTATGCAATCCAAACCAGCTTACGCTCCTGCACAATCTTCCCCGCCTTCCGTTTCCTGAACACACCCTTCAGAATAGTAATCTGCCAGAATAAAGGTCGTGGAGGTCTCACGAATCCCTTCCAATTCCCACAGGGCATCAATCAGTTTATTGATATTCTGAGGGCGGTTCGTCCGTACCTCTACAATGAGACACCACTCACCGGACACCCGTGACACCCGTTTCATTGATACATCCGGGATGGAAATCGCCTTCACCTGTTGCACCATCTCGTGAAACCGGGGCCCATTGCTCTTTATGAAAATCATGGCATCCAGATCCAGTCCCAACGCGGACCAATTGACTTCCGCACGGTATCCCTTCAGCACACCGGTCTGTTCCAGCTTTTTCACCCGTTGATGCACCGCAGGCCGGGACAGGTTCAGCTTCCGGCCGATTTCTTCATGGGTTGCCCGTCCATTATGCAGCAGATATTCCAATATGTCTTGATCCATGTGATCCATAGCAACACCTCCATAGACATATCGTAACATATTTTATCGATTATGCCCCATTCCGTCATAGAATTATACACTTCGTAACCGTATCGACAGATTCATCGGCCATTTTCATTTCCCCGACAAATAATACTCAGAATTCAAGACACGCTTCTAACGTTTCGTATGTGCCCTTCTCCTCAGGACAGAAAAAGGCAAAACCATTGGAATCAACAGTTTTGCCTTTCGGTGCATTCTGGGTGTTACCGTGAGCTGCTTTTGAGCAGGTCACGGATTTCGGCCAACAGAACTTCCTGCTTGGGAGGTTCTGCCGGTGCTGCAGCCTCTGCCGCCTTCTGCTTCAGCATGTAACGGTTGATGAAGCGAATGGCGATGAAAATTGAAAAAGCGATAATCGTGAAATCGATCACGGATTGGAGAAATGCCCCATAGCGGATAGCCAGTTCGGGTACCTCCCCAACTGCCGGCTCGATCACAATCTTTAAATCTGCAAAATTCACATTCCCGATGATCAGTCCCAGGATCGGCATCAGCAAATCATTGACCAGTGAGGTCACAATCTTGCCGAAAGCGCCGCCGATGACAACCCCGATAGCCAGGTCCACAACATTTCCCTTCAATGCGAAGGCCTTGAATTCATTAAGAAGTTTCATTTCTCCTCCAAAATTAGAAGAACGAATTATTTTTAATGCCGTTCTTCAGAATCATGCCCGCATCAGCCTATGGTATTGCCTTTCTGAGAACTTTCAGCGACAACACTGGTTGGTATGCTTTGTTTTGCTTGCAGCGCCTCTAGCTGAGACTGGACCGCTTTCGTCCGGATGGCTGCCGCCCCGATTGTACTGCCATAGCTGGCACCGGTTCTGCTATCATCTCGGTCTCCATCAGGTTTGGTCTCCATTTTTCCAGGAGTCACTGCTTCTTTGGTTTCGCCATCAACTACTGTTGACAGTTTTTCGGATAATTTCTGACCATTCTTAGAAAGCGTCAGGGAAACCTCGGAATTCATGCTCTGACTCTGTTTTTCTATCCCTTTTCCAGCAACCTGAAACTGCGTTGTCAATTGCTGTAAGGACGTTAACTGTTGCTGGGACTGTATTGCCTGATTCGGCTTATAGACTGAAGCTGACTTATCGATAACAATGGCCATAAAATTCCTCCCAACTTAAACCCTTACACATTTAAAACTTTGGGCAATACCTTTCCATATTGTATACCCGCATGTCTGAAATTCAAACATTTTTCATGGATTCAACACTGAAATATGCGCTTCCATTGCTTCCACTGCCAATCGCTGCAATTCCTTTGCGGTTTGTATGCCATCGTCCGATGCTGCTATACCGACGCGGACATCCACTGTAATTTCCTGCCCCTCATGATAGAAGGGGTTTGACTTTATTTTTGAAATAATCCGTTCTGCAACAACCGCTACCCCCATGGTCGGTGTCGCCGGCAGCAAGATGGAGATCTCTTCGTTTTCTGTACGTCCTGCCAGATCGCAGGTTCGCACCGCCGCTAGAATCTGACCGCTCACAAAACCCATCAGCTTGCCTACGCCTTCTTTCCCATAAGCTTTCTGGATGTCCCCCATATTGTTCACACGGATCAGAATCAAGGCTAAGGGCTCGTGATACCGCCTTGCCCGCTCCATCTGATGTGAAAAAATATCCATGAAAGCCTTATGGTTTCTGAATCCTGTCTGCTGATCCGTCGTGATCACTCTTTCCAGTTCCTTGACCATGGTGACTTCCCGGGTGATATCCGTAAACGTGGCGGCCATGAGCCTCCCCATGAAGATGACCCGCAGCTCGACATACTTATCGGAGCCGTCCTTGCATCGGACACTGCCCCGCACTTCCAAAGGGGATTCGTCCAAATCCCCATCACTGGGAATCGCAATATCCCCGCTCTGAATCTGGTCCCAGTGGGTCTTGATTTCCTCGCTGGTTTCCGGATCGATGAACATCTGGTGCCACCACATCCGGATGTTGGGCATATCACCCAGGGTATAGCCGAACTGCTCCGTGAAGCGCTGATTGAGCATCAGCACATCCCCGGTGGTATAATCATATGTAGCGACTGCCGAGGGCAAACGATTCAAAAGTTCCGTACTGAAAAGTGATTCCGTAAATGCTGACATGGTTTCTCCCTTGTAATTGAATAGCCCGACCGGAATGTCGGCACGCTCACCGAAATCCCAAATCCCACACTTCCAGTTTATACCCTGGACGCTCTTGAATCAATCACTTCCTGTGGGATAAATTCTCTGTGATTGCGTCTTCATATGGAAACTGTTAAGGTATCATCAAAGAGTACTTTCACCCCTATTTTCCGGAGGATCATCCAGGAGGCTTCTTATGGACACAGCACCCTTGAATTTTTCTAAATCCACACAAATTCAGGCGATACTGCCTCAGATGGCCAATCGCCATGGCCTGATTTCAGGCGCCACCGGCACAGGTAAGACCGTATCACTCAGGGTACTGGCAGAGGCCTTCAGTGATGCCGGCGTTCCGGTTTTCATGGCGGATGTGAAGGGCGATTTGGCGAGCCTCTGCTCCCCCGGAACCGATACGCCAAAACTTGTGCAGCGGAAAGACCTGCTGGGAATCACCGCGCACCCCTTTTGCAGCTATCCCACCCGTCTTTGGGATGTTGCCGGTAAACAGGGCCACCCTGTCCGAGCGACGATTTCCGATATGGGACCTCAACTCCTGGCGCGGTTGATGGATCTGAATGACACCCAGGGCAGCGTGCTGAACCTGGTGTTCCAGATTGCAGATGACCGGAAAATGCTGCTCCTTGACCTGAAGGATCTGCGGGCCATGCTCCAGTTCGTGGGTGACAACAGCAGCGCATACACCACTGCGTATGGCACGATTTCCAAACAGACCATCGGGGCCATCCAGCGGGGCCTGCTTACCCTGGAAGGTCAGGGCGCTGAGGCTTTTTTCGGCGAACCGGCTCTGGAACTGGCTGACTTGATGGCGCAGGATTCCAACGGCAAAGGGATCATCAGCCTATTGGCCGCCGACCAGCTTTTCATGAATCCGCTCCTATACTCCACCCTTCTTTTGTGGCTGCTTTCGGAGCTATTTGAAGAGCTGCCTGAAGTTGGCGATGTGGATAAACCGAAGTTGGTCTTCTTTTTCGATGAAGCCCACCTCCTCTTTAAGGATGCGCCAAAGGCTTTACTGGACCGCATTGAACAGGTGGTCCGATTGATCCGGTCCAAAGGGGTTGGCATCTACTTCATCACCCAGAGCCCCCTGGATGTCCCCGAAGCAATTCTAGGGCAGCTGGGGAATCGGGTACAGCACGCACTTCGTGCTTTTACACCCAAAGATCAGAAAACCGTTAAATCCGCGGCAGAAACATTCCGAGCCAATCCTGATCTGGATGTGGCAACCGCCATCACTGAATTGGCAGTCGGTGAGGCCCTGGTTTCATTCCTTGACAGTGAAGGGCGGCCCGGAATCGTCGAGCGGGCGTGGGTCCTCCCACCGCACAGCCTTCTGGGTACGATCGCCCCGGATGAACGGCATCGTGTGATAGCCGCGTCCGCCATCGCCGGGAAATATGAAAAGTCCGAGGATCGCTATTCAGCCTATGAGATGATTCAGCAGGAGGACACACCGCAACAGCAGGAAAAAACGGCCAGACAACCCGTTCACAAGCCTTCTTCCGGCAACGGATCCCTGGAACGGATGGCCAAGAGCGCTATCAACACCATCGGTCGCCAAGTGGCCAGAGATTTGGTCCGTGGCTTGTTCGGAACTCTGAAAAGACGTTAGGAGGCTCCTATGAAAATTTCAAAATACGGCTATTTGTGCCTGATCATCACCCTGTTCGTTGTCATCATGACTATCGGATGCACCAAAGAGCGCAGCGCCCTCAAGGATACTCAGGCAGACCTTCTGGGCCTCAGCCGATCCATTTCCGTGTATGATTTCAATGGCAACCGGACAGAATATTATGAGGGCAACAATGTCCGGCTGGACAAAAGCGATATCGCCAACGCGATTCTAATCACCATGGACGGACGCAGCATGACCATGGTGGGAAACACCGCATTGATCCTTGAAAAGGGAATAGAGAACAAGCTGGACAATCCTGAATTCGTGACGGAATTCCAGAGCATCCAGACGGACCTTTCTCAGCCGCAGGGCGGCGGATCGGGGTTCTCGTTCCTTGACAAACGCTGGAACAAGCTGATATCCGGGGTGTCCGGACTCGACCGGATCCTGATTGTGAAATCCGAAAGCGGCAAGATTATCGGCGTATTTCAGGGTAAAAATGTTCTGCTTGAAAGCAGTGACCTGGAAAAGACCACAAAGGTCCTGATTGACGGCAAGCGGATGCATCTGCACCGGACCAATTATACGATTATTGAGTTGAAGTAAGCTGTTTAGCTCAATCGTCATACGGGTACAATCATTTTTGGAGGTGTATTTATGACCATACCCCTGAGAAAATTCGTATCTCCTGAATTCGTTTATGGGACGGACGCCAGCAAGCTGGCAGGGCAATTCGCTTTGAACGTAGGCGCTTCCAGACTGTTTCTGGTTACCGACCATGTGATTCGTGAGCAGCACTGGTTTTCGGGAATCCTTGACCAACTGACCGAAGACGGGCTTGTTTGTGAAATTTTCGACAACATCACGGTGAACCCCAAGGACCATGAGTGTTCCGAGGGGGCGAGGCGCTACTTGGCCTCCGGATGTGATCTGATTCTTGCCATTGGCGGCGGCAGCGTGATGGACTGCGCCAAGGGAATCGGCATTCTGACCTCCAATCCCGAACCGATGGCTTTGTACGAAGGGGTCGACGAGATTGTTCAGGCAATTCCGCCCCTGATCTGTATTCCGACAACGGCGGGATCCGCTGCGGACATCTCCCAGTTCGCCATCATCACCAATACCCAGGAAGCCTACAAAATGGCAATTGTCAGTAAGATGCTGGTTCCAGACCTGGCCTTGGTCGATCCCGGAGTCACCCTGACCGCCGATTTTGATCTGACTGTGGATACCGGTCTGGATGTCTTGGCCCACGCCATCGAATCCTATGTTTCCAATGCGTCCTCCCCGTTTACACGGCTCCATGCCACTGAATCCATCAAACTGGTTCTCCGCACCTTACCAGCCCTCTCAACGGATCTGAGCAACCTTGCCCTGCGGGACGCCATGATGCAGGCATCCTTACAGGCCGGCCTCTCATTCTCCAATGCCAGCCTCGGTCTGGTCCATGCCATGGCCCATGCTCTGGGGGGCCGATTCAATCTGATCCATGGAGAATTGAACGGCATTCTTTTGCCGGCAGTCACCGGTTTCAATTATGCCAGCTCACCCGCGGCCTACGATGCTATTGCCGTTCTGTTTGAGGATATCCTGGGATACAGCGGGCATACGCTGGAGCAGTATCTGAAAATCTTCATTCAGTCCATACGTCCAAACCGTTCCATTAAGGATCAGGGCGTCCAGCGCAATGAATTCGCTGACTTGATCCCATGGATTCTCAATGACCCCTGCGTGGTGACCAATCCAGCCACCGTAACTGCTGAAGGGGTGATGGCGATCTATGAAAGAATCTGATAGCAACGAACTGCGTGAAAAACTGATCGGCCTTGGCAAAACCTCCATGCGCAAGAATTACTATGCCGAGCTGCTGAAAGAGAAGCAAAAGCTGGAAGAGCAGAATCTTCAGCTTTTGCAGGAGGTTCAACAGCGCC
The DNA here is from genome assembly GCA_964424355.1 of uncultured Peptostreptococcaceae bacterium. Lineage (GTDB taxonomy): Bacteria > Bacillota > Clostridia > Peptostreptococcales > Acidaminobacteraceae > CAZEHS01. Next base: position 162,059 of record CAYRIO010000004.1, read on the forward strand.
GCGAGGCCGAGGCGGCCCTGCTTGCCCTGAATGATGAACTGGAAACCCGGATACACTTACGGACAAATGAGCTGGAAAAACTCAACCATGATCTCAATGATTCCTATGTTGACCTGAAGCAGGCCCACGAATACCTGGTCCAGACAGAGAAGCTGGCAGCCCTGGGTTCTTTGGTAGCAGGCATTTCCCATGAGGTGAACACGCCCTTGGGAATCTGCATGACTATTTCGACCTACCTGATGACCCTGCTGACAGAAACCCGGCAGCTGTTCATGGATAAGAAGCTGACCGCTGTCAAATTCAACGAGCTTTCCTTAGAAACGCTGAATTCGTCTCAAATCATGGTCAACAACCTGATGCGCAGTGTGGAGCTTTTAGAGAACTTCAAGCTGATTGCTGTGGATCAGTCCCATTATGAATACCGCACCTTCCGCTTCAAGGATTATACCCAGCGTATCCTGAGCAACCTTCAGCCTGAAATCAAGAAAAAAAATGTAGAGATCGTCATCTCCTGCGAGGATTCCTTAGAGATTAAAGGATATCCCGGTATCCTCACGCAGATTCTCAGCAACCTGGTGATCAATTCCCTGATTCACGGGTTCCCCACCCTGGCCCCCTATCAGATTAAAATTGCCTACCGTGTTGATGCCGACACCATTTATATGGATTATTCCGATAACGGCCACGGCATGACTCAGGAACAGGCGCAGCGGGCCTTCGAGCCTTTCTTCACCACCAAATTGGGGACCGGTGGCAGCGGCCTTGGCCTCTTCATCGTCTACAATCTGGTCTCTGTCCGGCTTAAAGGAACCATCACTTTAGATACCTCCCCGGGCAAGGGCGTACATTTCAGGATCAAGGTTCCCCTCAATCATCAGATGGAGCAAAAAGAAGAATAGAACCCCGCTTGCCGCATGTGTTCTGCGGCCTGCGAGGTTCTATTTCCTTATGGCGTCTTCATCCGATGCAAGATTCACTTCATTTTCCGGGCTTCCTTTTTCGCTGCAGGTGCCTTTCCTGCCGCACACTCTTACTGGCTACAGAATAGCCGAAGGTTCCCAAGGGATTGCTGTTCAGTCCATAATATTCCCCATGGCTGTATGCGATCAGCCCTGGTTTTGAAAAATGGATCTTTCCATCAGAATCAATCAGAGATGCATCCACCTTATTCTGGACCACCTCTGCCAGGAACAGGTCATGGGTTCCCAGTTCTGTGACAGACCGTACCACACACTCCAATGCCACAGGACACTTTTTCAAGGAAGGTACCTTCACCTGTGCCCCCTCTTCCAGCCCCAAGCCGAAATGCTTGATCTTATCCACCTTATATCCGGATCGACACCCGCAGAAATCCACAACCTTCAGCATGTCCTTCGACGGGATATTGATGACAAATTCGCCGGTGGCAGTGATGTTGGCATGGCTCATCCGCTCCTTGCGAACCGCAATGGTGATTATGGGCGGATTGGTGCAGGCCACACCGGTCCAAGCCACCGTAAAGACATTGGGCTTTCCTTCACAATCAATCGTTGTTACCAGTACCGCGGGCAGAGGCCCGAAAAGGATGCTTCCTTTAAAAAGCTTTTTGGTCATGTTTCCTCCGGATGTGAATGGCTGAAATCGAATTAAGTGCTGCCAAATCCCTATCTTATAGTATAATAGACTGAACAGTTTTACGAGAGGGAAACCTCATCATTCCAAATAAGGCGGTGTCAAATGATTCAAAAGATATTCCTCGGGATGCTTCTCTTCATCCCCCTGACTTTTATTCTCGAAATGACTCACAGCAGTCAAAACCTTATTTTTGCGACAGCCCTGCTTGCCATCATTCCTCTTGCCAAATTCATGGGGGACAGCACCGAATCGATCGCGGCCCGAACCACCCCGCGGCTGGGCGGCTTCCTCAACGCCACCTTCGGAAATGCCACCGAGGTGATCCTTTCATTTGTGGCCTTGACCAACGGATATACTGAGCTGGTAAAGGCCAGTATCGTGGGATCCGTTGCCAGTAACCTGCTCCTTGTCTTAGGCATCTCTATCTTTGCAGGGGGAATGAAATACAAGAACCAGCATTTCAGTCGAAAAGGAATCGATTTTTCTGTAACCCTGCTGGTTCTCAGTATCATCTGTATCATCCTCCCCACGGGGTTTTTGAACTCGATGGACACAAAAATCATCACCGTTCCATTCCTTGAATTATCTGAAGTCGTCGCAATCGTCATGCTGTTGGTGTATGTGGCTGGCCTGTACTTTTCGTTCTACACCCACCAGGATATTTTTGGTACAGAGCATCACGAGGTCGCTGAAGCCGAAGGTCCCAATGCACCCCTTAGCCGCTCAATAGCCGTCCTGGCCGGATGCACAGTCATGGTCGCAGTCCTCTCTGAAGTCCTTGTGAAATCCGTTGAAAGCGTTTCTCATTCCATGGGATTGTCTGAATTCTTTATCGGCCTCATCATCATCCCCATCATCGGCAACGCCGCAGAGCATTCTTCAGCGGTCGTGATGGCGGTCAAAAATAAGCTGGATGTATCCATCGAAATTGCTGTGGGATCCTCCATCCAAATCATATTGCTTGTCTTCCCCGCCATGATCCTGGCAGGATGGGCTACCGGTCACCCGATGAGCGTGATTTTCAACCGCTATGAATTGATTGCGCTAATCGCCTCTGTGGTCGTCGTCAGCAAGGTGATATCCGATGGAGAAACCAACTGGTTTGAAGGCCTCCTTCTGTGCCTGGTCTATAGCATGCTGGCAGTGGCAACCTTGATTGTGGTTTAACCATGTGTAAAATCATTGAACTGGATATCCTGAATCAAGACATCCAAGACCAGGTTCTTCAGCTGCAACAGGTCTCTTACAGGCTTGAAGAAGTATTGATCGGGTTTCCCATTCCCCACACGAAAGAAACTGCGGATGACCTTCTGGCATCCGGTGATATCTTCATCGGCATGAGCCAGGATGATGAACTCCTGGGGCTTGTCGCCTTCGCCGCAGATGAAACCACGATGGATATCCATCGGGTAGCCGTTGATCCGGACTACTTCCGACAGGGTGTAGCCACTGAACTGCTGGAGTTCCTCTTCGATGCATTCCCCGGCATTTCGCAGTTCCTTGTGACAACCGGCGCAAGCAATATCCCTGCCATCCGGCTTTATGAAAAGATGGGGTTTCACAGGTTAGAGGATTTTGAACCGGCGCCAGGGCTAATCATGACGCGGCTAAAACGCAGTAACTAAAAAAGCAAACCGTTGGGTTCAACCCCTCCGGTTTGCTTTTTTCTGTGGTGGACACACGCTTTCGATTGTCACTTGATCAGCTTCCGTAAAGCGCGGAAGGATTCTGTCCCAGCTGCCTTCAGTAAATCAAAGAAAACCGTTTCGGTATTGGTGACCACGGCCCCCATTTCCTGCATCAGGGCCAAGCCATTCAGATAGTTTTCAGTGGTACGGGAACAGACCGCATCACGGACGACAAAAACCTCATAACCTGCAGCAAGCAGTCCCCGCACCGTCTGAAATACGCAGACATGGGTCTCCATGCCCGTGATGATGACCTTGTTACGGCCAACAGCGGACAGGGTTGCCATAACATCCTCCGTACAACCGGAGAACGTCATTTTTTCAAACCGCTCCGCTTTCTCCAAGAGCGCTTCCAGCGTCTGCACGGTGTTTCCAAGCCCCTGGGTGTACTGCTGTGTCACCACAGAGGGCATCTGCAAATGATTGGCGGTTTCCAGAAGAATCCGGGTCTTTTCAACCACCTGAATCCCATCCCCCATGGCCGGCACCAGTTTTTCCTGGATGTCGATAATCAAAAGCAGTGCATTTTCAGCATTCAGTTCATATGTTCTCATACAGTCGCTCCTTGGTTCTATTCTTCACTTTTAACGGTTGTCGGTGTTTCAATATAGGCTTTCAATTTTTCGATGGTTGAATAACTGCCCATGCCGATCATGGTTTTTGCCACCAGAGCCTCTGTATTGAAATCCCCGGCAAAAATAACCTTGTCGTTGGGAAGCTGGTTCCCCACTTCATAAATGCCGAATTCAACGCCTTCTTCCATGCACTGGGTTGTCAGCACCACGGCAACACCGGCTTCTACCAGCTCTACGATCTTGTGGGAAATGTTCCGATCATCACTGGGTATCCCGCCGATTCCAAAGCTTTCAATGATGACACCCTTGTAGTTGTCCCGGATATAATCAAAGATTTCCGGATACATCCCAGGAATCAGCTTCAAAACCAAAATCCGGTCATTGTATTTGGTACGCATTTTACAGACCCCGGGGGTCTTTTTCTTTCGGAACTGATCGATTACATAGGTATTGTATGCGATCTTATGATGTTTGATAGTGGCGACACTGGGAAAATTAACACTCTCAAAGGCATCATAGGATTTGGTTTTCACCTTGATCGCCCGGGTTCCTGCAATCAGATTGCCATCAAATACGATGAACACACCGGCAATCTCCTCCATGGCGAACCGGATGGCATCGGAAAAGTTCTGGATGGCATCGGTATATTCTTCTGTGATGGGATACTGGGAACCGGTTACAATGATGGGCTTGTTCAAATGCTTGAAAATATATTTCAGCGCCGCGCTTGTATACGCCATGGTGTCTGTGCCATGGGTCACTACGAAACCATCATAGTCCTCATAGTTCTTATAGATCGCTTCAGCAATCTCAAACCATCTGCCGGGAGTCATATTGGTGCTGTCGATATTCATGACCATGATCCCTTCCAGAATGCACTCATCGCTTTTAATCCCCGACAATCTGATAAGATCTGCTACATTCAGTTCCGGTTTCAATCCGTTTTCGTTTTTCAACGATGCAATGGTGCCGCCAGTTGCAACAATCAGGATTCTTTTCATGCTCACACCCTGCCCTCTTCTCAGATTTGAAGCCATAGAATCACTTCACCCCACATTATAGCATGCCCGTCATGAGGTGAAACGGCTGTTATCAAAGGAAATCGCTCAATTTGCCATGCATGATAAACAAAATATTCTGATACAGTAACGTTTATATCTCATCACGGCCTCATTCAACTGCAGACAGTAACCTCGGGCGTCTTAATGACGCCCTCTATGAAGCATCGGACCAGGGCGGGATCGAACTGAGTCCCTGCATGTTTGAGAAGCTCTGCGGCGGCATCCTCTTCCGTCATGGATGCCCTGTAGCTCCGCTCGCTGGTCATGGCATCAAATGCATCAGCAATGGCAATCATTCTGGATTGCAGGGGAATTGCCTCGCCAACAAGGCCCCTGGGATATCCCTTCCCGTCCCAGCGCTCATGGTGCGAAAGCACATAGTCGGCCATTTCGGCCATGTCATTGACCGAACTGAGAATCCGATACCCAATCTCCGGATGACGGCGGACCTCATCAAACTCTTCCTCCGTCAGCTTCCCAGGTTTATTTAGGAGATACTCATGGATGGCTATTTTGCCGATATCGTGGAGCAGCCCCGCACTGTGGATTTCCTCAATGTCCCGTTCCGGAAGATTCATCACCACAGCCAGTTCCCGGGCCAGGCAGGAAACACGCTGAGAGTGCTGCTCTTCTCGCTTGTTCTTTTCATGCAGGGTGTTGATGATGGCGCCGATGGTCTTGCCCCGCATACTGGGGCCCTCGAATAGCTTTTTCTTATACATGTAGTCTTCAGCCCGATTGAAGATCTCATGGATATCTTCATCCGCGTTTCGCTTCATCTCCCACCCGAATGAAACCGAAAGGTTCACAAAGGCAACCGTTTCTTCTTCACTGATTGTGATGATCCGTCGGATCAGATCCTCCGCTTGATCATCTTCCATGTTCGGAATGAGAATAACAAATTCATCGCCGCCAATCCTGGAAATGATCTCATCTGCACGGCAGGCTTTCTTGAGAACCTCTCCCACCTTGACCAGAAGCTCATCTCCAGCCTGGTGCCCGAAGGAATCATTGATCAGTTTCAAGCCATTCACATCTGCCATGATGATACAAAGGGGTAAATTTCGCTGCACATCCAGCCGTTCCAGTTCCTCTTCAAAATATCGCCGATTATAGAGCCCGGTAAGCTGGTCATGATAGCTCAGATACTCAATGCGGTTCTGGTAGGCTTTCTGGTCCGTGACATTCCGAGTAATTCCAATTACCTCATTCACCTGGCTCCGAGTGATTCTCAGTTCAAAATCAGCCTGCTTTTCCGCCAATGTCAATGTGTATTCAAAGCTTTGAAGCTCACCGGTATCAATTGCTTCACATATCTTTTCATGGCCTTTTTCTGCAATTTCAGCCGGAAGGATCTCTCCCAGCAGTCTTCCGATGAATGCCTCCCGGGGCATCAGCAGCTCATCCTCGTTTCCAGCATGGCAATCGATGAACCGGCCATCCTGATCAATGATGAAGATGGTATCCGGAAGCGCTTTGAGAATGGCTGCGTTTCGCTCCTCACTGACCTTCAGCTTGCTCTCGCTGAGAATGAGGCGATCATATTGCTCCCGCAGCTCTTCCTCAATCGCCAGCAGCTCTTCCAAGGACGCTTCCATTTCTTCGTGGGAAGCCGTCAGTTCTTCCTGCTGTTCTTGAAGATCCTTGTTTGCATCAAGCAATTCCCGGGTCTTGATCTGCACCAGATGCCGCAGGGTGAATCCCCAAAGAACCAGGAACCCTAATACGCTCATCCCTAAAACCGCAATCCATGAATAGGATTTCAAGATCCGCACCATATCTTTTTCTTCGTAAATTCCAAGCCATTTTTCATAGATCTTCTGATAGTCTCCGGTAGCCTTCGCAATCTGGAGGCCGCCATTCAACAGCAGCAGCAAATTCTCGTTGCCCTTTTTCACTGCCATGCCATAGTCGCTAGGAGTCAGGACCAAGCCCTGGGTCTGGATGTTCTTGATATTCAACTCTTTTACCGTGTAAAGACCGGGTATCTTCAAGAGGCCAGCATACGCATAGGTTCCGTTGGAAACCAGCTTCAAAGCCTCTGAAACCGTTGATACTTCAACAAGTTGGATGTCCAACTTCTGATTGGCCAGATACTCGCCTACGATATCCCCCTTCTGAACCACCACCGATTTCCCTTTTAAATCCTGAATGCTCTTCAGAGTGATGTTCCGGCCGGTGAAAATCGCGCCGCTGGTGACACTGTGCTTGCTGGCGTAACCGTATGTCTTCTCCCGTTCCGGCGAATAGAACATTCCAGAAATCACATCGATCTCACCGGCTTCCAACGCGCTTCGTACCTTACTCCATTCATCCAAACGGAATTCCACATCATAGCCCATGGCAGTTCCCACATATCTGGCCAAATCAATATTGAACCCCGCGGGATTGCCGTCCTGGTCCAGATAGCTGTAAGGTGGGTAGTTGATATCGTCGCCGACGAGCAGAACCGGTCTTGCGGCTTCACCTTTGCGCAGTGTGGAATCACCCGCCGCCACCGTTGAACACAGAACATGGATCATGATCATCAATACAAGAATCCTGCTGATTATTTTCACAATAGTTACCTCACCAAAGTAGTCACTGATTCCTATTATAGCCTAAGTCCGTTAAGTGTGGTACCGCAAGACACAGCTTTTAACAGAACAAATCTTACACGGGGCATGATATGTTACAATAACCATAGGAATGCCCCTGCCGCATCCACAAAACCATTAAAAGGAGATCCTGTCATGAAGATCCTATCCGAAAAAGCCGGCCTGTACAAAATCATTGAGCTCCAGGTATTCAGAAAAACCCAGGGTGTGACCTTTGATCTTTTTCCGATGCAGGCAGTGCCCCATATTGATTCCATTGACCGGGTCCTACACGATCATGGGGCCGTTTCTCCAGGCCCCGTCAATGCGGTGGAACGCCCTTGGTATATGCATACAGCTCAGGATGACAACCTGATAGTCCTTCACGGGCAGCGCGAGGTAGACATCTACACCCCTGAACACGGCTGCGTGGAACATTTTACCGTCACGCCGGATAAGATCTATCACAATGGCGAGCTGATCTTTGAGGGCGGAGCCATTCTCGTTTGGCCCAGCGGTGTTTTCCACCGAATCGTCAGTGGTCAGGAAGGCTCCGCCTCCATTAATCTGGCTGTACACCATGAAGGCTTCGATATTAAGACCAATTTCAGTATTTACGACTTGAACACGGAGACCGGTGCATTCAAAGTAATCCGTGAAGGACATCGGGATCAGGTTCAAAATGGCTAGCCAGTCCTGTGTAATGAAATTATTTTTGTTATCTTTACACATTCAAGTCCTTTAATTTGAACCATTTCAGCCAACACCTCTAATCTCTCTCTAAAATTGCCCCTATAATTTATAGGTGTTTTAAGGTAGACTGATAATGGTATGAATGATACGAAACCCAACTTCAAGAGGAGGATCATTATGAGTAACCTTAAGGGCACCAAGACTGAAGCGAACTTAATGGCGGCATTTGCCGGTGAATCACAGGCACGGAACAAGTATACATACTTTGCTTCAAAAGCAAAAAAAGAGGGCTATGAGCAAATCGCTCAGTTGTTCCTTGAAACTGCAGAAAACGAAAAAGAACACGCAAAAATCTGGTACAAGCTCCTTCACGATGGCGTTGCCGATACGGCCGCTAATCTGGAAGCTGCCGCAGATGGTGAGAACTATGAGTGGACTTCCATGTATGAGGATTTTGTAAAAGATGCCAAGGCTGAAGGCTTTGACAAGATCGCTTACCTTTTCGGCGCTGTCGCTAAAATTGAGAAGGAGCACGAAGCCCGTTACCGCGCGCTTTTGGACAATCTCAACGGCGGCAAGGTTTTCAAGAAGGATGAGAAAGTCACTTGGCAATGTATCAACTGCGGCCATGTACACGAAGGTTTGGCTGCTCTCAAGGTTTGTCCGGTTTGTGACCATCCGGAATCGTACTTCCAGGTTGTCGCTAAAAACTACTAATCCCATAAACCAGTAAGGACCCCGATAAGGGGTCTTTTCTCGTTTATGGGAACAGGAATCGCCTCAAAAGAGCCCGCGCTGATTTTCCTGTAAACAGATGTTTTCAATAGATAAGAAAAGTGTATATAGTTCTCAAAGGAGCGATGGCGATGAGACAATTTGAAAAACCGAAAATTTTCATCAGCAAATGTCTGGGACAGGCCCACTGCCGATTTGATGGCGCTATCATTGGAAGTGATGTGGTTGAAGGCCTGGCTCCTTATGTTGAATACATCACGACCTGCCCTGAAATGGAGATCGGACTGCCGGTCCCCCGGGAGGCGCTTCGTATCATCCGCAATGAGCAGCAGGAAGACCGCTTGGTGTTCTCAGCAAGCGGCACGGACAAGACAGAAGACATCATCCGCTTTTCAAAAGCGTACTTGGCGCAGCTGGACGAAAAGGACATTGACGGCTTCATCCTCAAACACCGGTCCCCCTCCTGCGGCATCAACGATGTCAAAATCTATAAGAGCATCGGAAAATCCAACAGCATTCCCGGGAAAACCACTGGATTTTTTGGCCGGGCTATTGAAGCTCAGTTCCCCCATGTTCCCCTGGAGAACGAAGGCAGACTTCTGAACTTCAATATCCGGGAGCATTTCATGATCCGTGTGTTCATGATGCGGGATTTCAAGAAAGTTAAGCGGTCCGGAAGCCTGCCGGAGCTGATTGCCTTCCATTCTGCGAATAAATATCTTTTGATGGGATTCAGCCAAAAGCTGCTGACTGTCATGGGCAGGATCACCGCCAATCACGACGGCCTTGGTTTTAAGGAACTCATCGCGGCTTACGAAAGTCATCTGGTAAAAGCCCTGGAGCAGCCCCCTTCCACCCAGCGGAACATCAATGTGCTGCTGCATGTGTTCGGATACTTCAAAAGACATCTGAACAGCAGCGAAAAGGCTTTCTTCCTGGAAAATCTGGAGTTGTACAATCTGAAGCGGATTCCTTTTTCAGTGCTCCTGGGCATCTTGAGATCCTGGGTGATCCGGTTCGATGAACCCTATTTGAAAGGACAGACACTTTTTGAGCCCTTCCCGGCCGCCCTTTTCGAAGTGACGGATTCCGGAAAGGGATTGTAATGCGCCCCGCGAAGTGAAACGGTCTTTCCGCATCAGGCTAAATTCGCAGAAAACCACAACCAATTGAGAAAGGCGGCCTCCATGAGGAGAACCATCATCATCGCCGGCTCTGCCGGAACCGGTATCAACACTGTTCAGTCATTTCTGGAAATTCTGTTGAAACATAGCGGCTACCACCTGTTATCGTATCGCAACTATATGTCCCGCATCCGCGGCGGTTTCAACTTCACATCCATCACTGCGGGAGACGGCCCTGTGCAGGCTGTTGAAAGCCGGGCGGATATCCTGTTGGCTCTGGATGACCTTGCGATTCAGGAGTCCGGTACCCTGCTGAAGGAAAAGGGACTGTTAATTGCTTTTCAAAGGGACTTTAAAGGGACTGCGCCAACGGGAAATACCCTGATTTTGGATGATGTGGCTCTTTCCGCAAAAATCACCAGCAAGAGCGCCTTTGCCATGGCCCCCCTTGGGGCCGCCCTCCACCGGATGGGACTGAGTGAAAAGACCCTTGATCAAATCCACTCTGCCAAATGGTCGGACCCGGTCATTCAAGAAAACCGTGTGGCTGCCGCCTGGGGCTTTAGTCAGACCGAAGCCGAATGCGAGACGCCTGCCGCACCGGATTCTACACTCCTGGTCAATGGAAATCAGGCTGTCGCCTTGGGAGCACTCTGCGCCGGCCTGGGATTCTACAGCGCCTACCCCATGGCCCCATCAACCGGGATCATGAATTATCTTGGTGCCAACGAGAAACGGATGCAGATCATCGTGGAACAGGCAGAGGATGAAATTTCCGCCTTGATAGCCGTTATCGGTGCCGCTTCAAATGGGGTGCGTTCCATGACGGGAACCAGTGGCGGAGGATTTTCACTGATGGTGGAAGGCTTGGGTTTTGCAGCAATCAGCGAAACACCGGTGGTTATCGCCAATGTACAGCGTCCCGGACCAGCCACGGGATCCCCTACCCGGACCGAGCAGGGGGATCTCTCCTTTGCAGTCCACGCTTCCCAGGGGGAATTCGTCCGGCTGGTCATGGCCCCGGCAACTGTGGAAGCCAGTTTTTATGACACCTTCCGCGCCTTCAATCTGGCCGACCGCTTCCAGATCCCTGTGATCATCCTAACCGACCAGCAGCTGGGAGATGCCTCACAGACCGTTCCTCCTTTTGACATCACGGGGCTGGAAATACACCGGGGGCTTTCTGAAGAACCCACCTCCGACTACAAACGCTATGATTACTCCCGTATCGAAGGAGCCCGCAAATATCCTGGGCTGGATGACACCCTGATCATGACTGATTCCCATATCCATGATGAGCTGGGGTGTATGACGGAGGACGCCGGTGCGGCCATCCGATTGAAAAATAAATTCCTCCACCGTATGGAAGCTCTCCGTAACGCAGTGGCTCCCCCTGTTGTGGATGGCCCCGCCGATGCGCAGACTGTTTTCATTTGCTGGGGCTCCACCTATGGGGTTGTAAAGGAAGCGTTGTCCGAACTCCGGGCCCAAGGCCATTCCGTCGCCATGGTGCATTATACGGATGTATTTCCCCTGAATCCGGCCCATACCGCGCCTTTCATTCATGCGAAGCGGATCATCAATGTGGAGCTCAACGCCTTTAATCAGTTTGGAAAGCTGCTCCGCATGGAAACCGGCCTGGCTTACCACCACACCATCAACCGCTACGACGGCCGCCCCTTTGTGGTTGAAGACATCGTTTCAGAATTCGAGGTGATTATCCATGGCTGAAAACAATCCCTTTATCAAAAAAATCGCTCCAGCGTGGTGTCCGGGCTGCGGCGACTTCGGTATCCTTGAAGCACTGTCGGAGACTCTGTTTGAAATGGGTCTGACCCCCCAGGAGGTTTTGGCCGTATCCGGCATCGGCCAGGCCGCCAAGCTGCCTCACTATATCCGGGCCCATGGGCTCAACTCCCTGCACGGCCGGGCTCTGCCTGCCGCCATGGGCGCTCAGGCCGCCAACAGCAATCTGAAGATTGTCCTCGCTACCGGCGACGGTGATGCCTATTCCGAAGGCGGCAATCATCTGCTTCACAATATCCGTCGGAACCTGGATCTGGTGCACATGGTCCACGACAACCAGGTTTACGGACTCACCAAAGGCCAGGGATCACCGACAACCCCAAAGGGCCAGAAAACATCCCTCCAGGTGGAGGGCATGCGTCCAGACCCATTGAACCCGCTGGCACTTGCCATCAGCCTGGGCTGCAGCTTTGTGGCCCGGAGCTTTTCCGGAGATAAGGCGCACCTCAAGGGTATCTTGAAAGCCGCTTTGGAGCATCCGGGATATGCCCTGGTGGACATCCTCCAACCCTGTGTATCCTTTAACAAGATCAACACCTTCAAATGGTATAAGGACCGGGTCTACTCCCTGCCGGAAACCTATGATCCCCATGATCGGGACGAGGCCTTCAGGCGAGCTCATGAATTCGGTGATGATGGCATTCCCATCGGCGTTCTCTACCTGAATGAGAAGCCGACCTTTATCCAGCGTAATGACCATATCCCCCATCCCCTGGTGGCTATTCCCCGTTCTCCTTCGGTAATTCTCCCCTTGCTGGAGAAGTTAAGATGACCCGCTTTAAGGAGGATTTGATTGGATAAGCTCTATGACACTTTCATGGCCCCCCTGGAAAAGCGCTGGTTGACCAAACTCAGATTCCAGCTGATTGCCCAAGCCTCGGGACAGGTCCTCGAAATCGGTTTTGGCACCGGCGCAAACCTCAGGCACTATGATCAGAACAGCGTCCGCTCCCTGACGACCCTCGACCCCGAAGTACAGAAAACGATCCCGAAGCCATCCGGCATTGAATTCCGAATGGTAGCCGGTCACGCTGAAAAGCTGCCCTTTGATGATGGCTCATTCGACACGGTCGTAGAAACGCTGGTTCTCTGTTCCGTTTCAGATATCAGGACCTGCCTGATGGAGGTCCGGCGTGTTCTCCGCCCTGGAGGCCGGTTTATTTTCCTGGATCATGTGCTTCCGGAAAACAAAGCACTGTCCGTTGTTTTCCAAGGCATCAACGTAATATGGCCGCATCTTGTTCATGGCTGCAACCTTAACCGCAGGCCTCATCTTTTAATTGAGGCCTGCGGGTTTTCCATTCTCGAATCCGGCACCTGCGCGAACGCTGTATTCCGATATGGGGTCGCTGAGAAAATTCCGGATTCCTCTGCATAATAATAAAAGAGATGCACAGGTGCATCTCAAAATTTTGCGAAATCTCTTACCGATGTTCTTCTCTGAATTCCACTTCATCCTCCCAAAGTCGTCGTTCTACATTCTTGAGCAGTTCCGTCGACCGATCACTGCTGCGCACCGTCTTCATCATCTCTTTTTCGCTTCTGGTGAATATATGACGGTCTATATCGGTACTGCCACAGGCCGCTTCAAGGATTTTCTTTTCCTCCTTCAGCTGGATGATTTCGTTTAGAAGGTCTTTTCTCATAAACTCACCTCCAATCGCCTTTCATCTGCATAATATATATACCCATATTCTGAGGCATCCCATCAAAATAATTCTGGAATCCCCAGGATTTATCGCTTCCATCTGAAAAAAAAATGGCTACATCACATTTTTTACGGTGAGTGCAGCCATTTTTACATGATTAGGATTTAATCATCCCATTGCTATTCAATTGAATATCGATTCCCAGACCTGTGATGACCGACTGCCTGATGGCAATCCCCTTGATCCGTTTCGCTTTCATATACCGGATCAGGTCACCGGCCAAGCCTTCAAAGTTCTCAATCTGGGGTCGAAGCAGATACCGTTTGCGTCCACTCCCTTTGAGCAGAATCCAGAGCGTGTGGTCGTTAACCCGGCTGATGCTCTCCAGGTCCTCCCACTTCATGCAGTATTTCGTCCTCACCTTGGATCGCTCCAGAAGGCCTGTCTCATCAATGATGAATTCAGCCATGCTGGCATGGACCAGCTGAAACAAAAGCGGCAGGATACATAGGATCATCAGGATCCGCAAGGGCCAGGATGGTGCCAGCGCCGCCAACAGCAGACAGGGTATAGAAAACACCCCGGTCAAAACCAGATACTTTCGAGAATACTTATAAACCACGTCAAATCCCCCTGCTTAATCATAGAATGAATACGCTTCATTATAACACATCCGGCTGGTTTCCTGCTTTCATAAACAAAATGCAGGTCCTGATTTAGAAGGCTCACTGCGTGGCCCATACCCCCAAACGGTTCTTTTCTGCCGCTTTTTCGGCATCTTCAAATTGGGCTGCAAACTTAATATCGGGAGGATAAACCACCGCGTAGGCGTAGCCTTCTTCCAACAGCAGCCGGTTGAACAGCACGCCATCCTCCAGGTAGACATAGCGCAGCAACCTGCCGTATTTATCCGTTTCAGAGATGTCTTTTTCCAAATAAACCGTCTCATGGTCCAGCATTTCGTTTGTGAACGCACTGGCTTCTTCACCAAAATACTCTGGTTTGGTATATGGCCCCTTGATTTCCGGGGTGTCCACGCCGATCATCCTTACTTTTTCCCCTGATTCAATCACAATCGTATCGCCGTCAATCACATATTTCACGGTAGTCTTTTCCAGACCAGCCAAAGCACGGGGGGTGATCACCGTGGTTTTTTTTGAAGAATCAACTATGACGGATTGAGAATACTGATTCCAGGCGACCGATGCCCCATAGGCTTCCAATACGGCCCTGATTGGCAGATAGGTTCTCCCATCGCGAATTTGTGCAGCGGTGTCATTCGGTTTTTCAGCCCCATTGATCAGAATATACGGCTTGCCAATCGGGACCTTAACGACAATTCCATTCTTTTCTGCTATGGCCATTTTATCCGTCTGATCCCATTGAACCACACAACCGAATTGCTCCAAAACCACTCTGAATGGCACCTGTGTCCGTGCGTGGGCATCAATGAACGGCGCACCGGTTTTCGCATCGAAAACAACCTCCACGTTGTCCATGAGGACACTGATTCCCTGAGCACAAGAAAATTTCGCCGCCAGTATGAAGAGTATCAGAATTGGCAGCACCAACATGATCTTGGACTTTCTCATCCTTTTCAACTCCTTAATCGAGGTTCCTGTCACTCCCCATAAATATCAGGCAATGTGATGATAAACTCTGAACCTTTGCCTGGCTCACTGAAACATTTGATTTCACCGCCAAGCTTTTGTGTAACGATATTATAGACCAAATGCAGTCCTAATCCGGTTCCGCCCTCGGCACCTCTTTTTGTGGTGAAGAACGGATCATAGATATGTTCGAGCACATCTTGCGTCATGCCCTTCCCATTATCACTGTAAGTCAGCGTGTAAAAATCCCCAAACTTGTCCACTTGAATCCGCATGATGCCGGAAAACTCTGCCTCGAATCCGTGCTTGATTGAATTCGTGATAAAATTAGTGATCATTTGCGCAAATTCTCCGGGACAGCTGATCATTTCTAAATTATCCGGGCATATAAGAATCACCTGATGGGGCTTGTTCCTCAACAGAGGATCCAGGCTGAGGATGAGTTCCTCCAAATACGCCTTCACATTGAACCGCCGCTTGCTTTCATGGGTCTGATCTACAGAAATCTGTTTGAAACTGCGTATGAGCAGATCCGCTCGTTCAAGATTTGCGACCGTTTTATGGATGAACAGTGCAGCCTCTGCGATGAATTCTTCAAATTCTGCTTTTCTGAGGGTGCCGTCTCTCAATTTCTTATTGATCTGTTTCAGCTCCAGTTGCACATAGGATACACCGGTAACGGCAATCCCAATCGGAGTGCTGATCTCATGGGACATCCCCGCAACCAATCGCCCCAGGGCTGCCATTTTTTCAGAGTGCAGCAGCTGCTGTTGGGTCTTTTTCAATCGGTCCAAGGTAGAAACCAATTCATCGTTCATCGCCATCAGCTCTTGATTCAAGGCCATCAACTCAGATGTCCGTTCCTCAACCTTCAGCTCCAGCTGAGTGTGCCCCACCCGTAGCGTCTCCTCCGCCTGTTTGCGCTCAGAAATGTCCAGAATCACCCCGATCAACCCAGCAACCTGTCCCTCGGCATTTGTGAACACAGCCTTGTTGAACACCACATCGTGCCGCGTTCCATCTGCGTAAAGAACGGATGCTTCATAGCTCTGAATCCCTTGATTATCCAACAACGCCCGGTCAGACTGATCATAAACCGCTGCCAATTCTGCCGGTGCAATATCGTATGCGGTTTTTCCAATGAATTGATCTTGCTTCATCCCGATATAATCCTCGAATGCCTTGTTGCCTCCGATATACATGCGTGCTTCGTTCTTATAGAAGATTGGGGACGGAACCGCATCCATCAATACCCGTTGGAAAGACATCGCATTCTCCAGTTCTGACAGGGACCTGTTCAGTTGGATATTACTCAAGCTGAGCATCGAGAGTATATTGGCCAGTTTCGAATAAAAGTTCATCGCAGTTTGAACAACCTCATGACTGAAGCGGGGCACACGATCCAGAGCTGCGAGATACTCCTGTTCATCGAATCCGTACCGCTTTGCCTGGCTCTTGAAAAATGAATAGTCCGTATTCTCACCCTCGAACATGAGCTGCCCCAGGAAAATATGACCAAGGCGTTTTCCGCCGATCAGTATAGGTGTCGCAATGTCCCACATGTTGTTTTTGCACTTATACTGCTTGAATTCACCTGGGAGGATGCCAGCCGTCAGTTCGAAATCACTTTCAAGACAGTTCTTGCAGGTTTCGGGATGAATCCGGTGAAAATTCACACAGATATCCTGCCAGCCTTTGGCAACCAATACCTTGCCCTTGATGTCCAGGATTCCTACCGGAATCCCCGTCAGTTTATAAAAATCATCCATCAACGACTGGAACATCTGACAATCGATGATATCACCCAGCTCCAGGTCCCCATCGTCCCTGGCTGAAGCCACGATGTACGGTTCATTGACCGGTATCTGCTGTGCAGTGTCCTTAGGGATTGGTTTCATTAATTTCCGCTCCTTACATGCTCCATGTGATCCTGCCTCCGCCGATGAAACCGATTTATCGTGGCATATCGCCGCTATTCAATACAAAGCCTGCGGTTCAACACATTCCTGAGATGTGCCTATATCATACCCTGCCCCAGCAAATTTAATCAAACTGGAAAAGAGCACTCGGGCCGCCCCAGTATTGACAGCAAGGTGTGAAAATGTTAACATCGCATTACGTGATAATGATTATCAATAGCAACGCCGCCGAGCTTCTCCCTCAGAAGCTTTTTTCAAGACCACTATTGATAACGTTTATCATTTAACGGATCGGGAGGCATCTATGAGCATTATCATCATTGGCGGTCATGATAAGATGGTGACTCGCTATCGCGAAATGTGTGAGAAAAGAGGACACCAAGCAAAGGTCTATACCCAGCATTCTGCTCAGTTTGAAAAAGTGATGGGACAACCGGACGTGATTATTCTGTTCACGGAAAAAGTGGCCCATAAAATGGTTACAGTGGTTGTACAGAAGGCAAAACGGAATAGGATTCCAATCCTTAGAAGCCATTCCAGCAGTGCTACGTCCTTGGACAATCTCTTAAACCAGCTTACACGCACGGAAAACGGATCAACGGCTTGAACAACTACAACAAACACAGGAGGCAAGGTATGAAGAAAGTTATGATTGTCTATTGGAGCGGCAGCGGCAATACCCGTATGATGGCAGAGGCAATTGCAGAGGGCGCTGGAAGCGCTGATTCTGAGGTTACAATGCTGGATGTTGCAGATACATGCGTGGATCAGATTTTGGAGGCCGAAGCTATTGCCCTGGGATGCCCTTCCATGGGGTGTGAAGTCCTTGAGGAATCCATGATGGAGCCCTTCGTTACGTCCCTGGAGCAGCATAATCTGGCCGGAAAGCCCATGGTCCTCTTTGGTTCTTACGATTGGGGCGACGGCCAGTGGATGCGGGACTGGGACGCAAGGATGAAGAACACCGGCGCTACGCTGTTCACTGAAGGCTTGATCCTTCAGAACACGCCGGATGCTGCCGGGCTCGACATGTGTCGGGATCTCGGAATCCGACTGGCAGGCGTATAAACGATGGATAACCGTACCTGCTTAGGAGGAAAAGGAAATCCTGAATTTTTCTTTCTGATTGATACACTGCCGGATAAGGATCGCCTTTATGCTGTCATGGCTTACAACACCGCCGCGACGCTGATGCATATGAAACCTGCTAACCTCTTGTCATTCACCAATAGCGGATACAATCTGCTCTCCTCCTGGCGACGGTACGGCGAGGAAATCTGTCTTCAACTGGGCCTGCGGGCCATGGAGCTATGCACGAAGCCTGGCAGTGCTGTCGTACTCTTCTATACCCCGCATGCCCTTGAAGAAGCCGTTCGCGGTGTAGAAGAATCGGCTTTTTTAGCTGAGGCAGGGTATCAGGCTGCAGCTCCCCTCTCTCAGCATTTGGGGAGGCTCCAGGCGCGTTTTCAAACCACCTGTCCCCATGAAATCGGAATTTTCTTGGGCATTCCTGTTCAGGATATCCAAGGCTTCATCCAACATGGGGGTCAAAACTGCAAGCTGTGCCGTTACTGGAAGGTTTACCACGATACAAGCCGTGCGGAAGAATTGTTCTCTGCGTTCGATCACGCAAGGCACCACATAGAATCCTATTTGATACAACGCTTTTCCTCATCCTTAAAGAAGGAATCCGCGCAGCAAAATACTTATTTGGTGAACCAATCAGGAGGAATGATTCAAGATGACAGATACGCTCAGAAATCTTAATCCAGGAGATGAAGCCGTTGTGACCGCTATTCTTGGCAATGACCGCCAGCGGCTCACCGAAATGGGAATTACCGTGGGAACACACATTAAATTGCGCAGGGTCGCTCCCTTTGGTGACCCCAGAGAATTCGTGGTCAGGGGGTATTCGCTGCTGCTCGGGAATGACGATGCGGAAAATATCCTGATTGAGGGATCTCTGGGGGCAAGTGAGGACCAATGAGCTATACATTCGCATTAGGCGGCAATCCGAACAGCGGGAAAACCACGCTGTTCAACAGCATGACTGGCAGTACGCAACGGGTTGGAAACTGGCCGGGCGTAACCGTAGAAAAAAAAGAAGGCCGTGCCCGCTACGCGCACGACGATATCCGCATCGTGGACCTTCCCGGTGTCTATTCCCTCTCGCCTCACACGCTTGAAGAGATTATTGCCCGGGATTATCTGTTGGAACAACGCCCGGATATTTTAATCAATATTGTAGACGCTACGAATATTGAACGGAATCTCTATCTGACGGTTCAACTGTTGGAAATGGGATTACCCATGGTTCTTGCCCTGAATATGATGGATGCGTTAAACCACAAAGGAGATCGGATTGACATTGACCTCCTCTCACGCCGCTTGGGAATCCCTGTGATTCCAACCTCTGCAAGAAATAAGAAAGGCATCCGGGAGGTTCTTGATGCCGCTGTTAGAGAAGCTCAGTCAAATACACCCGGCCAAAACACCCCCCTCCTTCTTGATTATGGCAAAGAGATGGAAGATACCCTGGAGACCATCCAAGAACTGCTGGTTGGCACCGCAACTGCACAGGGGCTCGATAGCCGCTGGCTGGCGGTCCGAATGCTGGAAGGGGACGATCGGCTATCCGATAAGCTGGGGCTTTCTGCTGCAGTGCGAGCCCGAATCAGAAATATGCGGGTGTTGCTCGAACCCAACCTGGGCTGCGCCCCGGATTTGTTCATCGCTAATCTGCGCTACAGCTTCATCCGGTCAGTCATCAAAGACACTCTCGAGAAAAAAGCGCACTGGGCTCAGGATACCCTCTCCGACAAGGTTGACCGGATTGTCATGCATCCGGTATATGCTCTCCCGATCTTCGCCGGGCTCCTCCTTTTGATCTTTCATCTGACCTTTGGTCCAGTGGGCTCCTTGACGGTGACCGGCATGGATTATCTTTTCAATGAGCTCATGGCTGATTCAGCCCGGTCGCTGCTTATGTGGCTTCATCTCTCTCCCTGGCTGGTCACGCTGATGATCGACGGTCTGCTGGCCGGCATCTCCAGCATTCTGGTGTTTGTCCCCCAGATCATGCTGATGTTCTTTTTCCTTGCACTGCTGGAGGACAGCGGGTACATGGCAAGAGCCGCGTTCATCATGGACAGACCCCTCCGAAGACTGGGGATGAGTGGCAAATCATTCATCCCCATGATTATGGGCTTCGGCTGCAGCGTACCGGCCCTCATGGCGGCACGAACCCTGGAAAGCGAAACCGACCGCAGGCTCACGCTCATCGTGACGCCCTTCATGTCCTGTGGGGCACGGCTCCCTATCTACGCCCTTTTCTCCGCTGCATTCTTCCCGAACAACACAAGTCCTGTCATTCTGTCGATCTATTGCCTGGGAATCGGTGTAGCGGTTTTATCCGGCATGTTCCTTAAAAAAACCTTATTACGGGGCGAAACCAAAGTTTTCATAATGGAATTGCCACCGTATCGCATGCCAACCGCCCGGGGTGTCGGCATGCAGCTGTGGAGCCGCGCCAATGGATTCATCCGCAAAGCCGGGACTATCATTTTTTCTGCTTCAGTCATCATCTGGTTTCTGCAGTCCTTTGATTTCACCCTGCGAATGGTATCAAACCCCGAATCCAGCATCCTGTGCTATCTGGGAAAAGTCATCGCCCCCGCCTTTGAACCCCTGGGTTTTGGCGACTGGCGGACATCCGTGGCCGTACTGACTGGTTTTGCGGCCAAGGAAGTGGTTGTCGCAACGATGGCAATCCTGCATGGCATCCGCGGAAGCAGCGATGCCGCTAGTCTGGGAATGGCGCTGCAGGGCATTTTCTCGCCTCTCAGCGCCTATGCATTCATGGTTTTCACCTTGCTTTATCTGCCTTGTGCAGCTGCTTTTGGAACCCTGCGCCGTGAAATGAACTCCTGGCCCTGGACACTCTTCGCCGTTATCTATCAGACCGGAGTTGCATGGGTGGCCGCATTCCTGATTTATCAGGGAGGAACACTCCTTGGATTCAACTAAGACTGCGCCCACTACCGGGATAAACAATCCCTCTGGAGGCTTCAATGCTTGGCATATTGAAACGGATTTTTGGACATACACCCTATCATGACATCATCGATTGCCTGGCAACAGCACTGGAAGCACGGGACCTCTATACGGCAGGACATTCCAACCGTGTAGGCGATCTGACGTTTGATCTGACCAAAGCCATGGGGATTCGGGGAAATGCATTGAATGAAATCCACATCGCTGCACATCTTCACGACATTGGAAAAATAGGTGTCCCGGAGGCCGCCCTCAATAAGCGGGGAAAGCTATTGCCCCACGAATGGGCTCAGGTTCAGCAGCATCCTGAAATTGGCTGGCGCATCCTGGGCAAATCCCATAATCTTCGCCGAATCGCCAA
This sequence comes from uncultured Peptostreptococcaceae bacterium, assembly GCA_964424355.1. GTDB lineage: Bacteria > Bacillota > Clostridia > Peptostreptococcales > Acidaminobacteraceae > CAZEHS01. Next base: position 183,523 of record CAYRIO010000004.1, read on the forward strand.
TATCGTTCTCCACCATCATGAAAGCTGGAACGGCAAAGGTTACCCTCGGGGGCTCAGTCAGGATCAGATTCCTCTAGGCTCTCGAATCATCGCCCTGGCAGATTCCATTGATGCCATGACCTCTGACCGACCCTACCGGAAAGCCATGACCTGGGAACAGTGCTGGCTTGAGGTTGAAACCAATAAAGGGATTCAATTTGATCCGGTCGTTGTTGAAGCCGCCGCAAAGCTTTGGACTCGCTGGCAGACCCGCTACCATAAGCACGGCTCACAGGAACCCTTCCGGGAAAGAACCGATTTTGATGGCAAAGTAACCACCGATTCATTTACCGCCTAAAACCAATCACACTCAAACTGGAGACACTACATGGAAAGCACATGCATCAATGCACAAGATAATATCCTTCTTGCAAACGCGCGCAAGGTCACTGCGGAAAGCGCTGCCCTACTGACGATTGTCCGCAGCGGCGGAATGGACAGCGGTTGTCGACACTTAACCTGTAACTGTGATGTCTGCACATGCCACTATATGAAGGCGTGTGCAAGGTACCAGGAAAACATCCTGTGCCATCGGAGGGCAACACGCCCAAAGCTTTGACCCACTGGAGGATCACACGCTCCTGAATGCTTAGAACAGGCTGTCATCCGCAGTGATTTCACACTGCGGATGACAGCCTGTTTTTTTGTCTTTTATCGGCGGATATCGCCGTTCTTTAGGCAGTCCCCCGATATAGAACATCAGAATACGACCAATCCCGTTCTCAAGCGATGCCACCTACGCAGCCATATCGTTGTTCGCCCCACAGAAAAACACACCTGGGCAAGGTGTGTTTTCTGGGTTATGGGTTCTATTCAAAAGGTGGAGGCCTCAGTCTAGATAGGTCTATCGTTGACTATCACTTGCTAAGGCGCTGTACATGACACCTGCTTTTATCCGAGCAGGTGCTCCCGCAGCTGCACTGTTTGTCTTTCAGGTCTTTTCGGGTTCTGTTGAAGGCCCACAGAAGGATTCCTCCAAAAGCAATTCCGACGATGATGGTTCCTAGCATTCCAGACACACCTCACTCTCTCTGAGCTGAGTGGCCCGCCGGATCGCATAGGCAAGGTAGGCAATCACAAGAACAGCCACGACAATAGCAGACTGCCAGCCGACAGCTGGTGTATGATACACAATCAAGGAACCCAACTGTGTAATCAGCATCGCCAAAACATATCCGACCCCGAACTGGAAGGCCAGACCCCGCCGCAGCCATTTCTGAGACCCCATTTCGGAGTTCATCGCACCGATAGCGGCAAAACAAGGGGGCGTAAACAGATTGAATGCCAGAAAGGCATAAGCTGTGACCGGATTAAAGAATGCCGTCAGCGGTCCGCCTGGAACATGCAGGGCTTCCTCGGTCGTTACCGCCAGGATAACCGCCAATGTAGCCACAACATTCTCTTTTGCAATGAATCCGGTAAGTGTGGATGCCGCCATCTGCCACCCCACCAATCCCAGTGGAATGAGTATCGGCGCAATAACGGAGCCCAGGGAAGCCAGAATACTGGCGCTTTGGGTTTCAACAGGCTGCAAATTCCAGCCATAAGCCTGAGCAAACCAGATGAAGGTATTGCACACCAGAATGATGGTGCTTGCCTTGTAGACAAAAGCTTTCGCCTTGTCTATCATCTGCAGGAACGCATGCTTCAGACTGGGGAACTTGTATTCAGGCAGCTCCATGATAAAGTTGGAGGTGTTGTCCCAGACATAGATTCGTTTCAGCAGCAGTCCGCCGATTACGATCATCGCGACAGCCAATATGTACATACTGGGCCCAACCCAGGTCTGTCCCGGAAAAAATGCCGCCGCAAAGAGACCGATGATTGGCAGTTTCGCCCCGCAGGGCACGAAGGGGGTCAAAATCGTTGTCATGCGCTTTTCGTTGATATCCTCAATGGTCCGCGTCGCCATGATGCCGGGAATCGCACAGCCAGAGCCCACAATCATTGGAATGATGGATTTTCCCGACAGGCCGATTCTTTTAAAATAACGATCCATCACAATGGCAACCCGCGCCATATAACCACTGTCTTCAAGCAGAGATAGGAAGAAGAACAAGACCATGATCAAGGGGAGGAATCCGATCACTGCACCGACACCGCCGATAGCGCCGTCCACAATCAAGGCCTGGAGCAGCGGATGCACCTGCATGCTCTCAAGGAAACCGTTGGCGGCAGTCGGGATGATCTCTCCAAAAACAACATCATTGAAGTATCCGGAAAGATATCCCCCCAGACCATCAATGGACAAGGCAAACACGCCCCACATCACAAAGAAAAAAATCGGCAGGCCGAGCCATTTATGTGCCACAACCCTGTCAATCCGATCAGAAAGGGATACCTGAGTGGCATCTGTCCCCTTATGCTGGCAACGGGAAATCACCGTATCCACAAACCGCTGCCTCGCAACATCGGATCGATCGGCATCCATACCTTCCAACACAGGCGGTTCCTGGATAACACCACTGTTTCCAGTGCTTATGGCTACAGAAATCAGTTCACGCAATCCCTTTTCGGCGGTTGCTTCTGTTGGAACCACCCTGCAGTTCAGCATGTTGCTGAGAAGTTCAAGATCAATCACATCTCCGCGTTTCTCCGCAATGTCACGCTTATTGAGGGCAATAACCACAGGAATCCCCAATTCCAGTAATTGCGTGGTAAAGAAGAGGCTTCTGCTGATATTGGCGCCATCGACAATATTGATGATGACATCCGGGGATTCGCTCATGACGAATTCCCGGGTGATTTCTTCTTCGCCAGTAAAGGGAGCGATGGAATAGGCCCCGGGCAGATCCACAATTCTGACGACTGAGTCCTTCACCGTTTCAAAGTGCTTCTTCAGATCTGCTTCCTTTTTTTCTACGGTGACTCCGGGCCAATTCCCAATGAACTCATTCTTGCCAGTGATGGCATTATAAAGAGTTGTCTTGCCGGAGTTCGGGTTTCCTGCCAGTGCGATTCTCATGATTTCCTCCTGAATAGGTAGTTTATGACGACAAGCGTTATAATGAATATCATTATCAATTAAAGGGCTTAAAAAATGCTATGCGCCTTAGGGCAACGATAGCAAGGATACGTCCGGACATCTATTCAGATCTCAAGCACGATGGTTTTAGCCATGCGTTCATCAAGTGCATATCTGCTGTCTTTGATATTCACAACGTACATCCCTGCCAGTGTAGACACCAGTGTGATTTTTTCTCCTTCAAAGCATCCCAGCGAAAAAAGAAACTTCTTGCTTTTTTCCTGCCCTTCCACGGTTTTGATTGTGAATGTTTTCCCCGTACTTGCCTTCGTCAGCATCAAATTCATCACCTTATCCTTTTTTCCCTCGCCACATCTACTGATAAAGATTATCATCCTCAAGTAATTCTGTCAACAATTTATCAGCATGTGCGCCTTTTGAGGAGTCCTTTGCGTTCTATCCAATTTTGCCGATAATAAAAACCGGTTCAGATTGCCAAACCGGTTTTCCAGGGACTGTCCTATCGTTTTAACTCAGGCATTTGTCGTAACAGTAGAAGGGCTGCGCCTTCCCTCTGAATGACATGGTTCCGATCCGCTGATACCCGTTCTTTGCCAGCAGCCGATTCATTTTCTCATTCTGGGAAAACGTGTCGGTCTTCAGATAAACGAATCCTTGCTCTTTTGCCAGGGTTTCAGCAAACGCCAGCAGCCTTCCAGCGATCCCCTGCATCCGGCTCTCCGATGCAACCGCCATGCGGTGCAGCACCAGAGCTTTTGCGGTGGAAGACCAGGGCAGCCCGGAATACTCGGCAGGTTCGATGTCGTTGATGCAGATCAGCCCGTTGATCTGCCCGTCGGTTTCTTCTACGAACAGCTCCCCACGCTCAATATCCCCTGCAAAATTCTCTGCCTGAGGATACTCCGCGTCCCATTGGTCATTGCCCTCCGCATTCATGCCCGCAACAGTAACGGAAACGATCTCCATGATCCGGTTCAAATCTTTCAATTCGGCTTTTCGCATGCTGCTCATCACTCCTTATAGTTCTTCAGTTCACGCCAATCGGTTTCTATGTTTTTTCGCATTTTAGACACCAACCGGCATACTTGCGCCTGTTCTTCCTGCGTAAGATTCTGGAAGCAGATCCCGATGGTTTTGTTTTCTTCTTCGATGATCGCATCGTAAATCCCCAGGGCTCTTTCCGTGGGAAACAACTGGCTTTTCCGTTTGTCCTCCGCGTCTCCTTCCCGACTGACGTAGCCTTCCGTAATCAGCTTCTGCACAGCCTTTGTGGTTGTGGTTTTGTCCACCTTTAGCAGGATGGAAAGGTCCATAAAGCCGATGCCCGGATTCTCGCAAATACGGGTTAAAAAAATGAACTGTCCCTTTTGCAGGGTGTACTGTCGGTACTCCTGATCGCAAATGGCGTGAATCGTTCTCGATAACCCGCCGATTTCCCGTAAAACGACACTCTCCAGCTGAATCATGCGCCCTCCGTTAGTTGAACATTCAACTATAACAAATATACACCCATTTAGTTGAATGTTCAACTATTCTCTATGAAAGTCTTCTGCTTTTCACATCTTTTCATTTCCTTCATTTCTTCGGAACAAGGCCAGTCACATGGTTTTCCCGCAGTTACTCTTACACCGGTTCAGTGAAAGGTTTCTTCCTTTTCCAGCATGGCGATAAACCGGCTGATGTTCTTTTCCCGGGTCTCCGGCTTCTTCGCATTCTGTATCCGGTAGAGGAACGCATATCGGTTGACGGTATTCAGGGTTTCGAAAAAGGCCTTGGCTTCCGGGTTATGATCCAGAGCTGCTTCAAAATCCTCAGGCACTTTGATGACTTTCTGTGAAGCATAGGCGATTTCCCACTGCCCGGAGAGCTTAGCAGCTTCAACCGCAACCAGCCCTCGGGGCTTCATCTTGCCCGTCGCAATCAGGGTTTCCACCTTCTCGCGATTGATCAAAGACCAGACGCTCCGGGGATTCCGGGGTGTAAAGCACTGCAGGAAGGTGTCCGAATCATAAGCTTCCTTCTTACTGTCAATCCATCCATAGCACAGGGCAGTTTCCAAGGCCTCTGCATAAGTGACAGATTGCATCTCAGATTTTTTCTTGGCAATCCGCAGCCTCAGGCCCTTATGGGTGAGGTGATTCTCAGCCAGCCAATTATCCCAATCGGACTGGGTTTCAAACAGCATGACCGGAAGCGGGTCTTTCGATTGAGCCATATCATCACCTCTTAGAATGGTATTCCTTGTTCATTGAGAACCGTTCATATCAGCACGAGGCATAAAATCCGATCCTTTCTTTTATGATACCGTAAAATCCATAGGCCTGCCTGACCTCGGTTGAAGTTTGCCCTGATTGAAATCAGTTGTGAAAAGTGATATAATTTTAGAGGTAAACCTCAAAAAAGTGTCGTAATTGCATAATAATCCATTGCAGAATTGCAATTGGGGATATTATACACTTGAGCTTATTTTATAGAAGCTCTTTTTTAGTGACAAAGAAAGGTAATAACATGATAAAGATTGATAATTTATCCTACTCGTTTCCGCAAAAAGACCTCTACAGCAAGATTTCCTTCACACTGGAAGCGGCTCAGCACTGCGCTTTCATCGGCACCAGTGGCAGTGGAAAAAGCACCCTGATCGATATCATCATGGATCCGGAACGGTACATGTTCGATGGCATATTGGAGCTGGAGCCCAACTGCAGAATCGGCTATGTCAGTCAGTTCTCCCAGCTGGACAACGCCAAGGAAACCACTGTTTTCGACTATATCGGGGACAAGTTCATCAGACTGCAAAACGAAATAACGTCCATTTGCAATGAAATGGGAACCTCCCTTGATATTGAACCTTTGATGGAACAGTATCAACAGGCATTCGATGCCTTTGATGCCATCGGCGGAGATGATTTCGAAAGTACCATCAATAAGCAGCTGAATCTTGCAGACCTGATGAAGTGTAAACATCAAATGGTCTCCGAGCTCAGCGGCGGTGAATTCAAGCTTATCCAAGTCATCAAGGAAATGCTTCACCGTCCTGATGTGATGATTATGGATGAGCCCGATGTGTTCTTGGACTTTGAGAACCTGAATGCCCTTAAGAACCTGATTAATGCGCACAAGGGGATCATCCTGGTGATCACCCACAACCGGTACCTGCTCCATCATTGTTTTGACAAGATCATCCACCTTGAAAACATGGAACTCCAGGAATTTAACGGTCGATACATCGATTACAATTTCTCCTTGCTGCAAAGCAAAATCGAATTGCAGGAGCTTGCCCTTGCGGATGAAGAAGAAATTGCGCGCTATGGGGTCATGATCGATCAGCTGCGGCTCATCGCATCCCACAATTCCGAAGCTTCCAGAGGAAAGGCCCTCAACGCAAGGGTCAAGAATCAGGAGCGATTAGAGGCCCGTAAAATCAAAGCCCCCTTCGTAGACATCAAGCAGCCGGATATCCGTTTTACCGCTGACCAATTGATAACTGACGGCCCTGCGCTGAAGGTGACCGATTACAGTCTCGCCTTCGAGGAGCTGCTTCTGGAAAATGTTAATTTTGAGATGGGCCCGGCTGATAAAGTGGCCTTGATCGGTTCCAACGGCACCGGCAAAACCAGTTTGCTCCGCGAAATCTATAAAAACACCCATGCTGCCATAGAAATACACGACGACGTCACCGTGGCTTATCTCTCTCAGCTTCAGGGAGAAATACTGGATGAGTCCAATACCATCCTTGAAGAGTTCTTCGAGGCGGGGTTCAAAACCCCCAGGGACATTGGAGCCTATCTGTCCAACTATGGCTTCACCGGGGAAATCATCAATCAGAAAATCGGCTCTCTCTCAGGCGGCGAAAAGAACATCCTGCAGCTGGCCAAGGTATCTGCCCAAAAGGCAAGCCTCCTGCTCCTGGATGAACCCACCAGCCATTTGGATACCTATTCACAGATTGCGCTGGAAAACGCCATCGCTGGCTATGCAGGGGCGATCCTGATGATTTCTCATGATTACTACACCATCGTCAACTGTATGGACTATGTTCTGATCATTGACGGTAAGACGATCCGGAAAATGAGCATCCGGAAATTCCGGAAGATGATTTACGCCAGTCACTTTGATAAGGACTATCTGGAACGTGAAGAAAAGAAAAAATCCCTTGAAACGAAGATTGAACTGGCTTTAAAGGATACGGATTTTGAGCTGGCAAAAGTCTTGGCCGAAGAGCTGGAAGCCCTGATTAAGACACTTTAGATCCATCATTCTGTCCGACAACAAGTAATAATCCCCTGGTGTTCATCAGATTGAATCACACAATCTGATGACTACCAGGGGATTTGTTATTTAGTGCACAGTCGGCGTTACAGTTTGAATCGGTTTATTTCGGTCTGCTGATCCTGAGCAACCTTATTCACTTCTTCTGCTTCCCTGGTTGCGTTGGCCATCAAAGCTGTTTGTGTAATCGCCGTTGCCGCGGTTTCTTCTGAGGCCGCTGCATTTTCCTCAGAGATAGCCACAATACTGTCCAGCTGATTGTGAACAGCCGTGCTGGCAGCCAAAACCACGTGGTTCAGTTTAACAAATTCCTGTGTGACCGCGTTAACTTCTTTAAATACGCTGACTGAAGCCTCCGCAGAAGCGTAGGCGGATGCTACTTTTGCTTCTTGGTCCTTCGCCGCTATGGAGACCTCGGCTATTTTCTTTGTAACCGTATCCGTATCCGCAATGATACCCTGGATGATGTTGTTGATTTCAATGGTTGAGCCAGAGGATTCCTCCGCCAATTTTCTGATTTCGTCTGCGACTACCGCGAACCCTCTGCCATGCTCCCCTGCTCTGGCGGCTTCAATAGAAGCATTCAGTGCAAGCAGGTTTGTCTGCGTTGCCACGCTTTTAATCCGCTCCAAAATGATATCAATGTCCTTCACCTTTGTCTGGAGCTCTGTTACCGTGGTATGTGAGTCCCCTGCCAATTCCATATTGGATTTGGCCAGTTCCTGAACCAGCAGGAGGTTATGGATGTTTTCCATATTGATGCCCTGTAAATGATCTACAGATACCCCCAGCTTTTCAGTATTTTCAGCGGTTTTATCGATTTCCATGCTAAGCTTGTTCAAATTGGCGACGGCCTGTTCGACAGCCATGGCCGTCTCAGTTGCTCCCCGGGATACCTCATCGGATGAAGCGCTGATGCTCTCACCGCTATCGGACACTTCCGCAGAGATTTTTGTCAGTTCATGAGAAGCATGAGCCAGCTGGTTACTCCGTTGCTGCATACTGCCCAGCAAGGAGCGCAAGGATTCAATGGTTGCCCCCACAGAGTCGAACAACGGTTTTATTTCATCCGAATAGCCATACGTAAGATCCACTGCCAAATTACCATTGGCGAGCTCGTGCATCACTCTTTCGATCGGTTTCAGCCGCTTTAATATATTCGAAATCAGAAAATAAATAACAAGAATGGAAATCACTGCGGACAAAAGGCTTAACGTTGCCAACGTTCGGGTGGTGCTGCTGGTCATAGCATTCAATAATTCGGTATCTTCTTTAATCCCAATATTCAAGCAATACCGGGGTTTTCCGTCATCCCCATTGATGGGTGTATACACATCAATCGTCGCTAATCCGGGAACATCATCCGCTTTATCCCTGTCCCATATGAATTTGGCGGGTGCCGGCGGATCATTTGCCAATACGGCATCAAACGCTTTCGCATCCCCCGTCGCATCATATTCTGTGTTCTCTTTATTGCCGTCAACCCGTGTAGGATCACTGTGGCCTAAAACAACATAGCCCGCCGGTGTCTTTTCTGTAATCACCGCATAATTGACGGTACCCTCCCCCGCCAGTGCTTCCAGCATGGGTTGGAACTCATAGGCTTCAATCTTGGCGTTTGCGGCATCGGCCCCTATGCCCACCTGAACAACCACACCATTCAGCTTGGTATTGCCATAGATATAATATTTTTGATCCACCTCAGATTGTCGGACTGCATTCTCATTAAGAGAGGTGCCCTCTGCGGAATTGATTGTCGCAGCGGTTAAGGATTCGGCCTTGTATCTGTACCCCACTTGCCCTGCCGCAGTGATATTGGAGGCGATAATGGTCTGTGTTGCAGGGTCTACAATGTTGATTTCAGCGGTGTTCGTATCGGCCGCTAATTTTATCAGATCCATGCCCGGACGATACATATTGGCAATGGTTCTGGATGTGGCGGTAAGCGTTGCCTGCAATTCAGCGACAACCTGCTCTTTGCCCGAAATGCGCGCCTGTATCAGCGTTGCCCACTGTGTAGCTTCCTTGCGGCCCGCGGCGATAGATTGCTTATCCACTGTTTTTCTCACTTCAGACTTGACCACTGCAATCATTGCAACTGAGGACATAAGCGTGACAATAGCAACAGCCAGCGCCAAAATTTCTCGTATTTTCAGCTTTTTACTGATATTCATAGGTTGTATTGTTCTCCCTTTTGATTTTTTTATTTCAAAACCCTCAAACCATCACTACATCTTGAATCTTGTACTGGCCTCCGTCAGCTCCTGCGCCAGTTCTGCTAAATTTTTGCTGGCATAGGCAATCTCTTCAATCGAGGAGGTCTGCATATGCACACCGGCCGACACTTCCTCTGAACTGGCTGCATTTTCCTCAGCAATCGCCGAAAGACCCGCCATGACTTCCATGATTTTTTCCTTATTGCTGCTCATCTGCTGACTGCCTGCGTTGAGTATGGTAATGAGGCTCAATGAGTTGTCCACGGACCCGGCTATTTCCTTATATTTCACTTCCGTATCCTGGACACTCTCCATCTGTGATAAGAGCGCCGCCGTTACTTCCTGCATTTTTTGAACCGAGGCCTGGGAATTTTTACGAAGTTCGGCGACCATGCTGTCGATAACGCGGGTGGATTCCGTGGACTGCTCAGCCAGCTTCCTGATTTCATCGGCGACCACCGCAAAGCCTCTGCCATGCTCACCGGCTCTGGCGGCTTCTATCGCTGCATTCAAGGCCAGCAGATTCGTTTGATCTGCGATAATGCTGATCATGTTGCTGGCTTCTCCAATGCGGCGGGAGCTTTCATTGGTCAGATTAATGCCCTCAGAAATTGCCTGTGTTGCAGCCTGCGTCTCGTCCGCTTTTTTATGGAGCAGATCCACTGACTGCAGGCCTTCACGAACCTTTGCCTTGATTTCAGTTGAAGCAGCCTCCAGGGAACCAAGCTTCTCCGTTTCGCCGTCAATGAGTTCACCCAGTTCCGCCGCCCGAAGCGCGCCGCTTTCGGTTTCCTTCGCTTGATCTGAAGCGCCTTCAGCAATCTCCTCCACCGACTTTGCGATTTCGTTGGATGCGGCATGTACCTGGTCTGAAACTGCCATCAATTCTTCCGAGGAAGCAGCTACTTGCTGCGCCAAGCCGACAACCGTTCCAATGAGGCCCCTGAAATTATGCGTCATTTCATCAAAAGCATGGGCCAATTGGCCTATTTCGTCTTTGCGGGCAAGGAAAACAGCGGGCACATCATGCGAGAAATCCCCGCTTCCCATCACGCGGGAAAATGCCGTCGCTGATACGATGGGAACCGATATCTGAACGCCAATATACCAGGCTCCAGCCAATCCAAGAAGAAGCAAGGCTGATGTTGCAATGATCAGTGTCATTCTCAAACTGACGATTGGCGCCATCACTTCACTCTCGGGAACAGACACCCCTACAGACCAGGTTGTACCGACAATCGGAGCGAAGCCCATGTACTTGTCCACCCCTTCAAACCAATAGCTTCCATGCCCTGTCTCTCTTGAGGTCATCCGGGTTACCAGATCTCCCAGCGCAAGGAGCTTTTTATCCTTTTTCGCTTCCTCGAGATAATTGTACTGCTTCTTAACCAACTCAGCATTCGGGTGCGCCTGAACCGTTCCGGCCTTGGATACAATGAACGCGAAACTGGTGCCGCCAACGCTGATATCTTTGATCGTACTGCTGATGAACTCTCCAGGACGGATGGATACCACGGCGCCCACCAGAGAATCCTTGAATTTGACAGGGACAGCATAAGCCATGACGACAGAGCCGTCCACCTTGCTGACAATCGTATCTGAAACGTTCGAGGTTCCGGCCAAGGCCAACTTCACATAGGACCGGTCTGAAAGGTCCTTGGATGTGCCATCAGAATAATGGGCAATCCCTTTTAAATCCACAAAAGCCAACCGTGTGTAGCCGTTCCGCTTCAGCTCCTCTGCCAAGGCAGCGGTTTTGTCTTCTCCCGAATTGGCGGGGTCTGAAATACGGGTACGTCCGGCAATCTGTTCCAGAATCCGCAGTTCTTTATCAATGTTGACACCCACGATCTGCGCCGCGTCTTGCGCCTTGCCTTCAATGTTTGCAGAGATGGTTTCCTCGATAGTCTTTGTGCTCATTACGGAGGAAATTGCTCCCAGAGCAATGCAGACGACCATCAGCATCACCGCTGTGAGCGTGATGAGTTTCACTTTGATTGTTTTCATGAGTTAAAGCTCCTTCAATGTTTATGTATGGTTTTTTTATGACGTCCTTCGTATGCTCCAGTGAGCACTGGTACATTGTTGAGCGTTAACAGATGAATGTCTTTGAAATCTCTGCACCGGTGTGAAACTGATTCAGTTCAAGATGAAGCACCGGAAGGATCTTTGCCGCAATCAGAGAGAGCTCCGGGTGGAACTGCTTCCCGGCTTCCTTCCGGAGAATTTCGGCAGCTTCTTCAGGCTTCAATGCTTTTCTGTAGGCTCGCTTAGATGTCATCGCGTCAAAAGCATCTGCCACTGAAATAATTTGGCTCTCATAAGGTATTTCGTCCGCCTTCAGCCCCCTGGGGTAACCCTTGCCGTCAAAATGCTCGTGATGGCAATACGCGTACTCCCGTATTGTATGAAGTCCGTTGACTTTCTCAAGGATTTTTAAGGTACTCTCCGGATGTTTGCGCACAATCGCATATTCATCTTCAGTTAGCTCCCCCGGTTTATTCAAGATGTCTGTGGGGATTCCCAACTTTCCGATGTCGTGAAGCAACCCTGCGGTCTCCAGATCCGCGATCGTCTTCCTTGGTAAGCCTAATTTTTCCCCCAGATGTTTGGCATAGAAACTCACTCTTTTACCGTGCCCCTCCGTATAGGAATCATTTACTTCGATGGATGAAACCAGTGCCGACACCGTTTCCATATGAACCTGTGTCAACAGATCCTGATTCGTCTTCACCGTTAAATAGTTGGATATCAGCTGAGAGTAGAATTTCAAAGTCTTTACCGAAGTCGTTGAAAATTCAACATTTTCGAAGTTTTCCAGACACATGATCCCCACATTGACCCCTTCCACCTTAACGGGGCAATACAAAGATATATAATCGTCATTGATTCCCAGCTTTTTGAAAAGAGCAAGGGTTTCAGGATCAAACGCTGAGCCATTTAGCGATTTGATGTGAATTTGTTTGGCTTCAATATCCAGTTTCATGGTGGCTTCAGAACCAAAAAACACGTCCTTGACTTTTCCAGACAGTTTGGATAACAAAGATTCATCATACCCTTTTGAGCAAACCAAGGTGAACCGGTCTTCAGTCAATTCATAAAAGGTACCCTTTTGAGCTTCTGGGACAAGTTTGAACACATCATCGAACAATTGAATCATGAATTCACGTTTGCTGAGCTGGTGAAGATAATCGCAAGATCCAATCACCATCTCAAATCTGTCATAAATATCCTCCGGATCGTCTTGAATTTCATAACCAATGCAAATGCTGTCTTCAGCTGCATTCATGCACATTCTCAAACTCCTTTGTGTTGTTCTTCCGTTCAGTGGCAGCACTCTTTAAAATTCAAATCACTTCTTTCAATACCACAATGATCTTATTTGGGAGACCGTCCAAATTGACGCACAAAAAAAAAGCAATGTGCAGTCCACTTGCTTTTATAAAAATCGCAACTGGCAGTCATGAGCTTGCGCTGGTAGACCCTATAGTTTTGCGTCACTGACTTTCATCAGCTTTGCCGATATTAAATTTGTAATGCGCTTGTTCTCTTATTAGAAACTTTTATGCGGTATCTGTTGTGTATTCAAAATAGTCATGTTTTTATATGTAATTGAGATACTTACGTATAATAGCATATATTGGATTATATTTCAAATATTTATCTACTTATTAGTTAGATTTTTAAATATTTTTTCGACTTCTATTTTCCATTTTCTCTAAATTATCAACAGCTCATTGATTGAATTTTAAGACAACTCATTCTCTGGATTTCTCGTGAAGATGATTCAAAAACCCTTAAGGCCGTCCCCACGCCAATCCAAGCGAAATGCTCCCCCTTTGGTAACAGATTCTGTTGTTCATCCGTCTACCCGGTGGGGAGCATTTCATTTGCGCCAAATCATTCGATTTTACAGATCAATTCGGTTGGAGCGGATGGCCCTTCAAGAGGGCTTCCACTTCTTCATAGCCTGTCGGGAATGCGAAGTTGTAGCGGGCAGGCAGGGCGAATACATATTTAGCATTACGCCCCAGTTCACTGGGCTCGATGGGCGCCGCACCGATATGGAACCCATTCTCCTGATGCATTGCGTTCCACTGTTCAAGGGTGAATACCAGGATCGGTATGTCCTGGCGAGGGTTTTCAGCAGTCCATTCAGGATGTCTTATGGAAACCTTCGGACCCGTTTCCACAATCTTTTCCCCTTGCGGATCCCCAGTAGACAGTCCTTCCCATTTGTCCGTTACAACCGTATAACCCTTCCAGCTGTCCGGCAGAGGAAAGCGGAAGCCATAATCGGTATTTTCATAAAGGATCGCCGTGGTTTCGCTGCTTGAAGTGGTGTTGTCTGCAGGGACGACTGTTTCTACAGGGGGAGGGCTCTCCGTGCTTTTTTCTTGGCAGCCTGCCAACGGGACAATCACACAAACCAGTGCCAGCACTGCAATGAATATTGCCGTGCCATGATGTTTTGGAGTCCTATCTAAAGTTTGGGCGCTTTTTAGTCTCATCATTTTCTTCCTCCGTGAGGGGCAGTTAAAAAACCGGTTCAGCAACTGTATTGATCGCTTTTATTTCACCTTTCCTCCCATTAAATCAAATGGTATCAGTTAAGGCCAGGAAAACATTCATTTCTATGCAAGTTGGAGCCCCATGAAGGAAATTTCAAGTTGGTGTGGAATTAAATCCAAGTAATCATTGAATGAGAACTGATTCCAGCAACTAAAGGAACCCTTATGAACGAGATGAACTTAGAAATTCCACAGCTGCGCCTTTACAACCAGCATTTGGTTTCTCCCCGGGCAACATCGCCGGTGGCGGTGACCGATCATTTCGGCGCCATTCAGGGACAGGACTACGCCGGGTCCAAATGGGCTCTGGCTCTCCGGGTACCGGGCTGTACCGACGCTTTGGTTATAGAATCCGTCCGCAACCGGCAAGTGGTGCGCACCTGGCTGATGCGGGGAACCCTGGCCTTTGTTTCTGCCGAAAACCTGCACTGGATGGTGGCGCTTCTGGGACCGGATCTTTTAAAGGCACGGGTATCCAGGCGGACCGCACTGAGCCTCACCGCGGAGATCCTGAACCGATGCGGGGGCGCCTTCGCCGAAGAACTCCGGGGTGGCCGGATCCTTACCCGGGATGAAATGTACAGCATCATCGATTCCTGCGGGGCTTCTTCCGAGGGCCAGCGGGGTTATCATATTCTTTCCCACCTGGCTCTGGAAGGCCTCCTCTGTTTCGGCCCCCCCAGCGGAAGCAAGGATACCTTTGTCCTTCTGGATGAGTGGGTTCCAAAACCCGATCCGCTCACGCGCCCTCAGGCCCTTGCCCGGCTGGCCAGGCTCTATTTTTCAAGCCACGGCCCCGCCACCCTGCAGGATTTCGCCTGGTGGTCCGGACTGAAAATGACGGACGTTCGAGCCGGTGTACAGGCGATTGAAGACACCCTCGCCTCTATTGAATCCGGGGGCCGCGTTTACAAAATGTCCAAAACATCCGCCATTCCCGCCTATGAGGAGCAGGCCTTGCTGCTTCCCGGCTTTGACGAATACCTTCTGGGGTACAAGGACCGATCCGACGTTCTTTCCCCCGCCCGTAATCAGGAAATCTGCCCTGGTAACAACGGCATGTTCCTTTCCACAATCATTCTTCGCGGCGCCGTTGCAGGAACCTGGAAACGGGAAATCAAGCGAAATCAGGTCACAATCTCCCTGAACCCCTTCGAACCCCTTTCGCCGGAAGACTTGGGCCTTATCGAAAAGGCCGCTGACCGGTACGGGGCGTATCTGGGTCTCCATCACGAGGTCAGACACATCATGTACACTTAATTCCATTGCCACACCCTTTTCAGCTGCTTATAAACTATCTATCCCTTATTTATTCTCTGTGATCAGCCCCAGACCAAACCAGCAGTAGAAACTCCCCGCAAACAGGTTGAATGCTTTCTGGATCCTCTGGATTTTAAGGGCTCCTGTCATCAACTTGCCGCCCACTGAATAAAGCATCAGCCCAAGAAAACTGGTGCTAAAGGTTATGATTAGGATCGGCAGCATGTTCGACGGCCCCGCATTCTGCGGAATGAACTGTGGAAAAAGCGCAGCAAAGAACAGAATCCCCTTGGGGTTTGAAGCTCCCAACAGCAATGCTTCCATAAAGAGCCCTGAGGGGCTCTTCTTCGCCTGCGCAAAGCGGCTTCCGCCCATCTCCGTATACGGCGCAGAGAACCTTTGCCACCCACAATATATCAAATACAGCCCTCCCAAAATCTTAAGCAGGGTAAAAAGTTCTCCCATTTGCACCATGGCTGCCGCCAATCCCAAAAGCGCCAGGGCACCATAGCTCACGGCCATGATGGATATGGCTGTTGCCGCCAGAATGGTATCGCTTAGGCGGTACCGTACGCCGCAATCCATCGCGTAGAGCATAGCAGGCCCCGGTGTAATCGTCGCTGCAAACATAACGGCAAACAGTATCAGCAGTTCATAGCTAGTCATCCCGCAATCCCCTCCTTCAATTCAATTAGGTCTCCCGCTTCATTGTACGGATAGTATCTTCCAACCAGACAAGCTCCGATTTTCGGATATCCTTTGCCATTTTAAGCATGCCGTCCCGGTAGATGCTTTCGCAAGGGGCCTTGCTTGTGGTCCCCTCGTTCGAATTGAAGGGTTTGGGATTGAGGATGAAGTTTCTTCGCCGTTCAAGGATCTCCACTTGTTTCTCCGGTGATACCAGATGGAGAAAATTCAGCAACCCAAAATATCGGTTGCGGTCTGTGATATCAACCTCTTCAGGATGTTCAAGCCTTTCCTTCAGCTCTAGTAACCCCAGGGGTGTGATTTCCAGCAGGTATTTCCCCCGGGTATCTACCTGAGGAATCTCTACCACCAATCCCTTTAAAACCAGCCTTTTTATGGCAGGATAAAGCGTGCCGTCGCTGATCTTGCGGTAATAGCCTGCCAAGGCATTCAATCTCAATTTCAATTCATAACCATGCATTGAAGCTTCGGAAAGAAAGCCTAATATCAAGAATTCAAACATCAGAAGCACCTCTCCATATATACATCGATTCGATGTATATATAATAACATACCGCTTCAAAAAATAAAAGAAGCTTCTCAACGGCACAAATTCTGTTGAAAAGCTCTTAACTTCAACCTCTTTGGTTTGGGGCGTGATTAAAATAGATTTTTCAATTTATTGAATGCATCCCCGGCGCCGTCAATACCTACTTTTGCCACCACGGCATCTGTCACGGCCTTGATCTGATCATCCGGGAGATCCATCCCAATGAGAGACTCAACGGTGCCAATGGGGTTTTCTTTGAGCTTGGCTTTCAGACCCTCGTCTGCCATGATTTTTCCAACGACGTTTTCGATGATGTTATTGATGTCCATTATTATTCCTCCTCAATGATTGGGGCTTCCTGAGCGTTCTTTCTGACGCTTTCAATGCCATTCAAGCAACCTGACTTCGCCGAATACCCCTCAGAAGTGAGGATGGTTTCGCCATTCCGGGCATTGAGCCTGAATCGGAATTCTCCGGCCTTGTCTGCATACATTTCGAATTTAGGGTTTGTAACTTTTTCATGATTCGGATCCGTCTGATCTTCAAATTTTGCAATCGGGGCATTGACTTTAACGCTTTCAATTCCCTTTAGGCATGCTCCTTTTGTAGCATACACCTCCGATGTGCCTATGACCTGACCATTCTTAGACTTGAGATCGAACTTGAATCCCGTGTTCGTCTTTCTGACGAGAAATTTCCCCATTCCATGCTCCTTTCAGCTCGGTTCTACCTAAGGAATGTCGATGTTTTCAATTGGATTATACCTTTCCTGTGACATTTTAAACGCAGGACAAAGAAAGTTTCACAGATATAATGCTCCCATAGCTTGAGACACGAAAATAAAAGACTTACCGATGCACGGGTGTATAAATTGTGCCTGGCCCTTTTGCCTGTGCAATCGCTCTTTCATTTTTTTGCTTGGTATGGCTTCTGAACGCAGTCAAAAAAACAGGTGAATTGCTTGCAATTCCCTGTTTTTTTGACTGCGAAGCATCGCAACGCGATCTTGCAACACCACTTGAGTGCCTCGGATTTTTTACTACAGTTTAGGTGTTTTATTCTGCCTCTCAATAAATAGCTTATACTCTTCTTCAGCCTTATCCTTTTCATACCCATATTTCGTATGAAGGATCCCTACCAGTTTGTCTTTCTCTCCGGAAATCACCATGAGATCGTCGTCCGTGAGTTTACCCCACTGTTTCTTAACCTCACCCTTGATTTCGCCCCATTTTCCTTTTAGGATGTCTTCATTCATAATAGTCCTCCTCGTCTACATCACTTGTAGGCACATTCAGTGAATGCTCCCTACATCTATAGCATAGAGGAACAGCCTGACATAAATCTGACAAGATATCTCATTTCGTCATCCAGTGTTAGCAAAAACCTCACAGGGGTCAGGCACTACCTATCCACTTATCAATACATATTTTCACCTGCGTCCCTGTCGCCCGTCACCACTGCTGAATTTGGGATAGGCAGGGCCTCATCCCGTTGCCCTTCATACGTCTTAGAAATAATACTGATAAGCGACCTATCCATAAAAACAGGACACCCCCTCTGGAATTGCTTCTTGGAGGAGATGTCCTGTTTTATTGGTCTTGACGTTAGATTTTGAATTTATCGATTTCCTTATTCAGTTCATGTGAAATCTCATTGAGCTTTTCTGCGGAGCGCGCCACTTCATCAACGGCAGATACCTGCTGATCCATGGAGGCGGTCACTTCCTCGGACGCAGCAGCGGTCTCCTCAGAAATGGCGGAGATGTTTTCGATGCTGGCAATAATGGCATCCTTATCCTTCGTCAGATGTCCCATAGAATCACCGATCAGTTTGATTTGAGTGGAGATTTCATGGTAGGAGGTCGTTATTGAGCCGAAGGAGCTGTATACGTTTGATACGGCGGTATTCTGTTCGCCGGCGATGCTTTTGAGCTCAGCCATGCTTTCCTTGGAACGGTTGCTGTCGGCCTGGATGTTGGTCACGATATTCCGGACTTCGTCCGCTGATTTAGCGGATTCTTCCGCAAGCTTCCGTATTTCCTCGGCAACCACCGCAAAGCCACGGCCATGCTCACCGGCCCGAGCAGCTTCGATGGAGGCGTTAAGCGCCAGAAGATTTGTCTGTACGGAAATGGCGGAGATAGAATCAAGAATGCTGCCGATCTGCTGTGTCTTTTCATTGAGCTGGTAGATAACGGACTGGATGTGGTCGTTGGCGATGTTGGTGGAGTCGGTCTTAACCTTGAGGAAATTGACGGCTTCAACACCTGAATTGTTGGCTTGCATCAGGGATTCTGCCGCACTCAGCATATGCTCTGTATTCTTTGAGAGCAGTTCAAAGCTGTCCGAAAGTGCTTTTCCGATGATGGCTCCCTGTTCGGCATCAAGGGCCTGGTCCTGAGCGCCCTTTGCAATTTCATCCACCGTTTTTGCCACTTCATCGGCAGCTGCACTGGTCTGTTCGGATGTGGCGGCAAGATTTTGGGATGCCAGGGTGAGTTCGGCGGAAACCGACTTGACGTTATGGATCAGGGTACCTAAATCCAATACGGTCTTGTTGTAGATCTCACCTAATTGGCCGATTTCGTCCTTGGAACGCACGGCAAGCTTTTGGGTAAGATCCCCGTTGGAAAGATGCTGCATATAGCGGGTAAGCTCAAGGATCGGATTAACAAATCCATTAGCGCTGATCACAGAAACGATGATGGTCAGCACCAGTGTCACAGCCGTTGCCGCTAAAAAACCCATGATCAGCTGGTTCAGTGAATCGTTGAAAACCTTAGTGGGGATTACAAATGCAAAGGTCCAGCCATTTTCACTGATCGGAGCCATGGCGAACCATTTTTCGACCCCGTCGAAATCCTTATGCTTTTCAATGCGTGCTGTCTTCTTATCAAGGGCGGGCATATCTTTAAAGATGCCGTTTGCCGCTTCAGCAAGTGGCATGAGTTTTTCTTCAGTCGGTTGGAACGCCTTATTCGGATGGACGACAAAATTCTTGTCAGCGTCCAAAAGGAAGGCGTAGCTGCCTTCGCCGGCTTTGGCCTGCTCAACAAGTTGGGTCAGGAAATCAACATAAATGTCCGCCGCGCCTACGCCGATGACCGCACCGTCTTTAACAATCGGCCGTGCAACGGTGATGATCATCTTATTAGTGGTCACATCCAGATAGGGTGCTGTAAAAGCCAGCCCGTTGTTGGCAACCGCTGCGGTGTACCAGTCCCGGGTCGTACAGTCATAATCCTCACCCGGAATCCACCCGTCGCCGGAAATGAACTGTTTATCACTGAAACCTGCATAGAAGCTGATGATGTGCGGATTTTCCTTCTGCTTGCTTTGGAAATAATTGAAGAGGTAGGCCATATCATAATTTCCGATATTCTGCAGGTCATTGACCATCTCGGAAACCATTTTGCCCTGGGACATTGTCCAGCCGTTGATCTGTTCAGCATAGAC